>CAWKEX010000008.1:0-358410 GCA_963848795.1 uncultured Actinomycetota bacterium
TGAACGCCATCAACGCAATGAAGTACGGCGCCTTCCTGGTGGCGGTCTTCCTGGTGCTCGCCGCACTCCTGCTGGTCGCGAACACCATCAGGCTCGCGGCCTTCGCAAGGCGCAAGGAGATCGGCATCATGCGCCTGGTCGGCGCCTCCACGCTCTACATCGCCCTGCCGTTCCTGCTCGAAGCGCTGGTGACCGCGGTGATCGGAGTCGGCATGGCGGCCGGCTCCCTGGCGGCGTTCATGTACTTCGCGGTGGAGAAGCAGTTCGAGAGCATGGTCGGCTTCATGCCCTGGGTCGGCTGGCCGGAGTACCTCGTCGCGGTCCTCGTGGTCGGCATACTCGGTCCGCTGCTGACGCTGCTGCCGACACTCGCACTGACCCGCAAATACCTCAAAGTGTGAGTCGCGCCGGTTACCTTCGGGGGGTTACTTCCCCAAGATGCCGAAGGCAGACCCGGTGCGCTTCTTCCCCCGTACCGCCCGCCGACGCTGGGCAGCCGCGGTCGCGGCCTGTGCCCTGGCGGCTGGCGCGCTGACTGTCCCCCTGGCCCACGCCGAGGACCTCAAGCACAAGCAGAGGTCGGTCCACCAGAAGGTCGAGTCGGCCCACGACGACCTCGAGGGCTCCAGCGCCCGCGCGCGACGCGCCAACGCCCGCCTCGAAGCTGCGCACGCCGAGCTGGACGAGCGCCCGCAACCACCTGGCCGAGGTCCGCGCCCGGCTGGACGCCGCCCGGGCCCGGGACGAGCAGATGCAGCTCAAGCTCGAGGCCGCGGTGGAGCGCCTCGAGCGCGCCGAGGCCGACCTCGCCGACGGGCGGATCGCCCTGACCACGCAGCAGGACGAGGTCACCGACACGGTCAACTCGCTCTACCAGAACGGTGACCCCGAGCTGATGGCCTTCACCTCTCTGCTGCAGGCGCAGAGCCCCTCGGACCTGACCCGCCAGATCGAGGCCAACCACGTCCTCGTCGACAGCGAGACCCGGGTCTACGACGACCTTCGCGCCGCCGAGGTCCTGCTCGAGGTCCGCGAGCAGCAGGTCGAGGAGGCCCGGGACGAGGTCGCCGTACAGCGCGCCGCCGCGGCGGAGCACCTCGTGGAGATGAAGGACCTCAAGCAACCAGGCGCTCGAGGCCAAGCAGGCCGTCGCAGGTTCTGGTGGCCGACCGGCGCGCTGCCCGTCAGGAGGCTGCTCGGGCCCGCCAGCACGACCTGAGGGTGCTGCGGGAGCTCGCGCCGGGAGGAGGCGCGGATCAAGCAGCTGATCCTCGCCGAGGCCCGCAAGGCGGCCCGCTCTCGCGGCGGCTTCAACGGCGCCTCCGGCGGTTTCCTGGACCGCCCGTGCCCGGCATCGTCACCTCGCCCTTCGGCTACCGCAGCCACCCGATCTACGGCTACTGGGGGCTGCACGACGGCATCGACTTCCGTGCCGGCTGCGGCCAGCCCCTCTACGCGTCGGCGGCGGGTCGGGTGATCACCCGCTACTACTCCTCGTCCTACGGCAACCGGCTCTACCTCGGGGTCGGCATGGTCAACGGCAAGTTCATCACCGTGGTCTACAACCACCTGTCCGGCTACCGCGTCGGCACCGGCCAGAACGTCGGCCGCGGCGAGGTCATCGGGTACGCCGGCACCACCGGCTGGTCGACGGCCTGCCACCTGCACTTCACGGTGCTCGCCAACGGCCAGCCCGTGAACCCGAACAACTACATGTAGCCATCGCCAATCCCGTTGCCGCACCCTGAGAGACTGGCGCCATGCCGAAGGACCAGGGGCGCAAGCTCATCGCGCAGAACAAGAAGGCGCGGCACGACTACCACATCGAGGACACCTACGAGGCCGGCCTGGTCCTCATGGGGACCGAGGTGAAGTCGCTGCGGATGGGTCGCGCGTCCCTGGCTGACGGCTTCGTCGACATCGAGGGCCACGAGGCCTGGCTGCACGGCGTCCACATCCCGGAGTACACCCAGGGCACGTGGACCAACCACTCCGCCCGACGCAAGCGCAAGCTCCTGCTGAACCGCCACGAGATCGACAAGATCGAGCGCCGGGTCAACGAGAAGGGGCTCACCGTCATCCCGCTGGCGCTCTACTTCCTCGACGGCCGGGCCAAGGTCGAGATCGCGCTGGCGAAGGGCAAGAAGTCCTGGGACAAGCGGCACTCCCTGGCCGAGCGGCAGGCCAACCGCGAGAAGGAGCAGGCCCTCGGCCGCCGCGCGAAGGGCATGGAGTGAGAGGACGCCGATGTCCCGGCGTGGTGGGCAGGGCTCGGGCTCCCTGGGCTCTTCGACGTCCACGTCCACTTCCTGCCCGAGAACATCCAGCGACGGGTCTACGAGCAGTTCGACCTGGCCGGCCCGAAGATCGGTCGCGAGTGGCCGATCCGCTACCGCGGCCCGCACGACGAGCGGGTCGAGCACCTGCGGGCGATGGGGGTTCGCCGGTTCCCGACGCTGCCCTACGCCCACCGGCCCGGCGTCGCGGCCTACCTCAACGACTGGGCCCGCGGCTTCGCCCGCGAGGTGCCCGAGTCGCTCTGGTCGGCGACCTTCTACCCCGAGCCCGAGGCGGCGACGTACGTCGAGGAGCTGCTCGCCGACGGCGTCGAGGTGTTCAAGGTCCACGTCCAGGTGGGGGAGTTCCACCTCGACGACCCGCTCCTCGACCCGGTGTGGGGGATGCTCGAGGACGCCGGTACGCCGGTGGTGATCCACGCCGGCTCCGGTCCGGTCGGCAACGACTACACCGGGCCCGAGCCGATGCGACGCGTGCTGGACCGGTTCCCGCGGCTGGCAGCGGTCATCGCCCACATGGGGGCGCCGGAGTACGCCGACTTCCTCGCCCTCGCCGAGCGGTTCGAGCAGGTCCGCCTCGACACCACGATGGTCTTCACGGACTTCTTCGACGTCGATGCGCCGTACCCGCCCGACCTCGCTGCACCGCCTGGCCGACCTGCAGCCGAAGGTGCTGCTCGGCAGCGACTTCCCGACCATCCCGCACCCCTACGCCCACCAGCTCGAGGGCCTGGCGCGGCTGGACCTCGGGGACGACTGGCTGCGGTCGGTGTGCTGGGAGAACGGTGCGCGGCTCTTCGGTGTGACCCGTCCGGCAAGGAATGAGTTCGGTTCTGGGCGGCGTTCACCCGTAGACTGAACACACAACTCAAAAGGGGCTGATCGGTTTCGACTTGGGACGTTAGTTCCAGGGGAAGCGGGTCGAGGAGCCAGCGTCATCTCGTAAACGATCGCTGGAAACCTATAACTGCCAACGCTAAGCGCAGTTCCTTCGCTCTCGCCGCCTGAGCGGTGATCGAAGCGTCAGACCGGGCATCCGTCTCCGTCCCGGACCCTGGCGTCATCTAGGAGACTTGCTGATCGACTCCTGTCAGGAGGGTTGATCGGGACTTTTTCCTGACTGGGCCTGTCGGCGACGTGTCAGTGCGAGCGCCGGGGCCGAGAAATGCGACATCACTGACTGCACCCGGAGAAGACCTGGTTCGACGCTCGAGGACGCGGGTTCGATTCCCGCCAGCTCCACCATGACGGTGCCCCGGATCCGAGTCGTGATGGCTCGGATCCGGGGCATTCCTGCGCCAGCTCGAGGTGCGCTAGCGGAGCATCTCGTCCACGACGATCCGCGCCGCCGACGGGCAGCCCTTGGTGAAGCCGTAGAACGGGCCGAAGTCGCGGGTCGCCGAGAAGCCGACGACGTACAGGCCGGGCAGGCTGGTCTCGAACCCTTCCGACAGGTCGGGGAAGCCGTCGGTCACCGAGATCCGGTCCAGCACGCCGGAGAGGTACGGCACCCGGGCCAGGTCGGCCCGGTAGCCCGAGGCGAAGACGACGTGGTCGGCGTCGAGGCGTCTCGCCGTCGGAGAGGGTGAGGCGTACGGCGTCGTCGGAGGCCGCGTCCACCGCGACCACCTCGCACCTCGGGTGCCGGTGCACCACCGTGGGGTCCAGCCGTGGCACCAGCCAGTGCTCGAGCGTGAGCCGGCCGACCTGCCAGAACCTCGACGCGATCGCGGCCTGCTCATCGGCGGGCAGGTGACGCCACCAGCCGCGGGTCGCGAGCGTCTGCTCGACGTAGTCGTCGACGAACGCCCAGCTGACCTCGCGCGAACGCGGGGGTGTCGTGGCGGTGCACGACGTCGACCCGCTCGGCGCCGTGGTCGCACAGCAGGGCCGCCCACTCGTAGGCGCTCTGCCGGCCACCGACGATCACCACCCGGGCGCCGGCCAGGTCGTCGAAGCGGACCAGCTCGCTGGTGTGCGACCGTCGTCCTGCGGGCACGGTCCGCCAGTCCGGCAGGTGCGGCGTAGTGCGGATGCCGGGCGCGGCCAGCACCTGGTCGGCGGTGATCGTGTCGCCGTCGGCCATCGTGGCCACGAACGTCGCCGTCCGGCCGCGTCAGCGTCCTCCACCATGCGCTGCTCGACCGCAGCCCCTTCTGCTCGGCGAACCAGTCCGTGTGGTCGAGGAAGACGCCGATCGGGATCGGGTCGTGGTCGGCCGGGTCGAGGCCGCGGTCCTCGAAGAAGGCCTCGAAGGTGTGCTCGCCCGCGGCGTCGAGGTGCCAGTCGGGGCCCGAGCGGAGGTACATGTCGGCGGGCATCTGGTCGCGCCAGAACGCCATCGGCCGACCCGACGACGCGCGTGTCGATGCCGTGCTCGCGGGCGTATGCGGCGGCGGAGTAGGCATAGGGCCCGGCCCCGATCACCAACAGGTCGGTGTGGTCGGCCATGAGTACCTCCCCCGAAGCCGCGAAGACTCTCCACGCTAGCCGCGTCCGGCGTACCCGACCTCGGTCTAGCCTGACCGCATGGTGCCCGGCGTCCGCGAGTACTACGACGCGAACACCTGGAAGTTCCTGCTCACCGGCAGCCACCGGGCCCTCCACCGCGAGCTGTGGGGGCCGGGCGTCGCGAACCGCCGCGCAGCCCTCCAGCACGCCCACGCCCTGGTGCTCGACGAGCTCGGTCAGGACGACCAGCGGGTGCTCGACCTCGGCTGCGGGGTCGGCACCGCCGCTCTGTACGTCGCCCAGCAGCGGCCGGTCGACGTGGTCGGTGTCTCGATCAGCCCGGAGCAGATCCGGCTGGCGAAGCGGTTCGCCGACCGAGGTGGTCCGCTGCGGGGCGACGCCCGGTTCGAGGTGGGCGACTTCACCGCGCTGCCGGAGCACCTCACCGGCTTCGACCTGGCGTTCGCCATCGAGTCGTTCGTCCACGCCGACCCGGCCTCGGCGTTCTTCCGCGAGGTCGCCGGCGCGCTGCTCCCGGGCGGTGCCCTCGTCGTCATCGACGACTTCCTCACCGGTCGACCGTGGCCGATGACCGGCTCGACGACTTCCAGAGCGGGTGGCACGCCTCGAGCCTGATGACGGTCCCCGAGGCCGCAGCGCTCGCCGCCGACGCCGGCCTGGACCTGGTCGCCTCCCGCGACCTCTCGCCGCTGCAGCGGCTCGGACGCCCGCGCGACCGGGTCGTCCACGCCGCCCAGCCGCTGCTCCGCCGGGTCCGGGGGCGCTCGCTGTGGGCCCAGTCGCTGGTCGGCGGCGACGCGCTCCAGGCCTGCCACCGCGACGGCCTGCTCGAGTACCGCCTGCTGCGCTTCGTCCGCCGGCCGGGCTGACCGTCGGGCTCAGCCCTCGTACGGCACCTCGGTCCGCCAGGCCGACTCGTCCTGGTTGGCCGCGGACCACAGGGCCTCGGCCACCCGGTCCGGGGTGAACGCGCCCTCCCTGGACAGCGTGCCGCGCACGGTCACCGACACCGCGCGGATGCCGTCGGGCTCGAGCGTGGTGTCGAGGCTGTGCACGAGGTTCCGGACGCCCGCCTTCTGCACACCGAGCGACGCCGCCTGGTTCCACGGCTTGTCCGCGGCCATGCTGCCGGTCACGGTCACCCTGCCGCCGGCCGACATGAAGGGCCGCGCTGCCTGCACCGAGGTCAGCAGCGCCCCGACGCCGAGCGCCACGTCCTCCAGCAGCTCGGGCACGGTGAGGGAGAGCGGGTCCTTCTCGCGGAAGGCGCTCGGGTTGAAGTGGAGCACGTCGACCCGGCCGAACCGCTCGCCCAGCTTCGCGATCTCCGCTGCGGCTGCGTCGACATCGGTGATGTCCACGACCGCCCACTCCGCCGCCGCGCCCAGCGAGCGCAGCTCGTCAGCTCAGGACGGCCAGCGCGTCCTCGTCGATCCCGACGAGCGCGACGTCGTAGCCCTCCCGTGCGAACCGGCGGGCGACCGAGCCGCTCACGCCCGGGCCCGCTCCGACGACCATGACCACAGGTCCACCATCCATGTCCTCCACCCTAGACAGGAGGACAGGAGGCACAATCCTCCCCATGCGCCTCGGGTTCCCCCTCTCTCCAGTGATCGCGATCGTGCTGGCCCTCGGCCTGGCCGCACCGGCCGACGCCGCACCGGCTCACCACCAGGCTGACCATGTCCGGGCAGCCGACGTACGCCGACCAGGTCACCCACCTCCAGATCAGGCTGCGCCGATGCCGACGGCACCGCGGTCGTCGGCGGGCAGGTGGTGGTCGAGCGCCGCCGAGTCCGGGACCTGGAGCCCGATCGAGACCGTGGTCACCGACGACGACGGACGCGCGGTCGTCGACGCCACGATGTTCCGTCGGGCGGCCGACAACGTCTTCCGGGCGTCGTACGCCGGTGACGCCGTGGACTCGAGCCCGACCGGACCGGGCCGGTGCCCGTCGCCCTCGTGCGCCGCAGCAGCCGGGTCACCGTCGGTGGGCCCGACTCGGTGGTCGACGAGCAGTCGGTGCCGGGTGTCGGTGCGGTGGCAGACCGGCAACGGCCTGCCGGTCAACGGGATCGTGCGGCTGCAGCGCCGCAACGGCGGCGGCGACTGGCGGCTGGTCCGCAAGCTGCGGACCGGCGACGGACGGCCGCGCCCAGATCACCGCGCCGCCCGCGGGCCGACACCAGCTGGCGCGCCCAGGCGCGCCGCCTCGACTGGGTCTTCGGCGACACCAGCGGCGTCCACCGGATCAACAACCTCCCACCCGGCGTCCCGGTCCGGCTGCCGAAGGCGGCGCCGAGCCCCCGGATCAACCTGCCCGACCAGCGGCACGCCGTCGGCGCCGGGCCGAACGCCAGCATCCGGCCGATCCCGGCAGGGGTCTGGAACCAGATGACCGGACGCACCTGGCACCGAGGCTGCCCGGTCGGCCGGTCGGGCCTGCGCTACCTGCAGATCAACTACTGGGACTACCGCGGCTACCGCCGTCGCGGCGAGCTGGTCGCCCATGCGTCGGCGGTCGGCAAGATGGCCGGGGCGCTGGCCGAGATGTACCGCAAGAAGCTGCCGATCCGGGCGATGTACCGCGTCGACCGGTTCGGCTGGTCCAGCCGGGTGCGCGGGGGAGACGACTACAGGTCGATGGCGGCGGGCAACACCTCGGCCTTCAACTGTCGCGACGTCGTCGGGCGTCCCGGCGTGCGGTCGCCGCACTCCTACGGGCGGTCGCTGGACCTGAACACCTGGGAGAACCCCTACCGCTCCCAGCAGGGCACCGTCCCCAACACCTGGTGGATGGGGCACTCGCACCCCCGGGTGGCGTGGCGCTCCCGCTCGCACGCCGTGGTCCAGCTGATGGCCAGGCACGGGCTGCGCTGGACCTACGGCAACGGCGACACCCAGCACTTCGACGCGTACGGCAGCCATGGCCGGCTCGCGGCGAGGTACCGCTCGTGCGTCCTCTGCAAGTGACGTAACCGATAGCGTTCGGCCATGATCGCGTTCCTGATCGCCGGCCTGATCCTCGGCGTCCTCGCCCGCACCCTGCGCGGGGGGCCGGACAACCCGCCGATGATCCTCACGGTCCCGGTCGGCGTGGTCGGCGCGGTGGTCGGCGGGGTCGGGATCAACCTGGTGCTCGAGCGAGAGCTGGACGGACCTCAACGCCTGGAGCTTCACCTCGGCCTGCCTGCTCGCGATGGTGCTGCTCGGCCTGCTCGAGGGTGGCGTCGGGCGGAAGTGAGCGAAGGACTGCGCCTTCTGCGAGGTCGTGGCCGGTGCGCCGGCCGACGTGGTCCTCGACGAGGAGCACTTCGTGGCCTTCCTGGACCGACGGCCGGTCTTCAAGGGCCACGCGCTGCTGGTGCCCCGGCGGCACATCGCGACCCTGCCCGACCTGCCCGCCGAGCTGCGGGACGGGTTCCTGGCCGCCGGGCAGCGGCTGGCGGAGGCCATGGTCGAAGGGCTCGGGGCGCAAGGATCCTTCGTGGCGGTCAACAACACCGTGAGCCAGTCCGTCCCGCACCTGCACCTGCACGTCGTACCCCGCACCAAGGGCGACGGCCTGCGCGGCTTCTTCTGGCCGCGGACGAAGTACGCCGACGGGGAGGCCGCGGAGTACGCCGAGAGGCTGCGTCGGGTGTTGGCCTAGCACTGTCCTAGGGTGTGGTCCCGACCAACGAACAGGCAGAGGAGTCACCATGGGTCGCTTCGACGGACGGGTCGCCGTCGATCACCGGAGCCGCACGCGGGATCGGGTTCGGCACCGCCCAGCGGTTCGCCGAGGAGGGCGCTTCGGTCGCCATCATCGATCTCGACGAGTCCGCGGCAGCCGATGCCGCGGCCAAGCTGTCGGTCGGAGCAGGCCAGAAGGCCGTCGGCATCGGCTGTGACGTGAGCGACACCGCCGCGGCCGAGGCGGCCGTCGACCGCGTGGTGAGCGAGCTCGGCGGCATCCACATCCTGGTGAACAACGCCGGCGTGACCCGCGACAACCTGCTGTTCAAGATGACCGACGAGGACTGGGACATGGTGATGGGAGTCCACCTGCGCGGCGCCTTCCTGATGACCCGCGCCGCCCAGAAGCACTTCGTCGAGCAGCGCTACGGCAAGATCCTCAACCTCTCCAGCGTCTCCGCTCTCGGCAACCGCGGGCAGGCCAACTACTCCGCCGCCAAGATGGGAATCCAGGGCTTCACCCGCACCCTCGGCATCGAGCTCGGCCCCTACGGCGTCAACGCCAACGCCATCGCGCCCGGCTTCATCGCGACCGAGATGACCGACGCGACCGCCCGCCGGCTGAAGATGGAGCCCGAGGAGCTGCGCAGGCTGAACGCCGAGGCCAACCCGGTGCGCCGGGTGGGTCAACCCGAGGACATCGCTGCCGCCGCCGCCTTCCTGTGCAGCGACGAGGCGTCGTACGTCACCGGCCAGACGTTGTACGTCGACGGCGGCGCCAAGCTCGGCTGAACGAGCGGGAGCGAGGCGCCGTTTGGATTTTGCCGTCTCGTTCTGTCTAGCCTGCGCGCTGGTGCCCGAACCATCGGTCACACTTGGAACCCCCGCAGTCACATGATCGGAGCCACTGTGCGTCGCCTTCGTCTCTTCCCCGCTGTCCTCGTCGCCGCGAGCCTCGTGCTCGCCGGATGCGGCGGTGACGAGGAGCCGGCCGACGAGGACTCCCCGCAGGAGGTCGCCGAGGGCTCGACGCTCGACTCGACCTGGCCGCTGACCGGCCTGCCCGTGGAGGGCGACGACAGCGCGGCCCAGACCTACCCCGTGGTGGTCACCAAGATCGACAACACCGCGTCCAGCAGCCCCCAGATCGGCCTCGGCAGCGCCGACATGGTCGTGGAGGAGCTGGTCGAGGGTGGCGTGACCCGGCTCGCGGCCTTCTACTACTCCGAGCTGCCCAAGGAGGCCGGCCCGGTCCGCTCCATGCGCGCCAGCGACGTCGGCATCGTCTCCCCGGTCAAGGCTGCGGTCGTGACCAGCGGCGCCGCCGCCAAGACCATCGCCCGGATCCAGGAGGCCCAGCATCCCGTTCTACGGCGAGGGTGCGGCGGGGACCTACCGCGACAACTCGCCGCAGCGCGCCGTACAACCTCTTCGCGAACCTCACCGAGGTCCCGCCCGCGAACCGCAAGCACGAGGAGTCACGCCCCGACGACTACCTGCCGTGGGGCGAGGCCAAGGACCTGCCCAAGGGCGTGAAGGCGAACACGCTGGCCGCCAACTTCGGCAACCACACCACGAACTGGAAGTTCGCCGGAGGCCACTACAACAACCTCAACAGCTACGCCGCCCAGGGCGACGAGTTCACCGCCGACAGCGTTCTGGTGCTGAGGGTCAAGGTCGGCCTCGCCGGCTACCGTGACCCGGCCGGCTACCCGGTCCCCGAGACCAAGTTCGAGGGCAAGGGCGAGGCGATGCTCTTCCACGACGGCCAGCATGGTGAAGGGCACCTGGAACAAGAAGGGCCTGGAAGGCCCGCTCACGCTCTCCACGAAGCAGGGCGAGCTGACCGTCCCGGCCGGCCACACCTGGATCGAGCTGGTCCCCGCGAAGGGCGGGCAGGTCACCTTCAAGTAGCCGCTCTCGCGGGTCAGGCCTCGGCTTCGCCCTCGTCCTCGCCCGTGGGCACGTCGATCGCCGGCCTCGGCCAGGCTCTGGAAGCCCATCAGGATGAAGCTGATGGCGGCCTCCACCCTGGCCGCGGCGGCCTCGGGGTCCTCGGCGCCGGAGACCGACTCACCCGCCGACGACATCGCCCCGAAGAAGATCCGGGCGAAGGTCTGCTGCATGTCCTCGTCGAGCTCCCAGCGGCCGGCGTTGAGCACGGAGCGGACGATCTCGAGGACGTTGGCGAAGGTCGAGCGCTCCTCCTGCTCGCGGAACCGCGCGTAGCCGAGCACGGCGGGGCCCTCGAGGATCACGACCCGGCGGTACGTCGGCTCGCGAACCACCTCGAGGAAGGCCCGGAGGCCGAGCATCGCCTTCTCCCAGGGGTCGCGCTCGCCCCGGAGCGACTTCTGGATCGACTTCGACGCGTTGGACTCCACCCGCTCGAAGACCGCCTCGAAGAGCGCCTGCTTCCCGCTGAAGTGGTGGTAGAGCGCTCCCTTGGTGACCCGCGCGCCGGCCACGATCGAGTCGAGGGAGGTGGCGGCGTACCCGTTCTCGGTGAAGAGCTCCTCGGCGACGTCGACCAGCGCCCGCTTGGTGGAGGCGGAGTACTGCGCACGGCGGCTCACCCCTGGCACACCCGGGACCTTCGGGACCAGCTTGTGCACCGGGGACTTCGTCATCCCGGCAGTCTAGGACCGACCGCCGGTACGGGTGAGACAGGTCACGCCCAGGCGATTTGTATACCCCCGGTCTGCCGCATACTGTGAGTACGTACCAACGGTATGTGAGTGACAGGAGATGACCATGAACCTGGCAATCCCCCTCTTGGAGGGCGTTCCACAATCGCGGAGAGATCCTCCGCACCGTGATCGCCACCGCCGACGACCGGCGCGACGGGATCCTGCCCATGGACGTCGCGGGGGTCGCCGAGACCTTCGCCGACGAGCTGGCCCTCCTCGGCGCGCTCCAGCTGCGCTGGCACACCCGCCTGGCCGGCCGGATCGAGCGCGAGCTGATGAACCAGCCGATGGACCTCGAGCAGGCGGTCGTCACCGCCTGGCGCGGGCACGCGCGACGAGCTGCCCGGCGTCCGCCAGATCGTCGACCACTACCGGTCGGAGCCGACCGACGCCGCGATGGCCGAGGCGATGGCCCGGGCCACCGCCAAGGAGCAGATCATGCTCGCGGCGATGTCCGGACGCTCCAGCGTCCAGGACGCGTCCGCCGCCCGGGTGGGCGAGGCGATCGAGCAGCGCGCCCGCAGCGGCCGCGACCCGGGGACCCACCGCGCGGACACCGGGCCCCACGAGGGCTTCCTCGACCGGATCAAGGCAGTGCTCGCGGCCTGACGGCCGCCTCTGGACCGACAGCCCCGGGTGCCGACGCACCCTCCCTCAGCGGCTCGCGCCGCACCTTCCCTCCGCGTCGGCTCCGGGGTTGTCTCCTGCGCCGGGGCGCGTCGGCCATGATGGAGACATGACCGAGGCGCGAGCGGGGATGTTGCTCGTGGCCACGCCCGCGCTGCTCGACCCCAACTTCGCCGACACCGTCGTGCTGCTCCTCGACGTCGACGACAACGGCGCCCTCGGGGTCGTGCTCAACCGGCCCTCCGGCGTACCCGTCGGCGACGTGCTCTCCGACTGGGGCGAGGTCGTGGCCGAGCCCGGGGTGCTGTTCCACGGCGGCCCGGTCAGCACCGAGGGGGCGCTCGCGGTCGGGCTCCTGCGCGACTCCGACGACGCGCCGGTGGGCTTCCGCGAGGTCTTCGGCCAGCTCGGCATCGTCGACCTCGACACGCCCGTGGAGCTGGTCGACGGCAGCCTCGACGGGATGCGGATCTTCGCCGGGTACGCCGGCTGGGGCGCCGAGCAGCTGCTCGGCGAGATCGAGGAGGGCAGCTGGTACGTCGTCCCGGCCCAGCCGCGCGACGTCTTCCGCGGCGACCCCGACGAGCTCTGGCGCGACGTCCTGCGCCGCCAGCCCGGTGAGCTCGCCTGGCACTCCACCCGACCCGTCGATCCTGACCTGAACTGAGCTGGCGAGCACCTACGATGGACCCCATGGGCACTCTCGGCTTCGGCACCAGCACCGACACCGTCGAGGATCGGCGTACCGTCCCGACCGACGAGGGTGACCACGAGCGCTTCTCCCACTACGTGGACAAGGACAAGCTCACCGAGGCGATGGTGATGGGCACCCCGGTCGTCGCCCTGTGCGGCAAGGTGTGGGTGCCCAGCCGGGCGCCGGAGCGGTTCCCGGTCTGTCCGGAGTGCGAGGAGATCTGGAAGGGCCTCAAGCCCGGCGACGACGGAGGGGACTCCGAGGAGTGACCGGACGGCCCACCTGATGCTGCCGTCCCTCTCTCGCCCGCCTGGCCCGACCGCGCGGCCTGGGGGACGGCCCCCTTACTGCGCGCGTGGCAGACGGCGGCGATGGACGAGTACTTCGCCCGTGCCCCGCGCGACTTCCTCACCGTGGCGACGCCCGGCGCGGGCAAGACGACGTTCGCGCTCTCGGTCGCGGCCGAGCTCCTGGGCCGTCGCCTCGTGGACCGGATCACCGTGGTCGCCCCGACCGAGCACCTCAAGCGCCAGTGGGCGGAGGCCGCCGCCCGCGCCGGCATCCCGATCGACCCGACGTACGCCGCCGGCAAGGGCAAGACGTCGCAGGACTACGTGGGCATCGCCGTCACCTACGCCGGGGTGGCGGCCAACCCGCTGGCCCTGCGGATCCGGACCGAGCGGTTCAAGACCCTGGTGATCCTCGACGAGATCCACCACGCGGGCGACGCGCTGTCCTGGGGAGAGGGCGTCCGGGAGGCGTTCGAGCCGGCCACGCGGCGGCTGGCCCTGACCGGCACGCCGTTCCGCTCCGACGTCAACCCGATCCCGTTCGTCAGCTACGCGCCGGACCCGGGCGCCGGAGCCGGTGTCTCCCGGTCGGTGGCCGACTACACCTACGGCTACGGCCACGCCCTCGCCGACCACGTCGTCCGCCCGGTGCTGTTCCTCGCCTACTCCGGGGAGATGGAGTGGCGGACCCGCGCCGGCGACGAGGTCGCGGCCCGGCTCGGCGAGCCGCTGACCAAGGACCTGGCCGCGCAGGCGCTGCGGACGGCGCTCGATCCGGCGGGGTCGTGGATCCCGTCCGTGCTCGCGGCCGCGGACCGGCGGCTGTCGGAGGTGCGCCGGCACGTCCCGGACGCGGGCGGGCTGGTGATCGCCAGCGACCAGGAGTCGGCCCGCGCCTATGCCGCGGCTGCTGCGCAAGATCTCGGGGGAGTCGCCGACCGTGGTGCTCTCCGACGAGAAGGCGGCGTCGTCGAAGATCTCGGCGTTCACGGAGAGCGACGACCGCTGGATGGTGGCGGTCCGGATGGTGTCCGAGGGAGTCGACGTACCCCGCCTCGCGGTCGGCGTCTACGCGACCACCACCTCGACCCCGCTGTTCTTCGCCCAGGCCGTCGGGCGCTTCGTGCGGGCCAGGGCACGCGGCGAGACCGCCTCGGTGTTCCTGCCCTCGGTGCCGACACTGCTGGGGCACGCCTCGGAGCTCGAGGTCGAGCGCGACCACGTGCTCGGCCGGCGGATCACCGACGAGGACGACATCTTCGCCGCCGAGCGCGACCTGCTCGCGGCCGCCGAGGCGGGGGAGTCGGCCAGCGACGAGCTCGGCGGGTCGTTCGAGGCGATCGGGTCCGAGGCCCGCTTCGACCGGGTGCTCTACGACGGCGGGGAGTTCGGCCACGAGGGCGACGTGCACGTGGGCTCCGACGAGGAGATGGACTTCCTCGGCATCCCCGGCCTCCTCGAGCCGGACCAGGTCCGCGAGCTGCTGCACAACCGCCAGTCGGAGCGGCCGCCCGCCGGAGGCCGACCGGGCCCGAGCCGGACACGGTCGCGCAGGTGTCCACCTACGAGCAGCTGGCCACCCTGCGCCGGGAGCTGAACGGGCTGGTGGCCGCGTGGCACCACCGCACCGGCCAGCCGCACGGCGTCACCCACGCCGCGCTCCGCAAGGAGTGCGGGGGCCCGGCCGCGGCGATCGCCAGCGCCGACCAGCTCACGCCCGGATCGGCAGGATCCGCGAGTGGGCCGCTCGCCGGCGTCCGGGAGGCCTTCGAGCCGGCCACGCGGCGACTGGCCCTGACCGGCACGCCGTTCCGCTCCGACGTCAACCCGATCCCGTTCGTCAGCTACGCGCCCGATCCGGGCGCCGGAGCCGGTGTCTCCCGGTCGGTGGCCGACTACACCTACGGCTACGGCCACGCCCTTGCCGACCACGTCGTCCGCCCGGTGCTGTTCCTCGCCTACTCCGGGGAGATGGAGTGGCGGACCCGCGCCGGCGACGAGGTCGCGGCCCGGCTCGGCGAACCGCTGACCAAGGACCTGGCCGCGCAGGCGCTGCGGACGGCGCTCGATCCGGAGGGGTCGTGGATCCCCTCCGTGCTGGCGGCCGCCGACCGGCGGCTCTCGGAGGTGCGCCGGCACGTCCCCGACGCCGGCGGTCTGGTGATCGCCAGCGACCAGGAGTCGGCCCGCGCCTACGCGCGGCTGCTGCGCAGGATCTCGGGGGAGGCGCCGACCGTGGTGCTGTCCGACGAGAAGGCAGCCTCGGCGAAGATCTCGGCGTTCACGGAAAGCGACGACCGCTGGATGGTGGCGGTCCGGATGGTGTCCGAAGGTGTCGACATCCCCCGCCTGGCGGTCGGCGTCTACGCGACCACCACCTCGACCCCGCTGTTCTTCGCCCAGGCGGTCGGGCGCTTCGTGCGGGCCCGGGCACGCGGCGAGACCGCCTCGGTGTTCCTGCCCTCGGTGCCGACCCTGCTGGGGCACGCCTCGGAGCTGGAGGTCGAGCGCGACCACGTGCTCGGGCGCAAGATCCTCGACGAGGACGACATCTTCGCCGCCGAGCGTGACCTGCTCGCCGCTGCCGAGGCGGGAGAGTCGGCCAGCGACGAGCTCGGTGGGTCCTACCAGGCGATCGGGTCCGAGGCCCGCTTCGACCGGGTGCTCTACGACGGCGGGGAGTTCGGCCACGAGGGCGACGTACACGTGGGGTCCGACGAGGAGATGGACTTCCTCGGCATCCCCGGCCTCCTCGAGCCCGACCAGATGCGCGAGCTGCTGCACCATCGACAGTCGGAGCGCGCCCGCCGGAGGCCGAAGTCGCCCGAGCCGGACACGGTCGTGCAGGTTTCCACCTACGAGCAGCTGGCCACCCTGCGCCGCGAGCTGAACGGGCTGGTGGCCGCCTGGCACCACCGCACCGGCCAGCCGCACGGCGTCACGCACGCCGCTCTCCGCAAGGAGTGCGGCGGTCCAGCCGCGGCGATCGCCAGCGCCGACCAGCTCCACGCCCGGATCGGCCGGATCCGCGAGTGGGCCGCCCGCAAGTCGTCCTGACTAGACTCGAACAATGGCGACCGAGACGGCGCAGACGCTCGATCGGGGTCTGCGCGTGCTGTCCGTCCTCGCCTCGACCCCGGGCGGTCTCACGGTCACCGAGATCTCGGCCCGCCTCGACATCAACCGCACGGTGGTCTACCGGCTGGTCAGCACCCTCGAGCAGCACGCCCTGACCCGGCGGGACGGTCGCGGCCGGGTGCACATCGGCCTCGGCGTCCTGCACCTGGCCTCCGGGTGTCCAGCCGGTGCTGCGCGACCTCGCGATGCCGATCCTGCGGGCTCTCGCCGAGGAGGTGGGCTGCACCGCGCACCTCACGGTCGCCGACGGTGAGGAGGCGATGGCGCTGGCGGTGGTCGAGCCCTCGTGGACCGACTTCCACGTCGCCTACCGGGTCGGCTCGCGCCATCCGCTGCGCAGGGGGGCCGCCGGGAAGGCGATCCTGCTGGGACGGGAGCCCGGCGCGGAGCCGTACGCCGTCACCTCCGGTGAGCTGCAGACCGGCGCCAGCGGCGTGGCCGCACCGGTGCATGGGGTGGAGGGTCTCGACGCCAGCGTCGGCATCGTCACCCTCGGCGAGCTCGACGTCGAGGCGATCGGGCCCAAGGTGGCGGATGCCGCCGACCAGGTCGCCCGCGCCCTGACCTCGACCTAGATAGTCCGTCACGATCGGCTCCACTCTTGGGCGATGAATGGTGCTGATCGTGACGGACTATCGGACTATCGGGCGGCGGCGAGGGGGAGGATGCGGTAGGGCACCTGGGTCGCGAGGGCGATCACGGTCGAGGACCGGACGATCCCGGGGCTGGCGAGGACCGCGTCGATCACCCGCTGCAGGTCGTTGTTGGAGCGGGCCACGACCCGGCACCACATGTCGCCGGCGCCGGTGATCGTGAACGCCTCCAGCACCTCGGGGATCTGCGCCAGGTGCTGCGCCACCGACTCGTGGCCGGCGCCCTGACGGATCTCCAGGGTGAGGAACGCCGTCACCGGGTAGCCCAGTGCCTCCGACGACAGCTCCGGCCCCCAGCCGGTGATCACGCCCTGGCTGGTCAGCTTGTCGAGCCGGGCCTGCACGGTGCCGCGGGCGACCCCGAGGCGGCGGGAGGCCTCGAGCACGCCGAGCCGCGGGTGGTGCACGAACAGGTCGATCAATCTGCTGTCGAGCTCGTCCATTTCCCCTCCCGAAGTGAGCAGGTTGACCAGTGTTTCGACGTACTGTTGCACATCTTGCCGAGCCTCGACAGGCTGGGCAGCATGACTTCGACAGCTTCTGACTGCAGCCCAGGCGACCGGCACCACCACCGAGCAGGCCACGACCGGCGGTGCGCTGACCGCCGACGAGCTCAAGGCCGACCTGACCCTCGAGCAGCTCAAGCAGCTGGTCGGACTGGTCGACTACGACGCCAGCAGCGACCCGTTCCCGGTCACCGCGATGGACGCGGTCGGCTTCGTGGTCGGGAACGCCAGCCAGGCCGCGACGTTCTACCAGCTGGCGCTGGGCATGGACCTCGAGGCCTACCGCGGTCCGGAGACCGGTCACCGCGACGCCAAGTCCTACGTCCTGCGCTCCGGCTCCGCCCGGTTCGTCTTCACCGGCGGCGTCACCCCCGACAGCCCGGTCCTCGACCACCACCGCAAGCACGGCGACGGCGTGGTCGACCTGGCGCTGGAGGTGCCCGACGTCGACAAGTGCATCGAGCACGCTCGGGCCATGGGCGCGCAAGGATCCTCGACGAGCCCGCACGACGTCTCCGACGACAACGGCACCGTCCGGATGGCCGCGATCGCCACCTACGGCGAGACCCGGCACACCCTGATCGACCGGTCGAAGTACGACGGCCCCTACCTCCCCGGGTACGTCGCCCGGTCGACCACCGTCAGCCGGCGCGAGGGCCACCCGAAGCGGCTGTTCCAGGCCATCGACCACTGCGTGGGCAACGTCGAGCTCGGGCGGATGGACGAGTGGGTCGCGTTCTACAACAAGGTGCTCGGCTTCACGAACATGGCGGAGTTCATCGGCGACGACATCGCCACCGACTACTCCGCGCTGATGTCGAAGGTGGTGGCCAGCGGCAACCACCGGGTGAAGTTCCCGCTCAACGAGCCCGCGGTGGCGAAGAAGAAGTCGCAGATCGACGAGTACCTCGAGTTCTACGACGGCGCGGGCTGCCAGCACATCGCGCTGGCGACCGGCGACATCCTGCGCTCGGTCGACATCCTGCGCGACAACGGCATCGAGTTCCTCGAGACCCCCGACTCCTACTACGACGACCCCGAGCTGCGGGCCCGGATCGGCGAGGTGCGGGTGCCGATCGAGGAGCTGAAGAAGCGCAAGATCCTGGTCGACCGCGACGAGGACGGCTACCTGCTCCAGATCTTCACCAAGCCCATGGGTGACCGGCCCACCGTGTTCTACGAGTTCATCGAGCGGCACGGCTCGCTGGGCTTCGGCAAGGGCAACTTCAAGGCGCTCTTCGAGGCGATCGAGCGCGAGCAGGACGCCCGCGGGAACCTCTGAGGCGGGTCCTGCCGCTCACTGCGGGGCGCCGTCGCAGCAGTTGGCCTTCATGTGGCAGTGAGGGCACAGCCACCGCGTGGCGATGGGATCGAACTCCTCACCGCAGTAGTCGCAGGGCATGGCTCGAGCGTAGGCCAGCGCGGGCCCTTCAGAACGGCGGCGGGCCGGTCCCGGCGATCCTCAGCCGCCCCCACGGGTCGACGTCGGAGAGCCTGCCCTCCGCGGCGCCGTGGGCCGTGCGGATGGCCACCCGGTCACCCGACCTGAGGCGGTCGTGGCCACCGACCCGGCCGTACCAGTGGAAGTGGCCGTCGATGGGCTGGAAGCCACCTCGCAGGTCCACCACGACCTCGATGGCGTCCTCCCCGGCGCCGATCTCGGCGGGACCGGAGAAGCGCTCGCCGGGCTCGTGGGTCACGATCGCTTCCTGCCCCTGATCGGCGTCGCCGTCGACGGACCGGCCGCAGTGGCCGGGTGGTCGAGCGCCGAGAGCGGTACGCCGAGCTCGGTGGCAGCGCCCTCGAGGGCGTGCCAGATGAACGCGGTCAGGTAGCGGCCCACCGCCGCCTTGCTCATGGTCCGCCGCTCCAGCCACCACTCGCCGGTCGAGAGCCCGAGGCCCAGCAGACCCTCCGCCCACGGCTCGGCACCCGCGGCGTCGACGTTGAGCTCGCGGAGGGTGTCGCCCAGGAACCGGGTGAACGCCGCGGCGATCGCGGCCTTGCCGTCGGCGAGCGGGTCGGAGCCCGGTGCCTCACCAGCAGCAGGAAGACCTGCGGGTGCTCCTCGAGGGTGGTCAGGTAGGCGTCGACGGCGTGGGCGACCCGCTCCTGCACGGGCGCGTCGCTGCGCAGGGCGGGCAGCATCCCGGCGAGGACCTCGTCGGCGCCCCAGCGCCCGACGGCCGCGTTCAGCTGGTCCTTGTCGGTGAAGTACCGATAGAGGACGGGCTTGCTCACCCCGGCTTCGGCGGCGATGTCGGCGATGGTCACGTCAGGGCCGTGCTGGTCGATCGCGCGCACGGCGTCCTGCACCAGCTCGGCGCGGCGCTGGTCGCGGTGAGCGTCCCAGCGCGTCGTACGCCCGTCACCCTTGACCTTGGAAGCCATGTGGGCCACCCTAGCAAATAGATGTTACCTCGGGTTACGCATAATCACGTGACGCGAGCTCGGCCGACGAGAGGACGCGCATGACGCTCACCGACCTGGTCTCCGAGCGGCTGCTGCAGTCGACCGCTCGCCACTCCTACGACCCGGTCGTGGACATCGACTGGGAGGCACCCCTGGTCGACGGGCTGTGGTTCATGCAGCCGGAGCGGATGTCGCTCTACGGCACCCCGATGTGGGACACCGCTGTCCGAGGAGCAGCGGATCGAGCTGTCGCGGCACGAGGTGGCGAGCATCTCCAGCGTCGGGCTGTGGTTCGAGCTGATCCTGATGCAGATGATGGTCCGCGACCTCTACGACGAGGACCCGCGCTCGGACCGCATGCACTACGCCCTGACCGAGATCGGCGACGAGTGCCGGCACTCCCTGATGTTCGGCAAGGCGATCGACCGGTGCGGGGCGCCGGCCTATGGGCCCACCCCGCGACTCCACCGGCTCGGGCGCCTGATGAAGACGGTCGGGTACGGCGTCTCGGGCTATGCCTCGATCCTCGTCGCGGAGGAGATCCTCGACCGCTGGCAGCGAGAGGTGATGGGGGACGACCGGGTCCGGCCTCTGGTCAGGATGGTCAGCCGGATCCACGTCCTGGAGGAGGCCCGGCACATGACCTTCGCCCGCGACCAGATCGAGCGGATGCTGCCGCGGCTCAACCGGGCGACGATCGCGTGGCACCAGGCGATGCTCGGCCAGACCGCGATCCTGGTGGCCCGGGCGCTGGTCAACCCTGCGATCTACGAGGCCGTGGGGCTCGACCCTGTGGCGGCGCGGTGGGACGGCAGAGCAGGCCAATCCGCACGACAAGGAGACGATGGCCTGGATGGGGGAGCGGGTCACCGGCTACCCGACGGGCTCGGCCTGATCCCGCGGCACCAGCGGGAGCTCTGGCGACGTTCGCTGCTGAGCGCTGAGCCTCAGAGGACCTTCGAGAGGAACGCCTGGGTCCGCTCGTGCTGCGGGTTGCCGAGCACCTCGCGCGGGGGCGCCCTCCTCGACGATCACCCCGCCGTCCATGAAGACCAGCCTGTCGGCGACCTCGCGGGCGAAGCCCATCTCGTGGGTGACGACCATCATCGTCATGCCCTCCGCGGCGAGGTCCTTCATGACGCCGAGCACGTCGCCGACGAGCTCGGGGTCGAGGGCGCAGGTCGGCTCGTCGAACAGCATCATCTCGGGGTCCATCGACAGCGCCCGGGCGATGGCGACCCGCTGCTGCTGGCCGCCGGAGAGCTGGGCGGGGTAGGCGCTCGTCCTTCTCGGCGAGGCCCGACCTTGTCCAGGTTGCGTCGGCGCGATCTCGTCGGCCTCGTCCTTGCCGCGCTTCGAGCACCCGCCGCTGGGCGATGGTGAGGTTGCGCAGCACCGTCAGGTGCGGGAACAGGTTGAACTGCTGGAAGACCATGCCGATGCGGCGGCGGACCGCGTCGATGTCGACGTCCGGGTCGGTGATCTCGATCGCCCTCGACGAAGATCCTGCCCGGAGTCGGCTCCTCCAGCAGGTTGACGCAGCGCAGCAGCGTCGACTTGCCGGAGCCGGACGGGCCCGATGACGCAGACCACCTCGCCCGTGTCGACGTGGAAGTCGATGCCCTTGAGCACCTCGTTGTCGCCGAAGGACTTGTGCAGGCTCGATCACGTCGATCGCCGCGTCGGTGCGCGTCTGGCGCTGCGGCGTCGCTCATCAGCGGGCCCTCTCCGCGCGGGCTTCCATGCGGCGTACGACGAGCGAGAGCGGCAGCGTGATCAGCAGGTAGCACAGGCGCGACCACGACGATCGGCGTCAGGTTCGTTCGTCCTGGTTGAGCGCCTGTCGCGGCCGAACTTGGTCAGCTCGTACTGGTCGAGCGGTGTACGCCGAGCACGTAGACCAGCGAGGAGTCCTTGGTCAGCAGGATCAGCTCGTTGGTCAGCGGCGGGATGACGATCCGGAACGCCTGCGGGATGACGATCGTGACCATCGCCCGCGACCGTGCGACATGCCCAGCGACCGGGCCGCCTCCATCTGGCCCTTGGGCACGGCCTGGATGCCGGCGCGGATGGTCTCGGCCATGTAGGCCGCCGCCGACCAGGCCCAGGGCGAGCGTGACCGTGCCGAGACGCCGCCGGGGACTGCGTAGCCCGGGAAGGCGAGCGGGACGCCGAAGCTCGAGGCGATGAAGATCAGCAGCGCCGGCAGGCCGCGGAAGAACTCGATGTAGACGGTCGCGATCCAGCGGTAGGGCCCGACCGAGGACAGCCGCATCAGCGCCAGCACCAGGCCGAGCGCCAGGCCGAAGACGAAGCCGCACGCGGTGTAGACGATGGTGTTCTTCAGGGCGATCGTGATGACGTCGGGGAACATCGCCCGGCGATGTCCGGGTTGAAGAACGTTCTCCTTGATCGTCGCCCAGTCGGCCGCGAGCGCGAGCACGACGACGATCAGGCGCGAGGACGGCGTACTGCACGACCCGCGAGATCCGGGCACGCTTGCGCGGGCTCATGCCCATGGCGGCGCTCCTGTCCGTCCCGGGTCAGCCGAGGGTCGGTGGGCTTCTCGAGGGTCGGGCCGAACCACTTCTCGTAGAGCTTGTCGTAGGTGCCGTCGTCCTTGGCCTCCTGGAAGCGCCTCGTTGACGGCGTCGAGCAGCTCGGTGTTCTCGCCCTTGGTCGACGCCGAAGCCGTACTGCTCGCCGGTGTCGAACTCGGTGGTCACCTCGGTGTCGGGGTTCTGCTCGGCGTAGTCGATGAGCACGGGTTGTCGTTGATGGCCGCGTCGACCTGCCGCTCTTGACCGCCTCCAGCAGGAGGGCGAGGTCCTCGAAGACCTTGATCTCGACGCCCTCGGGGACGTTGCTCGTTGGCGTACTCCTCGCCGGTGGTGCCGACCTGGGCGCCGAGCTTCTTGCCCTCGAGCGCTCGAGCGAGTCGTAGCCGGCGCCCTTCTTGACCAGCAGCGCCTGGGTGGCGTCGAAGTACGGGTCGGAGAAGTCGATGACCTGGTCGCGCTCCTCGGTGATCGTCATGCCGGCGGCGGCGAGGTCGCACTTGCCGGTGGCCATCGCCTGCCCGGTCTCGATGGTCTCGAACGGCGTGTCGACGATCTCCTGCTTCGAGGCCGAGGTCCTCGGCCACCAGGTCGATCAGGTCGACGTCGAAGCCGACGACCTCGCCGCCCTTGTTGGACTGGAACGGCTCGTAGGGCAGGTGGGTGCAGACGGTGAGCTTGCCGTCCTTGATCACCTGGACACCGCTCTCGGTGGTGACCTTGTCGGTGTGGTTGGCGCAGGCGCTGAGGGCGAGGCCGAGGGTGGAGACAGCGAGGACGGAGGTCAGGGCTCGACGGTTCATACCAGCCGACGATAGTCCGGCCTCGCTGCGAGGTGGGCTCCGCCCCCCGGCGGGGCGCGGCCCGGTCGGGCAGGATGGGCGCATGCCGACGTACGTCGCGTTCCTGCGGGCCATCAACCTCGGCCCCACCCGGAAGTTCCCGAAGGACGCGATCAAGGCCGCGGCGGAGAAGGCCGGGTTCACCGACGTCGAGACCTACATCAACACCGGCAACGTCCGGGTGACGACGAGGATGCGCTCCCGGGCGAAGGTCGAGGAGGCGCTGGAGAAGGCGTTCCTCGAGGACCGCGGCTTCGAGGTGCCGACCATCGTGTTCACGCCGGCCGAGGTCACGGCCGATCGCCGAGGAGGCCACGGAGTTCGCGAAGGACCACGCGGCGTGCACTACGTGTCGCTGCTCAAGGACGAGCCGACGGAGGAGCTGATCGAGAAGATCGAGGCGGTCGGCCGGGGGGAGGAGTCGGCGCGGGTCGGCGGGCGGGCCGTGCACCTGCTGCTCGGAGAGAACTACCACGAGGCGAAGCTGACCAACGCCACCGTCGAGAAGCTCATGGGCGTCGCGACCAACCGCAACCTCAAGGTGATCCGCACCCTCGCCGAGAAGTGGGGCGAGTAGCTCACTCCCCGCGGAACGCGGGCTTCCGCTTCTCGCCGAAGGCCCGCATCCCCTCGGCGACGTCGTCGGTGCGCAGCAGCAGGGTCTGGCCGGTGCGCTCGCGCTCCAGCGCACCCTCGAGCTGGTCGAGGGTCGCGGCGTTGATCGCCTTCTTCGTGGCGGCGAACGCCAGCGGCGGCTCCGGCGGCCAGTCGGCGACGATCTTCGCGACGGTCGTCGTCGAAGTCGTCGTCGCTGGCCACGTGGGTGACCAGGCCGGCGTCGTACGCCTCCCGAGCGCTCAGCGGCTCGGCGAGCAGGGCCATCCGCATCGCCCGGGCCCGGCCGATGGACGCGGCGACGGTGGCGGTGGCGCCGCCGTCGGGCATCAGCCCGATCCGGGCGAAGGCGAGCAGGAACGACGCCGACTCGGTCGCGACGACGATGTCGGCGGCCAGGGCGGCGGAGCAGCCGACGCCGGCGGCGATGCCGTTGACGGCCGCGACCACCGGCTTGTCGAGCTGCACGATCGCCCGGATGATCCGGTTGGCGCGGTCGAGCGCCGTCACGTCGAAGTGCTCGTGGGCGTCTGATCCCGGAGATGTCGGCGCCGGTGCTGAAGGCCGGGCCGGTGCCGGTCATCACCACGACGCGTACGTCGTCGCGGGCGGTGGCGCCCTCGATCACCGCGGCGAGCTCGTCGGCCATCTCGCCGGTGAGCGCGTTGAACACCTCGGGACGGTTGAGGGTCAGCCACAGGGCGCCGTCGCGAGACGCGACCTCCAGGTCAGCCAAGGGTGACCCCCGCCTGCTCGCATCTCCTCGAGCGCGCCGCGGGACGGTGTCCTCGGCGACGCCGGCGCAGAGGTCCGGCAGCACCCGGACGCGAACCCGTCGGCGACCGCGTCGAGCGCGGTGGCCCGCACGCAGTAGTCGGTGGCGATGCCGCACACGTCGACGTCGGTCACCTCGTGGCTGCCGCAGCCAGTCCGCCAGGCCCACGCCGCCGGTCGCACTGCCCTCGAAGCCGGAGTAGGCCGCGGCGTGCTCGCCCTTGAGGAAGATCGCGTCGAACGGCTGGGGGTCGAGGTTGGGGTGGAACGCCTCGCCGTCGGTGCCGACCTCGCAGTGCACCGGCCAGGAGTCGCGGAAGTCGGGCTCGTCGACCAGTGGTCGCCGGGGTCGATGTGGTGGTCCTTGGTGGCCACGACGTGGGCGTAGTCGGGCGCCTTCGGGTCCTTGGCCGCCCAGTGGTGCAGGACCTCGGCGATGTCGTGGGCGACCTGGGCGCCGCCCGTGACCGGCAGCGAGCCGCCCTCGCAGAAGTCGTTCTGCACGTCGACGACGATCAGCGCTCGCTTCATGCTCGCGAGCTTAGGGCCGTGCCCGGCAGCCACGGTGCGGCGCGTGTCAGCCGTGGACGGTCTGGATGACCGGCTCGCCGCGCGACAGCTGCTGCGGCGGCGGGCGGCAGCTCGGCCCGGGCGCGCGCGTGCCGGTCGCGGGCGGCGTCGAGGGCTCGCGCGCCGACGACCTCGCCGTCGCGGACCAGCGGCACCAGCAGCGGCCGGTCGTCGCCGTCGTTCGCCGGCGGCGGCGCCGATGCCGACGACCTCGGCCTGCGGCGACGCCGTCGGCGTCGCGCCGGCGCAGGGCGTACTTGCGGCCGCCGACCGAGATCTTGTCCTGGCTCTTCTTCGCCACCGACACCAGCTCGCCGGCGTCGTCCTCGCGGGCGACCAGCTTGTAGACGAAGCCGCAGGTCGGGTGGCCGCTGCCGGTCACCAGCTGGGTGCCGACGCCGTAGGCGTCGACCGGTGCGGCGGCCAGCGCGGCGATGGCGTACTCGTCGAGGTCGCTGGTGACGACGATCCGGGTGCCGGTGGCGCCGAGCGCGTCGAGCTGCGCGCGGACCTGGCGCGCGGTCACGCCCGAGGTCGCCGGAGTCGAGGCGGACCGCGCCGAGCGCCGGGCCCGCGACCTCGACGCGCCAGCCGCACCGCCTCGGCGATGTCGTAGGTGTCGACCAGCAGCGTGGTGCCGGCGCCGAGCGACGCGACCTGGGCGCGGAACGCGTCCTCCTCGGTGTCGTGCAGCAGCGTGAAGCTGTGCGCGCTCGTGCCCGGCGGTCGGCACGCCGTACCGGTGCCGGGCCGCGAGGTTCGAGCTGGCCGCGAAGCCGGCGACGTACGCCGCCCGGGCGCTCGCCACCGCCGCCTCCTCGTGGGTGCGGCGCGAGCCCATCTCGATGCACGGGCCGGTCGCCGGCGGCCAGCGTCATCCGCGAGGCCGCCGAGGCGATCGCCGAGTCGTGGTTGTAGACCGACAGCAGCAGCGTCTCCAGCAGCACCGCCTCGGCGAACGTCGACTCGACCACCAGCAGGGGCGAGTAGGGGAAGTAGATCTCGCCCTCGGCGTAGCCCCAGATGTCGCCGGTGAACCGGTAGTCGCGCAGCCAGTCGAGCGTGGCCTGGTCGACCACGTCGGTCGAGCACGGCGAGCACCTCGTCGTCGAAGCGGAACCGCTCCACGCGTCCAGCGCCCGGCCGACGCCGGCGACGACGCCGTACCGGCGACCTTCCGGCAGCCGGCGCGGGAACAGCTCGAAGACCGAGCGGCGGTCGGCGGTCCCGGCGGCCAGCGCGGCCTGCAGCATGGTCAGCTCGTAGTGGTCGGTCAGCAGGGCGGTCGACCCGCCGGTCGAGGCTGTCACCGGGCCAGCCTAGGGGCCCGGCGTGTGCCACGATGGGAGGTGAGCGCCGCCAGCCCGGTCGAGGTCGAGCCGACCTCACCCCCGACGAGATCACGTTCCTCGCCAAGCCGTGGGTGACGATCGTGTGGAACGACCCGGTCAACCTGATGTCCTACGTCACCTTCGTGTTCCAGAAGTACTTCGGCTACGACAAGGCAAGGCCGAGAAGCTGATGCTCGAGGTGCACAACGACGGCAAGTCGGCGGTCAGCACGGGCAGCCGCGAGGAGATGGAGCGCGACGTGCAGGCCATGCACGAGTACGGCCTCTGGGCGACGATGGAGAAGAGCCGAGCATGAGCGGATTCACCCGCCACCGTCGCAGCGGCCGGATCATCGCCACCTTCACCGGCTTCGAGGCCGACCTGCTGCGGTCGCTGGCCTCGCAGCTCGTCGAGCTGCTGCGCAACGAGGCCGCGGTGCCGCGCGAGGGCGCCGACCCGCTCGAGGCGATGATGGACTTCAGCGGGCCCACCTCGAGCCGGAGGACCCGGTCCTGGCGCGGCTGTTCCCCACCGCGTACCCCGAGGACGAGGAGGCGGCTGCCGAGTTCCGGCGGTTCACCGAGGGCCGCTGCGCGACGGCAAGGCGGCCGGTGCCAGCTCGATCATCGACGCCCTCGAGGACGCCGGGCTGCCGCCGCAGCTGACCGAGGACGGGTTGATGATCGACGTCGAGCTCGAGCCTCCTGCCGCCGAGACCTGGTTGCGTTCGTTCACCGACCTGCGGCTCGCGCTGGCGACCCGGCTCGAGGTCGAGGAGGGCGACGAGGAGCACTGGCAGTCGCTGCCCGATGACGACCCGCGCGCCCAGGCCCACGACATCTACGAGTGGGTCGGTTACCTGCAGGAGACCTTGGTCGGGCGATGTCGCTCTAGCGCTCAGGCCGCGTTCCTCCGCGCCCCTGCGGAGCCTTGGTCGGCTACGCCGGCCGCTCCAGCAATGTCCTTCGAATGCGTACTCAACTGCCGAGCTGAGTGCGCTTCCAAGGCGGGGCGTCATACGTATTGCGCGCTATAGCCGCGACGATCCGTATGACGTTGCGACGCACGGATCAGCCGCAGATAGTCGGCGCTGCGGCCATCCGGGCATGCCCAGAGCTGTGTCTGCAGGATGACCTCGTACCACGTCGCCGAAGCATTCGCCTCGAACCGAGTGGCGATTCCGGGGGCGCTTTGCACATGTGGAGCCGACGCCCGCGAGTGTCACAGGCGCCAGCGCGACCAAGCGGCCTGTTTGCTGGTACCCGCATACGTCGCCACCTGACCCCAGGAGCCAGCCTCGGCCAACAGTCGTGCCGCGCTGCCGAGCGCACGCCCAAGGTGTTCACTCAGGGAGATCAACTCCTGAAAGGCGTCGGGGTCAGGCTGCCGGCCAGCTCGTCGACCAACGCGCGCGCCTCTGCGGCCACCTTGGCCGCTGGCCTGTCAGTCATCTTCTACCTCCGATGACAGACGTACGTCGATGTGGGCCTCGTCGTCGTCGAAGTGCCGAGTCCAGCTGCGCCTGGCCACTGGTAAGTCACGGTCCCCTCAGCCGGTCGGTAGACAGCGGTGTAGAGGGTGCCGAAGCCTCGGTCATAGTCGCCAGTGCGGAGAGGTTGCCTTGTGAACGCGTCCACGAGTTCGCAGACGGCACCTCCAGACTCGAAATCACCGAGCACGGCGAACAGCTGCGCTGTCGCTGCCGGCTGCACAGCGGGTCGGAGATGTGGGGATGTTCGAGCACGGTGAGTCGATGGTTGGTTGCGGCCCGGAGGTCGCTGACCTCGGCGGGCTCGCCGGGGGCAACGTAAACCGTTGCATGATGACCGGCGGTGTCGACGAGAGAGATGTTGTAGGCCTGGGCCACGGGGATCCGTCTGAGGGCTGCGATCGCCGATTCCACGTCTGGGCAGGTCTCGAGCAGATAGCGGATCACGATCGGAATGCCAAACCCGTCGCCGGAATCCGGGCGCCCGCCCAGGGTGAGAGAGGCGGCCAGGCCGTCCTCGTTCATGCCGTCAACAAGGCCCCACAACAGGTCACTGGTGCCGATCACGCGGCGCTGCCCCGAGTAGTTGGTCGAGGCCACGACGCCCTCGAAGAGGTGGGGGTCGTAGTCGTAGTTGCGAACCAACAATGGCGCGTTACCGGGAACAACGGCCTGGGAGCAGCCTGCGGCGATAGCCGGCATTCGCCACATGGTCAGCATCCTGGCTGCCAGCGGGTCAGCGCCGGCCAGTTCCACCAGCCGCTCCCACTGGGTCAGCAGCTCCGGCATGTGCTTCCGCAGTGCGGCCCGAGCCTCGGCCAGCGAGGGCCTCGCTTCGAGGTCGTGCGCCGTGTACCAGGAGCGGTAAGCAGGCCAGGTGGTATCGAATAGCACCTGCCACCGCGACCCTGGAGTCGCTTCCCGATAGGAGTGGAAGGTGACCTGGTGCTGCCGCGCCGGCTGTGCTGCCCAGGAACTGGTTGGTTGCGCGCACGCTCGCTCGCTGGCAACCGGGTGGCGACTCCAGGCGAGACCATGGCGAACCCATTCCTGCCAGGGCGCGTCCGACGAGGGAGGGACGAGCCGGGTCGGCGGTGAGACATTGAGGAGAGGACATGCCGTCAAGGCAACCATGACGCTTCCTGATCGTCAACCAAACCTTGACGGCCTTCGGTGACGTGACGCGAGCCTTCGCAACGACCCGAGGCGCGGCGCGAACGAACGCCAGCTGCGGGCACCCCTGGTTCGCCCAACGCGACGCACGTGCAGTAGCCCGCGGACCGCTCGCTCGCTCGTGACGAGGTCCGGGATGCTCTTGGGATGGCAGTTGCTCTGCCTTCCCTTGTCCCGGACTTCAGCCGGAGCGGTCGGTGGATTGTTCCCGGCTTGCGCTGGGTGCTGCGCCCGCGCCGTCTTGTTTGTGGGTGGCGGCGTAACTGGCGAGGAGGTTGAGCGCGTCGTGGGACGGGCTGTGAGGTTCGGCGACGTAGACGAGGAGGTTCTGGCCCTGGTCGGGCGCTGGGGAATGACTCGTAGGACAGGTCGAGGTCGCCGACGACGGGGTGGTGGAGTCGTTTGGTGCCGGTGGCGTGGATGCGGACGTCGTGGGAGGCCCAGCGGGTCCGGAACTCCTCGCTGCGGGTGCCCGACAACGTCGAGATCCGGATCGAACTCGGGTAGTCAGGCACGCCCGGATCGGCTCCCCTCTGTGTCAAGGAGTCGGTTGAGGTGTCTTGGTTCCGGGGTCTTCCGGGCCGGTGGCGGTTGTAGCGTCGGTTTCGCGGGTCCGGGAAGTGGCTGATCCGAAGTGTCGATGTGCGGGGGCAGGTCGACCGCGCTGGATTTTGAGTCGCCCCGCAGTGCCCTCCCGGGCCCGTCACTGCTGTCGAGCTGCGATGCGCCGCTGGGCGTCGGCGACCAGCTGGCGGTAGATGGCATCGGAGATCCGTCGCTTCAGGCAGCGCATCGCCTCCATCGGCTTCTTGCCGTCGGCGCGCTTGCGTCGGTAGTAGGCCCGGCCCTCGGTGTCGAGGCGGAGCTGGGTGACCGCGGCGATGTGGATCATGTGGTTCATCCGCCGGTTCCCGGCACGGGAGAGCCGGTGCCGGTTCTGCTCGCCGGAGGAGGCGTCCAGGGGTGCGGTGCCGGTCCAGGACGCGAACCGGTTGCGGTCGGCGAACCGGGTCACGTCGCCGACGTCGGCCAGGATCCGGGCGGCGACCACGGGTCCGACGCCGTGGAGGTCCATCAGCCGTGAGTCGCGGGCCAGGACCACGGCCTTGAGCTCGGCGGTGGCCTTCTTGATCTTCGCGTCGACCGCGATCAGCTCGGCGAGCTCCTCGGCGGCGATGCGGCGTCGGGTCTTCCCGGCGATGTCGCGTGGGCGGACGCTGGCGAGCATCGCCTTGGCCTGCAGGGCGGTGATGTCCTTCTTGGCCTGCCCGGGGAGCAGCTCGGCCAGCAGCGCCTGGAGCCGGTCCACGGTCTGAACCCGGCGTCGGGTCAGCGCTTCGCGACGGTCGGCGAGCATCCGCAGCGCCTCGAGCTCGCCGTCGACCTTCAGGACCCGCAGGTCCGCTGGTGCGGACCGCGACGACCGCGATCGAGTGCGCGTCGCGGGCGTCGGTCTTGCGGTTGTGGCCGGTGTCGAAGAGCCGGACCCGGGCGGCGAGCTTGGCCGGGACGTCGACCACCTGCTCGCCGGCTTCGAGGAGCCGCTGGGCGAGCGGGCGGCCGGCGCCGTTGGCGCCCTCGACCGCCCAGACCCGGTCCGGCCAGGTCTTCGCGTACTTCCGCATCGCGGCGTAGCCGGCCTGGTCGGTGGTGAACCGACCCGAGCCGAGCAGCTTCTCGTGGTGGTCGACGACCTCGATGGTGGCCGACAGCTTGTGGGGATCGACCCCGATGATGACCTGCGTCCATGCGCTGCTCCCGCCTTGCTCGTGACCGATAGGGACGGCGAGGTGGGCAGTGCTACTACGAGCAGGGCAGTCCCCTCTTGAGCCACGCCTCGTCACGGTGCCCGACGGGCCGCAGACCGGAAGAGAGCCACACCCGCAGCGGGTGGGCAGCCCCGATAGAGAGCGTCCCGCCGGACACCTGGACCGAGTCTGGCCAGACACCGATCCTGCGGGAAGTCTCTAGTAGCCGCGATCCGCTCGTGCCGATGTGCGTGCGTGCGGAGTCAGCCCAGAAGCAGGTCCGCATGCGAGGGATCGGCTCCAGCGTCGACGGCGCCTGGCGCAGGTCCCGACCAAGGTCAGCAGAAGGGCGGACGTCGATCTCGTACAGGTTCTCGCACAGGATCTCGTAAGCAACCACGTCCTCGCCTGCTGCCAGCAGGTCCCGCACGGACGATGGAGTCGATGAGATCGGCTCGTCGGGCGACCCAGCCAGGACGCTCTCCGTTGCTCGAAGAACCTGCTCGACGGTGTCAGCCAGGGTGGTGGTCACGCTTCCGATCATCCCTGACCCAGCGCCCGATCATGCCGCATAGTGTGCGCGTCAGCGCGCGCGGATCTGCCGCTGAGCGGTCTTGCCGATGAGCGCGGATGATGGTGGTTGCTTGCGCGCAGGTACTACCGCTTCCCCCGACCGAACATGCGGCGCAACCGGTCGGCCATCGACTTCGCCGGCTTGATCTCCACCAGGGTCGACCCATCGGGCGGCGGAAGGTTCGCGGCCTGCTCCGCGGAAAGTGTCGTGCGGACGTAGGTGGTGTGGATCGAGTCGATCTGATCGGCGTCGACGAACCGTGTCCCTTCCGCCGTCTGGACGACGATGCCGTCGAACACCGAGACCTTCTCGTCGACCAGAACGGCCTGGACCGTGGCGAAGGGGTGCCCGTCGCTCGTCTGCACCGGTGTGCCCGGCTGGAGCGCGGTGTAGGCGATGGGGTGGCCATGCGCTTCAGGCATGCAGCAACCCTACGAGGAAACTGCGACTCCCAATAGCGAGCTCTTGCAGACCTGTGGGGGAGCGTCAGGCGGCGCGACCGATGCGGCGGGTGCCGGTGTGGTCGACGAGGTAGACCGCGCCGTGCGGGTCGCGCCAGAGGTAGATGCCCGGGAAGGGTTGCTTGACCTGCCATCGTGCCGTGGGTCTTGATCCGGTGGTGGAACGGTGGTCATCGGCCCGTAGTTGCCCACCCTCGACTGCCCGGGCGGCCGTCCGCACCGTGCCGTAGGGCTCGGTGTGGTCGATCTGCTTGGTCCGGGAGGTGCTGAGGCGAAGGGGAAGGTGTCGGCCGGCGTCATCAGATGCACGGCCTGTCTATGTCGGTCGGGGATCTCGTAGGCGTCGACCGGGGCCTGGCCCTCGATGTCGATGACCGGCCTGATCGTGAACCGGGCGTGCGGGCCGAGGAGCTCGCGGACCCAGGCCTCGGTGACCGGGCCCGGGCCCTCGACCCGGACGTGAGTCTCCCGTGCCGGCGTAGACGTGCACGATCGCCACGGTCGGTATGGGCGTGGACCATCGACGGTCGGCGCGCTCTCCGGGATCGCGGCGGCTCGTCGGCGCCGTCGGATCGGCGGCCGGTCGCGCCACGCGGCGTACGCCGTCATGAGGGCCGCACGGCCTGGTGGGGGTCGGCGAGCACGAGGACCGCCTTGACGCGGCGTTCGTCGTCGCTGCGCTGACGCCGAGGTCGGCCAGGATGTCGGCGACGATGTGCGACCGTCGCGTCCAGCCGGGCGATGACGTGCGAAGTGCGCGCGGACGTAGAAGCCGCGCATGCCGTCCTCGGTGGACCGGGTGGGCCTGGCGAACTGGCGCCGGCCTGCGCCTCCTCGCGCTCGGCAGCGGCCTCGGGGTCGCTGGCGGCGATCGCGCCCGTCGACGAGCGCCTCGAAACGGGTCCACGGGATGCGGCCGTCGGCCGACTCGGCGACGCGCGCGTCGACGTACGCCGCCTGCTCGAGGGTGAGGTCGCGGGTGCGCCGCGCGACGAACCGCGCGTAGGAGCCTTCACCTCGAGCGCCTGCACCCGACGCCACAGCTGGGGCAGCCGGATCACGAGATCCAGCGCGTCGGCGATGAGCTGCCGGGCGGCGTAGGGCGACAGCTGCAGCCTGGCGCCGAAGTCGGCCGCGCAGAACTCGGTCACCAGGGGTGTCCCGGCGCCGCCGTAGGCGACCGCGCGTTCGCGGCCGTCCAGGTCGCGGGAGCGGGGGTCCAGGGTGTGCTCGTCGTGCAGGATCGCGAACTGCACCGCCAGCTGCAGCACCTCCGCCTGGGTGCGCCTCTCGGTGGCATGCAGGAAGTCGAGCCGGTCGAGGAGCGCGCCCTCGTCGAGGTCCTCGATGTGGTCCATCACCTGCATGTACGAAGTCTTCCGGAGACCACCGACATCCGGGCCTTCGAAATCCGGCTTCTCCACAGCGTGGAGGAAAGAGTCCGAGGAGCAAGCCGGGCGCTCCACGAGCTGAGACGCGACCTAGGCTGGAGGGCGTGCTGACCATCGACCAGGAGACGTACGACGCCATCGTGGCGCACGCCAAGCGGGACCACCCCGACGAGGCGTGTGGCGTGGTGGCGGGCCCGGTCGGCAGCGACCGTCCCGAGCGGATGGTGGAGATGGTCAACGCCGCCGGCAGCCCCACGTTCTACGAGTTCGACTCGCTCGAGCTGCTCGCGCTCTACAAGGACATGGACGCCCGGGACGAGGAGCCGGTGGTGATCTACCACTCCCACACCGCCACCGAGGCCTACCCGAGCCGCACCGACATCGGGCTGGCCAGCGAGCCGAACGCCCACTACGTGCTGGTCTCCACCCGGGAGCACGGGAATAACGAGGGCCCGGTGGAGTTCAGGTCCTACAGGATCCAGGACGGCGAGGTGACCGAGGAAGAGGTCGCCGTCGTCGCCGCACCAGCCCCACAGTCCGCGAGGAGAACCTGATGGCCATCGAGGTCCGCATCCCGACCATCCTGCGCACCTACACCGGTGGAGAGAAGGCCGTGACCGCCGACGGGGCCAGCCTGAGCGCCCTCATCGACGACCTCGAGGCCAACCACCCCGGGATCAAGGAGCGCCTCGTCGAGGACTCCGACTCGGGACGGACCTGCGCCGCTTCGTCAACGTCTACGTCAACGACGAGGACGTCCGGTTCATCGGCGGGCTCGAGGCCGAGATCAGCCGACGGCGACCAGGTCGTCGTGCTCCCCGCCGTCGCCGGCGGCTGACTGAGCCTGCGCTTCGACAACCTCCTGGCGGCCGTCGGCGGAACGCCGCTGGTCGGTCTGCCCGGTCTCTCGCCCAGTCCCGACGTCCGGCTCTGGGCCAAGCTCGAGGACCGCAACCCCACCGGCTCGATCAAGGACCGCCCGGCGCTGAAGATGATCGAGCAGGCGGAGAAGGACGGCCAGCTCCGCCCCGGCTGCACGATCCTCGAGCCGACGTCGGGCAACACCGGCATCTCCCTGGCCATGGCGGCACGGCTGAAGGGCTACCGGCTCGTGTGCGTGATGCCCGAGAACACCTCCGCCGAGCGCCGGCAGCTGCTGGGCATGTGGGGTGCCGAGATCGTGTCCTCCCCGGCGGCCGGCGGCTCCAACGAGGCGGTCCGGGTCGCCAAGGGCATCGCGGCCGAGCACCCCGACTGGGTGATGCTCTACCAGTACGGCAACGAGGCCAACGCGCTCTCCCACCAGGAGGGGACCGGGCCCGAGCTGCTCGCCGACCTCCCCGGCATCACCCACTTCGTCGCCGGGCTGGGCACGACCGGCACCCTGATGGGGGTCTCCCGCTTCTTCCGCGAGGCCAAGCCGGACGTCAAGATCGTCGCCGCGGAGCCGCGCTACGGTGAGCTGGTCTACGGGCTGCGCAACCTCGACGAGGGGTTCGTCCCGGAGCTCTACGACGAGTCGCTGATCGACTCCCGCTTCTCGGTGGGCCCGCGCGACGCCGTACGACGCGTGCGCGAGCTGCTGGACATCGAGGGCATCTTCGCCGGCATCTCGACCGGGGCGATCCTCCACGCGGCGCTCGGCCAGGCGGCGAAGGCGGTCCGCGCCGGAGAGTCCGCCGACATCGCGTTCGTGGTCGCCGACGGTGGCTGGAAGTACCTCTCCACCGGTGCCTACGAGGGCACCATCGACGAGGCCGAGGAGCGGCTGGAGGGCCAGCTCTGGGCCTGATCGCCCGGGCCCGGGGTCAGTTCCAGTCCAGGTCCTGCGCCCGGTCGTGCTCGCTGCCCCTGACCGCGCCCAGCCCGAGCAGGTCGAGGGCGAGGTTGGCCACCGCGCCGTTGCGGACCGGCTGCCGGGAGTCGGAGTAGCTCGTCCGTCGGTCGCCCGGGTTGGCGTAGTCGGGGTTCAAGCCGTAGAGGCCGGCCCCGCGGGCGACCGTCGGACCCCACACGATGAACGGGATGCGGTAGTTCACCAGCCGCGTCGCGTCGACGTGGTTCGTGCCCGCGCCGCCGTGGTCGGCCGTCACCAGCAGGACCAGGTGGTTGTCGGAGCCTCGCGTGTCCGTTGATCGTCCGCACGATCTGCCCCAGCCTCCGGTCGGTGGCCCGGACGGCGTCGCGGTACGCCGCGCGAGTTCCAGCCGCGCGCGTGCCCCGCCTCGTCGGGGGCGGAGAGGTGGAGGAACGTGAACCCGCGGTTGTGAGCGAGCAGGTCCCTCCGCGTCATCAGCGCCACGACGAGCGTTGTCGAAGCGCATCCGGTACCTGTTGATCGCTGGCGTCCCACGAGCGCTCGAACAGGGAGAACTTCGTCTTGCTGGCGAACAGCGCGGTCCCGCGACTCGCGTTGTGCACGACCCGGAAGACCGACGACACGTCGTGCCCGGCAGCACGCTGCACCGTCGGTGGCCGGCGCCGGTCGTCGTTCCAGGTCACGCCGTGGCCGCCCTGCGAGGCGGCGATCCGGCGGCCGGTCACCATGCCGGTGTGGTTGGGCAGCGTGACCGTCATCTCCCGCTCGGTGCGGGCGTTGAGGGTCGACGCGCCCTGGGCCATCAGGCGGTGCAGCGTGGGGGTGCCGGCGCGTCCGAGCTGGGTGATCGCCGAGGACCTCAGCCCGTCGATCGAGACGGCCAGCACCCGGGTCACCGGGCTCCCGGCGGCGGCCCGTGCGGCGGCTGGTCGCGAATGCTGCGGACGCCCGGGTCGCCTGCTCCTGCGGGGGCTGGGTGGTGCCACAGCCGGACACCGCGAGCGCCAGCGTCGCGAGGGCAGCGCAGACCGTGCTTGATGGTCGGGGGCATGGCTTCGAGGCTAACAAGACGTGATGACCATCTCGTGTCAATCGTCTGCGTATATGTGCACGGCGAGGCGTCCGGACGACCTAGCCTTGCGTGTCGTGCCGGCAATCACGGCCGATGCACCCATCGGCATCTTCGACTCGGGCTTCGGTGGTCTCACCGTGGCCCGCTCGGTCATCGACCAGCTGCCGCACGAGTCGATCGTCTACGTCGGCGACACCGCACGGCAGCCCTACGGCCCGAAGCCGATCGGCGAGGTTCGCGAGTACGCCCTCGAGTGCCTCGACCACCTGGTCGAGCGGGGGGTCAAGGCGCTCGTCATCGCCTGCAACTCCGCCAGCGCCGCGGTGCTGCGCGACGCCCGCGAGCGGTACGACGTCCCAGTGGTCGAGGTGATCTACCCGGCCACCCGGCGCGCGGTGGCGGCCAGCCACACCGGCCGGATCGGGGTCATCTGCACCCACGCCACGGCCGAGTCCATGGCCTACGACGACGCGTTCGCGGCCGCGCCGCACGTGGAGCTGGTGACCCGCGTCTGCCCCCGGTTCGTCGAGTTCGTCGAGCGGGGCGTCACCGGGGGAGAGGAGCTGCTCGCGGTCGCCCGCGACTACCTCGACCCGCTCACCGAGGCCGGGTGGACACCCTGATCCTCGGCTGCACCCACTACCCGCTGCTCACCGGCGTCATCTCGCTGGTGATGGGCGAGGCCGTCACCCTCGTCAGCAGCGCGGAGGAGTGCGCCAAGGACGTCTACAGGATGCTGGCCACGACCGGGCTGATGCGCGCCGGTGGCGAGCCGACGTACCACTTCCTGACCACCGGCACCCCGGGCGACTTCGAGGCCCACGGCCAGCGCTTCCTCGGGCCGGAGCTGGTCTCCGCCTCCCAGTTCGCGGGCGGACTGGCATGAAGCTCACCGTCGTCGGCTGCTCCGGGTCCTACCCCGGCCCGGACTCGCCGGCCAGCTGCTACCTCGTCGAGGCCGACCACGACGGTCGCACCTGGCGGATCCTGCTCGACCTGGGCAGCGGCGCCCTCGGCGCGCTCCACCGCTACGTCGACCCGCTGGCCGTCGACGGCGTCTTCCTCAGCCACCTCCACGCCGACCACTGCCTGGACCTGACCGGCTACTACGTCCTGCGGCGGTTCCACCCGGACGGCCACCAGCCGAGGATCCCCGTGTGGGGCCCGATCGGCACGGCCGACCGGATGGCGCGCGCCTACGACCTGCCGCCCGACCCCGGCATGCACGAGGAGTTCGACTTCCGGGTCTACGACGGCAAGGTCGGGTTCGGGCCGTTCGTGGTCGAGCCGATCGAGGTCGAGCACCCGGTGCCCGCGTTCGGGCTCCGGGTGACCGCGGACGGGCGAACCCTCGGGTACTCAGGGGACACCGGGCCGTGTGCCGGGCTCGACGCCGTCGCCGCAGACGTCGACCTGCTGCTCGCGGAGGCCTCGTTCTCCTCCCGGCACCAGAACCCCGCCAAGCTGCACCTGACGGGCGCCGAGGGCGGCGACTCCGCGGCGCGCAGCGGGGCGCGGCGGCTCGTGCTGACCCACGTCCCGCCGTGGGGCGACCCGCAGGACGCCCTCGCCGAGGCCCGGACGACGTACGACGGCGACATCGCGCTCGCGACCGCCGGCGCCATGTTCGAGGTCTGACCAGGGCAGGTGCAGGATGGAGCCCATGATCAAGGTCGACGGACTGTCCAAGTCGTACGGCGGTTTCCTCGCACTCGACGACATCAGCTTCACCTGCCAGCCGGGCCGGGTGACCGGGTTCCTGGGTCCCAACGGTGCCGGCAAGACCACCACGATGCGGGTGATGGTCGGCCTCACGCCACCCACCCACGGAAGTGTCACCATCGACGGCCACCTCTACCACGACCTCCCCAACCCCGGACGACACGTCGGGGTGCTGCTCGACGCGGGCGCCCAGCACGCCGGGCGCACCGGCAAGGAGATCCTCACCATCGGCGCCCAGACCATGGGCCTGCCGGAGTCGCGAGTCGACGAGATGCTCGACCTGGTGTCCCTCTCCCCGGTGGAGTCGAAGCGCCGTCTGCGGAACTACTCGCTCGGCATGAAGCAGCGGCTCGGTATCGCCCACGCGCTGCTAGGGGACCCGTCGGTGCTGATCCTGGACGAGCCGGCGAACGGGCTCGACCCCGCCGGGATCCGCTGGATGCGCGGGCTCCTCAAGGGGTATGCCGATCGTGGTGGCACCGTCCTGCTCTCCAGCCATCTGCTGAACGAGGTGGAGCTGATCGCCGATGAGATGATCCTGATCGGCCAAGGCAAGATCGTGGCCCAGGGTGACAAGGGGTCGCTGTTGGCGATGGACACCAACGTCAGCACGCTGGTCACCTCGCTGGAGAACGACAAGCTGGCGCGGATCCTCGAGGAACAGGGTTTCACGGCCACGGCCGCGGGTGAGGGACTGCGTGTCGGGTGTGCCACCGTGGACGTGGGCCGCGCCGCGGCAGAGCATCAGATCGTTCTCACCGACCTGCGCTCAGGTGCCGCCGGCCTCGAGGATCTGTTCCTCGAGCTCACCAACGACGCCCAGCGCGACGACCTCGTCACCGAAGGAGCGCAGGCATGACCGCAACGGATATCGAAGGGACCCCGCTGGACCTCTCGACCACCCCGCCGGTCCCGATGAGCCGCCTGGCGAAGGTCGAGCTCCGCAAGTCGCTCGACACCCGGGCCGGCCGCTGGTTCACGATCTCGATCGTGGCCCTGTCCCTGGTCGTGGTGACGGTCTATGCCTTCGTCGCGCCCGACGATGGGAAGGACTACATCGACATCCTGGGCATCGCCGGAGCCGTGCTCGGCTCGTTCCTGCCGATCCTGATCATCATGCTCGTGACCGCCGAGGCAAGCCAGCGCACGGGCCTGGTGACCTTCACCCTGGAGCCACGCCGGTCCCGCGTCGTGATCGCCAAGTTCATCGCCGGTGTGGCGCTGGGGGTGGCGGTGATGATCCTCGCCGCGCTGATGGCCGTGATCGGCACCCTGCTCGGCACACTCGGCGGCAACCCGGCTGACTGGTCCCTCGACGCCAACCTCGCCTTCAATGGCTTCGTGCTCGCCAACCTGATCGGGATCTTCATCGGGTTCGCCATCGGGATGCTGCTCATGAACACCGCAGCCGCCATCGTCGCCTACTTCGTCTACAGCCTGATCCTGCCCACCGTCGTTGGTTTCCTGGGGTTCCTCAGCGAGACCTTCGAGAAGGTCGCGCCCTGGATCGAGTTCAACACCGCCCAGCTGCCGCTTTTCACTGGCGACTACCAGCCGACGGGCGAGGAATGGGCGCAGATCGTCACCTCGGGCACGATCTGGCTGATCCTCCCGTTGACTCTAGGGATCATGCGGCTGCTGCGGGTCGAGTTCAAGTAGCCGGAGGTGCCCTAGGGTCGTCGCCATGACTCTGACCCCCCGTGTTGACGGCCGCGCCGACGACCAGCTCCGCCCGATCAAGCTCACCCGCCACTGGCTCGACCACGCCGCCGGCTCGGTGCTGGTCGAGTTCGGCGGCACCAGGGTGCTTTGTGCGGCCTCGGCGTCGGAAGGGGTGCCGCGCTGGCGGAAGGGCTCCGGTCTCGGGTGGGTCACCGCCGAGTACGCCATGCTCCCGGCTGCCACGAACACCCGCTCGGACCGCGAGTCGGTGAAGGGTCGGATCGGCGGCCGCACCCACGAGATCTCCCGGCTGATCGGCCGGTCCTTGCGGGCGGTCATCGACTACCAGGCGCTCGGGGAGAACACGATCGTGCTCGATTGCGACGTACTCCAGGCCGACGGCGGCACCCGCACGGCCGCGATCACCGGGGCGTACGTCGCCCTCGCCGACGCGGTCGCGCACCTCCGCGGCGCCGGCGCGCTGAAGGGGGAGCCGCTCACCGGATCGGTCGCCGCAGTCAGCGTCGGCATCATCGACGGGGCACCCCGCCTCGACCTCCCGTACGAGGAGGACGTCCGGGCCGAGACCGACATGAACGTCGTGATGACCGGCGACGGCAAGTTCGTGGAGGTGCAGGGCACGGCGGAGGGCGCTGCCTTCGAGCGCTCCGAGCTCGACGCGCTGCTCGCCCTCGCCGAGAAGGGCTGCGCCGACCTGACCCGGTTGCAGGGCGAGGCACTCGAGGGCTGATCGGTGGTCGAGCCTGACGAGACGCGGGTCTTCCTCGCCTCCCGCAACACCGCGAAGCTCGCGGAGATGCAGCGGATCCTGCGCGAGCACGCGCCCGGCATCGTCGTGGTCGGTCTCGACGACGTGCCGGCGTACGACGAGCCCGTCGAGGATCAACCCACCTTCGAGGGCAACGCGCTGCTCAAGGCTCGCGCCGGCCTGGCCGCGACCGGACTGCCCACCCTCGCCGACGACAGCGGGCTGTGCGTGGACGCCCTGAACGGGATGCCCGGCGTGCTGTCCGCGCGCTGGGCAGGGCCTCCCAAGGACGACCACCGCAACAACGAGCTGGTGCTGGCGCAGCTCAACGACGTGCCCGACGAGCGCCGCGGAGCCCACTTCGCCTGCGCGGTCGCCTTCTGCCACCCCCAGGGTGGCGAGATCGTCGTGCACGGCGAGATGCACGGCCGGGTGATCCGGGAGCTGCGCGGCAGCGGCGGGTTCGGGTACGACGTCCTCTTCGTCGCCGACGAGCACGCCGACGCGGGCACCACCTCAGCCGAGCTCACCGCCGAGGAGAAGGATCGGATCTCCCACCGGGGGAGGGCGCTCCGCGAGATCGCCCCCGCCGTCGCGACCGCATTGGGGGCAGACGCCTGACTCGGGTGTACGCCCGGCGAGATTCGAACTCGCACTGTCCAGGACCTAAACCTGGTGCCTCTACCTGTTGGGCTACGGGCGCTGAACCGCCGAGTCTATGAGGCCGGGTGGTTCAGCACAGTGGTTGCCGCCCTGCACCGGTGCAGGGTTTCGACGCGCTCGCGCGACTTCGTTCGTCAGTCGCGTCGCTTGCTCAACCTGGCCGAGCCCACGCGCCGCGTTCGTCCCTCACGCGTCGCTGCTCGGCTCAATACCCAGGTCGCGACGCAGCTTGGCCACGTGGCCGGTGGCCTTCACGTTGTACTGGGCGAGCTCGATCCGCCCGTCCTCGTCGACGACGAAGGTGGACCGGATGACTCCCTCGACGACCTTGCCGTAGAGCTTCTTCTCCCCGAACGCGCCGTAGGCCTTCATCGCGGTCTTGTCCGGGTCGGACAGCAGGGTGATCGTCAGGGCGTCGCGGTCGCGGAACTTGCCCAGCTTCTCCGGCTTGTCCGGTGAGATCCCGAGCACCTCGTAGCCGGCGCCGCGCAGCGACTCGAGGGAGTCGGTGAAGTCGCACGCCTGCTTGGTGCAGCCCGGCGTCATCGCAGCCGGGTAGAAGTAGACGATGACCTTGCGGCCGCGCAGGTCGCGCAGGGTGACCTGGTCCCCGGTGTCGGTGTCGAGGGTGAAGTCGGGCGCCTGGTCACCCCGGTCGAGACGGTCGCTCTCGATCGGGCAGTGCTCATCTCGCTCCTTGACTGTAATGTGCACACACATAGGCTGGGTCTGACACTGGTCGTTCAATCCTTGGATTGAGGAGGTCGCTCAGCGACCGTCTCGAAATCTACCGGCCCCACGGGAGCCCGCATGCACGTGCCCGACGGTTTCATCGACGCCACCACCTCGCTCGCCACGGGCGCGGTCGCGGTGGCGGGGGTGACCTTGGCGCTGCGCGGGGCGCGGCGCGAGCTCGACGACCGCACCGCACCGATGGCGGGGCTGGTCGCGACGTTCGTCTTCGCCGGCCAGATGATGAACTTCCCGGTCGGTGCGGGCACCAGCGGCCACCTCCTCGGCGGCACCCTGGCCGCCGTCCTCGCCGGCCCGTGGACGGCGGTCCTCGCCATCACCGTGGTCCTGCTCGTCCAGGCGCTGCTCATGGCCGACGGCGGCATCACCGCGCTCGGCACCAACGTCACGCTGATGGCGCTGGTCGCGGTCGTGGTCGGATGGCTGGTGTTCCGCGGGGTGCGGGCGGTGCTGCCGCGTCGTACCACCTCGGTGGCGCCGGCCGCGGCGATCGGCGCCTTCGTGAGCGTGCCGGCGGCTGCGCTGGCCTTCACCGCGATCTACGCCGTCGGTGGCACCGCGCCGGTCGCGCTCGACACCGTGCTCACCGCGATGCTCTCGTGGCACCTCGTGATCGGCCTCGGCGAGGCCGCGATCACCGGGCTCGTGGTCGGGAGCGTCGTCGCCGTCCGGCCGGACCTCGTCTACGGCGCCCGAGGAGCCCTGGCCGCCCGTCAGCTCGAGATCAGGCAGGGGGCGGGCGCATGAGGTCCCGCACGTTCTTCCTGACCGGACTGGTGGTCGCCCTGCTCATCGCCGGGGTGGGCAGCTTCTACGCCAGCGGCCACGCCGACGGGCTCGAGCACGTCGCTGAGCAGGTCGGCTTCCTTGATCGGGCCGAGGACTCCGCGGCGGCCGACGGCCCGTTCGCCGAACTACTCCACGCGGGGCGTGGAGGACGAGCGTCTCGGCGGGGGACTGGCCGGAGTGGCGGGGTCCGTCCTGGTCCTGGGCGTCGCGTTCGGACTCTTCCGGGCGCTGCGGCGTCGCGACGCGTCGGACGAGCCCGCCGAGAGCCGGAGCTGAGCATGGGCGCCGGACACGGGCACAAGCTCCACTACCACGGCCACAGCGTGATCCACCGGGCTCCCGCACACCTCAAGCTGGCGACCCTGGTCGTCTTCATGCTGGTCGTGGTGGCCACCCCCGTCGACCTGTACGCCGCCTTCGCCGGCTGGGCGGCCCTGCTCCTCGTCGTCGTGGCGGCCTCCCGCGTGCCCCCGGCCTACCTGGCCAGGCGGATGGTGGTCGAGGTGCCGTTCGTGGTCTTCGCGCTGCTGCTGCCGTTCATCGCGACCGGGCCGCGCACCGAGCTCGCCGGACTGACTGTGTCCCAACCGGGGCTCGTGGCCGCGGCCGGATTGCTGATGAAGGGGACTCTCGGCGTCCTCGCTGCGCTGACCCTGGCCGCCACCACCGAGCCCGACGACGTCCTCCGGGGACTGCAGCGGCTGCGGGTGCCCGATCCGCTGGTGCAGATCATGGGCTTCATGATCCGCTACCTCGACGTGGTCACCGGCGAGATGGGACGGATGCTCACCGCGATGCGCTCGCGCGGCTACGACCCGCGCTCGCCGCGCCACTGGCCGGTCCTCGCGCGGGCGCTGGGCGCCCTGTTCATCCGCTCCTACGAGCGGGGCGAACGAGTCCACCTCGCGATGCTCTCGCGCGGCTACACCGGGACGTTGCCGCGATGAGCACCCCGGTCCTCGACGTCCGCGGGCTGGCCTACGCCTACCCCGACGGCCACCAGGCGCTCTACGGCGTCGACCTGCACGTCCACCGCGGCGAGAACGTCGCCCTGCTCGGCCCCAACGGCGCTGGCAAGACCACCCTGGTGCTCCACCTCAACGGCATCCTCACCGGCGGTGCCGGCTCGGTCGAGGTCAGCGGTCTCCCGGTCATCAAGGAGAACCTCCAGGAGATCCGACGCCGGGTCGGCATCGTCTTCCAGGACCCCGACGACCAGCTGTTCCTCGGCACCGTCCGGCAGGACGTCGCCTTCGGCCCGGCCAACCTGGGGCTGAAGGGGAGCGCACTCGAACGCCGGGTCATGGAGTCGCTGGACAGGGTGGGCATGGCCGACTTCGCGGACCGGCCGCCCCACCACCTGTCCTTCGGCCAGCGGCGACGGGTCGCGGTGGCCACGGTGCTCGCGATGGAGCCCGAGATCCTGGTCCTCGACGAGCCCTCGTCGAACCTCGACCCCGCCTCCCGGCGCGAGCTCGCCGAGATCCTCCGCTCGATCGACGTGACCCTGCTGATGGTGACCCACGACCTTCCCTACGCCCTCGAGCTCTGCCCCCGGTCGGTGGTGCTGGGTGACGGGATCGTCGTGGCCGACGGAGCGACGTACGACGTCCTCACCGACGACGACCTGATGCGGGCCCACCGGCTGGAGCTGCCCTTCGGGTTCGACCCGCGCCTCGTTGGTAACCTTCCCGCGTGACCAACCAGACGTCCCTCGAGCACGAGATCGAAGAGACCCGTGAGCGGCTGGCGCAGACCATCGACCAGCTCCTCTACCGCGTGCACCCCAAGACGATCGTCAGCCGCGAGGTCACCAGCGTGAAGGCGCACTTCGTCGACGCCCGCACCGGCGCCCCTCGCACCGACAACATCCTCAAGACCGTCGGCGTGGTCGCCGGGTTCGTCGCGCTGTTCGTGGTGGTCCGCAAGGCCGTTCGCTGAGCAGCGTCCCGTGTCCGCTCCGAAGACCCCCATCAAGATGCTGCACGACCGGATCATGGTCGAGCTCGACGCCGACGCCGGGGAGCGCAAGTCCAGCGGCGGGATCGTGATCCCGGCCACTGCGGCCATGGGCGCGCGCCGTCTCGCCTGGTCGCGCGTGGTCGCCGTGGGTCCGCACGCCCGGGCGGTCGAGGCTCGGCGACCGGGTGCTCTTCGACCCGGAGGACAAGTCCGAGGTCGAGGTGGCCGGCGAGACCTACGTCGTGATGCGCGAGCGCGACGTGCACGCCGTGGCCTCCGACCGGCTCGGCGACGAGGCGACCGGGCTGTACCTCTGACATGACCCGGTGACATAACTTCGGGCCGGGGTCGCACGTTGACCTGACATGCCCCGGAACCGTCTGACCGTCCTGCTCGCCTGCGCGACCCTGGTGCCCCTCACCGCGATCGCGACCTCGACGCAGGGGGCCAGTGCACAGCAAAACACCAGCGCTCGCGCAGAGTCGGACGGCTACTCCGCCACCATCACGCGCACCAGCCACGGCATCCCGCACGTCACCGCCGACAACTTCGGCTCCCTGGGGTTCGGGAGCGGGTACGCCGCCGCCGAGACGTCGATCTGCACCCTCGCCGACACCCTGGTCACCGCCCGGGCCCAGCGGTCACGGTGGTTCGGACCCGAGGCTCGCTACAACGACCAGGTCACTCTGGAGGCGTCGAACCTCCAGGTGGACGCCTTCGTCCAGGACCTCCACAACCGCAAGATCGTCGAGAAGCTGCTCGCCGACGAGGACCGCGGCCCGGGACCCCAGGCCAAGGAGATGGTCCGGGGCTACGTGGCGGGAGTGAACCGCTATCTCGAACGGGTCGGCCCGCGCCGGGGTCAGCGACCCCGAGTGCCAGGGCGCCGGCTACCTCCGGCAGGAGGCCCGTCCGATCGACCTCTGGTACGGCGTCTACATCGCCAACCTGCTCGCCTCCAGCGGGGTGTTCGTGAAGGAGATCGTCGACGCTGACCCCCCGTCGCCCGACGACCCGGGGATCCCCAACCCGACCGCGAGCTCGGTCGACCGGGACGAGCTGCTCGCCGGCCTGGGCCGCGACCCGTCCGCGCCGTTCGGGTCCAACGCGACCGCCCTGGGCGGCGACGCCACCACCACCGGCAAGGGCATGCTGCTGGGCAACCCGCACTTCCCGTGGCGCGGCCGCTACCGGTTCACCCAGCAGCACCTGACCATCCCCGGGCGGTACGACGTCGCCGGGGCCTCGCTGATCGGCTCCCCGGTGGTCAACATCGGGTGGAACAAGGACGTGGCATGGAGCCACACCGTCTCGACCGCCTACCGCTTCACGCCGTACGAGTACCGCCTCGCCGGCCCGACGACGTACCTCACCGACAGCGGGCCGCAGGAGCTGCAGCGCCGTGAGGTGACCGTGACCGTGCGACGCGACGACGGCTCGCTGGGCAAGGTGAAGGAGGACCTCTACCGCACCTCCGAGGGCTACGTTGCCGACGCTCCGGCGCTGCTGATGCCGTGGTCGGTGGCGAGCGTCTGGGCGATCCGGGACGCCAACGCCGAGCACCTGCGCACGGTCGACACGTTCCTGCAGATGGGCAAGGCCACCGACGTGCGCGACCTGCTCGCGCCGCCAGGACAAGGCCGCGGGCATGCCGTGGGTCAACACCACCGCGGCCGACCGCAACGGCGACGCCCTCTACGCCGACCACTCCGTGGTCCCCAACGTCACCGACGAGATGGCCGAGCAGTGCATGACGCCCACCGGCCGGATCCTCGACGGCCTCGCCGGGCTGCCCGGGTCTCGACGGCACCCGCGCCTCGTCCGGCTGCAAGTGGGGCACCGACGAGGACGCCTCCCGGCCCGGCGTCTTCGGCCCGGGCAACCTGCCCGTACGCCATCCGGCGCGACTGGGTCGCCAACGCCAACGACTCCTACTGGCTGCCCAACCCCGACGAGCGGCTCGAGGGGTACGACCACATCATCGGCTGCGAGCGGTGCGAGCGCACGATGCGCACCCGCATGGTCTACCGCTACATCCAGGACCGGCTGGCCGGCGACCGACGAGCTCGCACCCGACCAGCTGGAGTCGCCGGCCACCTTCCGGGGCCACGAGCACGAGAACCGGCTGATGGCCGCCGAGGTGATGCGCGCCAACGGCGACCTCGACACCCTCTGCGACTCCACCGGGGAGACCCGGGCCTGCGAGGTCCTGCACGACTGGGACGGCCGGTCGGAGCGCAACTCGCGGGGCACCCACATCTTCGAGGAGTTCGTGGCCCGGCTGCCCGACCAGGGCGTGTGGCGGACGCCGTTCGACCCGGCCGAGCCGCTGACCACGCCGCGGGACCTCAACACCCTCAACCCGCTGGTCCGCCAGGCGATGGCCGACGCCATCGACTCCCTGCGCGAGCGGGGCATCCCCTTCGACGCGACGTGGGGCTCGCTCCAGGTCGCCGGAGACCGGGGCGCGTCGCCGATCGCGCTGGGGGGCGGCACCGGCGACTCGGTCGGCAACGCCAACGCCCTCGCCTCGCGCTGGCCCGAGGACAACACCGACCACTACCGCCCGATCACCTACGGCTCGTCGCACATCCAGGCGATCTCGTTCCTGGCCGGCGGTGGGGTCGACGCCCGCACGATCCTGACCTACGGCCAGTCGGAGGACCCGACCTCGCCGTGGTCGGAGGACCAGACGCGGATCTTCGGCAAGGGCGAGTGGGTGCACTTCCCCTGGACCGACGAGGAGATCGGGCAGCAGACGGTCGACAGCTACACCGTCTCGTCGCCCTGAGACCAGACGCGCCGCGAGTGCTCGCGGCACCCGTTTCACGTCCCCGTGACGGGGCGTCCGCACCATCCCAGGTAGTCCCGGCCTTGACCGGGTGCGTGTACCTGGAGGTGCGACTCGTGAACGGAACAGCGCAGAAGGAAAGGCGAAGCGCGGGACCACCCGCGGACGATTGACGAAGACGGCGGTGGCGGCAGGGGTCGCCTCGCTCGCCCCCACAGCGCTGAATACCGTGCCCGCCGAGGGCACGGTCGTGGACATGGACGCCGGCCCACAACATCACGGTCTTCCACAACATCGACTTCGTCGCGACGTTCGGTCACGACGAACTCGACAACCTGACCGTCGAGGTCCGGCGCAACGGCGTGGTGATCGGCACCGCCAGCGGCCAGGTCTTCGCCGAGGATACGCCGCGAGGCTCCCGATGGGCGCTCGAGGTCAACCACGGGCCTGAAGGTGCCCCCGTCGCCGGCGACTGCTGGGTGGGCCACACGCCGGACATCCGTCCCGGTGACCGCGTCCGCGTGACCGGGCCGTCCGGCACGGACACCGTCATCGTGGACGACCTCGCCTTACCAGGGACGACCGCGCGCGCTCCGCAACGGCGACATCGTCGTCCCGTTCAGGGCCTACCGGGCCAACGGGCGGGCGATCCGCCGTCCTTCATCGACTCCGCCGAGTTCCGCGCTGAGGCCAACAACTCGGTGCGGTTCGAGGGGAGGCGCGCCGTCAGGGTGGAGCGCCGACCCGGTGCCAAGCCCGGCCAGCTGTGGCAGCGCTACCCGTCGCCGTTCCGCCCCGCGCGCAACGACGACGAGAACCCGTTCAACCAGGCTGAGCTCCGGCGCGCCCTCCTGCGCGACGGTCACGCGACGGGATTCGGCCACGTCGCGGTCCTGCCGCGGGAGGCCATGCTGGTCGACGGACTCGTCGACACCCCCGGCCCGGCGATCGGTTGCTCCGGGGCTTCGGCCCAGTGGGAGGTGGGCAGCGTCTCGCCCAAGAGGATCACTCGCGCCAACCGGACCCGCCTGGTTCAGGGCCACCGGGCGCACGTTCGACGCCACCGCGCGTCATGTCAGGCTGGTCGACAGGGACGCGGGAGAACCCATCCGCGTCGTGGAGAAGCGGGCCACGGTCAACGGCAACCGCTGGAACGTGTCCTTCAGGCCTGGTCAGCTCAGGGCCCTGGACGGTCGCTTCCGCGTCGCCAGCCTGCACACCCTGAACGGGCGAGACCGCGCCGGATCGGTGGGCCCGGCCAAGTCTGCGGTCCGGAATCTCGGATGAGCTAACGCAGACGATGGGAGGACGGGACATGCACCACAACCGAAAGAGGCTGGTCACGGGGTTCGCGGCGGGAGCCGTCGCGGCGGGCCTGCTCGCCGCGTCCCCCGTGGCCGCGGCCACCAAGAACGGTCAATGCGACCGACGGCGAGGACCTTCAGCCCGCCCGCGGAAACGTCGGCCGTGGCCGGCAGCATCCACTGGCGCGGCACCGCCGCAACGAGGAGCACACCGTCACCCAGGACGACGGGCTCTTCGACTCGGGGGCGGCCCGGCCAACGCTCAACTTCACCCGTAAGTTCTCGGCGGGGACCTTCGCCTACCACTGCACGGAGCACGGAACCCCGAATCCGGCATGAGGGGGACGGTCAGGGTTGCCCCGCAGACGCTGCCCGCCCCTGCAGGGCTCAACTTCACGGTCAAGTGGGCGGCCGCGGGGACCAACACCGGGAACCGCTTCGACGTGATGTACCGCGTCGCGAGCGGTCCCTGGAAGACCTGGCGCAACAACACGAGCGCCAGATCCATGGTGTTCGGCGGCGCGGGGCCGGTGGCAGTGGCTCGCGGCAAGAGCTACTCGTTCAGGGTGCGCTCGGGCACGGGGACCGGATCGATCCAGAGCGGGTTCTCACCGGTCAAGACGTTCCGCGCGAGCTGAGCGCGCGGGTGACAGAACCTGTTCCGCGGTGACGTTGTCCCTCCCTCATCCCTCGGGGATGAGGCGGGACGGCGTCAACGCGAGCAGGCTCGAAACCCACTGATCGTCGAGGAGGGTTTCGTCATGTCTCAGAGTGCGCAGGCAGGGTCCGTGCCCCAAGGCGTCTGAGGGTTACTCGGGGTGGGTGGGATGGATCGGGTTCGCGGGCGTGCATCATGATGTTGCTCGGCACCTTCCACGCCATCCAGGGACTGGTGGCGCTGTTCAACGACGAGTACTACCTCGTCGGCTCATCCGGCCTGGTGCTCGAGTTCGACTACACCGCGTGGGGCTGGGTCCATCTCATCGGCGGTGCCGTCCTGGTCGCCGCTGGGCTGGGCGTGTTCGGCGGGCAGGTGTGGGCGCGCGCCGTCGGCGTGGCGACCGCCATGCTGAGCGCGATCGTCAACGTCGCGTTCCTGGCCGCCTACCCGGTCTGGTCACTCATGATGATCGCGCTCGACGTCGTCCTGATCCTCGCGCTCACCGTCCACGGCTCGGAAGTGAAGGCTCGCCGCTGACGAAGCGACGCCGACCTGGACCCGCACCGCGAGTCATCCGTTGCAGGTGAGGCGGGCCGACGTGATCCACTCCCGAGACTGGGCCGACGGATCAAAGTTTTACGAGAAAGGCCTGACAATGTCGTTCTGGGAAGTCCTGTGGTTCTGCTTCGTCAGCTTCGTGTTCATCGCCTACCTGATGGTGATGTTCTCGATCATCGCCGACATCTTCCGCGACCCGGACGCGTCAGGCGGTGACAAAGGCGGTGTGGTTCATCGCGCTGATCTTCCTGCCGTTCATCACGGCGATCGTGTACCTCATCACGCGTGGCAAGAGCATGCAGGAGCGTTCAGCCCGCCAGGTCGCCACGGCCAAGCAACAGCAGGATGAGTACATCCGGCAGGTGGCGGGCTCGTCACCGGCGGAGCAGATCGAGAAGGCTCAGGCCATGCTGGACCGAGGCGCGATCACCCCGGCTGAGTTCGAGCAGCTGAAGGCGAAGGCCCTGGCCTGAGCGGCGTTCGAGCACTGGCAGCGCCGTGGCCTCGTGGCCGCACGGGCCGGACGAGTACGGCGAGCCGTGCCGAGCGCGCCGAGCGGGGCCGCAGCGCCCGATCCGCAGTGCCTCGGCGGGCCCACGGCGAGTGGAGTCCCGCCCCGCGACCGCCCCGATCCCGTCCGGATCCTGTCCGACCAGGCGAGGTCACGGCTGCAGGAGCTGCTGCCCCTGCGCAACGAACGCATGTCCGAGTCGCCGTTCGCGTTCTTCCGCGGCAGTGCGGCGGTCATGGCCTCCGACCTGGCCACGACGCCAGTCTCCGGCATCCGGGTCCAGCTCTGCGGTGATGCCCACCTCTCGAACTTCGGCGGGTACGCCTCGCCCGACCGGGCCCTGGTCTTCGACCTCAACGACTTCGACGAGACGCTGCCGGGGCCGTGGGAGTGGGACGTCAAGCGGTTGGTGACCAGCGTGGAGATCGCCGCCCGGGACCGGGGGTACGGCGACCGGAAGCGCCGCAAGATCGTGGTGGCGACGTCTCGCGCCTACCGAACGGCGATGCGCGAGTTCGCGTCCGCCGGGCTGCTCGACGTGTGGTACTCCCGGATGACCGCCTGCCGACATCCGGGCCCGTTGGGGCTCCTCCGCCGGGTCCAAGGCCCATCGCGCGCTCGACCGTCTGGTCGAGAAGGCCATGCGCAAGGACAGCGTCCGAGCGACATCGAAGCTGACCGGGGTGGTCGGGGGCAGGCGCAGGTTCCTCAGCGACCCACCACTCCTGGTGCCCGTCTCCGAGCTTCTGGACCGGGAGGCACACCTCGTCCTGGAGGAGGTGGTCCGTGAGGCCCTGCGGAGCTATCGGCGCAGCCTCCCTGGCTCGCGGCGACACCTCCTCGAGCAGTTCCGGTACGCCGACGCGGCACGCAAGGTCGTCGGCGTCGGCAGTGTCGGGACCAGGGCCTGGGCGCTGTTGATGCTGGGGGTCGACGACGAGCCGCTGGTGCTGCAGCTCAAGGAGGCCACGGAGTCGGTGCTCGAACCCTTCGCCGGTCGCAGCAAGCTCCACAACCACGGTCAGCGGGTGGTCGCGGGGCAGCAGCTGTTGCAGGCGAGCTCCGACGTCTTCCTCGGCTGGACCCGGATCCCCGCCCTCGATGGTGCGGCGCGGGACTTCCACGTCCGCCAGCTCTGGGACTGGAAGGTCTCCGCCGACCTGAGCCGGCAGGACCCCGCAGGCACGGCGATCTACGGGCAGCTGTGCGGCTGGACGCTCGCCCGCGGTCACGCCCGCTCAGGAGACCGGATCGCCATCGCGGCCTACCTGGGCAGCAGCGGTTCCTTCGACGAGGCCATGGCGGACTTCGCAACTGCCTACGCGGACCAGACCGAGCTGGACCACGGTCGCTTCTCGGCCGCGGTGCGCGCGACCTCCGACGAGGTCGGACATCGTGGGTCGGAGCCGTGATGAGGGCTCTACCTCGTTGCGCCGCACAGGCTCAGGCAACCTGCGCCGCCCGGAGGCGATGACCCGCTACGCTCACTAGTCCACCTAGTCAGTTCGGGTCATGACAGGGAGCAAAACCGCTGACTACCGTGGATGGGCTGCTCCTGATCGCGAGGATCGATGGCCAGGCCGGCCGCCGAACATGGGCGCAGTCCCAATCGCGAATTCAGGGGGAAGGTCGTCAGCATGCCCGATGAATCGGCTCGAAATCGTGGCCGAGCGGCCCAGAAGGGTTCGCGACCGGTCGCGCCCACCCCAGGCTGGATCGGGACACCTTCCGTGGGAGCGTTCCATGTCCGGCGCCCCCGGCTCCTGCGGAGGCTGGAGGCAGCGGACGAGCGCCAGCTGGTACTGGTGAGCGCACCGGCCGGCTATGGAAAGACCTCGCTGGTGGCCGACTGGATCTCCTCGTGCGGTGCCGATGACAAGACGGCGTGGGTGACCTTCGAGGACCGCGACGAAGGCTTCTGGCAAGGACTCGTCGGGTGCCTGGAGTCATTGGGTGTCGAGACGTCGGCCGAAAAGTTCAGTCACACGGGACCGAGGGTCGACCCACAGATCCTGACCTCCTTGGCCTCCCGCGTGGCCGGCCAGGGATCACGACTGCGTGTCGTCATCGACGGTCACGACGTCGTCTCGGCCGCGGTGGGTCGCGATCTGGACTTCCTCCTCAGGCACAGCGGTCACCGGCTCCAGGTCGTCCTCCTGACCAGGAGCGACCCCCTGCTGCCGCTCTACCGCTACCGGCTGGACGCCACCATCGCGGAGCTGCGGATGCGCGACCTCGCGTTCACCGACGATGAGGCGTCCGAGCTGTTCGCCTCAGCCGGCGTGGAGCTCCAGACGAGCTCGGTCCAGGCGCTCAACGCGCGGGCACGACGGGTGGGCGGTGGGACTCCGGTTCGCCAGCGCCGTGCTCCTGGAGCGGGCGGACACCGACGCGGCCGTTGCCGAGGTCGTCGGGGACACCGGAAACATCGCGGAGTACCTCGTGGCGGAGGTCCTGGACGTGCAGACCCCGGAGGTCAGGCAGCTGCTGCTGAGCACCTCGATCATCGACATGGTGCGTCCCGGGCTCGACGCGGCACTCGGCGGCAGTTCGGCGGCCCGGAACCTGTCGCTCCTCACCCGGGAGAACGCGTTCGTCGAACCGGTTCCGGGCAGCCCCGGTTGCTACCGGTACCACCCCTTCTTCCGGGAGCTGCTGCGGGCGACGTTGTCCTACGAGTCACCTCAGGAGCTGGAGCGCCTGCACCGCGTCGCCGCCGAGTGGTTCGCCGAACAGGGCGAGATCGAGGAATCGGTGGGCCAGCTCGCCGCGATCCCTGCCTGGGACGAGGCCGCCGGGCGGGTCGTGGTCGACCACGGCCTCGGAGAGCTGTTGCTGCACGGATCGTCCGGAGCGCTTCGCACCAGGCTGAGGGACATGCCGCCCGCGACCGCCGGACCCGCGGCGCCGCTCGTCCGGGCAGCGCTCTCGCTGGTCCAGGGGGAGACGGCCCAGAGCGGACGCGACCTCGCCCGCGCCCGCAAGACGATCGACCCTGCGCGCGGGGAGCCTGACGCGGACGCCGAGGTGGCGCTGGCCGTGCTCGACGCGCTGCGCGCGCGCAACGACGACGCGGAGGCCGCGGGTGAGCGTGGCGGATCGGGCGGCGACCGCGTTGACGTCAGCGGCCGGCGTACGGACGGACCCCGATCCGTTGCTGGTCGGGCTCGTCAGCACGAGCAAGGGAATCGCCGCCATCCGGGCCGGTGACCTGGCCGTCGCTGGGGAGGACTTGACTGAGGCCGCGAGCGCGGCGAGCCCGCCCGAACCCCTGCTGGCCGCCGAGTCCGAGGGCTTCCTGGCGCTGCTGGCGTGCTTCCGGGGGCGGCTCTCGCACGCGGCCGAGCTGGCGAGCCACGCGCTCGTCGCGGCGGAGCAGCTCGGCCTGCCCGCCGAGGAACGCCCGTCTGCTGCCTCGCTCGCGCTGGCGTGGGTCGCGGTCGAGCGGTGCGACCTGCCCGCCGCCATCGGGCACGCCGCGCAGGCCGAGCGGTCACACTTCCTCGGAGGCGACCCCGTGACCCGGGCGGTCCTGGCGCTGATCCGGTCGCGCATCGAGGTCGCGCGCGGGCACCTGCCGCGTGCCCTGTCGATCGTGCAGGCCGCCATCGCAGAGGCGCCGCCCGACGAGTGGTCCACCGATGTCCTGCACCTCGAGGCGGCGCGGGTCGCGCTTGCCCAGGGGGAGCTCGGCCTGGTCGAGGAGCACCTGACGCGCTCGTCCGGGCGGGCGGAGGCCGAGACGCGTGCTGCTGGAGGTCCAGCTCGCCCTGACCCGGGGAGACGACCTGGACGTCGACGGCACATCTGCCGTGCTCCAGGCCTCGCCGGCGCTCCACGTCCAGGTCAACGGGCTCCTGGCACTGGCGTCGGCACGACTCCGGAGCGGGTCGCCGGGCCGCGCCAGGGTAGCGGTGGACCGTGCCCTGCGGCTGGCAGCGGGGGAGCACCTCCGGCGGCCGTTCCACGAGGCTGCCCCAGATGTCCGAGCAGATGCTGCTGGACGATGCGGGTCTGCTGGCTCGCCATCAGTGGCTGGGGCCGGACCAGCGGTCACCGGCGGCGGACCGCTCGAAGCGCTGGTCCGCTGAAGCCCGCCCTCGACGACGCGGCCCCGGTGCTGGAAGAGCTGACCCCGAGGGAGCTTGAGGTGCTCGGCCATCTGGCCGAGCTGCTCTCCACCGAGGAGATCGCCAGCGCGATGTTCGTCTCGGTCAACACGGTCCGGACACACGTGCGGAGCATCCTCCGCAAGCTCGGGGTTCCCCGGCGCAACGCCGCCGTACGCCGCGCCCGAGAGCTCGAGCTGATCGCCTCCTGAGGAGCGCTCCTCCGACACTGTTCCGGGTCACGATCGTCTTCCCGGGATGAGGCGCGGTGGCCCGACGCGGGGTCCCATGAGTGGCACGTCCCTCAACCGGAGGAGGCAGAGCGGCGATGGGCGCCCCGACGTACGAGGTCCGGCTGGAAGGTGAGGTGCCGTCGTCGGTGCTGGACCAGCTCACGGACGTCCACCTGGCGGGCCAGGAGCTGAGGACAGTCCTGACCGGTGACTTCGAGGACCAGGCGGCCCTCTACGGGTTCCTGCACCGCTTGCGCGACTTCGGTCTGTCGGTGGTCGAGGTCCGCCGCGTCGCCGTGGAGACCGAGCCCGGCGAACCCGAGCAGGAGCGCGGGTGACCAGGCGTGAGCGCGCAACGTAAGGGACCGTCCGAGTCGTCGAGCACCCCTGCCCGTTACGAGCTGACGGTGGACGGACGCATCGGACCCGTCGTGAGGTGCGCCCTGAGAGCGCACGGCGGGGACGAGGCCCACGTCTGCCTCGTCGTGCGGGCGGCTGGTCCGGACGATCTGGTCGGCCTCATGCAGGTCCTCGACGCCCACGGCCTCGAGGTGAACCACGTGTCGCGACTCCCGACCCGGGCGCCCGACGGATGACGATGGCCCCGCTCAGTGCCCTGACGGAGGCTCTTCAGTCTCTTCCGGTTGTCGTGGCAGCCGGACTCCTGGCCCTCGACCTCGCGCTGCGGATCGCGCTGCTCGGGATCATCCCGCACAATCGCAAGCCGTCTTCGGCCATGGCCTGGCTGCTGCTGGTCCTGCTGATCCCCTTCGTCGGGCTCGCCATCTTCCTGATCCTCGGCCGGACCCAGATCGGGCGGCGTCGGCACGAGAAGCAGGCAGAGGTCAACGACCTGATCCGGCGGGGGACGTCGACGACACGCGTCGCGCCACGCCCCCGGATCGTCGTACGTCGAATCGGTGATCACGCTCAACCGCAACCTGGGGGCGCTCCCCGCATCGCAGGGAAACGAGGTGACGCTCTACCCGGACTACCGCGAGTCGATCGAGGCCATGACAGCGGCAGTGGACGATGCGCAGCACTTCGTGCACGTGCAGTTCTACATCACGGCCTGGGACTCGGTCACTGGGCCGTTCTTCGATGCCCTGATCAGGGCCACCGACCGCGGGGTCACGGTCCGGTTGCTGTTCGACTACCTGGGCTCGAAGGGCATCCCGGGCTACAAGGACATGCTCACGCGCCTGGACGAGACGCGGATCACCTGGCGCGCGATGCTCCCGATCGGGCTCCGGAAGGGTGAGCTGCGCAGGCCCGACCTGCGCAACCACCGCAAGATCCTCGTCGTCGACGGGGTGGTGGCGTTCATGGGCTCGCAGAACCTCATCGAGCCCGGCTACGACAAGGAGAAGAACCACCTGGTCGGACGCGAATGGGTCGAGCTGACCTGCCGCGTCACCGGTCCCGTCGTCGCGGCGCTCGACGTCGTGTTCGCCACGGACTGGTACAGCGAGACTGATGAGCGGCTGACGGACGAGCTCGTCCCTCCCACGGCCGAGCCCGGTGGTGACCTGACCTGCCAGGTGATCCCGAGTGGTCCCGGCTTCGCCACGGAGAACAACCTGCGTGCCTTCACCACCCTCCTCTACTCGGCCAGGCGCCGGATCTCCATCACCAGTCCGTACTTCGTCCCCGACGAGTCACTGCTCTACGCGGTGACGACGGCGGCACATCGGGGGGTCGAGGTCGAGCTCTTCGTGAGCGAGGAGGGTGACCAGTTCATGGTCTACCACGCCCAGTGTTCGTACTACGGCGCGCTGCTCGAGGCCGGGGTGCGCATCTACCTGTACCCGGCGCCGTACGTGCTCCACTCCAAGCACTTCTCGATCGACGACGACGTCGCCGTGCTGGGCTCGAGCAACATGGATCTTCGCTCGTTCGGGCTCAACTACGAGGTCTCGATGATGCTCGAGGGCGGCGACGTGGTGAGCCGCATGCGGAAGGTGGAGGACGCCTATCGGATGCAGTCGCGCGAGCTCACGGCAGGAGGAGTGGGCCAGGCGGCCCTGGCGGTCTCGGTACGCCGACAACGTCATGCGGCTGACGTCGGCCCTGCAGTGATCCGGGTGGGCGCACGGGCCGTTTCACGGGCATTTTGCAAGGCTCTGGTGTGGTCTCCCGAACAAGCCTTGTGGGGGGACACGATGAACACCGTCGCCATGGTGGGCCTGAGCCACCGCACCGCGCCGTTGGCGCTGCTGGAGCGCGTCGCGGTCCCGGCCGACCGGCGCGGCGACGTGCTCGCCGCCGTCCGGGCAGCCGGGTTCTCCGAAGCCGTGCTGCTGGTCACGTGCAGCCGCACCGAGATCTACGCGGCCGGACAGCACGCGCAGCCCGACCGGCTGGTCGACGTGCTGGCCGAGCAGGCGGGCTCCGCGTACGGGACCGTACGGCGCACCGCGGAGGTCCGGGTGGGCCAGGCAGCCGTCACGCACCTGTTCCGGGTGACCTCCGGCCTGGAGTCCCGGGTCGTGGGCGAGCCGGAGATCCGGTCGCAGGTTCGCGCCGCGTTCCGGGAGGCCTGCGCCGCCGGGGCCACCGGCGGCACGCTCGGCGAGCTGTTCGCCGGAGCGGTGCGGCGTCGCCACCCGGGTGCACCAGGAGACGGCGCTGGGATCGACCACGCCGCTCGCTGGCCCGCCGCGCCGTCGACCTGGCACGTCACCGGCACGGCCGACGCCGGCCCGACCGTCCTCGTCGTGGGCTCCGGCCGGATGGCGTCGGCGGCCGTGAACCACCTGCGCTGCCTCGGCCACCGACCCACCGTCGTGGCCCGGGACGAGAGCCGGGCGGTGCAGCTGGGTGGAGCCTCCCACGCCCGCCCCCTCTCGGAGCTGGTCGGCACTGATGGGTGCGGCCGACGTGGTCATCTGCACGACCTCGGCGTGTGAGCCGCTGGTGACGATCGACGGCGTACGTCGTGCGATGTCCGACCGCGCGGCCCCCCTCACCCTGGTCGACCTGTCCGTCCCCCGGAACGTCGACCCAGCCGTGGCCGGCATCGACGGGGTCCGGGTCGTCGACGTGGAGGCGATGCAGGATCACCCCGCGACTGGCGGGGACCTCGCCGAGAGCGTCGCCAGCGCGGAGGCTCTGATCGCGTCCGCGGTTCGCCGGCACCGTGACCATCTCGCCGCGCGGCGCGCCGGGCCGCTCATCGCGGCCATGCGCCAACGGGTCGAGGCCCAGTGCCTCGAGGCGGTCTCCCGCCTCGCGCGCTCCACCTCCTCGCCGGAGGAGCTGGCCCGGATCGCACGCACGGTCGCCGGACGGCTGGCGCACCCCGCCACCATGGCCGCTCGAGCAGCGGCGGCGGCCGGCGACGACGCTGCCCTCCTCACGATCTGTGGCGCGATGGACGTCACCCTCACTCCGGAGATGGTCGGCCTGGGCGAGGAGGAGCTGCTCCCGCAGTGCAGCTGACCGTTCGGGATGCCATCCTCGATGGACACGGTCGAGAGGATGGGACCCCGGTGGGCAAGGCGATCATCACGGTCCAGATGTCGGCAGATGCGAGCATCGGCCCGGCGCTGGGCTGGTTCGAGGGCGGTGAGCAGGAGGCCGCCGGCGAGGACGAGCTCCGCCTCGCCGACGCGATGCTGCTCGGTCGCAAGACCTACGAGGGCCTCGCGCCGATCTGGACCCAGGCCACGGGGGAGTTCGCCGACAGGGTCAACAGCATGCCCAAGTACGTCGCCTCCACGACCCTGGCCGAGCCGCTGGAGTGGAACGCCTCGCTGATCGTGGGCGACCTCGTCGAGGAGGTACGACGACTCAAGGAACACCACGCCGGCAACCTCCTGACCTACGGCTGCGGCGAGCTCGCGTTCAACCTGGTCAAGCACGGCCTGGTCGACGAGGTGCACTTCTGGGTCCACCCGATCATCTGGAGCGAGCCGTCGCGCCCGTTCCACGGGCTCGGCCACGTGCGGATGAACCTCAAGAACACCACCGTGTTCCGCAACGGGGTCACCTTGCAGAACTACGAGCCGGTCTCGGTCGAGGAGTAGCCCGCCCTCTTCAACCGGATGGCGGCAGGGCCGTCTTGGAACCCCAACGGAGTCGCTTCTTGAGTCGGACCGAGCCGCCCTCGCCTTCGGACTCGAAGCTGGCGTGGTCGGCGAATGCGGTCATCAGCGCCAGGCCGTGATCCTTCTCAACGTGGATGTCCGGCCACTTCGCCAGCAGGCGGTCACTGGGGTGCCCAGCTTCCGTGTCGAGGATGTGCACGGTGAGCTCGGCGTCGCCGATGTTGATCAGCACCTCGAAGTTCTCGTCTGCCCGAAATCGGCGGAGGAAGTTGCTGCACGCCTCCGACAGCGCCACCTGCGCCTCGTGGATGCAGTCCGGTGCCACCCCGGGGATCCTCAACGCCTCGGCCAGGGAGTGCCGGGCGAGGGACACGCTGGCTGCTTTCGGGGGCAGCATCATGACGATCTGGATGCTCACCGATCCGACCCCTCCCCTTGCTGGCCCCCGGATGTGCACTTGGCGTGGGGCATCGCGCAGGCGAGACCGCCGGATCCGGGTCCGGTCCGAGTCCCGTCACCGGCGGAGTAGCGGGCGGGATGCTTCCTACATCGAGGGTATTCCCATTGGGCCTGCTGGTGACCCCGCGTGGACCAGGAATTTCCTTCGAATTTCGGCCGGACGCCACCAGCACGGCTCGGCACCGATGAGGGTTGGTGACGTGCCGCTCGGCCTCCTCGCGTCAGGTCTACGTCCGCGTTGCCGACGTGGGTGCGGCCTCGGCCGCCTCGGCCTTGATCGTGACCACGCCGAGGGCGGCGACGGCGAGCAGCAGGGCCGCGATGAGCGGCAGAATCTGGCGCAGGGAACGGGTGAATCGGGTGGCGGCGCGGGTGTTCAGGGTCGGTGGCCTTTCGTCTCTGTTGAGGGGCTCCCCGGTGCCACCTCGGCAGGTCCCCGGGACACCTGCCGAAGGTGACATCAGCGGGAATCCGTCCCCTGGCGGTCTTCCGGACCGGTGCCGCCCCATCGGGGAGGGTGGAGCGGCACCGGTGGTCTGTGGATCTGCCATCGAGCATCGCCGAAACGATGGTGGGTGACACCCGCCGACCTACGGGTTCGGTTACCTGTTTCAGGACAGCCAGGGATGCCGGCGCAGTCCGGCCACACGGTCGGCGCGGTTGCGCGACTAGGGTGCGCTCCATGGGGACGCTCGCCTTCTACACCTCGTTCGTGGGCCGCAGGGCACTGTTGGCCGCAGTTCGCGAGCGCCTGACGTCGTCCGGGGTCGTCACGCTCGTGGGAACAGGCGGGGTGGGGAAGACCCGGGTCGCCCTTCAGATCGCTGACGAGGGGTCGCGTACCTACCGCGAGGGATGCTGGGTCGTGTCGCTCGCCGACCTGGCCGATCCCGAACTGCTGAGCCTTGCCGTTGCGGAGGCGCTGGACCTGCAGGGTGTCGACCGGCCATCCGAGCTCAAAGCTCTCGCCGACCACATCGCCGAGCGCGCCGCGCTGCTCGTGTTGGACAACTGCGAACACCTCCTCCCCGCCGTCAGCGTCCTGGTGGAGGAACTACGTGCGACCTGCCCGAACCTCCGGTTCCTGCTCACCAGCAGGCGGCCGCTCAGGCTCACCGGCGAGGCCGTCATCGTGGTCCCGGCGCTCAGCCTCCCCGACCAGACGACCGTGGCCACGCCGGAGGCCATCACCCACTACGAGGCAGTGAACCTGTTCCTGGATCGCGCCACGTCGGCAAGTTCCGACTTCGAGCTGACCCCGGACAACGCGTCGGCAGTCCTCGCCCTGTGCCTCGATCTGGAGGGAATCCCGCTGGCCATCGAGCTGGCAGCTGCCAGGATCAGGACGCTGTCGCCACAGGAACTGCGAGACAGCCTCACCGAACGCCTCAAGGTGCTCAACGTGGGTTACCGGGACGCCGACGAACGGCACCAGTCACTGAGGGCCTGCGTCGAGTGGTCCTACCACCTGTGCACCGAGCCCGAGCAGCGCCTCTGGACGACGGCTGTCGGTGTTCACCGGCGCATGCGACCTCGAGGCAGCAACCGCCGTCTGTGGTGCCGACGATCTGCCCGGCGACGAGATCCTCGACCTGATGAGCGCACTCGTCGACCAGTCCGTCATCCTCGCCGAGGAAGGCGTTCCCGGCCACACCCGATACCGCATGCTCGCCGACATTCGTCAGCTCGGCCTCGAGCGAGCAGAGAAGGACGGCGAGCTGCGCGGCCTGATGGAGCGACTCGCAACCTGGTACTCCGAGCTGGTCTCCCGTTTCGACGACGATGTGTGCGGGCCGCACCAATCCCGCTGGCTTCAGCGGCTACGCCGGGAGCACACGAACCTGCGGGCCGCCATCAAGTACTTCGCCGAGTCAGCGGAGGACGCCGCGGCTGGCCTGGTCATGGCGAGGAAGCTCGACGTCTACTGGTCCGCCTCCGGTTCGCTCGACGAAGCACGCCACTGGCTCGACCTCGGACTTGCTTCGGGCGCCGGGGGGCCGCAGGAGCGTGGCCGTGCGCTAGCGCTGGCGGCCCGGTTCGCCGTCCTCCAGAGTGACCGACGCCGGGCCAGGGAGCTGGTCGACGAAGGGAACGAGGTGGCTATCGCCGTCGATGACACCCGCGCGCTGGGGTTGCTCTCGGTCCCGGCCGCAATGCTCGCGCTCTGGGACGGCACTCCGGTGGCGGCTGCGGATCAGGCCGACAGAGCGGTGGCGCAACTGGGCGCCGCGTCCGACCTTCCCGGCGAACTGCTGGCCCTCTTCGTTGCTGGCGTCTGCCACGGCTTCGCCGGCAACAGTGTGGAGGCGACCGCCCGGCATCAGCGTTGCATCGCCCGGGCGGACGAGGTCGGCGAACGCCACATGAAGGCGCTCGCGGTGGCCGGGCTTGGAGAGCAACAACTGGCAGGTGGCCGCCTCGAGGAGGCCACCGCTCTGTTCCGTGAGGCCATCGTCCTGAAGCGCGAGCTGGGCGACCGGATGGGCATGGCGGTCGGGCTGGACTCCCTCGGACGCGTCGCGACTGCCGAGGGCCGGGGTGATCGGGCGGCGCTGCTGCTGGGTGCCGCCGAGGGCATCTGGGACGTCGTCGGCATGTCGGAGACCGGAAACCCCTTCGCTTTCGCGCCGTCCCGGTCCGACGGTCTCCAGCAGGCGCGCAAGCTCCTGGGCAAGCAGCGGTTCCGTGAGCTGTTTCGCCAAGGCTCCCAGCTCGGCATCGATGCGGTCCGGTTCGCGCTTGAGGAGGAGCCCGACCCGGGTCCGCCTCCCACGCCCAGCAAACCGTCTCCACTCACCAGGCGGGAGCTGGAGGTAGCCGACCTGGTCGCCGACGGGCTGTCCAACCCGGAGATCGCGGCACGGTTGGTCATCTCCGTGCGCACCGCGCAGGGTCACGTGGAGAACATCCTGCGCAAGCTCGGCTTCAACTCCCGGTCCCTGATCGCGGCGTGGGTCACCGAACGCCGGCTGGCAGAAGGCCACGGGTCGCCCGACCCGGCTTGAAAGGCGTGACGCACTGCGGGACGCCGGCTGCGGATGCCGCGCACGACCCACGAACGAAGCGGCCCCCACCCGTCCGGGTGGGGGCGGGTGGGGGCCGCGGCTCGAAACACGCACCCCGCCCCAAATCGGGGTGCATGACGCGCTGTCGTTTTTCGGCGCGCCTACGGCGAGGCGGCCGCGCGACCTCAGCTGCGGAGGCAGAGGACAGGACTCGCGCATGGACTACTGGGGAGTCCGTCACCCAAGGTTCGCTGAATGAGGCTGGACAGACATCCGCCGATTGCCCCGTTTGGCTACCTGGTTCCTCCGGTCATCGTCCGGGCATGCGCCTGGCGGGGGCCGAATCGATCGGGTGGTTCGGATCCCGTTGACCTGGGTTCCAGCCCACGGCGAACTGCTGCATCATGTCGTGGTCCTCGTGGACCAGGTTGTGGCAGTGGACCATGTAGCGACCTCGGTGTGGGCCGAACCGCATGATCACCCGGACCGTCTCGTTCTCTCCGACGTACACGACGTCCTTGGGGCCGCGTTCGTACTCGAACGGCGGGCGGCCGTTGCGGGAGAGGACCTTGAAGTCGATCAGGTGGATGTGGAGGGGGTGGAACCAGCCGCCGGAGTCGTTGCTGATCTCCCAGATCTCGGTGGAGTTCAGCCTGGGGTTGGCGAGCACGAGTTCGTAGTTGCTGTTGATCACGTCCTCCCAGGTACGGCCGTTGATCGTCCACATCCCGCTCTGACGTTCCAGGCGCAGCGACCGGGTCCGGGTGGCGTCCGCTGCGGTCAGTCCCATCACGTGGCTGTTCACCAGCGTGTCGGGCAGCTGGTTCCAGGTGTGGTCGCGCTTGGAGAAGGGCGCGTCAGTGACGTCGAACGCCATCACCTGGTCGGTGTTGTCGAAGTCCCGGTTGTTCTGGTTGGACAGGTTGCGCAGCACCACGCGCTGACCCGGCCGGTAGCGACGGAAGTCGATCAGCACCTCATACCGCTCCGCGCTGGCCTGCCGCCATTGGCTGACCTGGCGAGCCCTGGGCATCAGCCCGCCGTCGGTCGCCACCATGGTGACCGGGTCTCCGTTTCCGAGCTGGAACCGGTAGGAGCGGGAGATGGAGGCCACCAGGAAACGGAACCGGTAGATCCTGCGCTTGACCTGCATCACCGGCCAGGGTCGGCCGTTCACGAGGATGACGTCGCCCCACAAGCCGGATTCGTCGTCGCCGAGCGTCAACTGCCCCCGGGCGGTGAAGGCGGCGTCGCCGATGACCAGCGGTACGTCGAACTCGCCCTGCGGCAGGAGCTCCTGCTCTGCCCGGTCGTGCATGTGGTACTGGGCGTAGAGGCCTGCGTACGCGTTCTGGGCGGTGTGGTGCACGCCGTGGTCGTGGTACCAGAGCGTGCGCGCGGGCTGGAAGTTCGGGTACCGGTAGTCCTTGAACCACCCGGGCCCGGTGATGTCGCTGGCATACCCGTCGAACTGAGGTAGCGACGCCGAACCGTGCAGGTGCACCGACGTGGTCGACTCGTGCCCGAGCGTGGGATGCCGGTCCGGCAGCTGGTTGCGCACCCGTACGACGGCGCGTCGGCCGCGACGTACCTTGATCGTCGGACCCGGTGAGGTCCCGTTGTAGGTGTACATGAGGGTGGACATCGTCGGCAGGATCCGCGCTCGCCGAGTGGTTTCGTTGATGGAGAAGTAGTCGGTCCACACCCCGTCCTGGTCGCGGCGGCTCCGGTCCGGACGCAGAACCGGAGGGCGCACGAACCGATTGCGGAACGGCCGGGGCATGTCCCTCCCGGCCAGCGCACTGGCGGACTTCGCGCTGACCAATCCACCCCACGGCAACTGAGCCGTGCCGGCCGTGCCGACAGCGCCCAATGCCCCGAGCTTGAACATGTCACGACGTGTCAGATCCATGTCGTTTCTACCTGGTGCCGTCCCTAGAAGCGCCGTCCCCAAGAGCCACGTCCAATGGTGCCGACCGGAACGGCCGCGGACCATCGCCCTCCCGAGTCAATTCACTGTTCAACCGTGCTGGCCCATTCTGACCATTAAGAGCGGCTCAAGAGCGGGATTCAGCAGTCTAGACAGGTGAGAACAACGGATTCCGTTGCGTCCGGCATCGCTAACTTCGAACCAGCAATGAGCCCGGGAGCCGGCCGTTGCTGTGCCTCCTGGCTACGCACAAGCCAACGAGCAGCTCGATCAGTCCCGCCGGGTCGTCCGCCTTGTCGACCACCGCATCGGCCCCGAGCTCAGGGGCAGCTTTCGCGGTATCGGGGTCGGAGGAGTACATGACGATCACGCCTTCGGGGCATGCCTTGCGCAGCAGCGGCAGCGCCTGGATCCCATCCATCCGCGGCATCTGGACGTCACAGATGATGGCGTCGGGACAGTGGCGCTGACTGTGCTCGAGCGCCTCCACGCCATCTGTCGCTATCCCGGCCAGGGACAGCCGGTCATCGGAGTCGACGAGGTAAGTCAGGACGCGCGCGACCTCGGGTCGATCCTCGACCACGAGCACGGAGAGCGGCATGGGGGTTCCTTTTTCTGTTGGCACAGCCTGCGGTGAAGAGGAAAGGATGGCGCAGGAGCGGCCCGCGCGTGATGTGGTTGAGCGTCTCCGACTGAAAATCACCCCAACGGAACCGGGCACGTCATCCGAATGGGCCAGGCCGGATATCGAACCAACGCCGGGCGCCGCGCACGGCTAGCGGCGGGGGATTCATGGCCCTCGCTACAGGGGTGGCGCGGGCAGGTTCTTCGCTGGGACCGCCATCGGCTCGGCGCCGCCATCGCCGACCTGCCAGGCGATCATCATGTCGTGGTCCTCGTGGACCGTGTTGTGGCAGTGCATCATGTACTTGCCTTGCCTGGGACCGAACTTCGCGATGACCCGCACCGTCTCGCCCTCGCCGAGGTACACCGTGTCCTTGCGGCCGACCTCGTAGGGGAAGGGAGGCTGGCCGTTCCTGTCCAGGATCTTGAAGTCGACCAGGTGGACGTGGATGGGGTGGTTCCAACCACCGGAGTTGTTGATGAAGCGCCAGATCTCCACGTCGTCGGGCCCCGGGTGGGCGCGCACGCGTCCTTCCTCCCAGGTCACGCCGTTGACGGTCCACAACCCGTTGGAGCGTTCGAACCGGAAGTCCCTGGTCCGCACCGCATCGGATGCCTGCAGCGGCATCGGGTCATGAGGATGTTCGGGGTCGGGTGTGTCGGGGATCAGGATGTCGGGGACCTTGTTGTTGGCGGTGTTGGTGGCGTCGCTGACCACGTCGAAGCGCATGACCTGACGGGTCGAGGGGAAATCCTCGTTGTTCTTGAGCTCCCGGTTCACCAGGACGATCCGGTCTCCGATCCGGTGCTGCTCGAAGTCCAGAACCAATCCGTACCGTTCACCGGGACCGATCCGGAAGCTCTCGACCTCCACCGGGGCGGGTCCCAGGCCTGCGTCCTGGCCGATGAACGTGAACGCCCCGCCCGAGCTGAGGGCCAGGTTGAAACCGCGGGAGTTAGAGGCGTTCAGGAAGCCCAGGACGTACTTGCGTCGCTCGACGGGCATGACCGGCCAGGGGGCGCCGTTCACCAGGATCACGTCACCGTAGAGACTCCTCGCCCCGCCGTCGTCGAAGATGAACTGGCCGTCCTTGGAGAAGATCTTGTCCTGCAGCATCAGCGGGACGAAGTACCTGCCGCGGGGCAGCTCCGAGACAAAGCCCTGCTGGTCATTGAGATCGGGCGAGTAGAAGCCGGCGAGGCCCATGTAGGTGTTCAGGGCCGTGTGGTGGACGACGTGGTCGTGGTACCAGAGGAGCCGCTGGCCCTGGTCATTGGGATAGATGTAGTCCTTGTACTGCCCGGGCTCGGTCACGTCGTCGGCCCATCCGTCGTACGGGGGTTCCGACGCCATGCCGTGCAGGTGCACCGAGGTGATGTTGAGGTGACCGAAAGGACTGGTGCGGGGCAGCCGGTTGATGTATCGAACCACCGCCTTCCTTCCCAGTACGGCGACGATGGTGCGGCCGGGAGTGATGCCGTCGTAGCCAAAGATCTCGGTCTTGGGGAAGCCGGGCAGGATCGGAACGAAGGCCCGCTTCATGGTCATCTGGTAGTAGTCGTTCCCCGCGTCCCTCCGCACAGGCTGGGCGATCGGCGGGATCGTCAGCGGGACCTGGAACGGCTCCGGGATCCGGCTCGCCGGGAGACGGTCCAGCGCTCGGGCCTGCGTGGCGGCCGCGTAGGTCAGCGGTACGACGAGACCCGCGCCGCCCAGCAGGCCGATCTTCAGTAGCTCTTCACGGGTGAGTTCCACGTCGGGCCCCCAATCGAGGCAACTTGGTGGGCATTGGCGGCGGCCTTTTCGTCACGTTCAGGGTGAGGTGGGTCAACGCCACGGCGAACGCCAGGCTCATACGTCTGTGTCATGACTTGCCCTAGGTGTGCTGCATGCATTGGCTCAGCCGACTGGCCCAGTTTCCAAGTCGCGTGGGCCACCGCGCGAGCCGCCGGTAACAGTCTTGCGCTCGACCAATCCGCTCGAAATGGCATCTTCAGGTCACTCCGATTGGGCTAGGTAGCCCATTCACGGTGCCCACAGTCGGTTCTTCCCCGGTATGGGCGGCGCGTGTTTGCAAGTTCCCGGCCCGATCGGGACTGGAGCCCCATGCCCTTGGGCACCTGGCGGGTCGAGACTGGCGCCCATGTGGACGCGCAGGGCAGGTGGCACGCCGCCGAGAGGCCGGGCGGCGTGATGACCGACGTCCATGTGCACGTCGGTCTCCCCAAGACGGGGACGTCGTCCATCCAGGCGGCGCTCGACGCTCGCGACGCGTCGCTTGCCGAGGCCGGCGTGCTGTACCCGGGGGGCCGTCACCGCGCGCACCGGCTGGCGGCGTACGACCTCCTCGGCCAGCGGGTCCAAGGCGACGACGCCGACCTGGTGGCGGGAGCCTTCAACAGCCTGGTGGAGGAGATGGCGGGGTACACCGGCCGCGGCATCGTCGTATCGGAGGAGGAGCTCGGACTGGCCCGGCCACGTCACGCGAGGAAGCTGGTCCGCAGCCTTGATCACCATCGCGTCTACGTCTTGATCGGCATCCGAGACATGGCAAGGACCGTCGTCTCCGCCTGGCAGCAGGACGTGGTGACGGGTGGGACCACGACCTGGCGGGACTTCATCGCCTCCGTTCGACGAGCCTCGTCAGAGCGTGGTGCCTGCCGCCACGGCGTTCTGGATCCGCCACGACCCACTTCGTGTGATCGACGCCTGGAGCACTGCAGTCCCGGTCGAGCGGATCAACGTCATGACCGTGCCGCCAGCTGGTGCAAGCAGCCGAACGTTGCTCGAGCGGTTCACCGTGGCCACCGGCCTGCCGATCGAACTTTGGGACGTCGGTGAGCCGAAGCCGCGAAACGTGTCCCTGGGTGCGGCCGAGCTGGAGGTGATCCGGAGGCTCAACCCGACCGTCCTCGCCCGGCTGAACCAGGAGCAGTACCGCTTCGTCATCGAGCACGGGATCAGGGCGCGGCTGGCGGTCGAACAATCGCGGCCGCTTCGGCTTCCGCCCGAGCACGTGTCCTGGGCACGTGAGTACGGCGAGGGACTGGTGGGAGAGCTCCAGCGACGCGGCGTCCGGGTCGTCGGTGACCTCGCGGACCTGGTGCCGGAGCAGCTGCCCGTGTCAGCCCCGCCGTTCGACGTGGTGTCCGATACCGAGCTCCTCGAGGCATCGGAGGCGGCACTGGCGTCCCTCGCGCTCGCGCACGGCACGCTCTTCAGGCGCTACCGACGCAAGTTCTCCCAGCGAGAGGGCAGGCTTCCCACGGCGCAGGAGGTGCTCGGCAGCGGCGTCCGCGCGGCCGGCTTCCACCTCCAGAAGGCGGCCCTGCGGCGTACCTGCGATCAACCGCCTGCTCGCCTGGGCCGCGCGAACCTACGTCGAGCGCACGTCCGGCAGAAGGCCGTGATCGCGACGCGCTGGGGCAGTTCCTCGACACCGCGGCGACCGGCCCGTTCGCACCCAACTTCGAGCTGATCGCGATGGCGGCGAGACCCACGACTGGGGGCTGTACGGAAGAAGCCCTTCCCGACCAAGATCGAGAAGGGCAATCCACCTGCGCAAGACACTGGTACGCCATCAGGGACTCGAACCCCGAACCTACTGATTAAGAGTCAGTTGCTCTGCCAATTGAGCTAATGGCGCGCGCTGAAGCGACGCCGACTCTATCAGCGGGGATTGGGCGCGAAAAATCGACGCGGTGCCGACGGGTAGAGGTCAGGCCAGGGGTAGAGGTCAGGCCAGGGCGAGGACCGCCTGGGCGGCGTTGTGGCCGCCGATGCCCGAGACAAAGCCGCCACGGCGGGCGCCGGAGCCGCAGACGAGGATCGACGCGTAGTCGGTCTGCACCCCCCACTGCCGGGCAGGGGTGTCGAGGAGGGCGCGGTTGGGGGCCCACGGCCAGTCCAGGTCACCGTGGAAGATGTGGCCCCCGGGCATGGCCAGGTCGGCCTCGACGTCCTGGGGGATCTTCGCCTCGATGCACGGCGCTCCGGTCGCGTCGGTCGCCACGCAGGTCTCGATCGGCTCCACCAGGTGCTCGTTGAGGGAGGCCAGCGCCCGCGAGACCGCCAGGCGCTTGGTCTCCTGGGGGTCCTGCTCGAACAGCGAGGCTGGGGTGTGCAGGCCGAAGTAGGTCAGCGTGTGGGTGCCGTCTTCGGCCGAACCGAGGATCGAGGGGTCGCTCAGCGAGTGGCAGTAGACCTCGCCCGGCATCACCGAGGGCACCCGGCCGGCCGCCGCGTCGGCGTACGCCGCCTCGAGCTGGGTGTAGTCCTCGCCCAGGTGAAGAGTGCCGGCGAAGGCGGCCTCGGGGTCGAGGCCGGACTTGAGCCGGGGCAGCCGGTTGAGCAGGAAGTTGATCTTGATCTGCGCGCCCTGCGGCTTGGTGGCTGCGTCCTCGGAGTCGCCCATCAGGATCCGCAGCACCCACGGCGCGACGTTCGCCAGCACGAACCGGGCCGACACGGTGTGGGTGCTCATCCCGTCGTGCCAGGTCACCTCGGCGCCGTCGTCGCCACCCCGGATGCTGCTCACGCCTGCGGAGGTGATGACGTCCGCGCCGGCGGATGACGCCGCGGCAGCGAGGGCGCCGGTCACGGCGCCCATCCCGCCGATCGGGACCCGCCACTCGCCGGTCTGGTTGCCGATCAGGTGGTAGAGGAAGCAGCGGTTCTGGATCAGCGACGGGTCGTGCAGCGAGGCGAAGGTCCCGATCAGCGCGTCGGTCCCGACCACGCCCCGGACCGTGTCGTCGGTGAACCGCTTCTCGATCGCCGCGCCGAGCGGGTTCGAGACCAGGTCGTCCCACACCCGGGGCTCGACCTGGTCGCGGACCTGGCGCTCGGTCGGGAGGGGGGAGAGGAGGCTGGGCGCCACGACCCGGGCCAGGTCGGAGACGTCGGAGTAGAACGCCTGCCAGGCGTCGTACTCCGTGGTCCCGCCGGTCAGGGCCTCGAACGACGCGGCGGTCTCCGGGCCCTCGGGTCGCTCGACGAGGAGTCCGCCGGGCTTGCCGTCGCGCAGCGTCGGCGTGTACGACGCCGTGGTCCGCGACGCGAGGCGGACGTCCAGGTCGAGGTCCTTGATGAGCTGCTCGGGCATCAGCGACACCAGGTAGGAGTACCGCGACAGCCGGGCGTCGTGGCCGGCGAACGCCTGGGCGGAGACAGCGGCGCCACCGACGTGGCCGAGCCGCTCGAGGACCAGGACCGAGAGGCCGGACCGCGCCAGGTACGCGGCGGCGACGAGGCCGTTGTGCCCGCCGCCGGCGACCACGACGTCGTACTGGTTCGCTGAGGAGCTCACCGACCCAACGTAGTAGGACGACCGACTCGTGCGTCATCGGCATGGGGAAACGTCCAAGATTCAACTATCATGGACGGTAGGGGAGGAAGGTGCGAAGGATGCCGGCGGTCCACGTTGACGACCTGACCGTTCTCGCGCGCCTTCCCGAGCCTGGACTGGGCGACCAGCCGCGACCGGTCTGGAAGGTGACGACGGCGCCCGAGGGATTCGAGGGCGAGGGGTTCCCGGTGCGGCGCGCCTTCGCCGGCGTCGACCTCGCCCAGCTCGACCCGTTCATCATGATGGACCAGATGGGCGAGGTGGACTACGCCCCCGGCGAGCCCAAGGGCACCCCGTGGCACCCGCACCGCGGCTTCGAGACCGTCACCTACATCATCGACGGCGTCTTCGACCACCAGGACTCCCACGGTGGCGGCGGGACCATCACCAACGGCGACACCCAGTGGATGACCGCCGGCTCGGGGATCCTCCACATCGAGACCCCGCCCGAGTGGCTGGTCGAGTCCGGTGGGCTGTTCCACGGCATCCAGCTGTGGGTGAACCTCCCACGCGAGGAGAAGCTGACCGCGCCGACCTACCAGGACATCCGCTCCGGAGAGGTCGCGCTGCTCACGACGTACGACGCGGGAGCGCTCGTGCGGGTCATTGCCGGGTCGGTCGGTGGTCACCCCGGCCCGGGATCGACCCATACCCCGATGACCCTCGTGCACGCGACCGTCGAGCCGGGCGCACGCATCGACCTGCCGTGGGACGTCGGGTTCAACGCGCTGGTCTACGTGCTCAACGGAGCCGGCACGGTGGGTGCTGACGAGTACCCGATCCGGACCGGCCAGACCGCGGTCCTCGGCTCGGGCGACTACCTGACCGCAACCGCCAACCGCGCGCAGGAGTCCCGGTCACCCAAGCTCGACCTGATCGTCGTCGGCGGCCGCCCGATCCGCGAGCCGCTGGCCTGGGCGGGTCCGTTCGTCATGAACAGCAAGGCCGAGGTCGTCCGCGCCTTCGAGGACTTCCAGCACGGCGTGTTCGGGCACATTCCGACCTGACCGGGGACGGTTGCGCGAGACCCCGCCCGCGGGAACGCGGACGGGGCCTCGACCTGGGGTGAGCGACGGGGCTTGAACCCGCGACCCTCGCGACCACAACGCGATGCTCTACCAGCTGAGCTACGCCCACCATGCGGCTCCGGACGGGCCGGAACCGGTGAGAAGTGTAGCCGGATCAGGCACCCGCCTCCGCATCGGGAGGAGCGGTCCCGAGCTTGCCGGTCAGGGAGCCGCCATGCTTGGCGGCGATGGACCGGGCGGTGTCACTGTCGGGCCCCGGGGGAGGCACGAACACCGCCTCCCGGTAGTAGCGCAGCTCCTCGATGCTCTCCTGGATGTCGGCCAGCGCCCGGTGGTTGCCGCGCTTGGCCGGCGACTGGAAGTAGGCGCGCGCGAACCACCGTCGCGACAGCTCCTTGATCGAGGAGACGTCGACGATCCGGTAGTGGAGGAAGCTCTCGAGCTCGGGCATGTCCCGAGCCAGGAAGGCGCGGTCGGTGGCGACGCTGTTGCCGGCCAGGGGCGGCCGGCTTTTCTGGCCGCACTGCTCGTGGATGTAGGCCAGGACCTGCTCCTCGGCCTCGCCCAGGGTCAGGCCCTTGTCGAGCTCGGCGAGCAGGCCCGAGGTCTCGTGCATGGTGCGGACGAAGTCGGTCATCTGCGTCAGCGCCTCGGCGGGGGGCTTCACGATCAGGTCGATGCCATCCCCGAGGACGTTGAGATCGAAGTCGGTGACGAGGGCCGCGACCTCGATCAGCGCGTCCGCGCGCAGGTCGAGCCCGGTCATCTCACAGTCGATCCAGACGAGTCTCTCGTTCACGTGCGCCAGCCTACTTGTCAACGCCGACTCCCCTCGGGGGTTCCCGACAACCACCCCTTTGGTCGGTGCGTGGAGCTGGAACCGGGTGCTGTCGTCCCTGCTGCCGGCGGCCGTCGGCTGGTACTTCGTCTTCGTCCGCTGACAGACTGCGCCGGATGAGCCTCTCCACGTTCATCGCCGGACTGCCGAAGGCCGAGCTGCACGTCCACCACATCGGCTCGGCCTCCGCCCGCATCGTCTCCGAGCTGGCCGCCCGGCACCCGGGCGTCGTGCCCAGCGACCCGGACGAGCTGCGCAGGTTCTACGAGTTCCGCGACTTCGACCACTTCATCGAGGTCTACCTCGCCGTCGTCGACCTGATCAGGACCCCCGAGGACGTCCGGCTGCTCACCTACGAGGTGGCGCGCGAGATGGCGGGCCAGCAGATCCGGTACGCCGAGCTGACCTGCACGCCGTACACGTCGGTCGTCCGCGGGATCCCGATCGAGTCCTACACCGAGGCGATCGAGGACGCCCGGGTGGCGGCGGAGCGGGACTTCGGGCTGGTGCTCCGCTGGATCTACGACATCCCGGGCGAGTCCGGGGTCCCGGCCGCGGATGCCACCCTCGACTACGCGCTCAACCACCGCGTCGATGCCCTGATCGGCTTCGGGCTCGGCGGCCCCGAGGTCGGCGTACCCCGGCCGCAGTTCCAGCGGCACTTCGACGCCGCCCGGGCGGCCGGGCTGCGCAGCGTCCCGCATGCCGGCGAGACCACCGGCCCGGAAACCGTCTGGGACGCGCTGCGGCTGCTGGGCGCCGAGCGGATCGGGCACGGTACGACGGCGGTCGAGGACCCCACCCTGCTCGCCCACCTCGCCGAGACCGGCATCCCGCTCGAGGTGTGCCCGTCGTCGAACGTCGCCACCCGCGCCGTCGCCGCGATCGCGGACCACCCGATCGTGGCGTTCCGCGACGCGGGCGTGACCGTGACCGTCAACTCGGACGACCCGCCGATGTTCGGCACCTCCCTCAACCGGGAGTACGAGATCGCGGCCGACCTGCTCGGCCTGGACGAGGCGGGAGTCGCCGACCTGGCCCGCACCGCCGTGCGCGTGTCCTTCGCGGAGGAGCCGGCGAAGGCGACGCTGCTGGCGGAGATCGACGCCTACGCCTGAGCGACGCATGAGGCCCCGCGAACTCATACTCCGCGGGGCCAACTCCTTTGTATCGACCTCGCGTCGGGTTTCTCCGCATTTGGGCGCGTGTCAGCCTGACCAACCGCTCTAGCCGGCGATCTCCTCGGAGGTGTCGAGGCGATCGACCACCCCGTCGACGGCCTCGAGGAACACCGGGACCCAGTTCGCCGCGTCCAGGAACAGCGAGGCGTGGCCCCCCGGCGCCGTGAAGACCTCCGCGCCCTCGATCGCCTGGGCGAGCCGTCGCTGGCGTCGCTGGGGGATCGTGTGGTCCTTCTCGGTGACGACCACGGAGGTGGGTACGTCGACCTCGCCGATCCAGGGAGCGGAGTTGAAGCGGCCGAGCTCGCCGAGCACCTCGGGGAAGGACCACGCGCTCGTGCTCCGGAACTCCACGGCCCCCCAGGCCGTGGGATCGACGGAGTCCACCGACGGCACCTCCGGCAGGGTCTCGGCCAGGCGTTCCACCCGGGCCAGCGCGTAGCCGGAGAGGGGATGCATGGCGGCGGTGAGGAGGGGGAAGAACAGCTTCTCGCGCCGTGTCCCCCGCAGGTTCCTCGCGATCGAGCAGAGCACCAGCCCGGCGACCCGGTCGGGGTGGCGACGCCAGGTCAGCTGGGCGACTGCGCCGCCCATCGAGTAGCCGGCGATCACGGCCCGGTCGATGCCGAGCTCGTCGAGGACGCCCACGACGTCATCGGCGCAGTCGGCGAACCGGAAGCGGGGGGAGCGGATGCCACGGCCGTGCCAGCGCTGGTCGAAGGTGACGACCCGGTACTTGCGCGACAGCTCGCCGAGGGCGGAGACCCAGCTCAGGTACGCCGTACAGCCCAGCGCGTGGAGCAGCACGATCGTGGGTGCGTCCGGACTCGGGCCGGGCACGTCGACGACGAAGGTGCGTCCCCGGCCCGGCAGGTCGAGGACGCGGCCCTGCGGGATCACGTCGAACTCCGGGACGCGCACGACCCGGCGGGCGGCGAACCCGAGCCCGTAGCGGGCCACCACGACCGATCCTCCGGCGAGGCGGGCCACGCACTCTTTCATCCGCGCTGACATCCGGCGTCTACCTCCAGTGTCGACAACTCATCCAGGGCTGGTCGGAGCCGGGCCGCCAATGATGGCAGGTCATCGATCAGGGCGGGGCAACTCAGCAGCGAAAAGTTCATGCGGTCCACGTAGGACCAGGCGGTGACGTTGAGTCCGGTCCCCTCGAGGATCGGCCCCACGCTGTACAGGTCGTCCAGCCGGGCGCCGCCGATGGTGACGTGCTCGCGCGGGCCGGGGACGTTGGACACGATCAGGTTCAAGGCGGCCGAATGGCGGGAGGCCGTCCGACTCCGGGAGTAGAGGCGCATGACGCCGCTCAACGGGGCGGGCGGTGCGAACTGGACCCAGTCGATCAGCATCTGGGGGCCGAGCGTCTGCTGGATGGCCTTGGCAGCGGCGGTGGTCCGGGAGATCAGGTGCAGCCGTTGATGGGGGTCGTCGACATCGGTCGCCAGCGAGGTGAACAGGTTCGAGACCCGGTTTCCGCCGAGCCGCGGCCCGGAGCCCGGGGCGTCCGTCGCCACCGGCACGCCCGCCACCAGTGGCCGCGACGGCCGCTCCCCGCGGTCGTCCAGCCACGCCCGCACGGCTCCGGCAACCACGGCGAGCACCACGTCGTTGACGCTCACCCCGTGACGCCGCCGGACTTCCTTGATCTCGGCCAGGGGCACCGTCGCGGTGGTGAAGGATCGCTCCGCGGTCAGGGCTCCGTTGAAGGAGACGCGCGGCACGTCGAGCACCGGGCGCGGCACGTTCGTGGGGGTCGCCCGACGGTGCCGCAGCGTGCGGAGGACGGCTCCTCCGGTGTGCCACAGCAGCGCAGGCAGGGTGAACAGCTGGGCGACGGCGTCGCGGAGTGCGAGCCGGACCTGTCGCCAGGATGACGGCAACGGCTCGGGGGCCGTCGCCGGCGTACGTGAGGTCGTGACCGGGGCGTCGTCGGTGAGGTTGGCCAGCAGCGCGTTCGCGGCCGCGCCGTCGGCGATAGCGTGGTGCATCTTGCCGACCACGGCGATGCGACCGTCGGCCAGCGCCTCGCAGACGTGTACCTCCCACAGCGGCACGTCGCGGGCGAGGGGTGTGCTGGCGATCCGCCCGATCAGCGCCTCCAGCTCGGCCATGCCCGCCGTGGCCGGCAGCCGGTGGTGGAAGACGTGCCGTCCCGGATCGATGTCCTGGTCGCTGATCCAGAGGGGGTGGTTCAGGGACGCCGGCACCGGCAGGATCCGGCGCTGGAAGGGCGGCAACCGGTCCAACCGGCCGAGCAGCTGGTCGGTGAATGCCGAGAAGTCGAACGCGGGCGTCGAGTGGATCAGGGCCACCTTGAGCGTGTGCATGTGCATCGTCGGCGTCTCCAGGTAGAGGTAGCCGGCGTCCACGCCCTCCATCCGCTCCATGGGGCTAGCCCTCGTCCAGGTCGAGCAGCTCCCGCTTGACGACCTTGCCCGATGCGTTGCGCGGGAGCTCGTCGACGACGGTGAGGTCGCGGGGCACCTTGTATCCGGCGAGCTGCGACTTGACGTGGAGCTTGAGGTCGTCCGGGGTGGTGGTGCGGTCCGGTTCGAGAACGACGAACGCGGCCAGCCGCTGTCCGTAGTCGGCGTCGTCGACGCCCACCACGGCGGCTTCTCGCACGTCGTCGTGGGCGTTCAGTGTCTCCTCGACCTCGAGGGGATAGACGTTCTCCCCACCCGAGACGATCATCTCGTCGTCGCGGCCGACGACGAAGAGTCGGCCGTGCTCGTCGCGCCGGCCCACGTCGCCGGACACCATGTAGCCGGCGGCGAACGCCTTGGTCTCACCGGAGGTGTAGCCGTCGAAGTGGGAGTCGCTGCGGACGGCGATCCTGCCGACCTCGCCGGCCGGCAGCTCCTGCCCGTCGTCGTCGAGGATCTGCAGATCCGTGCCGGCCACCGGCCGACCGGCCGTGTCCGGCGCTGCCCGGAGGTCGGCGGGCGTCGCGCAGGTGATCAGTCCCGCTTCGGTCGCGTTGTAGCTGTTGAAGACGACCTCGCCGAACCGGTCCATGAAGCGGGTCACGGCGTCGGGGCGCATCCGGGAGCCGCTCGCGGTCACGAAGCGCAGCGAGCCCAGGTCGTAGCGGTCGAGCACCTCTGCCGGAAGGTCGATGATCCGCTCGATCATCACGGGTACGACGGCCAGGCCGGTCGCGTCCGAGCGGTCCACGAGCTCGAGCGTGGCCTCCGGATCGAACCGCCGGCGCATGACCACCGTGCAGGCGAGCGTCGCCGAGACCGCGAGCTGGCCGAATCCCCAGGCGTGGAACATCGGGGCCGCGACCACGGTGGTTTCCTCGGCGCGCCACGGGATCCGGTCGAACATGGCGGCCAGGGAGGCGGCACCGCCGCCCCCGGAGAGGCGTGCGCCCTTGGGCGTCCCGGTGGTGCCGGAGGTCAGCAGGATGGTTCGGCCCGGCGCGTCCGGCGCGGGTGGGCGGGACCCCTGGTGGCGCTCGATGAGCTGGTCCACGGTGGTGGCCTCGCCGGGTTGGTCGGACCAGGCCACGACCTCGGCCGGTCCGATCCGCTCGCGTGCCTCTTCGAGGAGGGGCGCGAACTCCTCGTCGTACACCAGGAGGGCGGCGCCCTCGCGCTCGAGGACGTCCGCGAGCTGTGGTCCGGAGAACCCGGTGTTCAGCAGCAGCGCTTCGGCGCCGAGCCGGGTCGAGGCTGCGAGGGCCTCCACGAACCCGCGGTGGTTGCGGCACAGGATCGCGACGGCGCCCTCCCGGTCGCCGCGTTGTTCGGCCAGGCCGACCGCGAGCGCGTTGCTGCGGGTGTCCAGCTCGGACCAGGTGAGCGATCCGCGCTCGTCGACGAGCGCCGTGCCGTCGGGACGGCGTACCGCGGACAGCCCGATCCCGGTCAACGCGGTCACCCCCTGGCGCCGCACGACGGCGAGGCTGCGGAGGTACTTGTCGGGACGCTGGGGCGCCACGAGCCCGGCGCGCACCAGCGTCCGCACCAGCCACGGGAGCCGGGCGATCCGGTGCAGGGCCGCGCGGACCCGGCCTGTCACGGTCACCCGAGGACCGGGAAGCGTCGGGCCCCGGCCATCTCGTCCAGGGCGGACTGCATCCGGAAGCGGATCTCGCGATCCACCTCCGCCACGTCCGGCTCGTCGCCGAACTCCTCGCGAATGTCGGATCGGCTCGAGGATCGTGGTCTCGATCTTGGTGGGCATCGGCAGGTTGGGCGGGAAGGCCAAGGTCAGCCCGAAGGGGAAGCCGAACGTGATCGGGATGTACTTCGTGCGCAGCCGCCGTTCGAGGCCGAACAGCTTGGCGACGATCTCACCGCGCGAGAGGTGGATCTGGTCCTCCTGACCGCCGATGCTGACGACGGGCACGATCGGTACGTCGGCCTCGAGCGCGGTGCGGACGTAGCCGGTCCGTCCGGCGAAGTCGATGGTGTTGCGTCGCCAGGAGGGCCGGAATGCGTCGTGGTCACCGCCCGGGAAGACCAGGGTCGCGCCGCCGGCGTTGAGCACGGCCGTCGGCGTTGTCCCGGTTCGCGGGCACGAACCCGGCCCGCCGCATGACGTCGTGTGCGTAGCCGGTGAAGAGCAGGTCGTGGGCCAGCACGTACAGCGGTCGCTCGCTGCCGAAGCGGTCGTGGAAGGCGACCGCGATGACCGGCACGTCCATCGCCATCAGCCCGCCGGAGTGGTTGGAGACGAGCAGGGCCCCCGTGGCGGGGAGGTTCTCGACGCCGTGGACCTCCGAGCGGAACCACAGCTTCACCACTGCGCGCAGGAGCGGCATCAGGCGGGCGACGTACTCCCCGTCGCGCATGGTCAGGACGACGTCGGACTCGGAACGCTGGGTCATGGCGGTCACCCCCGGGCGGCCGACGGGCTCGGCATGCCGACGAGCGTACGGCGCAGGCAGCTCGTCCACTCGAAAGGTTCCGGGTTCCGCGGATCCTGGGCCAGCCGGTCGGCGAGCGCGGCCAGCGCCAGCGGGTTGGACACCAGGCCGACGTGGCTGCTCGGGACGGTGATGTTCTCGCAGCCCTCGCCCTCGTCGAGCGCGCAGCTGCGCCAGTTCAGGATCCCGTCGGTCTTGGAGTAGATCGCGGTGCAGGGCACCGGCACCGGGCCGCGCAGCTCCTCGACGATCTCGCGGGCGCGTGCGGACAGTCCGTACTTCACGGCGGCTCGCTCGAACATCGCCGTGCTGCGGGTGCGCTCGCCCTCCTCGCGCCACGGCGACCCCAGGCACACGACCTGGCGCGCCCGATCCGGCCGCTGGTGGGCCAGCCAGCGCGCGAGCAGCCCGCCGAAGCTCCAGCCGACCACACTGACGGGGCGGCCGTGGCGGTCGGCGATCTCGTCGAAGCGGTCGAGCAGCCCGTCGACGATCCGGTCGGTGAGCCCGACGTTGCGGCCGAGCCGCCACCCGTGCGCTGAGTAGTCGAGGCGCCGCAGGTGGGCCCGCAGACGGCTGGTCATGCCATCGGTCCCGTAGAAGCCGGGAAGGACCAGGACCGGCCGTCCGTCTCCTTCCGCTCGCGAGGGACCGAGCGTGTCCAGCAGCCACGAGGCGGGGTACTCCACGGAGACCCGGAGGACCTCCGCTGCCGTCAGCAGCACGTGCGGCTTCGCGAGCGATGGCGTCGCGAGGTCGGCGTTCGGACCTGACGTGCGGAAGTCGTACATCGCCCAAATCTAGAACATGTTCTCGTTTTCGGGTAGCACCGGTCTCGACGAGGCGGCCGGGCGTGTCGCGCCGACGTACGCTCGTGGCATGAATCTGCGTCCGGCCCTCGCGCTGGCGATCGCCGGGCTGCTGTCGGCCTGCGCGGCCGAGCCGGCCGTGAAGGCGGAGCCCCGGGAGCGCGCGTCGCACGCGAAGCCGAGCGCAGCCGCGCAGCCGGCCGCCGAGCCCGCCCCGTCGCCGACTCCGTCCGGGCCGCGCACCAGCGACGGCGAACCCGCTGCGGCACGGCTCGACATCCCGACACTCGGCATCAGTGGGCTTCGGGTCGTGCCCTACCGCGGCTGGACCGATGACGCACCGGGCACCGCCATCCAGAACCGCGGCGTCGCGGCCAGCCCGCACGGGCCCCAGGGCGGGGTCGGCCCCGGCGGGGTCGGGAACTACCAGATCACCGCGCACCGGCTGTCGTCCACGCGGGCGTTCGAGTTCCTGCCCGACCTCCGGGTCGGGCAGCGGGCCGTGGTGGACACCGTCCGGTGGCGCTACGTCTACGAGATCCGGCAGACCCGGCGTACGTCGTTCCGGTCGGCCCGCTCGCTGGCCGAGCAGCGCGCCGCCGTACCCGGCCATCCGGGGCGAGAGCCGACGCAGGCGGTGATCACGCTCTCCACCTGCGCCACCGTGGAGGACCACGCGGCAGGCAACTTCTGGTCCGACGAGTTCCACAACCCCGAGCACCGGATCGACAAGGTCGGGGTGCTGGTGAGGACGACCCGTAGCCCGTAGCAGGGCTGCCCCGCGCGCGACCTTCGGAGTAGCGTCGCCGGGAGGTTCATTCCAGCGACAGACGGAAGGGGAGGGTCGAGATGTTCGTGCAGGTGATCCAGGGGAAGGTGGCGGACGCGGCGCCGCTGCGGGCGCAGCTGGACAAGTGGGTGGCGGAGGTCGCCCCGGGAGCAACGGGTTGGCTGGGCACCACCTCCGGAGTGACGGACGACGGGACGTTCGTCGCCCTCGCCCGCTTCGAGTCGCCGGAGGCGGCGCAACAGAACAGTGACCGGCCGGAGCAGACCGAGTGGTGGGATCAGACGGCGGGGCTGTTCTCCGGCGAGCCGGTGTTCCACGACAGCACGACGGTCGAGGTCGACACGCCAGGCGACCCCGGCAGGGCCGGGTTCGTGCAGGTGATGCAGGGCCGGTCGAGCGACCCGGACCGCGCCCGTGAGCTGATGGCCAGCGATCCGACCGACTGGTCGGAGTTCCGCCCCGACATCCTCGGCTCCGTCTCGGTGGGCCACGACGAGGACGCCTGGACGATGGCGATCTACTTCACCTCCGAGGAGGAGGCCCGCGAGGGCGAGCAGAAGGAGCCGCCTCCTGAGATGCAGGAGGTGATGAAGGAGATGGACTCCCTCACCGTCGGCGAGCCGGTCTTCCTCGACCTCAGGGATCCGTGGCTTCACGCTCCGAGCTGACTGCTGCCGGGGATCCCGCGTCCCGGGCCGCGATGCGCGAGCGCGCGGCCATCGTGCTCCTCGTGCTGGCGTGGGGGACGACCTTCGCCGCGGTCAAGATCGGGCTCGAGTCCGCGCCGCCGGTGTTGTTCGCCGGGCTGCGCTCCCTGATCGGTGGCGCCGTGATGGCGGTGCTGGCCTGGCGCCGGACCGGGCTGCCGCGGCTGGCCGGTCAGGGGCGCGAGTACAGCCTGCTCACGGCGCTCAACGTGCTGCTGTTCTTCGGCCTGCAGACCGTGGCGATCGGCCTGCTGCCGTCCGGACTCGCAGCCGTCCTGGTCTACCTGCAACCGGTGCTGGTCGGACTGCTGGCGTGGTGGCTGCTCGGTGAGCCGATGACCGCGCCCAAGATCCTCGGCCTGGTCGTGGGGTTCGCCGGCATCGTGGTCGTCAGCGGCGGGGCCTTCGTCGGGCACGTCTCGGCCGCCGGCGTGGGGCTCGCCGTCGCGAGTGCGCTCGCCTGGGCGCTGGGCACCATCGTCTTCAAGGGGACCGACGGCCGGATCGACCCGTGGTGGGCGGTCGCGCTGCCGTTCCTGGCGGGTGGCGCGCTGCTGACCGTCGTGGGGCTGGTCGTCGAGGGGCCGGACATCAGCTGGTCGCCGCGGTTCGTCGCCGCGCTGGTGTTCGCCGGTCTCGTGGGCACGGCTCTCGCCTGGTCGCTCTGGTTCGGTCGGGTCGCCGCCGGCGAGGCCGGCCGCGCGGCGTCGTACATCTTCTTCGTGCCGCTGGTCGGCGTCGTGGTCGGAGCGGTGCTGCTGGACGAGACCCTCACCGCCTCGCTGCTGGTCGGGTCGGCCCTGGTCGTGCTCGGTGTCTACCTGGTCAACCGACGCCCGCGACGGGTCTGACGCTCACCCTCATTGTGCGTTCGGCGTGTTGATCCGCCGCCCCACTTGCGTGGCCCATCATGTGCACCACCCATGCCGCGAGGAGAACCCCACATGCGCCTGCCATCGATCCGTCCGACCTACGCCAATGTCACCTCGACGCTGGCGCTCATCCTGGCCACGTCGGGCGGGGCCTACGCAGTCACGGCCCTGCCCAGGGACAGCGTCGGCACCCCACAGCTCCAGACCGGCGCCGTCACGACCCCGAAGATCGCCGGCGAGGCGGTGACCAGCGCCAAGGTCCGGAACGGGTCCCTGAAGCTGGACGACTTCGCGGCCGGACAGCTGTTCAAGTGGGAGGGACCCTGGTCTGCAACGGAGACCTACCAACTCATGGACGTGGTCACGCACTCCGGGTCGACCTTCGTCGCCACCGAGACACCGGCCCTCGGCGAGGCGCCCGGCGAGTTCGCGGTGTGGTCGCCGCTGGCCGCTGCCGGTCAGCAGGGCGAGCCGGGTCAGGAGGGTCCGGAAGGCCCCGAAGGTCCGGAGGGCCCCGAAGGGCCGCAGGGCGAGCCGGGACAGGACGGGGCACCGGGTCCGTCGTACGGCGACACGGCGACCGCCAACCTGACCAACCTTGCCCCGTGCGGAACGACCGACATCGTGTCCCGGCCGCTGCACCTGGGACAGCCGGGTCGCGTGCTTGGCCTGGCCTCCGGGTATTGGGACGTCGCGAACACGGGGCCCGCCTGGTTCGTCAACCAGTCCCGGTGGATCCAGGTGGTCAATGGCTCCGGCGTCCTCGTGGCTCAGACACCCGTGCGGACGGGCTCCCTGAACAACGGCGGCGACAGGAGCGCCGACCTGGGCATCAACAACCTGGTGTCGCAGCCAGCACTGACAGTGCCCGCGGGCGACTACACGATCCGGCTCCGGGTCCTCAACACCGCCGACAACTGCGAGACGGGATCGGCGTACAACCCCAGGGCCTGGGAGGTCCAATTCAGCTACGTGATCGTCGGCGCCACACCCTGAGCTCCTGTCACGCCCGACGGTCTGGACCAGCGTTTTGCCTGCTCAGGGGGTGGGTAGGTGGGGGGCGTGCCCCTGCCGCAGTTCAGCGCGGCCGCGTGGGCGCCGTTCGCCGCGGATGACGCCCACTGGCTGCACCGTCGGGATGCCGCCGCCATGCGGTGGCTGGTACAGCATGCCGAGGGTGACCGGTTGGTCCTGTGCGTCCCCTCTCACGCCCGCCACTACCTCGCGCAGCGGGGCATCCGCGGCCAGTTCGCCAAGGCGGCGAGCATCATCACGCTCGGGTCAGGATCGGCCCATGGTGCGACCTTTGCTGGTGACGTGAGCGCGCAGCTGCTCGCGTGTGCCATGCACTGCGCCGCTGAAGGACATGCGCTTGCCGTGACCGAGACGGTCTTCCCGCTGGGAGGGTGGGCGATGGAGGTGCACGCGCTCGACCTCCGCACCGGTGAGGTCACCAAGGACACCCGCACCTGGGAGCAGCGTGCGACTCTCGCCCGTCTGGTCGATGTGCTCTACCAGGGGTGGTCCGGCGAGCTGGCGAAGCAGAGGGTTCCCGGGTATCTGGAGGAGCTCGCGTCCAGCGGGATGACCTGGTCGGTGTGGGCCGGCTCGCTGGTCGCGCTCAGTCCCAAGCATGCCGACCTGGCCGAGGCCGAGCGATACCTGCCGGATGCGTGGCGGGCCGAGATCGCGGGTCAGAAGCACCACCTCTGGGGTGCGTGAGGCCGCTCGGCCGATGGCGAGGGTCGAATCGAGAACGTCTGGATGCAGGCAGAACGCCCAATCAGATGAGTGCCCCCGACAGGATTCGAACCTGTGACCGGCGGATTAGAAGGCCGCTGCTCTGTCCAGCTGAGCTACGGGGGCAGGGGGTTGCACGTACAGTCCGGAGAACTTGGGAGACGGCTGCGCGGCTCTGTGTGGCTGACCTACGACCCGCGGACAGTATGCCTCAGTCGTTCCGTCGGTCTCGGGACGCCGGCCTCGGTGCGGGTGTCCGCGGCGCGTGACCCCGTGCGGGCGTTGGTGGAGTTCTCCCGCGTGCCGGGCGGCCTCGTGGGTGTCTGACCGAAGGAGCTGGCAGGCGGGGTTCGCCAGTTGTCGATGCCCTGCGACGGGAGATTCCGCCGCCTGTGCGTTGCTGGAAAGTCGGCCTTCTGCCTGCGCCACCTGGTGCGGAGGGCATTGCGGCATCCTGGGCGTCCGGGCCGCTGTCGGTGGGAATGGCATCCGGGAGGTGCCCGATGACCACGACGGCAAGGTCGTCCTCGAGACGTCCTCGCGGGACGTGCCTGCGGACCTCGGCGACGACTTCATCGGCCGCACGTTCGACCGAGCCCAGGCGCACCTGCTCGTCCAGCGACTCGACCGGGAAGAAGTCGCCTCGGGAGTCCCGGGCCTCACTGAGCCCATCGGTGTACACCAGCAGGCGGTCCCCTGGTGACCAGGGCACCGTCGTCTCGACGTACGCGTGTTCCGGTCGCCGACCGAGACCGAGACCTAAGACCAGACCGCTCGGTAGGTCCAGGAGCCTGGCTTCTCCCGTTCGCACCAGCTGCGGCCCCGGGTGCCCGGCGCTGACCAGCCTCAGCAGCCCGGGCTCGGTCACGTCGACGAGCAACGCGGTCACGAACTCTTCGTTGCCGAAGAAGTCCGACAGGTAGTCATCCATCTCCTCGGCAACCTCGACGAGCGTGGCACGAAGGGCAGCCGATTGGCGGAAGGCGCGGATCACTCGTGCCGCTTGCTCGACACCGGCGATGCCCTTGCCACGAACGTCTCCGACCAGGATCCGGACGTGCTCGTCGGAGTGGTAGCAGTCGTACAGATCCCCTCCGACCAGCGCATCCGCCGCGGCGGACTGGTAGCGCGCCGCGATCGCGACAGGACCGGCTTGGTCTGGCAGCACCGGCAAGATCGCGCGCTGCGCGACCTCGGCCAGCTGCGAGACCTGGGCAAAGCGTCGCTCGCGGCGGACGCGGACCACAGCGATCGTCACTGCTGCTACACCCACCAGGATGACGCTGACCATCCGCACGTTGTTTTGCGCCGTGCCGAACGCGTCGTTCCACCAGCCCGCCAGCGCCGCCGCGAGCACTGCGAGGACCGCAACGACTGCCGTTCCTGCGGGGGGTACAACGGCGCACGCGATGAGCGGCGCCAGCACGAAGAGGGGGGAGAGGACGATCTCGTCGGAAGCAATCAACGCGTCGGCGACGACGAGCAGCGCCAGGAGGAGGAGAGCGAGTCCCGCACCGAGCAGCTGAGTGCGGTCCCGTGTCATCACGGCTTGCTCCTGTCATGACGGGCTGCTCCCCGCCGGGCGATGGCCGTCGCAATTGCGCCGGCGTATCACCCAAGGGTGTGGCACCACGGGGGTGGGGACAAGCCCCTCGGCATCCTCGAACGCAAACCGGCCTTGACGGTTGGGCCGCGCCGCGAGCCTGTGCCGGACCTATCGTGCCGGAGCCCGCGCGGTCTCGTGGAACTACGATCAGCGGCATGGACGCGGGTCCCTTCGGAATCGACTTCGGCGGCTCGGGCATCAAGGGAGCGCCGGTTGACCTGCAGACCGGTGAGTTCATCGGGGACCGGGTGAGGATCGGGACGCCGCAGCCGGCCACTCCTGAGGCGGTGGCCGGCGTCTTCGTCGAGTTGCTCGGCAGGTTTCCCGACAGCGACGGCTCGGTCGGCGTCACGGTCCCGGCGGTCGTCAGGCGTGGCGTGGCCAGCTCGGCCGCCAACATCGACCGCGCCTGGATCGGTACCGATGCCGATGCCCTGTTCACCGACGCGACCGGGCGCGACGTACACGTCGTCAACGACGCCGACGCGGCGGGCCTGGCCGAGGTGCGGTACGGCGCGGCGGCGGGTCGCCGTGGCCTCGTCATCCTCACCACGCTCGGCACCGGGATCGGGTCGGCCCTCGTCTACGACGGAGTGCTGGTGCCGAACTCCGAGCTAGGTCACCTGGAGATCGACGGCGAGGACGCCGAGAAATCCGCCGCCAACTCGGTCAGGGAGAAGCAGAACCTGTCCTACCGGGAGTGGGCCGAGCGGCTGACGACCTACTACCGCACGCTGGAGAGGCTGCTGTCGCCGGACCTCATCGTCCTGGGCGGCGGGGTCAGCAAGCATGCCGACAAGTTCCTTCGGCTGATCGACATCGAGACCGAGATCGTCCCCGCGCAGCTGCGAAACCGGGCGGGCATCGTGGGCGCGGCGCTCTGGGCGGCCGAGGGGGGCGACGAGGCCCAGCGCTGAACCGTCCGGCAGGCTGGCCGACGGGAACGTCGTGATGAGCAGGTCCGGGAGGGCCCGTTATCGGCAAGATCCGTGCACTTCAGCTCCATGGGGAAACCGGGGAGTCTTGTATGCACCGATTGTCGAGTGCACGCAGGGCGCGTGGCGACGCGTGCTGTCGGTACCCCACGGCGTGGCGATCGCGGCCGAGGACGCGGGGCATCCCGCGCGGGCCTGAGCGGGAGATCCTGGCGGATGCGTTCCGACATCCCGGAGGGGCGTTCCCGATCGGCGCCCCGATCATGTCGCACGCCACCAGTTGGCGCAGGTCAGAGCCAAAAGAGCGACCCCTAACGGGGGCATGGGTCGGACGGGGAGCCGCCCGCCCGGGACAGTATGCATCGGCACCTCGCGCTGACGTTGCCGGAACGGGGTCGCATGGCGCGCTGACGCTGCTCACGTCGAGTCAGGTGATCCGGTCCCGCCGCAGTATCACTTCCAGGTCGGCGATGATCGCGTCCAGGTCGAGGGCCCAGGTGTCGCTACCGGCGCCAATGTGCTGCTGCATACGTCCGCGCGCCTGCCGTGAGGCGTCCCGCAGCGACGCTGCCCGCAGCCGGCCGGCATCGTCGGGCGCTGTGGACTCGAGCACGGTCAGGCGGTCCTCGGCAGCGGCTACGCGCGTCTGGCCCACGGTCCACCCGCCGGCCACCTGTTCACGCGAGCCGACCTGCCTCAGCGCGGGCAGCAGTTCGCGCGCGAACCACGCGAGCTCACCCTCCGCCTCGGCGAGGTCCCGGCGCCAAGCGTTCCGTCGCCGGGACCGCACCACCAGCGGGATGGCGACGGCGGTCCCGAGGATGAGGGCGGCGAGTAGCCACCACACCCAGGGGGGACGCCCTCGTCCTCGTCAGACGCAGGCGCAGGCGCCTCACTCTCCGCCTCCGACGAGTCCGGGACGAGCGTTTCCGTGGCGGCCGGGTCCTGCGTCGGTAGCACCGAGCCTCCCTCGGTGAGGGGTTCGTTCGGGCTGTCGGTCTGCTCCGGGGAGCGGGTGGGAGTGGGCTGTTCCGGGCTGTCGGTCTGCTCGGGCGAGCGGGAGGGGCTGGGGCGTTCCGGACTGCCGGTGCGGGTCGGGGAGCGGGTGATGCTGGGCAGCTCCGGACTCGGAACCGTCGCGGTCGGTGTCCGGGTCGGTGAGATCGTGGGCCGGGCACCCTCTCCACCGTCACCGCCGCCGCACGAGACGAGCAGCAGCAAGACCACCAGCAGGACCGAGGCACGGCTCGCTGCCCGGGTGACGCCGATCGGGGGCATGGTCGACCTCCGAGTCTGGGCGGGACGAGCGGTCGGGTAGCGCACACCCTTGCCGGTGCTCGTCGGAACGGCCTCCCCTCAACCGGGTGAGCCAGTGGACGGTCCGTGGGCGTCCACCCGAATCAGGTGAGGTGACTGACCCGAGCGTCCGCGACATTTTCGGCCTGCCTGCGGTGGCATGAGAGACCGTGCGGGACCCTGGAAAGGAAGACGGTCGTGACGACGAAGAGTGACTTCTCCGAGGAGGATTGGGCCCGGATCGTGCGCGCACCCTTTGTGGCTGGTCTGGCCATCTCGCTGGCCGATCCAGGTGGCCCGATCGAGGCGGCCAAGGAGACCATGGCGACGATGAAGTCCGCCACCAATCCTCCGAGTCGCGAACAGCTGTTGGCCGAGGTTGCGCTGGAGATCCAGGCCATGGCCCAGGAGAGAAAGCATCCGCTCAAGGGCTACAAGCCCACCAAGAGCGAGGCGCCGGGCAGGCAGGTGCTCGACGAGCTCCGGGAGGTCAAGTCGCTCGTGGCCACCGTGGCCACGCCCGAGGAGGCCGCGGCGTTCGGCGCCTGGTTGACCGCGAGTGCACAGGCGGCCGCCGAGGCCGCCAAGGACGGGGGATTCATGGGCTTCGGGGCGCAACAGGTCAGCGAGGGCGAGCAAGCCATGCTCGACTCGGTCCGCTCGGCCGTCAGCGAATGACCACCGCAGGCCCTAAGGTCCGCAGGTGAGCCTCAGCCCGCTGGGGCGGTGGCCGCAGCCGCGAGCAGGAAGTCGTGGTCGGTGTACGTCGCCTCGTCAACCGCAGCTCGAGGACTCGTCCAGCGGCGTGCTGCCGTAGATGTGCTGCACGCCCGGGGACTGCGTGGCCGACGTGTCCCGGCTGGTCCACATGGTGGGGGGCGCGCACGAGGATCCTGCCGGTTCAGGTCCCCGCCGAAGAGGGTGGTGCCCGCGCTCCTGGTGTCGGGCCAGCACGCCGCGGAGCTCACGGCACTCGGCGTCGTTGGCGACCCGCTCAACTGTCGAGTACCGCGTGCTCAGGTGCGCGGTGCAGACGGTGATCGCGCTCGTCCGTGGTGGCGCACAGCCACCGACGCTCCTCGGGGTCTGCCTGGACGGCGAACGCCCGGTCCTGTGACGGTCCTGATCTCGTCCTTGGTGAGGACGGCGATCCCGAAGAGGCCCCGGCCCCGGGGGTCGATGCACGGCAGTGGGCTGCCGCCGTAGTCAACGGCGGCGAAGCTCAGCTCGTAGCCGGTGCGCCGGGCCAGCTCGGCGACGTCGGCGCTGCACACCTCGTTGAGGGTCACCGCCTCCGGGTCCTGGTCGGCGATCTGCTCGGTGGCCTCGTCGAGGATGGCCGTGTACGTGGCGCTGCTGTAGCAGCCGGCCTGCCCGGACAGGCACAGGTTCATCTGGAGGAGCTGGTACGACGACTCGGACGAGTCCGCGAACGAGGACGACACGGACGAGACGGCCGGGCTCAACGCCGCGACCGCTGCGGCGGCCACGGTCAGGAGGATGGCCAACCTTCGCACCGAGCCTCCTCTTCACGCATCAGGGACGCGCGCTCCGATACGCACGCCTCAACTCGTCATTCGGCGCCGCGCCGTGTCCGGATTGGTGCCGTTTCGCGGCGAGCTCAGCCGCCGATGAGGTTGCCCATCCAGGCCTCGACGTCGGCGGAAGTACGGGGGAGGGCGACCGAGAGGTTGTCGTAGCCGTCGGCCGTCACCAGGATGTCGTCCTCGATCCGGATGCCGATGCCGCGCAGCTCCTCGGGAACGAGCAGGTCGTCCTCCTGGAAGTACAGGCCAGGCTCCACGGTCAGCACCATGCCCTCGGCGAGCTGGCCCTCCGTGTAGGCCTCGTCCGAGGCGCGGCCGCAGTCGTGGACGTCCATCCCGAGCATGTGGCTGGTGCCGTGGAGGGTCCAGCGCGAGTAGACCTTGCTGTCGGGGGAGAGGGCCTCGTCGACGGAGACGGGCAGCAGGTCGCGGTCGGCCAACCCGTGGGCCAGGACCTCCATGGCTGCCCGGTGCGGGGCCCGGAAGTCCACGCCCGGCCGGACCGCCTGGATGCCGGCCTCCTGCGCGGCGTACACGAGGTCGTAGAGCTCGCGCTGGAGGTCGGTGAAGCGGCCGTCGACCGGCAGGGTCCGGGTCACGTCGGCGGTGTAGAGGTTGCGTCCCTCGACACCCATGTCGAGGAGCACCAGCTCGCCGGGCGTGATCGGGCCGGAGTTGTCGATCCAGTGCAGCGTCGTGGCGTGCCTGCCGCCGCCGACGATCGAGTCGTAGCCGATGTCGTTGCCCATCGCGCGGGCGCGACGGAAGAACGTGCCCTCGATCCAGCGCTCGCCGTGCTCGAGCACCCGTGGCCACTCGCGCACCGAGTCCTCGAAGCCGAGGGTGGTGATGTCGCAGGCCTCCTGCAGCTCGCCGACCTCCCAGGCGTCCTTGAGCAGGCGCATCTCCGAGACCACCCGGGCGAAGTCCTCGTCGCGTGACTCGTCCGCCGTGACCAGGCCGTCGACGGCGGACGAGATTCCACGGTGCACGCGGGTCTTGCCCGAGCCCTCCAGCGCGGACGGCAGCTCGTCGATGTGCCGGACGGGCAGGCCGAGGGAGGAGGACATCTCGTTCACCGACGGACGGCGGCCGGCCCACAGCTCGCCGTACTGCCGGTCCCGGAAGAACTCGTCGGTCTCGCGCGACGACCGCGGCCGGGCGTAGAGCACCGACGAGTCGCCCTCGACGACCAGGACCGCGTCGGTGGTCTGGTTGCCGGAGAAGTAGGTGTGGGCGGTGTCGGGGCGGAAGCGGTAGTCGGTGTCGTTGGCGCGCACCTTGTAGGTCCCGGCCGGGAGCACCAGCCGCTCTCCGGGGAAGGCCTCGGCCAGCCGCGCGCGACGGGCGGCGGCGGACTCGGTGATCGGGTGCGGCGGCAGGTCGAGCTCACGCTCGCCCCAGCCGGTGCGCATGAAGGCCTTCCAGGCCTCCGGGACCTTCGGATCGTGCGACTCGGTCTTGGGCTGCGCGGTCTCGGGCGTGGTCTCTTCGGTCACGCGGCCAACTCTACGCCGCCGGATCGGGCCGCCGGCCACCTGCGGCTACGCTTCCGCCATGCCTCAAACGCGCCGCAACAGCATCGCCTTCACCGTCGTGGTGACGGTGCTGGTGTGCCTTGGCGCGCTACCGATCCTGGTGATGATCGCCCTCTCCGGCGCCCCGAAGGAGATGGTGCTGGCCACCGGCCTGGCCGCGCTGCCGGTGGGGCCGCTGGTGGGCGCCTACCTGTGGCTGGACCGCTACGAACCCGAGCCGAGGAGACTGCTGGCGTTTGGGCTGCTCTGGGGCGGATTCGTCGCGACCGCCGCGGCGTTGCTGCTGCAGGGGCTGGGCGGCTTCTTCGTCGGTTTCACCGAGGCCCAGAGCCTGGCGATCGTCGCCCCGGTGACCGAGGAGTTCAGCAAGGGCCTCTTCCTGATCCTCCTGCTGTGGTGGCGCCGGGCCGAGCTCGACGGGATCCTCGATGGGCTCGTCTACGCCGGGATGGTCGGCATCGGCTTCGCGTTCGTCGAGAACATCCTCTACCTCGCGGCCGCCTACAACGGCACCGACGGGATGGGCCCCGGTGGCACCGAAGCGGTGACCGGCGTCTTCATCGTGCGTTGTCTGTTCAGCCCCTTCGCCCACCCGCTCTTCACCTCGTTCGTCGGCATCGGGGTCGGCATCGCGGTCGCCTCCCGGAGCCGGGCCGTGCGCGTGCTGTCCCCGCTGGTCGGCTACCTCCTGGCCGTGCTCGCCCACGCCACCTGGAACAGCTCAACGCTCTTCGGGCTCGAGGGGTTCGTGGGCGTCTACCTCGTACTGATGGTGCCCGCGTTCATCGTCCTGCTCTGCCTGGCCATCTGGTGGCGGAAGTCGGAGCGCCGGATGCTGGCCGCCGCCCTGCACGACGCGGCCCGGCGCGGCCTGATCCCCGCCACCGACATCGACTGGGTGGTGCACCTCAGCGCCCGGCGTCAGGCCCGGGCCTTCGCGCGGCAATACGGCGGGAAGCAGGCCGAGCAGGCGATGGAGGACTACCAGCAGGCGCTGATCGAGCTCGGGTTCCTGCATCATCGCTACCTGCGCGGCACAGCTCCCGACGACTTCGTCGCACGCGGACAGTCGTACGTCGAGCGGATCAACGTGGTGCGTCCCTATGTGGCCTTCCCGGGACAGGTGGTGCCGCACCGATGACCCAAGACTCGTCGACCGAGGTGGGACGGGACGAGGGTGCGGCGATGCTGACCGCCCTTGTCCGGCTGCGTCAGGCGCTCCAGATGACGACCCTGCCCCTGGAGCTCCCGGGCGCGCCGGAGGCGCGCGTCTCGCGACGGGAGATGATCGACCAGCTCGAGGACTACGTCATCCCCCGGGCGATGACGATCGACGCGCCCCTGCTCGCCGTCGTCGGAGGATCGACCGGTGCCGGCAAGTCGACGCTGGTCAACACGCTCGTCGGACGCCCGGTCACGCAGACCGGCGTGCTGCGTCCGACGACCCGATCCCCGGTGCTGGTGCACCATCCCGACGACGCGGAATGGTTCGGGGAGGATGCCCTGCTCCCCGACCTCGAGCGCGTGCACCGCGCCACGACGGACCCTGAAGCGCTGCAGCTCGTCGCGTCCGACACGGTCCCGGCCGGCCTGGCCATCCTGGATGCCCCCGACATCGACTCGGTCGAGGAGCGCAACCGCACGCTCGCTTCGCAGCTGCTGGCGGCGGCCGACCTCTGGCTGTTCGTGACCTCGGCCGCGCGGTACGCCGACCAGGTGCCGTGGGACTTCCTGCGCCAGGCCGCGGAGCGCAGCGCGGCCGTCGCGATCGTTCTGGACCGGACCCCGCGCGAGGCGGCCGAGACCGTCCCCACGCACCTCGCCCGGATGCTGGCCAGTCGCGGGCTGAAGGACTCCCCGCTCTTCGTGGTCGGCGAGGGCCAGGTCGACGACGACGGCCTGTTGCCGGCCCAGGCGGTCGCCGAGGTGAAGGGGTGGCTGAACGCACTGGCCTCCGACGCGGAGGCCCGGGCGATGGTGGTGAAGCAGACCCTGGACGGAGCGATCCGCATCCTCGCCCGCCGTACCCACGCCGTGGCCGACGCCGCGACCGAGCAGGTCAGCACACACCGGCGGCTGCGCGAGGACGTCGACAAGGCGTACGACGACGCGATCCGGCAGGTGGGCGAGGCCTCGGCCGACGGCACGCTGCTGCGCGGGGAGGTGCTGGCGCGCTGGCAGGAGTTCGTCGGGACCGGCGAGCTGCTGAAGTCGCTCGAGACCCGCGTGGGCTGGCTGCGCGACCGGATCGTCAACGCGGTCCGGGGCAAGCCCCAGCAGGCCGAACGCGTGACCGTGGCCGTGGAGTCCGGGCTCGAGACCCTGATCCTCGAGCACGCCGAGGCGGCCGCCGAGCGCTCCGAGGGTTCGTGGCAGTCCCTGTCTGCCGGGCAGGCCCTGCTCGCAGACGCCGGTGAGGACCTCGGCCGGGCCTCGCGCGACTTCCGCCGCCGCGCGGAGCGCGCCGTCCGCGACTGGCAGCACGACGTCCTGGAGATGGTTCGCACCGAGGGCGCGGAGAAGCGCGGGACGGCGCGGTTCCTCGCCTACGGCGTCAACGGGCTCTCGGTCGCGCTCATGGTGGTCGTGTTCGCTCACACCGCCGGAGTCACGGGTGCCGAGGCCGGCATCGCCGGCGGCTCGGCGGTGATCGGCCAGAAGCTGCTCGAGGCGGTCTTCGGCGATCAGGCGGTGCGCACCCTCGCCGAGCGCGCACGCAAGGACCTCGAGACCCGGGTGCGGGAGCTGCTCGATGTCGAGCGTCGCCGCTACACCGACGTTCTGGACAGCCTCGAGGTCGGCTCCGACCTGCCAGACCGGCTGCGGGACGCCGCTCGGCGGATCGACGACCTCCGCTTCGCCGCCCGGGACACGAAGAAATGACATCACTGCTCGACGGGGCCAGGAAGCTGGTCACCCGTGGTTCCGGCATCGGCTCACGCCTCGAGGGGCTCGACACCGCGTCCCTCGCCGCCCAGGGCCGGCTCGACGACGACCTGGTCGAGCACGCCCGCGGCGTCGTCGACCGCGCGTCCCACCGGCTCCGGCTCTCGGCCGAGCACACGGTGGTCGCCATCGCGGGTGCCACCGGCTCCGGGAAGTCGTCCACCTTCAACGCGCTGACCGGTCTCGACCTGGCGGCGGTCGGCGTGCGCCGGCCGACGACCTCCCACACCACGGCGTGCGTCTGGGGGGAGGAGGGGGCGCCCGAGCTGCTGGAGTGGCTGGGGATCCCCGCCCGCCACCAGGTCACGCGCGGGTCCATGCTCGACACCGGCCCCAAGGACACTTCCATGGAGGGCGTCGTTCTGCTCGACCTGCCCGACCACGACTCGACCGAGGTCTCCCACCACCTCGAGGTCGACCGCCTGGTCAAGCTCGCCGACCTGCTGGTGTGGGTGCTCGATCCCCAGAAGTACGCCGACGCGGCCATCCACAGCCGTTACCTCGCGCCGCTCGCCACGCACGCCGACGTGATGCTGGTGGTGCTCAACCACATCGACACCGTGCCGGAGTCCGGGCGGGAGTCGATGCTCGCCGACGTACGCCGACTGCTCGACGCCGACGGGCTCGACGACGTGCCGGTGTTCGGCGCCAGCGCCCGCACCGGGACCGGGATCCCGGAGCTCCGCGCCGAGATCACCGACCGCGTCGCCGCCAAGAAGTCGGCCCGGGCCCGGCTGGACGCCGACATCAGGGAGGCCGCCCGCAGGCTGAAGGAGGCGACGGGCTCGGGGAGGCCCATGACCCTGGCCAGGAGTCGGGTGGCCGCGCTGGATGACGCCTTCGCCGAGGCGGCCGGGGTCCCCACCGTCGTCCGGGCTGTCGAACAGTCCACGCGGCTGCGGGCCAACCGGGCCACCGGCTGGCCGGTCACCTCGTGGCTGTCGCGGCTGAAGCCCGATCCGTTGAAACGCCTCCACCTCGACCTGGGCCGGGGCGGGAGGCAGCTCACCTCGCGGTCGCGGACCTCGGTCCCGCAGCCGACCCAGGTGCAGCGCGCCCGGGTCGACACGGAGGTGCGCGCGCTGGCGGACGAGGTGTCGGCCGAGCTGGCGCGACCCTGGACCCAGGCCATCCGCACAGCCTCCGTCTCCCGCCTCGACGACCTCGGGGACCGTCTGGACGGCGCCCTCGCGGCGACCGACCTCGGGGTGGAGCGGATCCCCGGGTGGGCCGGGCTGGTCCAGGCCCTCCAGTGGCTGCTGATCCTGAGCGCCGTCGTCGGCGCCGGCTGGCTGGCGGTGCTGGCAGGCATGGGCTACCTGCAGCTGCCCGCACCCGAGACGCCGGCGTACCGCGGTTTCCCGGTCCCCACCCTCATGCTCCTCGGCGGGGTCGCTGCCGGTCTGCTGCTCGCCCTCGTCTGTCGGCTGCTGGTGGCGTGGACCGCCCGGCGGCGGGCGCGCTCGGCCGACCGGCGGTTGCGGGCGGCGATCCGGGGTGTCTCCGACGAGCTGGTGGTCAAGCCGGTCGAGGCCGAGCTCGAGGCGTACGCCGCCGTCCGCGCCGGCCTTGCCCAGGCGCTGCGCTAGGCGCTGACGTCCGGCTCAGGCCACTGATCGTCCACAGTCGGCCCTCCGGTCATGGCTGTCCCCAGACCTTCGCCGGTCGGACGCGGACTGTCGATGCCGCCACACAGTCTGGTCCGCGGAAGAACCCGATCAGGCAAGGAGCACTCGCATGAACGAATCACTCGTCACCCTCCAGGGCTGGCTCGGCAGCGACGTCACCGTGCGGCAGGCGGGGGAGTCGACCGTGGCCAGCTTCCGGCTCGGCTGCACGCCCCGGCGCTACAGCAAGAAGACCGAGAGCTGGGCCGACGGCGAGACCCAGTGGTACTCCGTCAACGCCTGGCGGACCCTCGCCGACCACTGCGCCGGTTCCTTGCGCCGGGGTGACCCGGTCGTCGTCTTCGGGCGGCTCAACGCCGAGGTCTGGACCAACAAGGCCGGCATCGAGGTGTCGTCGTTGACCGTCGACGCCACCTTTGTCGGGCACGACCTCAACCGGGGGACCAGCCAGTTCACCAAGAGCCCCCGGCCGGAGCAGCCGGCCCATCCCCAGCCGGCCACGGCCTCGCCGGACGTGGCCGAGTCCGGAGCGGCCGACGAGCGGTCCGCGGCCTAGCCCCCGGGCCTGTGGATGACGAGGAACGGCCTTGGCTGGTTCGTGACAGGCTCGGCTGGATGGATCCGGTCGAGGCGTTGCAAGAGCTGGGAGGTGGCCTTCCCGGCGACCTGCTCCCGGGGGTCACGGTTCCGCGCAACGTGGGCGTCTCGGGGCAGGACGACTGCTTCGTCTTCTGGGCCGATCTCTCCCGAGAAGAGGGGCTCGTCACCTCGCCGTTGCGCACGGTCATCGACTGCGCTCGGCGCCTGGAGTTCGGCCCGGCCCTCGCGGTCGCCGACTCTGCGCTGCGCCACGGGGACGTCACGCATGCGGACCTGGTCGATGCCGCCGCAGCGATACGCGGCAAGGGTGCTGCCCGCGCCCGGCGGGTGGCAGTGCATGCGTCTGGCCTGGCCGCCAACCCGTTCGAGTCGATGTTGCGGGCGCTCGCGATCGAGGCGGGCCTGTCGGTCCAGCCCCAGGTCGGAATCTCGCTCGGCGAAGGCGAGGTGGTTCACCCCGACATCGTCGACAGCGGACGGCGGGTCGTGCTCGAGGCAGATTCGTGGGAGTTCCACACAGGAAGAGAGGCCCACGCCCGCGATTGCCGGCGATACACGTTGCTGGTCGTCTACGGCTGGACCGTGCTCAGGTTCACCTGGCGCCAGGTGATGCACGACGCCGACTTCGTTCGCTGGTGCCTTGGCTCGCTGGTCGGGGGGACGCCCCACGAGGCAAACGCCGCCTGAGGCGGCGGATCCCGGCCGTTGGACGCGTGATCGCCTTGTTTTCGGGACCCTGGACATGTGGTCCCGAACCCGGGCCAGCGGCGCGTGCCCGGGACCAGGGCCCGCCCCATGCCAGGCCCGCGCTTCGGGGTCGCCCCGAATCGGTTCCGCGCCGGTTTGCCGCGTAGGGTCGGGGATCATGGCTGATTACGTCTTCACCCTGCGAAATGTGCGCAAAGCCCACGGCGAGAAGGTCGTCCTGGACAACGTCACCCTGTCGTTCCTGCACGGGGCGAAGATCGGCGTCGTCGGGCCCAACGGCACCGGCAAGTCCACCCTGCTCAAGATCATGGCCGGGCTCGACCACGCCAGCAACGGCGACGCGATCCTCGACCCCGGGGCCCGGGTGGGCATGCTCCAGCAGGAGCCTCCCCTGAGCGAGGGCAAGACCGTCCTCGAGAACGTCGAGGAGGCCGTCGGCGAGATCAAGAGCAAGATGGCCCGGCTCGACGAGCTCTACATGATGATGGGCGACCCTGACGCCGACCAGGACAAGGTCGCGACCGAGGCCGGCGACCTGCAGACCGAGCTCGACCACGCCAACGCCTGGGACCTCGACAGCCGTCTCGACCAGGCCATGGACGCGCTGCGCTGCCCGCCCGGCGACTGGCCCGTCGACCGACTCTCGGGTGGTGAGCGTCGTCGCGTCGCGCTGTGCAAGCTCCTGCTCCAGCAGCCCGACCTGCTGCTGCTCGACGAGCCGACCAACCACCTCGACGCCGAGTCGGTGCAGTGGCTGGAGAACCACCTCGCGTCGTACCCCGGCGCCGTCCTCGCCGTCACGCACGACCGGTACTTCCTCGACAACGTCGCCCAGTGGATCCTCGAGCTCGACCGGGGCAAGACCCACCCCTACGAGGGCAACTACTCCACCTATCTGGAGACCAAGAAGGACCGCCTCAAGATCGAGGGGGCGAAGGATGTCAAGCGGGCTCGGATGCTGGAGAAGGAGCTCGAGTGGGTGCGCTCGAACCCCAAGGCCCGGCAGGCCAAGAGCAAGGCCCGGCTCCAGCGGTACGAAGAGCTGGCGACCGAGGCCGACCGGATGCGCAAGATCGACACCTCCGAGATCAACATCCCGGCCGGGCCGAGGCTCGGCGACGTGGTGCTCGAGTCCAAGAAGCTCGCGAAGGGCTACGACGGACGCACCCTGATGCACGACCTGTCCTTCACCCTGCCTCGCGCCGGCATCGTCGGAGTCATCGGGCCCAACGGGGTCGGCAAGACCACGCTGTTCCGGATGATCACCGGCCAGGAGCAGCCCGACGAGGGCGAGCTCGACGTGGGCAAGACGGTGAAGATCTCCTACGTCGACCAGAGCCGCGGCGGCATCGACGCCCAGAAGAACGTCTGGGAGGTGGTCTCCGACGGACTCGACTTCATCAAGGTCGCGAACTTCGAGATGAACTCCCGCGCCTACGTCGCGTCGTTCGGCTTCAAGGGACCTGACCAGCAGAAGAAGGCGGGTGTCCTCTCCGGAGGTGAGCGCAACCGGCTGAACCTCGCGCTGACCCTCAAGATGGGCGGAAACATGCTGCTGCTCGACGAGCCCACCAACGACCTCGACGTCGAGACCCTGTCCTCCCTGGAGGACGCGCTGCTCGACTTCCCGGGCTGCGCCGTGGTCACGTCGCACGACCGGTGGTTCCTCGACCGGGTCGCCACCCACATCCTCGCGTGGGAGGGCGACGACGAGGACCCGGCCAAGTGGTTCTGGTTCGAGGGCAACTACGACGGCCTACGAGGAGAACAAGATCGAGCGCCTCGGTGCCGAGGCGGCGCGGCCGCACCGGGTGACGCACCGGCGACTCACGCGGCCCTGATCGGGCCTCCGGTGGTCGACGCCCTGCGTCCTCACCGGGTTTCGACACGCGGTCAGCGCCCTCGCAGGCTCAGGCGCTGACGGCTCGCTCAACCGACCAACGATCGGATCCGCTCACGCGGCTCCGATCACCTGATCTCCATCTCGGGGTGTCCGGCTACCAGGTGGTCGGAGACGGTGTTCATCACGCGGCCGAGGGCGTCGAAGTCGTCGGCTGAGACGAGATCGACGATGTTCGCGCGGACCCCGTTGACGTGGTGCGGCGCCATCCGCGCCAGCATGTCGAAGCCACGATCGGTGAGGTGACAGACGACGCCGCGTCCGTCCTCGGGCGACTTGTTGCGGGCCACGAGGCCGGTCTTCTCCAGCCGGCCGACCGTGTGGGTCACCCTGCTCCGGCTGTGGGCCATGGCATCGGCCAGCTGCGCCATCCGCATCTGTCGTCCCTCGCGCTCGGAGAGCCGGACCAGGATCTCGTACTCCGCCAGCGAGACCCCGAACATGCGCTGCAGGTCGTCGTCGAGTCGGTCCATCAGCAGGGTCATGCCCATCACCAGGCCGCGCCATGATCGCTGCTGGTGGTCGTCCAGCCACTTCGTCTCTGACTCGGCCATGCACCAAGTCTATCGACGCACATGTCGCTTCGAGGGCTTCTGCTCCAAACCGGGAGCTGGGGGAGGATGACGGCATGAGGTTCAGCCGCGTGGACGTGCTCCGGTTCCGGGTCCGGGCGCAGGAGCTCCATCGTGCCGAGAGCGGCGCCGACGCGGCCGTGCTCGACCTCGGCGTGCAGGACACCGGTCCGGACGGCGCCGCGTGGGCGCTGGCCATCCGGGGCGCGTCGATCCCGGTCGAGGACCTGGCCCTGGCCTGGACCCTGCGCGGCGCCCCCCACTTCTACCGGCGCGCGGAGATCGCCGCCGTCGCCGCCGCCACCGCGCCGTGGAGCGATGCGGACGCGGCGAAGCGGATCTTCGACGCCTCACGCCCGCTGAAGGCGGCGGGGATCCCGGTCCTGGAGGCCCTCGACGTGGTCGCGGCCGAGATGCGCGACATCGCGACGAAGCCGATCGTGAAGGGCGAGATGTCCGCGCAGCTGACCGGCCGGCTGGATGCGCCGTACCTCCGCGAGTGCCAGCCCTGCCAGGCCATCCACGCCTACGAGCAACCCTTCCGGCTGGCGGCCCTGCGTGCCGGGCTGGAGCTCGAGCCCGACACGTCGCCACCCGTGCTGCGACGCATCCCGCGGTGGCGCGGGCCGGCCGCGAGGATCCCGCGAGCACCTCGACCCCGTCCGCGGCGTGCTGCGGCTCCTCGGCCCGAGCCACGCCCAAGCTGGTGGCGGGCTACGTCGACGCACCGGTCGCCGAGGTGTCCGCGCGGTGGCCCGAGGACGTGGAGACGGTCGAGGTCGACGGCCAGCGGCTCGACCTCCTGGCCGACGACGTACCGGCGCTGTCCGGGGGCTGCAGGGCTCCGGGGTGGTGCGGCTGCTGGGCCCGTTCGACCTGTTCCTGCAGGGCCGCGACCGCGACCTGGTCGTCCCCGATCCGGCCGCCCGCAAGGACCTCTGGCGGACGCTCGGCAGGCCCGGGGCGGTCCTCGCGGGGGACGAGGTCGTCGGCAGCTGGCGGCCCCGCGCGTCCGGACGGAAGCTCAGGCTCGCGGTCTCGATCTGGGACGGCGGCGAACCCCCGGCCGGGCTCGACGCGGAGGCGGAGCGACTGGCCGCCTTCCGGGGCGTGTCGTTCGCCGGGTACGTCGACGCGTGATCGGACGCGCTCGGGTCAGATCCGCTCGAGAATGAGCGCCATGCCCTGGCCGCCGCCCACGCACATCGTGATCAGGCCCGTGCTCTTGTCGTGCCAGTCCAGGGAGTTGAGCATCGTGTTCTGGAGCCGGGCGCCGGTCATCCCGAACGGGTGACCGACCGCGATCGCGCCGCCGTTGACGTTGAGGCGGTCGAGGTCGATGCCCAGGTCCTGGTAGGACGGCACCACCTGCGCCGCGAACGCCTCGTTGATCTCGACCAGGTCGATGTCGCCGATGCTCATCCCGGCGTGGTCGAGCGCCCGCCGGGTGGCCTCGACCGGGCCGAGGCCCATGATCTCGGGGGAGAGGGCGCTCACGCCGGTGGCGACGATCCGCGCCAGCGGGGTGACGCCGAGCTCCGCCGCCTTGGTGTCGGACATGACCACGACCGCGGCGGCCCCGTCGTTGAGGGCGCAGCAGTTGCCGGCGGTGACCACGCCGTCGGGGCGGAAGACCGGGTCGAGCTGGGAGACCGCCTCGAGGGTCACGCCCGCCCGCGGACCGTCGTCCGTCGAGACCTCGGTGCCGTCGGGGGTGGTGACCGGCGTGATCTCCCGGGCCCAGAAGCCGTCGTTGATCGCCTTCTCGGCGAGGTTCTGGGACCGGACGCCGAACTCGTCGAGCTCCTCGCGCTTCAGTCCCCGCAGCCGGGCGACGTTCTCGGCGGTCTGTCCCATCGCGATGTAGATGTCGGGGACGTCGCCGTCCTCGCGCGGGTCGTGCCAGTCCCCCACCTCGGCGAGCCGCCCTCGGCGGTCTTTTCGGTCCGGGCCAGGGCGTCCCCGAAGACCGGGTTCTGCGTGTCCGGCCAGTGGTCGGAGGTGCCCTTGGCGTAGCGGGACACGGTCTCCACGCCGGCGGAGACGAAGACGTCGCCCTCGCCCGCCTTGATCGCGTGGAACGCCATCCGCGTGGTCTGCACCGACGAAGCGCAGTAGCGGGTCAGGGTGGTGCCCGGCACGTCGTCCATGCCGTTGAGGATGTTGACCACCCGCGCCATGTTGAAGCCGCTCTCTCCGCCGGGCAGGCCGCAGCCGAGGTAGACGTCGTCGACGGTGTTCGGGTCCAGGCCCTCCACCTTGTCCAGCGCCGTCTTGATGATCGTCGCGGTCAGGTCGTCGGGACGGAGGTCCTTGAGCGACCCCTTGTTCGCGCGTCCGATGGGGGAGCGGGCGGCGGAAACGATCACGGCCTCGGGCATGGGGGACTCCGATCTGCACGGGGGGATTGCCTCGCCAACCCTAGACCCGTCGCCCCTGACCGGTCGTCGGGCGTCCGGTCTGGCAGCATCGAGCCGTGCGCCACGTCTACGAGTGCCCGATGCGCTGGGCCGACATGGACCTGCTCGGGACACGTCAACAACGTCGTGTACGTCGACTACCTCCAGGAGGCGCGGGTCGACATGCTGCGCACCCACGGCCCGGCCGCCCAGACCGGGGAGCTGGCCGAGGGCGTGGTCGTCGTACGTCACGAGGTGCACTTCCGCGCGCCGCTGACGTTCCGGTTCCGGCCGGTCAGCATCGAGTGCTGGGTGACGGAGATCCGGGCGGCGTCGTTCACGCTGGCCTACGAGGTCTTCCACGAGACCGACGAGGGGCGACGCGTCTACCTGCAGGCGACCACCGTCCTGACCCCCTACGTGTTCTCGAGCGAGCGGCCGCGTCGGCTCACCCCCGACGAGAAGTCGGCGCTGGAGACCTTCCTCGAGCCGCAGGAACCGGCAAAGCCGTCCACCGTTCGAACTGCGTCGCGGCACGACAAGCTCGGCCACTACCCGGTGCACGTGCGGTTCTCCGACGTCGACGTCTACGGCCACGTCAACAACGTGAAGTACTTCGAGTACTTCATGGAGGCCCGGATCCTGATGACCGCGCGGCTCTGGAAGGGCGTGCCCGAGGGCACGCCCGAGCCCTCGATGGTCGTCGCCCAGACCGACGTCGACTACAAGGTGCCGATCCTGTTCCGTCCCGAGCCGTACGACGCCTGGTCCTGGATCTCCCGGGTCGGGGAGCGGTCGATGACGATCGAGTCCGAGATCTGCGACGGCGACACCGTGCTGTCCCGGGCCCGGGTGGCGATGGTGTTCTTCGACCCGACGACAGCCCGGCCGACACCGCCGCCCGAGGCCTACCGGGAGCGGCTGCTCGGCGTCGTCGCCGACTGACTGGCTAGCATCGCGGGGTGCAGGCCAGTACACCGGAGAGCGACGCGACCCAGGTGGCGCTGGTGCTCGATGCGGGTGGCGCTCGCTCGGCGTACCAGGTGGGCGCGCTGGAGGTCCTGCTTCCGGCTCTGGCCGAACGTGGGCATGCGGCCCCGTCTGCTGATCGGCACCAGCGCCGGGTGCACTGCTCACGGCCGCGCTCAGCGCGACGGCCCACCTGGAGCCGGAGGAGCAGGTCGCGCGGCTCAAGGAGCATGCTCGGCAAGACCACCAAGCCGAACGTGATGCGGCCGTTGTGGCGGCAGGTCCCCGAGGTGCTCGCGCGCTACACGTCGGAGACCTTCGGCCTGTCGGGCTTCCGTCTCCGCGGGTTGTTCGGAAGCCAGCCGCTCGCCAAACCCTCGCGCAGTCCATCGAGTGGGACGCCCTGCACCGCAACGTCGAGGAGGGTGTCGTCGAGTCCGCGAGCCGTCGTGGCGGCGTCCGTCCGAACCGGGCGAGTCATCGTGTTCACCGAGTCCGGCTCCCCGGTACCGCGCTCGACGCCCGAGTTCCACGGGCGCTTCGTCGCCACCCGGCTTGACGTCGCGCACCTGATGGCCTCCGCGGCGATCCCGGTCCTGTTCCCCTCCGTGCACGTCGACGAGCCCGCCGAAGCCGCGGGTTGGTACGTCGACGGCGCGACCCGCCGTCGTATCGCCGCTCGCTCCGGCTCTCGAGCTCGGTGCCGATCGCGTGGTCGTGGTCGGCACTGGCGGACTGCGCCCGCCAGACGCGGACTCCGACCTGGACCGGGTCCCCGTCGACCTGGGGGACGCCGGCGCCACCTTGCTCGGTGCGGTCATGGACGACCCGCTGCGACACGACCTGCGGCGGCTCGCGGAGCTCAACGCGAGACGGAGCGACCCCGAGCTCGCCCCGGTTCTCAAGCGCCACCGCGAGGCGCGCGGCCGGGCGGCGTACCGCACGATCCCCTACGTCGCCGTCGCGCCCGAGGACGGCGACGGAGCTTGCGCGCACTGCGATGGAGGTCTTCCGCGCCAACCACGGCTCGCTACTGGGCACCCTCGGCGATCCCGACCTGCAGGTCATGCACCGGCTGCTCGGCAGCGACAGCCCGCTGCAGGGCGAGCTTCTCTCCTACCTCTTGTTCGACCCCGACTTCTTCGCTTCCGCTTCCGAGTTCGGCCGCCGCGACGCCCAGCGTTGGGTCGAGCAGACACCCGGACCTGTGGCGGACCGGGGATCCTGGCGCCGGGAACTGACGGCAGTCGTGCGGTGGCGGTGGGTCAGCGCAGCTCGGCCGGCTCGTCGAACGTGTTGACCATGAACTGCGCCGCGTGGGTGACGTAGTCCCAGAACTGCGCGTCCTGCTCGGGCGTCAGGTCGGCCGCGTCGAGGCCCTCCCGGAAGTGCACCAGCCAGCGGTCCTTCGCCGCCGGCGTCACCGCGAACGGTGCGTGCCGCATCCGCAGCCGCGGGTGCCCGCGCTGGTCGGAGTAGGTCGTCGGGCCGCCCCAGTACTGCACCAGGAAGTTGCGGAACCGCTCCTCGGCCGGCCCGAGGTCCTCCTCGGGGTAGAGGGGGCGGAGCACCTCGTCCGTGGCCACACCCTCGTAGAACCTGGCGACGATCGTGCGGAAGGTCTCGAAGCCGCCGACTTCCTCGTAGAAACGGTGGTCACGTGCCCATTGTGCCGATCGGTCGGGGCGGCTCCACATCGGCGTGCAAGGATCGCAGGCGTCCACCGATCTGGAGGAGTGATGTCCTGATGAGCACCACCCGTACTGCGAAGACCCACTGGGAGGGCACCCTGTTCGAGGGGGCCGGCCAGGTGACCCTCGAGTCCAGCGGACTCGGCACCTACGACGTCTCCTGGCCCGCGCGCGCCGAGGCGCCCGACGGCAAGACCAGCCCCGAGGAGCTGATCGCGGCGGCGCACTCGTCCTGCTTCTCCATGGCGCTTCTCCAAGGGGCTCGCCGACGCCGGCAGCCCGGCCCAGGCGCTGGACACGAGCGCCGAGGTCGCGTTCACCCCGGGCACAGGGATCACCGGCATCGCGCTGACGGTCCGGGGCAAGGTCGAGGGGATGTCCGAGGACGAGTTCGTCAAGATCGCCGAGGCGGCCAAGGTCGGCTGCCCGGTGAGCCAGGCCCTCACCGGTACGACGATCACGCTCGACGCTGCCCTCGCCTGACCCGAGGGGCGGGGTCGGGCAGCTCAGACGGGCTGTCCGGCCTCGTTCCCCTGCCGCGTCCCGTCGTGCTCCGGCTGCGCTGCTTCGCCGCGGTGCCACACGACACGCTGCGGGAAGGGGATCTCGATCCCCTCGAAGTCGAAGCGCGCCTTGATCCGCTCCCGCATCTCGCGGGCGACGCTCCACTGCTCCAGGGGAGCGGTCTTCAGCGCGACCCGGATCACCACGCCGTCGTAGCCGAGGTCCTGGACGCCCCAGACCGAGGGCTCCTCGATGACGCGGCCCTTGAAGTCCTCGTCGTCCCACAGGTCGTGGGCGACCTCCTGGAGCACGCGGCGTACCTTCACCAGGTCCTCGTGGTAGGCGACGTTGATGTCGAGCACGGTGCGCGCCCAGTTCTGGCTCATGTTGCCGACGCGGCTGATCTCGCCGTTGCGGACGTACCAGACCGTGCCGTTGATGTCGCGCAGGCGGGTGACGCGGAGGCTGACCGCCTCCACCGTGCCGACGGCCTCGCCGAGGTCGATCTCGTCGCCGACGCCGTACTGGTCCTCGAAGATCATGAACGTCCCGGCCAGGAAGTCGCTGACCAGGCTCTGGGCGCCGAAACCGAGTGCGAGTCCCAGGATCCCCGCGCTGGCGACGATCGGGGCCACGTCGACGGAGAGCTCGGCCAGGATCATCGTGGTGAAGACCGCGATGACGATGCCGGTGACCATGCTCTTGAGCAGGCTGCCCATGGCCTTGGCTCGTTGCACGCGGCGGGTGGCCACCACGACGTCCCGGTGGTCGGCGACTGTCGCTCGCCTTGCCCTTGGTCTTGCCCTGGCCACGGGAGATGCGGCCCACCCGGTCGGGCAGCACGCCGACCTCGGCCTTGCGGACGACCCGGTCGATCATCCGGTGCAGGACGAACCGGACGACGACGCCGAGGATCACCAGGCCGCCGATCGTCAGCGGCGTCCCGATCACCACGTCGGCCACCTCGGCCACCTGCTCGTCGTCCCACAGGTCCATCGCGGTTCGGCAGAAGAACTCGTCGGAGGAGCAGGGGTCTGACGTCTGGAGGGGCAACATGTGGCCCTAGGTTGCCACGATGCTCCGGTACTTCCGAACCCACACGCCCCGATGTGACGGAGTCGACGCCGAACGCCCGAAAGCGTCCGGAGACCGGAGCCGATATCCTGCTCTGCGTGACCTCGAGAACCCTCACGCGTGTCCGTCTTTCGGCCGTCCTGACCACCGCCGCCGGGCTGTCGCTGCTGGTCGCCGGTCCCGCCTCCGCCGAGGTCCCGGAGGGCTGGAGCGACCCTCAGCCGATCCCCGTGCTGGAGGCGTTGCTGATCCTCGCCGGGCATCCCGCTGCTGCTGATCGTGCTGATCAGCGCAGCCGTCTACGTGCCGGCCATGGTCCGCGGCGAGCGGGTGGCGCCGGGAGCCGCGCCGGTCGAGGACCAGTGGTTCGGCGGTCCCCGCGGCGGCGCCCGTGAGCTCGAGTCGGGCAGTGGCCGCGGCGAGCCGGCGGCCCAGAGCGAGACCGGAGGTGCCGGTGGCCGCTGGTGAGTTCAGCTCGGGCGAGCGTCACGAGATCGACCGGACCATCCGTGCCGCCGAGCAGGCGTCGCGCTACGAGTTCTCCGTCTACGTCGGACGGGCCGAGGGCGATCCGAAGGCCTTCGCGAGACGGCTGCACGCGAGCCTGGTCGCGCCGTCGCGCAGCATCCTGATCCTGGTCGACCCCGTCGCCCGTGCGCTCGAGGTGGTCACCGGCGTCGACGTACGCCGCAACCTCACCGACCGCGAGGTCGAGCTGGCCGTGCTGGAGATGCAGTCCGAGTTCGCCGCCGACGACCTGGTGGGCGGGCTCAAGCGCGGCATCACCATGCTCGCCGACCACGCCCGCGCCCCCGAGACGCTGCACGAGACCTGACCCGGCTCGGCGTGCGCTGGGTCAGCGCGGCTGGGCGTCCCTGGCCTGGGCGGCGAGGTAGCGGGCGACGTCGGCCCGGCCCTCGCGCACGTAGCGCTTGGCGGCGGGGTTGGCCTCGGAGGTCTGCAGCCACGCGTCCACCTTGTCCAGCAGCTCCTGGCTGGCCAGCGGCCGGGGGAAGATGAACTCCAGCGCGGTCGAGGCCCGCTGGGTGCCCTTCTCCTCCCACATCGTGTCGGCGGCGGCGAGGTACTTGTCGACGTACGGCGCCAGCACGTCGTCCTGGCCGTGGCACTGGAAGGCCAGGACCACGCTGCGCTGCGTCTCGTTCGGCACGTCGTCGCGGACCATCGCGATCTCCCATGCGTCGGCCTTCGCCTCGGGGGTGGGGCGGGAGGCGCAGGCCGCCGCGGCCTGCTCGCGGCCCGAGATCGTGTTGTCGCGGTGCAGCTCCTCCTCGATCCGCTCCTTGGAGGCGCGTCCCGCCCGCGCCAGCGCGGTCAGCAGCGACCAGCGCAGGTCGGTGTCGATGGCCAGTCCCTCGATGGTGACCGAACCGTCGAGCAGGCCCTCGAGCGTGGCCAGCGCTTCGTCACTGCGTGCGGCGGACGCGTAGGCCCGGGCGAACGAGAGCTGCCGGTCACTGCCCGGCTCGGCCTCGTGCAGCAGGCTCCGCAGCCCCTGCTCCCACGTGGCCCTGAGGGCCTCGACGGTTCGCGGGGGCGGAGAAGGCGTTGACGGCCTGCGCGGCGTAGACCGGGATCCGGCTCATGCCGAAGGCGTCGGTCTCCCGGCCGATGGCGCTGAGCACGAGGGCGACGTAGTCGGTGGCCCTCATCTCGGCGTCCCGCGTCATGTCCCACGCGGCGCCCCAGCACAGTGCCCTCGCCAGCGAGTCGTCGAGCGTGCCCAGGCCGTTGACGACCGTGGCGAGCGAGCGCTCGTCGAGGCGGATCTTGGTGTAGGCGAGGTCGCCCTCGTTGAGGAGGAGCAGGTCGGGCTGCTTCACGCCGACCAGCTCGGGCACCTCGGTCCGCTCGTGCTCGACGTCGATCTCGAACGACGTACGACGCACCAGGTGGCCGTCGTGGGCGTCGTACAGGCCGATGCCGAGCCGGTGACGGCGCAGCGTCGGGTGTTCGGGGTCGGCGCTCTGGTGGACCGCGAAGGTGGCGTAGCTGCCGTCCGCGTCGAGCTCGAACTCGGGCGCGAGGGTGTTGACCCCCGAGGTCTGCAGCCACTCCTTCGCCCACGAGTCGAGCTCGCGGCCCGAGGCCTTCTCGAGGGCGGCCAGCAGGTCGCTGAACTCGGAGTTGGAGTACTCGAAGTCCTTGAAGTAGCCCTGGATCCCGGTCAGGAAGTTCTCGAGCCCGACCCAGGCCACCAGCTGCTTGAGGACCGCGGCGCCCTTGGCGTAGGTGATGCCGTCGAAGTTCACCTCGACCGCGCGCAGGTCGACGTTGTCGGCGGCGATCGGGTGGGTGCTGGGGAGCTGGTCCTGGCGGTAGGCCCAGTTCTTGCGGGCGTTGGTGAAGCCGGTCCAGGACTCCTCGAACTCCGTGGCCTCGACGGCCGCGTGGTAGCAGGCCCACTCGGCGAACGACTCGTTGAGCCACAGGTCGTCCCACCACTTCATGGTGACCAGGTCGCCGAACCACATGTGCGCCATCTCGTGGAGGATCACCTCGGCGCGGAACTCGTAGAACGAGCGGTCCTGGCGGCTGCGGGGGAGGTACTCGTCGCGCAGGGTCACGCACCCGGCGTTCTCCATCGCCCCCATGTTGTACTCCGGCACGTAGAGCTGGTCGTACTTGCCGAACGGGTAGGGGTAGTCGAAGACCTCCTCGAAGAACTCGAAGCCCTGCCGGGTGAGCTTCACCAGCTCCTCGACGTCGAGGTGCTCGACAAGCGACTGCCGGCAGTAGTGCCCGAGCGGGATGGTGCCGTGCTTGCCCTCGTAGGTGTCGAGGACCTCGTGGTACTCACCGGCGACGATCGCGGTGATGTAGGTCGACATCGGCTTGGTCGCCGGGAACCGCCAGACCGCCTTGCCGTCGCTCGCATCGGCTCCGGCGACGGAGTGGCGGCGTTGGAGACCACCTTCCAGTGGCTCGGGGCGGTGACGTGGAACGTGAACGGCGCCTTGAGGTCGGGCTGCTCGAAGGTCGCGAAGACGCGCCGCGCGTCGGGGACCTCGAACTGCGAGTAGAGGTAGACCCGGTCGTCGGCCGGGTCGACGAACCGGTGCAGGCCCTCGCCGGTGCGGGAGTAGGTGCAGTCGGCGCGGACGACGAGCTCGTTGTCGGCGGCGAGCCCGGGCAGGCTGATCCGGCTGTCGGCGTAGACCGTCGTCGGGTCGAGGGCCTCGCCGTTGAGCGTGATCTCGTGGACGGTCGCGCCGACCAGGTCGACGAACGTCGTCGGCGCCCGGTTGCCGGCAGCCGAACCGGATGGTGGTGGTCGACCCGAAGGTCGTGTCGCTGGTCGTGAGGTCCAGGTCGACGGAGTACGACGCGACGTCGAGGAGGGCGGCGCGGGTGGCGGCCTCGTCCCTCGTGAGGTTGGTCCCAGGCATGTTGTGCAGTCTGTCACCCGGCGCCCATGGCCTCCCAATCGAGATTCGGCGCCCGGGCGGAGGTTGCGAATACTTTGCAAAACGCCGACAAAGATTCTTGACATCGAGGAGACTTGCTCCTCGTGTATTCGACTCGGCGACTCACGTGCAGCCTGCTCCTGGCAGTGCTGGCTGCTCTGCTTCCCCTCACGCCCCCCGCGCCACGCGAGCTCGACCTACCTCTGCACCGGCTACACGGGCTGCCACGAGGACGGGTACTCCCACTTCGGCTACCGCGCGGCGAGCCGGCACATGTGGTGGCAGATGTACCCCGGCCACAACTGCACCAACTACGTCGCCTACCGGCTCGTGCGTGGCGGCATGTCGGCCGACGCGTCCCTGGAGCGGCACGGGGATGGCCTACAACTGGGGACGCGCCAAGCCGCGGCATCACCGACGGGACGCCGATGGTCGGGGCCGTCGCCTGGTGGCGACGCAACGTCCCCGGAGCCGGATCGAGCGGTCACGTCGCCTACGTCGAGAAGGTGCTCTCCCCGACCAAGATCGTGATCTCCGAGGACAGCTGGAGCGGGGACTTCCACTGGCGCCGGATCACGCAAGTCGGGCACGCGGCTGGCCCACCGGATTCATCCACTTCGACGACCGTCGGGTCGGGGCCCGGTCGCGCCCGGAGGTCGGCGGTCGTCCCGCAGTCGGGCAGGGCCTGGTGGCGACCACCGGCCGGTGGTCGGTGAGCTCGCGACACACCTTCCAGTGGCTGGCCGACGGCAAGCGGATCCGCGGGGCCACCTCGGCCCGCTTCACCCCCGGCCCCTGGCTGCAGGGGCGGCGACTGTCGGTGCGGGTGACCGCCTCCGACGCGGATACCTCACCGGCGCGAGCACCTCCGAGCGGACCGCCAGGGTGGCGCGCGGACGCATGCAGACCGTGGCGAGGCCGGAGATCACGGGGACCGTCCGGGTCGGCGAGCTGCTGTCGGTGCGTGGTGCCGCCTGGTCGCCGCGGCCGGACTCGACGTCGATCCGGTGGTACGCCGGCGACGAGAAGATCGCCGGCGAGCGGGGCACCCGCCTGCGGCTCGCCCCGTCCCACCGCGGCAAGCGGATCACGGTGCGGGTGACGGCCCGCAAGGACGGCTACCGGAATTCCACGCTGGCCTCCCCACGCACGGCACAGGTCAGCGTCCGGCCGGTTCCAGATCGCCGATCCCTTCAGGCTGCACGGCAGGCCGAGGCTCGGTGGACTCCTGGAGGTCGTGCCCGGCACGGTTCGTCCCGCGGGGGCGACCATGACCTACACCTGGCTGCGCAACGGGCGGGCCATCCCCGGCGCCACCGGGTCGTCGTACGTGCCCGGCCTGCGCGACGTGGGCGAGCGGCTCTCGGTCCGGATCCACCTGAGCCACGAGGGCTACCGCGACCGCACCGTGCGTCGTGTCCGCCGACGGGCCGGTCACGACCAGGCCCACCCTGTCGGTGTGGACGGAGGGGCGTCCGGGGCGCGCGATCGTCCGGCTCAAGGTCACGGCTCCCGGTGTGAAGACGCCGGGCGGACGCGCCACGGTCCGGATCGGCGACCACCGCGCCACCGGTCGCCTCGAGGACGGGCGACTGCGGGTCGTGATCGGCGACCTCAGCGCCGGCGTCCGCAACGTGCGGGTGAGCTACGCGCGGGACGGACATCGTCCGCCCGGAGCAGCTGGTGACCACGGTGCGCGTGCAGCGACGCTGACCTGCGAGGCACCTGCAGAGCCGGGTTTCTAGATTGAGATACTGGTCATCATGACCCTCGTGCGCGACGTCGTACCCCTCGGCACGGCGGTCCGGACCTGGTTCCTGATCTCGCTGCAGACGTTCGGCGGTCCGGCCGGCCAGATCGCCGTCATGCAGCGCACGCTGGTCGACGAGCGGCGGTGGATCGGGGAGAAGCGGTTCCTGCACGCCCTCAACTACTGCATGCTCCTGCCCGGGCCGGAGGCCCAGCAGCTGGCGATCTACACCGGCTGGCTGCTCAACGGCACGCTCGGCGGCCTGATCGCGGGCATCCTGTTCGTGCTCCCGGGACTGCTGGCGATGCTCGCGCTCTCCGTCCTGTACGTCGCCCAGGGCGACACCACCGTCGTGTCCGGACTGTTCCTCGGGCTCGCGCCGGCGGTGCTGGCGATCGTCGTCCAGGCGGTGCTCCGGATCGGCACGCGTGCACTGCGCAACCGGGTGCTGGTCCTGCTCGCCGTCGCCGCCTTCCTCGCGCTGGCGCTGTTCGGGGTGCCGTTCCCGCTCGTCGTCCTCGGCGCCGGGCGTCGTCGGCTGGGCGGTCCACCGGTGGCGTCCGGCGCTGCTCGAGGTCCCCGACCGGCCGACGCCGGAGGACGAGACGGCGCCGCTGGTCCCCGACGACGCGCTGCACCACGCCCGCCCGTCGAGGCGGCGCAACCTGCTGGTCCTCGGCATCGGCGTCACGGTCTGGGTCACCCCGGTCGTGCTGGTCGCGATCCTGACGGCGGGGACGCAGTCGGTCTTCGTGGACCAGGGGATCTTCTTCGGCGGCATGGCGCTGGTGACCTTCGGCGGCGCCTACGCCGTGCTCTCCTACGTGGCCCAGGCCGCCGTCCAGACCTACGGGTGGCTGTCGGCCGGCGAGATGGTCCGGGGGCTCGCCCTGGCGGAGACCACGCCGGGCCCGCTGATCATGGTCGTGCAGTTCGTCGCGTTCCTGGGCGCCTACCGCGATCCCGGGGGGCTCGACCCGTGGGTCGCCGGTGTCCTCGCATCGCTGCTGGTGGTGTGGGTGACGTTCGTCCCCTGCTTCGTCTTCATCTTCCTCGGGGCGCCGTACGTCGAGCGGTTGCGCGGGAGCGAGTCGCTCGCGGCCGCACTGACCGGCGTGACGGCCGCGGTCGTCGGCGTGATCGCGAACCTCGCGCTTCTTCTTCGCCGTGCACACCCTCTTCACCGAGACCCGGACCATCGACCGGGGTCCGGTCGAGCTCGCTGGCTGCCGGTGTGGTCGTCGTACGTCTGGGAGGCGTTCCTGCATCGGAGCGGTGGCGATGGTGCTCGCCTTCTGGTTGCGGTGGTCGGTCCTGCGCGTGCTGGGCACCTGTGCGCTGCTGGGACTGGCGCTCACCGCCCTCACCTGAGCCGCCGGGAATGATCCGGTCTAGACAGTAGGTTCCCGCTACATGACCACTGCCGAGTTCTGGTTCGACCCTGCCTGCCCGTTCGCCTGGATCACCTCGCGCTGGATGCTGGAGGTGGAGAAGGTCCGGGACATCTCCGTGACCTGGCACATCATGAGCCTCGCCTACCTCAACGAGGACAAGGACGTCTCGGACGAGTACCGCGAGCGCCTGAAGACGGCCTGGCAGCCGGTGCGGGTGTGCATGGCCGCCGAGCAGCTCCACGGCAAGCACGTCCTGGCGCCGCTCTACACCGCGCTCGGCACCAGGATCCACAACGAGGGCCGGGAGAAGGACCGCGAGATGATCGTGGAGGCGCTGCGAGGAGGCGGGCCTGCCCACCTCGCTGGCGGACGCCATGGACGACCCGTCCTACGACGACGCGATCCGGAAGTCGCACCACCTCGGCATGGACCAGGTGGGTGACGACGTCGGCACCCCGACCATCGCGGTCGACGGAACGGCGTTCTTCGGACCCGTCCTGACCTCGATCCCCCGCGGTGAGGATGCCGGCCGGATCTGGGACAGCGCGGTCGTGCTGGCGTCCTATCCCTACTTCTTCGAGATCAAGCGCAGCAGGACCGCCGAGCTCGACTTCTCCTGAGCCACTGGCGCATCACAGGTCCCTCGCGCATCATGGGGCGGGGTCATGCTGCTCACCACCCGCCGCCCGAGCACCCTGTCTGACCGCCACCGCAGCGCTGGTCCTGACCGGCGCCCTCGGTGCCGGCCAGCCGGTCGCCGACGCGACCCGGGCGCCCGCCCCCGGCAGGCGGGCCCGGACCTGCGGCTCGCCGGCCCACCCGGTGAGGTCGTGCGGTCGGCCACCGTCCGGCTCGACGGCCGACCGGCTGCACCCGGCGCGGGGAGGCGCCCGAACCGACCGGCTGAGCACGGCGGCGTACTCGATGGTCGGCTTCACCTGGCGCGGACCGGACCCTGACGTCGCGCTGCGCACCCGGACGGACGGGAAGTGGAGCTGGCTGGCGGCACGCGCACCTCCTGAGCCGACGGGCGGGCCAGTGACGGCAGGAGCGCCTCCACCCTGCTCTGGGTGGATCGGTCCCAGGGCGTCCAGGTCCGGACGACGAACCGGAGCCCGCGGGCGCTGGACCTGGTCCTGATCGACCCGGGCGCGCTGCCGAGCGACACCGCCGCCACCAGCCCTGCGCCGCGACGCCTGGCCCGGGCCACGAGCGCGCCACAGCCCGAGCTGCACACCCGCAAGGAGTGGGGCGCGAACCCGGACTGGCGCAACGGGAGGCCGGTCTACCTCGACAAGCTCAAGCAGATCCACGTCCACCACACGGCCACCGGGAACAGCTACTCGCGGGCGGACGTGCCGGGCATCCTGCGCGGCATGTACCGCTACCACACCCAGACCCTCGGCTGGTTCGACATCGGGTACAACTTCCTGGTCGACCGCTTCGGACGGGCCTGGGTCGGCCGCTCCGGTGGCGCGAACCGGCTGGTTCAGGGCGCCCACACCCTCGGCTTCAACCACGCCTCCGTGGGCGTCGCCGTGATCGGGAACCTCGAGGCCCGGGCGCCCTGGGCCGAGGCGGTGACCCAGGTCGTGCGGCTCGCCGCCTGGAAGCTGGACACGTACGACCGGTACGCCGTCGGCTCGGTCACCGTCACCTCGACCGGCAGCGACAAGTACCCGGACGGCACCAGGGTGCGGCTGCCGGCCATCGACGGCCACCGCGACACCAACGACACGGCGTGCCCCGGACGGGCCTACGGCAAGCTGCCGGAGATCCGCAGGCGGGCCCAGTGGCGCATCGACCACTGGTGAACCCGGCGGCGGCCGAAACCCGGTAGCGGGGGCTCTCTAGGATTCCAGCATGAGTCGAGTCCTGTCCGCCGTCGCCTGGCCGTATGCCAACGGCCCGCGCCACATCGGCCACGTGGCCGGGTTCGGCGTGCCCTCCGACGTGTTCAGCAGGTACATGCGGATGGCCGGGCACGACGTACTCATGGTCTCCGGGACCGACGAGCACGGCACCCCGCTGCTGGTCGCGGCCGACCACGAGGGCGTCACCCCGCGCGAGCTGGCCGACAAGAACAACGCCGTCATCGTGCAGGACCTCGTCGACCTCGGGCTGTCCTACGACCTGTTCACCCGGACCACGACCGGCAACCACTACCGGGTCGTGCAGGAGATGTTCACGACCGTCCACCGCAACGGCTACATGGTCGAGAAGACCACGCCAGTCCGCGATCAGCCCGTCGACCGGCCGCACGCTGCCGGACCGCTACATCGAGGGCACCTGCCCGATCTGCGGGTACGCCGAGGCGCGCGGCGACCAGTGCGACAACTGCGGCAACCAGCTCGACGCGACCGACCTGATCGAGCCCCGCGGTCGAAGATCAACGGGGAGACGCCCGACTTCGTCGAGATCCAGCACTTCTTCCTCGACCTGCCGGCGCTGGCCGCGGCGCTGGGGGAGTGGCTCGACGAGCGGGAGGCGTCGGGCACCTGGCGGCCCAACGTCATCAAGTTCTCCCAGAACATCCTCAAGCGAGATCCGGCCGCGCGCGATGACCCGCGACATCGACTGGGGGATCCCGATCCCGCTGGACGGCTGGCGGGACCAGCCCCCAAGCGGCTCTACGTGTGGTTCGACGCCGTGATCGGCTACCTCTCCGCGTCCATCGAGTGGGCGCGCCGGCACGGGCGAGCCCGGACCGCTGGCGCGACTGGTGGAACGACCCCGGAGGCCCTGTCCTACTACTTCATGGGCAAGGACAACATCGTCTTCCACAGCCAGATCTGGCCCGCCGAGCTCCTGGCGTACGACGGGAACGGCGACCACGGCGGGGCGCCGGGGGAGTACGGCATCCTCCAGCTGCCGACCGAGGTCGTGTCGAGCGAGTTCCTCACGATGGAGAGCCGGCAGTTCTCGTCCAGCCGCGGCCACGTGCTCCTACGTCGGCGACATGCTGCCGCGCTACCGGCCCGACGCGCTGCGCTACTTCATCAGCGCGGCCGGCCCGGAGACCTCGGACGCGGACTTCACCTGGGCGGAGTTCGTCACACGCACCAACTCCGAGCTCGTCGCGGGCTGGGGCAACCTGGTCAACCGCACCGCCACGATGATCGCGAAGAGCTTCGGCGAGATCCCGGCCGCGCGGCGACCTCGAGCCGGTCGACGAGGCGGTCCTCGGCCGTCGTTCGCGACGCCTTCGACACCGTCGGCGACCTGATCGGCCGGCACCGCCACCGGGCCGCCGATCGCCGAGGCGATGAGGGCGGTCGGCGAGGTGAACAAGTACCTCACCGTCACCGAGCCCTACAAGATGAAGGACGAGTCGCAGCGCGACCGGCTGGCCACGGTGCTCCATGTGGCGGCGCAGTGCGTGCTCGACTGCAACACCCTGCTCGCGCCGTTCCTGCCCCACTCCTCCAACAAGGTGTGGCAGGTGCTCGGCGGCGAGGGCGAGTTCATGCCGATGCCGCACGTCGAGCAGGTGGAGGACCTCGACCCCGACGAGGGCGCGGGCCTGGCACGTCTACCCGATCATCACCGGCGACTACTCCGACACGCCACCGTGGCGGCACCGGCCGATCGAGGTCGGCACCCGCGATCGACAAGCCGAGCCCGATCTTCACCAAGCTCGACTCCTCGGTCGTGGACGAGGAGCTGGAGCGGCTCACCTCCGCTGATTGAGCACCGCGCGGCTCCGGTGCGCCTCCGGCTCAACCACCGGAGATTCGCCCCGTCTGCCGTCGATAGGGTCACCGGCATGACCCAGCCGATGTACCTGCCGACGTTCTTCGTCAGGCAGCGGTTCGCGATGATGACCAACCGCTACGAGCTGTACGCCGCGCACCCCGACGGCAGCTTCGGGCAGCTCTACGGCCTGGCCGAGCAGAAGAAGTTCGCGTTCAAGGAGCAGGTGACCTTCTTCAGCGACGACACCAAGACCCGGCCGGTGTTCGGCTTCAAGGCCCGCAAGGCGATCGACCTCAACGCCGGCTACGACGTCACCGACGAGGCCGGGCACCAGATCGGGTTCTTCCGGAAGGACTTCGGCGCGAGCCTGCTGCGGTCGACGTTCCACATCGAGGGGCCGGGCTACGTGGGCACCGGGCAGGAGCGCAGCCAGGGGGTGGCGCTGATCCGGCGCTTCCTGGACATTCCCGTTCCTGCCGATCCACTTCGACTTCGTCGGCTCCGACGGCGCGCCGCTCCTCGCGATCGAGCGCCAGGCCAGTGTCCGGGACATGTACACCGTCCACGTGCCCGACCAGCGGGTCGACTTCCGGGTCGCCGCGGCCGTCGCGGTCGGCCTCGACGCCCTGATGTCCCGCTGACCGCACGGCCGACTGAGAGGATCCCGGCATGCGAGTGCACCTGGGCTGCGATCACGCCGGCCTCGACCTCAAGGACCACCTCCTCGGCTGGCTGCGTGAGCACGGCCACGAGCCGGTCGACCACGGCCCCTTCCAGTACGACGCCCTCGACGACTACCCGGTCTTCTGCCTGCGGGCGGCCGATGCCGTCGCCCGGGAGCGAGCCGCCGGCGGCGACAGCCTCGGCGTCGTGATCGGCGGCTCGGGCAACGGCGAGCAGATGGCCGCCAACAAGGTTCCCGGCATCCGGGCGGCCCTGGTGTGGTCCGAGGAGACCGCAGCACTGGCCCGGGAGCACAACGACGCCAACGTGGTCTCCCTGGGCGGCCGGATGCACGCGCTGGACGAGCTGACCCGCTTCGTCGAGGTCTTCCTCTCGACGCCGTTCACGGGCGAGGAGAGGCACGCCCGCCGGATCGGCCAGCTCGCCGACTACGAGTCGATCGCGGCAGCTGCCTGCCCTCCCCGAGTCCGCCCGTGGTCAGGGGCCGGATGCCTGAGGGCCACACCCTCCACCGGCTCGCCGGCCAGCTCTCCGACTGCCTTCGCCGGGCAGCTCGTGCGGGTCTCCAGCCCGCAGGGGAGGTTCGCCGACGCCGTACACGTCGACGGCACCCGCCTGCTCGGCGCCGCATCGGCAGGCAAGCACCTCTTCCTCGAGTTCGAGGGCGACCTCTTCGTGCACGTCCACCTCGGGCTGATCGGGAAGTTCGACGTCCACGAGGGAGCGGCCCCGGCGCCGGTCGGCCAGGTCCGGCTGCGGCTCACCACCGCGAGGGCGTACGCCGACCTCCGTGGCGCGACCCAGTGCGACCTGGTCTCCCGGGAGCGGCGCGACGCCATCGTCGGGACGCTCGGCCCCGACCCACTGCGCCCGGACGCCGACCCGATGCTCGCCTGGCGCCGGATCTCGCGGAGCCACCGTCCGATCGGGGATCTGCTGATGGACCAGGCCGTCCTGGCCGGCGTGGGAAACGTCTACCGCGCCGAGATCCTGTTCCGTCACCGGATGCACCCGCTGCGCCCCGGCCGCACGCTGCGGGTGGGCCAGTTCCGCGCCATGTGGGAGGACCTGGTGGCCCTGATGGCCACCGGCGTGCTGACGGGACGCATCGACACCGTGCGCACCGAGCACACCCCGGAGGCCATGGGCCGTCCGCCGCGAGTCGACGACCACGGCGGGGAGGTCTACGTCTACCGCCGCGCCGGGCAGGCCTGCCACGTCTGCGGCGCGCGGATCCGGACCGAGACGCTGCAGGGCAGGAATCTGTTCTGGTGTCCGCATTGTCAGCCCAGGTTCCGTTCCCGCGCCGTAAGGTGACGGGGCGGCTCTGCAGCGGCCGCGGCCCCCGACGACAGGACAACCGATGGACGCAGCGCTCGGCGCGCCCCGCGGCGGTGCGCAGACGCGCTGGCGCCGTACCTGGCGCTCAGTGGTCGGTCGTGCCCTCCCCCGGGAGAGCCGCAACCTGCGCTGGCTGGTCCTGTTCGCCCTGGCGTGCGCGGCCGGCATCTTCCTCTGGCCGGGGGTACTTCCCGATGACCTCGCTCCTCCTGCCGATGCTGTTCGGGAGCCTCTTCCTCGGTCCGCGTGAGCTGCCGTGGTTCGTGGTCTTCGTCCTGGTCATGGTCGTCGTGCTGCTGACCCGACAGCCTGAGATCACCCGGATCACCGGCGGAGTCCTGATGGTCATCTTCTCCGCGGGGTTCATCATCCTGCTGACCTCGTTCCGGCGCAGCCGCCTCGGCGTCGGCGGTAGCCAGGGGGAGTCGATGCTGGTCGATCTCAGGGACCGCATCCAGGGCCAGGGCGGGATCCCGGTCCTGCCGGAGGGCTGGCACGCCCAGTCGGCGCTGCGCTCGGCGGGTGGCACTCCCTTCGCGGGCGACTTCGTCGTCACCGCGCGACCCCATGGTGGCGACCGGCTCGAGGTCGCCGTCGTGGACGTCTCGGGCAAGGGAGCGGGCGCGGGAACGCGGGCATTGCTGCTCTCCGGCGCCCTCGGTGGCCTGCTCGCGGCGCTCCCGCCGCAGGACTTCCTCGGCTCGGCCAACGACTACCTCCTCCAGCAGAACTGGGAGGAGGGGTTCGCCACCGCCATCCACCTGTCGCTGGACCTGCGCACCGGCAACTTCGAGATCCGCTCGGCCGGCCACCCGCCCGCCGCCCAGCGAGCCGCCGGCTCGGGCCGGTGGACGGTGCATCCGAGCGAGGGACCGGCGCTGGGGCTGGTCGAGCACGCAGAGTTCCCGTCCGTGCGCGGCACGGTCCGGCCCGGCGACGCGATCCTGCTGTACACCGACGGAATGGTGGAGAGCCGCAGCCGGGACATCGGGCTCGGACTCGACAAGATGCTCGGTCAGGCGGAGGTGCTGCTGCGGGGCAGCTACGAGGACGGGGCACGCCGGCTGATCGACCAGCTGGGCTCCCGCATCGACGACCGCGCGCTGCTGCTGATCCACCGCAGCTGATCCTGCCCGGGACTCGGTGGCCGGGTCGCCTCGGTTACGGCTGAGGCGGCGCCGTGTGGCACCATGACACCGCGCGGGGCGCGCTCGTGGTCGGGGGTTCCCGGGAGCAGACCCCGGGCGCGCGGATGTAGCTCAATGGTAGAGCCCCAGTCTTCCAAACTGGCTACGCGGGTTCGATTCCCGTCATCCGCTCCAAGCGGCACCGGGTCATCCTCTGGGCCAGTCCGGAGCCCGCTTGGCGGGGCGTAGCGTAGTGGCTAGCGCGCCTGCTTTGGGAGCAGGAGATCGCAGGTTCGAGTCCTGTCGCCCCGACGTACTTTCCGACACATCGATGAGGAGACAGACCTGTGAAGAGCGCCGTCGAGACCTTGAGCCCGACCCGGGCCAAGCTGACCGTCGAGGTGCCCTTCGAGGAGCTCAAGCCGAGCCTCGACGCGGCGTACAAGAAGATTGCCCAGCAGATCAACGTGCCCGGTTTCCGCCGCGGCAAGGTGCCACCGGCGGTCATCGACCGCCAGGTCGGCCGGAACGTCGTCCTGGACGAGGCGATCAACGAGGTCCTGCCCCAGATGTACATCGAGGCCCTGCAGTCCAACTCGCTCGAGCCCCTGGCCCAGCCGGAGATCGAGGTGACGAAGTTCGAGGACAACCAGGCCCTGGAGTTCACCGCCGAGGTCGACGTCAAGCCTGAGATCGAGGTCCCGGAGTACGTCGGCCTCGAGGCCGAGGTCGAGGACGTCGAGATCACCGACGCCGACGTCGACGAGCAGGTGAAGGCCCTGCGCGAGCGGTTCGCCTCACTGCACGACGTCGACCGCGCGGCAGCCGACGGCGACTTCGTGGTCCTGGACCTGAAGGCCACCCAGGGTGGCGAGCCGGTCGAGGGCGCCGAGGTGACCGGCATGTCCTACCAGGTCGGTCGCGGCGGGATGCTGGACGGGCTGGACGAGGCACTCGCCGGCATGTCCGCGGGCGAGGAGAAGACCTTCACCTCCCAGCTCGTCGGCGGCGACCTGGTCGGCGAGGACGTCGAGGTCGCGGTGAGCGTCTCCCAGGTCCAGGAGCAGGACCTGCCCGAGCTCGACGACGAGTTCGCCCAGATGGCCTCGGAGTTCGACACGACCGAGGAGCTGGTCGCGGACGTGCGGGAGCGGCTGGGCCGCGGCAAGCGCCTCGAGCAGGCGGCCGCCGCGCGCGACGCCGTACTCGAGCGGCTGCTGGACAAGGTCGAGGTCCCCCTCCCCGAGACGATGGTGACCGACGAGCTCAACGCCCGGCGCCAGAACATCGAGCAGCAGCTGATGATGGCCGGCATCACCATGGAGAAGTACCTCGAGGACGAGTCGCAGACCCTGGAGGAGTTCGAGGCCGAGCTCGAGCGCCGGGTCCGGGACGCCGTCACGGCGCAGTTCCTGCTGGACGCGATCGCCAAGGAGAAGGAGTTCGGGGTCGACCAGAGCGAGCTGTCCGAGCACCTGGTGCGCCGGGCCCAGCAGTCCGGCCAGGACCCGCAGGAGTTCGCGAACCACATGTTCGAGCACAACCACATCCCCGAGCTCGTGCAGGAGATCCTGCGCGGCAAGGCCCTGGCGGCGGTCGTCGAGTCCGCGACCGTCAAGGACGCCTCGGGCAACGTGGTCGAGCTGGCGGGCCTGCGGCCCGACGGCACGATCGGCGAGCCCGGGGACGAGGCCGCCGAGGATGCCCGCGCCGAGGATGCCGCCGACGAGGAGAAGCCCGCCGGGGCCTGACCCCCGCGACCTGACGCTGACCCGCCCGAAAGTTCGGGCGGGTCAGCGCGTCTTGAGTGAACAGGCGTTCACTGACTCGTAGGGTCGGGCCATGCGCGCGGCTGCCGACTCGCCCGGAGCGTCCGGAGGACCCGGGGTCCTCGACGCACTCTCGCTGCTCTCGCAGGTCGCCGACGAGCTCGTCGTGCGCACCGTGCGGGACACCCACGAGGCCTGGCTCGACCGGGTCCAGTCGCTCAGCGGGCGCTCGCGGGAGACCGCGACGCTGTCCGAACGCATGCACCGTGGGATCGCGGGTGCGGTGTACGGCGGCCTCGGCCGCGGCCTGCGACTCGCGGCGAACGGCTTGGACAAGGTCGCCGACACCGGCGTCGGGGCCGAGGCTCGAGGCCGATCGGCGCGGGCCGTTTCGTCAACTCGGCGGTCAACGGCCTGATCGGGGACCGGCTGGTGCGGGAGCGCCCGCAGCTGGCCATCCCCATGGGCGTGCGGGTGGGCGGACGCGACGTACCCCCGGAGCCGGACGCGCTCGCCGCCGCCTTCCCGGACGCCAGCGACCGGCTGGTGGTGTTCCTGCATGGGCTCTGCGAGAACGAGTCCTACTGGAACCGTGGTCGCGACCGCCTAGGCACGACGTACGGCGAGATGCTGGCGGCCGAGGGCTGGACCCCGGTGTTCCTGCGCGCCAACACCGGTCTGGGCCTGCGCGAGAACGGCGTCGCGCTCACCGCGCTGCTGCAGGACGTGGTCGACGCGTGGCCGGTGGAGGTCCGGCGGATCGCCCTGGTCGGGCACTCCATGGGCGGCCTGATCATGCGCGCCGCCGGTGCGGTGGCCACCGAGGTCGAGAAGCCCTGGACCGAGCTCGTCTCCGACGTCGTCACGCTCGGCTCCCCCCACCTCGGGGCCCCGATCGCCCGGGGCGTCGGGCGAGGGCAGCCGCGGGCTGGGCCGGCTCCCGGAGACCGCGGCCTTCGGACGGATCCTGGACTGGCGCTCCATCGGGGTGCACGACCTGGTCGCCGGCCTGGCCGAGGACGTCCCGCCGCTGCCGCACGCGCGCTACCGGCTGGTCGCGGCCACCGTCACCGCCTCTCCCCGGCACCCCGTCGGGCACGTGGTGGGCGACCTGCTGGTCCGGGTCGAGTCGGCCCGCGGCCGCGACCGGAGGGGCGCGGACCTCTTCCCCGATGCCGACTTCCTCCACGTGGGGCGCACCGACCACTTCGGCCTGCTCAACCACCCCGAGCGTGCACGGCCGATCGCAGCCGGTCGCGGAGCGATGACGGTGGTCGAGCGAGCGGCGCGCTGCGGACGAGTCTCGACCCGGTGCTGTCGCGGCCTCGCAGTCTCGGTCGACCGCCCTCGCCCTCGCACGGCGCGGGCGACACGCTCGTACGCTCGCGTGCTGCTGCGCGGTGTCCGCTGTCCGCGAACAGCGCGGCGACATTGCGTGGAAGTGTCAGCGGTTCGGGCTAGGGTCGCAGGCGTGAACCAGAACTCCAGTCCAGGGATGAACGGCGTCGAGATGAACGGCGGCCAGTCGGCGTACGGGCTCGACGACCACATCTACCAGCGGCTCCTGCGCGAGCGGATCGTGTTCCTCGGCTCCGAGGTCCGCGACCAGAACGCCAACGCCATCTGCGCGCAGCTCCTCCTGCTCTCCGCGGAGGACCCCGAGGCCGACATCTTCCTCCACATCAACAGCCCCGGTGGCTCGGTCGACGCCGGCATGGCGATCTACGACACCATGAACTACATCCCCAACGACGTCGCGACGGTCGGGATGGGGCTGGCGGCGTCGATGGGCCAGTTCCTGCTCTGCGCCGGGTCCAAGGGCAAGCGCTACGCCCTCCCGCACGCCCGGATCATGATGCACCAGCCGTCGTCCGGCATGGGTGGATCCGCCTCCGACATCAAGATCCAGGCCCAGCAGTCCCTCCACATCAAGAAGGTCCTGCTCGAGCTGATCGCCCAGCACACCGGTCAGGAGCTCGACCAGGTCATCAACGACGCCGACCGGGACCGGTGGTTCACCGCCGACCAGGCGCTCGACTACGGCTTCATCGACCAGGTGATCACGAGCGCCCGCGAGGCCGCCGACGAGGGTCGCCCGGCCCGGGCCAAGGACTGAGAGGGACCGACGACATGAACTACTACCCAGGTGCAGGAAGCGGACACCTCGCCGCCCCCGGCGACTCGCCTGCAGTTCCGACTGAGATGAACTACTACATCCCCCAATGGGAAGAGCGCACGTCCTACGGCTTCCGCCGGATCGACCCCTACGCCAAGCTGTTCGAGGACCGCATCATCTACCTCGGCACCCCCATCTCCGACGACGTCGCCAACGCCGTCATCGCCCAGCTGCATGTGCCTGGAGTCGATGAACCCCGACCAGGACCTCCAGATCTACATCAACAGCCCCGGTGGCTCCTTCACCGCGCTGACCGCGATCTACGACACGATGAACTTCATCAAGTGCGACGTGCAGACCGTGTGCATCGGCCAGGCCGCCTCGGCGGCCGCGATCCTGCTCGCGGCCGGGTCCGCCGGGCAAGCGGCTCGCGCTGCCCAACAGCCGGATCCTCATCCACCAGCCCTACACCGAGGGCACCTTCGGCCAGACCTCCGACATCGAGATCCAGGCCAACGAGATCATCCGGATGCGCGAGCTGCTCGAGAAGATGATCAGCGACCACTCGGGCAGGACGGTCGAAGAGGTCAGCAAGGACATCGAGCGTGACAAGATCCTGACGGCCCAGGGTGCGGTCGAGTACGGCCTGATCGATGCCGTGGTCGAGTCGCGCAAGGGCACGCCCGCACTCGCATGATACCGCCCGGCGAGTTCCTCGTGTCAGCCAGCCAAAGCGGCCGGCGCGAGGTACCGTCGGGGAGTTGAGCACCACGAAGTCGGACCGACCGGAGGATGATCGCCCGTGGCACGAATCGGTGACGGTGGCGACCTGCTGAAGTGTTCCTTCTGCGGGAAGAGTCAGAAGCAGGTCAAGAAGCTCATCGCCGGGCCGGGCGTCTACATCTGCGACGAGTGCATCGACCTCTGCAACGAGATCATCGAGGAAGAGCTCAGCGAGGGCGGCGAGGTCTCCCTCGACGAGCTGCCCAAGCCCAAGGAGATCTTCGAGTTCCTCAACTCCTACGTCATCGGGCAGGAGCAGGCCAAGAAGTCGCTCGCCGTGGCGGTCTACAACCACTACAAGCGGGTGCAGGCCGGGATCCAGGCCATCGGCGGCAAGCACAGCAAGGACGAGATCGTCGAGGTCGCCAAGTCCAACATCCTGGTGATCGGTCCGACCGGCTGCGGCAAGACCTATCTCGCGCAGACCCTGGCCCGGATGCTCAACGTCCCGTTCGCGATCGCCGACGCGACCGCCCTGACCGAGGCCGGCTACGTCGGCGAGGACGTCGAGAACATCCTGCTCAAGCTGATCCAGGCGGCCGACTACGACGTCAAGAAGGCCGAGACCGGGATCATCTACATCGACGAGATCGACAAGGTGGCCCGCAAGGCGGAGAACCCCTCGATCACCCGCGACGTCTCCGGTGAGGGTGTGCAGCAGGCGCTGCTGAAGATCATCGAGGGCACCTCCGCCTCGGTGCCTCCGCAGGGCGGGCGCAAGCACCCGCACCAGGAGTTCATCCAGATCGACACCACCAACATCCTGTTCATCGTGGGCGGGGCCTTCGCCGGGCTCGAGAACATCGTCGAGCAGCGGGTCGGCAAGAAGACGCTGGGCTTCACGGCCGAGGTGCGCGGCGCCGCGGAGCGCGACGCCGACGACCTGCTCGCGCAGGTGCGGCCCGAGGACCTCACCAAGTTCGGCCTGATCCCCGAGTTCATCGGCCGGCTGCCGCTCATCGCGAGCGTCAGCAAGCTCGACAACGAGGCCCTGGTCCAGATCCTCACCGAGCCGCGCAACGCCCTCGTCAAGCAGTACCAACGCCTCTTCGAGCTCGACGGGGTCGAGCTCGAGTTCGCCGACGACGCGGTCGCCGCGATCGCGGAGAAGGCCATGGAGCGGGGCACCGGCGCGCGCGGCCTGCGCTCGATCATCGAGGAGGTGCTCCTCCACGTGATGTACGACGTCCCGTCCCGCGGCGACGTCGGCAAGGTGATCGTGACCCGCGAGGTCGTGGTCGACGAGGTGGCGCCGACCCTGGTCCCCCGCGAGGCCGAGGAAGAAGAAGAAGTCTGCGTAGCGGAGACGCGGCCTAGCCGACCCGCACTCGACGCAGAGCGCGCGTGTCGAGACCTGCGTGACCGTCGTTCAATCTTCTAGTACTACGACGTTCGTCCACTTGCCGGACCGCCCCTCCCGGCGAGCACAATCGACGCAACACAGACCTTGACCGGTCCGGGATGCGTCCCGGTGCACCGGTTACCGTGGACACCACGGAGGGGATCAGACATGAACAGAATCGGTGCCGCAAGACTCGCGCAGCGGACGGTGCTCGTGATGGCCGCTCGGCGTTGCCGCTGAGCTTCGCCGCGATCGGCTCCGCGGTCAGCGCTCCGAACTTCTGCCGCGGTGAGGTCGTCACCATCACCGGGACACCGCGGGGCCGACGTGATCCGGGGCACGGCTCGCGAGGACTCGATCGTCGCCCTCGGCGGCAACGACGTGATCCGCGGCCTGGGCGGCAACGACGAGATCTGCGCCGGCCTGGGCGCCGACCGGCTGGTCGGCGGCGAGGGCCGCGACAGCCTGGACGGCGGCGGAGGCAACGACACGCTCCTCGGCGGGAACGGCAACGACGACCTCCTCGGCGGCGTCGGCGCCGACGGCCTGTTCGGCGGCACCGGCCCCGACGAGCTGCGCGGCGGCCCTGGTCGGGATGCGTCGACCGGCGGACCGGGCCGCGACGACTGCACCGCCGAGCTTCAGGTGGGCTGCGAGTCTCGCTGAGCACTACCAGACAGACCACGTTTTCTGGTTAACGGATAGTCACTTCAGGTCATTTGTTCACCTAGACCTCCTCAGCGCGCTGGCGCACAGGGACACTGAGAGCCAGCCACTTGAAAGGTCCCCCACCGTGAGTGCTCAGCACCTGCGACCCCTGTTCGCGTTCGTCGTCGTGGCGATCGTGGGCGGGCTCGTGTTCGCGAACGCTCTACGGGCGCAAGACGTCGTGGACGCGATCCGGGACGGGACTTCGAACGTGTTGGCCGGGACCCGCCGCTCACGACCCGTCTACGTCGTGGAGGAGGGCATGCGGCTCGGCGCCGCCGCAGCGCCCGAGCCGGAGGTCGACCCGTCGGCCGGGCCGGCCCCCGCACCAGCCGACGCGGGCGATGAAGCGGCTCCGAGCGTCGGGCGTCGCCGCGCCGGTCCCAACGCCCGCCGCGGGGACCGATGCCGGGACCGGTTCGACGGGCAAGGCCACCCGGCCGGGACGTGGCCAGGCTCCCGGCAAGGCAGCGGGTAACGCTCCGGGGGCACCGCAGGCGGAGGCCACCGGGCCGGGGCACGGAGCTGGGGGCACGCCCGCCCAGGCGGGCTCCAGCGGGCCCGGTGGTCCCGCCGTCGGCCACGGGTCGAGCGGTCACGGTAAGGGCCAGGACAACGGCCACCACAAGGCCAAGGGTCATGACCGGGCGGGCGCCCACGCCCGCGTGGGCGACGACAATTCGGGCCATGGCAAGGCCAGGGGTCACGACAAGTCCGGCCACGACAAGCCCCGGCCACGGCAAGGCGAAGGGTCACGCACAAGTCCGGCCACGGCAAGGCGAAGGGCCACGCCAAGGGCCACGCTCGGGGTCACGGCCACCGCTGACAGCCCGGCAGCGTTTCGGCGAGCGGTCAGGTGTTGCCCGAGGGCTGACCAGCCCTAGTTCTGCGGGGCCTCGGCCAGCTCCGCCTCGACGGTGATGCCGTCGGCGTCCGCGTCGGCCCTGAAGACCAGCTCGCCGGTGATCTTGCCGGCCTTCCGCAGGTCGTCGGCCGCGGACTCGACGGCGGCGACCTGGTCGGCCGGCCCGGAGATCTCGACCCGCGACAGCTCGGCCCGCATGGAGACCTTGGCCTGGGACTTCGTGCCACGGATGCCGATCAGCGCGGCCGCGACGGCGTCCACGATCGCGGGGTCGGCGGCAGCCGCGGCGCCCAGGTCACCGGACACCGGCCACGGGGCGCGGTGGATCGACCCCTCCTGCCACCACGACCAGACCTCCTCGGTGACGTAGGGGAGGAACGGCGCCAGCAGGCGGAGCTGGACGTGGAGCGCGATGGCGAGGCTCGCCCGGGCCGAGGCGGTCGGGGCGCCACCGTCCTCGGCGTACGCGCGCTCCTTGACCAGCTCGAGGTAGTCGTCGCAGAACTCCCAGAACGACTTCTCGGTGACCTCCAGCGCGGTCGTGTAGTCGTAGGCCTCGAACGCCTCGGTGGCGCGGGCGACGACCGTCTCCAGCCGTGCGAGCAGCGCGCAGTCGATGGGCTCGCTCACCGCGAAGTGGTCGAGCGCGCTGGCGCCGACCCCGCCGAGGACGAACTTCGACGCGTTGAGCACCTTCATCGCCAGTCGGCGCCCGACCTTCATCTGGCTCTCGTCGAACGGGGAGTCGAGGCCGGGTCGCGCCATCGCGGCGCGCCAGCGGACCGCGTCCGCGCCGTACTTCGCCAGGACGTCGGACGGAACGACGGCGTTGCCCTTGGACTTCGACATCTTCTTGCGGTCCGGGTCGACGATGAAGCCGGAGATCAGCGCGTGGCTCCACGGGGCGACGTGGTTCTCGTAGTGGGCCCGGACGACCCGGGAGAACAGCCAGGTGCGGATGATGTCGTGGGCGTGGGTGCAGAGGTCCATCGGGAAGACCCGCTGCCACAGGTCGTCGTCGGTCTCCCACCCACCGGCGATGTGCGGGGTCAGCGACGAAGTGGCCCAGGTGTCCATGACGTCGGGGTCTCCGACGAACCCGCCCGGCTTGCCCCGCTGCTCCTCGGTGTAGCCCTGGGGGGCGCGGGTGGACGGGTCGATCGGGAGCTCCTCCTCGCGGGGGAGGAGGGGGTGGTCGTAGTCGGGCTCGCCGTCGTCGTCGAGGGGGTACCAGACCGGGAACGGGATGCCGAAGAAGCGCTGCCGCGAGATCAGCCAGTCGCCGTGGAGCCCGCCGACCCAGTTGTCGTAGCGGTGCTTCATGTGGGCCGGCGCCCACTCGATCTCGGCACCCGCGCTCCAGCATCTCCGCACGCACGGAGGCGTCGCGGCCACCGTTGCGGATGTACCACTGCCGGGTCGCCACGATCTCGAGCGGCTTGTCGCCCTTCTCGTAGAAGTTCGCCATCCGCTGCGTCGGGGTCGGCTCGCCCTCGAGGTCGCCGGACTCCCGGAGCTTCGCGACCATCGCCTCGCGGGCGGAGAACGCCGTCTTGCCCTTGAGCTCCTCGTACGCCGCCGCGGCGGCCTCTCCGGCGAGCCACTCGGGCGTCTCGCGCGACATCCGCCCGTCGCGGCCGATCAGGGTCCGCACCGGGAGGTCGAGCTCGCGCCACCAGATCACGTCGGTGAGGTCGCCGAACGTGCAGCACATCGCGATGCCGGCGCCCTTGTCGGGCTCGGCCAGGTGGTGCGCGACGACCGGGATCTCGACCCCGAACACCGGCGAGGTCACGGTCTGGCCGAACAGGTCGGCGTACCGCTCGTCGTCGGGGTGGGCGATCAGGGCGACCACGCTCGGGATCAGCTCGGGGCGCGTCGTCTCGACGTGGACGGGCGATCCGTCAGCGCGGTGGAACGCGACCCGGTGGTAGTGGCCGGCGTACTCGCGGGCCTCGAGCTCGGCCTGGGCGACCGCCGTCTGGAAGGTGACGTCCCACAGCGTCGGCGCGTCGGAGAGGTAGGCCTCGCCGCGGGCGAAGTTGCGCAGGAAGGCGACCTGGCTGACCAGCTGCGCCTTCGGGCCGATCGTCGTGTAGTGCTCCTTCCAGTCGACCGACAGGCCGACGGTGCGCCACAGCTCCTCGAAGATCTCCTCGTCCTGCTCGATCAGCTGCTCGCAGAGCTCCACGAAGTTGGGCCGGCTGATCGGGACCTGCCGCTTGGGGTCGGGCTTCTCCGGTGGGGTGAAGTCGGCGTCGTAGGGCAGCGACGGGTCGCAGCGCACGCCGTAGTAGTTCTGCACCCGGCGCTCGGTGGGCAGGCCGTTGTCGTCCCAGCCCATCGGGTAGAACACCGACTTGCCACGCATCCGCTGGAACCGTGCGATCAGGTCGGTGTGGGTGTAGGAGAACACGTGGCCGACGTGCAGGCTCCCCGACACCGTCGGCGGGGGAGTGTCGATGGAGTAGACGTTCGCGCGTGGCTGGCTGCGGTCGAAGCGGTAGGTGTCGTCGTCCTTCCAGCGCGCCGCCCACGTCTCCTCGAGACCCTCCAGCGCCGGCTTGTCCGGTACGACGACGCCGCGCGGGGCGGGCGTCGTCGGGCTCTGGACAGGCTGCGGCTGCGTGTCGGTCATGCGCGAAATGCTACGGGTGGGGCCACTCCGGCCGCGAACCAGTTCAGGTCAAGGCCCGTTCGGCCGGACCGACGTAGTGCGGGCGGGTCATATCCGACCGATTTCAGGACGGCACGGCGTACGACGGCGATGGTGGTCGTGGGCATGAGATCGGGGGACCCAATGAACACCAACTACACGCCACCGTCGTACCACACGCTGCTCGGCCACCGGGGCCGTGCGCTGGCCGTCGTACCTGAGCCGTGCCGGCTGGTCGATGACGTCGTCCTGGTGCTGGAGGACCTGTCGACGCCGTGGGAGTACGACGGCGTGAGGACCTTCGAGGCGCGGTTCACCGGGCCGGCGGGCCGGCCCTTGCAGTCGGACTTCTACCGGCTCCGCAGCGGCGACGACGTGTTCGTGCTGCACCTCGACGCCGTCGCGACGGACGCCCGGTTCGTCCACTACGAGGCAGTCCTGACCGAGCCGGTGTCGCGCGGAGCGGCTGTCCTCGCCGGCTGACAGAGTCGTCCGCCGCGGTTCCGTCGGTCACAGGCCGAGGCTGCCCAGCATCAGGGCGCTCATGGCCACGGACGCCACCACCGCCGGTACCGTCCAGGCCCGGGCGGAGGGGAGCAGCCACCACCACGCGCCGGCGGCACCCGCAGCACAGCCGAGGGCGAGGACGACGTACCCGGTCAGGTGGAGGGGCCGGGCCCCGGCGTCGCGGGGAGACCCGAAGCCGTGGAGCTCGAAGATGAAGGCGAGCACGCAGCCGGCCACGCCCAACCCTCCGAGCCAGACCAGGACCACCGCGAGGATCCAGCGCACGGTGCCCACGGGCCCGACCCTAGACTCGGCAGCGATGAGTGAAACCCCCGCCGCGCCGCGCCTCGCCGAGAGCTTCGCCGAGGTCGAGGACGCCCTGCTGTCCCGATGGCCCGAGACGAGGCTCGAGCCGTCCCTGGACCGGATCCGGGCCTTCACCGAGCTGCTCGGCGACCCACAGACGTCCTTCCCGGTGATCCACCTGACGGGCACCAACGGCAAGACCTCCACCTCGCGGATGATCGACGCCCTGCTGCGGGGGCTCGAGCTGCGCACCGGCCGCTTCACCTCGCCGCACGTGGAGCGGATGAGCGAGCGGATCTCCCTCGACGGCGAGCCCCTCGACGACGAGCAGTTCGTGCGGGCGTTCAACGAAGTGGCCCCCTACACCCACCTCGTCGACGCCGCCGAGGAGCACCCGCTGTCGTTCTTCGAGACCATCGTCGCCATGGCCTACGCCGCGTTCGCCGACGCTCCGGTCGAAGTGGCCGTGGTCGAGGTCGGGATGGGCGGCTCATGGGACGCCACCAACGTCGCCGACGCGGCGGTCGCGGTCGTGCTGCCGGTCGCGGTCGACCACTCGCGGTACCTCGGCGAGACGCCTGCGGCCATCGCCGCCGAGAAGGCCGGGATCATCAAGCCGGACTCGGTGGTGGTCCTCGCCGAGCAGCCGCCCGAGGTGGCACAGGTGTTCCTGGAGCGGGCAGCCGAGGTGGGCGCCAGCGTCGTCCGGGAGGGCTCGGAGTTCGGGGTCGTCTCCCGTGTCCCCGCCGTGGGCGGACAGCAGGTGTCGCTGCAGGGGCTACGGGCGACGTACGACGACGTCTTCCTCCCCCTCTACGGAGCACACCAGGCGCAGAACGCCGCGGTGGCTCTCGCGGCCGTGGAGTCGTTCGCCGGTTCGCAGCCACTGGACGCGGAGATCGTCAAGGCGGCGTTCGCCGAAGTGACCTCCCCGGCCCGGCTGGAGATCATCCGGCGCAGCCCGACCATCGTGCTCGACGCCGCCCACAACCCGCACGGCGCCGAGGCCACCGCCGCGGCGCTGGAGGACTCCTTCACGTTCTCCCCGCTCATCGGTGTGATGGGGGTGATGGCCGACAAGGACGCCGAGGGACTGCTGGCCGCCTTCGAGCCGCACCTCGCCCACCTGGTCTGCACCCAGAACTCCACGCACCGCGCGATGCCCGCGGGAGCGCTCGCCGAGGTAGCCCGGGAGATCTACGGCGACCACAGAGTCACCGTCGCGCCACTCCTGGCCGATGCCATCGACCAGGCGGCCACGCTGGCGGAGGCCGGCTCGGTCTTCGGGGTCGGCTCCGGCGCCGTCCTGATCACCGGCTCGGTGGTCACCGCCGGCGAGGCGCGGACCATGCTGAAGGGGCGGTCATGATCACCCCACGCAATCGCTCCGCTGGCGCTCCACGATTCCGCGGGGACCCCGAATGAGCGAGAGCGAGGCCCGATCCCCACGGCGCGGGATGTGCGCCGCCGTCCTCTCCCTGGAGGCGATCACCCTGGGGCTCACCACGCCGGTGATGATCACGCTCACCGACGTCTCCACCCCGGCCGCGCTGGCCCTGGGACTAGGTCTCGCGGTGGCCTGCCTGCTGCTGGCCGGGCTGCTCCGCTCGGAGTGGGCCTACGGCGCCGGCTGGGCGATCCAGGTCGCGGCGATCGGGCTGGGGTTCCTGGTCCCGATGATGTTCCTGCTCGGCGCGATCTTCGCGCTGCTGTGGGGCACGGCGACTTTCCTGGGACGCAAGATCGAGCGCGAACGCGCGGCGGCGTACGCCGCTCACGAGGCCGAGCTCCGCCTGAACCCGACGCCCTCGATACGGGTTCCGCGGGGACCGAATGCGAGCGCACCCTGGTCATCCTGAAGCCCGACACGGTCCGCCGTGGACTCGTCGGCGAGGTGACGTCCCGCTTCGAGGCAAAGGGGCTGAGCATCCTGCGGATGGAGCTCCGCACGATCGACGGGGAACTGGCGGACCGGCACTACGTCGAGCACGTCGAGCGGGACTTCTACCCGCCGCTGCGCGACTTCGTGACCGGGGGCCCGCTGGTGGCGATGGTGCTCGAGGGTGACGAGGCGATCGCGGTGGTGCGGGCGATCGCCGGCGCCACGGACGGGCGCAAGGCGGCTCCGGGCACGATCCGGGGAGACCTGTCGCTGTCGAACCGCGAGAACCTCGTGCACGGGTCCGACTCCGCCGAGTCGGCCGAGCGCGAGCTCGGCCATCTGGTTCCCCGACCTCTGACCTGAGGCATGACCCAGTGGCGGCGGAGCGCGGCCGAGGCCAGATCTGGCGTGTCCGGATCCACCAGACGTAGCCCCACGGAGCAACACTCGTTACTCCTGGCGTAACGATCACCGCCGCGCGAAGGCCCCGCCCATCACCGCAGGGGCAAGCGACGATGACGCCACGTGGGAGATGAACACACGCATGGACGCCCCCCTCAAGGTGACTGCCCGTCGCGTCCTGACGTGTTGCGTGGCGGGCGTGCTCATCGCTTCCGGATCGATGATCGCCACCCTCGGAACGAGTGCCCAACCGGTCGCCGCTCATGGAGCGACACCAAGCAAGAGGGCGCCTGCGGTGAAGATCGTTGTGCTGTCGAACCGGGCCGACCTGGTATCAGGTGGCGACGCACTTGTTCGCGTAGTTCTCCGTTCGGGCGAGTACGCGCGCATTCGCAGGGTAGATCTGGATGGCCGCAACGTGACCCGTGCGTTCGCCGTACGCCGCGATGGGCGGTACACCGGCCTGGTCAGCGGGCTGTCCAGGGGCAAGAACGAAATGCGCGTGATGCTCCGCAACGGCGCTGGCGCCCGTCTCACCTTGACCAATCACCCGAGCACAGGGCCTATCTTCAGTGGCCGGCACGTGCGTCCGTGGCGATGCAACAGTGGTGCGCGGGACAGGGGCTGCACCCGCAACCCCAGCTACGAGTACTACTACGTGCCAGTGGGCGTTGATCCTGAGGAAATCCCCGGCATGATCGGTAGCCAGCCCGGCTCAGACCCGTACTTTCGTCCCTACGACCGGGCGAACCCACCCGCGCCAGCACTCGTCGCCTCCACCACCACGGACGAAGGCCGCACCGTGCCGTTCGTCGTACGGGTCGAGACCGGGTCCGTCAACCGGGCCCAGTACCAGATCGCGGTTCTGTTCGACCCCAGCAAGCCATGGACGCTCGCGCGCCCCCAGACCGCGTGGAACCGCAAGTTGTTCCTGGTGGGCGGCCCCAACTGCGGCGTCTCGTACCAGGAGGGCAGCGCTCCTGGAGCGCTCTACGGAAAAGTCCTGAGCAGGGGCTTCGCAACGCTTTCACACACGCTCGTAGCCACGGGCAACAACTGCAATCTGGTAACCCAGGCAGAGTCGCTCACCATGACCAAGGAACATTTCATCGAGAGCTACGGGGCCGTGCGCTACTCGATGTCGATCGGTGGCTCTGGCGCATCGCTCGTTCAGCAATGGATCGCGAACGCGTATCCCGGTCTCTACGACGGCCTCATCGTGGAAGCCAGTTTCCCCGACGCCTGGACCGAGCTGATCAACACCAACGACTGCATCTCCGTCCTCGACTACTGGAACGATCCGACTCGCTGGGCGCCTGGCGTGACATGGGGGCCCGCCGAACAGAGCGCCGTGGCAAGCGGCGACCTGCCCACGAGTTGCGTCACCTTCAAGACCGCGTTCGAGAGCCTGCTCACGCCGGCTGACGAGACCGGTCAAATCCCGCCTGGCCAGGCCTACGACGCGCAGACCCGCCGGACCGGAGTGCGGGGCACCATCTGGGACTACAGCGTCGCGCAACTGGGGCGCAGGCCTGCCTCCGCCTGGGGCGCCATAGAGAAAGCGGTACGTCGTGGGTTCGCCAACAGGCCGCTCGACACCGTGGGCATCCAATTCGGTCTCAAGGCCCTGCTGGCGGGCGAGATCACGCCGGCGCAGTTCGTCGACATCAATGCCAAGGTGGGTGGCCGCAACATCGACTACCACCCAACTGCACACCGAACCGCCGCCGACCCCGTCGCGCTGACCAGGGTGTACCGCTCGGGATACCTGAATCAGGCAAACAACCTCGATGTGCCGATCATCGACATTCGAGGGGCCAGCAACAGTGAGCTCCACGACAGCTTCCACAGCTGGTCGATGCGCGCCCGCCTGAACCGAGCCAACGGGCATCATCGCAACCAGGTGATCTGGAACTCCTTCACAGCATCGGGTTTCGTCATTGACCCAGCGCTCGAAGCGGAGGCGTTCGACCTGATGGACCGATGGCTGGCCGCCATTGACCGAGATCGGAGCAAGCGGTCCTTCCCGGAAAAGGTTGCCGCCAACAAGCCGGGTGCGGCAGTCGACCGGTGCACCCTCCCCGGCACCGGCCAGCCCGGCCCATGCATCGTCCCCGCCAGCGGAACACCCCGGCTGGGGGCCGGCCAACCACTGGTCGACGATATTGCCAAGTGTCAGCTCAAGAGCCTCAAGCGAATCGACTACTTTCCAGTCTTGTTCACGGAAGACGAGTGGAGCCAACTCCAGCGGGCCTTCCCACGGGGCGTGTGCAACTACGACAAGGCCGGAGTCAACCAGCGGCCCACAGTGCCATGGCTGACGTATCGAAGCGGTCCGGGTGGCAGGCCGTTGGGACGCGAGCCGATCTCTCACGGGCTCCTCCGGCGGTAGACGCCCTTCCGTCAGGACTCCTTCGCAGACCGTCGAGTACGCGCTACTGATTCACCGCGCACGGCTGGCCGCTGGCGAGCCCGGCGTGGGGAACCAGCGCCAGATGACCGCTGACTGCGCCAGCGTCCAGAGCGAGTTGCAGACCCAGTAGGCGAGAAGTGCCGCGGGGACGACGCCGCCGGCCACGAGCAGACCGAGAGCCGAGAGAGCGGGCATCATCTGCTGGGCGCTGGCCAAGGCCTCGGGCAGGCCGTCGGTCACGGTGTTGGGGGCGACGAAGTACCTCTGGGTGACGTACGCGAGCGTGGCCGCCACGACGGCCATGCCCGCGACCACGGCGAGGTGCGCTGGCTCCGGCGCCGAGGTAGCCGCGCTCGGCCAGTGGGACACCCAGCAGGGTGGCCGCACCCAGGGACGCGACCAGCTCGGGGCTCATCGCGCCGACCGGTACGCCCGCGGCGACGTCGGCCAGCAGCTGGTAGAGCGCCAGCCAGATCGGCAGCTGCAGCAGCATCGGCAGACAGCCGAGTCGTGGCATCCCGTGCTCGGCGGCGATGCGGCGGCGCTCTTCCATGAGTCGGCGCACGCTTTCGCGGTCCGTGCGGTTTCGGTAGCGCTTGGCGAGGTCCTGCAGATGCGGCCGCGCCCGGGCCGAGGCGTGGGCGAGGCGGACACCGTGGGCGACCAGGGGGAGCAGTGCGACGCGGACCGTGACGACGACGGCGGCGATGCACAGCAGCCAGGTGGTGCCGGAGGTGGGGTCGGCGCCGACGAAGGTCAGGCCGGCGTGGGCTGCCGCGATGAGGGCAGCGAGTGCATGGGACAAGGGGTCGAGCAGGAACATGGGTACTCCTGGATGAGTGAAGGGTGGTCGGACCTGAGGGGTCGCCGGAGAGGCGAGGGTCAGACCAGTCCAGGAGCGCGCGGGCGGAGCGGGTGGTGCAGGGGGTCGGTCACTCGCCCGGCGAGGAACGGGGTGACCTCATCAGCCGCGTGCGGTGGCGGTGCCGTCGATCTCGGCACCGGGGTCGCGATGTGGCTGCTGAGGCCAACCACCGCGGCCAGGGCGAGCGCCAGCGCCGCCAGCACGACGGCCGGTGCGTCCATCGTCGTCGCGAGCAGCGATGGCATCAGCAGGGCGAAGGCGCCGCCGACCACGAGAGCGATCGCGAGCCGAAGGCGGGCTGTCGCAGCACCGACCATCCGACTCATGTGGGAGATGCTACGCCCGGTCGAGAGCATCGTTAGGCAGTGCCCGCGAAGCACCACCTCTATGATCGATACACGGCCGCATCCGCGTGGCGTGGCCGCAGGGGGGATCGGCCATGTGGCCTGAAGGTCTGGTCTTGATCGCCGCGGTCGTGGGCATCGTGGCTCTGTTCGTCTACCTCGGCCGAAGCCGCGCGCGCATCATGCAGTACCACGACATACCCACTCCGCGAATCAACGAAATGACCCACGGAGGTGGGGGTTCCGAATAGGTGGCTGTCGTCAGGCCCCATGGGTGGCCGGACGTCATGCGATTCGGGGGCTATGGGCACAGTTCGGATGACGTCGTGGGGACCATGCCGGCCGGCAGGCTCCGATGAGTTTCGGCGCGAGCGCCGGTCAGCAAGACAGCAAGCGACGACCCGGGAGGATGACAGCGATGACCGAGACCGAGACCCGCACCGTGGAGGTACCCGGCGGGACCGTGCAGTACGACGTCCGCGGCGACCTGGACGCCGGCGGACCGCACCGAGTGCTGGTGCTGGCCGGCTACCCGATGGACGCCACCGGCTTCGGAACGCTCGCGTCGTACTTCACCGACCGGCCGGTCGTGACCTACGACCCACGCCCGGTCGGCCGCAGCACCGGCGCCTACGACGACCGGCCACTGACCCCGCAGGACCATGCCGAGGACCTGCACCAGGTGATCGCGGCGCTCGGTGTCGGCCCGGTGGACCTCTTCGGCAGCAGCGGCGGTGCGGTCAACTCGCTGGCCCTGGTGGCCCGCCACCCCGAGCAGGTCGGCACCGTGGTCGCGCACGAGCCGCCGCTCGCCTCCGTGCTGCCGGACCGGGAGCCGCTGTTCGCCGCCTGCACGGACATCTACGACACCTACGAGAGCGCGGGGATGGGGCCGGCGATGGCGAAGTTCATCGCGCTCGTCCAGCACAAGGGCGAGCTGCCCACGACGTACGCCGACCAGCCCGCACCCGATCCGGCCGCCTTCGGGCTTGCCGACCGAGGACGATGGCTCCCGCGACGACCCGATGCTGGGGCAGAGCATCCGGACCATCCCGCAGTACGAGCCCGACCTCGGCGCGCTGGGCAGCGCGTCGACCAGGATCGTCGTCGCCGCCGGTGTGGAGTCCGAGGGGGAGATGGCCGCCCGAGGGGCCGCCGCCTTCGCGGAGCGGCTGGGCGTCGAACTGACCATGTTCCCGAGCCACCACGGCGGCTTCCTGGGTGGGGAGTTCGGCCAGCGGGGTGATCCGGACGGATTCGCCGCCGCGCTCCGGACGGCGCTCGACGGCGGCTGAGCTCACCGCAGTCCGCGCGGCAGTACCGAAGAGCGAGCGTGATGTCGAGCCTCTGTGCGAGGCTCGTCAGCATGGCGAGGTCCGACGACGGGCCGATGCTCGACCTGAACGTGATCGTCAGTAGACGCTCCCAGGAACAAGACATCCGGCCGCGCTACCTCTACCGCGAGGCACCGATGAGCCCGTCGGACTCCGGGTGGTCTGCGCTGATCGGAGATGAGTCGCCAGAGGAACTGGACAATCCTGACGCTCTGCTCTCACAACCCGTCGGGTTCCTGCTGGATCGCTGGCCAGAACTGCGGCCGGTCTTTGGGACCGATGCTCCTGAAAGCGAATGGACCTGGGATGACGACGGGCAGCAATACGTTCCCAGACCCTCACACGACTAGGTGAGCGTCCGCTCAGCGGCGATTCGTGGCCACCAAGACTCACAGGACGTCATGCGATCCGGGCGCTTTGGGCCACAGGTCGGATGACGTCGTGGCCGGTGAGTGCAAGGCGCGTCTAGTGTGCGGAACATGGATGGCATTGTGCTTCGGGTCCGGCTCATCAGCGGTGACAGCATGGATGTCACATACGAGATGCCGGATGCCGACAGCGAAGCCGAGGTCGTTGAGCACGTCGTCTCAACGCTGGCGGACGACGCAGGCGTCCTTCGCTGCAAACACGGTCATCGACTGGTGGTGCTGTACGCGCGGGGTGTTGCCGCTGTGGAGGTCGCGCCACGCGGTGCGGTCCTGTGAAGCCGCATGACCAGCGACGGCGTCGTACGGCGCGCCCATGGCGACCGGCCCGGTGCGGGCCGGAGCCGGGCAGCTCAGTCGTTCACATCCGTGTAGAAGGTGAGCATCGCGCGGGCGTGTGACGCATCGGCTGTCAACAACCCTGGAAGGCGGGATCGGGCGCGACGGAGGTGGTCGACCGCCAATCCGAATGCGGCGATGACCGTCAAGCCGCACAGCATCCACCCGAGCATGACCCAGCCCATGGTGGTGATCACGGCACGCCCTCTCTCGGGATCAACGCTCCGCTGTGATGGGCGGCAGGTCAACACGTGTTCAAAGCGCCGGTGCGTCGACGGCGCCCCACCGCTCACCCCCAGCAAGGTGCGTCTGTCCGGTCTAGCCCGCGGGGGCCCGAGTGAGCCATGGGCCCCTCGTTCTGGCCGGGCTACGCTCCCCCGAACAGGGGAACGCGTCCCAATATCGGACGCATCCATGGGGACTTCTTGCGGGGGGACACGATGTTCGTTCATGCTCTTCGACGCGGTCTAGCCGGCGTCACTGCATCAACTTTGGCCGTGCTGGGCTTCGGCTCCCTGGCGTTGTTCGCGCCTCCGGCCCACGCCTTCGTGGGTGAATCCGTCATCGGATCGGGTGTCGCCCACAACATCGCCACAGGCGACGGGACCGTGTTCTGCTCGAACGTCACGTTCTCGCTCAACGCCTTCGGTGGCACCGGCACACAGGGCTCCGGCACGTGGAGCTTCGCCTGCCCGGACGGCCGCGCGGTGAGCGGCACGATCGACTGCTTCGACCTGCAGATCTACGCCGACGGTGCCTACTACGCGGCATCGGCGCTGATGCTCGGCAACGTCACCACGACGAACACGCCCGCGTACCCGTCCGGTTCCCGGGTTCAGCTGGTCGGCGGCGACGCCGCAGGCGGACCGGCCTCCGACAACTTCGGAGTCACTCAGGCGACTCCCTCTCAGCTGTGCGGCACCTACGACGGCTCGACCTCGGGTCTCTCAACGGGCACCGTCAACGTCACCTATCCCGACGCTGATGCCGACCTGGTTCCTGACAGCCGGGACAACTGCCCGACGGTGCCGAACCCGGCCGTGCTCAACGTCCAGGCCCCCTTCGAGTGCCAGTCGTCACCGGTGTGGTCCGGCTTCACCGGCTTCCAGCCGCCCGTGGACGGGAACGGGGTCCTCAACGTCGTCAAGGCGGGAAGCGCCATCCCGGTGAAGTTCAGCCTCGGCGGTGACCAGGGCCTCAACATCTTCGAGCCGGGGTACCCCAGGTTCAAGCAGGTCAGTTGCCCAGGCTCGGGGCCGGTCGTGGCGACGATCAGTGCAGCCGGCGCGACTCTGACCTACAACGCAGCTACGGACACCTATCAGTACACCTTGAAGACGGCCAAGTCCCTCGCCGGCACCTGCCAGGCGCTCGAGCTGTCGAGTTCCGGGACCCAGTCGACCGCGTTGTTCCAGTTCCGCTGAGCCGCTGACGCGAGCGACGCGGCTCGGAGGGAACCGCGTCGCATCGCTCCACAGCCTCTGTGCGCCGGGTTTACGGGCGCGACGGACGGGGGCAGCCTGTCCGCATGAAGCTCCAACCGCCGAGCGCTCCCCTCGACGCGTTCTTCGCGCCGGTGCGCCGACGCCATCCCGACGTCGACCTCGTCGTCCTGCCGGCCCCGGAGCCGACGCCATCGAGGGAGCCCTGGACCAGGCGCAGGTGGTCGAGACCCTCGAGCGGGTCGGCCACACCGCCGAGCGGCTGGGAGAAGCAGCCCTCGACCCGACCGCCACGCCCGCGGCCGGGTTGGGCTTCGGGCCGGACGAGGGCACCGTCGTCGCGTCGGTCCGCGCCGGCGCCACGACGCCGGACGGGATTCGAGGCCCTGGTGGCGCTGCGTGCCGCCCTGGAGGGAGAAGGCTGGCGGGTCCGGCGCCTCCCGGGCGCGGTCGAGCGGCTGTCCGGCGTGCGGGGCGACCTGCGGGTCCACGCGTCCTACGCCGAGGAGCACGGGCGCGCTCCTGCTCGAGGTGAGGTCGGAGCCGATGTACGTCGGCCGGGCCCGGGCCAGGGAGCTGGTGAGGCGCTGATGGAGGTCGTCCCCCTCTCCGTCGGCCGGGTCTCGCGATCGTGGGACGAGCAGGCCCTCGACGTCTCCGGCCGCGGCCGGCCAGATCGGGTCCGCGTCCAGCGGTGGGTTCACGGCAGCCGTCGCGGGCGCCGCCGCCCGGTTCACCACCGCCTGGGAGCGGCACGCGACCGGCCTCGCCGAGGCGGCCGAGGGCCGCGCGGACGGGCTGCGGACGGTGATCGCCGACTACCTCGCGACGGACCAGGCCGCCGGCGCCGAGCTGCTGGTGCTGGCGAGCTACCTGCGGGAGCAGCGATGAGCACCCCATTGGAATGCTCACTTCGTTCCGCTTCCAACGGGGACCCCGCATGACCACGATCTGGCTGCCGCCGACGCCCCGCCAGGTCCCGCCGCTGCACGTCGACGTCGGTGCGATCCGCACGTTCGCCGCCGACCTGCTGGCCGGCGCCGCCCAGATCGACGACCTCGGCACGTTCGTCGCCGGCGACGCCCGGATCGGCGACTGGCACGCGCTCGCCGCCACCTCCTACCGCGAGGCGATCGCGCCCCTGGGCCGCCGCGCCGACGCCATGTCGCTGGCGCTGCGCTCGGTGTCCCGCCGCTGCGACGCCCACGCCGAGGCGATGGCCGCCCTCGTCGAACGACGCACCACCCTGGTCGGTGAGCGGGAGCACCTGGTGGGCGCCCTCGAGGCCGTGGCCGCCCGCGCGCACGCCGCGACCGAGACGGAGGCGGCCGCCGTCCAGGCCGAGTGCGACGACTGCCGACGGCGGGTCGAGGGCTTCGAGCACGACCTGAGCGCGTGGTCGGCCGATCTCGACGGCCGAGGAGACCGCGATGCAGGAGGCGTTCGACAGGGTGCTCCGGCTCGAGCAGGTCGAGCAGCGGTACGCCGGCGTCGCGGACCCCGCCGACGCCGCGCTCGACACCATGCCCGGGCCCGGCAGCCGGCCCGGGGGAGGTCAACGCCTGGTGGGACGGCCTCACCCACGAGCAGCAGCAGGCGGTGATCGCGGCCTCGCCCGGGGCCATCGGCAACCGCGACGGCATCCCGCCCTGGGCCCGGGACGAGGCCAACCACGTGGCCCTCGACCGCGACCTCGCCGACTGGGAGCACCTCGAGCAGCACGGCCTGCTGACCTCCGACGAGGAGCGATGGCTGGAGAACGCCCGCTCCGCCCGCGACGCCATCGGCACCATCGAGTCGGGCATCGACCCCGTGACCCGTGAGCACGTGTCCAGCCAGCTCTACCTCTACGACCCGGCCGCGTTCGACGGCGACGGCGCGGTCGCCGTGGCCGCCGGCAACCTCGACACCGCCGACAACGTCTCGGTCGTCGTCCCCGGCTTCGGCACCGACGGCGAGAGCGCTCCCTACCAGGCCGCACGGGCTCTCACCCTCTACGAGTCGAGCAGGTTCCTCGGCACCACTGAGACCAACGCGTCGATGTTCTGGATCGGCTACGACGCCCCCGACAACATGCCGTGGGACGAGGGCTGGGACGCCGCCGGCGTCGTGACCGAGGAGATGGCGACCCGCGGTGGCGAGCGGCTGGCCGACACCCTCGACGGCCTGCGGGACTCCCGCGACGGCGACCCCGCCCACCTGACCGCAATCGGCCACAGCTACGGCTCCACGACGACCGGGCACGCCGCCCACGACCACGGCATCCCCGTCGACGACCTCGTGCTCGTGGGCAGCCCCGGGGTCGGCGGCGACACCGACAACGCGGGCGACACCGGCGTCGACGCCGACCACATCTGGGCCGGCGCCAACAGCCGCGACCCGATCGCCAACCTCGGCAACCACGGCTGGATCCACGGCGAGACCGTCTTCGGAGCCGGGCTCGGCGACGACCCGGCCGAGGACGACTTCGGGGCCAACCGGTTCCGGGCCGAGTCGACCACGCGGGCCGACGACAGCGTGGGGCTCGACGCCTTCGACGACCACTCGAAGTACTTCGACCACGACACCGAGGCGCTCTACAACATCAGCCAGATCGTCAACGGCAACTACGATGCGGTCGAGCACGCGGACCATGTCTACGACCCGTTCTACGCCGGCGTGCAGGACCCGGAGTTCGACCGCGACCCGACCGCCCCCGACACCGACGGGAGATGACCATGCTCCGCACCCTGCTGACGGTGGTGCTGCTGGCGGGTCTCGGTTCGTGCGGAAACGCCGGGAGGCGAGGACGAGGTGGAGGCGAACGACGCGAGCCAGGCGCTCGAACAGCAGCGCACCGACGTCCGCGAGGCCGCCAGGGCGCTGCTGCTCGCGTGCGGAGAAGGCGCTGTCCGGCACGACCCGCAACAGCGCAGGCCGCTTCCGCGGCTGCGAGTCGGCGTTCCCCGAGCGAGTTCCGCGAACTTCCAGTACCTCGCCCAGGCCCGGATCGACACCGGACCCGGCTCGGCATCGCCCACCTGGAGCGGCTGCGCCCGGTGCTCGAGGAAGCCGGCTTCACGGTCGAGGACCTGCGCGAGGAGCCCAACGGCTTCACGACCCTGGCGGCAGCCAAGGGGGACCTCTCCGCCTCCTTCGTCCACACCGGCGGCCCGTTCCTGGGCCTCGACGTGTCCGGCGCCGTGCATCGAGGTGCCCGAGGACCAGCGGGAGGCCTGGCTCCGCAAGGAGGAGCCCAACCCCGAGATTCGCTAGCGCACAGCCCCTCGCGTGTCCTCCCGGGGATCGGGCGCTTCCGCTCTTAGGCTCGACGCGGCACGACGCCAAGGGGGCGACGTACCGCCTTCCCCCCAGATCCCTTCACCGGGCGAGCACCAGCGAGGCATCGGGCATGGCGAACAGCTTCATCGGTCGGGACATGGCCGTGGATCTCGGAACGGCCAACACGTTGGTCTACGTCCGGGGCAAGGGCGTGCTCCTCGACGAGCCCAGCGTCGTGGCGCTGAACGCGAGCACCGGCGAGATCCTCGCGGTCGGGCACGAGGCCAAGCGGATGATCGGCCGCACCCCCGACAACATCACCGCCATCCGGCCGCTCCAGGACGGCGTGATCGCCGACTTCGAGGCGACCGAGCAGATGCTGCGGTTCTTCATCCAGCAGGTCCACCGCAGGCGCTACTTCGCCAAGCCGCGGATGGTCGTCTGCGTGCCCAGCGGCATCACCGCCGTGGAGCAGCGTGCGGTCAAGGAGGCCGGCTACCAGGCCGGGGCCCGACGGGTCTACATCGTCGAGGAGCCGATGGCCGCCGCGATCGGGGCCGGGCTCCCCGTCCACCAGGCCACCGGCAACATGGTCGTCGACGTCGGCGGCGGCACCACCGAGGTCGCCGTCATCTCGCTCGGTGGCATCGTCACCAGCCTCTCGATCCGGACTGCGGGTGACGACCTCGACCAGGCCATCGTCGCCTGGATGAAGAAGGAGTACTCCCTCATGCTGGGGGACCGGACCGCCGAAGAGGTCAAGATGACCCTCGGCTCGGCCTTCCCCCTCCCCGACGAGCCCGAGGCGGAGATCCGGGGCCGCGACATGGTGTCCGGGCTGCCTCGGACCGTCGTCGTGTCCTCCGCCGAGGTCCGGCAGGCACTGGAGGAGCCGCTGCACGCGATCGTCGACGCGGTCCGGGCGACGCTCGACCAGACCCCGCCCGAGCTCGCCGGCGACATCATGGACCGCGGCATCGTCCTGACCGGCGGCGGCGCGTTGCTGCGCGGCCTCGACGAGCGGCTGCGTCACGAGACCGGGATGCCCGTCCACGTCGCCGAGGAGCCCCTCACCAGCGTGGCCCTGGGCGCCGGCAAGTGCGTGGAGGAGTTCGAAGCGCTCCAGCAGGTGCTGGTCTCGGAGCCGAGGCGGTACTGATGGGTCTCGACACGCTCGACCGCCGAGGGGGGCGGGAGCAGGGCACGTCGGGTCGGCTCAGGACGGACCGACGAGACCGCCGGTGGCGGGCCACTGCCCGGCTCGACGGCCGCGACCGACCGTCCCGGGCGTTGATGGTCGCCCTCCTGCTTGCCTGCGCCACCCTGATCACCCTCGACCACCAGGGCGGTGACAGCTCGCCGCTGGAGCCGGCCCGTCAGGCCGTCGGCGAGGTGTTCGGTCCGGTGGAGACCGCGACCTCGGCCACGGTTCGGCCGTTCATCGCGGTCCCGGGGTGGTTCCGGTCCCACGACTCACTCCGGGGTGAGATCAACGAGCTCGAGGCCGAGAACGCCCGCCTGCGTGCCGAGTCGGCGACGTCGAGCTACGACCGCAACCGGCTCGAGGAGTTCGACGGCCTCACCCAGGCCGCCGAGAACCTCGGCTACGCCCTCGTCCCCGCCCGGGTCGTCGGGCTCGGCCCCTCCCAGTCCTTCTCGCAGACCGTGACCATCGACGCCGGCTCCCGCGCCGGCGTCCACCCCGACATGACCGTCCTCAACAACGACGGTCTCGTCGGTCGGGTCCTGCGGGTCACCAGCTCGACCGCGACCGTGCTGCTGGTCGTCGACGCCGAGTCGGTGGTCGGTGGCCGGGTGGGGGAGAGCATGGAGGTCGGGTTCCTCCACGGCCGCGGGGTCCTCGGCAGCTCCGGCCAGCTCGACCTCGAGCTCGCCGACGAGTCCGAGGCGCCGGCCAAGCACGACACCGTCGTCACCTGGGGCAGCGAGAGTGGGGCGCCGTACGTCTCCGGGGTGCCGATCGGCCAGGTCAGCTCGGTCTACAGCAGCCTGCGCGAGACCTCCCAGCGAGCCGTGATCGAGCCGTTCGTCGACTTCGGCTCGCTCGACCTGGTCGGCGTCGTGGTGCCGTCCGGGTCGTCGAGCGACCGGGCGGTCGTCGAGGCTGACGGGAGGCTGCGATGACTCTCGCGAGGATGTTCGTGGCGTTCCTGGTGGTGTGCTTCGCCCTGGTGCTCCAGGTGTCGCTGTTCCCGCACTTCGCGTGGCAGGGGATCGTCCCCAACCTCTGCCTGCTCGTGGTGGTCGGGGCCGCCCTGACCCGTGGCCCGCAGGTCGCCGTCCTCCTGGGCTTCCTCGCCGGCGTGGCGCTCGACTTCGCGCCGCCCGCCGACCACGTCGCGGGCCGGTGGGCGCTCGCACTGGTGGTCGTCGGCTACGTCGCCGGCCGGGTGCGTCAGGACGTCAAGCCCACCGCCGTCGCCGTCGTCGCCACGGTCGCGGCGTCGTCGTTCATCGGCACCTCCGTCTTCGCGATCACCGGCATGATCCTGCAGGACCCGGTCCTCGACGTCTCGCAGCTGCTGCAGGTGATCCTGGTGGCGGTCCTCTGGGACGTGCTGCTCACGCCGTTCGTGCTGCCGCCCGTGATGACCATGTTCAACCGGCTCCAGCCCGAACGCGCGACGACCTGACATGGTCACGTCGACAGGCTCGGCACAGCGCTTGACGAGCTCGAAGGCCGGGGGCAGCATCGGGGGGCGCAAGGCCCGACTCCGCCTGATCGTCATCCAGGCCCTGGTGTTCTCGCTGTTCGCCACCCTCTTCGCGCGGCTCTACTACCTCCAGGTCGTCAGCGGCGCCGAGTACGAAGCGCAGGCCGCCTCGCAGTCGGTGCGGGAGATCGTGGTCCAGCCGCAGCGCGGGCTGATCGTCGACGACCAGGGCCGGCCGCTGGTGACCAACCGCCCGTCCTGGGTGATCTCGGTCGACCGCACGATGCTCGGCAAGATGTCGGACCGCAGCGCAGCCGGCTCCTGGCGCGGCTGGGCCGGGCCGTCGGTGAGCCCGCTGCGCGGATCGACAAGCGCCTGGTGACCTGCGGCGACCCCGGCAGCATCGCCGGCACCTGCTGGAACGGCTCGCCCTACCAGCCGGTGCCCGTCGCCCGCGACGTCCGGCAGTCGGTCGCCCTGCGGATCCTCGAGCAGCCGGAGGACTACCCCGCGATCCTCGCCGAGCGGGAGACCGTGCGGGCCTACCCGCGTCCTCACGGCATCAACCTCGCCCACGTGCTGGGCTACCTCAGCCCGATCACCGAGTCCGAGTACGACTCCGCCCGGGCCAACGGCGACCGCTCCGTCAACGGCGCCTCGTCGGTGGGTCGCGCCGGCGTCGAGAAGCAGTACGACGAGTGGTTGCGCGGGATGCCCGGCTACCGCAGCGTCGCGGTGGACTCGATGGGCCGGGTGCTCGGCGACGACAGCGAGCTCGCCGGGCAGCCGGGCGACACGCTCGTCACCTCGATCGACGCGAAGGTCCAGGGGGTCGTGGAGCGGCAGCTCGCCCGGACCATCGCGACCGCCCGGCGCACCCCCGACCCGGTGAGCGGCCGCAACTACGTCGCCGACTCGGGTGCTGCCGTGGTCCTGGAGGCCGACACCGGCCGGGTCGTGGCCATGGCCAGCCAGCCGACGTACGACCCCTCGGTGTGGGTGGGCGGAATCAGCGAGAAGTCAGCTCCGGCGGCTCTACTCCACCAAGGCCGGGACCCCGCTGCTGAGCCGGGCGACGCAGGGGCAGTTCGCGCCCGGCTCGACGTGGAAGCCGTTCATGACCGCGGGTGCCCTGACGAACGGCTACAGCACCTCCACCCAGCTCAACTGCTCCTCGGGCTTCCCGGTCGGCAACCGCGTCTTCAAGAACTACGAGTCCGGCGCCTACGGCTACATCGGCTTCGCCAAGGCGCTCGAGGTCTCCTGCAACACCTTCTTCTACCGCGTCGGCTACGACTTCTGGCAGCGCCTCGGCTCCGACGAGGACGACGTCAACGCCCGCGACCCCCTGGTCGAGGAGGCCCAGACCTTCGGCTTCGGGAGCCGGACCGGCATCGACCTCCCGGGCGAGGCGTCGGGCCGGATCGCCGACCGGAAGTGGAAGCTCGCCTACTACAAGTCGATGAAGGACTACTACTGCGGCATCTCCCACAAGCCGCAGGACGCCAAGACCAGCGACTTCGTCTACAAGTTCGCCTACGAGTTCTGCCTCGAGGGCTACAAGTACCGCGCCGGCGACGCGGTGAACTTCGCCATCGGCCAGGGCGACACCATCGTGACCCCCCTCCAGCTGGCCCGGGCGTACGCCGCACTGTCCAACGGCGGCACGCTCTACGCGCCCCGGGTCGGCAAGGCGATCGTCTCCCCGCAGGGGACGGTACTGGAGCGGATCGAGCCGAGGGTGAACGGGCACGTCCGGGTGCCCGAGCGGATCATCGACTACATCGACGACGCGCTCAAGGGCGTCACCCGGGTCGGCACCATGTCGTGGCGGATGATCGGCTTCCCCCTCGACCGGGTGACGGTCAGGTCCAAGACCGGCTCCGCCGAGGTCTACGGGAAGCAGTCCACGTCCTGGGTCGCGTCGTACACCGACGACTACGTCGTGGTGATGATGGTGTCGCAGGGCGGCACCGGCTCCGGCACGTCCGGCCCGGCGATCCGCAAGATCTGGGAGTCGCTCTACGGCATCCGCGCGCTCGACGTCGACCCGGAGCGGGCCGCGATCCCCGGCACCTCCCCGCCCGCCAGGCTGCCGACCTTCGTGAAGGACGGCTCGATCCTGCCGCCGGGCCGGAAGGGGTGACTGATGGCCGCGCTGCGACACCTCCGCCACGCCCGACCGGCCGCCGCCCTGCGCGCCCCCGGGCTCGACTGGCTGCTGATGGTGGCCGTCCTCGCCCTGCTGGTGGTCGGCAGCCTGCTGGTCTGGTCGGCCACGTCGGCGCGTGAGGACCTCACCGGCGGCGACCCCACGGCGTACCTGCGCAAGCAGCTGGTCAACGTCGCGATCGGGGTGGTGCTGATGGTCATGGTGCTGGCCACCGACCACCGCTGGGTGCGGATCCTCGCGCCGCTGGTCTACCTCGCCTCGATCGGCGGGCTGGTGCTCGTGCTCACCAGCGGAACGACGATCAACGGGTCACGCTCGTGGATCCAGCTCGGCGGGATGTCGATCCAGCCGGCGGAGTTCGCGAAGCTGGCCGTGGTGATCGGCATGGCGCTGCTGGTGGCCGAGCGGGCCGAGGCACGGCGCCGGTACGACGTCACCCTGGTGGACGTCGCCGGGATGCTCGCGATCGCCGGGATCCCGGCCGCCCTGATCATGGCCCAGCCCGACCTCGGCACCATGCTCGTGCTGTCGGCCACCGTGTTCGGCGTGATCGCCGCCGCGGGAGCGCCGCGGCGCTGGCTGCTCCTGATGGGCGGTGGCGGGGTCGCGGCCGGAGCCGCCGCCGTGGTTGCCGGGGTGCCTGAAGGACTACCAGGTCGACCGCTTCCTGGCCTTCACCAACCCCGAGCTCGACCCCCGCGGCGCCGGCTACAACACCGAGCAGGCGCGGATCGCGGTCGGCAACGGAGGACTGTTCGGGCAGGGGCTGTTCGACGGGTCGCAGACCCGCTCCGGCTTCGTGCCCGAGCAGCACACCGACTTCATCTTCACCGTCGCCGGCGAGGAGCTGGGCCTGGTGGGGGCCGGCGTGCTCATCGCGCTGCTGGGCGTGGTGATCTGGCGAGCCCTCGTGATCGCCTTCCAGACCGACGACACCTTCGGGCGGATCGCGGCGGCCGGGATCGCGTGCTGGTTCGGCTTCCAGGCGTTCCAGAACATCGGGATGTGCCTGGGGATCATGCCGGTCACCGGCGTTCCCCTCCCGTTCGTGTCGTACGGCGGCAGCTCGATGTTCGCCGGCATGCTCGCGATCGGGCTGCTGCAGAACATCCACCTGCGGTCGACGGCGTCCCTCCCGACCCGGTTCCTCACCACCCAGCCGCGAGTGCTCTCGGTCCGATAGTCCGGATGGCTCGCTCGCGAGCGCGCGCTGCCCTCCCACTGGCACGACGGGACCAGCCCGGCCGGGGCATGGTGGCCGGCGGCGCGCCGGTGACATCGTGGAACGGTGACCCCTTCCGAGCTGCTGCACCAGGCGGTGGAGCGGTCCGTCATCTCCGGGCACGATGGCAGGTCCGGCGCCGGGCTGGAGCACGTCCGGCTCGCCGACGGGAGCGAGTACATCGTCAAGCGGGTGACCCCCGCCTCCGACCTGACCCTGGCCCTCACCGGCGGCACCGTCGCCCGCGAGTACCTCCTCTGGCGCTCGGGTGCGCTGGACCGGCTTCCGCCCGGGGTCGATCACGCCGTGGTGGACGGCTGGGTGGAGGGCGACACGACCGTCATCGTGATGCACGACCTCGGCGACAAGGTCCTCACCTGGGGATCGCACCTCTCGACCGACGAGACCGACTGGGTGCTCGCCCGGGTCGCGGCGATGCACCGCCGGTTCCTCGGGAGTCCGCCGCGGGAGGTGGTCCCGCTCGACCGGGTGCTCACCATCTTCGCCCCGGAGCAGGATCCGGGGGCTGGCCGACGAGGGGAACGAGCTGGCCGGGCTCGCCTGCCGAGGCTGGGAGATCTTCGCCCAGACGGTGCCCGCCGACGTGGCGGGCCCGGTGCTCGTCCTGCTGGAGGACCCCACCCGCCTGGTCACCGCGCTGGGCGCGGGGCCGGTGCACGCTGGCCCACGGCGACCTCGCCACCGTGAACATGGCCCGGGACGACGACACGCTGGTGCTGCTCGACTGGGCGCTGGCGACCGCGGCGCCCGGCGCCCTGGACATCGCCTGGCTGCTCGCCGGCTGCTCGTCGGTGCTCGAGCCGAGTCGCGAGCACGTCCTGGCGACGTACGCCGGCCTGGCCGGGCCGGCGTACGACATCCGCTCGCTGCGGCTCGCCCTGCTGGCGGGCCTGCTGTGGCTGGGCTGGAACAAGGCGCTGGACGCGGCCGAGCACCCCGACCCCGCCAAGCGGGAGCGGGAGCGCCGGGACCTCGACTGGTGGGTCCGAGAGGCCCGGAAGACGCTGGAGAGTGGGGCCCTCTGATGGACCTGAACACGCTGTACCACCGCACGGTCGAGAGCTGGGCGGACCGGGTCAACGAGGTCCGCTCCGACCAGTGGGAGGCCCCGACGCCGTGCCGGGAGTGGAACGTCCGGGACCTGGCCAACCACGTCACCGGCGAGGACCTGTGGACCACCCCGCTGATGCAGGGGAGCACGCTCGAGGAGGTGGGAGACCGGTTCGACGGCGACCTGCTCGGCGACGACCCGATCCGGACCTCGCTGGCCGCCGCCCGCGACGCGATCCGCACCGTCGCCGACGTGCTGCCGACGGGCGGGACCGTGCACCTGTCCTACGGCGAGGAGCGGATGGACGAGTACGTCCACCAGCTGGCCGCCGACCACCTGGTCCACGGGTGGGACCTCGCGGTCGCGACGGGTGGTGACGCGCGGCTGGACCCCGCGCTGGTGCACGAGGTGGCCGCGTGGTTCGCCGACCGCGAGGAGCTCTACCGCGCGGGCGGTGTGGTCGGCGCGCGCGCCGCCCCCACCGGGGAAGCCCAGGGCGATCTCCTCGCCGCCTTCGGCCGGGATCCGCACTGGGGCCCGAACCACGCCGGTCTGGCCAGGTTCTCGGCCGCGTTCGGCAGCGGCGACGTCGACGCCATGATGGCGCTGATGACCGACGACTGCGCCTTCGAGGCCACCGGACCCGCGCCCGACGGCGTCCGGCACGAGGGCGCGGAGGCGGTGCGCGCGGTCTGGGTGGAGCTGTTCGGTGGCACGGACGAGCCCGCCTTCACCGAGGAGGAGTCGTTCGTCGCGGGCGACCGGGGCGTGTTGCGCTGGCGCTTCGACTGGGTCGGCGACGACGGGTCTCCGGGCCACGTCCGCGGAGTCGACGTACTCCGCTTCCGCGACGGCCTGGTGTGCGAGAAGTTCTCCTACGTCAAGGGCTGATCTCCCTCTCGGGACTGTTTCCGTGAGAAGTCTGCGCACCGCATGTTCGCGACGTACCCTTGGGCGCTGTCCATCCCCCGACCCCCGAGGTGTTGACGTCGTGCCCGTTGGCTTCGACCAGCCTGCCCAGCCTGTCCAGCTCGACCACCGAAGCGTCTTTCCGCGCCTGGAGCCCAAGCTGCCGTCCGTGCAGAAGCCGATCCAGTACGTCGGTGGGGAGCTCAACTCGACCAGCAAGGACTGGGACGACGTGGACGTCCGCTGGGCGCTGATGTACCCCGACGCCTACGAGGTCGGCCTGCCCAACCAGGGCGTCCAGATCCTCTACGAGGTGCTCAACGAGCGCGACTGGATCCTGGCCGAGCGCACCTACTCGGTGTGGCCGGACCTCGAGTCGGTCATGCGCGCCGAAGGGATCCCGCAGTTCACCGTCGACAGCCACCGGCCGGTGCGCGCGTTCGACGTGCTGGGCATCAGCTTCTCCACCGAGCTCGGCTACACCAACATGCTCAACGCCCTCGACCTGGCCGGGATCCCGCTCCGGGCGACCGACCGCGGCGACCAGGACCCGATCGTGCTCGCCGGCGGCCACGCCGCCTTCAACCCCGAGCCGATCGCCGACTTCCTGGACGCGGCCGTCCTCGGTGACGGCGAGGAGATCGTGCTCGCGATCTCCGAGGTGATCCGCGAGTGGAAGGCCGAGGACAGGCTCGGCGGGCGCGACGAGCTGCTGCGCCGGCTGGCGGTCAGCGGCAGCGTCTACGTCCCGAAGTTCTACGACGTCACCTACGCCGAGGACGGGCAGATCGAGGCGGTCGTACCGAACCGGCCCGGCATCCCGTTCCGGGTGCGCAAGCACACGCTGATGGACCTCGACGCCTGGCCCTACCCGGCCAAGCCGCTGGTCCCCCTGGCCGAGACGGTCCACGAGCGGTACTCGGTGGAGATCTTCCGCGGCTGCACCCGCGGCTGCCGCTTCTGCCAGGCCGGAATGATCACCCGCCCGGTCCGCGAGCGGTCGATCGAGGCCATCGGCGACATGGTCGAGAACGGCATCCGCAAGTCCGGCTTCGAGGAGGTCGGCCTGCTCTCGCTGTCCAGCGCCGACCACACGGAGATCGGCGAGATGGCGAAAGGGCTGGCCGACCGCTACCAGGACTGCAACGTCTCGCTGTCCCTGCCGAGCACCCGCGTCGACGCCTTCAACATCACCCTCGCCAACGAGTTCTCCCGCAACGGCCGGCGCTCCGGGCTCACCTTCGCCCCGGAGGGCGGGTCGGAGCGGATGCGCAAGGTGATCAACAAGATGGTCACCGAGGAGGACCTGATCCGCACCGTCGCCACGGCGTACTCGCACGGCTGGCGTCAGGTGAAGCTCTACTTCATGTGCGGCCTGCCCACCGAGACCGACGAGGACGTCCTCGCCATCGCCGACCTGGCCAAGCAGGTGATCGCCAAGGGACGCGAGGTCTCGGGCCGCAACGACATCCGCTGCACGGTCTCGATCGGCGGCTTCATCCCGAAGCCGCACACCCCGTTCCAGTGGGCGTCGCAGCTCGACCACGAGACCACCGACGACCGGCTGGAGAAGCTGCGCAACGCGGTCCGGAGCGACAAGCGCTACGGCCGCGCGATCGGCTTCCGCTACCACGACGGCAAGCCGGGGGTCGTCGAAGGGCTCCTCTCCCGCGGCGACCGCCGCGTCGCCCGGATCATCGAGGAGGCCTGGCGCGACGGCGGACGCTTCGACGGCTGGAGCGAGCACTTCTCCTACGACCGGTGGGCGGCGGCCTGCGAGCGCGGGCTGGCCGGCACCGGGCTCGACCTGGACTGGTACACGACCCGCGAGCGGGAGTACGACGAGGTCCTCCCCTGGGACCACCTCGACTCGGGGCTCGACAAGGACTGGCTCTGGGCCGACTGGGAGGACGCGCTCGCCGTGGCCGACGGAGCGGAGATCGAGGTCGAGGACTGCCGGTGGACGCCCTGCTACGACTGTGGGGTCTGCCCGGAGATGGACACCGAGATCCAGATCGGCCCCACCGGCCGCACGCTGTTGCCGCTCTCGGTCGTCTGACGGGCTCTCCGCAACCTGCCCGTGGGTCCCGATACGTTGAGGCAATGACCGACACCGCGGTGCTGGCGCGCCGCTTCCTGGAGACCCTCGAGGCACGCGACTGGGACGCGTGGGAGGCGTTGTTGACTTCCGACGTCGTCTACGAGATGCCGCAGACGGGCGAACGGATCAGCGGCCGGGGGGCCTACCGGCAGTTCAACGTGGCCTACCCGGGCGAGTGGCACCTGACACCCAAGGTGGTCATCGGTGACGCGGATCGGGCCGTGGTCTGGTTCAGCTGGACTCTCGACGACTCCAAACCGGGCGACGCCCAGGTGTTTCTCGAGTTCGACGACGATGGCCTGATCACCTCAGTCACCGACTTCTGGCCGGAACCCTACGATCCGCCGCCTCGTCCCGAGGGGTTGGTCGAACGCGCGTGAGAGTGGTCGGCGGTACGCCCGACGCCGGTCAGTCGCCTGTCGGCAACCGCACCGGCAGCTGGTCCTCGACGTACGCCGGCCGGGCGACGTACCAGCCGACGACGGCCTGCGGCACGGTCAGCGCGATCAGGAACCACATCGGGGCGGTCCAGCCGCCGGTCGCGCCGTAGAGGGCGCCGACCGTGAACGGGCCGAGCGCCGACAGGAGGTAGCCAGCCGACTGGGTGAAGCCGGACAGCGCGGCGGTCCCGGCGGGCGTGCGTGAGCGCAGCCCGATCAGGGTCAGGATGAGCGGGAAGGTGCAGGTCCCGGCGCCGACCACGATCGCCCACACCACGGCCAGGTCGTGCGGCGCCAGCATCAGGCCGACGTACGCCACCGGGTAGCAGGCCATCACGGCGAGCAGGATCCCGGACTGGTCGTGGCGGCGAGCCGCGGCGGCCGGCAGCCACAGCGAGAGCGGGACGCTGGTGGCCGCGACGAGGCCCGACGAGGAGCCCGGCCGACGCGGGGGAGTAGCCCTCGTCGCGCCACAGCTGCGCGAACCACCCGAAGATCGCGTAGGCATGCATGGACTGCAGCCCGAAGAACAGGGCCATGCCCAGGCCGAGCCGGGTCCGGGCGACCTCGGAGAGGGCCACGTCGTGGGGACCAGGGTCGAGGTGGCGGTCGTGGCCGATCAGGCGCAGCCAGGGCAGGGCGGCGAACGCCGCGAGGACGCCCCAGGCGGCGAGGCCCACCCGCCACCCGCTGGTCGCCTCCGCGATCGGGACCGTCAGCGTCAGAGCGCCGGTGAGGCCGACCGCCAGGGTCGCGGTGTAGAGCGCCGTGACCCGACCGATCCGGTCGGGGAAGTGCAGCTTGACCAGCGACGGGAGCAGCACGTTCGCGACGGCCATCCCGGCCAGCGCCACCATCGAGAGGAGCAGGAAGGTTCCCGGGCCGGGTGCGACGGCTCGGGCCGCCAACCCGCAGGCCACGAACAGCAGCGCGGCCGAGGGTCACCCGGTGGACGCCGATCCGTCGGGCGAGCTGCGGGGCGAGCGCCCCGAAGCCGGCGAACGCGAGCACCGGCAGCGAGGTGAGGAGTCCGGCCGTGAGCGTGGACATCGCCAGCCCCTCGCGGACCTCGGCCAGGACCGGCCCGACGCTGACCGCCGCCGGCCGCAGGTTGACCGCCAGCAGGAGCAGCCCGGCGAGGAGCAGGAGGCGTGGGCCCAGGTCCTGCCGTCCACCGCCCATGGCGACGATCGTCCCAGACCGGCATCGCGGTCCTTGACAGACCACCGTCACGCCGCAAGCCTTACGGCACCTGCTGTGACAGGTGTCACAAGGGCCGTGCGGGGGCCTCCCACAGGAGTTTCATGCTGACAGCGCGAAATCTCGAGGTCGTGTACGACGACGTGGTGCTGGCCCTTCGCGGGGTCAGCCTGAGCGTCCCGGACGGCGAGATCGTCGCGCTGCTCGGCTCCAACGGCGCGGGCAAGACCACGTTGCTCCGGAGCATGACCGGCCTGCTGAAGATCCACGACGCCGAGATCACCAAGGGCAAGGTCACGCTCGACGACCGGCCGCTCACCCGGATGCGGCCCGAGAAGATCGTCCGCCTCGGAGTGCGGCAGGTCCTCGAGGGGCGGCGGATCTTCGTCGAGATGACGGTGGAGGACAACCTCCGGATCGGGGCCCACACCGCTCGCTCGGACCTGAAGCAGAACGTGGAACGCGTGTTCTCGCTGTTCCCTCTCCTCGCCGACCGTCGCAGCAAGATCGCCGGATTCCTGTCCGGGGGCGAGCAGCAGATGTTGGCGATGGGCCGGGCGATGATGTCCAACCCACGGTTCCTGCTGCTCGACGAGCCCAGTCTTGGCCTCGCTCCGAAGCTGGTGGACCAGGTCCGGGACGTGATCGTGGAGATCAACGCGACCGGCACCGGGGTCCTGCTCGTGGAGCAGAACGCCACGATGGCGTTGAGCATCGCCAGCCACGGCTACGTCATGGAGACCGGCCGGATAGTGCTGGACAAGCCGGCGGACGCGCTGTTGAGGGACGACGACGTCCGCGAGTTCTACCTCGGTCTCCACCCTGGGGAAGACGCCGAGGAGCATCGACGCCGGTCGTTCCGCGACGTCAAGCACTATCGCCGCAAGAAGCGGTGGTCGGCGTGACCGGCGTCGACCCGGTGGTCCGGTTCGAGGACGTCCACCTCTCCTTCAAGGGGGTCCGTGCGATCGAAGGAGTGAGCTTCGAGGTCCAACCCGGCGAGCTGTTCGCCATCATCGGGCCCAACGGCGCCGGCAAGACGTCGACGTTCAACGTGCTCTCCGGGGTCTATCGCCCGCAGCAGGGCAGTGTCGAGCTGCTGGGCGAGAACATCCTCGGGCGCAAGCCCTACGACATCGCCGCGCTGGGCCTGGCCCGCACCTTCCAGAACATCGCGCTCTTCGAGCACCTCACCGTCCTCGACAACCTGATGCTCGGCCGTCACCTGCACATCAACTACGGCTCCGCGGCCGCCTTCGTCTGGCTCGGGCGGGCGAGGAAGGAGGAGATCTTCCACCGACGGTTCGTCGAGGAGATCATCGACTTCCTCGAGATCGAGCAGTGGCGCAAGCAGCCGGTCGGCCTCCTGCCGTACGGCATCCAGAAGCGCGTCGAGCTCGGCCGGGCGCTGGCGATGGAACCCAAGCTCCTCCTGCTCGACGAGCCGGTGGCGGGCATGAACCTGGAAGAGACCGAGGACACCGCCCGCTACATCGTCGACATCCGCGACGAGCTGGACATCCCGATCGTGATGGTCGAGCACGACATGGGGCTGGTGATGGACCTCGCCGACCGGGTGATGGTGATGGACTTCGGGGTTCCCATCTGCACCGGAACCCCCGACGAGGTCCAGGGGCACCCTGAGGTGATCCGGGCGTACCTCGGCGAGGAGGTGGCCTCATGACCACTACCCCCGCCTCCCGGATCCGGGACCGCGCCGCGGAGATGCCGCAGCGGGTCGCGATGCGGGAGAAGGACTTCGGCATCTGGCAGGAGATGAGCTGGGCCGACTACTGGGACCGGATGCAGCTCGTCGGTCACGCATTGATCGACCTGGGCGTCGAGCCCGGCGATCGGGTCGCCATCCACTCCGAGAACCGTCCGGAGTGGTTGCTCACCGACATGGGCGCGCTGGCGGTCCGGGCGGCCAGCGTGGGCATCTACCCCACCAACCCGGCGCCCGAGGTGCAGTACCTCTTGTCGAACTCCGGCGCCAAGGTCCTCGTGGCCGAGGACCAGGAGCAGGTCGACAAGGCGCTCAGCGTCATCGGGGAGTGTCCCGACCTCAGGCACATCGTCTACCTCGAGCCGCGCGGGATCCACGGCCGCTACGACCACGAGGCCCTGATGTCGTGGGAGGAGCTGGTCGAGCGCGGCGAGGCACACCGACAGAGGATCCGCAGGCGGTGTCGGAGCGGATGGCGCAGGCGCAACCCGACGACATCGCCACCCTGATCTACACCTCGGGCACCACCGGGCCGCCCAAGGGGGTGATGCTGTCGGTCGCCAACGTCGAGTTCGCCATCGACGTCCTCGTCCACCACGGAGCGTTCACCGACCCGCCGCCCAGCCCCGATGACCTGCTGCTGTCCTACCTCCCGCTCAGCCACGTCGCCGAACGGATCTTCAGCACCTGGTTCAACGCGGCCGCCGGCACCCAGGTCAACTTCGCCGAGTCGATCGAGACCGTGCCGCAGAACCTCCGCGAGGTGCAGCCCACCATCCTCTTCGGCGTTCCGCGGATCTGGGAGAAGCTGCTCGCCGGGGTCGAGACCCGGCTCAACGGCGCCACCTGGTTCAAGCGCCGGCACGCCAGGTTCTGGCTCGGCGTCGCCGGCCGGATCGGCGACGCCCTGGTCGAGAACGGCGGCAGCCACACCGCCAGGACGCGTGTGCTGTACGGCCTCGGCTGGGTGTTCTGCTTCCGGGCGCTCAAGGAGCGGCTCGGCATGCGCCGCGTCCGGTACGCCGCGTCCGGTGCGGCACCGATCGCCCCCGACGTCCTCAAGTTCTTCATGGGCATCGGGGTGCCCATGCACGAGGTCTACGGGATGACCGAGAACACCGCCGTCGCCACCGGGAACCGGCCGGGCCGGGTCCGCCTCGGCACGGTCGGTGAGGTGCACTCCGGCATCGAGGTGAAGGTCGACGAGGAGACCGGCGAGATCCTCACCCGGCACGCCGGCACGTTCGTCGGATACTGGCGCAACGAGGACGCCACCGCCGCCACGATGACCGAGGATGGGTGGCTGCGGACCGGCGACGTGGGCGAGTGGATCGACGGCACGCACCTGAAGATCACCGACCGGATGAAGGACATCATCATCACCGCCGGCGGCAAGAACATCTCCCCGTCGGAGATCGAGAACGCGCTCAAGGCCTCGCCGTACATCAAGGAGGCGATGATCGTCGGAGACGGTCGCAAGCACCTGGCCGCCCTGATCGGCATCGAGCTCGACACGGTCGGGGAGTGGGCGCAACGCCAGCAGATCGGCTACAGCACCTACCACGACCTGTCGGAGAAGCCGGAGGTCGTCGAGCTGGTCGACGGCATCGTGGGGTCGGTCAACGAGCGGTTCGCCCAGGTCGAGCAGATCAAGGCGTTCCGGCTGCTGCCCAAGGAGCTCGACCACGAGGACGGGGAGCTGACCGCCACCCAGAAGGTCAAGCGCTCAGCCATCGCCGGGGTCTTCGAGGACCTCGTCGAGTCGATGTACGGCGAGAAGCAGGCGGTCAGATGATCGAGTTCCTGGAGTCGGTTCTCCGCGGCCTCGGCCTCGGGTCGGCGTACGCCCTGCTGGCCATCGGCTTCGTCATCATCTTCAAGTCGACCGGCGTGGTCAGCTTCGCCCAGCCGGCGATGATGCTCACCGGCGCCGTGGTGGTGAGCTACCTGTCTCCCGAGGTGGGCTTCTTCGCGGCCCTGGCCCTCGGCTTTCTCGCACTCGCCGTTCTGGGCCTGTTCGTGGAGCGGAGCGCGATCCGGCCGATGGTCGGGCGACCCGTGTTCGTGGTCGCGATCATCACCATCGGAATCGACATCGCGATCCGGGTGGTCGCGAACGGCTTCATCGGGCTCGGTGCCCGCCCCATCGGTGATCCGTGGGGGCTCTCCCGGTTCTCGATCGGCGGGCTGGAGGTGCAGTGGCGCCACATTGCGATGATGGTGACCACGCTGGTCGTCCTCGCCGTCCTGTTCTGGTTCTTCAAGTACACCCGCTACGGGTTGGCGATGCGAGCCACGGCCTTCGACCAGGAGGCGGCCCTCACCCAGGGCGTCAACGTGGGATCCGTGTTCGCACTGTCGTGGGCGCTGGCCGCGGGCCTGGCCGCGATCGCAGGGTCGTTGCTCGCCACCGGCACCGGCGTGGACCGGCAGCTGTGGATCATCACCCTGGTCGCCCTCCCGGCGATCATCCTCGGCGGGCTGGACTCCCTCGAAGGGGCCGTGATCGGCGGGCTCGTGGTCGGCGTGGTCGAGTCGCTGGTCGGCACCTACCAGGGTCAGCTCGCTCCGTGGCTCGGCAACAACTTCGCGAGCGTGTCGCCGTACGTCGTGATGCTGCTGGTCCTGCTGATCCGCCCCTACGGGCTGTTCGGCACCCCGGAGGTCGAGCGGGTATGAACAGCACGTCGACGCTGCGCGGGCGCCCGGGCTTCTACCGCAGCTATGCCCAGGACCTGGCCCTCTTCAACACCAGGCCCAAGCTCGTCGGCGTCGCGGCGATCGTGGTCGCCGCTCTGGCGATGCCCTTCATCCTGGGCGACCCGCTGCTCGAGGTCCTGGCGACGGCGTTCGTGCTCGCCATCGGGGCACTCGGGCTCAACATCGTGACCGGGATGGCCGGCCAGGTCTCACTCGGACACGCGTTCTTCCTGGGGGTGGGGGCCTACACCGCGGCGGCGATCTCCGGCGACCCGGCCGAGCCGGAGATCGGCTTCGGGATCACCTTCCTGCCGGTGTGGCTGCTCGCCGGCGGAGTGGCCGCGGCCGTGGCCGGGGCCGTGATCGCGCCCCTGGCCACCAGGCTCCGCGGGCTCTACCTCGCCATCGTCACCCTCGGCCTGGTCTTCCTGGGCGAGCACATCTTCAGCGAGTGGAGCGACCTCACCGGCGGAGTGGGCGTGGGCCGGGCGGCGGCGGAGCCGGTGATCTTCGGCTACGCCTTCGACCAGGACAGCGCCTTCCTCACCGCCGAACAGAACCTCTACTTCTTGATGCTGGTGCTGCTGCTGATCTTCGCCCTCTTCGCCCGCAACCTGGCCCGGTCCAGGATCGGGCGCGCCTTCGCCGCCGTACGAGACCGCGACGTGGCCGCCGAGATGATGGGCATCAACCTCGGCCGCACGAAGCTGCTTGCCTTCACGATCTCCTCGTTCTACGCCGGCTGCGCCGGTGGCCTGCTCTACACGATCATCGGCTTCTTCGACCCGGCCTCCTTCAACCTGCTGCTGTCGGTGCAGTTCATCGCCATGGTCCTCATCGGCGGCGCCGGCACGGTCAGCGGAACGATCATGGGGGCGCTGTTCATCTCGCTCCTGCCCACGCTGAGTCGGGAGGTGCCGAACTACGTCCCGTGGATCAGCCAGCAGGTCACCGTCACGCCGAACGCCTTCCAGCTCGAGTCGATCCTCTACGGGCTGCTGATCGTCGTGTTCTTGCTGTTCGAACCACGCGGCCTCTTCGGCATCTGGGTGCGGATCCGGAACTACTGGAAGAGCTGGCCCTTCAGCTATTGACCCCTGCAGCAATTGACAGAGAAGCCGACAACACCAAGGAGATGCTGGTCATGAAGATGCGTAAGACTGGAGCCCTGCTGGCGATTCCGGTCCTCGTCCTTGCGGGCTGCCGGGGCGGTGGCGACACAGGTGAGGACGGCGAGATCTCGGCACCCGGGGTGTCGTCGGACCCCTGCCCGGCGGCCGTCAACGAGGACAACGGCTGCATCTACCTGGGTCAGATCTCCGACCTGACCCAGGGGCCGTTCGCGCCGCTGGGAGTCCCGATCACCGACTCCATGAAGGCGTTCTGGGCGCAGGTCAACGAGGACGGCGGCATCGGCGGCTACGACATCGACGTCGAGACCTACGTCCGCGACAACCTCTACAACCCCGAGACGCACAGCCAGGTCTACAACGAGATCGAGCCCGACGTGCTCGCGATCGCCCAGACCCTGGGCTCGCCCACCACCGCGGCCATCCTGGAGAACCTCGAGAGCGACGAGGTGCTGGCGGTCCCGGCCTCCTGGACATCGGGATGGGAGTTCGAGGACAACATCATGGAGTCCGGTGCGCCGTACTGCATGGAGGCCATGAACGCCGTCGACTACGCAGTGGCCGAGTCCGACGCCCAGAGCGTGATGTCGATCGGCTTCGAGGGTGACTACGGCGGCGACTCCGCCGGCGGCGTCGAGGCTGCGGCCGAGGTCAACGGCATGGACCACGAGAACATCGAGACCGTGCCCGGCGAGACCGAGCAGGAAGGCGCCATCAGCGCGATCCTGCAGAGCGAGCCGGACCTGGTGGTGCTCGCCGTGAGCCCGACCGAGACCGCCGTGATCGTCGGCGAGACCGCAGCCCGGGGCTACCAGGGGCAGTTCATCGGGGTCGGGCCGACCTGGAACCCCGCGCTCCTCGACACCCCCGCGGCCCAGGCGCTGGAGCAGCTGTACCTCCACACGGGTCCGTGGGAGAACTTCAGTGGCGACACCCCCGGCCACCAGGCCATGCGCGATGCCCTCGGTGACGTCACGCCCTCCGACGGCTACACCGCCGGCTGGGCATGGTCCTACCCGATGAAGGCGGCACTGGAGACCTGGCTCGAGGGCGACTTCTCCAAGGACCGGGCCGGTCTGATGGAGGCCGCCGCTTCCCTGGAGACCGTCGACTACGAGGGCATGCTGCCCGAGGACGCCGGCAACTTCTCCGGTGAGCCCAACGAGACCGTGTTCCGCGAGACGGTCCTCGAGGAGGTCGACCCGGACGCACCGACCGGGATGACCCAGGTCGAGGACTTCACCGCGGGGCCCAACGCCTCGGACTACGAGTTCACCGAGTCCTGCTACGGAGGCTGACCCGCCCAAAACTGACCCGGAATCACGCTGACCCGCCCGAACGTTTCGGGCGGGTCAGCGTGGGCGGTGCACTATTGAGGTGTGCGGCACATCGGCGACGACGAGCGGCGTGCCCGGGTCGCCCGTCGCCATGCGCTGGCCCCGACCGCTCGGGTCGCGGATCCCCTGTCCGCGGCTCGGGCCCTCACCGTGCTGCACGCCACCGAGCCGGCGACGGTCTACCTCGCCCTGTTCGCGCGGGTGGACGGACTGACGGTCGCCGACGTCGACCGGGCCCTGTACGACGACCGGTCGCTGGTCAAGCAGCTCGCGATGCGGCGCACCCTCTTCGCCTTCCCGCGTGACCTGCTGCCTGCCGCCTGGGGGAGCGCCTCTGCCCGGGTCGCCGACCAGGAGCGACGCCGGACGGCGAAGGACGCCGAGCTCGGGGGGCTCGCAGACGACGGGGAGGCGTGGCTGAAGGAGGCGCGCGAGGCGGTGCTGGGCCGCCTCGCCGACGGGTCTGCGCTGGGCGCCGCCACGCTCCGGACCGAGCTGCCCGTGCTGGCGGGCAAGGTGCTGCTGGGCGGCGGCACGAAGTGGGCCGCCGAGGTGTCGCTGGCTCCCCGCGTGCTCGGCGTGCTCGGAGCCGAGGGACTGATCGTCCGCGGCCGCAACGAGGGCCACTGGCGGGTGTCGCGCCCGGCGTGGACCCTGATGGACCGCTGGCTGGGGGATCGGCCGGACCCGCTGGGCACGCACGAGGGCTACGCCGAGCTCGTCCGCCGGTGGCTGCGCACCTTCGGGCCCGGGACCGAGACCGACATCGTCTGGTGGCTGGGCGCCACCAAGACGGCGGTACGACGCGCCCTGGGCGACGTGGGTGCCGTCGAGGTCTCGCTGGACGACGGCGGCACCGGCTGGGTGCTGGCCGACGACCTCGAGCCGGTCGACCCGGAGCCGCCGTGGGCCGCGCTGCTGCCGGTGCTCGACCCGACCACCATGGGCTGGAAGCAGCGGGACTTCTACCTCGACCCCGACCACACGCCGTACCTCTTCGACACCAACGGCAACGCCGGGTCGACCGCGTGGTGGGACGGCCGGATCGTCGGCTGCTGGGTCCAGGACGAGGACGGCGTGGTGCGGGTGGTGCTCCGGGAGGACCCGGGCGCGGAGGCGCGGGCCGCGCTCGACGTCGAGGCGGAGAGGCTGACTGCCTTCCTCGACGGCGTGCGCGTCAACAGCGTCTACGCGTCCCTGCAGATGAGGTCGGCTCTGCTGCCCTGACCGGCTTCAGTCCGATGTGCAAGGCGCAGAACTCGTTGCCGTCGGGGTCCGCCAGCATGGTCCAGCTCGATGCCGCCGTCCCGGTTGGCGCGGAGCACCCGGGCGCCGTGCGCGATCAGGGCGTCGACGTCGTCGGTGGTGACATCGATGTGCACGCGGTTCTTCACCGTCTTGGGCTCCGGGACAGGCTCGAAGCAGATCCCGTCGAACGGCGCGTTGGGCACCTTCTCGATCCAGCAGTAGCCCTCCTCGTCCTGACCGACCTCTGCACCGAGCACCTCGCCCCACCACCGCGCGATCGCCTGGCACTCGGCCGGGTCCTGGCCACAGTCCAGGACCAGCTCGTAGAGCCGTCGCTCGATCGGGGTGTCCCGCACGAAGAGGCAGAACTCCTGGCCGTCCGGGTCGCGCATCACGGTCCAGCGGAAGCTGTCGTCCACGACGGTGGCGCCGGCGGCCAACGCGACCTCCAGGCTCTCCGCGTTCACGTCGATGTGCATCCGGTTCTTGACCGTCTTCGGCTCCGGGACCGGGTTGACCCAGACCACGGCCCGCCCGGACTCGTCGTCCAGCCACCAGATCCCGTCGCGGTGCTGGCCTGGCGTCAGGCCGAGCAGGCCGCCCCAGAATCGGGCAGCCCGCTCGGCGTCGACGGCATCGATGCACAGGTCCTTGTACGTCGCGAGTGGCACTCCCGCATGCTGGCACACCGCGAGTTCGTGGCGACAGGTCCGACGAGAAGTAACCTCCGGGCGTGCCCCCTCAAGACAGGCGCAGTCAACCCCCGCAGCAAGCCCCCCCGGTCCAGCGGCTGCGGATCCGCTACGCCAAGCGCGGACGGCTGCGCTTCACCAGCCACCGGGACTTCAGCCGGGCCTTCGAGCGCGCCGTGTTCCGGGCCCGGATCCCGATGGCCTACTCCTCGGGCTTCAACCCCCACCCCCGGATCTCGTACGCCGGCGCAGCGCCGACCGGGTCCGCGAGCGAGGCGGAGTACCTCGAGATCGGCCTGGCCGAGGTCGTGGACCCGGCCCGGGTCGCCGAGGAGCTGGACGAGGCCCTTCCCGACGGGCTGGACCTGGTGGAGGTCGTGGAGTCACCCGGCGGCTCGCTGGCCGACCTGCTGCAGGCCAGCCGGTGGCAGGTCGACGTCGCCGCCTCCCTCGCGACGAGCACGGCGGCGGTCGAGGCCTTCCTCGCGACGGAGTCGGTGCCGGTGCAGCGGATGACGAAGAAGGGGCTGCGCGAGTTCGACTGCCGCGCCGCCGTCGTCTCGCTCTCGGCGCAGGAGACGCCCGGCGGGACCCGGCTGCTGGTCGGGCTGCGCCACACCGTCCCCGCCGTACGCCCCGACGACGTCCTGACCGGCCTGCGCGAGCGTTGCCGGCCTGGAGACCGGCGAGGACCCACGCCTCACCCGGCTCGCACAGGGGCCGCTCGACGAGGCGACCGGCGACATCGGTGACCCCCTGGGCGACCCGCCTGGCTGACTCGCCGGACACGGCGGACGGATCTCGGTGGTGGCCGGGATCGGCGTCGGGTGTGCCATACTCGCAAGCGGTTGAGCCGGAGCGGCCCCGCTGCCCCGGATCGACCCGACGACGTTCTCGCCGGTCCACAGATCAGAATTTCTGGGGGTCCGGCATCGCGAGGGCGGGTCGTCGCCAGACCGCGACGCGGCCGGTGCGAGTGGGTGACAGCAGCTCCGCCGAAGATGGCTCTCGACGAGGGCCCAGCGACCGCGGCAGGCGATGAGCCACCTCTCGTCGACGCACACCGCGGAGGGTGTCGCCGCCACCGAAGGCTTGACGCCTGCGCCTGGAAATCGGGCCCTGGCGTACGACAGCCCGGCGCCCGGCGCCGGGTCTAGGAGAGCAACATGCTCGAGGACCACCAGTCCAGCGACAACCCCGGCACCACCCCGAGCGACGCTCCGGCCACGGCCGGGACGGAGCCCGAGAAGAAGCCGGCTGCCAGGAAGGCCGCGGCGAAGAAGACGCCGGCGGCGAAGAAGGCCACCACCCGCAAGACCGCGGCCAAGAAGACCGGGTCGGCCGCGGAGGACCCGCAGACCACATCGAGCGAGGCCACCTCGGCCGACCCCGTCGAGGCCTCGGCCAAGAAGACGACGGCGAAGAAGGCCGCGGCGAAGAAGGCCACCGCAGCGAAGTCGGCGTCCAAGAAGCCCGCGGCGAAGAAGAGCGCGTCCAAGAAGGCGACCGCCGACGAGGCCGCCGCCGACGGCCGACGAGGTCCGCAGCCCCGGCACGCCCGCGGTGCTCTTCCAGGCGCCCGACACCGCGCAGGCTCCGGCGCGCCGCACCCGGAAGGCTGCGCCCGCCGATGAGGCCAAGGCCGACGCCGCGGACGAGGCCGGATCCAGGAACAAGGCCAAGGGCAAGACCGACTCCGAGGACAAGGCCGACAAGGGCAAGTCCGAGGGCGGAGCCGAGCAGCCCGACCGCCAGGACCAGGCGGACACCGACGACAGCGAGGGCGGAGGCGATCGTCGCCGTCGCCGTCGGGGCGGTCGCCGGCGGCGCAAGTCGGGCGACGGAGAGGGCGACGCCGCAGGTCAGGATGACGCGGACGAGTCCGAGGGCCCCGCGACGGACGACGCCGACGGCGAGGGCGGCGACGGCGGCGAGGGCGGCGAGGGCGGCACCTCCCGGAGACGGCGGCGCCGCCGCCGTGCCGGTGACGAGGGCGACTCCGGCGGGGACGACCCCGCCAACACGGTCACGAAGGTCCGCCAGGGTCGCTCCGCGGAGGACCAGATCACGGCGCTGTCCGGCTCCACCCGGCTCGAGGCGAAGAAGCAGCGCCGCCGCGAGGGCCGCGAGGCCGGTCGGCGCCGCGCGCCGATCGTCAGCGAGGCGGAGTTCCTGGCCCGCCGAGAGGCCGTCGACCGGGTCATGGTGATCCGGCAGCGCGAGGAGCTCACCCAGATCGCCGTGCTCGAGGACAAGGTCCTCGTCGAGCACTACGTCGCCCGGGAGTCCCAGACCTCCCTCATCGGCAACGTCTACCTCGGCCGGGTCCAGAACGTGCTGCCCTCGATGGAGGCCGCCTTCATCGACATCGGCAAGGGCCGCAACGCCGTGCTCTACGCCGGTGAGGTGAACTGGTCCGCGCTGGGGCACAAGGACGGACAGCCCCGCAAGATCGAGTCGGTCCTGTCGTCGGGCCAGTCGGTGCTGGTGCAGGTCACCAAGGACCCGGTGGGCCACAAGGGTGCCCGGCTGACCAGCCAGATCAGCCTGGCCGGCCGGTTCCTGGTCTACGTGCCCGACGGCACCACCAGCGGCATCTCCCGCAAGCTGCCCGACACCGAGCGCACGCGGCTGAAGACCCTGCTCAAGGAGATCGTCCCCGACACCGCCGGGGTCATCGTCCGGACCGCGGCCGAGGGCGCCAGCGAGGACGAGCTGACCCGCGACGTCGAGCGCCTCAAGGCACGCTGGGAGGACATCGACGCCAAGGTCAAGGGCAAGTCGCCCCAGGCGCTCTACGCCGAGCCCGACCTGACCCTCAAGGTCGTCCGTGACCTGTTCACCGAGGACTTCAAGAAGCTGGTCGTCGAGGGGGAGGACGCCTGGGAGACCGTGCAGCAGTACGTCGCCCACGTGGCTCCCGACCTCGAGGACCGCCTCGAGCGCTACGAGGGCGAGCACGGGTGCCTTCTCGACGTACCGGATCGACGAGCAGATCGCCAAGGGGCTCGACCGCAAGGTGTGGCTGCCGTCGGGTGGCTCCCTGATCATCGACCGCACCGAGGCGATGACCGTCGTGGACGTCAACACCGGGAAGTTCACCGGCTCCGGCGGCAACCTCGAGGAGACGGTCACCAAGAACAACCTCGAGGCGGCCGAGGAGATCGTCCGCCAGCTCCGGCTGCGCGACATCGGCGGCATCATCGTCGTCGACTTCATCGACATGGTGCTGGAGTCCAACCGGGACCTGGTCCTGCGCCGGCTGGTGGAGTGCCTCGGCCGGGACCGGACCCGCCACCAGGTCGCCGAGGTCACCTCGCTCGGCCTGGTGCAGATGACCCGCAAGCGGATCGGCACCGGCCTCCTCGAGGCGTTCTCGGAGAACTGTGACGCCTGTCAGGGCCGCGGCGTCATCCTCCGGGACGTCCCCGTCGAGCCCAAGAAGTCCGACGACGACTCCCGGCGGGGCGGTCGCCGAGGCAAGGGTGGTGGACGCGGTCGCGGGGACGACAGCCGCGGCGGTGGCAACGGTGCCCCGAAGACCCCGCCGTCGCCGAAGGACGTGGCGGCGATGGCCAGGCCCGAGACCCCGGAGCCGACGGACGCTGAGTCGGTCGAGTCCGACGCCGGCCGAGCCCGAGGCGGCGGAACCGGTCGAGCCCGAAGTCGGCCGAGCTGATCGAGACCCCCGAACCCGCGGCGGTCGAGCCTGCGGAGGCCCCGGAACCCGCGGCGGTCGAACCTGCGGAGACCCCAGAGCCCCCGAAGGCTGAGCCGACGGAGACCCCGAAGGCCGAGCCCGAGAAGCCCAAGGTGGTCACCCGGACCCGGCGCCGCAGCGCCAGCCGACCGGCCGGCCCCCCGACTGCGGCTCCGGCCGGGGACGCCGAGTCCGCGACCCCGCCTGGCACCGCACTCGCGGAGGAGCCGGCCGCCAGCGGACAGGTCGGCGCGATCGCGGACACCGGGCAGGTGGAGCCCGGCACCGTCGACGCCGAGCCGGGCACCGGCGCGTCGCTGAGGCGGTCGAGCACGTGCCGATCAAGAAGAAGGGGTCCCGCAAGCGCTGACCGGGCCGCCCGGTGTTTTGCGGGGCGAGCGCAGCATCCGTACTATTGACCCTCGGTGCGCTCGCGTGCACCTCTCTGCATGGCATCCCGACTCCCAGCCGGAGGCCGAGGCGTGCCGCAGACCCGAAGCAACAGTGAGACGAAGGAGACCGCGGTGTACGCGATCGTGCGCGCAGGCGCCAAGCAGCAGAAGGTTGCCGTCGGCGACGTCATCTCGATCGACAAGGTCGAGACCGGCGTCGGCGAGTCGCTCACCCTGCCGGTCGTCATGGTCGTCGACGGCGAGAAGGTCACCGCCACCGGCCTCGAGAAGGCGGGCGTGACCGCCGAGGTCCTCGGCGCCGTCAAGGGCCCGAAGATCGTGATCCAGAAGTTCAAGAACAAGACCGGCTACAAGGTTCGCAAGGGCCACCGCCAGAAGTACACGCAGGTCAAGGTCACCGACATCTCCCTCTGAGCCCAGGCTCGAGCAACGAAGGACGAAGACATGGCACACAAGAAGGGCGCGGCCTCGACCAAGAACGGTCGGGACTCCAACTCCCAGCGCCTCGGCGTCAAGCGGTACGGCGGCCAGCTGGTCAACGCCGGCGAGATCATCGTGCGCCAGCGCGGGACCCACTTCCACCCGGGCTCCGGTGTCGGGCGGGGCGGCGACGACACGCTGTTCGCCCTGGTCGGCGGCGCCGTGGAGTTCGGCACCCGTCGCGGTCGCCGCGTGGTCAATATCGTTCCGGGCGAGTGAGCGACGCGTCGTACTGATCCAGCACGACTTACAACGAAGGGCGTCCCCGGAGTCGGGACGCCCTTCCGCATTTCTTAACCCGATCGGCGGTTGATACCCATGGCAGTCCCCACGTTCGTCGACCGGGTGACGCTGCACGTCAGCGCCGGCCGCGGCGGCAACGGGGTGGCGTCGGTGCACCGCGAGAAGTTCAAGCCGCTCGGCGGGCCGGACGGCGGCAACGGCGGCCCCGGCGGCTCGGTGATCCTGCGGGTGGATCCCGACGTCACCACCCTGGTCGACTACCACCACAGCCCCCGGCGCCGTGCCGAGCACGGCGGACACGGGGCGGGCGGGCACCGCAACGGCGGCCACGGAGGCGACCTGGTGCTGCCGGTCCCCGACGGCACGGTCGTCTCGGACAGCCGCGGCAACGTCCTGGCCGACCTGGTCGGTCCCGGCACCGAGATGGTGGTCGCCTCCGGCGGCCGCGGCGGCCTCGGCAACGCCGCGCTCGCGAGCGCCAAGCGGAAGGCGCCGGGGTTCGCGCTGCTCGGCGAGCCCGGGGACGAGCTCGACATCGTGCTCGAGCTGAAGGTCGTCGCCGACATCGGGCTGGTCGGCTTCCCCAGCGCCGGCAAGTCGAGCCTGATCGCCGCGATGTCGCGGGCCCGGCCCAAGATCGCGGACTACCCGTTCACCACGCTGGTCCCCAACCTCGGCGTCGTCACCGCCGGGGACACGACCTTCACCGTCGCCGACGTACCCGGCCTGATCGAGGGCGCGAGCGAGGGCCGCGGTCTCGGCCACGACTTCCTCCGGCACATCGAGCGCTGCGCCGCGCTGGTCCACGTGGTCGACACCGCGACGATGGAGCCCGGCCGCAACCCGGTCGAGGACCTCGACGTCATCGAGAACGAGCTGAGCCGGTACGGCGGCCTGGAGGACCGGCCGCGTCTGGTCGCCCTGAACAAGGTCGACGTACCGGACGGGCGCGAGATCGCCGACATGGTGACCGATGAGCTTCGTGACCGCGGGCTGGAGGTGGTGCCGGTCTCGGCCGCCTCGGGCGAGGGGCTGCGCCAGCTGACCTTCGCCATGGCCCGCGTGGTCGAGGCCGCCCGCAGCGAGCGGCCGGTCGCCGAGGCGACCCGGATCGTGATCCGCCCGCCCTCGGCCGACGGTGGCGAGGACTTCACGGTCGAGGAGACCGTCGACCGTCGAGGGCCGGGACGGGCGTGGCGGGTCCTCGGCGCGAAGCCCGAGCGGTGGGTGCGCCAGACCGACTTCAGCAACGACGAGGCCGTCGGCTTCCTCGCCGACCGGCTCAACCGCCTCGGGGTGGAGTCCCGGCTCCTCAGGATGGGCGCCGCGGAGGGCGACACCGTCCTGATCGGGGACCTCGACAACGCCGTCGTCTTCGACTTCCGCCCCGGCATCGACGCCGGCGTCGAGATGCTCGGCCGCCGCGGCGAGGACCAGCGCTTCGACGAGTCGCGGCCCGCCGCCCGTCGGCGCCAGGAGATCGAGGAGGCGATGCCGGAGCGCTCCGAGGGCGAGACCCGCGCCGATGTCGCGCGCCGCCGCGACCGGCCCGAGACCGACCCCGAGGCATGAACACCGACGCCGACCGCCGAGCCGAGGTGGTCTCCGCGCGGCGGGTCGTGGTCAAGGTCGGCTCGTCGTCGCTCACCACCGCGGCCGGCGGCATCGATCCGGACCGGGTCCGCCGGCTCACCGAGGTGCTGGTCACCGCCCGCTCGAACGGGCGCCGAGCTGGTCCTGGTCTCGTCCGGCGCGATCGCGGCCGGGCTCGCCCCGCTCGGCATGAGCCGGCGGCCCCGGGGCGCTCGCGGCCCAGCAGGCCGCGGCCTCGGTCGGGCAGGGCCTGCTCGTGCACCGCTACACCGAGGAGCTGGCCCGCCACGGCGTCGTCGCCGGACAGGTCCTGCTCACCAACGACGACATGACCCGGCGGTCGCACTACCGCAACGCCTACCAGACCTTCGCGAAGCTGCTCGACCTCGGCGTGCTGCCGATCGTCAACGAGAACGACACGGTCGCCACCAGCGAGATCCGGTTCGGCGACAACGACCGGCTCGCGGCCCTGGTCGCCCACCTGGTCCACGCCGACCTGCTGGTCCTGCTCTCCGACGTCGACGGCCTCTACGACGGCGACCCGGCCCAGCCGGGCGCCAGCCTGGTCCCGGAGGTGTCCGCCGCCGACGACCTGGACCGGGTCCGCATCGGCCGAGCCGGCACCGCCGGCGTGGGGACGGGCGGCATGCACACCAAGGTGGAGGCCGCCCGGATCGCGACCGGAGCGGGCATCCCGGTCGTCCTCGCCTCCGCCGAGCAGGCGCCGGCCGCGTTGGCCGGTGAACCGGTCGGCACCCTCTTCCATGCCACCGGCCGGCGACGCCCGACCAGGCTGCTCTGGCTGGCCCACGCCACCGAGCCCCGCGGGACAGGTGCTGCTCGACGCGGGCGCCGTACGCGCGATCACGGAGCGGCGCGCGTCCCTGCTCGCCGCCGGGATCACCGGCGTCACCGGCAGGTTCGTCGCCGGAGACCCCGTCGACCTCGCCGACGCCGACGGTCGCCCGGTCGCGCGCGGCCTGGTCAACTTCGACGCGGACGAGATCCCCGACCTGATCGGCAGGTCCTCCCACGAGCTCAAGCGCGAGCTCGGGGCGGCGTACGAACGGGAGGTCGTGCACCGCGACGACCTCGTGTTGCTCACGGATCCGGCCCCCTCAGCCGGGTAGGTTCGCCCGCATGCGGGGGCGTAGGGCGGTGACGCTGCTCCTCGTGCTGTTGCTGGTCCCGGCGGTCGTGCTCACGCTGGTCCGGCTGCTCGATCCGTGGGCCGGCCTTTGGGTGCGGCTGGAGTCGTTCACGCCCTTCGGGATCGCGGCGTACGGCGCCGCCCTGGTCGTCGTGCTGATCCGGTTCGCCGTCGCGCGGAGCTGGGCCACCGGCCTCGCGGCCGCGGCCGTCGCTGCCGGGCTCGCCCTCCACCTCGCGTGGTTCGCGCCGATGGTCCTGGGGGCCGAACCCGCCGCCGCGGGCGGGTGCCGAGCCGCTGCGGGTGATGGTGGCCAACCTGTACGCCGGCCAGACCGACGGGCTGGACGTGGTGCGGGCGGCGAGCGAGGAGGACGTCGACGTCCTGGTCGCGACCGAGGTGACCCCCGCCGCGCTCGCCAGGATGGAGAGGGCCGGGCTGGACAGCCTGTTCGGCCACCGGGCGGGCAGGCCCGACCCGGGCGTGAAGGGGACGATGGTCTTCGCCAACGTCCGGCTCGGCCGGGCCATCCGCCTCGGCACCACCTGGGACTCGTGGCGGGTGCCGATGGGGCAGCACACGATCTTCGCGGTCCACCCTCACCCGCCCACAGACCTCGCCAAGTGGCGCCGCGACCACCACGTGATCCGGGCGGCCGTGACCGACGAGCAGCCGGACCTCATCGTCGGCGACTTCAACGCCACCTCCGACCACCCGCCGATGCGGGCGCTGGCCGACGCGGGCTACCGCTCGGCCTCCGAGCTCGCCAACGAGGGGTGGCAGCCGACCTGGCCGGCAGCCGCCGGGGCATCGGTGCTCGGCATCTCGGTCCCGAACGTCGTGCGGCATCGACCACGTCCTGGTCGGCCCCTCCTTCGCCGCGATCGGCACGCACACCCTCGACATCCCCGAGAGCGACCACCGCGCGCTGGTGGCGGAGCTGGCGGTCAAGTGAGGGAGCCGCTCGACCTCACGCCGGAGGAGGTCGCGGAAGAGCGAGGAGTTCTTCGCGCTCTACGGCCCCTGGGAGCCGCTCGACCCGCCCGGCCTCGCCGAGTTCATGTCCGGCTTCGAGCGACCGTGGTGGATCGTCGGCGGCTGGGCGATCGAGGCCTTCACCGGCGTGCTCCGCGAGCACGAGGACGTCGACCTGTCGATCCTCGCGTGCGACATCCCCGCCCTGCGCGAGCACGTCGGCGACCGCTGGCACCTCTGGAGCAACCACGGCGGCACCCTCCGGCCGCTGAACGACAAGCATCCCGAGGTGCTCGACGTCCAGAGCCAGATCTGGGTGCGGGCGAGCGCGCAGCACCCCTGGATCATCGACCTGCCCATCACGCCCGACCGGGACGGCCTGTGGACCAACAAGCGGATGCCGGACCACGTGGTGCCGCTCGAGGAGGCGACGTGGGTCGCCGCCGACGGGATCCGCTACCTCAACCCCGAGATCGTGCTGCTGTTCAAGGCGGTGCTGCACCGGCCCAAGGACGACCGCGACCTCGCGCGCACCTGGCCGCTGCTCGCACCCGACCGGCAGGCCTGGCTGCGCGACGCCGTACGACGCCTCTACCCGGACCACCCCTGGCTCGCCCAATTTCGTTGAGTGGGAAGCACCGTTGAGTGGGGGCTTGCTGTCGCCCCCTGTGTCCATAAGCCCCCACTCGACGGTCACAAAGCCCCCACTCAACGGACAGAAAGGCCCAACTCAACGGGGATGGGGCAGCGCGCCGTACGCTGGTGCGTGCCATGAGCACCGTCTACCTCGACCACGCCGCAACCACGCCGATGCTGCCGGCGGCGGTCGAGGCGATGACCGCGCGACTGGCCGACGTCGGCAACCCGAGCTCCCTGCACGCCTCCGGGCGGCAGGCCCGCCGCGTCGTGGAGGAGTCGCGGGAGAAGATCGCCCAGGCGCTCAACTGCCGCCCCGGCGAGGTGGTGTTCACCTCCGGCGGCACCGAGGCCAACAACCTGGCCCTCAAGGGGTTGTTCTGGGCGCGGCGGGGCGCCGATCCGCGCCGGACCCGCATCCTCAGCACCGCGGTGGAGCACCACGCCGTGCTCGACCCGCTCCACTGGCTCACCGAGCGAGAGGGCGCCGAGGTCGAGCTGCTGCCGGTGGACGAGCGGGCCCGCCTCGACGTCGCCGCGCTGCGGCAGGCCGTCGAGCGCGACCCCGGCTCGGTCGCCCTGATCTCGGTCATGTGGGCCAACAACGAGGTCGGCACCCTCGAGCCCGTCGGCGACGTGGTCGAGATCGCGGCGCAGCACGGGATCCCGGTGCACACCGACGCCGTGCAGGCCATGGGTTCCGTGCCGGTCGACTTCGCGGCCTGCGGGGTCGATGCCCTCACCCTGACCGGGCACAAGCTGGGCGGGCCGTTCGGCGTCGGCGCGCTCGTCGTCGGCCGCGAGCTCGACCTGGTGCCGCTGGTGCACGGCGGCGGCCAGGAGCGCGACGTCCGGTCCGGGACGATCGACACCCCGGCGATCGCCGGGTTCGCCGCCGCCGTCGAGGTGGCCGTGAAGCAGCAGGCCGACCACGCGGCGCGGGTCGCGGCCCTGCGCGACGATCTCGTACGACGGGTGATCGAGGTGGTGCCCGACGCCCACCTGCACGGACCCCAGCTCGACGAGAGCGAGGGGCGCCTGCCGGGCAACGCCCACCTCGGCTTCCCCGACTGCGAGGGCGACTCCCTGCTGATGCTGCTCGATGCCCGCGGGATCGAGTGCTCGACCGGCTCGGCGTGCTCGGCCGGCGTACCCCAGCCCTCGCACGTCCTCCTGGCCATGGGCTGCACCGACGAGGCCGCGCGGCACTCCCTGCGGTTCTCGCTCGGGCACACCAGCACCTCGGCCGACGTCGACGCCCTGGTGGAGGCGATCGGACCCGTCGTCGAGCGGGCGAGGACCGACGCAACGATGAAGGTCATCGCTGCCATGTCCGGCGGCGTCGACTCGGCGGTCGCCGCGGCCCGCGCCGTGGACGCCGGCCACGACGTCACCGGGATCCACCTCGCCCTGTCCCGCAACCCGCAGTCCTACCGCTCCGGGGCACGCGGCTGCTGCACCATCGAGGACAGCAACGACGCCCGGCGCGCCGCCGACGTGATCGGCATCCCGTTCTACGTCTGGGACCTGAGCGACCGCTTCCACGAGGACGTCGTCGAGGACTTCATGGGGGAGTACGCCGCCGGCCGGACGCCCAACCCCTGCCTGCGCTGCAACGAGAAGATCAAGTTCGCCGCCGTCCTCGACCGGGCCCTCGCGCTCGGCTTCGACGCCGTCGCCACCGGGCACTACGCCCAGCTGCGCACCGGACCCGACGGGCTGATCGAGATGCACCGGGCGGTCGACGCCGCCAAGGACCAGTCCTACGTCCTCGGGGTGCTCGACCAGGAGCAGCTCGCCCACTCGCTGTTCCCGCTCGGCGACTCCACCAAGCCCGACGTACGCCGGGAGGCCGAGCGGCGCGGGCTGCTGGTCGCCGACAAGCCGGACAGCCACGACATCTGCTTCGTCGCCGACGGCGACAACGCCGGCTGGCTGCGCGAGAAGCTCGGCGACCGGGCGCCCAACCACGAGGGCGACATCGTCGACTCCACGACCGGCGAGGTGCTCGGGTCGCCACGACGGCACCTACGGCTTCACGATCGGCCAGCGCAAGGGACTCCGCCTCGGGCGGCCCGCCCCCGACGGCCGTCCCCGCTTCGTGCTCGACATCGAGCCGGTCTCCGGCACCGTGACCGTCGGGCCCCGCTCCGGGCTGACCGTCGACCGGATCACCGGCGTCCGGCCGCGCTGGTGCGGCACCGTCCCGTCGCGGCTCGAGGGCACCGTCCAGCTGCGGGCGCACGGCAGCGAGCACCGTGCGGTCGTCTCCGTGCACGACGGTGAGGTCGACATCGAGCTTCTCGACCCCGCCGAGGGCATCGCGCCCGGTCAGGCCGCCGTGGTCTACGACGGCACCCGGGTCGTCGGCTCGGCGACGATCAGCGCGACCGACCGGGTCGGCGCGACTCAGGGTGCCTGGGTGACGGTCGCCACCGGCGTCGGGTCCATGCCCGGCGACGACGACGCGGCGTACGTCGAAGCCGTGCGGACCGTGCTCGGCGAGCTGCCGGACCTTCCCCACCTGCCCGAGCTTCCCGGCCGCGGCGCCGGCGCCACCATGACGGGGCGCGCGCTGGCCATCGTCAGCGACCTCGGCGCCGACCTTCAGCCGGCTGGCTGGCGGCTCACCGACGCACCGGGTGTCGACCACCGCCGGGCCCGGAGCCTGCTCGCCCAGGACCTCGACCGGCTGGAGGAACAGGCGCAGGACTACGACGGCACGTTCAAGGTCCAGGTGGCGGGCCCGTGGACGCTGGCGGCGACCGTCGAGAAGCCCCGCGGAGACAAGCTCCTCAGCGACTTCGGCGCCCGGCGCGAGCTCGCCCAGGCCCTGGCCGAGGGTCTCGTCAACCATGTGGCCGACCTGCGCCGCCGGCTGCGCGGGGTCGACCGGCTGGTGGTGCAGGTGGACGAGCCGGGGCTGGCCGCCGTGCTCGCCGGCAGCGTCCCGACCGCGTCGGGCTTCCACCGGCACCGCAGTGTGGAGCCGTCCGAGGCGTCGACCGCCCTGGGCTGGGTCTTCGAGGCGATCACCAGCGCCGGCGCCGAGCCGTGGGCCCACTCCTGCTCGAGGGACACGCCTCTCGCGCTGCTCCGCGGCGCCGGAGCCCGCGGTCTCTCGGTGGACCTGGCGTTGATGTCGGCCGCCGACCACGACGCGCTCGCGGAGGCGTTGGAGGCCGGAGACAGCGTGGTGCTGGGGGTGGTGCCGTCCGTCGACCCGCCAGCGCCCACCGAGGAGGGGCAGGTGGCCGAGCAGGTGCTGCGCTGGCTCGACATGCTCGGACTGGCCCCGGAGGACGTCAGCGACCGGCTGGCGGTCAGCCCGACCTGCGGCCTGGCCGGGGCGTCGTACGCCTGGGCGCGGCAGGCCCTCGCCACCGCCCGCAAGGCCGCCCGGCACCTGTCCGGATAGCCGTCACGAAAAGCTCCACCTCGGAGCCGTGCAGTGGAGCTTTCCGTGACGGACTATCCGTCTGGCTGAGCCGTCAGACGATGGGCGCGACCTCGGGCCCGTCGGTGGCGAGCTCCTCGTGCTTGACGTCGAGGAAGATCCAGACCACGAGCGATGCGGCCAGCATCATCAGCGACGCGATCAGGAACGCGTGGGTCGCGCCCTCGGTGAACGTCGCCTGGAAGTACGCCGCCTCGAGGAAGCTCGCGACCCTTCTCGGTGCCCGGGTCGACCCCGGCCGCCTGGGTGAGCTCGGGTCCGATCAAGGCGACCCGCTCGTTGATGTAGTGCAGCGACACCGTGCTCAGCGTGGCGAGCCCGAGGGCGCCGCCGACCTGCTGCATGGTGTTGAGGACGCCCGAGCCGATGCCGGAGTCCTGCGGCCTTGATGTGGTGCACCGCGGTCAGGGTGAGCGGTACGAACGTCAGCCCCATGCCGATGGACATCACGACGATCCACGGCAGCAGGTCGGTCCACGTAGCTCACCGAGGACCCGGCGGTGCCCCTGGCCGGCCAGCGCGGCCACGACCGCTGACGGCGAGTCGTCGATCGAGAGCCGCGAGAACATGAACAGCGAGAACGACGCCAGCAGCGTGCCGGTGCCCGGCCAGGTAGCGGGGGTCGATCCGGCTGGCCAGGTTCGACGCCAGCCCGGCGCCGATCACGATGCCGACCGAGAACGGCAGGAACGCGAAGCCGGCCTCGAGCGGGCTGTAGCCCACGATCTGCTGGACGAACAGGCTGAGGAAGTAGAACATCGCGAACATCGCCGCCGGGCCCAGCATCATCGCGGCGAAGCTGGCCGCCCGGGTGCGGTTCTTGAAGATGCGCAGCGGCATCAGCGGGTGCTCGGCGCGCGACTCGAGGAACGCGAACAGGGCCAGGAGCAGCGGCGCCCGCGACCAGGCTGGCGATCGTCCAGGGGTCGTCGAAGCCGTAGCGGGCGTCGCCGGCCCGGGTCAGCCCGTAGACGATGCCCAGCAGGCCGAACGTGCCGGTCAGCGCGCCGGGGATGTCCATCTCGCCCGGGGTGCGACTCGGACTCGTTGAGGAACCGGCGGGCCAGCAGGGCCGCGCCGATGCCGATCGGGACGTTGATCAGGAAGGTCAGCCGCCAGCCGCTCATCTCGATGCCGAAGACGCTGTCGAGCCCGGTCAGCCAGCCACCGAGGATCAGGCCGACCGCCGCGCCGGCGCCGGACATCGCGGCGTACACCGCGAAGGCGCGGTTGCGCTGCCCGGCCCGGCCGGGAACGTCGTGGTGATCAGCGCCAGGGCGGCGGGGGAGGCGAGCGCGGCGCCGAAGCCCTGGAGGCGAACGGGACGCGAGCAGCATGGCCTCGGTCTGCGCCAGGCCGCCGACGAGGGAGGCGATGGCGAAGATGGTGAGTCCGGCGGCGAAGATCCGGCGGCGACCGTAGAGGTCACCGAGCCGCCCGCCGAGCAGCAGCAGGCCACCGAAGGCCAGCGCGTAGCCGGTGACGATCCAGGACAGGTTCGCCTGGGCGATGTCGAGGTCCTGCGCCGATGTAGGGAAGCGCGATGTTGGTGATCGTGCCGTCGAGCACGACCATCAGCTGCGCCACCGAGATCAGCACCAGCGCCCACCCGAGGTGGAGCTGCTTCCGGGCAGCTCGCTCCTCGGTCCGGGTCGGTTCAGACATGGGTTTCCTCCGTCGTTGGCTGTGACTCTGCAGGTAGGGACTCCCGCGGGACCGTGGCGGTCGCGGCGGGGACGATGATCTGGTCGATGACGCGGGTGATGAGCTCGCGCGTCGGGGGCTCGCCCAGCACGTAGAAGCGGTGCAGGCAGATGCCCGGCGAGCGCCGGGCCGAAGAGGGCGACGTCGAGGTCCGCGCGGACCTCGCCGCGGGCCTTGGCCCGCTCGTAGACGACGCGCGAGACGCTCGACCTTCGGCCCGATGCACCCGGCTGCGGAACTCCCCGGCGAACTCCTCGTCCCGGGTCAGGGCGGTCAGGACGCTGGAGAAGGTGCCCACGCGACTTGGCGTCCACGAGGCCGCCGACGCCGCAGAAGGCCTCGATCAGGTCGCCCCGGAAGCTGCCGGTGTCGGGCACCGGGGGCGCCGGCTTCTCGACCAGCAGGGCGTCGATCACCAGGCCGACCTTGGTGTTCCACCGGCGGTAGAGCGTCGCCTTGGAGGCCCTGGCCCGGGTGGCGACGGCGTCCATGGTGAGCCGGTCGTAGCCGACGTCGGCGAGCACCTCGAGGGTCGCCTCGAGGATCTCGCGCTCGCGGTCGCCCTCGATGCGCGGCCGGAGCGGCGTGCGCTTCGGTGGGGGTCATGGGGGCCCTGCCTTCGTGGATGGAACGGAACGGTTTCGTTTCATCGAACAGCCTAGGAGGCGGCGGCATTCCCGCCAAATCGAACTTTCTCGGCGGGTGGCCTCAGGCGGGCAGCATGGCCAAGGCCCCCGAGAGGGCCACGTCGTTCCACGACGGCACCCGCCGAAGCATGTAGTGGCCGACCGGGCCCATGTCGCGCAGCTCCGCGGAGGCGGCCACGCCGCGGGCGCGCTCCACGAAGGCCGCGGTCGCTCGGTACGACGTGATGCGGTCGCGGTGGCCGTGTGCGGCGAGCAGGTGTCGGCCGGCCAGACCGGCGACCCGCTCCCCGGCGGGAACCAGGGGGCCAGCCCGACGACGCCGACCACCGAGTCGTGGTCGGCCGCGTGGACCGACGTGCGGGCGCCCATGGAGTGGCCCAGCAGGACGACGGGCAGGTCGCCGAGCTCGCGTCGTACCTCCGTCAGCGCCCAGCGGGTGTCCTCCACCGGTCCCGCGCCGCCGTTCCAGCCGCGGTGCCGGTAACGCAGCAGCCAGGTGCTCACGCCGGCCTCGTGCGCTCGGCGGGAGATCGCCCGCTGCATCGCGCGGCACCGACGCCAGGAGGCGCTGCTGGCGTCGACGACCTCGTGGGAGCGGTCCTTGCCGCCGTGCAGCATCAGGATCACCGCGCGCGGCCGGGCCGGGGCGTCGGACCTCGACAACGTCGGTCTCGTCACGCTCACCTCCACAGGACCCACGGTGGGTTGTTCGGAGGCCTCAGGGTGTCAGATGGGGACGACTCGCGGTGTCGGTCCGACCGGGCAAGATGTGACCCATGGATGCACCCCAGGCGGCCACGGCCGAGGCGCGCGACCAGCACCAGGAGCTGAGCGAACAGATCGAGGAGGCGCGCTGGCGCTACTACGTCCTCGACGACCCGACCCTCTCCGACGCCGACTTCGACCAGCGGTTGCGGTCCCTGGAGGCGCTCGAGGAGAAGTTCCCCGAGCTGCGCACGCCCGACTCGCCGACCCAGAAGGTCGGCGGAGCGGTGTCGACGGAGTTCACCGCAGTCGACCACCTCCGCAGGATGGAGAGCCTCGACAACGCCTTCACCCACGACGAGCTCGAGTCGTGGCACGCCCGGCTGGCGCGCGACGGCGTGACCGACCCAGACCTGCTGTGCGAGCTGAAGGTCGACGGGCTGGCGATCAACCTGCTCTACGAGAAGGGCCGGCTGGTCCGTGCCCTGACCCGCGGCGACGGACGCACGGGTGAGGACGTCACGCCCAACGTCAAGACGATTGACTCAGTGCCCCACCGGCTGGCGGACTCCGACGAGTTCCCGGTCCCGGAGCTGATCGAGGTCCGAGGGGAGGTGTTCCTCCCCGTCGAGGCCTTCGAGCGGCTGAACGAGACGATGACCGAGGCCGGCAAGCCGGTCTTCGCCAACCCGCGCAACGCCGCCGCCGGCTCCCTGCGGCAGAAGGACCCCCGGGTCACCGCGACCCGGGCGCTCGGGATGGTCTGCCACGGGATCGGCGAGCGGAAGGGCTTCGAGCCGAAGGCCCAATCCCACGCCTACGACGCGCTTGCGGCGTGGGGCCTCCCGACGTCCGACCAGGTCAAGGTGCTGCCCACGCTGAAGGACGTCGAGGGGTTCATCGACAACGCCGGAGAACGGCGTCACTCGCTGGTGCCCTACGAGATCGACGGCGTGGTCATCAAGGTCGACGACGTGTCTCTGCAGCGGCGGCTGGGCTCCACGAGCCGGGCGCCCCGGTGGGCGATCGCGTTCAAGTACCCACCCGAGGAGGTCAACGCCAAGCTGCTCTCGATCGAGGTCAACACCGGTCGCACCGGCCGGGTCACGCCCTTCGGCGTGATGGAACCGACCCGGGTGGCCGGGTCCACGGTCGAGCGGGCCACCCTGCACAACGCCCACGAGGTGAAGCGCAAGGACGTGCGGCCCGGTGACACGGTCGTGCTCCGCAAGGCCGGCGACGTGATCCCCGAGATCGTCGGGCCGGTGCTCCCGCTGCGACCTGAGGGCCTCGACGAGTGGGTGATGCCGACCGAGTGCCCGTCGTGCGGGACGACGCTCGTCCAGGAGAAGGAGGGCGACAAGGACCTCCGCTGCCCCAACCACCGCAGGTGCCCGTCGCAGCTGCTCGATCGGGTCTTCCACGTCGCCGGCCGCGGTGCCTTCGACATCGAGGGCCTCGGCTCCGAGGCCGCCCACGCGCTGCTCCAGGCCGGGGTGATCATCGACGAGGGCGACGTCTTCGACCTCGACGAGGCCGCACTGCTGAAGACCGAGCTCTTCACGAGGGCCGCCAAGAAATCGGAGGGGGAGGGGCGGGTACTCTCCGCCAACGGCCGACGCCTGCTCGACCACCTCGACCGCGCGAAGCACGTCCCGCTGTGGCGGGTGATCGTGGCGTTGTCGATCCGGCACGTCGGGCCCACCGCGGGGCGGGCCCTGGCCACCCATTTCGGCTCGATGCAGGCCGTGCGGGACGCCTCGGAGGAGCGGCTGGCCGACACCGAGGGCGTCGGGCCGACGATCGCGGCAGCGGTGCGGGCCTGGTTCGACGGCGAGGGCGCCGACTGGCACCACGCCATCGTCGACAAGTGGGCGGCGGCCGGCGTCACCATGGAGGACGAGCGCGACGAGTCCACCCCGCGCAACCTCGAGGGGCTGACGATCGTCGTGACCGGGTCCCTCGACAACTACAGCCGCGACTCGGTCAAGGAGGCGATCGTGACCCGCGGCGGCAAGGCGTCCGGCTCGGTGTCGAAGAAGACCGATTTCGTCGTGGTCGGCGACAACGCCGGCTCCAAGGCCGACAAGGCGGAGCAGCTCGGCGTACGGACTCTCGACGAGGCCGGCTTCGAGAAGCTCCTGGCCGGTGGTCCCGACGCCGTGGACTTGCCGCCCGGCTGAATCCGTCTAGGGTGGCCGGAATGTCCGGGAAGCGCGCCAAGCCGTCGCCGTGGCGGTTCCTGCGCGCCGCGCCGGTGGTCGTCCTCGCCGTCGTCTGGGTGATGGTCGGCTTCTTCCTGCTGCTTCCGGGCTCAGGCACCGACCAGGCGCACGACTGGGGCGTCAACCCGATCCCGAGCACCTCCGACGAGGGACCGAGTGACGGCGACTCCTTGCCGGCCAGCACTCCCGAACCGTCCACTCCCGGCACGGCGGCCCCGCGTCACTCGACGACGGCCCCGGAGGGTGACCCCTCCCCGACGCAGGCGCCCGCGCCCGGCCTCGAGCTGAGCGGCGCGTCGGCGTCGGGGCCGCCGCCGCAACCGGCTCCGCAGCCGGCGCCCCGGACGGCGAGCGACCCGACTTCTCCGGCACCGGCCCAGCCCGGGTCCGGTCCGGGTGACGACAACCCGGGCAAGAAGAAGGGCCACGACAAGCCGCACGGCCCTCCCGGCGACAAGCCCTGACCATGGCTGCCTGAGGGGCGCTGGCCGTCGGCTCCTAGGATGTTCTGGCACCCGAACCGACAGGAAGTCCACGCATGCCCGAGCGCCCTTCCGAGCCTGCCGCGGCGATCTCGCGAGACGAGGTCGCGCACCTCGCCGACCTCGCCCGGATCGACCTGTCCGAAGCCGAGCTCGACCACCTCGCCCCGCAGCTGAACGTGATCCTGGAGTCGGTGGCCTCGATCCAGGGAGTCGCGGGCGACGACGTCCCGCCGACCTCGCACGCCCTGCCGCTGACCAACGTGTTCCGCGACGACGTGGTGACGCCCGGCCTGACCGCCGAGCAGGCCCTCTCCGGCGCGCCGGAGTCGGAGCAGCAGCGCTTCAGCGTCCCGCGGATCCTCGGGGAGGAGCAGTGAGCGAAGCGAGAGGCCGCTTCGGCCGAAAGGTAGCCGCTGACCGCAACTGTGCGGCCGAACTGCGAGCGAACAGGACCAACAAGTGAGTCTCACCCGGAGGACGGCCGCCGAGCTGGCCGAGTCGCTCGCGTCCGGCGACACCACGTCGGTGGAGATCACCCGCGCCCACCTCGACCGGATCGCCGAGGTCGATGGCGCGCTCCACGCCTTCCTCCACGTCGACGAGGAGGGCGCCCTCGAGCAGGCCGCGGCCGCCGACGAGCGCCGCGCGGCGGGCAACCCGGCCTCGGCGCTCGATGGTGTGCCGATCGCGGTCAAGGACGTGATGGCCACCGCGGGGCTGCCGACCACCTGCGGCTCCCGGATCCTCGAGGGCTGGGTGCCGCCGTACGACGCGACGGTGGTCGCCCGGGTGCGCGCGGCCGGCCTGCCGATCCTCGGCAAGACCAACATGGACGAGTTCGCGATGGGCTCCTCGACCGAGCACTCGGCCTACGGCCCGACCCGCAACCCGTGGGACCTGGAGCGGATCCCCGGCGGGTCCGGAGGCGGGTCGTCGGCCGCGGTCGCGTCGTTCGAGGCCCCGATCGCGCTCGGCACGGACACCGGAGGGTCGATCCGCCAGCCCGGCGCCGTCACCGGCACGGTCGGCATGAAGCCGACGTACGGCGGGGTGTCGCGGTACGGCCTGATCGCGCTCGCCAACTCCCTCGACCAGGCCGGTCCGGTGACCCGGACCGTCCTCGACGCGGCGCTGCTGCACGAGGTGGTCGGGGGCCACGACCCGCTCGACTCCACGAGCATCGACCAGCCGCTGCCCGACCTCGTCGCCGCGGCCCGTCAGGGGGCGTCCGGCGACCTCACGGGTGTCCGGATCGGCGTCGTCGCGGAGCTCGGCGGCGAGGGTTACCAGGACGGCGTCCTGGCGCGGTTCCAGGAGTCGGTCGATCTGATGGTCGAGGCAGGCGCCGAGGTGGTCGAGGTGTCGTGCCCCCACTTCGTGCACGCGCTGGCGACCTACTACCTGATCCTCCCGGCCGAGGCGTCCAGCAACCTGGCCAGGTTCGACGCGATGCGCTACGGCCTCCGGGTGCTGCCCGACGACATCGAGGCGCCGAGCGCCGAGGAGGTCATGCGGGCCACCCGCGACGCCGGGTTCGGCGAAGAGGTCAAGCGCCGGATCATCCTCGGCACCTACGCGCTGTCCAGCGGCTACTACGACGCCTACTACGGGCAGGCCCAGAAGGTGCGGACGCTGGTCGCACGTGACTTCGACGCGGCCTTCGAGCGCGCCGACGTACTCGTCTCGCCCACGGCCCCGACCACCGCATTCAAGCTGGGCGAGAAGCTCGACGACCCGCTGGCGATGTACCTCAACGACCTCGCGACGATCCCCGCCAACCTGTCCGGCGTCCCGGGCATCTCGATCCCGAGCGGGCTCGCCGAGGAGGACGACCTGCCCACCGGCGTCCAGATCCTCGCGCCGGCGCTGGCCGACGACCGGGTCTACCGGGTCGGCGCCGCCCTCGAGGCGCTCTGGACCGACAAGTGGGGTGGCCCGCTGCTCGACCGGAACCACGGTCTCGACGCCGTCGAGACGGGAGTGCGCGCATGAGCGAGACCCTGCTCTCCTTCGACGAGGCCCTGGACAAGTTCGACCCGGCCCTCGGCCTCGAGGTGCACGTCGAGCTCAACACCGCCTCGAAGATGTTCTGCGGCTGCCCGACGGAGTTCGGTGCCGAGCCCAACACCCAGGTCTGCCCGACCTGCCTCGGCCTGCCGGGTGCGATGCCCGTCGTCAACCGCAAGGCCGTGGAGTCGGCGATGCGGATCGGGCTCGCGCTCAACTGCGAGATCGCCGAGTGGTGCCGGTTCGCGCGGAAGAACTACTTCTACCCCGACATGCCGAAGAACTTCCAGACCTCCCAGTACGACGAGCCGATCGCGTTCGAGGGCTGGACCGAGGTCACTGTGTTGGATGAGGCGGGCGACGGCGAGACGTTCCGGATCGAGATCGAGCGCGCCCACATGGAGGAGGACACCGGCAAGTCGTTGCACGTCGGCACGTCCGGCCGCATCCACGGCGCCACCCACTCGCTCGTCGACTACAACCGGGCGGGCATCCCCCTGATCGAGATCGTCACCAAGCCGGTCCTCGGCACCCGCGACAAGGCGCCGCTGGTCGCCAAGGCGTACGTCGCCCAGCTCCGCGACCTGCTGCTCGGCCTCGGCGTCTCCGACGTCCGGATGGAGCAGGGTTCGCTGCGGTGCGACGTGAACCTCTCGCTGTCGCCGCGGATCTCAAGCGACACGTCGAGGGGCGCGACCTTGTTGGGCACCCGCACGGAGACCAAGAACGTCAACTCGCTCCGCTCCGTCGAACGAGCCGTCCGCTACGAGGTGCAGCGGCACGCCGCCGTACTCGACTCCGGCGGCAACATCCTGCAGGAGACGCGGCACTGGCACGAGGACACCGGCGTCACCACCAGCGGCCGGGAGAAGTCCGACGCCGAGGACTACCGCTACTTCCCCGAGCCCGACCTGGTGCCCGTGGCGCCCAGCCGTGAGTGGGTCGAGGAGCTGCGCGCCGACCTGCCCGAGCCCCCCAAGGAGAAGCGGGCGCGGTTGCAGGCCGACTGGGGCTTCTCCGATCTCGAGATGCGCGACACCGTCGGCGCCGGCGCCATGGTGCTGGTCGAGCGGACCATCGACGCCGGAGCCTCACCCCAGGCGGCGCGCAAGTGGTGGCTCGGCGAGCTGGCCCGCCGGGCCAACGAGGCCGGGGTCGAGCTCGCGGACCTCTCCGTGACCCCGGACGACGTGGCGCGGGTCCAGGCGCTGGTCGACGAGGGCAAGATCAACGACAAGCTGGCCCGCCAGGTCCTGGACGGACTGCTCGCCGGTGAGGGGTCGGTCGACGAGATCGTCGCCGCCCGCGGCCTGGCGATCGTGTCCGACGACAGCGCCCTCGGTGCCGCGGTCGACAACGCCATCGCCGCCAACCCCGAGGTCGCCGACAAGATCCGGGCGGGCAAGGTGGCGGCCGCTGGCGCCCTGATCGGCGCGGTGATGAAGGAGATGCGCGGTCAGGCCGACGCCGGCCGGGTCCGGGAGCTGATCCTGGAGAAGCTCACCTGAGGGGTCCCGCGCCGGGGCGTGCCGCACCCTGCGGCATCTTGGGGCCGAGCGTCGGCTGCTTTGGGCGGACCGGTCACTGGGTCGGGGGGTCGATCGTGCTCCGGGCTGTCCGATGCGTGTCTTACCGCCGCGTAGCGACCCTGGATTCATCTGCATAGCCCGAGCTGCCGTCGGCGCCGGCGTCTCAGTGGTTCAGGATGGCGCTCCAGGTCGGTGGTCCGGCCGGTCGGCGAGGAGCGGCAGGGACCGGTCCCAAGTGGTCCCGTCGCGCTGGTCGCGGCGGCGGCGGGCGATGCCGGACAGAGCCTCGAGGACCACGCGGTTGGCGAGGAACGAGGTGATGTCGGCGTGGTCGTACGGCGGCGAAACCTCGACGACGTCGACGCCGACGACTGGCAGCTCGTAAGCCACGCGCCGCACAGAGTCCAGCAGCTGGCGGGCGGTGAGGCCGCCCGGTTCTGGTGTGCCGGTGCCGGGAGCGTGGGCGGGGTCGCACACGTCGATGTCGACGGAGAGGAAGACCCCGTCGCAGTCGTCGGTGGCGATCGAGAAGGCCTCGGTCAGACAGTCGTCGAGCCCGCGGTGCACGATCTCGGTCATCTCGTAGGACCGCATCCGCTGCTCCGCCATCCAGTCCAAGGTGGTGGGTTCGGGCCAGTAGCCCCGGAGGCCCATCTGCAGGAACCGGTCCCCGCGCAGGGCGCCGGACTCGATCAGGCGACGCATCGGCTGGCCGTGCCCGATGAGCGAGCCGAACTCAACGTTGCCGGTGTCGGCATGCGCATCGAAGTGGACCATCGACACTCTCCCCTGGCCGAGGTGCTGGGCGACGCCGGCCGCGTCCGGCCATGCGATGGTGTGGTCCCCGCCCAGGATCAGCGGGATCGCGCCGTTCGAGGTCACCGTGTACACGGCCTCCTGCAGGTCGCGGACAGACCGTTCCGCGTCGCCGGAGAACATCTCCACATCGCCCGCGTCGTACACCGCGAGATCCCGCAGCCCGTCGACGCGCATGGCGAGCGAAGGGCGCGAGCCGTCGTGGGACAGGTAGCAGGTCTGCCGGATGAACTGTGGCCCGAACCTGGTGCCAGCGCGGTGCGAGGTGCCGCCGTCGAAAGGCGCCCCGAGGATCACGACGTCCGCTCCTTCGTACGTCGTGGAGTCCGCCCAGTCGCAGCGGTTGACTCCCAGGAACGTGATGTCTGGCCCGAACTGTGCTCCGTAGCGTGCCATCTCAGTTACCCCGTTCGACGAGCATCGGGCGCCGTGCCACCTGCCGGGCAATGCAGGTGGGCGCACCTCATTGTGGCAGGGCGGCGAGCGGTTCTTCGCGCCCGATTGATCGTCTTGTCACGGCGCTTGGCGGCCCGGGTGCGGGCTTGTCCGGTGCACCGGGCGCGTCATCCCGCCGCGAATGGGCCGGCCATCCTCGACCGGGCGCGCGACGGCCGACTGCCTCCGGCCCACATTGTGACCACACCGAGGCTTCCCGTACGACCTGTCCACAGGGTCGAACGGAGGTCCGAAAGGTGTCGGTGGTGGTGGCTTGGATGGGTTCATGGCGATCACACCGCTGCCGCAGCCGACACCGGCTGGTGTGGTGGGTGCGGCGTGCGCCGGGCTGGATGCGGTGGTGGGGTCGTTGTGGTCGGCGCGCGGGGCCGGGGAGCTGGTCGCGGGGGTGGCAGGAGCTGCAGCGGCTCAAGGCCAAGGCGGCGGCGTTGGAGGCGGAGCTGCTGGCCGAGCTCGACGTCCGCGAGACCGCCAGGCGCGAGCTGGGCTGGGGGTCGACGGCCGACTGGTTCACCCACCTGGCCGGCACGACCCGGCGCCAGGGCCGCAAGGCCGTGGCCCAGGCCAGGGTGCTCCTCACCGAACGGGTGGCCACTCGTGACGCGCTGCGCGAGGGTGCGGTGTCACCGGAGCAGGCGTCGGTCGTCCTCGACGCGGTCGAGCGGCTCCCGCTCGCCGAGCACGTACGCCGCCGCGGCGAGCAGGTGCTGCTGGAGGAGGCGGGCCGGCTCAACGCCACCGACCTGCACCGGGCGGGCCGCCACCTCGCCTCGGTGGTCGACCCCGACCGCGACGAGCGCGAGGCCGAGAAGGCCCTGGACCGCGAGGACCGGGCCGCCCACCTGGGCCGGCTCCTCACCGTCACCGAGGACGGCCGCGGCGGCATCCGGGTGCGCGGAGGGGGCAGCGGCGAGGACGGCGCCGTGCTCCGCGCCGCGCTGCTGCCGCTGACCAAACCGGTCCCGGAGGTCGACCCGGTCACCTGCGAGCAGCAGCCCGACCCCCGTGACCACGGCGCCCGGATGTGGGACGCGCTGGTCCAGCTCGCCCAGCATGCCCTCGACACCGACCTCCCTCCGGCCAGCCACGGCGCCCGGCCCCGGGTCGCGGTCACCATCGACGCCCAGACCCTGGCCGGTGAGGGCAACAGCGCCGCCGCCGGGGTCGGGGTCACCGAGGACGGGCTGGAGGTGCCCGCCACGGCGATCCGGCGGCTGGCCTGTGACGGCGACCTGATCCGCGTCCTGCTCGACGCCGACGGCTGCGTCCTGGACGTCGGCCGCGCCCAGCGACTCATCACCCCCGCGATCTGGACCGCCCTGGTCGCCCGCGACGCCCACTGCGCCTTCCCCGGCTGCACCCGACCCCCGCTGATGTGCCACGCCCACCACATCCGCCACTGGATCCACGGCGGCATCACCGCACTCGACAACCTGGTGCTGCTCTGCGGCCACCACCACCGCACCATCCACCACACCCCCTGGCAAGCACGCCTCGCCCACGACCGGACGACCCGAGTTCCTCCCACCGCCCAAGACCGGGAGACCACCACCCCACTGGATCCGCCACCGCCCACGACACGAATGAGCCCATGCGGTTTGGTGGTGGCCGAGGAGCTCACCTGACCAGGCCGCCACGCACCACGGGCAAGCCGGGAGGCGGGCCGTGCTCGACGAGCTGGAGCGATCCGGTCGAGGTCGAGGTGCTGCTCCACCGCATCGGCGAGCGCCTCGATCCGCGACTCACGGGCGGCTGCGAACGAGGGACCGCCCGCGGTGAAGCCGGCCACGCCCGCCAGCTCCGCGGCCAGTGCGAGCCAGGCCCGGCGGAAGGCATCGCCCTCCAGGCAGCCGTGCCACATCGTCCCGAACACCGCGCCGGACCGGGATCCGCCCGGGAACGGCTCGCCGGCACCGACGTCGACGCGACCGTGGTGGATCTCGTACCCGGTGACCGGAACGCCCAGCGCTCGTCCCTCCGGACGCCCGAGCACCTTGTCGCTCCCGAACCTGGTGCGGGCGTCCAGCAGCCCCAGACCGCGCGCCTGACCGCCGCGCACGCCCTCGATCCCGTCGGGGTCGGCGATGTCACGTCCCAGCATCTGGTAGCCCCCGCAGATGCCGAGTACGACGCCACCCGCGCCGGCGTGGCGACGGACCGCCGTCGTCGAGCCCGCGTTGCCCGAGCCACTCCAGGTCGGCGATGGTCGCGCGCGTGCCGGGGAGCACCACGACGTCGACCCCGGCGAGCGCTCCAGGGTCGTCGACGAAGGTGACCTCCACACCGGGTTCGAGGCAGAGGGCGTCCAGGTCGGTGAAGTTGCTGATCCTCGGGAACCGCACCACGGCGACGCGGAGCCGGCGCCCGGGCGCGGTCGGGACCCGCGGGCGGTCACGCACCGACAGTGAGTCCTCGGAGTCCAGCCACAGGTCCGGCAGCCACGGCAGGACGCCGAGGAACGGCCTCCCGGTCACCTTCTCGACGACGTCGAGGCCGGGCCGCAAGAGGTCAGCGTCGCCGCGGAACTTGTTGATCACCAGCCCGCAGATCAACGCCTGGTCGGCTTCCTCGAGCAGCGCGAGGGTGCCGTGCATGGCCGCGAACACCCCACCACGGTCGATGTCCCCGACGAGCACCGCGGGCATCCCGGCGTGACGCGCCAGACCCATGTTCACGTAGTCGTGCGGTCGCAGGTTGATCTCGGCCGGGCTTCCGGCTCCCTCGCAGACCACGACGTCGAAGCGGCTGGCCAGGTCGTCGTACGCCGCGTACGCCGCCGCGGCGAGCGGCGCCCGGGTGCCGGCGTACTCGCTCGCGTCGAGGTGACCGGCCGGGGCGCCCATGACGACGACGTGGCTGCGCCGGTCGCTGCCGGGCTTCAGCAGCACCGGGTTCATCGCCGCCTCCGGCTCCGCGCGCGCCGCGACCGCCTGGATCCACTGCGCCCGCCCGATCTCCGCGCCGTCGACCGTCACCATCGAGTTGTTGGACATGTTCTGCGCCTTGAACGGCGCCACCCGCACCCCACGGCGCGCCAGAGCCCGGCACAGGCCGGTCGTCACGACGGTCTTGCCGGCGTCGGAGGTGGTGCCGAGCACCATCAGGCTGCCTCTCACCGGAGAGACCCTATGGCGTCGCCGGTTGTCCGACCCGGGGTAGTCGTGCTGCTGCTCCCGTCAAGCGCGGGAGTGCCACGGTGTTCAGTGAAGTCCGGTGAGATTCCGGTGCTGTCCCGCAACTGTGAAGCCGGCGCGCAAGCGTCCGGACGAGCCAGGTCACCTGACCCGTGGGCCACGCAACTAGCCTCGGACGAAGGTAGTTCGTGCGGCAACCGCCCTCGCGGCGTGTGCGGCCCGACGACTCTCGTCCTCCGCAAAACGGAGGATGCTGTGCACACGAAGGATTTCCCGCGCCCTGAGCGGCGCCTGTTCCCCTCCCTGCTCCTGCTGCTGAGCCTGGTGCTCGCCGGCTGTGGCGGGGTCGACACCGTGGACGAGGCGACCGAGTCCTCGCCCTCACCGGACGCGCAGTTCCCGGTCGAGGTGCTCTCCGGGCCCATCCACGGCGGCACCGAGATCACGATCCAGGGCGAGCCCGCCAAGATCGTCTCCCTCAGCCCCACGGCGACCGAGATGCTGTGGGAGATCGGCGCGGGCGACCAGGTGGTCGCCGTCGACGACCAGTCCGACTACCCGAAGGACGTCCCGACCACCAAGCTGTCCGGCTACGAGCCGAACGTCGAGGCGGTCCTGGAGTACGAGCCCGACCTGGTGGTCGCGGCCGACGACACCGGCGACCTGGTGGCGAACCTCGAGAAGGCCCGGGTCCCCACCCTGCTGCTGCCCGCGGCCGAGGACCTGGAGGAGACCTACTCCCAGATGGAGCGACTCGGGGCAGCGACCGGGCATGACGGACGAGGCCGAGCAGGACGTCACCGACATGCGTGAGGGGATCGACCAGGCGCTGGCCGACGCGCCGGACGCCGACGGGCTCACCTACTTCCACGAGCTCACGCCCGATCTCTACTCCACCTCGGGCAGCACGTTCATCGGCGAGGTCTACGGGCTCTTCGGGCTGGAGAACATCGCGGACCAGTCCAAGGTGAAGGACGACTACCCCAAGCTCTCCCGGGAGTACGTCGTCGAAGCCGACCCGGACCTGGTGTTCCTGGCCGACAGCCAGTGCTGCGACGTCTCGGTGGCGGACGTCGAGAAGCGTCCGGGCTGGGAGCAGGTCGCGGCCGTGGACGACGGGCAGGTCCACGTCGTCGACGAGGACGTGGCCAGCAGGTGGGGCCCCCGGGTGGTCGACTTCGTGCAGCAGGTGAGCGACATCCTCGCCGAGCGCGAGGGTGCGCTCGGCGGCACGGACGGCTGACCGACGATGGCGCTCGACCTGGCCGGCGAGGAGCGGGGGGCCGCCGCGAGTGCGCGCGTGCGCGCCCTGACCCGCCTCGACGCCCGCCCCCGGATGCGGCGGACCAAGATCGCCGTGGGCGTTGCTGGTCTGCCTCGGCGCGGTGGTCGTCGGGTGCCTGGTGGGGCCGGCCGGGTTGAGCGTGTCCGGCGTGCTGCTGGAGCTGCTGGACGCGGTCCCCGGGGTCGAGGTCGACTCGGGGATGTCCATCACCCAGCAAGCCATCTTCTGGGAGATCCGGCTGCCGCGAGTGGTGCTCGGGGTCCTGGTCGGCGCGATGCTGGCGGTCGCCGGGACGGCGTACCAGGGGGTCTTCCAGCAACCCACTCGCCGATCCCTACCTGCTCGGCGTCTCCAGCGGTGCCGCGCTGGGGGCGACGCTGGGGATCGTGGCCGGCGGCGCGATCGGCCCGGTGGGCATCCCGCTGCTGGCGTTCGTCGGGGGGCTGCTCGGCGTCGCCGCGACGTACGCCCTGGGCAGCAGCGTCGGTGGCGGCCGGGGCGCCGTCGTCATCGTGCTGGCCGGGGTCGCGGTGGGCGCGTTCTTCAACGCGATCCAGAACTTCGTCCAGCAGCGGTACGACGACTCGCTGCTCTCGGTCTACTCGTGGATGCTGGGCCGGCTCAGCACCGACGGCTGGTCCGACGTGCTGATTGCACTGCCGTACGTCGTGGTCTCGTGCACCGTCATCCTGATGCACCGGCGCGTGCTCGACGTGATGGCGGTGGGTGACGTCGAGGCGGCGAGCCTCGGGGTCGACCCGGCGCGGGTCCGGCTGATCCTGGTGCTCACCGCCACCCTCGGCACCGCCGCTGCGGTCAGCGTCAGCGGGTTGATCGGCTTCGTCGGGATCGTGGTGCCGCACGCCGTACGGCTGCTGTTCGGCACGGCGCACCACACCCTGCTGCCGCTGGCGCTGCTGCTGGGCGCCGCCTTCCTGGTGCTGGCCGACGTCGTCGCCCGGACCGCCCTGGCGCCGGCCGAGGTGCCGATCGGCGTCGTGACGGCCCTGGTGGGCGCGCCGTTCTTCCTGATCGTGCTGCGTCGAAGCAAGGGGGAGATGTGACCGCCCCCGTGCGCGGGCTCGTGTCCGGCCGACACCCTGCTCTGGAGTGCCGCGGGGTGTCGGTCGAGCGCGGCGGGAACGCGGGTGGTGACCGGCGTCGACCTGGTGGTCGAGGAGGGTGACTGGGTCGCCGTCGTAGGACCCAACGGCGCCGGCAAGACGTCACTGCTGCACGCGGTCGCGGGTTTGATCCCTGCGAGCGGGCGAGCTGCGGGTCGGTGGCCTCGATCCGGGGCACGCGCCGCGTCGCCAGGTCGCCCGCGTGGTCGCGCTGATGCCGCAACGCCCGGTGGTTCCGGAAGGGACCACCGTCCGGGAGCTGGTGGCGCTCGGACGCACCCCTCACCTGCGGCGCTTCGGGAGCGAGACCGCCGCCGACCGGGAGGCCGTGGAGCGGACGCTGCACCGGCTCGAGCTCACCGAGTTCGCCGAGCGACCGGCGCTCGGGCTCTCCGGTGGCGAGCTGCAACGGGTCGTCCTCGGCCGGGCGCTCGCGCAGGAGCCGCGGGTCCTGCTGCTGGACGAGCCCACAAGTGCGCTCGACATCGGTCACCAGCAGAGCGTCCTGGACCTGGTCAACACCATGCGGCTGCGAGGACGAGCTCACGGTCGTCGCTGCGATGCACGACCTGACGCTGGCCGGTCAGTACGGCCGCCGGGTGGTGCTCCTGGACAACGGCCGGGTCGTCGCGGACGCCAGTCCCAGTGAGGTGCTGCGCCCGGTGCGCCTGGCTGAGGTGTACGGCGCCCGGGTCGAGGTGCTCCGGCGGGACGCCGGGCCTGCGGTGCTGCCGGTGCCGGCCGACTCCACGCCTGCGCCCGGCCCCGCGCCGACCCCCGACCCCACGCAGCTGGCACCCCGCACTCTGGTGCTCGGCGGGGCTCGGTCCGGCAAGTCACGGCACGCCCAGCGACTGCTGACCGACTGCGCCCAGGTGCTCTACGTCGCGCCGGGACCGGTCCCGGACGGCAGCGACTCCGACTGGGCTGCCCGGGTCGCCGAACACCGCCGCAACCGGCCGGACGGATGGACCACCCTCGAGACCGACGACGTTCCGGCGGCCCTCGAGACGGCGACACAGCCGGTGCTGGTCGACTGCCTGGCCACCTGGCTCGCCGGAGTCATGGGCGCCGCCGGGGCCTGGGACTCCACGGACGGCGACACCGCATGGCACGAGCTCGTCGACGCCGAGGTCGACCGACTGCTGCAGGCGTGGCGCTCGGCATCGGTGCCAGTGGTGGCGGTGAGCAACGAGGTCGGTTCCGGCGTGGTCCCCGGGACCCGTTCCGGCGTGCTGTTCCGGGACGCCCTGGGCCGGCTCAACCGGCAGGTCGCCGACCTGACCGACGACGTACACCTGGTGGTCGCCGGCCGGGTTCACCGACTGGAGGATGAACGCGCATGACCATGGCAGCGAGGATCGACGAGGCGGCGCGAACCGAGGCCCGGGCACGGCTGGACGGGCTGGCGAAGCCACTGGGCGCCCTGGGTCGGCTGGAGGACCTCGCGGTCTGGCTGGCCGGGGTCCAGGGCACCGACGCCCCGGTTGCTCCGGAGACGGTCTCGGTGGTGGTGTTCGCCGGCGACCACGGCGTGACCGGCAGTGACCGGGCGGTGTCGGCGTATCCCCGGGACGTCACCGCGCTGATGGTGCGGGAGTTCCTTCGGGGAGGCGCTGCGGTCAACGTGCTGGCGCGTGCGCACGGGGCCCGGGTCCGCGTGGTGGATCTCGGTGTCGACGACGATCTCGCCGACACCCCGCCGGAGGTACGCCGGCACAAGGTGCGCCGCGGGTCGGGGTGCATCGACCGGGAGGACGCCCTGTCCGAGGCCGAGACCGCGGCCGCGCTGAGCGCCGGAGCGACGATCGCCGACGCGGAGATCGACGCCGGCTGCGACCTCCTGGTCCCCGGCGACATGGGGATCGGCAACACCACGGTGGCGGCCACCCTGGTCGGTGCCGCACTCGGCCTCGACGCCGTCGACGTGGTCGGGCGTGGCACCGGCATCGATGACGCCACGTGGCGCGGGAAGCACGACGGTCATCGAGTCCGCGATGGGCAGGGCCCGTCCGTTCCGTGACGATCCTGCCGCGCTGCTCAGGGTCGTCGGCAGCGCGGACACCGCGGCGATGACCGGGTTCCTGGCCCGGGCGGCCGAGCGCGGCCGGCCCGTCCTCCTGGACGGCATCGTGTCCGGGGCGTGCGCCCTGCTCGCCGAGCGGATGGCGCCCGGCGCCGCCGCCTGGTGGTGCGCGGGCCACCGGTCGACCGAGCCGGCCCACCGGATCGCACTGGAGGCGCTCGGCCTGCTGCCCGTGCTCGACCTCGGCATGCGGCTGGGCGAGGCGACCGGTGCGCTGACGGCGCTCCCGGTGCTCAGGACGGCGCCGCGGCTGCTCGCGGAGATGTCGACGCTCGCATCGATCATTGAGCCCGCGGCGGACGCGGTCCCGTCCCCGTGACGGTCCTCGGCGACGGGCTCCGGCTCGCCCTGGGGACCCTGACCGTCCTTCCGGTACCGGCTCCCCGTCGGGTGGCTGGTGCCGAGGCTGCGGTCGCCATGTCGATCGCGCCGATCGCCGTACTGCCCGTGGCCGGTGCTGCCGCCGCCACGGCGTGGGCCGGCGAACTCTTCGCTCTGCCGCCGCTGGTCGCCGCCACCCTCATCGTCGCGGTCCTGGGCCTCGCCACCGGGGGACTCCACCTGGACGGGCTGGCCGACACCGTCGACGGGCTCGCCACGCACGGGACCAGGGCCCGGCGCCTGGAGGTGATGCGCCGCGGGGACGTCGGCCCGTCAGGGGCGGCGGCTCTCCTGCTGGTGCTCTCCGTCGAGGTCGGCGCCCTCGCCGCACTCCTGGCGCAGGGAGGCTCGGTCACGGCCGTGGTCCTGGCGGTGGTCGTCAGCCGGGCCTGCCTGGCCCCGGCCTGCATGCGCGGGCTCACCGCGGCGCGGGCCGAGGGGCTGGGGAGCACGGTCGTCGGTGCGGTTCCGCCGCTGGCCGCCGCGCTGGTGGTCGTCGTGACCACCATCCTGGTCACACTGGTCGCCGGGTCTGGCGGTCTGATCGGTGTGGTGGTGGCTGCCGTCGCGGTAGCCGCGGTGCTGCTGGTGTGCGGCCGGAAGCTGGGTGGAAGCACCGGTGACGTGCTCGGCGCGTGTGTGGAGATCGCCTTCGCCGCCTTCCTGGTGACCCAGGTCGGCGCGCTGCCCGCGATCTAGCACTTCAGCTCGAGCTCAGCCCGGGTCCACCACGATGATCTGGTCGTCGTCGGGGCCCGGCGTGGCCCGCCCGTCCCGGTTGGACGTGGACACCCAGAGGTTGCCGTCGGGCGCCACGACCACGGTGCGGAGCCGGCCGTACCTGCCGACGAAGAAGTCGGTGGGCTCGGTGGCGCGGCCGTTGGCGACGTCGATCCGCCAGAGCCGCTCGCCCTGCAGGGCACCGAGCCAGAGTCGGCCGTCGAGGTAGGCCAGGCCGGAGGGCGAGGCCTCGGAGGTGTCCCACACGACCTGCGGGTTGGTGAGGTTCGGGTCGTCGCCGCGGCCCTCGAACCGCGGCCAGCCGTAGTTGCCGCCCCTCCGGATCAGGTTGAGCTCGTCGAAGGTGGATTCGCCGAACTCGGACGCCCACAGGTTGTCGGCGTCGTCGAAGGCGAGGCCCTGGACGTTGCGGTGGCCCAGGGTCCAGATCGGAGAGGAGGGGTCGGGGTTCCCGGGGGCGGGGTCTCCGTCGGGCGTGATCCGGAGGATCTTGCCGCCGAGGGAGGCGCGGTCCTGGGCGAGCTCGGGGGCGCCGGTCTCGCCGGTCGAGGCGTAGAGGTAGCCGTCCGGTCCGAACTGCAGGCGGCCGCCGTCGTGGATGAACCCGTTGGGGATGCCGTCCAGGATCACCTCGGGCGACCCCAGCTCGCCCTTGCGGTAGGTCGTGCGGACGATCCGGTTGTCCTCGGCGGTGGTGACGTAGAGGAAGATCGCCCGGTCCTCGGCGAAGTCGGGCGAGACGGCGACCCCGAGCAGACCGGACTCGCCCTGCGGGGCGGCCGACTCGATCAGGCCGATCTGGGTGACCCGCCCGTCGTCGATCGCCAGCACCCGCCGGGTGTCGCGCTCGGTGACGATGGCGGTGCCGTCGGGCAGGAAGTCGATCCCCCAGGGCACCGACAGGTTGCGGGCCACGGTGTCGACGACCCGAGGTGGCCCCGGCCGGTCCTTGCGGCTCGGCGACGGGGAGGTGGGATCCGTGGTCGACGGGCGCGGGCTCCTGGTCGGACGGTCGTGCGGTCACCGTCGGCGGGCCGGGACCCTCGTCGTCGTCGGAGCAACCGCCGACGAGGGCGGCCAGCGCCAGGGCCGTGACCGCGACCAGCGACCGCCCGCCCATGTCATCCCACCCGGTCGAGGAAGGCGAGCAGGAGGTCGTGGACCTCGTCGGGCTTCTCCATCTGGAGGAAGTGCGTGCCCTTCAGCTCGACGTAGGTGGCCTCGGGCATCCGGTCCGCCGCCGACTTCATCTGTCTCGCCGAGGTCAGCAGGTCGTACGTCGCCCCCACGAACTCGGCCGGCACACGGAGCTGGCTCAGCGACACCCTCGGGTGCTCCGAGGTGCGCAGGGCGAGGTGGCAGTACCACTCGACGGGGGTGGAGAGGAACTCCCGGACCGCGATCGCGGCCAGCTCCGGATCAGCCACCGGCAGCATGAACCCGCTGTGCGAGATCACGGAGATCAACCGCGGGCCCACCGGCAGCCGGGTGGTGACCGGGGTCAGCGCGCGGCCGCCGTACTTCAGGACGCGGGAGAGGTTGACCGTCAACGCGCGGGCGAGGGGCCGCGGGACGCGCAGCGGGCCGAGCATCGTGGAGAAGGTGTCGCCCGGGACGCCGGCGACGGCGAACAGGCCGGTGACCCGCTCGGGATGGTCAACGGCGAGCTCGAACATGGTGTTGACGCCCATCGACCAGCCCATCAGGACCGCGCGGTCGACGTCGAAGTGGTCCATGACCGACAGCGCGTCCTCGACGAAGTCGTCGATCCCGACCCGGTCGGGGTCGGCGGGCCGCGCGGAGCCGCCGGTGCCCCGGTGGTTCCACGAGATCACCCGGACCCCGCAGTCGGGCTTCAGCAGCGCCGGCCAGGACCACGGGTTGGTGCCCAGCCCGTTGCACAGGACGACGGTCGGCCCGTCGATCTTGCCGTCGGGGTCGTTGGTCCACGCCCGGAGCGGCGTCCCGTCGTCGGAGAGGACCTCGTGGAAGACGATCTCGACGTCGGCAGCGGTGGAGCGGGCTTTCGAGGCGGGCATGCCTCGATTCTGCCCGAGCGACCCTCGTCGGTCGTGGGAGGTGGTCGAGTGCCGGCGGCGCGTGGGGTGCCGCCGGCACTCAACCTCGTGCGGTCACCGGCCGGCTTGCCGGATTCGCCGGGCGGCCCCTACGGGAGGCGAGGAACTCCTCGACCTCGATCCGCTCCGACCGTCGCTGCGTGAGCGTGGTCGATGCGAGCATGGCGTTGCGTCGGGACCGTTGCTGTGATTCGACTGCCCATCGCGCGATCGGGCTCAGGTGATGGATCACCGGGTGCATCCCGTCTCCCCCCGCGCAGGCTTGGACAGGTACGACGCTAGAGGGCTCATCGGCCGACCGGATCAACGCGCCGTGAAATCCGCGTTAACTCCCTCCCGCGATCGGTCCAGACCGGTTTAGTCCGATTCGGGGTCCGGTTCAGTCCGGTGCCGGCTCGCGGATCACGCGATGGCTGCGGGTCGCTCCGACGCTGGCCACCACGACGCAGGCCATCGCCAGCAGCTGCAGCGGCGTCAGGAACTCCTGCAGCACCACGACGCCGGCCAGGGCCGCGGCGGCGGGTTCCAGGCTCATCAGGATGCTGAACACGGCGGGCCGGATCGTGCGGAGCGCGGTGATCTCGAGGCTGTAGGGGATGACGGAGCTCAGCAGCCCCACCGCCGCGCCGAGGGCCAGGACCCGGAGGTCGAGCAGGCCCGAGCCGCCGGAGGCGACCGCGAACGGGGCGAGCAGGAGGGTCGCGACCACGCTGGCGACCGCCAGCCCGTCCAGACCGGGCCAGCGCCGTCCGGTCTGCGCGCTGAGCAGGATGTACGCCGCCCAGGCCGCACCCGCGACGAGCGCGAACGCCACGCCCGCGAGGTCCAGGTCGCCCGGCTCGAACCCGAGCAGGGCCACCCCGACACCGGCCAGCGCCGCCCAGACCAGGTCGACGGGCCCGGCGTGACCCGAGGATGGCCAGGGTGAGCGGCCCCACGAACTCGATCGTCACCGCCAGCCCCAGCGGGATCCGGGCGAAGGACTGGTAGATCGCCCAGTTCATGACACCCAGGCTCAGCGCCGAAGCCGAGGGCGACCAGCCAGTCGTCCCGCGTCCGCCCCCGCAGGACGGGCCGCGCGAGCAGCCCGAGGACGACGGCGCTGGTCACCAGCCGCAGCCACACCATGACCGTCGGAGTGACCTCGTCGAAGAGGCCCTTGGCGATCCCCGCGCCGAACTGGACGGACAGGATCCCGCCCAGGACCAGCCAGACCGGTGAGAAACGCGCCGATGAAATTCGGGGAGGCACCCGGTCAATCTAGGGAGGCGCCACGTCGTGGCCGTGCACGGGCCTGCCGTGGTGAGATGATCGAACGTCGAGAAAGGGAGACCATGAGCACGATCCTGATGGTGGGCACGCGCAAGGGCATGTGGATCGGCACCGCCGACGACCAGCGACGCGACTGGGAGTTCACCGGGCCGCACCACGACATGGAGGAGGTCTACTCCTGCATGATCGACAAGCGGGGCGAACGGCCCCGGCTGCTGTCCGGGGCGTCGTCGATGTGGCTGGGCCCGCAGGTCCGCCGTTCCGACGACCTCGGCGCCTCCTGGCAGGAGACCCCCAACGGCGCGGTGAAGTTCCCGGAGGGCAGCGACGCCAAGGTCGAGCGGATCTGGCAGCTGGTCGCGGGCGCCGAGGACGGCGTGGTGTACGCCGGCTCCGAGCCCGGGGCGGTCTGGAAGTCCACCGACCGCGGCGAGACCTTCACCCTCGAGCAGGAACTGTGGGACCACCCGCACCGCCCGGAGTGGGACGCCGGGTTCGGCGGCCAGGCCTTCCACACGATCCTTCCGCACCCGACCGATCCGCAGTCGGTCACGGCCGCCCTCTCGACCGGGGGCGTCTACCAGACCAGCGACGGGGGCGCGTCCTGGCAGCCGCGCAACAAGGGCATCCGGGCGGAGTTCCTCCCGGAGGGTGAGCAGTACCCCGAGTTCGGCCAGTGCGTGCACAAGGTCACCCGGCACCCGTCCCGGCCCGAGCGGCTGTTCCTGCAGAACCACGGCGGCGTCTACCGATCCGACAACCACGGAGAGTCGTGGGAGTCGATCGCCGACGGCCTGCCCTCGTCGTTCGGCTTCGCAATCGTCGTCCACCCGCGCGAGCCCGACACCGTCTACGTCTTCCCGATCTCGGGCGGCGACGGCCGCTACCCGCCGGACGCCAAGGCCCGGGTGTGGCGGTCCCGCAACGCGGGGGAGTCGTGGGAGGAGCTGGGCAACGGACTGCCCGACTCGTTCTACGTCGGGGTGATGCGCGACGCCATGTGCACCGACGACCACGACCCGACCGGCGTCTACTTCGGGGCCCGCAACGGAGGGGTCTGGGCCTCGGCCGACGAGGGCGACACCTGGCGGCAGATCGTCAGCGACCTGCCCGACGTGATGGTGGTTCGCGCGGCCTCGATCTGACACCCACCCCGGGTCGTGCGACCGGAGAGCGGGGGCCACTACGCTCGCGCCCATGAGCAACTTCGAGATCTCGCGATCCACGAACATCGCCGCCGACCCGGCCAGCGTCCACGGCCGGATCAACGACTTCCACGAGTGGACCGCCTGGTCGCCGTGGGAGGACGTCGACCCGAACCTGCAGCGCATCTACACCGGTCCCGACCAGGGCGTCGGCGCCCACTACGCCTGGCAGGGCAACCGCAAGGCCGGCCAGGGCTCGATGGAGATCGTCTCCTCGACCCCCGAGCAGATCGGGATCAAGCTCTCGTTCCTCAAGCCGTGGAAGGCGACCAACGACGTCGTCTTCACGCTGGCGCCCTCCGGCAGCGGGACCGAGGTCACGTGGGTGATGACCGGCGAGCACGCGGGCCTGGGCAAGGTCTTCAGCAAGGTCTTCAGCATGGACAAGCTGATCGGCAAGGACTTCGAGAAGGGGCTCTCCCGACTGAAGGCGGTCTCCGAGACCGACGACTAGTCAGCAGGCCTCTCACCTGGCCGCGTCGAGCCTGGCCGCGTCGAGGATGGCCTCGACCGTGGCCACGGTGACCGGCTCGTCGAGGAACTCGCCGACCCACGCCGCGTTGTCGGCGCGTTCCTCGTCGGTGGTCGCGGCCAGCCAGCGCTCGCAGCCGATCTGGGCGATGTGCCCGGCCTGGGCGATCAGCATGGTGAGGTCTCCGGGCGTGCGCAGGCGCGCCGGCCCGCCGGCCTCGACGTACGACGCGAACAGGTCCCGCATCCGGTCGGGATCGCCCTGCCCGAACTCGAACAGCACCACCCCGAGCTCCCCTGCGGGGTCCCCGGGCCGGAGTTCTCCCAGTCCAGCACCACCAGCCCGTCGTCGGGAGTGCGCAGGACGTTGTCCGCCCACAGGTCGCGGTGGCAGACCTGCACCGCCTCGCGTCTCGACCAGCAGCGCCTCGGCGGCCAGCACGTCGGGGACGAGCGACTCGAGCCGGTCGGCGAACGGTGCCCGCGCGTCGCGCAGCCGGGTCGTGAGGTCGCGCCAGGCCGGTTCACCGACCGCGGCGACGTACCACGGGTCCACCGGGCCTCGCGTCGGCACCTGGACGCGGTGGATGCCCGCGACCAGTGCGCCGACCGCGACCGGGTCGAGGCCGCGCTCCCGGGGCAGGACGTCCACCCAGGCGTAGACCCGCACGGGCCCCGACCCGAGCTGGATGAGCGCCTCGCCCTCCGGGTGTCCGCACCACCGCGGGCATCGGGACGCCGTGGCTGCGCACCCGGTCCTGGTACGCCGCGTCGGCGGCGACCTCCGCCGGGTCGACCGGGAAGCGGGCATCCTTGACCGCGAACTCCCCGCGATCGGTCGAGAGCCGCCAGACGTCGCCGAGCCGACCCGCGGCGACCGGCCCCGTGAGCACGGCGTGGTCGCCGAGGGCGAAGCGCCCCGCCACCTCTGCGGCCTGGTCCGGATCCAGCACGCCCCCAACCTAAGGGCGCCGCCGCTTCCGTGACTGGCGGATTGGTGCGGGCCGATGGGCTCTTTCGGGCCACCGCGGACACCCGAGGACGTCATGCGGACGGTGCAACCGCCTGCTCCGCCCGTATGACGTCTTGTGATCGGCTCACGACGGCTCGCTGTCCGATGGATGGTCGTACCGAATTGCTGCAGACGGCCCACGGTCCGCCGCCGCGGAGCGGGGTGACGGGTGCGCGGCCTCGCGTTTGCAGCAATCGGTACCGTGGACCGCCGCCACGCCTCGACGCTGACCACGCACCACCACCCACGTCGCGGAACAGAGAGCGCCAGCGGCGCACCCCACGACTACGCTCCCGAGCATGAGCGAGCAACCGGACCTCAAGCCGCGCTCCCGCGACGTCACCGACGGGCTCGAGCGGGCCGCCGCCCGCGGGATGCTGCGCGCGGTCGGCATGGGGGACGACGACTGGGAGAAGCCCCAGATCGGGGTGGCGAGCTCGTGGAACGAGATCACGCCGTGCAACCTCTCGCTCGACCGGCTGGCGAAGGCCGTCAAGAACGGCGTGCACGCCGCCGGCGGCTACCCGCTGGAGTTCGGCACCATCTCGGTCTCCGACGGCATCTCGATGGGCCACGAGGGCATGCACTTCTCGCTGGTGTCCCGCGAGGTGATCGCGGACTCCGTGGAGACGGTGATGATGGCCGAGCGGCTCGACGGTTCGGTGCTCCTGGCCGGTTGCGACAAGTCCCTGCCCGGGATGCTGATGGCGGCGGCGCGCCTCGACCTGGCCAGCGTCTTCCTCTACGCCGGCTCGATCATGCCCGGCTCCGTCGACGGCCGGGACGTCACGATCATCGACGCCTTCGAGGCGGTCGGCGCCTGCCTCGCCGGCAAGATCACCCGCGAGGAGGTCGACCGCATCGAGCGCGCGATCTGTCCCGGGGAGGGCGCCTGCGGCGGCATGTACACCGCCAACACGATGGCGTCCGTCGCCGAGGCGCTCGGCATGTCGCTGCCCGGCTCGGCCGCGCCGCCGGCGGTCGACCGCCGCCGCGACGGTTTCGCGCACCGCTCGGGCGAGGCCGTCGTCGGCATGCTGCGGCAGGGCATCACGGCGCGGCAGATCATGACCAAGGAGGCATTCGAGAACGCGATCACCGTGGTGATGGCGCTGGGCGGCTCGACCAACGCCGTGCTCCACCTGCTGGCCATCGCCCGGGAGGCCGAGGTCGACCTGACCCTCGACGACTTCAACCGGGTCGGCGACAAGGTGCCGCACCTCGGCGACCTGAAGCCGTTCGGCAAGTACGTCATGAACGACGTCGACAAGGTCGGCGGCATCCCGATGGTGATGAAGGCCCTGCTCGACGCCGGGCTGATGCACGGCGACTGCCTGACCGTCACCGGGAAGACGATGCGGGAGAACCTCGAGGCGCTCGCCCCGCCGTCCGTCGACGACGAGGTGATCCGGGCCATGGGCCGGCCGATCCACAAGACCGGCGGCATCACCATCCTCAAGGGGTCGCTGGCGCCCGGAGGGCGCGGTCGTGAAGTCGGCCGGGTTCGACGAGACGACGTTCACCGGCACGGCCCGGGTCTTCGACGGCGAGCGGGCCGCGCTGGACGCCCTCGCGGCGGGCACGATCACCGCCGGCGACGTCGTGGTGATCCGCTACGAAGGGCCCCAAGGGCGGGCCGGGGATGCGGGAGATGCTGGCGATCACCGGTGCGATCAAGGGCGCCGGGCTCGGCAAGGACGTCCTGCTGGTCACCGACGGCCGCTTCAGCGGGGGTACGACGGGCCTGTGCGTCGGCCACATCGCGCCCGAGGCCGCGGACGGAGGGCCGATCGCCTTCCTGCGCGACGGTGACCCGATCACCCTCGACGTCGCCAACGCGACCCTGGACGCGGAGATCGACGACCTGGAGACGCGGCGTACCGGCTGGGCGCCGCAGCCCGCCGAAGTACACCCGCGGGGTCCTGGGCAAGTACGCCAAGGTCGTGCAGAGCGCCGCCCACGGTGCGGTCTGCGGCTGACGCTGCGATAGACAAGGGCACGTGACCGACAGCCTGGAGCTCGACCGCGCCGACCCGCTGGCCCACTTCCGGTCCCGGTTCCTCGGGGCCGCGGAGCCGCTGGTCTACTTCGACGGGAACTCCCTCGGCCGGCCGATCGACGGGCACCGCCGAGCGACTCGCGGACTTCGTCAGGCGCGACTGGGGCGACCGGCTGATCCGCGGCTGGGACGAGGGCTGGTTCGACCTGCCGCTCACCCTCGGCGACCGGCTCGGCCGGATCGCCCTCGGCGCCGCCCCCGGCCAGACCGCCGTCGGCGACTCGACCACCGTGCTGATCTACAAGCTGGTCCGGGCCGCGGTCGCGGCACGCCCCGGACGCGACGAGATCGTCGCTCGACCGCGACAACTTCCCGACCGACCGCTACGTCGCCCAAGGCATCGCCGACGAGCTCGGCCTGACCCTCCGCTGGATCGACGTCGACACCTCCGCCGGGGTCACCGCCGACCAGCTCGCCGCCGCGGTGGGGCCGCAGACCGCGCTGGTGATGCTGAGCCACGTCGCCTACCGCTCCGCCTGGCTCGCCGACGCCCCGGCGCTGACGCAGATCGCGCACGACGCGGGCGCGCTGGTGCTGTGGGACCTCAGCCACTCGGTCGGCGTCGTGCCCGTCCAGCTCGACGCGTGGGACGTCGACCTCGCCGTCGGCTGCAGCTACAAGTACCTCAACGGCGGGCCGGGCTCGCCGGCCTTCCTCTACGTCGCGGAGCGGCACCTCGCCGACCTGACCCAGCCGATCCAGGGCTGGATGGGGGCGGCGGACCCGTTCCTGATGGGCCCGACCTACACCCCGACCAAGGGGATCCGCCGCTTCCACTCCGGCACCCCGCCGGTCGTCGGCATGCTGGCCATCGAGGACATGGTCGACCTGATCGAGGAGGCCGGCATCGACGCCGTACGCGCGAAGTCGATGGCCCTGACCGCCTACGCCATCGAGATCGCCGACGACCTGCTGGCGCCCCTCGGCGTCACGCTCGCGTCGCCGCGGGACCCGGCCCGGCGGGGTGGCCACGTCACCCTCAACCACCCGCGGATGCAGGAGGTCACCGATGCGCTGTGGGCGCGCGACGTGATCCCCGACTACCGCGATCCGCAGGGGCTGCGGATCGGCCTGTCGCCGCTGTCGACCTCGTTCGAGGAGGTACGCCGCGGCATGCTGCGCGGTCCGCGAGGAGCTGGAGCGGGTGGCAGGCTGAGCGTCATGGACCAACGGATGAGCTTCGTGACCCTCGCCGTCGCCGACCTGGAGGCCACCCGTCGCTTCTACGTCGACGGGCTCGGCTGGGAGCCGATGATCGACGTGCCGGGGGACGTGCTGATGATCAAGGTCGCCGACAAGGTGATCCTCAGCCTCTGGGACCGCGACCACTTCGAGGCCGAGGTCGGCCCGATCGTCACCGGGTCGGGAGTCGCGCCGCTCACGCTCGCCCACAACGTCGCCTCCCGCGAGGAGGTCGACCAGGTGCTGGACGACGCGCGAGAGGGGCGGGCGCGGACCCGGTGCAGGACGGCGTCGACCGCGAGTGGGGCGGCTACACCGGCTACTTCGGCGATCCCGACGGCTTCCGCTGGGAGGTCGCCTGGGCGCCCGGCGACGTCGGAGCGGCCGTGCTGCCCTGAGCGCCGCCGTACCCTCCGGGCCCCCGTCGTCGTTGGGCCGACGTGCTCCCAATTCGCGCGATCCTGCTGGCCCTGCTCGTGCCGCTGCTCGTCCCGGTCGCCACACCTCCCGCCGCGGCGGCAACCCGGAACGATGCCGACCACTTCGAGGCGTACTTCCCGGCCGGTGACGGCATCAACACGCTGCACGCCGACGTGCTGCGCCCAAGGGGATCGCTCCCGACAAGCGAACGCCGGTCATCCTCACGGTCAGCCCCTACACGAACCACTCGGGCGAACCGCTCGAGAACGGCTTCGACGAACGAGGGACCGAGCGACCGGTTCTACGACTTCCTCGACCTCAGCCGCATCCTCGACCGCGGCTACACCTACGTGATGGTCGACCTCCCCGGCTTCGGCGGCTCGTCGGGCTGCAACGACTGGGGCGGCAACCGGGAGCAGGACGCCGTCGAGGCCGCGGTGAAGTGGGCCGCCTCGCAGCGCTGGTCGACCGGCAAGGTCGGCATGCTCGGCAAGTCCTACGACGCGTGGACCGGGCTGATGGGCGTCGCGCAGCGGCCGCCCGGGCTCGAGGCGGTGGTGGCGATGGAGCCCGTCTACGCCGGCTACAACTACCTCTACAACCGGGGCGTGCGGTTCACGAACTCGGTCGCTCACGCCGGCGCTCTTCCAGGCGATCGACGCGACCCCGGGCTCGGTCAACGACTCCCCGGAGTACCAGGCGAACGGCGCGCCGCAGGCGTGGTGCTACGGGCTGAACGAGTCCCTGCAGCAGATCGACTCACCGCACGACCCCTTCTGGCTGGAGCGGAACCTGCTGCCCCCGTCGCGCCGGTCGAGGGTGCCGCTGTTCCTGACCCAGGGCTTCCTGGAGACCAACACCAAGCAGGATGCGCGCGTTCCGGTACTTCAACAGCCTGGGGTCCCCGGCCAACCGCGCGTGGCTACGGCCAGTTCGACCACGTCCGCGGCTGGGAGAAGACCGCCGACGGCGAGCGGGCGCAGACCGGCCGCCCCACGAGGCAGTTCATCGGCCAGGTCCTCGACTTCTTCGCCCAGCACCTGAAGGGGCGAGGCGACGGTGCGCCCGGGGGTCCAGGTGCAGGACAACGTCGGTCGCTACCGCCACGAGGCGGTCTGGCCGCCCGCCGACTCGACCACGCTGTGGAGCCGGCTCAAACGAGGCACCTACGCAGACGACGGCGCCAACCAGGCCACTGGCGGCCCGGACGACACGGGGCAGGGGGTGTGGTCGGTCTCGCAGCCACTCCGCCACCGGGCGTGGTTGGCCGGGGAGCCCCAGCTGCGGGTCCGGGTCGAGACGACCGCACCGCGCGCCAACCTGGTCGGGCTGGTCTACGACATCGGCCCCGGCGGCAAGGCCCGGCTGGTGAGCCGGGGAGCCAACCTGTTCCGAGGGGCGGGGGAGCAGTTCACCTCGTTCCGGCTGTACGGCCAGGACTGGGTGCTGCGCCGCGGGCACCGGATCGGCGTACTTCTCTCCGGTGCCGACAGCTCGTGGTGGGTGCACGCCCCGACCATGGACACCGTTCGCGTCGAGTCGGCCGCCATCGGGTTGCCCTTCCTCGGCCGGGACCGGACCCGGTTCCTCGCCGGAGGCTCCACCCCGCGCCTCGAGGAGCACCTCCGGCAGACGGCCCCGGTGAGCAAGGCAACGATCCGCCGGTCCGACCGAGGCTTCCACCTGCCACCCAGGCTGCGCTGACCCCGCGGAGCCCCGGGCCTGTCTTCTCCGGCCCGGTCGCGGTAGACAGGTGCCATGACCGACGAAAGCACCCTCACCGCCGACCAGTTCGCCGAGGTCGGGCTCCCGGACTGGACCTGGCGCGACGACGCGATCCACGCCCACCTCGAGACCGGCGACTTCGCCACCGGCCTGCGCCTGGTCAACCTGATCGGCGAGGCGGCGGAGGCGATGAACCATCACCCTGACCTCGACCTGCGCTACCCGCACCTCGACGTGCGGCTCTCCAGCCACGACGCCGGCGGGGTCACCGACCGCGACGTGAAGCTGGCGCGAACGATCAGCGAGTACGCCGCGGGCGAGGGCGTGGGCTCGGGCTGACGCCAGATCGTGGGATGCGCGTACCACGATGTGGGACGGGGTGGCAGACTTGCGCGACAGCGGGAGTGAGGACCCATCGGGACGAGGAGGCGGCGATGACCCACAGCACGGGCACCCCGGGGAGCGGGCCCGTCGTCACCGGTGCGCAGAGCCTGATCGCGTCGCTGGAGGCGGCGGGCGCCGAGAACGTCTTCGGCATCCCGGGCGGCGCCATCCTCCCGGCCTACGACCCCCTCATGGACAGCCGGATCCGGCACATCCTGGTCCGCCACGAGCAGGGCGCAGGCCACGCCGCGCAGGGGTACGCCGCGGCGACCGGCAAGGTGGGCGTCTGCATGGCGACGTCCGGGCCCGGCGCCACCAACCTGGTGACACCCGCTGGCCGACGCGCACATGGACTCGGTCCCGATGGTCGCGGTGACCGGTCAGGTCGGCGCGGCCGCGATCGGCACGGACGCCTTCCAGGAGGCCGACATCCGCGGCATCACGATGCCGATCACCAAGCACAACTTCCTGGTCACCGACCCCGCCGAGATCCCGCGCACGATCGCCGAGGCGTTCTACATCGCCTCGACCGGCCGACCCGGGCCGGTCCTCGTGGACGTCGCCAAGTCCGCCCTGCAGGCGCAGACGACGTACGCCTGGCCGACCGAGCTGCACCTGCCCGGGCTACCGACCGGTGACGCGGCCCCACTCCAAGCAGATCCGTGAGGCCACCCGGCTGATCCTGGAGTCCCGCCGCCCGGTGCTCTACGTCGGAGGTGGCACCATCCGGGCCGGCGCCTACCGCGAGCTGAAGGTCCTCGCCGAGCTCACCGGCATCCCGGTCGTCACCACCCTGATGGCGCGCGGCGCCTTCCCGGACTCCCATCCCCAGCACCTCGGCATGCCCGGCATGCACGGCACCGTCGCCGCGGTCGCGGGGCTGCAGCGCAGCGACCTGATCATCAGCCTCGGCGCGCGCTTCGACGACCGGGTCACCGGCAACCTCGACTCGTTCGCGCCCGGCGCGAAGGTGATCCACGCCGACATCGACCCCGCCGAGATCGGCAAGAACCGCGTCGCCGACATCCCGATCGTCGGCGACTGCCGTGAGGTGATCAGCGACCTGGTCGTCGCGCTCAAGGCCGAGGCGGATGCCGGAAACACCGGCGACTACGAGGCCTGGGTCGGGTTCCTGGCCGGGGTCAAGAAGAAGTACCCCCTCGGCTACGACACCGCCCGCCGACGGCGGGCTCGCCCCGCAGCTGGTGTGCGAGCGGCTCGGTGCGCTCGCCGGGCCCGAGGCGATCTACTGCGCCGGCGTCGGGCAGCACCAGATGTGGGCCGCCCACTTCGTCGGCTACGAGCGCCCCAACACGTGGATCAACTCCGGTGGGCTCGGCACCATGGGCTTCGCCGTCCCGGCCGCCATGGGCGCCCAGGTCGGCGTGCCCGACTCCCCGGTCTGGGCGATCGACGGCGACGGCTGCTTCCAGATGACCAACCAGGAGCTGGCCACCTGCGCGATCAACGACATCCCGATCAAGGTCGCGATCATCAACAACGAGTCGCTGGGCATGGTCCGCCAGTGGCAGACGCTCTTCTACAACGAGCGCTACTCCAACACCGACCTGCACAGCAAGCGGATCCCCGACTTCGTGAAGCTGGCCGAGGCCTACGGCTGCGTCGGGCTGGCCTGCGACAGTCCCGACGACCTCGACGCCACGATCGAGAAGGCGATGGAGATCAACGACGTACCGGTCGTCGTCGACTTCCGCGTGCACCGCGACGCGATGGTCTGGCCGATGGTGGCGGCCGGCACCAGCAACGACGACATCAAGTACGCCCGCGACCTCGCGCCCGACTTCGAGGAGGACGAGGCTCTCGAGTGTCGACGCAAGCACCTCGTCAGCGTCCTGGTCGAGAACAAGCCCGGCGTCCTGGCCCGGATCGCGGGCCTGTTCAGCCGCCGCGGCTTCAACATCCACTCCCTGGCCGTCGGCCCGACCGAGCACGTCGAGGTCTCCCGGATGACGATCGTGGTCAACGTCGAGGACTCCCCGCTGGAGCAGGTGACCAAGCAGCTGAACAAGCTGGTCGAGGTGATCAAGGTGGTCGAGCTCGACAGCGCCGCCTCGGTCACCCGCGAGCTGCTGCTGGTCAAGGTCCGGGCCGACGTCGAGACCCGTGGTCGGGTCCTCGACGCCGTCCAGCTGTTCAAGGCCCGCGTGGTCGACGTCGCCCCCGATGCCGTCACCGTCGAGGTCACCGGCAACGCCGACAAGCTCGCCGGCTTCCTCAAGGTGGTCGAGCCGTTCGGCATCCGCGAGCTGGTCCAGTCGGGCATGGTCGCCATCGGCCGGGGATCGCGCTCGATCAGCGAACGCACCCTCCGCCCCGTCGCCATCCCCGCCCCACCGGCGGTGTCGGGGTGAGATCCACCGAACCAACGACGAAGGAGAGCCCCCGTGGCTGCTGAGATGTTCTACGACGACGACGCCGACCTGGCCCTGATCCAGGGCAAGAACGTGGCGGTCCTGGGCTACGGCAGCCAGGGGCACGCCCACTCGCTGTCGCTGCGCGACTCCGGCGTCGACGTCCGGGTCGGTCTCCTCGAGGGGTCGAAGAGCCGGGCCAAGGCCGAGGCCGAGGGCCTGCGGGTCCTCACGCCCGCCGAGGCCGTCGAGGAAGCCGACGTCATCGTGATCCTCGCCCCCGACCACGTGCAGCGGACGCTCTACGCCGAGTCGGTCGAGCCCAACATCACCGCCGGCGACACCCTGGTCTTCGGGCACGGGTTCAACATCCGCTTCGGCTACATCACCCCGCCCGAGGGCGTCGACGTGTTCATGGTCGCGCCGAAGGGTCCGGGCCACCTGGTCCGCCGCGAGTACGTCGACGGGCGCGGCGTGCCCGTCCTGGTCGCCGTCGAGGAGGACGCGTCCGGCAAGGCGTGGGACCTCGCGCTGTCCTACGCCAAGGCGATCGGCGGCCTGCGCGCGGGCGGCATCAAGACGACGTTCACCGAGGAGACCGAGACCGACCTGTTCGGCGAGCAGGCCGTCCTGTGCGGTGGCGCGAGCCAGCTGGTGATGTACGGCTTCGAGACCCTGATCGAGGCCGGCTACCAGCCCGAGGTCGCCTACTTCGAGTGCCTCCACGAGCTCAAGCTGATCGTGGACCTGATGTACGAGGGCGGCATCGCCAAGCAGCGCTGGTCGGTCTCCGACACCGCGGAGTACGGCGACTACGTCTCCGGCCCGCGGGTGATCACGCCCCAGGTGAAGGAGAACATGAGGGCGATCCTCGAGGACATCAAGAACGGCTCGTTCGCCCAGCGGTTCATCGACGACCAGGACGCCGGCGGCCCGGAGTTCAAGGAGCTGCGCGCGAAGGGCGAGGAGCACCCGATCGAGCAGACCGGCCGCGAGCTGCGCAAGCTGATGGCGTGGGTGAAGTCCCACGACTCCGACTACGTCGAGGGCACCGCCACCCGCTGACCCGCCGTAAGACCGGCCGCGCCAGGCGCTGACCCGCGCCAAAGTCTTCGGGCAGGGTAAGCGCCTCTCGGGAACAGCGGGGCCGGGGGAGTGGTTGTGCCGGCCGTGAGAATCGACATCTGGTCCGACGTGGTCTGCCCGTGGTGCTACATCGGCAAGCGCCGGCTGGAGTCCGCGCTCGCCGACTTCGAGCACGCCGCCGACGTCGAGGTGGTGTGGCACTCCTACCAGCTCGACCCCGGGGCGCCGTCCGAGCCGACCGAGTCGGTGGCCGAGACGCTCGGCCGCAAGTACGGCGGCGGTCCGGCCGCCGGGGCGCAGATGATCGACCGGGTGGAGGCCGTGGCCGCCGAGGAGGGGCTGGTCTACCGGCTCCACCAGGCACAGCGCGCCAACACCGTGGACGCGCACCGTCTCCTCCACCTCGCCCTCGAGGAGTCCGGCGCCGGCGTCCAGGACCGGCTGAAGGAGGCGCTGCTGGCGGCGTACTTCACCGAGGCCCGCAACGTCGCCGACCACGACGTGCTGCGCGAGGTCGCGGCCGGCGCCGGGCTCGACCCCGCCCGGCGTCGACGAGGTGCTCGCGAGCGACGCGTACGCCGCCGACGTCCAGGCCGACATCGACCAGGCCCACGCCTACGGCTCCAGCGGTGTCCCGTTCTTCGTCATCGACGGAAGGTACGGCGTCTCCGGCGCCCAGCCGGCCGAGGCGTTCGGCGAGGTGCTGCGACGTGCCTGGGCCGAGCGCGAGCCGAGCCTCCAGATGGTCGGCGGCGACGACGTCTGCGGTCCCGACGGCTGCTCGGACTGAACGTGGCTGGACCGCCCGGTGTTCGTGCTGCACGAGCATGACCGGCCGCGCCACCACTTCGACCTCCGGCTGGAGGAGGACGGCGTGCTGCGGTCGTGGGCCGTGCCCAAGGGGCTGCCGGACGACCCGCGCGCGGACCGGCTGGCGGTCGCGGTCGACGACCACGAGCTCGAACACGCGACGTACACCGACGAGGACAAGCGGATCGCCGACTCCGGCTGGTGGGAGCTCGAGGACCGCAACGAGAAGCGCTTCGTGTTCGTGCTCCACGGTCAGGTCCGGCTCGGTCCGCTACGCGCTGATCCGACACCGGGTCCGACTGGCTGCTGCACCGGGTGCGGAAGCAGCCGTAGGCCCTGCGGTCGTGTGCTGAGGTGGCCGCCGGAGCAGCCACCTCAGCACACGACGGGCAGGGCTACTTGACCTCGGACCGCCGGACGAGCACGAGGCCGACGGCCAGGGGAAGGACCACCCAGCCCACGGCGGTCACCCCGAGCTGGGCCCACGCCTCGCCACCGACCGGCCACCCCTCGAACAGCATGCCCTGCGTGTAGTTGAAGTCGACCCAAGGCTGGAGGTCGCGGAACCATGTCCTGGTTCTGCGGCCAGGACGGCGGTCAGCCCGGCGAGCACGAAGCCGTAGATGAAGTACCCCACGATGGCCGCCGCGGAGCTGCGGATCAGGACGCCGAGCATGAAGCCGATCAGCAGGCCGAGCACGTTGGCCGCGACCAGCGACGTGGCCTGGCTCCAGGAGATGTCCCAGACCGGGTCGATCCCGGCGATCGCCGGCGCCGACCAGGTTGCCGACCGCACCGATGCCGAGTGCGGCGACGATCGAGACCGCGCCCAGCGCGACCGAGATCAGCAGCTTGGCCCAGATCACCTCACCGCGCTTCGGGACCAGGGTGAACGTCGTCAGACCGCTCCGCTGGCTCCACTCGCTGGTGACCGAGAGGATCGCGATGATCGGCAGGATGATCACCATCGGGACGCCGACGGCGGCGCCGAAGTTGTCGTAGGTCATCGCGCTGTCCGGCGCGAAGACAATCACGGCGGCCGTCGCGAGCACGCGCGGTGATCCCGATGCTCGCGGTGAGCCAGAAGCCCGAACGGGTGTTGAACATCTTGGTCAGCTCGACCCACAGGATCCGGCCGAACGGGATCCGGGCGGGGACCACCCGCGCCGGGGCGGGGGCTGGCGCCGGGGACAGGGTCACGGTGCTCATGCTGCTGCTCCTTCACGGGAGGTCTCGGCGGTGAGCTCGAGGAACATCTCCTCGAGGCCCGCACCGTCGGCGGTGCGGAGCTCGGTCAGGGGTACGCCGGCGACGTGGGCGATCTTGCCCACCAGCGCCGGGTCGGCGTCGGCGCGCAGGCCGTCGTCGCCGTACGCAGCGGCGGTCACCCCGGACTCGGCGAGTGCGCGCGCCAGCTCGGCTCACGGCACCGCACCGGACGATCGTGCCCGGCCGCGGAGAGAAGGTCGGTCTTGGTGCCCTCGGCGACGATCCGGCCCTGGCCGATCACGACCAGGTCGTCGGCGATCACCTCGATCTCGTGCAGGAGGTGCGAGGACAGCAGGACGGTCCCGCCCTGGTCGGCGAAGTCGCGGAGCAGGTCCCGCATCCACCGGATGCCCGCCGGGTCGAGCCCGTTGGCGGGCTCGTCGAGGATCAGTACCTCGGGCTCGCCGAGCAGCGCGGTGGCGATGCCGAGCCGCTGGCGCATCCCGAGGGAGTAGTTGCGGACCCGGCGGCCGGCTTCGGTCTGGGCGAGGCCGACGCGCTCCAGCATCCCGTCGACGCGGGAGACCGGAAGACCCATCGTGCGGGCCGCTACCCGGAGCGTCTCGCGGCCGGTGCGACCGGCGTGCTGGGCGGAGGCGTCGAGGAGGACGCCCACCTCGCGGCCCGGGTTCGGGCAGGTCGGCGTAGTGGCGACCGAGGATGGTCGCCGTGCCGTGACTCGGTGGGGTGAGGCCGACCATCACGCGCATGGTCGTGGACTTGCCGGCACCGTTGGGCCCGAGGAAGCCGGTGACCCGGCCTGGTCGGGCGTTGAACGTGACGTCGTCCACGGCCTGGAACTGGCCGTACTTCTTGCTGAGGGCTTCGACTCTGATCATGACGACCACGCTCTCGCGACGGGGGTCGGTCCGCCCATCGGTGAACCTGCCCACGTGACCCTCGCTCGACCCCGAGGGATCTCGGGTCGACCCCGAGACTGAGTCGGGCGGCCCGGCGCGCGGCCTGTAGGGTGTGCGGAGCACAGCGTCGTGCACGACCGCCTCGCGACATCCGCGAGCCAGGTCCGCCATCCGCCGACTTCCATCGAGGACACCGCTGTGAGCAAGCCCGTCGTACTCATCGCCGAAGAGCTCAGCCCCGCCACCGTCGACGCGCTCGGCCCCGACTTCGAGATCCGCAACTGCAACGGCGCCGACCGCGCCGAGCTGCTGCCCGCGATCGCCGACGTGGAGGCGATCCTGGTCCGCTCGGCGACGAAGGTGGACGCCGAGGCGCTGGCCGAAGCCAAGCGGCTCAAGGTGATCGCCCGCGCCGGGGTCGGCCTCGACAACGTCGACGTCAAGACCGCCACCCAGAACGGCGTGATGGTCGTCAATGCGCCGACCTCCAACATCGTGTCGGCCGCGGAGCTGGCCGTGGCGCTGATGCTGGCCGCGGCTCGTCACCTCTCGCCGGCCCACGCCGCGCTGAAGAACGGCGAGTGGAAGCGCTCGAAGTACACCGGCATCGAGCTCTACGAGAAGACCGTCGGCATCGTCGGCCTGGGCCGGATCGGCGTCCTCGTGGCGCAGCGGCTGAGCGCGTTCGGGATGAACGTGATCGCCTTCGACCCCTACGTCCAGGCCGGCCGCGCCGCGCAGATGGGCGTGCGCCTCGTCGACCTCGACACCCTGCTCGCCGAGGCCGACTTCATGTCCGTCCACCTTCCCAAGACCCCCGAGACCGTGGGCCTGATCGGGGCCGACGAGCTGGGCCGGGCCAAGCCGAGCCTGGTCCTCGTCAACGCCGCTCGCGGCGGGATCGTCGACGAGGAGGCGCTGTACGACGCCCTCAAGACCGGCCGGATCGCCGGAGCCGGGCTCGACGTCTTCGCCACCGAGCCGTGCACCGACAGCCCGCTGTTCGAGCTCGAGAACGTCGTCGCCACCCCCCACCTCGGCGCCTCCACCGACGAGGCACAGGAGAAGGCCGGCGTCGCGGTCGCCCGATCGGTCCGACTCGCCCTCTCCGGCGAGCTGGTGCCCGACGCCGTCAACGTCCAGGGCGGCGTGATCGCCGAGGACGTGCGCCCCGGCATCCCGCTGACCGAGAAGCTCGGCCGCGTCTTCACCGGTCTGGCCGGCGGGTCCGCGCAGCAGATCGACGTCGAGGTCCGCGGCGAGATCACCGAGTACGACGTCAAGGTGCTCGAGCTGGCCGCCCTCAAGGGAGTCTTCTCCGACATCGTCGAGGACCAGGTGTCCTACGTGAACGCCCCGCTGCTGGCGGCCGAGCGCGGCACCGCCGTACGCCTGGTCACCGACGCCGAGAGCCCCGACCACCGCAACCTGATCACGATCCGCGGCACCCTCGCCGACGGCTCCCAGGTGTCGGTGAGCGGCACCCTGATCGGCATCAGCCAGAAGGAGCGGCTGGTCGAGGTCAACGGCTTCGACGTCGACATCGAGCCCACCGACCACCTGGCGTTCTTCAACTACGAGGACCGGCCGGGCATGGTCGGCACGGTCGGCCGCATCCTGGGCGACGCCGGGGTCAACATCGCCGGGATGCAGGTCTCCCGCGACGCCAAGGGCGGCTCCGCGCTGGTCGCGCTCTCGGTGGACAGCGCGATCCCCGCGGAGACGCTGGCCGAGATCGAGACGGCCATCGACGCCGACTCGGTGCGCGCGGTCAACCTGACCTGACGCTCGGCAGCCCCAGTAGCCGGATGGCCCCTGTGGGTCATCCGGCCATGGCTCGCTTGGGTCACGTTCATGTAACGATGGCGGGTCGCGTCTGGCGTCAATCTGTAACAAAGTCGCAAGATGCCTCCGGCGACTCGGGGCGCCATGGGAGGGCTCCGGTGCGCTGTGTCCAAATCCCGGCACACATCTCGGTAGACAGCCCCTGAGCAAGGAACTCACGTTGCCCACATCAAATCCTCGCAGAACCCGCCGTCTCGCGGTTCTCGCCGCCGGCGGTCTTCTCGCCGGAGGCACCCTCGCGTTGACCCCGGCCACCGCCTCACCCGGTGAGGCCGGCCCCAGCGACGCGCCCAGCGAAGCCCGACGCGACACCGGCCACGAGCCGAAGCACCCGCTGAAGATCAAGGAGAAGCGCGACGCGCAGCGGCAGGTCGCCCTGCAGCGCAAGCTCGAAGGGCAAGGACCCGTTCCCGGGAGGGGGCGAGGGCCAGGAGGTCCAGCTCGAGCGTGAGGGCACCGACCGGATCTTCGTCGTGCTCGCCGAGTTCGGAAACCAGCGCTACCAGGGGGCCGGGAGCGGCGCCTGCGGTGCCGGCTGCTTCACCGACACCCCGCCGTACGACCTCTCCGACCCCGAGCCGACCACCTTCGACGGTCCGCTGCACAACCAGATCCCCGAGCCCGACCGGAGCACGGACAACTCCACGCTGTGGCAGCCGGACTACAACCGGGCCCACTACGAGGACATGTACTTCAACCGGATGGCGTCCTACTACGAGCGCCAGTCCTCCGGCCGCTACTCGGTCGACGGTGACGTCACCGAGTGGGTGAAGGTGCCCTACAACCAGGCCCTCTACGGCCGCGGTTACTGCGGCAACCCGGTGGGATCTCCGGTGACCACCTGCGCCTCGACCAAGGCGCTGGTGCGCGACGCGCTGGCCGTCTGGGTGGACGAGCAGCTGAAGTCGGGCAAGGAGATGGCGGAGATCCAGGCGTACCTGCGGACCTTCGACCAGCAGGACCGCTACGACATCAACGGGAACGGCGACTTCAACGAGCCCGACGGCTTCATCGACCACTTCCAGATCGTCCACGCGGGCGGCGACGAGGCGGCCGGTGACCCGACCTACGGCACCGACGCCATCTGGAGCCACCGCTGGTACTCCAACCTCCAGGCCGGCGGCCCCGGTGGCCTGACCGGTGTGAACATCGGCTCCAACCGCGGCAGCTTCGGCAAGGGCGCGGACCCGGCCAACCCGGTCCCGGACAACCCCACCGGCATCTGGGTCGGTGACTACACCATCCAGCCGGAGAACGGCGGCCTGGGCGTCTTCGCCCACGAGTTCGGCCACGACCTCGGCCTCCCGGACCTCTACGACACCTCCGGCAACACCGGTGGCGCGGAGAACTCCACCGGGCTTCTGGACCCTGATGTCCTCCGGCGCCAACATCGGCGACGGCGGCCCCGACGGGATCGGCGACAACCCGACCGACCTCGGCGCGTGGGAGCTGTTCCAGCTCGGCTGGCTCAACAAGGAGGGCAACCAGGGCCCGTTCTACGACGTCGCGTTCGCGGGCGAGACCTCCCAGCACACGCTGTCGAAGAACGTGCCCGCGACCACCGGCGGCAAGCAGGCACTGTTCACGCTGCTGCCGGACGCCGAGCGTCCGCTCAACCTCGGCGCCCCCGCGTCGGGCTCGCAGATGTTCTGGTCGACGCAGGGCGACGACCTCAACACCACGATGACGAAGACCGGCGTCAGCGGTACCAACCTCACCGCCCAGGTCAACTACGACATCGAGACGGACTGGGACTACGCCTTCCTCGAGGCCTCCACCGACGGAGGCACGACGTGGAGCAAGGTGATGACCAACCTGTCCGACACCAACGTGCCACCGCACGGAGGCCACAACCAGAGCGGGTTCAACAACACCGGCGAGGGGATCACCGGCTCCACGGCGGGTGCGTGGAAGTCCCTGACGGCCACGCTGCCGGCCGGCACCAACGCCGTCCGGTTCCGCTACCAGACCGACGGTGCTGTGGCGGAGAAGGGCTTCCGCGTCGATGACATCGCCATCGACGGCACCACGATCGGCACCGCGGAGACCGCCACCGAGGGCTGGGACGTTCGACGGGTTCCGCACGCACGACCGGCTCGGAGGTCGAGAAGTTCTTCAACGCCTACGTCGCGGAGAACCGTCAGTACGACGGCTACGACGCGTCGCTCAAGTCGGCGTACAACTTCGGGTTCCTCGGCAGCAAGCCGGACTGGGTGGAGAGCTACCCGTACCAGAACGGGATGCTGGTGTCGTACTGGAACGACTCCTACGGCGACAACAACGTCGGTGACCACCCCGGCGCCGGCCTGATCCTGCCGGTCGACGCCAACCCGAAGCTGTCGCACTGGCGCGACGGGACCCTGATGCGGCCACGCATCGCGTCCTACGACTCGACCTTCGGGCTCGAGCAGAGCCAGGCGATCACGCTGCACAACGCCGGCAACGCGGGGAGCATCGCCTCGCAGCCGGCCCGGAAGGTCTTCGACGACACGAAGACCTGGTGGTTCGAGTCCGACGCCCACGCGGCGACGGGTGACCACGCGGGTCGGTACCAGCCCGGCTGGTTCAGCGTCGACCCGCCCAACACCGGCACCCAGATCAAGGTGCTCGGTGTGAACGGCGGCGCGATGACCGTCCGGGTGTCGCCGGTCGGCTAGCCGCAACTGCCTGACACGCTGACCCGCCCGGGTCTCGACACGGTCGCTGCGCGACCTACTCGACCACCGAAGACCCGGGCGGGTCGGCGCTGTTTCACAGGTCAGCGGGCGCCGGACTGGTACGCCAGCACGACGGCCTGCAGCCGGTCGCGCACGCCCAGCTTCATCAGGATCCGCGCGACGTGGGTCTTGACGGTGCCCTCGCCGATGACGAGGCGGTCGGCGATCTCGGCGTTCGAGCAGCCGTCGGCCATCAGCGCGAGGACCTCGTGCTCGCGCTCGGTGAGGCTCGAGACGGCCTCGAGCCGCTCGGGCGTACGCCGCCGCGTCAGCTCGTCGGCCACCCGCCGGGCCACCGACGGCGCCAGCACCGAGTCGCCGGCAGCGGCGGCCCGGATCGCGGTGAGCAGCCGGTCGGCGGGGGCGTCCTTGAGCAGGAAGCCGCACGCGCCCGCGGCCAGGGCGTCATAGACGTTGCGATCGGTGTCGAAGGTGGTCAGGACGACGACGCGGGTGCGCGTCCCGTCGGCAGTGAGGCGACGCATGGTCTCGAGGCCGTCCATCCTCGGCATCCGGATGTCGAGCAGAAGCACGTCGGGGTCGTGGTGCGCGACGAGGTCGAGGGCCTGCTGCCCGTCCTCGGCCTCGGCGACGAGATCGATGCCGGGCTCGGTGCCGAGGATCATCCGCAAGCCGGAGCGGACCAGGTGCTCGTCGTCGGCGGTGACCACGGTGATCGTCATCGCGCCTCCAGCGGGAGCGTGGCGTGGACGACGAAGTCGCCGTCCGGACCAGGGCCGGCCTCCAGCGCGCCGCCGTACAGCGCGGCCCGCTCGCGCATGCTGATCAGGCCGTGGCCGATCCGGAGATCCGGGACGGCCGGCGCCCGGGCTGCGGGGTTGCTGACCCGGATGGTCAGGGTCTCCGCGCCGTAGCCGACCCGCACACTGGTGGGCGCCCGCCCGCCATGCTTGAGGGCATTGGTCAGTGCTTCCTGCACGATGCGGTACGCCGAGAGATCCAGGCCCGGGGGAAGGGGTCCCGGCGTGCCGTCGACGTCGACCGTCACCTCCAGCCCGGCCGACCGGACCTGATCCACGAGGTCGTCCAGCTGATCGAGACTCGGCCGGGCCCCGGGTTCGACGCCCTCGGCATCGACGAGGAGCACGTCGAGCAGCCGCCGCAGCTCGTCCATCCCGGCGCGACCGACCGACTCGATGGCGGCCAGCGAGCGTCGCGCGGCCGCGACGTCTCCCGGCAGGACACGGTTGGCCGCCTGCGCCTGCAGCACGATCACCGCCATGCTGTGCGCCACCAGGTCGTGGAGCTCGCGGGCGATCCGGGCGCGCTCGTAGGCGACCGCGGCGCGGCTGGCCTCCTCGCGGTCCCGCTCCAGCGCGGAGTTGTGGGCGATCAGGGCTGCATGCTCGCCGCGGCGGTGGCGCAGCCAGCGGCCCAGCGCCCAGGTGCCGGCGATAATCACCCAGCCCGGGACGACGTCGTCGATCGCCGCGCCTTGCTGCAGCCGGGGGATGTCGATGGCCAGCGTGCCCACGGCCACGACCGACATGCCGATCGCCGATGATCTCGCGGACGCCCAGGACCCCAGGGCGTAGACCGCGAGCAGGATCGCGAACCAGACCTGGCCCAGGCCGGCGGCCGAGTAGGCCTGCTCCAGCGCGGCGCCGCTCAGGACGACCAGCAGCACGGGAAGTGGCCAGCGACGAGCCCAGGGCAGGGGAGCGGTGACCAGGACGACGGCCACCGCAGCCCACACGTCGGACCGCTCCGGGGTCCACCACACCTGGAGCTGCCCCGAGACGAACAGCAGGGCGACCAGGCCGAGGAACGCCCACCGCGCGGTCGCATGCCACTCCATCCCCCGAATGTAGGGCCAGTGCCGGGTCGCCGCGTCTGCCTTTCGGCAGATGCCCGAAACCTGCCCGACGGCAGACGACGGCGGCGCCTGGCCTGCCTAGCGTCGGAGACGTAGACCAGTCGACCTCAGGGAGCACCCATGAACGCCTTGACCAAGTCCGCCGTCGCGGCGGCCTCCTCGCGTGCCCGTCGCCGTCGAGACCCTTGTGCGGAGCGACCACCTTGCCCTGTGGGGCCACGGCGTCTTCGTCGTCTCCCAGCTCGTGGGGTGGGCCCTGCTCCTGTCGTTGTCCCGGCTGCTGGCCGACCGCGCCGGCGGTCGCGGTGGGGGTCCCGGCTGGTGCAGGCCGGCTGCGTCCTGCAGCTGGTCTTCGCGGCCGGTTACGGGATCACGGCGCTGCGTGCAGGGCGAGCCCTTCGAGGGCATGTTCGTGGCCTTCCTGCTCGGGTTCCTGGCGCTCACCGCGGGTGGCGCTGATCTGGGGCATCCGGCTCCTCCGCGCCCGCCGTGCCGCTCCCGCCGGCACCGGGCTGCTGGCCGTGGCAGTCCTGGGCTTCCTGGCGATGGCGCTGGGGATGGACCCCTTCCACGACATCTTCCTGCTGTCGTCGTACGCCGCCTGGGTCGCCGTCGGGTTCGGCGCCGACCGGGCCGCTTCGGCGGAGCGGGAGGAGCAGGTGCTGGTCAGCGACGGGTCGCGATGAGGGTCGCTGCGTCGGCCGCGACCATCACCTCGACCGTGGTGAACCGGTCGTCGGTCAGCCACTCCTCGCGCAGCGTGTCGACGCGCCCGTGGAACACCGGCGGCCAGATCTCGCACGGGGTGAAGTCGTCGAGGACCACGATCCCGCCCTCGTCGACCAGGTCGGCGACGGCGTCGACCCGGACCGCGCTCGGGTCGCCGGAGTCGAGGTAGAGCAGCGAGAAGGGGCCCTGGTCGGAGAGCGTCGACCAGTCGGCCGCGAGCACCTCGACCTGGGGGTCGTCCTGGAAGATCTCCGCGGCCGCTCCCGCCAGCTTCGGGTCGAGCTCGGCGGTCAGGATCCTGACGTCGCCGCGGACACCCGAGCGCAGCCACGCCGTCCCGACGCCGGTCCCGGTGCCGAACTCCGCCATCGTGCCGTCCCGGGTCGCGGCGAGGGTCGCGAGCAGCCGGCCGGTCTCGTTGCGGCAGAACGACACGTAGCCCGCCTTGCGCGAGACGTCGAACGCCCGCGACACGATCTCGGGCAGGTGCGGGGGCGCGCTCATCTTCGGGGTCCCCGTTCGAAGCGCAGCGAAGCGAGCATTCGAATGGGGTGTTCATGGTGCGAGTCTTGCACCACGGGACGGACGTCTCGCATCCTGAACAGATCCGCGGAACGGCCACCCGGCCCGCGCAGGCGTCGTACGGTGAAGCCCTTATGCGGAGCGTGTTCGTACTCATCGTGCGCCGCGGCGAGGCCTGACAGCAGGCCACCTCGTCGCGGAGTTCGCGCGTTGACGGCCTGCACCTTCATCTGAAACGCCTCCGCGGCGGGTAACGCCGGCAGTACCGCGAAACCCGCACTCTCCTGGTCCAGCGATGCCCACGTGACCCGTGGGCCTTGCAACCACTCCCGCCGCGGGGCGTTCAGGAACAACTGCGGTCGCGCTGACCGCTGATCGAAGCAATCCAGGAGAGACAGATGTACGACATGTATCCCGAGTGGGGTCCGACCAGCCAGGCCGTGCCGCCGTGGGCGTTGCAGCCCGACGACCCGGGCAGTCAGGCGGCCGTGCAGGCATCGCTTGACCTGCGAGACAACGGCGGGGAGCGCCCGGACGACAACTAGTGTCCGGGGCATGATCACCCCATTCGAATGCTCACTCCGTTCCACTTCGAACGGGGACCCCGAAAAGCCATGAGCCACGCACCGGGCAACCAGGCAACGGGCACCCTCGCCCTCGCGGTCATCCCGGGGGACGGCATCGGCCCGGAGGTCACCGCGGAGGCCCTGAAGGTCCTCGACGCGGCGGCTCCCGCCGACGTGAAGTTCGCGGCCACGCACTACGACCTGGGCGCCGAGCGGTACCTCGCCACGGGGGAGGTGCTGCCGGACTCCGTCCTCGCCGAGATCCGCGAGCACGACGCGATCCTCCTGGGCGCCGTCGGGGGCCGCCCCGGCGACCCGGACCTGCCTCCCGGCCTGCTCGAGCGCGGGCTGCTCCTGCGCCTGCGCTTCGAGCTCGACCACTACGTGAACCTGCGGCCCTCGCGGATCTTCCCCGGCGTGACGTCACCGCTGGCGGAGCCTGGGGAGGTCGACTTCGTCGTCGTCCGCGAGGGCACCGAGGGCCCCTACACCGGCAACGGGGGAGCGCTGCGGGTCGGGACGCCGCAGGAGGTCGCCACGGAGGTGAGCGTCAACACGGCGTACGGCGTCGAACGTGTCGTGCGCGACGCCTTCGCCCGAGCCGCGCGCCGCCCCCGCAAGCGGCTGACCCTCGTCCACAAGACCAACGTGCTGGTCCACGCCGGTGCGGTGTGGTCACGGCTGGTGGCGTGAGGTGGGGCTGGAGTTCCCGGACGTGACCGTGGACTACCTGCACGTCGACGCCGCCACGATCTTCCTGACCACCGACCCGGCCCGGTTCGACGTGATCGTCACCGACAACCTGTTCGGCGACATCATCACCGACCTCGCGGCCGCGATCACCGGCGGCATCGGGCTGGCCGCCTCCGGCAACATCAACCCCGACCGGACCGCGCCGAGCATGTTCGAGCCGGTGCACGGCTCCGCGCCCGACATCGCCGGCCAGCAGAAGGCGGACCCCACGGCGGCGATCCTCTCGACCAGCCTGCTGCTGGACCACCTCGGTCACCTTGAGGCGGCAGCGAAGGTGGAGGCGGCGGTGACCGCGGACGTAGCGGCGCGCAACCCGACGTCCACCCGCCGTACTACCGAGATCGGCGACGCCATCGCCGCCCGACTGGGCTGACCCGAGGGGTCGGATAGGTTGACCCCATGCAGATCAGCACCACCCCCTCGTCCGCCCCGGTCGACGACGCGCGGCTGGCCGAGATCCTCGCGAACCCCGGCTTCGGGACCCACTTCACCGACCACATGTTCACGGTCGAGTGGACCCCCGACACCGGGTGGAGCGGAGCCCGGATCACGCCGTACGCCCCGCTCACCCTCGACCCCGCCACCGCCGTCCTGCACTACGCGCAGGAGACGTTCGAGGGACTGAAGGCCTACCGCCACGACGACGGCACGATCTGGACCTTCCGGCCGGAGGAGAACGCCGCCCGGATGGTGCGGTCGAGCAAGCGCCTGGCCTTCCCGGAGCTCCCGGTGACCGACTTCGTGGAGGCGGTCGACGAGCTGGTGAAGGTCGACCAGCGCTGGGTGCCCGACGGGGAGGGCGAGAAGAGCCTCTACGTCCGGCCGTTCATGCTCGCCACCGAGAAGTTCCTCGGGGTGCGACCGGCCCAGCACGTGACGTTCCTGGTCATCGCGAGCCCGGCCGGCGCCTACTTCAAGGGCGGCGTCAAGCCGGTCACCCTGTGGCTGACGACGGAGTACACCCGCGCCGGGCGCGGGGGCATGGGCGCGGCGAAGACCGGCGGCAACTACGCCAGCTCGCTGGTCGCCCAGCAGGAGGCCATCGCGCAGGGCTGCGACCAGGTGGTCTTCCTCGACTCCCAGGAGGGGCGGTACGTCGAGGAGCTCGGCGGCATGAACCTCTACTTCGTCCACGACGACGGCCGGATCGTGACCCCCGAGTCCGGCACCATCCTCGAGGGCATCACCCGCTCCAGCATCATCGAGCTCGCCGGCAAGCTCGGCCACCAGGTCGAGGAGCGGAAGTTCTCGATCGACGAGTGGCGCGACGGGGTCAGGAGCGGAGCGATCACCGAGGTCTTCGCCTGCGGTACTGCGGCCGTGGTCACCCCGGTCGGCACGCTCAAGTGGGACGGCGGCGAGGCGCCGGCGCCGGCGTCGACCGATCTGACCATGAAGATCCGCCAGGCTCTCGTCGACATCCAGTACGGCCGGGCCGAGGACACCTTCGGCTGGATGCACAAGATCTGCTGACGCGCCCCGCGCGCGGGCAGTACCTTCGACCAACTCGAGCGACCAAACTCGAGCGAATGGGGGACGGTCGATGTTCCGGTCGAACAGGACGGGGCTGGTCGGCAACCGATGGGTGCTGGTCGGCGGCATCGTCTACCTGCTGGAGTGGGTGGCGATCATCTGGGCGGGCGCCGTCGGTGTCGGCGCCACGGTCACCAGGGGCACCTCCGCGGAAGACGCTCCTCGACACGTACGCCGGTCACCAGGACGCCGTCTACGCGATGGCCGGGTGGTTCGCTATCGTGCTCCTCGGCCGGATCCTGGTCTTCATCGGCCTCCGGAGCAGCCTCGCCGACTCGGGGTTCGGGCACCCGCTGATGGACTTCGCGGTGGCCGTCGCCGCGGTCAGTGTCACCCTCGAGATCGCGTCCTACGCGCTGGCCGGAGCGGCGGCCGGACGGGCCGACGCCGGGGACGAGACGGGCATGGTCCTGCTCGACCAGGCAGGCGCGGGGCTCAACCTGATGATCGCGGGCGGGCTCGGCGTGGCGATCGTGTGTGCGTCGTACTGCATGTGGCGCTCGGGACTGTTCGCGCCCGCACTCAACGTGATCGGTCTGGTCTCTGGCGTGGCGATCGTCGGGGCGCAGCTCAGCGTCTCGCCCTCGATGCAGTCCGTCTTCGACGTCCTGTTCTTCTTCCCGCTGCTCTTCTGGGTGTGGATGCTGTGGGCGGGCGTGGTCTGCTGGCGACGGACCCCGGCCAAGGACACCCGACCGACTCCGACCGGGGACGCGTCGGCGTCGGTCGTCTGAGCGTCGCCGCTTCGCTTGTAGCCTCGTGGAGTGACCACCTCCCCGCAGCGGCCGCCAACCGGGCTGACCGTCGGTGGCTACGAGCTGCTGACGCGGCTCGGCGAGGGAGGCATGGGAGTGGTCCACCTGGCCCGGCCTCCCCGCGGGGATCGGGTCGCGCTGAAGGTGCTGCGACCGCACATCGTCGGCGACGACGAGGCCCGCGCCCGGCTGGCCCGGGAGGTCAGCTCCCTGTCGAGGATCCGCAGCCCCTGGGTGGCCGAGATCGTCGACTCCGACCCGTGGGGCGAGATCCCCTTCGTGGCCACGCGCTACGTCCCCGGCCCCTCCCTGCACGACCTGGTGAAGGACGAAGGACCGCTGAGCGACGCCGACCTGCGCTTCCTGGCCCGCGGACTGGCCGAGGGCATCGCTTCGGTGCACGCGGTGGGAGTCCTGCACCGCGACGTCAAGCCGTCCAACGTCCTGATCGAGGGGCGGACCCCGATCCTGATCGACTTCGGCCTGGCGCGGGTCGCCGACGACCCGAAGCTCACCCACACCGGCTGGCTGCTGGGCACGCCCGGCTACCTGGCGCCGGAGATCCTGGACGGGCACGACGCCACGACTGCTTCCGACGTCCACTCCTGGGGCGCGACCGTCGCCTTCGCCGGGACCGGACGCTCACCGTTCGGCCGCGGCCCGTCGATGGCGATCATGGATCGGGTCCGGCGCGGTCAGCACGAGCTCGACGGCTTGCCGGACGACCTGCGCCGCGTCGTGGCCTCCGCCCTGGACCCGGATCCGCGGCGACGACCGGCGCCGGCCGAGCTCCTCGACTGGTTGGACGGTGGCGGGCCGCCGCCACAGTCCGTGCCCGACGACCCGTTCACCGTGCCGCTGGCGTTGGCCTCGCAGGGCCGCGAGACCACCCTCTCGATCTTCGACGACGAGGACGAGCCCGGACAGACGCACCGGCTGGAGGATGACTGGGTCGCGGCACCGGGCCCCGGATCCCTGGAGCGGCTGCGCCGGGGCGTGCTGTGGACGGCGCTCACCGTGGCCGCGGCGACCGCGCTGACGGCGTACCCCTGGGTCGCCCTGCTCACCCTGCTCGTCCTGACCTGGTTCCTCCGGAGCGCCTCGCTGGCGGCCACCGCCACCGGCGACCGGCGCCGGCTGCGCGGCGTGAAGTGGTACGACCCCGTCCTCTACCTGATCGGCGCTCCCTGGCACGTCGTCCGGGCAATCCCGGGAACGATCCTGCTGGCGCTGTGGAGCGTCGGGCTGGCCCTGGCCGCCGTTCTCATCTGCTACGCCGCGGCGGCCGACCTCGAGGTCTCGTTGTTCGCGACCGGATTGACCTTCGTCGTCGCCCTGTCACTGGGCCCTGGGGGTTCGCGGGTCCGCTCGCCGCTGGCCCGCGTCGTCCACCCTCTCGCGGCGGGCCCCGGCGCCTGGCTGGTGTCCCTCCTGGTGGTGGCAGCGGTCGCGGCGTCGTTCGGCTACCTGGTGGCCGCGTCCGGGGTGAACTGGACCCCCTTCTCCGGACCCCCCTCCCTCGTTGAGTTGGGCGTGCCGGCCCTTTGAGTTGGGCGTGCGGGCCCCTTCGAGTTGGGCCCGACTGCCGATCGAGGGGCCGCGAAGCCCAACTCGAGGGGTCACGGAGGCCCAACTCAACGAAGGGGCCGGATCGCGAGATCTGGCCGCGGGGGGAGCGATGCGATGGCACACTGATCGCGTGCCACACCACCGCATCATTATTTCTTAGCGCGTCGACGCCCCCGCGACCGGGGCCGCCGACGCGCAAGCCTTCCGTTCCGCGGGAGGTTTTTTTGTTGCCCGACCACCGAAAGAGCAGACCGATGGACCTGCCGCTCGACCTCCACGGGGGATTCCACGTCTACGACACCACCCTGCGCGACGGAGCCCAGCAGGAGGGGCTCAACCTGTCGGTGGCCGACAAGCTGACCATCTCGCGCCAGCTCGACGGCTTCGGGGTGGGCTACATCGAGGGCGGCTGGCCGGGCGCCAACCCCAAGGACACGGAGTTCTTCCGCCGCGCCGTCGACGAGCTGGATCTGCGGCACGCGAAGCTCGCGGCCTTCGGCGCCACCCGCCGACCGGGCGTGGCCGCGGCCGACGACCCGATGGTGGCGGCGCTGCGCGACTCCGGCGCGAGCGTGGTCACCCTGGTGGCCAAGTCGCACGACCGGCACGTCGACCTGGCGCTGCGGACCACCCTGGAGGAGAACCTCGCGATGGTCCGCGACACCGTCTCCCACCTCCGGGCCGAGGGTCAGCAGGTGTTCCTGGACGCCGAGCACTTCTTCGACGGCTACCGCGACAACCGTGACTACGCCCTCGAGGTGCTGCGGACGGCGTACGACGCCGGCGCAGAGGTGATTGCGCTGTGCGACACCAACGGCGGGATGCTCCCCGGCTGGGTGGGCGACGTGGTCGACGACGTCGTCTCCTCGACGGGGGTACGGGTCGGGATCCACTGCCACAACGACACCGGGTGCGCGGTCGCGAACACCCTGGCGGCCGTCGATGCAGGCGCAACCCACGTGCAGGGCACCATCAACGGGTACGGCGAGCGCACCGGCAACGCCGACCTGGTCTCGGTGGTGGCCAACCTGGAGCTCAAGCTGGACCGTCGGGTGCTGCCGACCGGGCTGCTGAAGGACGCCACCCGGATCGCACACGCCATCGCCGACGTCACCAACTTCGCGCCCGCCTCGCGCCAGCCCTACGTCGGCACGTCGGCGTTCACCCACAAGGCCGGGCTGCACGCGAGCGCGATCAAGGTCGACCCGAACCTCTACCAGCACCTCGACCCGGTGAACGTCGGCAACGACATGCGGCTGCTGGTCTCCGACATGGCCGGCCGGGCCTCGATCGAGCTCAAGGGTCGCGAGCTCGGCTTCGACCTCTCGGGCGACAAGGAGCTGGTCACCCGGGTCACCGAGCGGGTGAAGGCGCTGGAGTCGCGCGGCTACACCTTCGAGGCCGCGGACGCGTCCTTCGAGCTGCTGCTGGCCGAGGAGGTCGAGGGCGTCCGGCCGTCGTACTTCGACGTGGAGTCGTGGCGCGTGATCACCGAGACCCGGCCGGGCGACGAGGCCGTCTCCGAGGCGACGGTGAAGCTCCGCGCCGGGGGCGTGCGGTTCGTCGTCACCGGCGAGGGCAACGGTCCCGTGAACGCGCTCGACCACGCGCTGCGCGAGGCGATCGGCCAGGCCTATCCCGAGGTCGCGAAGTTCGAGCTGATCGACTACAAGGTCCGCATCCTCGACCAGGGACACGGCACCGACGCGATCACGCGGGTGCTGATCGAGACCACCGACGGTGAGTCGTCGTGGGTGACCGTCGGCGTCGGCCACAACGTGATCGAGGCGTCCTGGGGCGCGCTCGTGGACGGGGTTACCTTCGGGCTCCGACGGCACCCCACCGACTGAGGTCGGGGCGTGGCCAGGACAGGGCGCCTGAGGTACATCGCGGAGCGAAGATAGGGCGTTCTCCCGATCCCTGAGTGGGGTCTTAGGCCGACTCTGGAGTCATCCAGAAATCCGAGCCTCAGGAGCACACGATGTACCCCACCCTTGACGTCCAGACCACTCTCTCCTTCGCCCGCCTGCACCAGGACGACGTCCGCGCGTCCTACCCACGCCGCCGCCGGGGCCGCACCTGGCTGCTCCGCCGGACCGAGAAGCCGGCCGGGGCAACGCCGCGGACTCTCACAACTCAGGCGCCGACGCCGCACCGCACCGCCGCCGCCTGACCTCAGGGGGCTCGGGAACGAAGGGCCGGGATCCGCCAACCGTGGCGGGTCCCGGCCCTTTCGCCTCCCCGGGCCACGGTCCGCCGGGTTCCGGCTTCCCCACGATCAGGCACAGGCGATGATGTCCTTCTCCGCGGGCCAGCGTTCGACCTGGGACGGATCGTCGACGTCCACGACGTAGGCGGCGCTGCGGTCGGCCGCCAGCCAGAGGTGCCAGTTGTCGTACTCGTACCCCGTGTCGGTGGCGTCGTCCGGGAGAACGGCGTCGCCGTCGTACGACGTCATGAGCAGGTCCTGCCCGGCGAACTCGCCGCTGCGGTCAGCCAGGTAGCGGTTTTCGCCGCGGCCGTGGCCCAAGGACAGGAACGTGATGTCCTGCCAGTCGCAGTGCTCGGGTCCGGGATGGTGGGTGATCGTGGAGACCGGGACCCGGTCGCCCTCCTGGTCGTGCCAGATCCGGATCCCGAGGTTGTCGGTGACATCGGCGGGGAGCTCTGCCGGGTCGCACGACGCCCACGACTCGACGCCCCAGCCGACCTCGCCGTCGACGTCGCGGATGGCGTCGGCAGCGATGTACGCGATCTTGGTCCGCTCGCCCACGTCGTAGGAGAACAGCACGCGACGGCCCTCCACGCGCTCCACCACGTAGCCGTCGCGCGGCAGGGCGACGAAACCGGCCTCCTCCTGGAAGTTCTCGAGCGCCTCCCGCGCGTCGGACTGCACGGTCCCGAGCCCGCTGTCCGTGTAGTCGCCACCGCCTCCTTCAATGGGCTCGCCGTCGCACTCCAGGGCGCGTCCGGCAGCGCCCGATCGTTCCTCCGCGGTTGCGCGGTCGGAGAAGTCCGGCTTCACGTACATGGGGCCGTCGTACGGCCGGTCCACGGAGCTCTCGACCGCGATCTCAGCCGGCTGCCCGCACGCCGACAGACCAGGAAGCAACAGCAAGACAGGCGCGAGTCTTGTCCGCATGGTGCCCTCCTGATGTCTCGTCACCCACTCTGACGGGAGCCGCGGAGGTTCGGTTGCATGCCAGGGCGGAGCCGCGCCTACATCTCCTCGTGACTGTCGGGATCTCCGCCGAAGAGCCGCCCATCGGACCGGCCGAGGGCCGTGATGGCGTCCATCTCCGCATCGTCGAGCTCGAACCCGAACACGTCGAGGTTCTCCCGCTGTCGCGACGGCGTCGCGGACTTGGGGATCGGCAGGTTCCCCTGCTGCACCTGCCAGCGCAGGATCACCTGGCCGGGCGTGACCCCGTGCGCCTCCGCGGCCGCCCGCACCGGTGCCTCGGCGAGCGGCGCCTGCCGCTTGCCCAGCGGGCTCCACGACTCGGTGCGGACGCCACGCTCCTCGTTGGCGCGCCGCATCTCCAGCTGCGGGAAGAGCGGGTGGACCTCGATCTGGTTCACCGCCGGGGCCACTCCGGACTCGTCGATGATCCGGTCGAGGTGCTCGGCGGTGAAGTTGGAGACGCCGATCGAGCGGACCAGCCCTTGCTCGCGCAGGTCGACCAGCGCCCGCCACGCGTCGACGTACTGCCCGCGGCTGGGGTTCGGCCAGTGGATCAGGTGCAGGTCGAGGTGGTCGAGGCCGAGCCGCTCCAGCGACTCGCGCGTGGAGGCGATCGCATCGTCGTACCCATGGTGACGGCCGGGGATCTTGCTGGTCACCCGCAGCTCGTCGCGTGGGACCCCGGACCGGCGCAGCGCCTCGCCGACCTCGCGCTCGTTCTCGTAGTTCACCGCCGTGTCGACGAGACGGTAGCCGGCCTCGAGCGCGCTGGTCGTCGCCTCGACGGCCGCCTCGCCCCGGAGGCCCGCGGTGCCGAAGCCGACCGCGGGGATCGTGGTGCCGTCGTTGAGGGTGTAGGTCGGGATGGTCATCGTGCTCCTTCGGCTACGGGTTCTCGACGATCCGATGGGCCAGGTCGGCCCAGCCGGACCGGATCCGGTCGAGGTCGATCTGCTCGATCTTCACCTGCTGCTCGAGGATCGAGGACTCGATGGGGGCCATCAGGGCGATGGCCAGCAGCGCGATGTCGCCGCGGACGCCCAGCTCCCCGAGCAGGTAGCGGGTGTGGGTGGCCACGAAGGAGTACGCCGCGTAGGAGCGGGCGCCGGCCCGTCCGGCGGCGCGGATCAGGTCCGCGTGCCGGAGGTTGACCTCGATCCGGGAGTGGCCGAAGGCCAGCAGCCGTTCCATCGGCGGGGCGCCGGGGCCCAGGGGCGGCGGGCCGCCCATCACCTGCGCCTGCCAGTCGGCCTCGGAGTGGTCGAGGAGCGCCGCCATCAGGCCTTCCCGGCTCTGGAAGCGGCGGAAGACCGTGCCCTTCCCGACGCCGGCCTCGGCCGCGACCGCCTCCATGGTCACGCCGCCGATCCCGCAGTGCTCGATCAGCCGGGTGGCCGCCTCGAGCAGGGCCGCCCGGTTGCGGGCGGCGTCGCTGCGCTCCGGGCGCGGCTCCCCGATGATCGGGAGCAAGGGGTGACTCGACATGGTGCGGGTCACTCTATTGCCAAGGAATGGAAACGGACCTCGGTCCGTTTGGGCTGGCATGACTGACACCAACATCGTGGTCCTCGTCGGCAGCCTGCGCTCCGACTCCGTCAACCGCCGCCTGGCCGAGAAGCTCGTCAGCGACGCTCCCGCCGGGCTCCGCCTGGAGATCGTCGACGGCCTCGCCGACCTGCCGTTCTACAACGAGGACCTCGACGCCGACGAGGTCCCGGAGCCCGCGCAGCGCCTCCGCGACCGCGTGGCCGCCGCCGACCGTGTCCTGGTCGTCACCCCCGAGTACAACGGCACGATGCCGGCCGTGCTCAACAACGCCATCGACTGGCTGTCCCGCCCCTACGGCGTCGGTGCCCTGGCCGGCAAGCCGCTGGCGGTGCTCGGCACCACGCCCACGCCGTACGGCGGCAAGTGGGCGCACGCCGACGTCGTGCGCTCGGCCACCGTCGCCGGCGCGGTCGTCGTCGAGGACGCCACGGTCTCCCAGTCCTCCATCGGTGTGGACGTGCTGGCCGACGCCGAGATCAACGGGCGCGTGGTCTCCGCCCTGCAGACCCTGGTCGACCACGAGCCGGAGGCGTCCGCCGCCTGAGCGTGGCATGGTGGGCGGCGTGAGCGAGCTGACGCCGTACATCTGTGTCGCCGACGCCCGCGCGGCCGTCGAGTGGTACGTCGACGTGCTCGGCGCCGAGGTCACCTATGCACCGATCGAGATGCCGGACGGGCGGATCGGTCACGTCGAGCTGGCCGTCGGCGGCGCCGGCTGGATGATGTCGGACGAGTTCGCGGAGGCGAACGTCGCCGCCCCGGACCCTGCCCGCGGCAGCGCGGTCTCCCTGCACCTCACCGTCGACGACGTCGACGCCCTCGCCGCACGGGTCGAGGCTGCGGGCGCGACCCTCGACCGCGGGCCGGAGGACAGCGAGCCCGCCGGCCGGGTCGCGGTGTTCCGGGACCCGTTCGGGCACCGGTGGTTCCTCAACCAGCCGGCGAGTCAGCAGAACCACGTCGGCGACTGACGGGCGAACTCCTCACGGTCGAGCGCGCCGGCGCCGGCCGGGATCGAAGCCAGGAGCGGTACGCCGGGTCACCCGCGGCAGGTCGTCGAGGTTGCAGGTCTCCGCGAGCCCGGGTTCGCTCGGCCAGGAGCCGATCACCAGCCCGGTCGGCTCGATCCCGCGGGCCCGCAGGGCGGCCACGGTCAGCTCGGTGTGGTTGAGCGTGCCGAGCCCGGCCGAGGCCACGACCACCACCTCGGCTCCCACCTCGGCGGCCAGGTCGAGGATCGTCCCGCCCGCGGTGTCGAGGCGGACCAGCACGCCGCCGGATCCCTCGACCAGCACGGTGTCGTGCGACTCGGCGAGCACCCGCACCCGGTCGGCGTGCTCCGAGACCGGGGGGATCCTCACGTCGCGCAGCCGGGCCGCGGTGTCCGGTGCCAGCGGGTCCTCGAGGCAGGTGAGCTCCTGGACCGCGCAGCCGGTCAGCCGGTGGACCACCTCGGCGTCCGCGACCTCGTCGGAAGCCGGCCCGACGCCGGTCTGCACCGGCTTCACCACCACCACCGACCCGCTCTCGGTCGCGCGGCGGACCAGCGCGGCGGTGGCGATGGTCTTGCCGACCCCGGTGTCGGTGCCGGTGACGACCACGATCACGAGTACTCCTTGACGACCTGTCCGAGCACGGCCGACGCCCGTGCCCAGTCCGCGTCCGGGATCCCGGCGCTGGTGGTGACCCTGAGCCGCGAGATTCCGTCGGGCACCGACGGCGGACGGAAGCAACCGACACGGACTCCCTCCTCGAGCGCCGCTGCCTGGGCGGCCACGGCGACGTGGGGAGAGGGCATCGGCACCGACAGCACTCCGCCTTCCGGAGCCGTGACCCCCAGCGCGCCCGCGAGGGCCGTGGCGCGCGTGTGGACCAGCGCCGGCAGCTCGGGCCGGGTCATCAGCAGCTCCAGCGCCGCGAGCGCACCGGCCGCCGCCGCCGGCGCGAGGCCGGTGTCGTAGATGAACGGCCGGGCCCGGTTGACCAGGTGGTCGACCACGGCCGTGGAGCCGAGGACGGCGCCCCCCTGTGCGCCCAGCGACTTGGACAGGGTGGCGGTCACGACGACGTGGTCCTGCCCGGCGAGGCCGAGCTCGCGCACCAGCCCGTGCCCGCCGGCCCCGGCCACGCCGAGGCCGTGGGCCTCGTCGACGACCAGCAGGGCGTCGTACGACGCACAGACGCCGGCCAGCTCCAGCAGCGAGGCGGGATCGCCGAGGACGCTGTAGACGGACTCGGCCAGCACCATCGCCCGGCGATCACCCTGTGGGCCAGCGCCGCCGAGACGGCAGACACGTCGTTGTGCGGGAGTGACCGTCACCTCCGCCCGGGAGAGGCGGGCCGCGTCGACCAGCGAGGCGTGGACATGGGCGTCGGAGACGATCAGGCAGTCCCGGTCGGCCAGCGCGGTCACGGCCGCGAGGTTCGCGTGGTAGCCGGTCGAGGTCACCAGTGCCGCCGGCTGCCCGAGGAACCCGGCGAGCGCGGCCTCGAGCTCCACGTGGAGGTCGAGCGTGCCGGTGACCAGCCGCGAGGCGCCCGCCCCGGCGCCCCATGTGCGCGCCGCCTCGGCGGCCCGCTCGCGGACCGCCGGGTGCCGCGACAGCCCGAGGTAGTCGTTGCCGGCGAGGTCGACGACCGGGTCGTTCGGTCCGCGGGCGCGCAGGGTGCGGCGCAGGCCGGCCCGGTCGCGCAGCCCGGACTGGTCGTCCAGCCACTTCTCCCAGATCATCGGGTCACCCGACCACGGCGGCGTTGTGGACGGCGGCACAGATCCGGTCGATCTCGTCGTCGGTGCAGATGTAGGGCGGCATCGTGTAGATCAGGTTGCGGAACGGCCGGAGCCACACGCCCGCGTCCAGTGCCGCCTCGGTCGCGGCGTCGACCTGAACCGGGTGGGTGAGCTCGACGACGCCCACCGCCCCGATCGTGCGCACGGCGGCGACGTCGGGCAGGTCGCGGCAGGTCGCGAGCCGGGAGGCCAGGCGGCGGTTGATCCGCTGGACGTCGGACTTCCAGTCGCCGGTGCCGAGCAGGTCGAGGTTGGCCAGGGCGACCGCGCACGCGAGTGGGTTCCCCATGTAGGTGGGGCCGTGCATCAGGACGCCGGACTCCGAGGCGGACAGGCCGCGCGCCACCTCGGACGTGCAGACTCGCGGCCGCGAGGCTGAGGTAGCCGCCGGTGAGCGCCTTGCCGACGCACATGATGTCGGGTACGACGCCCGCGGCGTCGGCGGCGAACAGCGTTCCGGTCCGTCCGAAGCCGGTGGCGATCTCGTCGAAGACCAGCACCAGCCCGTGCTCGTCGGCGACCTCCCGCATCACCCGCAGGCAGGCCGCGGGATAGACGTACATGCCGCCCGCGCCCTGCAGCAGCGGCTCGACCACGATCCCCGCCAGCTCATCGGCGTGGCTGTCGGCCAGCTTCCGGAACGACGCCGCCCAGGCCGCGACGCCGTCCTCGTCCGCAGGCGGCTGGTCGGCGAACACGTGGTCGGCCACGAAGCCGCGGAACATCGTGTGCATCCCGTTGTCGGGGTCGCAGACGCCCATGCACCCGCAGGTGTCGCCGTGGTAGCCGCCGCGCATCGTCAGCATCCGGGTCCGCTCGGGACGCCCGGCGCCTCGTTGGTACTGGATCGCCATCTTCAGCGCGACCTCGACGCTCACCGAGCCGGAGTCGGCGAGGAAGACGTGCTCGAGACCGGCGGGGGTGATCTCGACCAGCCGCTGCGCGAGCCGGATCGCCGGCTCGTGGGTGAGTCCGCCGAACATCACGTGCGCGAAGTCGTCGGCCTGTGCCTTGAGCGCGGCGTCGAGCGCGGGGTGGCGGTAGCCGTGGATCGCGGCCCACCACGACGACATCCCGTCGATCACCTCGCGGCCGTCGGCCAGGCGCAGGCGACAGCCCTCCGCCCCGGTGACCAGCCGGACCGGGGTCGGCTCGGTCATCGACGTGTACGGATGCCACACGTGCTCGCGGTCGAAGGCGAGCAGCTGCTCGGGGGTGGCCGGGGAGGTCATCGCGGGCAGTCTACGGACGCCCGATATCTTGCTGGACGTGAACTCCAGCCCCACGACGTTCTTCGCCTCCCCCGCTCGCTCCTCCGCCGAACAACGCCGCGGGGACCCCGACGGACATCCTGGAGCGCGCCCGAGTCAAGGTCCTCGACGAGGGCACCGGCCTGTCGTACGACGAGCTGGTCGAGGTGCTCCAGCTCCCCGACGACCGGATCGCCGAGCTGCTCGAGCTGGCGCACGCCGTACGCATGAAGCACTGCGGCCCGGAGATCGAGGTCGAGGGGATCATCAGCCTGAAGACCGGCGGCTGCCCGGAGGACTGCCACTTCTGCAGCCAGTCCGGCCAGTTCACCTCGCCGGTGCGGTCGGTGTGGCTGGACATCCCGCAGCTGGTGAAGGCCGCCGAGGAGACGGCCGCCACCGGGGCGACCGAGTTCTGCATCGTCGCCGCCGTCCGCGGTCCCGACGACCGGCTGATGTCGCAGGTCCGCGACGGGATCAAGGCGATCCAGGAGGCCGTCGACATCAACGTCGCCTGCTCGCTCGGGATGCTCACCCAGGACCAGGTCGACGACCTGCGCGACATGGGCGTGCACCGCTACAACCACAACCTCGAGTCGGCGCGGTCCTACTTCCCGAGCGTGGTCACCACCCACTCCTTCGAGGAGCGGTGGGAGACCTGCGAGATGGTCCGCGAGTCCGGCATGGAGCTGTGCTGCGGTGGCCTGGTCGGGATGGGGGAGTCGCTGGAGCAGCGCGCCGAGCTGGCCGCGCAGCTGGCCGAGCTCGACCCGCACGAGGTCCCGCTCAACTTCCTCAACCCGCGTCCCGGCACGCCGTTCGGCGACCTCCCGCTGATGGAGTCCGCGGACGCGCTGCGCACGATCGCGGCGTTCCGGCTGGCGATGCCCCGCACCGTGCTCCGGTACGCCGGCGGCCGTGAGCTGACCCTCGGCGACCTCGGCACCCGCGACGGACTCCTCGGCGGCATCAACGCCGTCATCGTCGGCAACTACCTGACCACGCTCGGCCGCGACGCCGACGAGGACCTGGCGCTGCTCGAGCGACCTGAAGATGCCGATCAAGGAACTCGCGAAGACCCTGTGAGTGGCCGCGCGTACTGCGGGCTCTGCGGCGAACCACTCGCCGACGGCGACCACACCGGCGTGCCGAGCGGCTGCTCGCCCTCGAGCCGCCGCGCTTCTGCACGCCACTGCCGCCGCCGGATGAAGGTCCAGGTCACCCCCCGTGGCTGGTCGGCGACCTGCGTCGAGCACGGCACCCTGACCGGATAGTCCGTCACGAAGAGCTCCTCAATCGGCACTCTGAAGGAGCTTTTCGTGACGGACTATCAGGTGGGGTCGACGTCGGCGCCGTGCAGCTCGGCGAGGAGTACGGCGCCGGGCAGGTCGAGCTTCGTGCGGCGGAGCCGGGCTGCGGCCAGGTCGACACCGATCAGCGAGGCGCCGCGCAGGTCGGCGCCGCCGAGCTCGGTCTCGCGCAGGTTGGCCGAGTCGAGGCGGGCGTCGCGCAGGACCGTCCCGGTGAGGTCGCTCATCGACAGGTCGGCCTCGCGGAGGTCGACTCCGCTCAGGTCGAGCTTCGTCAGGTTGGTGCCGCGGATCGTCACGCCGTGCCACTGGCCCCCCACGACCTTGATCGGCCGCAGCGTGCACTCGGCGAACACCGAGCCGTTCAGCTTGCAGCCCTCGAAGACCGCGTCGAAGAAGTTGACCCGCTGGAAGTCGCAGGCCACGAACGCCGACGTGGTGTGCACCGACGCGTTGAACCGGCAGTTGTGGAACGTGCACCGGTCGAACAGCGCGCCACTTGTCGTGGCCTCGCTGAGGTCGACGTCGGTGAAGGTGCACTCGACGTACCGCGCGTCGGCGAGGTCTTCGGCGTACCAGTCCTCGTTCCGGAAGTACTGGTAGGACGACCTCAGACATCGAACGTCCCACCGCTGCGCCAGTAGACAGCGTCCTCGCGGGTGAGGAACTGGTTGTCGACGAGGTAGCGGCGCAGCGCGGCGAAGTCGGGGTGGAACCGCTCGATGATCGCGTTCACCTCCTGCTCCGGGTAGGTCTGCCCGGGCTCGAAGCGCTGCGCGATGTGGTCGAGGACGACGAGCAGCTTCGAGTGCTTCGAGGGGATCGTGTGCAGCCGGCCGTCGTCGGTCATGAAGTTCCGCAGCACCCGGTCGTCACGCAGGTCCATGTCATCCTCTTGGCTGCAGACGCAGCATCTTGCGGGGATGGGTGGCGCTGGCGAGTCCGCCTCGGAACGCCCGCTGCTCGAAGTGCAGGTGACAGCCGTCGGGAGCCGCCGAGTCCGACGCGCGACCCAGCAACGTGCCCCGCCGGACCCGGTCCCCGGGCTTCACGAACACCCTCCTCGTGTGGCCGATCACGATGTCGAAACCCTGCCTCTTGTTGCGCAGCCGGATCGGGTTGACGCCGTACGCCGGTCCGAGCGCGTCGTTGGAGACCACCCAGGCCCACCGGTCGGACCGCAGCCGCGTGCCGCAGGGCATGGCGATGTCGAGGCCGTGGTGGAAGCCGCGATCGTCCGCACAGCGCGGGTCCGGTGCGTAGTACGGCGCCCGCGTGCAGCCAAACGGGATCATGATCCGGTGAGCGTGGCGGTACCACGGCGAGTGGTAGAAGGTCTTGTCCGACGTGAAGAACCTCCACCTCGGGTCCGGCTCGGCGGCCGGGGCCGGCGCGGCAGCCATCGAGACCGCCAGGAGGAGCGCTGCGATCAGGTGCATGGCCTCCACCGTAGGACACCCGAAGCCCACCAGGTCGGAGCGGAGTCAGTGGCGTCGGCCGCGGAACAAACGTGACACTGCGAGCGCGGCGCGCACTGAGCGTCGGCCTCGTAGCGCCGCCAGCTCCTGGCGAGCCGCGTCCCGCTGGCGCTGCGCCTCGATGCGCTTCCGGTTCGCGCGTTCCAGGCGCGCCTCCGCAGTCTGGGGACGCGACGCCGTCGGAGACGAAGACGGCTCCCGTCCCGGCTGCCCAGGAGCCGGTTCGACCAGCTGCAGATCGGCAGGCACTGACCGTCCATCAGCGACGCCGAAGCGGTGGCGGAGCACGACTGAACGTGACGCCCTCCCGATCCAGGCGTCGAAGGTCGCACCGACATCGAGGGCGACACAGCCCGCTTCCTTCAGCCAGTGGCAGTAGATCTTGCCCGGGATGCCGGCGCCGACCAGAGCGAGGGTGCCCGGTGCGAAGCCCGTGAGCTCTGACCGAAGCTCGTCGTACCGGTCCGGGACGTGCACACCCGACCGGCCGGTGTCGACGAACTTGCCGGGCACGGTGACGACGTGTGCACGCACCCCGAACTTCTCGGCCACTACCGGGCCGAGCTCGGGATGGGTTGTCACGAGCACCACCTCGGCGGCCGCCTCGAGGAGCTCGGCCATGACGCCGCTCGCGAGCATCTCCCAGTGGATCCAGCTGCTGCAGTACTCCTGGCGAGATGACTTCGGCAAGCGCATCGTCACCCGGTGGGCGAGGGCGACGCGCCGAGCCACATTGTCCTGGATGTCCCGCTCGCGCAGATTGAAGTGCTCGCGGACATAGTCACCGGTCTCCGCGAGCGGTCGGTCGAGGAGGTCGTCCGGCACCGTGACTCCGAGCACGTCAGGCCGAAGGCCGACCAGGTCAGCGTCCGCGAGAGCCGCCTCGAGGTCGCGGCGTACGCGGAACACGTCGCCGAGCGTGACTCGTTCCGGACCCCAGTGGCGATGCAGTTCCGCCAGATCGTGGAGCCAGGCGGAGTCGTCGATGGAGAGGAGGACAGCTTCGCCGTCGCCGGTCCTGAGCAGGCTGAACGGCTTCCGTGCGGCGGTTGCCGCCCGGATCCGCTCCAGGGCGATCTCGTCGTCGAGCACGACATAGGGGTGTCGGTCAGGCTCCGGCCCCACCGGTTCAACAGCGTCCGGGTCCATGCCGGAACTGTATGCGGTGGTCTACTGGCACCCGTGCCTACCCGGAAGAATCTGGAACGTATAGTCGCCGCGACCGCCGACGGACAGGAGTACCCGTGAATCCCAGGCGTGCCGCCGTGCTGGCCACCGCGATCGCCGCAGGGGTCACGGTTGGCGCAGCCGCGGTTGGTGCTTCGGACGTGGCGCTGGCGGCGCTCGGCTTCGCCGTGCTCGGGGTTCTCGGCTACCTGGTGCTGGCGATGCGATCGCTCGCCGAATCGGTCGCGACGGCGACGCGCACCGCGAATCGTGCCCGACGCGAGGCGAAAGCCGTCGCGAGGTCCCAGGAACGCGCGGCCCCACAGCAGACGCAGCAGCCACCGGCCACCGACGACGACCGGGTGATGGGCCGGCTCCGGGACACCGAACGCCGACTGGCAGAGATCCGCAACGCCATCCACCGTTCGCCGGCGCTCACCGCCGAGATGATCCGCGTCTACGACCGTGTGGTGACGCACCCTCATCCGATGCCCGAGCTCGGTGGCTGGGCCGCCACTCCCTCGACGATGCTGTGGATACTCGATCGCGTCATGTCGGAACCGGTGCACACGATCGTCGAGTGCGGCTCAGGCACGTCGACCGTGTGGGTCGCGACGGCGCTGAAGGCGCGCGGCGGGGATGGCCGCGTCTTCGCGCTAGAGGACAGCGATGAATATGCGGCGATCACCCGGGACGAGCTCGAGCGACTGGGGCTCAGTGACTGGGCGACGGTGGTACACGCGCCGCTGGTGGATACGGCCCTGCCAGATGATTCCTCCCAGCCCTGGTACGACCTGTCCGGGCTGACGCTGCCGGGACAGATCGATCTCCTCTTCGTCGACGGACCACCCAGCAGGGTTGCTCCACAGGTCCGGTACCCGGCGTTCCCGCTTCTCGCCGACCAGCTCGCCGCGGACGCGGTCGTCATTCTCGACGACACCGGGCGTCCCGCCGAGGACGCCATCGTCGAGCGGTGGAGTCGCGAAGTCCACGCCGGACGTGCACTGGAGGTCAGTCGACCGGTCGATCGGTCGACCGTGCTCGTCGCGAGGAAGGTCTGACCCGTGCGCGTCTTCGTCCTCAACACCGGACGATGCGGCTCCATGACCACCATCAGGGCGTGCGAGCACCTGACCAACTACACGGCCGGACACGAGACCCGGACCGGTGCGATCGGTGACGGACGCCTCGACTACCCGGATCGTCACATCGAGGCAGACAACCGGCTGTCGTGGTTCCTCGGCGATCTCGGCGAGCGGTTCGGCGATGAGCCCCTCTACGTCCATCTGCGTCGCGACCCCGAGCAGGTGGCGGCAAGCTTCCTCCGGCGGTGGCGCTCGAGGAGCAGCAAGCCGACCGGGTCCAGCGTGATGCGCGCGTTCGCGCACGGCCTGATGATCCACAACGACGAGTGGCCTGAGGCCGATCGACTCGACGTGTGCCGGTTCTACGTGCGCACCGTTACGAAGAACATCGAGGCATTCCTCGCCGACAAGACTGACACCATGACGGTCTGGCTCGACGACGCGAACACCTGGTTCCCGACGCTGTGGGAGCGGATCGGCGGTGAGGGCGACCTCGACGTCGCGATGGCCGAATTCGGCGTACGCCACAACCCGAGTCGTACGCCGCTGAGCGGTCGCGGCTAGTACGTCGTCACAGCGCGACGACGTTGTCGCGAAGCAGTCCGCGGCTTCGGTAGGCGCCCCTGGTGTCGAAGACCACCGGCACCGCGGCTGCGATCGCCTCGTAGTCGATGTCGTCGTGGTCGGTCAGGACAACCGCCATCGACCAGGTGGCGTGCCCGATCTCATTGACGACCTCGTGACCGTGTCGGGCAAGCCGCGCGGGTGCGACATGGGGATCGAGCAGCCCGAGCTCCGCGCACAGGCCGGCGAGGCGACTCATGACCTGCATGGACGGCGACTCGCGGTCGTCGGCGACGTTGCGCTTGTAGGCCATCCCGACCAGGAGGATCCGGGTTCCGCGCACCGGCAGACCCCGCTGGTTGAGCTCGTCCTGGACCCGGTCCACGATCCAGTCGGGCATGTGCAGGTTGATGTCTTCGGCCAGGTCGACGAACCGGGTGGCGACGTGCTTCTCCTTCGCCCTCCAGGCGAGATATTGCGGATCGAGCGGGATGCAATGCCCGCCGACGCCCGGTCCCGGGTAGAACGGCTGGTAGCCGAACGGCTTGGTCGCGGCCGCGTCGATGACTTCCCAGACGTCGACGTCGAAAGCGTGCGAGATCTGAGCGAGCTCGTTGACCAGGGCGATGTTCACGGCCCGGTAGGTGTTTTCGAGCAGCTTGGTGAGCTCGGCGGCCCTGGCGGTTGAGACGGTGTGGACCGACGTCACGAAACGTCCATACGCCGCAGCAGCGACGTCGCCGGACAGGGATGTGACACCACCCACCACCTTGGGGATGTCCGCCGTGCTCAGCTTGTTGCCAGGATCCACGCGCTCTGGAGAGAAGCACGCGAAGACGTCCTGGTCGAGCGTCAGGCCGGCTGCCTCCAGCGCGGGCACGATGATGTCTTCGGTGGTGCCCGGGTACGTCGTCGACTCGAGTGAGATCAGCTGTCCCGGGCGCGCGACCGCGGAAACGATCGCCGCAGCGGCTTCGATGTAGGACGTGTCGGGCTGCCGATTGCGGCCCAGCGGACTGGGCACGGCGATGAAGATCGCATCCGCCTGCGCGAGCTGCGAGGGATCGGCGGTGAACACTGCCCCGCGATCGAGGGCTGCGCGGAGCTCGGCGTCGCTCACGTCACCCACGTGTGAGGTACCGGCCGACAGGGCGTCGATTCGGTCTTCGGCGATGTCGAAGCCGATCACGTCGAGCCCGGCCTCGGAAGCGGCGACCGCGAGGGGCAGGCCGACGTATCCGAGGCCGATGACGCCCGCGGTCCACCTCTCGTCACGGAAACGTGAGACCGGATCCAGCGAGCTCTCCCCAGGCATGCTCGCAGTTGTACCATCCGCCGGCGCCGCCACACCGATCAGTCCGGTCGAGGTGTGGTGCTCACTCGGCCAGGGTGCTGGTGACGAGGTGCTCGCATTCTTCGATGAGCCGTGCTCTGATCGAAGCCGCCCGCTCCGAGAAGCGCCATTGGAGGTCGGCGTACTCGCGCTTGCCTTCAACGGTCTCGACCCTGATCGGAGCCCACTGCTCGCCCGTGGGGTCGAGGGTGAGGCCGTCGAGGTCGTACGGAGCCGCCCGCATGTCCATGATCCGGATCTCCCAGGCCAACTCGAAGCACTCGGCCACCAGGTCGGAGCAGATCATCGGGGTGAGCCGGAAGGCGTGCTTGTAGAGATCCATGTTCCCGTGCAGGCAGCCGGGCTGCTCGTACGCCGCCCGGTCGCTGCTGGTGGGCGACAGCGTGTTGAGCGGGCGGGCCGCCGGCGTGAAGAACCGGAAGGCGTCGAAGTGGGAGCAGGAGATCCGGTGGGTCTCCACGACCTGGTCGGTGCCGGCCGGACCCAGCCGGAGCGGCCACGGATGCCGGGTCCCCTCGGTCGACTCCGTGGCCCGGTGCACCATCGCCCACTCGTGCAGCCCGAAACAGCCGAGCTGGGCCGGACGGCTCGCGGTGGCGCGCAAGAGCTGCAGGATCGACTCAATCAACGTTGAGTGAGTTGCGACGTACTCGTGGGAGACGGTGCCGTTGCGGTATCCCTTCAGCCCGGCGTACTCCGGTGCGTCCGCGAGTCCGACGCCGTACCCCGGGTGCCACCGCCGCAGCTGCGCGGGCCGCTGGGAGTAGTAGGTGAAGAGGAAGTCGTGGACCGGATGCTTCTGCCCGTCCCGGCGGCGGGCCAGGTGCGGCCCGACGAAGGGGTCGACGCGGGCAGCGTGCGCCTCCGCCCGCGCCCGCCACGTCGGCTCGTCGAGCACCTGCAGGTCCACGCGGACCAGCGTAGGACCGGTCGATAGGGTCGAGCCCGTGCGCATCTGCAGATTCACCGCGGGGGAGGACCCCCTGTACGGCGTCCTGACCGGCGACCTCGACGAGTTCGGCCAGCCCGGTGACGACGCTGTGATCGTCGCGCTGGCCGGCGACCCGCTGTACGTCGGCGTGAAGCCTGCTCGAGCAGGAGCACCGCCTCGGGGACGTCCGCCTCCTCGCGCCCGTGCTGCCGCGCAGCAAGGTGGTCGGGATCGGCCGCAACTACGCCGCCCACGCCGCCGAGATGGACAGCGACGTGCCCGACGAGCCGCTGATGTTCCTGAAGCCGAACACCAGCGTGATCGGCCCCGGCGACCCGATCATCTACCCCAAGCAGACTGAGAACCTGCACTACGAGGGCGAGGTCGCCGTCGTGATCGGCCGGATCTGCCGCGACGTGCCGCCGGAGAAGGCCACGGACGTGATCCACGGCTACACGATCGGCAACGACGTCACGGCCCGCGACCTGCAGAGGAGCGACGTGCAGTTCACCCGGAGCAAGGGTTTCGACACCTTCTGCCCGCTCGGTCCGTGGATCGAGACCGACCTCGACCCGCAGGCCTTCGCCGACGGCGTACGGGTCCAGACCCACCTCAACGGCGACCTGAAGCAGGACGGCAGCACCAAGGACATGGTCTTCGACATCCCCACCCTGATCGCCCACATCACCAGCGTGATGACACTGCTGCCGGGCGACGTGATCCTCACCGGCACCCCCGACGGCGTCGGGCCGATGGAGGTCGGTGACGAGGTCGAGGTCTCCGTCGCCGGTCTCGGAGCGCTGACCAACCCGGTGGCAAAGCGATGAGCGTCCGCGTCCGCGTTCTGTCCCTCCCCGACCGGCTCTCCGCACGTGGGGCTCGCCCGCGCCGCGCTCTACAACTGGGTCTTCGCCCGCCACCACGGCGGCACGTTCGTCTTCCGGATCGAGGACACCGACAAGGAGCGCAGCACCGAGGAGTCCTACGACGCGCTGCTGGAGACCATGCGGTGGCTCGGCCTCGACTGGGACGAGGGCCCGCTGACCGGCGGCCCGCACGGCCCCTACCGGCAGTCCGAGCGCACCGACCTCTACCGCGAGGTGCTCGCGAAGCTCGCGGACTCGAAGTTCACCTACGACTGCTTCTGCACCACCGACGAGGTCGACGCACGCCGCAAGGCCAGCGGGTCCAAGCTCCAGGGGTACGACGGCTTCTGCCGCGAGCTCGGGCCGGAGCAGCGCGCGGCGTTCGAGGCGGAGGGTCGCTTGCCGATCGTCCGGTTCCGGATGCCCGACGGAGAGATCACCTGGAACGACCTGGTCCGCGGTGACGTCACCTTCCAGACCGAGTTCGTGCCCGACTTCGCGCTGTGCCGCGCCAACGGCGACCCGCTCTACACCCTGGTCAACCCGGTCGACGACGCCCTGATGGAGATCAGCCACGTGCTGCGCGGCGAGGACCTGCTCTCGAGCACCCCGCGCCAGATCCCGCTGCATCGAGGCGCTGGTCGAGCTCGGTGTCTCACAGGCGGTCCCGGAGTTCGGCCACCTGCCGTTTGTCATGGGGGAGGGCAACAAGAAGCTCTCCAAGCGCGACCCTCAGGCGCACCTCTTCCTGTACCGCGAGCAGGGCTTCCTGCCCGAGGGGCTGCTCAACTACCTCGCCCTCCTCGGCTGGGCGATCGGCCCCGACCGCGACGTCTTCACCCTCGAGGAGATGGTGACGGCGTTCGACATCAAGGACGTCAACCCCAACCCGGCACGCTTCGACCTGAAGAAGGCCGAGGCGATCAATGCCTCCCACATGCGCCTGATCACGCTCGAGGACATGACCGAGCGGGTCACTCCCGTTCCTCCAGCGCGCCGGCGTGCTGTCCGACCCGGTCACCGAGGACGAGCGCCTGCTGCTCGACCGGGCGATGCCGCTGGTCAACGAGCGGATGAACAAGCTCGCGGAGGCTCCGGGCCTGCTCGGCTTCCTGTTCGCCGACGAGGAGTCCTTCACCCGCGACGAGGCCGACGTGGAGAAGGTGCTCGACGAGAGTGGCCGCGGCGTCGTACGCGCGTCGTACGAGGCGCTTGCGGCCCTGGACGACTGGGACGACGGTCGACATCGAGCAGGCGCTGCGCGCGAAGCTCGTCGAGGAGCTCGGGTCTCAAGCCGCGGAACGCCTTCGGGCCGGTGCGCGTGGCGGTGACCGGCAGCCGGATCTCACCACCCCTCTTCGAGTCGCTGGAGCTGCTCGGCCGCGAGCGCAGCCTGGCCCGGCTCGAGGGTGCGCTGGCGTGACCATCGACCGTCCTCCGACACCCGGGGGGCTGCCCTACCACCTGATCCTGCGCGGTGGCCGCCCAGGCTGGTGGCGATCGGTCCTGGGGATCCTCACCCTGGCGATTGGTACCTACGTGATCGCACCGGCGGTCTGGCTGATCCCGTTCGCCGCCTGGTTCATCATCGACGGCCAGGACATCACGGCCAGCCTCGAAGGACTCGTGGACTTCACCGATCCGACCCCGCTGACTCTTGCGTACCTGTTGTTGACCCTCGCGTCTGCGATCCCGGTCGCGTGGTTCACGATCCGGGTCCTGCACGGCCTCCGACCGCGCTGGCTGGCGTCGGTGTCCCCGCGCCTTCGCTGGCGGTTCCTCCTCGCATGCTTCGCGGTGTCGCTGGTGGCACTGGTCCTGAGCCTGGTGCTGTCCGCTCTGGTGCCCGGGCAAGCCGAGAGTCAGGACATCAGCGGATCCCTGAACCCGTGGACCGACACGGTCCGTGACTTCGTCCTGGTCATCGCGCTGCTCACGCCGCTTCAGGCGGCGGGGGAGGAGTACGCGTTCCGCGGATATCTCACCCAGGCGTTCGGAGGACTGTTCGGAAGCCGGGTCGCGGCCGTGGTCGGGTCGGCCCTGCTGTTCGCGATCGCCCACGGCGCCGGGCAGAGCTTTCCGATCTTCTTCGACCGGTTCGCGTTCGGCCTCGTGGCCGGCGTCCTGGTGATCTTGACCGGCGGGCTCGAGGCCGGGATCGCGTTCCACGTGCTCAACAACTGGCTGGCGTTCGGATTGGCAGTGGCGTTCTTCGACCTCGGCAGCGCCCTCAACCCCACCGGGGGGAGTTGGTGGGACGTCCCGGTGACGATCATCAAGTCGTTGGTCTACCTCGGTCTCGCGCTGCTCGTGGCGCGGCGCATGGGGCTCGCGACGAGGACGGATCCGATCGTTTTGGAGGCCTCCGAACGCCGCGTGTAAGGTTTCTCCCCGGCCCGAACAGCGACGCTGGAGAGGGCCCAGCACCCTTGGGATATGGTGTAATTGGCAGCACGACTGGTTCTGGTCCAGTTAGTCTAGGTTCGAGTCCTAGTATCCCAGCGAAGTCCCGATCCGATCCTCGTGACGGAGTCGGGATTTGGTCTGGATCGGGCGATTTCGCTACTGTTCAGGCCGCTGTTCCAAGGCCCGCCCCCGTTGTGTAGCGGCCTAGCACGCCGCCCTCTCAAGGCGGTAGCGCCGGTTCGAATCCGGTCGGGGGTACCACTCCGAAAAGGGGCTCTGACCAGCGGAAACGCTGGACGGGGCCTCTTCGCCGAACCGCACACCACCGAGACGGTGGAGGTGCTGCGGCTGTCGGAGCCCACGATCGCCGAAGCGAAAGAGGCAAAAGGAGCTTGCTGGGATCCCGTCGCTGCCTACCTCGGGGTGGACTTAGAGCATTGGGTTCATTGGCGGTTCGTGACGTTCTTGCCGAGCCGGGAAGAGATCGCTGACGGCGCTTCCTGGATGCGCTGCGACGCGGTCTTCCCCGCGTGGGACCTCGGCAGCGTTCGGTCCACCACCTACTCGGCTGCTGGGGTCGCCGTGGACCCACCCGCGGAGCTGTGGGCGTGCCTGGATGAGCACCCCAAGAAGTCCGAGCAGTCGTTCGTCCCCTGCGACCAGCCGCACCAGTACGAGCAGACCGGAGGTCTGGCGAACCTCCCGGGTCTGGACCAGTACCCCTCGCCGGCTGAACTCGCCGCTACTGCCAAACGACAGTGCGCCTACGGCGTCCAGGTCGATGACACCAACATCACCTTCACCGCAGTCTGGGACCCACGATCGGCGCTACGGGAGAGTTCAGAGATCGCCGGGGCGTGCTTCATGTTCGACAAGACCGGTCAACCCCTTGCCCCGCGGCAGTAGAACCACAGGGAATCCTGCGCTGGTCACCGGTCAGAGCGTCCGGACATGCCGCGATCAGTGCCCGGTCCGGTCGACACACCTTCCGTCCGAACCGCGACAAGGGACGATGCTCAAGGCCGCACTGACGAATCGACGGTGATGTTGTGCGTGACACACCCAAGGCCTCAGGGGGATGCGCAGCGCCTCGCGGGGTACTTGCCCCGATGTGAACTTGCTGCTGATTCCACTGATGCTGGCCGGCCTCTTCGTACTGCCCTTCACCATGGCATGGCTAGAGCCGAAGAAGGCTCCAACTCATCGCGCAGCATCTCGGCGTGCAACCTTGCGCTGACCAGCGGAGGCGCCTCCGGGCGGCGGGCTTCCGCGCGGACGGCGACTGGTTCGCGAAAACTGCCGGCTCATGCCGCGATCAGGCCGGCATGTCCTGGAGCGGACGAACCACGAAGTGCCGTCGAGTGGAGACAGCCCTACGGATCGAGGCTGCTGTACAGGAGGCGGGAGTTGGTCTCTCGAGTCCAGACAAGGTCGACGCGGCCGTCTGAGCGGACGCCCACCGCGAACGGGATGAACCGCTGTGGCCTGGCGTCCGCGCGATGCGGGGTGGACCACCCGCCCGATCGGGGACGGTAGGCGACGTCCAGGAACTCGGTGGTCCGGTCGTTGGGTTGGGTCCATGCCATGGCGGTGTCTCCGTGCGGCGAGCTGGCCATTTGAATCCGGACAGCACGCCGTGCGGTCTCCGCCCGAGCCAGGACAACCCGGCTGCTGACCCTGCCGGTGCTGGGGTGCCAGCGTCCCGTCACGAGGTCGCCATTCTGGTCGAGCCAGCCGACGAAAGGCGCACGCGCCTGGCTCAGGCTGACATCCCAGCCACGCGGTGTCACACCCCGGGTCACGAACTGCGGTCGCCCCCAGCGCTCTCGCTGGTAGTGGGCGGCGCGGAGGGCACTGCTGCCGGGCGTTCGCCACATCACCACCGCGTGACGGCCGTCGGGGGCAACGGTGAGCTCCGGCACGCCGCCGGCTCCCCGGCGCTCTCCGAAGGCGAGGCGCACCGGGGCAACCCAACCTCGCAGGGGCAGCCGAGTCCGCATGAACACCCCCGAGCCGATCCGATAGGCAACCATCACCCGGCCGCCTGGGGTGATCGCCACCGATGTTGGTTCCGGGAATCTCGCCTGAGTCTTGAACACCGCGAACGGGCGACCCCACGCCTCGCCGGCCGGGCGGTAGGCAACATGAAGGACCGCCGGCGTCGGGCTAGGGCCTGCGTGCTCATCGGGCGCGCTGAGCCACGCCACGGCGGCGGCGCCCGCGTCGTTGATCGCGACCGACCGCACGTTGGCATCGATGAGGTCGCCCGGGCCCATTGGCGTGTCTCGACGGAAGTCCCGCGATTGCCGCCATGCTGTCTTCCGGCCGGTGGTAGCGACCCTCACCACCCGGGCGCCGTCGCGACGCTGCGCGTCCCAGGCGACCGCCGCACGACCGAACGGGCTGGCCGCCGCAACCGTGAAGCCGGTGCCGCGGCCAAGCCCAGCCCTCGGGTGCCAGACCCCGCCGGGGCCGCTGCGTCGCGCCGAGACTCGGTCGAACCCGAACCCCATCCCCGCGAACACGGCCCGTCGTCCGGCTGATGCGAGACCATAGGGACAACACGCACGTGAGGCCAGCACGATCGAAGCCGACCAGCCTCCATCAACTTCCCCCGGGGCCGCACCTGTGGCGCCCGCCGGACTGACAGGTGACAGCGCGCAGCAGACGCCGCTCACCAGCACCAGTAGGCGTCGGTAGGACCGTGTCAACAAGCTCATTACCTCCCCCGTCCCCGCGGAGTACGTCAGCAATTGAGGCTGCCCATCACTCAGCCGGTGCCCGATTGGGCGTGCTCCCCGGTTCGACTACGGCGGCCGGTCATCCCGGCTTTCGGTTCTAGGGTGTTCCGCGCGAACCAACTGGCACAAGGGTTCCGAGTCCCGACTCACCCGGGAACATCTGGCCAGTCCCTGGGACTGCCTCAGTCCGCTCGGCCCGGGATGCGACGGTCTGAGTAGGCGATCACCGGTGACGCGGGCTACGTGATCTGCCGATGACAGTTCACTACCCCCGGCGACGTGCACCGGCTGGCTCCGTAAACACCCGAGCAGCGATTGGTCCGCTACGGTTGAGACGAGGGCGGCCCGGTGAGGGACAAGATATTCGCCCGTCGAGTGAAAGAGGGTGCGGGCCGCATGCTTGTAATGATCACAAGCACAGGTGTCTACCTGATCCTGGCGCTGGTCTTCCTAGTCATCATCGGTGGGGGGGCCATCGTGGCGTACCGCGTGAACAACCGGAAGGACCAATAGACCGGTCAGCGATTGCGGCAGACGACCGCGCCGACGATGCCCGGATCGCCGCTCGCCACCCCCCTTGGCGGCGTGATCGACCGCAACTGGCATCGGGACCCTGCGCTCGGACGACCGCTGCGCCGGCTGGGCAAGCACTGGCCGTAGGTCAGTTCCTTGGCATGAGACGCACGCACAGCCCGCAGGCATGAGCGGATGTGAGTGAGACTCACCATGGAGCCGTGGTCTCCGTACTTGGTGCCGTCCGCCCCGGCAGCCACGGGTTGAGCCCAGCACCGTAGGCGAGGCGTGCTTCAGATCCAGAAGGGCGTCAGGACGATTTTCACCGGCACAGGTCCGGGTTGTTCCGGTCGGCTCGGCGGTAGGTGGCCTGGCGTGGATGCCGGTCGTAGCCGTCGCGGCCGTCGGAGCGAGCCTTGGCGAGCCGAGCCTGATCAGGCCGAGGCCGGTGTCACTCGGCGGCCTAGCCTTCCGTCGTGGACCTGCTACTTGTCGTGACCCATCTGGCCGCTGCCGTCGGCGGCGTTCTCATCGGTTGGTCGATGCGGAGCAGGCGGGGCGCCCCGGAGTCTTTGTCTGGGCCGACCGGATCTGGAAGCAGCAGTCTCCATGGCGGTCACGGCTGCGCAGGAACGGGGGGCTATGCGACCGAAATCCTCTCGCGACTTTGGGGAGGTTTTGATCCCCGGCGCGAGGGGTATCCCCCTAAACCAGCCGGGCCGACGTGGGTGAGCCCCCGATAGCCACGTCGGCCCGGCCTCCACGCGCCAGGTCGATCATCGGTCCGAACGAGCGGATCGCGGCATGAGCGGGCGGGGCGCGGCGGACTTCTACGGGGCGCTTGTGGCTCCAGCGTTGAGGTAGAGGACGACCCAAGTCAGCGCTAGCACGACGCCGATCAGTCCCAATCCCACGAGAATGGAGCGCTGCCTGGACCAGAGATTCTTCTTCATTTTCTCGAGAGTATGCGCGCTCCGCACGCGCATCGGCAGGCTCGAGCGGATCGCGGCTGTGCGGATGGTCGCAGCGTCGAACCTGGCTGCGACAGATCCGAAGGCAACGAGATCCTGCTGCGGGCTGCTGAGCACAAGCCGGGAGCCGGGCTCATCGCCACTAGGCGCCGAGGTCACCGAGCGTCGCCGGAATGGTGCTCGACGACCAGGTCGACCGGATCGGGTGGCCGGGCGGCTCACCGACGGCTACCGATTCTCAGCTCCTCCGAAGCGGAAGCGGATTCGACCGATGAGTTCCCGCGTCGAGGACGGTCCTACAGGGCATGAGCCAATACCTGCTGTCCGTTCCGCACGACTCCGATGAGGAGCCGACAATGGAGACCATGGACCCGGCCGAGCTGGAGGCGGCCATGGCTGCCACCGGTGCGATCATCGAGGAGCTGACGTCGACCGGCGCCTTCGTTTTCGCTGGAGGCCTGATGCCGCCCTCGAGCGCGATCACTGTCGACAACACCGGTGAGTCGCTGAGCACCGTCAACAGGCCCTTCGTCGAGGCTCCCGAGTACCTTGGGGGCTTCTGGGTGATCGACGTCGCTGACGAGGAGGCCGCCCTTGGCTGGGCCGCCCGGGCGTCGAAGGCCCTCGGTGGCCGGATCGAGGTCCGGGCCTTCCAGGTGCCGCCGGGCGAGTGAGTGCAGTTCTCAAACGGCTCCCCGGGCCGGCCGTCCCGGCAGGGAGCAGCTGGTCCACACCCTGCTCGGCCGCTTTGGGCGGCTCTCCCGCGTTGAGATGACCTCGGTCGCGAAGTCGCGGAGGACCGTGGCTACGTCGCGGACCGAGTGGCGACGATCGTGGCCAGCGCCATGAGCCCCTCCTCATCACGACTCGATTCCGGCTGTGTTCGGATTCGTCCGCTCTTCGGCACGATCGACCTCATCGCGGCATGGTCGGACGAGTTGGGCGCGCCGCCAAGCGCGGATCGTGGGGCCGCATTCTCCGCGTAGCTCGCTTGGCCCGCACCTGAAGCAAGCGCTCCAACGGCGACACGTTCTCGATGACCTGCGCTCGGATCGAACTCGACCAGGGGCTCATGTCAGAGACATGACAGTCAGTTACGTTGGCCGGGGAGGTCGACGCGCCGCTGTGGGCCGTGGGGTTCCATGCACCCCACGGCACATGGGAGCGGGCCCCAGAGTGACATCTGACCGGGAGGCAGGGTCGGAAGGAGCCCGTCGATGGAGGACTGGCGGAAGGTCAAGCGGGCGGTGTTCGCGCGGCACAGCAATCCGTGGAGCGCGTGGACGAGGTGGGCGAGCGCACCGCTGATGCTCGTCCCGGTGTGGCGACGCAGCTGGCGCGACGCCGCGCTGGTCGGCGTGTGGATGGCGGTCAACCCGGTGGTGTTCGGCAAACCCGCGCACGAGCGGGCATGGGCGACCCGGGCGGTGCTTGGTGAGGAGCAGTGGATCGCCGAGCGACCGATGGACACCGCGATGGCCGTCGACATCGCCGCGACCGCCGCGGGGCTTGTCGCGATGGTCGCCGCCCGCCGGCGCCGCGCGATGCCGGCCGCGGCAGCCACGGCGTTGGAGATGGGGCTGCTGCTGGCGTACTGGGAGCTCATGGCTCGCTACTACGACCGCAGCGGTGATGTGCGTTGAAGTCCCGATCATGACGCTGGGCACCGCAGGGGCGCCCTGTCATCGGCACGTCAGAGCTCACGATCAGCGGCATGAGCGGACACCTCCGAAACGCCGGCTTCGACTGTTGAGCCCCGCGTCAGTCGCGTGCTGGCAGCACCTAGCTGGTCCCCATCACTGCCCAGACGGTCTTGCCGTGGATGCGTGACGGGAACACACCCCAGCAGCGGGTCAGCGCTCTCACCACGAGCAGTCCACGATGGTGCAGTGGGTCCTCCAGGGGATCGGTGGGTTCGGCCAGCTGCCTGATCTGCAGGTTGTCCGAGCCGTAGTCGTGTACCGCGATCCGCATCCGTTCGTCCACGCGACTCAGGGTGAGGTCCAGGGCGGTCTCCTCCTGCAGGATGGAGTGGGTGACGAGCTCACTGACCACGAGACTGGTGGGCCAGGCGGGGTCTTCCAGCCCCCATCTGTGCAGGGTTCGGCGGGTGAACGCCCGCGCGGACTCGGACGCCAGGGGGACCGGTGGCAGGTAGGTGGTGGTCTGATCCTGGTGCGGGACGATGTCTCGGGCACGTGCCAGGCCCTCGTCAGGGCAACGATCCAGCAGGACCCGGTCGATGATGGTCGGCGGCAGTAGAGACGCGGATGTCGCTGGGTCGGGCACACCGACCACGATGAGCGTGCCGGGCCACGCGGCGAGATAGGTGGCTACCGGTTCGAGCACCTCGGGTAGGCGGTGTGAGTTTCCGGCCATCACGTCCAGGTCGAGGATCACGATCTGTGGATTCTCCGCGAGCACGTGCTTGAGCTCGCTGGCGACGTCAGAGGGCAACCGGTAGCGGCCGGTGATCCTGACGATCCCGGATCCCGGGGGTTCGGTGCCCAGAGGCAGAGCGCGTGCGGCCATCAGCAGTCGTCTTCCCGCGCCCGCGACCTCGTACCGCGCCACCCAAGCGGGCTGCCGGTCAGGCTCGATGCCCTCGGCACACTCCGCACACGCCAACGAAATCGAGACGCATGAGGGGCATACCCGGGCAGGTAGTTCCTAACCCTCCTGGGGCGGGTGGACTAGGCCAGAATTTCGATTGAATGCGAAACCGAAGGCGTCGCGCCGCGTCAATCCTCGTCGAGCACCCCGGCGTGCCGACTCGACGAGGCCCGCACGCAGATCGGCTGCTTGTTTCATTGACCGCAGGACCGAGTCTGGCGAGGCTCGGTCGAGGTGCCCGGGCTGTCGCTCTCATTTCGGCTGCCCACGCTGCGTCGTGTGGCTCTCATCTGGCCTGCGCGGCCCGGGCACCGCCAGGGCGGGAGTGGCTCAAGAAGGGATTGCTCTGCTCGAAGCAGCGGTGCCCTCCCGGCTCGACAACCACATCGGTTCGAGCAACGGAGGACGCGATGAGAGCAGCAGGACGCAGCGGGTCGTGATCGGGATGGACCCGCACAAGCGGTCGGTGACGATCGAGGTGATGACCGCCGACGAGACCGTGCTCGGCGGCGGCCGGTTCGGCACCGACGTCGACGGGCTACCAGGCGATGCGTCGACTACGTCGCCAGTGGCCGGACCGGGTCTGGGCGATCGAGGGGTGCAGCGGGCATCGGCCGGCACGTCGCGCATCGGCTGCTCGCCGACGGCGCAGGACGTCGTCGATGTGCCCGCCGAAGCTGTCGGCCCGGGCGCGGGTCTTCGCCACCGGTCAGGGCCGCAAGACCGACGCCACCGACGCCCACTCCGTCGCGCTGGTCGGCACCCGGATGGCCGGGCTGCGGCCGGTCGTCGCCGACGAGCAGCTCGAGGTGCTGCGGCTGCTGGTCGACCGGCGCCGCTCGCTCGGCGAGGAGCACACCCGCAAGGTCAGCCAGCTGCACCCGCTGCTGCTGGAACTGCTGCCCGGCGGGGCGAAGAAGGACCTCTCCGCCGCCCAGGCCAAGGCGCTGCTCGCCAAGGTCCGTCCCCGCGACGTGGTCGGCAAGACCCGCCGGCGGGTCGCCGCCGAGCTGGTCGCCGACCTGGAGCGGATCTACGCCCGCAAGAAGGCCGCGGACAAGGAACTCAAGGACCTGGTCGCCGCCACCGGCACCGCACCTGCTGGACCTGCACGGCATCGGACCCTCCGGTGCCGCCCGGCTGCTGGTCGAGGTCGGCGACATCACCCGGTTCCCCGACCGCAACCACTTCGCGTCCTGGACCGGCACCGCCCCCATCGACGCCTCCTCCGGCGACCACGTCCGGCACCGGCTGTCCCGCGGCGGGAACCGGCAGATCAACCGCGTGCTGCACATCATGGCCACCGTCCAGCTGCGCAACCCCACCGAAGGCCGCGCCTACTACGACCGCAAGAAGGCCGCCGGCAAGACCTCGATGGAAGCCATGCGATGCCTCAAACGCCGACTGTCCGACATCGTCTACCGCACCATGCTCGACGACTCGATCCACAGGCAACGAGGACGGGCCCGGGAGGGCAACGGGGCAACGACTCTGACTCCAGCGCGACCGGCTCACAACCCCAACACCGGCTCTTCGGACAAGCCACTCCCGGACCCGCCACCAACCACCCTAGGCCCCCACTCCCCAAGGTGTCTTGACACAGAAGGGAGCCATGAGCGTCCACAGGCAGGCAACCGCTTCGTAGGAACGGGGAATCCCCGGGCGTTTATTCACGCGCCTCGCTGTGACCCGCTGACGTATTGTGGGTCTCGCCTGGACACCGCCCAGGTGCAGGCCGCATCCATTAGCGCCGAAGGTCGGGGGACCAACATGGCGGGCAACGCGTCCTACTGGTCGCACGAGGCCACTTTCGAAGCCTCGCCAACCAGTGCCTTTCACGCCCGCACCTTCGTCTCTCAACACCTCATTGATCACCGGCTGTTGTACCTCGTCGACCCTGTTCGACTGGTGACCAGCGAACTTGCCACCAACGCGTTGGTGCACGCGCAGACGGCATTCAGCGTGAACCTGGCGGCCTCGGACCAGGCCGTGCTGCTGACGGTGCGAGACGAATCACGAGCGCTCCCTACCCGGCGTGCCGCCCAAGCCATGGATCTGTCCGGTCGTGGGCTGGAGATTGTGGACAGCGTCAGCCTTGGCTGGGGGACCAACGAGAACGGGGCCGGTTCCAAGGCGGTCTGGGCATCCTTCGCACTCAGGGGACCTCGGGAGTTCTAGGTCCTCTGGGCTAACCAAGACCGTCGCGTCGGCGTCGGTGCGCTGCACTCTTGCGCGCCCGCTTACCCGCAGATCCGAGCGCACTGTCTGCGGCATGAGCGTGCGGTCCGCTTCGGCGGCGGCGGCGGCCCCTGTCCGAGGGGATGCCCAGGAATCATGGCTGCGTGGCGGCGTTGATGGCCTCGGCCAGCGAGTCATAGATGGCGAAGACATCTTGGAGTTGCGTTGAACCCAGCAGCCGGTGAACCGCCGGCGGGGGAGAGACCAACGAGACCGAGCCGCCGCGTTTCCTTGCGCTCCTGCGAGCAACGATCAGCCCCCCTAGCCCCGAGGAGTCGACGAAAGTCACCTGAGCCAGATCGATGATCAGATGAGAAGACAGGCTGACGGCTTCCGTCACGACCTCGTCGAATCCGTGAACCGTGCGCGTGTCGATTTCCCCGCCTGCGCGCACGACCGCGCAGCCATCTATCTGGTCAACGTGGTACCAGGCATGTCCGGGGGCATCTCCGCGATCGCCGCCCCGTTCGATGTGGCTGGACATGGCACTCGCCTCCCGACCTCCCGATACCCACCCAGCACGAACAGGAAACCTCGCGGCGTCGCGCGATCACCGAGTGCACTCAGCACGTGCGCAATCATCGGCAGATCCGTGCGCTTCGGCCGGCGAGCGGCCCTCTATTACTACGCACGCAAGTACCAGCAGTACCTGGCAAAGCACGTAAATGGGTACCGGTGTCACGCGAACACGGGCGTGAGATTCCCCGACACGTCCTGACGAGTTGGGTCACCTCGTGGATGGGGTCAGGCGTCGTCGTGGGCGAGGCTGGTGGACAGCTCGCGGTGCGCATCGGCCTGGGCGAGGAGCTCGCTGGCCTTCTGCTCGAAGGTGGCCACGGCGTCGGCGCCGGCGGCGAAGCGCACCGGGGGCTCCGCGATGGCCGCGAGTGCGACGAGGGCGTCGGCGAGCTTGGCGGGGTCGCCGCCCTGCTTGCCGTCCATGCCCGCCAGGCCTCGATGGTCTGCTTCGTGCGCTCTGCGTAGTCCTCGATCGAGGGCTCGGCGTACTGCGTGGACTGCGGGGTGAGGAGCTCGGTGCGGAAGAACCCGGGCTCGACGATCATGGTCTTGATTCCGAACGGCGCGACCTCGGGGGCCAGTCCCTCCATGAAGCCTTCGACGCCGAACTTCGAGGCGGCGTAGGCGGTCAGGAAGTCACCAGCCACCGCGATGCCGGCGGTGGAGGAGATCGTCATCACCAGGCCGTAGCCTGGGCGCGCAACTGCGGGAGGGCGGCGCGGGTGACGTTGACCGGCCCGAACAGGGTGGTCTCGATCTGGGAGCGGAACGCCTCGGGCGCCATCTCCTCGAAGAACCCGGCCTGGAAGCTGCCGGCGTTGTTCACCAGCACGTCAAGCCGGCCGAACCGCTCCACGGTGCTGTGCACGGCGGCCTGGGCGGCACTGGGGTCGGTGACGTCGAGGTCGACTGCCAGCAGGTCGTCGTGCTCACCGAGCGCCTTGGTGACGGACTCGGCGTTGCGGGCGGTGGCGACCACCGCGTGGCCGGCAGCCAGGGCCGCCTTGGCGATGTCGACACCGAGGCCTCGACCGGCGCCGGTGATGAACCAAACCTTCTTCTCGCTCACGGCTGTGCTCTTCCTTCTGGTGGGGCTGTGTGGGATGGGGTTCTGCCTGTAGGACCCACCGCCTGATCGGCGGTGGCACCCACTACGGAACCAGCCGCGCCGCGAACGTGGGAGCCCCTGCGAGAGGGGTACCGGCAGGGACCCCCGACCGGCCGGAACCGCCCGTAGAGTCGAGACATGACCGAGGGGAGCGACCACCGCGATGTCCGAGGCGACACCCGTGCCCAGATCCGCGAGTTCCTCTCCACACGCCGGGCACGGATCACCCCTGAGCAAGCCGGTCTCCCTGTGTACGGCGGAGACCGCCGCCGGGTGCCGGGGTTGCGACGCTCCGAGGTCGCCAGCCTGGCCGGCATCTCCCCGGAGTACATGACCAAGCTCGAGCGCGGCAACGCCACCGGCGTCTCCGACAGCGTGATCGAGGGACTCGCCCACGCTCTGCAGCTCGACGAGGCGGAGCGAGCGCACCTGGAGGACCTGCTCCGCACCGCCGGCAGCACCCGCCCGCCGCGCCGCCGCCCGGCCCGTCAGCGAGTCCGGCCCACCGTCCAACGCATCCTCGACTCCATGACCGGCGCTCCTGCCTTCGTGCTCAACGGCCGCCTCGACATCCTCGCCGCCAACGACCTCGGGCTCGCGCTGTACTCACCGATCTACGCCGACCCCGCCCGACCGGCCAACAACGCCAGGTTCGTCTTCCTCGACCCCCACGCCACGGAGTTCTTCCGCGACTACGACAAGGCCGCCAACGACACCGTCGCCCTGCTGCGCGCCGAAGCCGGCCGCGACCCCTACGACCGGGAACTCTCGGACCTGATCGGGCAGCTCTCCACCCGCAGCGAGGAGTTCCGCCGACGCTGGGCCGCGCACAACGTCCGCATCCACACCAGCGGCATCAAGCTCCTCCACCACCCCGTCGTCGGCGACCTCGACCTCCCCTTCGAGTCCTTCCCGCTGCCCGCCGACCCCGGCCAGAGCCTCCTCACCTACACCGCCGAGCCCGGCTCCCCCACCCAGGACGGCCTGAACCTCCTGGCCAGCTGGGCCGCAACCGCCGACGACCCCGGCCTACCCCGCTCCCCGGGGACGTCGAACACGGCGTGGCGTCCCCCAATGCCGACTGAGGGACAAATCGTTGGCTGAGCGTGCCGCATGCGATGCGCTGCGGAGACATCCGCTCCTCGATGCGGGTGCGCGCACTTCGGGGACCTGGGGCTCCTCGATTACTACGTGGACGTGCACCAGCAGTACCTGGCGAAGAACCCGTACGGGTACCGCTGCCACGCCAACACCGGCGTGAAGTTCCCCGAGGCGACCTGACACGCAACCCGCCTCGACCCTCCCCCGATCCATGGCCCCATCGGGCTGGCCCATGTGTGCCTTTTGAATCTTCAACGAACGCTCAAGAATGGGGGTTGGGGACAAGAGATCTAGAAGGCCAGTCATGCATGTGCCGGGCCTGAATCTCGGCAGGACGTTCGCTAAGTCTCCGGGCCGTCACCTGGGCAGTCGACGACGCGCCGGTGGGTTGCTCGTAGCCGGCTTCATCGTCTCCGGCCTGGCGCAGCTGCCCGCGTCCGCGGTCGCGGCGACGGCCCTGCCAACCCAGGACCCCTCCGTCACCGAGGGTGGCTTGCGGCCCCCCGTCGCCACCCCCACCCTCGCACGCAGCGCTACAGCGACCCGTCCACGATTGTCCGTCGACGACGACGCGGTCTTCGAGGGTGACGACGCGAGATTCGAGCTGCGCCTGTTCAAGCCCAGCCGCCGGTGGGTCACCGTCCACTTCTTCACCGACGACGGCACCGCTCGGGGAGGCAGTGACTACGACGCGCTGTCGGGCTCGCGGAGCTTCCGCCCAGGCAGCACGCGCGCCTGGGTCAGCGTGGAGACGTTCACGGACCGGCGCGACGAGCGCAACGAGACCTTCTACCTCCGCCTGTTCGGGGCCAGAGGGGCGATCCTGGCCGACTCACGTGGCCGGGCCACGATCCTCGACCGTCACCGGGCCGACCCGCCGTGCCACCCGCGCTGCGACCCGCCACCGTGCCACCCGCGCTGCGACCCGCCACCGTGCCAGCCGAACTGCCCGCCCCCGTGCCAGCCGAACTGCCCACCCCCGTGCCAGCCGAACTGCCCACCCCCGTGCCAGCCGAACTGCCCACCCCCGTGCCAGCCGAACTGCCCACCGCCGTGCCAGCCGAACTGCCCACCCCCGTGCCAGCCGAACTGCCCACCGCCGTGCGAGCCGAACTGCCCACCGCCGTGCGAGCCGAACTGCCCACCGCCGTGCGAGCCGAACTGCCCACCGCCGTGCGAGCCGAACTGCCCACCGCCGTGCGAGCCGAACTGCCCACCGGGTACCGGTGCCGCGCGAACACCGGCGTCAAGTTCTCCTCGACCGCCTGACAGTCACCCCGGCAGGCTCCTGCTTACCTTCTGAGCGTGGCCCGGAATACTCCTACCCGGACGTCGCCGCTGCGATCCTCGATCTCGGCGACGAACGCCAGCTGGCCGGAGTCGTTGAGCCCCTCCTCGCAGAAGTTGAGGCCGACAACGGTCCCGCCATCCAGCTTGTCACCAGGGCCGATCACCCGGTCCTTCTTGGGGTTGGGTCCGACATAGATGGCAGGGATTCCGAGGTTGTCGTCATCCAGAGTGGCGCTGAACGCAACCGCCCCGGTGTTGTTGATGGCGTGGCTGGGGAAAAGGTTGAACGCTCCCGACGAGTCGACAACCGTCGTTGCCGTGCCGCCGTTGCCCGTCACGATCGCCCTGGCGGCGAATCCGGTCTCATCGACGAACTCCGTCTGCCAGGCCACGGTTCCGCCATTGTTGAGGAGGGGGAGCGTCAGCGACGCCGGTGGGTTGGATGCCGAAATGGTGGTGAAGCTCTCCTCCTGCCCCCTGAAGATGTCCCGGCGGAAGGTTCCCTGGATCTCATCGTGGAACGCGATGTCCCCGAGGTTGTTGATCGAGGGGCGATCTTCAGTGGCGTTGAAGCTGGCCGGGTTGCCGTCCACGGAGACATCCTCCGTGTTCAAGTAGTGGGTGGTGGTGGCACCGCCAGCTCCTGAGAAGAGGCCCCGTGCGCCGGAGCCGAGCTGACCGTCGAACGCAACCTCACCAGCGTCGTTGATCGACGTTTCCCGGCCCAAGGTAGCGAACCCCCTCCTTTGCCCGCTGGTTTCGGCGATCGTCGTTGTCACGGTGCCGTCGCCACGCAAGATGGTCTGTACGCCGGCAGACAGACTGGCCCCGAACGAGACCTGACCGGAGTCGTTCATCGATGGGTTGCCGTTGGCGAGGAGGGCGCCACCTCCCGTCGCCACTTCGATGATGGGCGTGATGCCTCCACCCGCGTTCGCTCGATAGATGCCGTCCACTACACCGTCCTCGGCATTGCGTTCCGACTTGAAGGCGATGTCTCCTCGGTTGTTGATCGAGGGACAGCTGATCCTGAGAGTCTGCGGATTGAAGTCGTCGGCGACGCTGTCGACCACCTTCGTGAACACGTAGGCGCCTGCCGCATCAGCGGGAGCCGCGAACGCCGACACCATCACCAGCGCCACCAGAGTGGCGGATGTCCCGAGGGCCACTTTTTCTGTCTGCGTCCGTCGTCGGACGGGAGCAATGAGTTGCACGAGTTTCCTCCTTGGTTCAGTCGCTAGGAGGTGCTTCCCGTCCGCATGAGGATCCTGGTCAACGCGCCCCGCCTCGGACGGGCTCGGCCTCGCCAGCAGGTTCGGTCCATCCTTGCCACAAACGTCGCGTCAATTGGCGAAGATGAGAAATATAAGAGTGCCTGCTCGCCCTAGGTCGAGGTGTCGACGCGGACGGCCAACATGACGACGTAGCCGTCGTCGACGCTTCCGGTGACGGTTCCGAGCTGGCTTGCGCCGCCGTCGTCCCCGAAGACGATGTCGCTGGCCAGGCTCAGCACGCTGAGACCTGACACCGACTGCTCGTATCCGGTCGTGGCGTACACCCGATCACAGATCGCCTCGGGCAGCGCCACCTGAGACGTGGCGATCGCGTTGGTGGAGTCGGTGATGCTGTCCCGGTCGGGATACACCTCGAAGTGGATGTGTGGCCAGCGGCCGGGGTAGCAGGCGGGAAAGACGCTCGTGAAGCGCACGATGCCGTCCGCGTCAGCCACCTGCACACCCCGCAGGTAGTTCTGCTCCTGGATGCCCTCGGAGTAGAGCGAGTACCTTCCCTCGCGGTCGCAGTGCCACACGTACACCGCGGCCCCGGCGAAGGCGGAGCCTCCCTCGGCCAGGTCGCTGACCGTGAGCTCGAGCGTCATCGGAACTCCCTCGGCGGTACCGGTCGCGTCGCCGAAGCTGGATCGAATGTCACTACGGACGATCCCGCTCTCTTCGAGCACGTCGGGCCCGTTCGAGCCGTCGCCCGGAAACGGTCCCGCGGTCTCGGCCGGAATCTCCCCTTTCGCCGCGGCCGTCGACTCGGACGAGCTGGCGTCCTCCCGAGTCGCTGCTGCACGCCGCCAGCCCGAGCCCGACCGCGCCGAGACCAGCCCCCCGCAGGACCGCCCGGCGGTTGAGCACGGTCTCGACGTCGAACCCCAGGCCCTGGTCCTCGAGGTCCTCAGCAGGGCGGGGCAACGGGCGTCCGAACCAGGTCCTCGGCGTTGTGGCCCCGCCTTGTCTATGTGCTCTGCTCACGCCGCCCGCTCCCGTCGATTCGCAATCGGGTGGACGCGGTTTCGCCCACCCGTGCCCCACACTGGACCCGCATGCTGAGTGAGTGCTGACGCCAGCCTGTACGCCGCCTGTGAACGAATGATCAATCTGCTGGTTGTCCTCCCCGGCGGAGCGGAGCAGAGTGGAGACGTGGTTCTCCCGCGTCGTGAACGACGAGCCGCAAGCGGCTCCGGCTTCGGAGGGTCGATGCGTTGTCGGCGCAGCTCGCCCAACTGCACGCCATCCGCACCCTGCTCGAGCAAGCCATCGAGATCGTCCGCGGCGGCTGGGTCCAGGGCGCTTGGTTCGCTGTGGACATGGGCGGCAGGACCCGGGCGGTCACCGCGCCGGACGATGCGCCTGACCACGGACCATCCAGTGACCGGCGCCTGCCTGGTCGGAGCAGTCGTACAGGCCGGCGGGGGACCCGAGGCGGTGCGATCACAGCCAGTCCAACGGACTCTGGACCTGATCTGGCACAGCCTGCGGGAGGACGCCGTGCGGCCGGTCCGCTGGTGTCCCGGACCACCGGTACGCGCGATCCATGTCCTCGACCTGACCCACTGGAACGACGCTCCCGACCGGACGCGCGGCGAGGTGGTCGAGCTGCTCCGTTCGTCCGTGGCGGCGGCCGACGATCAGCGGGAGCGGTGCCGGTCCGAGCAGGCGGTGCTGGCCGGACCACCTAGCTCCGGCTCGCTCGTGCTCGACCATGACCGGACGCTAGTCGCTCAGGCCAGCGACAGGAACATCACGTGCAGGCCGACGTACCCGTGCTCGGGTGAGCGGAAGGCGCCCGGCACCGTGCCGACGATCTCGAAGCCGAGGTCCTGCCACAGGCGTACGGCGGCGACGTTGGTCTCCACCACCGCGTTGAACTGGATGCCGCGGTAACCCTCGTCGCGGTGCCACTGCACGACGTGCTCCGCCAGCGCGCGCCCGACACCACGACCCCGCGCCTCGGGAGCGACCATGAACGACGCGGTGCCGATGTGGTCGCCGTGGCCGGGACGGTTGGGGCCCATCTTGGCGGTCCCGAGGATCCGGTCGGCCTCCTCGAGGACCACGGTCTGCCCGGGCGGCTGCTCCATCCACCAGCCCCGCGCCGACTCGATCGTGAGGTCCATCGGGAACGCGTAGGTCTCCCCCGCCTGGACGGTGGCGTCGAAGATCGGCCAGATCCGCGGCCAGTCGTCGGCGGTGGCGCCCCGGATGGTCACTCGCCGGTGGACCCGTCGATCGACTCCCGGATCAGGTCGGCGTGGCCGTTGTGGCGGGCGTACTCCTCGATCATGTGCAGCAGGATCCAGCGGAGGCTGAAGCGACCCTCCTCGGCGTGGTGGCTCTCGCGGACCGACAGCGCGTCCAGCCCGCCATCGTGGACCACCTGCCGGATGTTCCGGTCAGCGGCGGCGATCGCGTCGTCCAGCAGCCGGCGCAGCTCCTCGGGGCTGTCGTCGGCGGCGGTGCGGAACTCCCAGTCCGGGTCGGCGTCCCAGTCCAGGCCCTGCCACGGCTCGGCGTCCGGGTTGTCGAGGAGGACCACGCTGAACCACCAGTCCTCGACCAGGGCCATGTGCTTGAGCAGGCCGCCGAGGGTCAGGGTGGACGGCTCGAGGCGGGTGGCCTGCTGGGCCTGGGTCAGGCCCTCGGTCTTCCGGCGCAGGGTGTTGCGCTGGTAGTCGAGGTAGGCCAGCAGGCGTCTCGACCTCGCCGGCGGCGAGGGGAGGGTTGGTGCGATCGGTGGGTTCGCTCACGATCGCCACGCTAGCGGGCGGCTCTCAGGCCAGCACCCCGGTTTCGGGGTCACGGTCGGTCACGCAGTACGGCGAGTCGGCGGGGTCCCGCAGCACGGTGAAGTGCTCGTGCCGCGCGACCCGCTCGGCACCCAACCCCTCGTGCCGCTTGACCTCGGCGTCGCGGTCGGTGGTGGCGAGGTCGAGGTGCGCCCGGACCGGCCCGGTCTCCTCGCCCAGCAGCTGGAGAAGGAGCCGGAACGGCATCCCCTCCGGTCGGGCGAGGTGGTGGAACTCCCCGGACGACTGACTGAGCTCCCACCCGGTCAGCTCCTGCCAGAACGTGAGCTCGCTGCGGTGCTGCTCTCTCGGGATGTCCAGGCAGACCTGGTCCACCACTGAGGTGTGACCGTTCGACCATGCCGCTGGGCGGGCGCCCTCACCGCCGTAATGGGGCACGAAGCAGAACGTGAGTCCACCCGGAGACCTCATCGTCGAAACACCACCGTTCGGCGAGGTCGTGCGCCGGGCACCGAACCGGGACGCCCGGTCGGCCGCCTCGCCCACGTCGTCGACGTGCAGGTCCAGGTGGATCCGGGGGCCACCGTCGCGCAGGCGCTGGACGCGCAGGTGCGACTCGCCCTCGCGGGGCAGCAGGGTCGCGAACTCGTCACGCTCTCCTCTGGTCGAGGAGAGCCCGTACCCGGTCACGTCCCGCCAGAACCGGACGGTCCGGTCGAGATCGCCCCTCGGGAGGTCAAGGAACGCCGTCATCCATTTCACGCGCTCCACCCTGTGTGCTGTCCCGCGCGCAGGGCAAGGGCCGCGCTACGTCTGGTTTGTCACGTGCCACAGCAGATGTAGCGCGGACGGTCACCCCCAGAACCCCAGCACCTCCCCGCCGATCCGGACGATGAAGGCCGAGACGACCACGATGAAGAACACCCGCACGAACCGGGTGCCGCGGGAAACGGCGGTGCGGGCACCGACGTACCCGCCGGCGAGGTTGCTCAGGCCCATGACGAGCCCGACCTTCCACAGCACGGCGCCCTGCGGGACGAACACGCACAGCGCCGCGAGGTTGGTCGCCCAGTTGGCCAGCCGCGCCTTGGCCGAGGCGTCGAGGAAGTTGTAGCCGAGCAGGCCGACGAGGGCGAACACGAAGAAGCTGCCCGTGCCCGGCCCCAGGGCGCCGTCGTAGAAGCCGATCGCGAGCCCGGTCACCATCGCCGCCGCGGTGTGCCGGTGGCCGGAGAACCGCAGCGCCGTCACCTCGCCGAGCCGCGGCTTGAGCAGCACGTAGGCGCCGACCACGATCAGCACCACGAGCACGATCGGGGCGAAGGCCGACGCCGGGATCAGCGAGGCGGCCAGCGCGCCCAGCACCGACCCGATGAACGCGAGCAGCATCAGCGGACCGAAGGTCCGCGGGTCGGGGCGGACCCGGCGGTAGTAGGTCGCGCTGCTCACCGTCGTACCGCAGATCGAGGCCAGCTTGTTGGTCGCCAACACCTGCACCGGGCTCGCCCCTGGCAGGCCCAGCAGCAGCGCCGGGATCTGGATCAGCCCACTGCCGCCGACGACCGCGTCCACGAAGCCCGCTGCCAGCCCGGCCAGGGCGAGCAGCGCGAGCACGGTCAGGGTCGGGTCGTCCACCCGCAGGATCGTAGGGTGCTGGCGTGCGCATCGTGTCCCTGCTGCCGTCGACGACCGAGATCCTGTTCGCGATCGGGGCCGGCGACGACGTCGTGGGCGTGACCTTCGAGTGCGACCACCCGGCCGAGGCGCGGACCCGGACCATCGTCTCGACCTCGGCCATGCCGGAGGGCCTGGCTCCGGCCGAGATCGACGCGTTCGTGGCGTCGGCGATGTCGCGCGGCGAGGACCTCTACCACCTCGACGAGGGCGCGCTGTCGGGCCTCGATGCCGATCTCGTGGTCACCCAGGACCTGTGCGCGGTCTGCGCGGTGGACGTGTCGGTGGTGGACGACGCGCTGGCCCACCTGGGCTGCACCGCCGAGGTGCTCACCATCGACCCGCACACGATGGACGAGGTGTTCGACTCGATCGGCACCCTCGGCAAGGCGACCGGCCACGAGGCCGAGGCCACCGAGCTGGTGGCGGGGCTGCGGGAGCGCCTGTCAGCGGTACGACGGCGCGTGGCCGGCCGCGCCGCGGCCGCGGGTGATGCTGCTGGAGTGGACCGACCCGCCGTTCGCGCCGGGCCACTGGGTGCCGGAGATGATCGAGGCCGCCGGCGGGCAGACCCCTGCTCGGCACGGCCGGCGAGAAGTCGCAGCGGGTCACCTGGGAGCAGGTCCACGCCGCCGAGCCCGAGGTGGTCATCGTGGCGCCGTGCGGGTTCGACCGGGCGGGGTCGCAGGCCCTCGCCGACGAGCTGGTCGCGAGCGGTGCGCTGCCGGCCGGCGTACCCGTGCACGCCGTCGACGCCAATGCCGCCTGGGCGCGCCCGGGCACCCGTCTGGTCGACGGCGTCGAGGAGCTGGCCGGCATCCTGCACCCGGACAATCTCGCTCCTGACCGGTCCGTTGCTTTTCCGGGTCGGCGAGGCACACACTCAGGTAGTGACGGGTCAGCTGTCCTTGGAACCGCATGCCCATGCGGTGTCCTTCTACGTCCAGGACCAGGACGTCGTGGACGAGCTCGCGCGCTTCGTCGCCGAGGGCGTCCACCAGCAGGGCCGGGCCGTCGTGGTCGCCACCTCCCAGCACCGCAAGGCACTCGTGGAGACGCTGCACGCCATGGGACTCGACCCCGACGAGCCTCCCGTCGCCGGTCATCTCCTCCTCCTCGACGCGGAGGAGACCCTCCGATCGTTCACGACCGAGTCCGGGCTCGACCGGGACCGCTTCCTGGCCGGGGTCGGACAGTGCGTGATCGACGCCGGTGCGGACGGTGCGCCGGTCCGGGTGTTCGGCGAGATGGTCGGCCTGCTCTGGGAGGCCGGCGACGTCCAGGGAGCCATCGCCCTCGAGGCGATGTGGAACGGCCTGATCGTCCAGCACGACTTCGACCTCATGTGCGCCTACCCCGCCTCGCTGATCGAGACGAGCAGCCTGCTCGAAGTACGCGCCGTGTGCGACCAGCACACCAGCGTCCACGCCCGTCAGCAGCACACTGCCCCGGACAGCGACCACGACGAGCCTTCCCGGATGTTCCTTCCGGTCCCCGAGTCGGTCAGGGCGAGCCGGAACTTCGTCGTGGCCGCACTGCGCCGACTCGAGGCCGACCACCTGGTCCACGACGCCGCCGTCATCGTCTCGGAGCTGGCCACCAACGCGGTTCGCCACGCCCGCTCACCCTTCCGGGTCTCGGTCGACCAGTCGGCCGGCCTCGTGTGCATCTCGGTCCAGGACGCGGGCGACGGCCACGCCGGCCTGCCGACGATCGCCCCCGACGACCACGCGCTCGATGGCCGGGGCATGGCGATCATCGACGCCCTCGCTCATCGTTGGGGGTACGACGCCCTCGAGGACGGCACGGTCGTCTGGGCCCAGCTCGCCTCCTGAGCACCGGTCCGGGTCAGGTGCCGACCCAGAACCCCCGGCCGCCGAACCAGTCGCCGTAGTGCCCGGGACCCAGCCCGTGCCCGCGCGCGCCGAGGTAGGAGCCGACGACCGCCGCGCCGAGGTCGTCGAGCTCCGGAGCGACGACCCGCCCGTCCACCCGGCGGGCCATCGAGTCGACGAACCTGGCCAGTCCGGGGTCCTCGCCCAGCCGGAAGAACGTCGTCTGGGCGCCCAGCCGCCCGGCGTTGTCGAGCTCGCGGACGGCGTACGCGATCGTCAGCGGGTGCGGTGGGTAGGAGAACATCACCTCGCCGTCCGGCTCGAGGTGTGAGGTCGGCTCGCCGTCGGTGACGATCAGCAGCACCGGCTGGGCGTTGGGGTGCTTGCGGAAGTGCCGGTTGGCGAGCAGCAGGGCGTGGTGGAGGTTGGTGCCCTTGTCCCACATCGCGTCGAGGGCGGTGAGCTGCTCGATCTCCATCACCTCGGCGTGGCGCCCGAACCCGATCAGCTGCAGGTCGTCGCCGCGGAAGCGGGACCGGATCAGGGTGTGCAGCGCGAGCGCGGTCCGCTTCATCGGCACCCAGCGTCCGTCCATGGCCATCGAGAACGACGTGTCGACGAGCAGCGCCACCGCGGCCTGGGTGCGGGCCTCGGTCTCGCTCACCTCGACATCCCGAATGTCGAGCCGTGGGCCGCCGCCGTCCGCGGCGCCGCCGCAGTACGCCGTTCAGCATCGTCCGCGTCACGTCCCACGGCTCGGTGTCGCCGAACGTCCACTCGCGGGTGGCTCCGCTCAGCTCACCGGCCGCACCGGCCTGCCGGAGGTCGCGCTGTCCCTGCCGGCCGGACATCCGGTTGGCCACGTCGCGCAGCAGCGCCTTGCCGAGCTGCCGCATCGCCTTGGGGCTGAGCCGCAGCTCGCCGTCGGACCCACGCTTGAGGAGACCGGCGTCCCGCAGGGCCCGCTCGAGCTCCTGCAGGGTGCGCGCGTCGACGGCCGCCTCGTTGCCCAGCTGGCGGGCGAGCTTGTCGAGATCGACGTCGTCGAGCCTCGCGCCGGCGTACGACTGGGAGAGCTGGTCCGCCAGGTCGTCGAGGTCGGCCAGGTCCTGCAGCGCGCCGGTGCCGTCGCCCAGGCCCAGGCCCTGCTCGCCGTCGAACCGCTCGGAGCCACCCCAGTCCTCCCCCGGCCGCAAGGCCTGGAGGTTGGCGTCCATCCGGGCCAGCTGCTCCATCAGGGCCGGTGAGCCGAACGCCTGGCCGGAGAGCTGCATCAGCTCCTCCCGCTGCTCGGGCGTCATCGAGTTGAGCATCCGCTGCGCGGCTGCCGACCGCTGGGCGAGGGCATCGAGCAGCTCGTCGATGTTCTGCGGGTTCTCCGGGAAGAAGTCCCCGTGCTTGTCCATGAACGCGTCGAAGTCGGCCTGGGTGTCGACGCGCCCTGCTGCCGGTGCTTCTCGAGCAGGTCGTTGAGGTCGGAGAGCATCTCGTTGACCGCGGCCCGGTCCTCGTCGGTGGCGTTCTCCAGCGCCTGCTTCATCCCGGCGAACCGCTGGTCGAGCAGCTCGCGTCCGAGCAGGTCCTTGATCTGCTCGTAGGCCGCGCGGGCCTCCGCGCTCTTCCAGTCGTACGACGACAGCTCGCTGACCGCGGCTGCGGTGCTGGCCGGGAGGTTCTCCAGCTGCATCTCGCGGAATGCCCGGTCTGCGTCGTCCATCTCGACGTCGCGGGCCAGCTGCTTGCGCTCCTCCAGGACCGCCCGGTCGAGCAGCTCGCGCACCTCCTGCATGGTCCCGTCGAGGTTGTGCCGCGACAGCAGGTCGCGGCGCCGCTCCGCGATCCGCCGGGCGAGGTCGTCGAGGCCGGTCTGGTCGCGACCGCCCCGGCGCAGGAACTCCCGCATCGCCCGCTCGGGGCTGTAGCCCGCCATCACGTCCTGCCCGATCGAGTCGAGCGCCTCGGCGATGTCGACCGGGGGCGCGAGCGGGTCAGGTCCGCCGTCGTACCGCCCGTAGCGGGATCCTCTAGCCATAGACGGTCTCCCGACCGTCGGTCTCCTTGCTGACCTTGCGGGCCAGGTAGAGACCTTCGAGGGCGAGCTCGATCGCGCTCGCCCGGGTCCCGTCGGTGGTGGCGCCGAGACGGTCGCACACCTCGTCGTACAGCTCCGACTCGCCGAGGACCGGCAGCCCGGCCAGGAAGTCACGGGCGGAGACCTGGTCGCCGGTGGTGACGATCACGCCGTCCTCGATCGCCTCGACGAGCAGCGCGAAGTCGAGGCCGCGGAGGTGGCTGCGGACCGTCTCCGCGGTGGCGGTGCGGAGCAGGTGGTCGAGGATCTCCCGCTCGCGGCCCTCCTCGCCGGTCTCGAACTCGATCTTGCCGCCGAGCACGTCGACCGCGGTCTCGAGGTCGACCACGCGGGCGACCGGCTCGTCCTCACCCTGCGTGGTCGCCCGGTGCAGCGCGGCCGCGGCGACGGTCTCGGCGCCCGCGATGGCGAACCTCGCGCTCACGCCCGACCGCTGGTCGACGCTGCTGGACTCGCGGAGGTTGCTGGTGAAGCGGGCCAGGATCTCCAGGAGGTACGCCGGCACCTCGGACGTGAGGTGGGCCTCCTGGCGGATCACCGCGATCTCGTCCTCGAGCTCGGTCGGGTAGTGGGTGCGGATCTCGGCGCCGAACCGGTCCTGCAGCGGGGTGATGATCCGACCCCGGTTGGTGTAGTCCTCCGGGTTGGCGCTGGCCACGACCAGCACGTCGAGCGGCAGCCGCAGCACGTAGCCGCGGATCTGGATGTCGCGCTCCTCCATCACGTTGAGCATCGCGACCTGGATCCGCTCCGCGAGGTCGGGCAGCTCGTTGATGGCCACGATCCCCCGGTGGCTGCGCGGGATCAGGCCGAAGTGGATGGTCTCCGGGTCACCGAGGGTGCGGCCTTCGGCGACCTTCATCGGGTCGACGTCGCCGATCAGGTCGGCCACCGAGGTGTCCGGGGTGGCGAGCTTCTCGGCGTACCGCTCCTCGCGGTGCCGCCAGGCGATCGGGAGGTCGTCGCCGAGCTCGGCCGCGCGGCGGCGGCTGCCGACGGTCACCGGCTCGAAGGGGTGCTCGCCGAGGTCGGAGCCCGCGATCACCGGCGTCCACTCGTCGAGGAGTCCGACCAGCGTGCGCAGGACCCGGGTCTTGCCCTGGCCCCGCTCGCCGAGGAGCACGACGTCGTGGCCGGCGATCAGCGCCCGCTCGAGCTGGGGGATCACGGTGTCGTCGAAGCCGTGCAGCCCGGGCCACGGGTCCTCGCCGGCGGCGAGCATCGCCAGCAGGTTGTTCCGGATCTCCTGCCGGAGTGACTTGTGGACGTGCCCGCTGGCGCGGAGCTCGCCGAGGGTCTTGATCGAGGGTGCCATCACCCCTCGAACGCTAGCCCGCGCGGTCAAGCCCTCAGCGGTCGTCGGTGAACCGCGGCTCCCGGCCCTCCCGCCGGGCCAGGGTCGCCTCCTCGAAGTTGCTGGTGAGCAGCCGGAGGTAGAGCTGGCCGAGGCCCTCGGAGGTCAGGTACGTGTCGAGCGAGGTGGCGGCGAGACCCGCGTGCAGCGACTTCTTGGTGAGCTCGATGCCCGGCTGCGACATCCGCGCGATCCGCTCGCCCGTCTCGACCGCGGCTGCGACGACGTCTCGGTGCACCGAGGAGACGAGGCCGATCCGCTCGGCCTCCTCGGCGTCCACGTCGCGGCCGGTGAGCATGATGTCGGCCGCCCGGGTGGAGCCGACGGCCCGCGGCAGGAGGAAGCTCAGGCCGAGCTCGCTGGCGGTGAGGCCGTTGTTGATCCCGGCGGCGCGGAAGTACGCCGTGGTGGCCGCGAGCCGCAGGTCGCAGGCCAGGGCGAGGCAGAGACCGCCGCCGATGGCCGCGCCGTTGACGGCGGCGATCACGGGCTGGTGCAGCCGGCGCAGCGTGAGCACGATGTCTTCCAGCAGCTCCATCGAGCGCAGTGCGTAGGTGGGGCGGGTGAGGCCGTCGACGTGGGGCGGCACCCCGGCCGACTCCTGGTCGGCGCCGGAGCAGAAGCCGTCCCCGGCCCCGGTGAGGACCACGGCCCGGACGGCGTTGTCGTGACCGAGCTCCACGAGGGTGTCCCGGAAGGGCACCATCACGTCGAACGCCATCGCGTTCATCCGGTCCGGGCGGTTCAGGGTGACGACCGCGACCTCCGGGACCGGGCGGTCGACCAGCACGAAGCTCATCTGGTCAGGAGGACCGAGGAGCCGTGGCCGAAGAGACCCTGGTTGGCGGTGATGCCCACTCGGGCGCCCTCCACCTGGCGGCCGGTCGCCTGGCCCCGGAGCTGCCAGGTCACCTCGCAGACCTGGGCCAGCGCCTGGGCGGGCACGGCCTCGCCGAAGCAGGCGAGCCCGCCGGAGGGGTTGACCGGGATCCGGCCGCCGACGGTGGTCTCGCCGGCCCGCAACAGCGCCTCGGCCTCGCCGGGCTTGCACAGGGCCAGGTCCTCCATCCAGTCCAGCTCGAGTGCGGTGGACAGGTCGTAGACCTCGGCCAGGTCGACGTCGGACGGGTCGACACCGGCCTCCTCGTAGGCCGCCCGGGCGATCGACTCCTTGAACGTCTCCTCCGGCTGCCCCGCCGCGCCCGCAGCGTCGGTGGAGAGGTTGGGCATGTCGAGGACCGTGTTGGGGAAGGTGGGGGTGACGGTGGAGACCGCGCCGACCCGCACCGGGTCCGATACGCCCAGCCGACGCGCGTGGTCGGCGCTGGTCAGCACGACGGCTGCGGCGCCATCGGAGGTGGCGCAGATGTCGAGCAGGTGGAGCGGGTCGGCGACGACGGCGGAGCCCAGCACGTCCTCGGTGGTCACGGCCTTGCGGTAGCGCGCGTGGGGGTTCTCCAGGCCGTGCCGGGCGTTCTTGACCTTCACCGCGGCGAAGTCCTCGACGGTCGCGCCGAACAGGTCCATCCGGCGCCGGGCGTACATCGCGAAGTACGCCGGGTTCGTCATCCCGAGCAGGCGGAACCGCAGCCAGTCCGGGTCGTCCCACCGCTCCCCCGCGTTGGGCGCGAGGAACCCCTTCGGGGTGGTGTCGGCGCCGATGACCAGCGCGACCTTGCTGCTTCCCGCCCGGATCCGGCTGCGGGCGGTGTCGAGCGCCTGGGCGCCGGTCGCGCAGGCGGCGTACGACGTCGCGACGCTGGCGCCGTTCCAGCCCAGGGCCTGGGCGAAGGTGGCGCCGGCGACGTAGCCGGCGTACCCGTTGCGGACCGTCTCGCCGCCCACGACCAGGTCGACGTCCTGCCACGAGACACCGGCGTCGGCCAGCGCCGCACGGGCGGCGTGGACGCCGTAGGAGACGAACGAGCGTCCCCACTTGCCCCAGGGGTGCATGCCCACCCCGAGGACGGCGACGTCGCCGCTCACCGGGTGGCCTGAGCGACGGGGCGCCAGCGCCAGATCGACCGCTCACCCGTGTCGTCGGTGTAGAGCGTCTCCACGACCAGCTCGACCTCGGCACCCACGCTCAGGTCCTCCACGCCATAGCCGGCGGCGACCTGTCCGAGGACGACCATCCCCTCGTCCAGCTCGACCGCGGCCAGCGCGAACGGCTCGAACGGGTCGGTGGGCGGGAGGTACGGCGGCGGGGGTTGGTACTGCGCGTCGGTGTAGGACCAGACCCGACCGCGACGGGACAGCGGGACCTCGGTGAATGACTCGCCGGCGCAGCCGGGGTTGCGGCAGAAGCCATCCGGCCCGGTCGGCGGGAAGAACACCGTCGAGCAGGCGTCGCACCGTGAGCCGAGCAGCGTCGGGTCCGGGCCGGTGGTGAACCAGCCGTGGATCGCCGGGGTGGCCGTCATGCCCCCAGACTAGAACATGTTCTCGTTCCCACTCTGTTGAGTGGGGGATTTGTGACCCGTGAGAAGGGGATTTCTGCTCCGAAAGGGGACAGAAATCCCCCACTCATAGGTCAGAAATCCCCGTTTCAACGGGGAGGAGAGTCAGCCGCGGGCGAGGAAAGCCAGCAGGTCCTGCCGGGTCAGCACGCCCACCGGCTTGCCGTCCTCCTGGACCAGCACCGCGTCGGCGGTCTCGAGGAGCGCGACCGCGTCGCTGGCCGGCTCGGAGGAGCCGATCGTCGGCAGCGCGGGCGACATGTGCTGCTCGACCGAGTCGGTGAGCCGCGCCCGGCCGGTGAACAGGGCGTCGAGGATGGTCCGCTCCGAGACCGAGCCGGCCACCTCGGCGGCCACGATCGGCGGCTCCGCTCGGACCACAGGCATCTGCGAGACGCCGTACTCCTGGAGGATGGAGACGGCCTCGGCGATGGTCTCGCCCGGGTGGGTGTGGACCAGGTCGGGCAGCTGTCCGGACTTGCCGCGCAGCACCTCGCCGACGTTCATCTCGTCGCGCTCGAGCCCGCCACTGACCGCGAATCCGTACTGACCCAGCCACTCGTCGTTGAAGACCTTGGTGAGATAGCCGCGCCCCGAGTCGGGGAGCAGGACCACGATCACGGCGTTCTCGCCCGCCGGCGTCCCGTTCAGCTCGCAGGCGAGCTGCTTCGCGGCGTACGCCGCCATGCCGGACGAACCGCCGACCAGCAGCGCCTCCTCGCGGGCGAGCCGGCGGGTGAACGCGAAGGAGTCGGCGTCGGAGACCTCGATGATGCGGTCGGCGATGTCACGGTCGTAGGTCTCGGGCCAGAAGTCCTCGCCCACGCCCTCGACGAGGTAGGGGCGGCCGGTGCCGCCGGAGTAGACCGAGCCGGCCGGGTCGGCGCCGATGACCTGGATGTCAGCGTTCTGCTCCTTGAGGTAGCGGCCCACGCCGCTGATCGTGCCGCCGGTGCCGACGCCCGCGACGAAGTGGGTGACCTTGCCGTCGGTCTGCTTCCAGATCTCGGGGCCGGTGGTCTCGTAGTGGGAGCGCGGGTTGTGCGGGTTGGAGTACTGGTCGGGCTTCCAGGCGCCGGGCTCGGCCGCCAGCTTGTCGGAAACGTTGTAGTAGGAGTCGGGGTGCTCGGGGGCGACTGCGGTGGGGCAGACCACCACCTCGGCGCCGTACGCCTTGAGCACGTTGCGCTTGTCCTCGCTGACTTTGTCCGGGCAGACGAAGACGCACCGGTAGCCGCGCGCCTGGGCCACCATCGCCAGGCCGACACCGGTGTTGCCCGAGGTCGGCTCCACGATCGTGCTCCCCGGCTTGAGCAGGCCCTCGGCCTCGGCGGCGTCGATCATCCGGGTCGCGATCCGGTCCTTGACCGAGCCGCCCGGGTTGAGGTGCTCGAGCTTCGCCAGCACCAGGGGCCCGCCGTCGGTCTCGAGGTCGGGAGCGAGGGAGGTGGCGAGTCGGAGCAGCGGGGTGTCGCCGATCAGGTCCAGGAGCGAGTTGACGTACTGCACGCGGCCAATCTAGTGGGTGCAGACGTTGGGGCGGCCACCGCGAGGTGACCGCCCCTTCGTTGGTGCTGCTGCGTCAGCTGACCTGGCGGTAGGTCTCCACGACCTGCCCGGCGCCTCCAGGCACACAGAGCGCCCACACCTTGACCTTCTCGGGAGCCTTGTCCGACGAGGCCCCGGCGTTGCCGCCGAACTGGACGATCCAGCCATCGAGGCGGTCTGCACGCGGCGTGTTGGTGGACCAATCCATGCGGCCGGGGAACGAGGACGAGACCGGCGTGTTGCGGGAGTTGGCTCCCTCGTCGAGACCGAGGACCTGGACGCCGCCTGAGATCGCGGCGTCGTCGACGCTCTGGCATGCCACGGTGGCGATGGCACCGGCGTTGGTGTCCCCGGCGTTGTAGAACGCCACCGAGTAGTAGGCCCCGCCCAACAGGTCCGAGTCGGACTTGCCCTCGAGGGCGGTGACCCGGTCCTCGACGCCGTTGACCTGCGTGTCGGTGGCCCTGTTCTGGAGTCGGTCCTTGACGCTCTGGGCCAGGTCGACGCGGTGCACCCCGCCGTCCTGGATGTCACCGGAGCCGATCAGGTCACCGGCGACAGCACCCGTGGCGCCGAGGCCGACGACGAGAGCGGAGCCGGCCAGGACGGCCGTGATGCGGTTGTTGAGCAAAGACATGCAGATTCCCCCATGTGGAGTTGTTTCGTGGGTGGTACGGACCGGCATAGACCACCAGATGACCAAGCGTGTAATTCCGTGCGATTGCAACGAAATTGCAGGATGCTTGCGGACTGCTTGAAGATCCGTGGACCGAACGGCCGGTGGGGCCGGTCGGGTTCCGTAGAGTTGACGCGTGGAGAACGCCGGAGCCGCCCGAAAGCTCGCCTCCCTCGCAGCTTGGGGCGGCGGCACCGTGACCGTGCTGGCCGGCACGGCGGGCGCCCTGCTCTATGCGGAGGCGAGCCTCGCCCGCAAGACGATCGGCATCCTCACCGAGGACAAGCCGCCGGACGCCACCGGGTGGTACGGCCGCGGGCGGCCCGGTCCGGCCCTCCGGGTGGCCCTGCTCGGCGACTCGAGCGCGGCGGGCTACGGAGTCTTCCGGGTCGAGGACACGCCCGGCGCCTTCCTCGCCAGCGGTCTGGCGGAGCGGGCTGACCGGCGGGTGCACCTGCGGGAGTTCGCCAAGGTCGGCGCCCAGAGCTCCGACCTCGACGGGCAGATCGACCGCGCCCTCCGCACCCAGCCTGACGTCACGGTGATCCTGATCGGGGCCAACGACGTCACCCATGCGGTGCCACCGGCGGCCTCGGTCCGGCATCTTCGCGAAGGGGTACGCCGGCTGCGCGAGGCCGGCGTCGAGGTGGTCGTCGGCACCTGCCCCGACCTGGGCACCCTGGGGCCTGTCCCACCGCCGCTGAAGCAGGTGGCCAGGATCTGGTCACGCAAGATGGCGGAGGCCCAGACCGTCGTCGTCATCGAGCAGGGCGGGCGCACCGTGTCGCTCGGGCCGATCCTCGGCCCGGAGTTCGCAGCGGCACCGGCGATGCTCTTCGGCCCTGACCAGTTCCACCCCTCGGCCGACGGCTACCGCTCCGTGGCAGGCGTGCTCCTGCCGTCGGTGCTCGCCGCCCTGCGGCTCGTGCCCGCGGCCGAGCTCTCGCCCCAGCCGTTGCGCGGTGAGGGCGTGCTGCCAATCTCGGCGGCCGCGATCCAGGCGGTCCGGACCCCCGGCACCGAGCTCGACGGCACGGAGGTCGGCGGCTCCCGCCGCGGCGTCCGCGGCCTCTGGGTCGAGATGCGGCATCGGCGCCGGGCGCCGCAGGCCGAAGCCCAGGCACCCGACGCCGATGAGGTCATTGCCGGAGGGTGAGGAGGAAGCCCTGCCAACCTCCTCGTAGCCGCATCAGTCCTGACTGAAGATCGCCAGGATCCGGAGCAGGTTGGTGTAGATCCAGACCAGGCTGACGGTCAGCGCGAACGCCGCCCGCCACGACTCGCGTTCCTCGATGCCGGCGGCCACGCCCTTCTCGACGAAGTCGAAGTCGAGGATCAGCATGAACACGCCGAGCACCAGGCCGGCGATCGCGAACAGCAGGCCGAGGCCGCCGAAGCCGTACAGGCCGAGCTGGTTGCCGAAGGCGCCCAGCACCATCTCGAGCAGGCCGAGGCCGACCATGCCGAACATCGCGGCGATCACGAAGGTGCGGAACTTGCTGCCGACCTGGATGTTGAAGAACTTGTAGGCAGCCAGGGTGCCGGCGAAGGCGGCGAACGTGCCGATCACCGCCTGGGTGACGATCCCGTCGCCGAAGTAGGCGTCGAAGAACTTGCTCAGCGCGCCGAGCGCGACGCCCTCGAGCGCACAGAAGGCGATCACCAGCGCAGGGCTGACCACCCGCTTGAACGAGTTCACCATCGACAGCCCGAAGGCGCCGAACGAGCCGATCATCAGGGCGGCGTAGAGGATGCTGGTGTTGCGCTCGACGTCCGCGGCGGTGGGGCGGATGTCGCCGATGTACCACCAGGTGAGGGTGGCGAAGACGATCACGACCGCGAGCGAGATGCCGGTCTTCTGGACGACCGAGTCGATCGTCATCGGCCGCCCGGTGGTGCTGGTGACGCCGGGCTGGTCGTAGCCGGGAGGCTGGCCGTAGGCCTGGTGGGTGGCGCCGTTGCCCGGGTAGGTCTGATTGCCGTAGGCGTTGGTGGACGCCCCGTTGAAGGCTTCCGAGCGACGGAACACCGGGTTGTTGCTCTGCATGGTCTCCTCCTTGGAGGCCGAGGTGACCGTCCATCTGACGGCGCACCGGTCTGCTTTCCCCAGTCTACGGGGATCCCCTCAGACGTGCCCCCGCTGGGACTCGAACCCAGACTGGATCGCTTTTAAGGCGACTTCCTCTGCCGGTTGGGATACGGGGGCGTTCGGACAACGTCCGCGCATGTCATAAGTAGGTCTTGCGGGGGTGGATCGCGTGTGCGCCGGCCACCCGGTCGAGGAAGAGCAGCCCGTCGCAGTGGTCGATCTCGTGCTGGAGCGCCCGGGCCTCGAAGGCGTTCGCGGTGACGCGCACCTCGCGCCCGGTGCCCGGCAGTCGGCCCTGCACGACGAGCCGCGTGGCCCGCTTCACGTCACCGGTGAGGTCGGGGACGCTCAGGCAGCCCTCGCGGGCTTTCTCGTTGCGGGTCGCTTCCACGACCTCAGCGTTGCACAGCACGAAGGTGCCGTGGTGGTCCTTGGTCTTCGGGTGCTGCGAGACGTCGACGCAGAAGACCCTGGCGGCCACTCCCACCTGGGGGGCCGCCAGGCCCACGCAGCCGCGGCTCATCCGCATCGTCGCGACCAGGTCAGCGGCCAGCTGCACGGCGCCGGGCGCCACCGGGTCCACCGCCTCGCCGACGGACGCGAGCACCACAGCCGGCGCCCTCACCACCGGCAGCACCCGCCCCCTCACACCGAGCTCCGCCTCCGACCAGGACGCCACCAGGTCGTTGACGAGGGAGTCGGTCACAGGTCGTCGGCCTCGGCGGGGCGCAGGGTGGCGCCCACCCCGAGCGACGCGGCGACGGCGTTGATCGCGGCCTCGACCCCCGCGACGTCGGTGGAGGCCGGGAGGTCGATCTCGGCGATGAGCAGGTAGAGGTCACCCGCCAGCCGGGTCGTGAGGTCGGTGATGTTGCCGCCCACCTTCGCGACCTCGCCGACGATCGAGGAGACGATGCCGGGCCGGTCGCCGCCGTGGACGGTCAGCACCCACGACGTGCCGTCGGTGGTCCAGGCGTGCTCCTCGGGCACCTCGCGCACGGTCACGGTGAGGGAGCCGTCGCCGGTCAGCGGCGCGAGGGCGGACTCGATCTCGACGTCGCTGGCCGAGCCTGCGCAGACCAGCATCATCGCGAAGTGACCGCGCAACAGAGTCATGGTGGAGTCCTCGAGATTGAGGCCCAGCCCGGCCAGCTTGCCGGTGGTCTCGGCGATGATGCCGGGGCGGTCGTGGCCGAGGACGGTGATCGCGTGAAGGCTCACATCGATGAGTCTGCCAGCGCCCGGGCCCGCAGGAACACGTCGTCCAGCATCTCCGGCGTGAGCCGCCCGGTGAACGTGTTGTGCTGGCTGGGGTGGTAGCAGCCCAGGAGTGTGACCCCGCCCAGGTCGACCTCGGCGGCGTGGCCGAACCGCGGTCGGGGGCGCGGGACGTCGTACCCCGCGTCCCGGTACGCCGTGAGCGCGGCGCCCCAGCCGTAGGCGCCGAGGGCGACGACCACGCGCACCGACGAGGACAGCAGGTCGATCTCGGCCCGCAGCCACGGGGCACAGGTGTCGCGCTCGGCGACGGTGGGCTTGTTGGCCGGCGGGGCGCAGCGGACGGTCGCGACCATCCTGGCCCCGACCAGCCGCTGGCCGTCGCCGGCATGGGTGGAGGTCGGCTGGGTGGCGAGCCCGACCCGGTGCAGGCTCGCGAAGAGCCAGTCACCGGAGCTGTCGCCGGTGAAGACCCGGCCGGTGCGGTTGCCACCGTTCGCCGCGGGCGCCAGCCCGAGGATCAGGATGCCCGGGGCGTCAGCGCCCCAGCCGGCGATGGGTCGGCCCCAGTAGGGCTGGTCGGCGAACGACGCCCGCTTGTCCCGGGCGACGTCCTCGCGCCACCGCACCAGGCGGGGGCAGGCGCGGCACACGGAGATCCGCGCCTCGAGCTCGGCGAGTGATGATGCCGTTTGGTACCAAACGGCATCTTCAGGGCCCGCGGAGCTGACGTTTGTAGCCAAACGTCGTACCTGCGCGGCGGTCCTGGCGACCGGGGTCGCGTCCGTCGCCGGGTCCTCCGGCCAGCCGGATCCGGGCGGGACCGGCGAGGGGAAGAGGTCCCCGGTTGCCGGGTGCGGCAGCAGGTCAGCGCTCAGCGGTGTCGGCGGCGCCACACGACCAGACCGACCACGCCCGCGAACGCCGCGGCGGTGAGGGCGGCGACCTCGGGGCGCGGCTTGCCGTCGTCGGTGGTCGCGCGGTCCCGCAGCTCGGAGGCCTTGGCCTTGGCCCGGGCCTTGACGTCGAGGCGGTCATGGAGGGCCGAGACGGTGTCGGCCAGCTCTTCGCGCTGGCGCTCGATGTCGGCCTCGATCGCGTCGGGCGACGAGCCGTTGACGTTGGAGCTGTTCATGAGTGGCCTCCCTTGACGGTGGCGACGTCCTCGCGGACGTTGGCGATGGTCCGCTCGGGCGCCGGTGGAGTCGCCTGCTCGACCTCCTTCTTGCCTGCGAGCGCGGCGACGCCGGCTCCGGCGAACAGCAGGACGGCCACGATCAGCCCGGCGGCCCAGCCCGGGAGCACGAGCGCCAGTGCCATGACGGCGGTCGCGACCAGGGTCGAGATGCCGAGGAACGCGAGCAGCCCGGCGGCACTGAACATCCCGATGCCCAGGCCCGCGCGCTTCCCCTTCTCGGTGAGCTCGGCCTGGGCCAGGCGCAGCTCGCTGCGCACCAGCTCGGGGATCTGCTCGGAGAGCCGGTGGACGAGGGCGCCGATGGGTTCGTCGGACGGTTGAGTGGTCGGATCGCTCATGGTGCCTCCGTTCCCCTGCAGGTTCGGTCCAAACCTTTCACCCGGCGATGGACCACGCAATTCCCTCGAGGATGTCGGCCTCCGAGGCGACCATCGACTCCACGCGGGTGCGGCGCAGGACGCGCGAGAGGATCAGCGCTCCCGCGTCGATCACGTCGGCGCGGCCGGGGTGCATCCAGGGCAGGGCGAGGCGCTCATCGAGCGGCATCGCGACCAGCCGGTCGACGAAGTCGTGGACCTGCGCGACCGCGACGACGGACTGGTCGAGCACGTCGCGGTCGTACGCCGGCAGGTCCAGCACCCCGGCGACCACCGAGAGGATCGTCCCGGCCACGCCGACGACCGTGGCCGCCGACGCCGGGTCGACCGGGCTCTCGTCGAGGGTGGCGTCGATGTCATCCACGCAGGCCCGGACCTGGGCGCGCGTCGGCGGGTCGCCGTGCAGGTGGCGCTCGTGCAGCCGGACCGAGCCGACGTCCATCGAGTGGGCCGCGTCGGGGGTGGCCCCACCGAGGACGAGCTCGGTCGACCCGCCGCCGATGTCCACGACCAGCACCGGGGTGGCCGGCGGGGTCCGGAGGTGACGCACGGCACCGTCGAAGGCGAGGGCGGCCTCCTCGTCGCCGGTCAGCACCTCCGGGGAGACGCCGAGCCGTTCGCGGACCCCGGCCGCGAAGACGTCTCCGTTCGCGGCGTCACGGGTCGCGGAGGTGGCGCAGAAGCGGATCCGCGAGACGTCGTGCTCGCGGACCAGGGCGGCGTACTCGTCCACCGCGGCGAACGCCCGCGCCAGCGCCTCCTCGGAGATCCGGCCGGTCCGGTCGACGCCCTGCCCGAGCCGGACCATCCGGGTCTCGCGGACCGCCACGTCGGGGGGATCGCCGATCAGGAGCTTGATGGTGTTGGTGCCGCAGTCGATGGCGGCGATCATCCGCCCACCGGGGCGTCCACGCACGGCCCGGCCTCCCACCACGCGCCGAGCAGGTCGAGGACCTCGTCGCCGAGCGGGTTGACGCCGCGCCCCTGGGCCAGCGACTGGGCCGCGAGCACGTGCAGGCACTTCACCCGGTCCGGCATCCCGCCGGCCGACACGCCCTCGATCTCCGGGACGCCCTCGGGGGCCAGTCCGGCCCGCGCGTCGAGGTAGCGCCGGTGGGCTGCTTCGTAGTCGGCCGCCAGCGCCGGGTCGGTCGCGAGCCGGTCCTGCATCTCCTTCATCAGCCCCGACCCCTCCAGGGTGCCGATCCGGGAGGCCGCACGCGGGCAGGTGAGGTAGAACGTGGTCGGGAAGGGCGTCCCGTTGGGCAGCCGGGGCTCGGTGGTCACCACGTCGGGGTTGCCGCACGGGCACCGGTGGCCGACCTCGTGGATCGCCCGGGGCTCGCGGCCGAGCTGGGCGGCCACGGCAGCCTCGTCGGACGGATCGATCACCGGCGCTTCCCGGCCGGCGCCTTGATGTCGGTGGCCGGCGGCGCCTGGTGGCGCGGCGGGTTGCCCGCGAGCTCCGTGGACTGCCAGACCGGGCCCCACCACGCCTCGGGCTCGCGCTCCCGCACGTCGGAGGGGTCGGGCAGGTCGGTGTCGCTCTCGAGCGGCTTGCCGTCCTCGCCGAGGACGACGTACGACGTCTCGCCGGGCATCAGGTAGCCGAACCGCTCGCGGGCCTGCGCCTGGACGTAGGCCGGGTCGTTCCAGCGGCGCTTCTCGCGCTCGAGGTCGTCGATGCTGGCCGAGCGCTCCGCGATCTGCGCCTTGAGGTCGGCGATGTGGGACCGCTGCTGGAGGTAGGCCCGCAGCGAGGAGGCGTAGGAGACGGTGAGCACCGCCACCACGAGGATCAGGATCGCGGCGCGACCGGTGAACCGCGGCCGGCGCCCCCCGGTGGTGGGAGACGCGGCCGGCGCTGGGGTGCGGGACCGCTGGGGCGCTCCCCGACCACCTGGTCGCCGGCTGCCACCGGACCGTCGGCGTTGCGCCGCTGTGCCATGGCCGCTGCTCAGCCCCCGAACCGCGGGAAGGCCGCGGCGCCGGCGTACCGGGCGGCGTCGCCGAGCTCGTCCTCGATGCGCAGCAGCTGGTTGTACTTCGCGACCCGCTCGGAGCGGGCCGGTGCGCCGGTCTTGATCTGGCCGCAGTTGGTCGCGACCGCGAGGTCGGCGATGGTGGTGTCCTCGGTCTCACCGGAGCGGTGGCTCATCATGCAGCGGAACCCGTTGCGGTGGGCGAGCTCCACGGAGTCGAGGGTCTCGGTGAGCGAGCCGATCTGGTTCACCTTCACCAGCAGCGCGTTGGCCTGGCCGCCGCTGATGCCCCGGGCCAGCCGCTCGACGTTGGTGACGAACAGGTCGTCGCCGACCAGCTGGGTGAGCGACCCGAGCTGGTCGGTGATCGCCTTCCAGCCGTCCCAGTCGTCCTCGTCGAGCGGGTCCTCGATCGAGACGATGGGGTACGACGACACCAGGTCGGCGTAGTAGGTGGTCATCTCCTCGGCGGACTTCTTCTTGCCCTCGAAGGTGTACTTGTTCTTCTCGCAGAACTCGCTCGCGGCGACGTCGAGGGCCAGCACGACGTCCTGGCCCAGCTTGAGCCCGGCCTTGCCGACCGCGTCGGCGATCAGGTCGAGGGCGTCGCGGTTGCTCTTCAGGTCGGGCGCGAATCCACCCTCGTCGCCGACGCCGGTGGCGAGGCCCTTCTTCTTCAGCACCGCCTTCAGCGCGTGGTAGACCTCGGCCCCCTGCCGGAGCGCCTCACGGAAGGTGGGGGCACCGATCGGGGCGACCATGAACTCCTGGACGTCGACATTGGTGTCGGCGTGGGCGCCGCCGTTGAGGATGTTCATCATCGGCACCGGCAGCAGGTGGGCGTTGGGACCGCCGAGGTAGCGGTAGAGCGGGCAGCCCGGCGGAGTCGGCCGCGGCTCGCGCGACCGCGAGCGAGGTCCCGAGGATGGCGTTGGCGCCGAGCTTCGCCTTGTTGGGGGTGGCGTCGAGCTCGAGCAGCCGTCTGGTCGACCAGCCGCTGGTCGTCGGCCGCCATCCCCTCGATGGCCGGCCCGATCTGCTCGATCACCGCCGCGACCGCCTTGCCGACACCCTTGCCGAGGTAGCGGTCGCCGCCGTCGCGCAGCTCGACCGCCTCGAACGCCCCGGTGGACGCGCCGCTGGGCACGGCCGCCCGGGCGAACGCTCCGTCGTCGAGGGCGACCTCGACCTCGACGGTGGGGTTGCCGCGCGAGTCGAGGATCTCGCGGGCGCCGACGGCTTCGATCGATGCCAAGGTGGGCGGCTCCCCTTCGGTTGGCGAGTCGGTACGGACGGGCTCCGGCTCAGCCTAACGGCGCGCGACGCCCGATCCGGGCAGGCCCACGGCGCCGAGGCGCCAGGTCGCTGGACGGACTGTTGACCCGCGGTCTAGACCGAATAGGTTTGAAGACTGTAGGGGTTTCCTTCCGGGGGCCGGAAGCACCTCAGGCGACGGTCGAGATGACCCGGGCCGACCAGCGCCTGCAGCCTGTGGCCCGGCGACCCTGCAGGAGATGACCCATGAGCGAGGCGACCACCGCCCGCGGCGAGGCAGAACGATCAGAGATCCCGGACCGGCACCTACCGGCCGTCACAGTACACCGACCTTCCCGAGCCGCTTCCGATGAAGAAGGTGATCGGGCCGAGCGTGCTGCTGCTCGCTGGCGCGATCGGGTCGGGCGAGTACCTCCTGTGGCCCTACATCACCTCCCAGGTCGGCCTGGTGCTGGTCTGGCTGGTCATCGCCGGCGTCGGCACGCAGTACTTCCTCAACATGGAGATCGAGCGCTACACCCTCGCCACCGGGGAGACCGCGGTCACCGGGTTCACCCGCCTCTGGAAGCCGTGGGGCGTGCTGTTCATCGTGATGGCGGTCGGCGCATGGATGTGGCCGGGCTGGGCGACCGGCGGGACCACCACCCTCGGCTACGCGCTCGGCTTCGGCGAGGACGTGGTCCCCTACGTCACCATCGGCGTGCTCGTGCTGATCGGGGCGGTGCTGACCGTCTCCCCCGTGGTCTACCGCACGGTCGAGAAGATCCAGATGTTCATGGTCGCGTTGATCGTGCTGTTCATCCTCTACGCGATCGTCGGCGCTGCTCGGCAGCGGTGGGTACGCCGCCCTCGGCCGCGGCTTCGTGGAGGTCGGCAAGATCCCGGACGGCATCAGCGAGCTGCCGATCGCGCTCCTGCTGGGCGCCATCGCGTTCGCGGGGGCCGGCGGCGTGATGAACCTGGTGCAGTCGAACTGGGTCCGCGACAAGGGCCTCGGCATGGGCGCCAAGCTCCCCAAGGTGGTCTCGCCGTTCACCGGCGAGGAGACCGCCGCGCCCACGACCGGCTACTTCTTCCGCCGCGACGAGGAGAACATGCGGCGCTGGAACGAGTGGTGGCGGGTCGCGGACCGCGAGCAGTTCGTCACCTTCTTCGTCATCGGCGCGACCGCGCTGCTCACGTTCATGACCCTCACCTACGTCACCGTCGGGACCGGCGCCATCAGCGGCGAGGCCGATCTCAACTTCATCAAGATCCAGGGCGATGCCCTCAAGGCCGACCAGGGCGACTGGCTCGGCACCGCCTTCTGGCTGATCGGCAGCGTGGTGCTCTTCTCGACCAACCTGACCGTGCTGGACATGGTCGCCCGGCTGACCGCCGACGTCCTCAAGACCACCACGCTCCGCGACAGCACCCGATGGAGCGAGAGCAAGCTCTACTTCATCACCGTCTGGGCGATGATCGTGTTCGGCTCGGTGATCCTGCTCTCGGGCGTCGACCAGCCGCTGGTCCTGCTCGTGATCGCCGCGGCCCTCAACGGCGTGGTCATGGTCATCTACTCCATCCTGCTGCTGAAGCTGAACCGCGGCGTGCTGCCCCGCGAGATCGGGTTGAAGGGTGGTCGGCTGGTCGTCATCGTGTGGGCGGTCGTCTTCTACGGCGGCTTCTCGCGTCGTCCTGCTCTACGACCAGGCGAAGACCCTGATCAGCGGCGGCTGATCACTCCGGGTCGTGTGCTCAGGTGGTAGCGCCCGCAGCCACCTGGGCACACCGCGTGCTCAGAGCAGGCGTCGTACGGCGTCGCGCAGCGCCTGCTCCGGGTCCACCCCGGCCTCCCGCGCCTCGGCCACGAGGGCGAGCAGCCGGTCGCCGATGTCGCTCGGCCGACCGACGCGCCGGCCGGCTCGGCCCGCGCGCTCGAGGCGGTCGAGCACCTTGTCGGCGTAGAGCAGCGCGGCAGCCCGGGCGGCAGGCCGTCGGTGACCGAGGTCGCGCTGCTTCTCGGTGGCCTTGATCGACTCCCAGACCTCGTTGACGCTCGCGGCCGTCCGCGTGGCCGCCAGTCGCCCCGTCGGGACCGAAGACGTGCGGGTTGCGGCGCCGCATCTTGTCGATGATGTCGCCGGCGACGTCGTCGAGGGTGAACTCCCCGGCCTCCTCGGCGATCACGGCGTGGAAGTAGACCTGCAGCAGCAGGTCGCCGAGCTCCTCGCGCAGGTGCTCGACATCGCCGGTGTCGATCGCCTCGAGCGTCTCGTGGGTCTCCTCGAGCAGGTAGCGCGCCAGCGACCGGTGGGTCTGCTCCTGCTTCCAGGCGCACTCGGCGCGCAGCCGGCGCATCACCTCGAGGAACTCGCCGAGGCGGTCGGCGGGTGCGGCTCACACCGTCAGCCGCAGCGCTGGGACTCGGGGAGCGCTGCGGCGTAGGCCGCGTCGGGCTCGGCCTGCCCGGCATCCTTGGCCGCCTCGCTCACCGCGAAGGACGAGGTCGGTGTCCGCCGGACTCGATGCTCGCCGTCGCCGAGCTCAAGCTGCCGAGCTTCGGGTCGAGCTCGACGCCCGTTGTCGGCCGACCCACGTCGTCGAGGCCGCCTCGATGCCGGCGGTCGAGCGCCTCCTCGTCGGTCGGCGCCTCGTCGTCGAGTCAGCTGTCGCCGATCTGCCGCCAGGATCGTCGCTGACGTAGGCGATCGCGGTGTCGACCGTCGACGCACGGCCTCGCAGCACGTCCTCGTCGACGGCGGCGGAGCTGCTGCTTCAGCCTGGTCGACCTGGTCGTGGTAGTCGGTCGCCCGGCTCGACGTCGTAGTCGTCGGCGAGCTGGTCGGCGATCGACCGCAGCGACCAGCCTGCCGGCGATCGCCGGCTGCGGACGCAGCTCATGCGGCACGGCACGTTGGCCGTCGGCGCTGAGCTGCGTCTTCGCTGCACGGCGCAGTACGTCGGCGGTCAGCTCGTCGACCTCGGTCGACGGTGATCGTCTCGTCGCCCACCTCGGCGGCGACGCCCGGGTGGCGCGCCCGCCGCAGCCGGCTGAGCAGGGCGACGGCCGCGCCGAGGACGGCCAGCCGACCGAGGCGGGTGATGCTCACGAGGACTCCTTCTGCCGGTCTCCGGTGCCGCCGTGGCAGTGGGCGGCGGGTCGATCACGGCGTCGATCACCTCCGGGCCCATTCAAGCAGGGCGATTCCGGCGAGCGGCCGGCCCCCGACCGCCGCGGTCTGCGGGCGCGGCACCAGGATCGTGTCGACCGGCGCCTTGACGACGACTTCGGGTAGCAGCCGCTGCAGGCGTACGACGCGCGACTCGGGCAGGCTGACCGGCGCGAACCGCACGTTCTTGCCGGCGATCGTGACCTCGCCGATGCCGGCCTGCCGGGCCCGGGCCCGGAACCGCGCGACGAGCAGCAGCGACGCGACCTCCTCCGGCGGCTCGCCGTAGCGGTCGACCAGCTCCTCGCGCAGCAGGTCGACGTCCTCGTCGGAGCGGACCTCGGCGAGCCGCTTGTACATCTCCAGCCGCAGCCGCTCGCTCGGGATGTAGTCGTGCGGCAGGTGGGCGTCGACGGGCAGCTCGATCCGCACCTCGTCGAGCTCGGGCTCGCGCGTCGCCCTGGAACTCCTGGACCGCCTCGCCGACCAGCCGGACGTAGAGGTCGAAGCCGACGTCGGCGATGTGGCCGGACTGCTCGCCGCCGAGCAGGTTGCCGGCGCCGCGGATCTCGAGGTCCTTCATCGCGATCGCCATGCCGCCGCCGAGGTCGGAGTGCTGGGCCAGCGTGGCCAGCCGCTCGTGCGCGGTCTCGGTGAGCGGCTTCTCCGGCGGGTAGAGGAAGTAGGCGTAGGCCCGCTCGCGGCGACCGGCCGACCCGGCCGCGGAGCTGGTGCAGCTGGGAGAGGCCGAGGGTGTCGGCGCGCTCGATGATCATCGTGTTGGCGTTGGAGACGTCGAGGCCGGACTCGACGATCGTCGTGCAGACGAGCACGTCGAAGCGCTTCTCCCAGAAGTCGAGCATCACCTGCTCGAGCTGGTGCTCCCCCATCTGGCCGTGCGCGGTCGCGACCCGGGCCTCGGGCACCAGCTCGCGGATCTGGGCGGCGGCCTTCTCGATCGACTGCACCCGGTTGTGGATGTAGAAGACCTGGCCCTCGCGCAGCAGCTCGCGGCGGACGGCGGCGACGACCTGGCGGTCCTCGTAGCCGCCGACGTAGGTCAGCACCGGGTGCCGCTCCTCGGGCGGGGTGGTGATCGTCGACATCTCGCGGATGCCGGTGATCGCCATCTCGAGCGTGCGCGGGATCGGCGTGGCGGACATGCGACAGCACGTCGACCGAGGTGCGCAGCCGCTTCATCTGCTCCTTGTGCTCGACGCCGAACCGCTGCTCCTCGTCGACGACGATCAGCCCGAGGTCCTTGAACCGGATGTCGGGGTTGAGCAGCCGGTGGGTGCCGACGACGATGTCGACGCGTGCCGTCGGCCAGGCCCGTCGATGACCTCGCGCGCCTCCTTGTCGGTCTGGAACCGGCGACAGCCCCTTGAGCACGACCGGGAAGCCGCTCATCCGCTCGGTGAACGTCGAGAGGTGCTGGGTGACGAGCAGCGTCGTCGGCACCAGCACGGCCACCTGCTTGCCGTCCTGCACCGCCTTGAACGCCGCCCGCACCGCGATCTCGGTCTTGCCGTAGCCGACGTCGCCGCAGACCAGCCGGTCCATCGGCACGGTCCGCTGCATGTCGGCCTTGACCTCGTCGACGGTGCTCAGCTGGTCGGGGGTCTCGTGGAACGGGAAGGCGTCCTCGAGCTCGCGCTGCCACGGGGTGTCCGGGCCGAACGCGTGGCCCTGGGTGGCCTGCCGGGCGGCGTACAGCTTGATCAGCTCGGCCGCGATCTCGCGGACCGCCTTGCGGGCGCGGCCCTTGCGCTTGGCCCAGTCGGCGCCGCCGAGCCGGTCGAGGCTGGGCTGCTCGCCGCCGACGTAGCGGGTCACCTGGTCGAGCGCGTCGGCCGGCACGTAGAGCCGGTCCGGCGGGCCGCCGCGCTTGGAGGCGCCGTACTCGAGGACGAGGTACTCGCGGGTCGCGCCGCCGACCTCGCGCTGCTTCATCTCGACGAACCGGCCGACGCCGTGCTGCTCGTGCACGACGTAGTCGCCGGCCGTGAGCTCGAGCGGGTCGATCTGCTTCTTGCGCCGGGCCGGCATCCTGCGCATGTCGCGGGTGGAGGCCTGCTGCCCGGAGAGGTCCTCGCCGGTGAGCAGCGCGAGCCGGTTGGCGTCGTCGACGAAGCCGTGGTCGAGCGCGCCGCAGGTGACCGTGACGACGTCGGTCGGCCGGCGAGCTCGTCGAGCGTCGTCGACCAGCCGCGCCGGCGACGTCGTGCTCGCCGAGCACCTCGACCATCCGCTGCGCCGGGCCGTGGCCGGGGTGGACGACGACGACCCGGTAGCCGTCGGCGCGCCAGCCGCTCGATGTCGGCGACGCCCGCTCGATGTCGCCGCGGTAGGCCTCGGCCGGCCGGCGCCGGCAGCGCCCGGCTCTCGCACGCGCGCCGGTCGATCCGTCGATCGCTCGGCGGGCGCGTCCAGCGTCGTCGCGTCGATGCCCGAACGGGCTGACGCTCCACCAGGCCTGGCCCGGCCGAGGGCGTGCTGCGCGGACGTCGGCGAGGGCGCGGTACGACGCCGCGCCGAGGTCGATCGGGGCGGTGCCGCCGCCGGCCGCGGCCGCCCAGCTCGCGCCGAGGAACTCCTCGCTGGTCGCGACCAGGTCGTGGGCGCGGCTGCGGGCCCGCTCGGGGTCGAGCACCAGCACGTGGGTGTCGGCGGGCAGCAGGTCGACCAGCAGCTCCATCTCGTCGACCAGCACCGGCGCCAGCGACTCCATGCCCTCGACCGCGATGCCGGCGGCGATCTTGTCGGTCAGCTCGACGCAGCTGCGGGTGCTGCCGCGCCGAGCTCGGCCGCGCGGCGGCGTACCTCGTCGGTGAGCAGCAGCTCGCGGCACGGCGGCGCCCAGAGCCGGTCGACCGTGCTCGAGGGTGCGCTGGTCGGCGACCGCGAAGGTGCGGATCTCCTCGACGTCGTCGCCCCAGAACTCCACCCGCAGCGGGTGCTCCTCGGTCGGCGGGAAGACGTCGACGATGCCGCCGCGGACCGCGAACTCGCCGCGCTTCTCGACCAGGTCGACGCGGGAGTACGCCGCGTCGGCCAGCCGGCGTACGACGTCCTCGAGCGGCGCGGTGTCGCCCGGCGCGAGCTCGACCGGCTCGAGGTCGCCGAGCCCCTTGACCTGCGGCTGCAGCACCGAGCGGACCGGCGCGACGACGACCCGAGCGGGCCGTTGGTGGCGTCGGTCGCCGGGGTGGCGCAGCCGGCGCAGCACCGCGAGCCGGCGGCCGACGGTGTCGCTGCGCGGGCTGAGCCGCTCGTGCGGGCAGCGTCTCCCAGCTCGGGTAGTAGGCGACGGCGGCCGGGTCGAGCAGGTCGCCCGAGCGGCGGTCGACGAGGTCCTCGGCCTCCCGCGCGGTCGGCGGTCACCGCCAGCACCGTGCGGCCGGCGTCGACCAGGCCCGTGACCACGAACGGCCGCAGCGCCGCCGGCCCGGTCAGGTCGAGCGCCGGCAGGACGCCGCCGCGGGCGTCGTCGACGGCGCCGGCGAGGGTGGGGTCGGCGAGGACGGCGTCGGCCAGGCCGGTGAGGCTCACGGCTCTCCTCGGACACCTCGGGGACAGCACGAACGCCCCCGGCCGGGACTCGGCAGGGGGTCCGGGCCAGTCTACGGCGCGCCGTGGCGGGAGTGAGCTCAGGCACGCAGTGACGACGGCATCCTGCTGCCGCGTCCTGCGTCGGCGGCGCGCTGCTGTGCGCGACGCGTCGGTGCCGCCCGCCGGCTGCGGACGACGGAGCCGACCCGGCCGAGCCGGACGCCGCGCCGCAGACCGCCTCCGACGGCACGCCGGATCCGGGCCCCTGCCGGCCGGCGCGGCCCGGCCTCCGCGCGACGGGCGAAGGCGCTGCGCGGACGCCGGCCGAAGCCAGTCGGCGGCCGCGTGGCGGCAGATCGTCGCCGCGGAGCGGGCGATCGCCGACGCGGCCACGCCGGCCGACGTGCTGGCCGCCGCCGGGCACCTGCAGCAGGTCGCCTACCGCGAGCTCGGCACCCGGCCGGGCTGGGACGACCGGGTCCGCACGGCGCTGCCGCCGGGACCTGGTGCGGGTGGTGCCGACAACGTCGCGTCCCGGCGCGCGTTCCGCTCGATGCACCCGCAGGCCAGGCGGACCTGCGCGACGAGCTGCCCGCCTGGCGGATCGTGCGGCCCGCCCCGCCCGCAGCTGCGGCGGCCTACCGCGAGGCCGAGGACCGCTTCGGCGTCGACTGGGAGTACCTCGCCGCGATCAACTTCGTCGAGACCAGCTTCGGCCGGATCCGGGGCACCTCGGTGGCCGGCGCCCAGGGGCCGATGCAGTTCATCCCGACCACGTGGGACATCTACGGCCGCGGCGACATCAACTCGGTCCGCGACTCGATCTTCGCCGCCGGCCGGTTCCTGAAGGCCCAGGGTTCGCCGAGCCGGCGGCGGGCCGCGGCGCTCTACCGCTACAACAACTCCACGGCGTACGTGCGCGGCGTGACGCCTGCTGGCGAGGCTGATGCAGCGGCGCCCGCGCGCGTTCCACGGCTACTACCACTGGCAGGTCTACTACCTGACCACGCGCGGCAGCGTCCTGCTGCCCGAGGGCTACCAGGCCGAGCGAGACCGATCCCGGTCGAGCGGTGGCTCGCCCGCCACCGGTGATCGAGGGCTTCAGTCGGTGCCGTGGCGCTTCACGGCTGCAGATGGCGACGATGGCGTCGGCCAGCTCGGGGCGGCAGACGATCAGGTCGGGCAGCGAGACGTCGTCCTGGTTGTAGACCAGCGGCGAGCCGTCGACGCGTGAGCAGAACAGCCCGGCGGCGCGGGCGACCGCGACCGGCGCGGCGTTGTCCCACTCGTACTGGCCGCCGGCGTGCACGTAGGCGTCGGCGACGTCGCGGACCACCGACATCACCTTCACGCCCGGCCGAGCCCATCGGCACCAGCTCGGCGTCGATCTCGGCGGCCAGCGCCTCGACGAACGCCGGCGGGCGGGTGCGGGAGACCGCGATCCGCGGGCGGTCCGCGGTGCGCGGCAGGCACGACGGGCGGGCGGCCGGTGTTGAACGTCTCGCCGAGCGCGGGCTGGGCCACGGCCCCGGCGACGAGGTCGCCGTCCTGCCAGAGCGCGACGTGGACGGCCCAGTCGTCGCGCGGCGGCTCGGAGAACTCGCGGGTGCCGTCGAGCGGGTCGATGATCCAGACCCGGTCGGCCGCGAGGCGGGCCTTGTCGTCGCTCGCCTCCTCGGAGAGCACCGCGTCGTCGGGGCGGTGCTCGGCGAGCAGCCGCACCAGCAGCTCGTGGGCGGCGGCGTCGCCGGCGTCCTTGAGCTCGCGGCCCTCGAGGCCCTCGCCGCGCACCTCGAGCAGCCGCTCGCCGGCCCGGTCGGCCGCCCAGGCGGCGAAGGCGTGGTCGTCGGGGTGCTGGGCGGCGTCCGGGATGCGTCGGTCACGGGCGTCACCCTATGCCGCGCGTCAGCAGTTGAACCGCTGCTGGGTCTCGCTCGAGGCCGTCGGTGACAGCGACTCGACGGCGTCGGCGGCGCGGTCGACCTGGAACGGCAGCTCCTTGCGCTCGGTCGCGGAGTAGTCGACAGCACGAAGTCGGCGACCTCCTGCCGGCCGGGCGGCCGGCCGATGCCGGCCCGGACCCGGTAGAAGTCGCCGGTGCCGAGCGAGGAGCGCATCGACCGCAGCCCGTTGTGGCCGTTGTCGCCGCCGCCGAGCTTGACCCGCAGCGTGCCGAACGGGATGTCGAGCTCGTCGTGGATGGCGATGATCCGCTCGGGCGCGACCTTGTAGAACGTGGCCAGCGCCTTGACCGGGCCGCCGGACTCGTTCATGTAGCAGCGCGGCCGCGCGAGCACGACGCGCGGCCCGGGCGCGCCCGGCGTGCCCAGCCGGCCCTCGACGACGTCGGCGCGGCCGGACTTGTGGGCGCGGAACGGCGACGCCCATCCGGGCGGCCAGCTCGTCGGCGACGAGGTAGCCGACGTTGTGCCGGTGGCCGGCGTAGGCCGGGCCGGGATTGCCCAGCCCGACCACGAGCCACACGTCGGCGCGTCCGGTCGCGGTCATGGCTCGAAGTATCCCGGCCCGTCGCGACCGCGCAGCCGGTCGGCGGTCCTCGGCGTCGCTCGCCCTCGGCGGCCTCGCCCTCGGCGCCCTCGGCCGCCTCGGCCTCCTCGCCCTCGGCGATCTCCTCGTCGGACTCGTCGCGCTCGATGCCGGCCTCGGCCTCGGCCTCCTCCAGCTCGGCCTCGAGCTCCTCCTCGGTCGGCGCGTGGGTGACGTTGACGATCAGCGTGTCGTCGTCGGTGAGCAGCGTGCGTGCCGTCGGGCAGGTCGAGGTCGGAGGCGAGGATCTGGGTGCCGACCTCGGCGCCCTCGATGGCGACCTCGATGTACTCGGGGATGTGGGTGGCCTCGGCCTCGAGCGAGACGGTGGAGTTCTCGGTGACGACCAGGGTCTCCGGGGCGGCCTCGCCGACGAGGTGGACCGGGACGTCGACGGTGACCTTCTCGCCCTTGCTTGACCGCGACGAAGTCGATGTGCTCGAGGAAGCGGCGGATCGGGTCGACCTGGACCTGCTTGGTCAGGGCGAGCTGGCTCTTGCCGTCGATGTCGAGGTCGAGCAGCGCGTTGGCGCCGCCGTGCTTGAGCGCCATCATCGTGTCGTGGCCCGGCAGGGTCATGTGGATCGGGTCGTTGCCGTGGCCGTAGACGACGGCGGGGACCTTGTCCTCGCGGCGGATGCGGCGGGCGGCGCCCTTGCCGAACTCGGTGCGGGTCTCGGCGGTGATCTTCTCGGCGGCCATGCTGTTCTCCTCGTCGTCGTGCGAACGTCGTGGGCCGCGGCGAGAGACGACGAACGCCGCGCTCCGACGAGGCGCGGCGTCAGTGAACGGCCGGCCCTGTCGATCACGGAGTCCCGATGGTTCAGGCGCTCCCTCGCCGAGGCAACCGCGACGAGCCTATCCGGCGGGCGGCGTACGACGCGCAATCGCGCGTGCCCGCGACCCTGTCGCTATGTGGCCCCGTGTCCCTCACCCTCGACGAGGCCCGCACCCGGGCCGCCCTGGTCTCCGACGTCTCCTACGACCTCCAGCTCGACCTCACCGACCGGGAGACCTTCGGGGTGCCGGGCCACGGTCCGCTTCGCCTGCGCGCGAGCCGGGCGCCGAGCACCTTCCTCGAGCTGAACGACGCCAGCGATGCTCGCGGTCGACGGCGTGCCGCGAGCGGACGTACGACGGGCGGCGGATCGCGCCTGACCGACCTCGCCGACGAGCAACGAGGTCATGGTCGAGGCGCGGGTCCCCTACGTCACCGACGGCGACGGGATGCACACCTTCACCGACCCCGCCGACGGCGAGACCTACGTGTCGGCGTACGTCGGCATGGACATCGCGCAGCGGGTCTTCCCCTGCTTCGACCAGAACGACCTCAAGGCGCCGGTCACCCTGCGCGTCACCGCCCCCGAGGGCTGGACGGTGCTCGGCCAACGGCCGCGCGGCGGGCCGAGCGAGGGCGGCACCTGGGCGTTCGCGACCACGCCGCCGATCCCGCTCGCCGATGTTCATCGTCTGCGCCGGGCCGTGGCACTCGGTGACCTGGGAGCACGCCGGCCCGACGGGCGGCTGCCCTTCGGCTGGCACGCCCGCGCCTCGCTGGCCGCCCAGCTCGACCGCGACGCCGACGAGCTGCGCGCGGATCACCGAGGCCTGCTTCGACCACTACGCAGCGATCTTCGACGAGCCGTTCGCCTTCGACTCCTACGACCAGGCGTTCGTGCCCGGGCCAGAACTGGGGCGCCCTCGAGAACCCCGGCTGCGTGACCTACCGCGACGAGATCCTGCCGGTCGGCGCGCCCACCGAGGGCGAGCGCCGGCGGCGGGCCATGGTCATCGCCCACGAGATGGCGCACATGTGGTTCGGCAACCTGGTGACGATGACCTGGTGGGAGGACACCTGGCTGCAGGAGTCGTTCGCCGACTACATGGGCTTCCGGGTCGCCGACGACGGCCGCCGGCTTCGCCGGGACCTTCGTCGACTTCACGGTCCGGCCGCAAGGCGCGCGGCTACGCCGCCGACGAGCGCCGCTCCACCCACCCGGTCGCGCCGCTGCGCCGAGGAGGTGCGCCGACGTCGACGCGGCCGCCGGCAACTTCGACTCGATCTCCTACGCCAAGGGCAACTCGGTGCTCCGGCAGCTGGTGACCTGGCTCGGCGACGACGACTTCCTCGCCGGCGTCAACGCCTACTTCGACCCGCCACCGGTTCGGCAACGCCACCCTCGCCGACTTCGTCGACCGCGCTCGACGAGGCGACCGACCGCGACGTCCGCGGCGTGGGTCGAGGCCTGGCTGCGGACCACCGGCTTCGACACCATCCGGGTCACCCGCGACGGCGACGGGCCGTCGTGCTGACCCGCGAGGGCAGCCGGCCGCACCGGCTTCGCGGTGACGTCGTACGACGACGACCTGGTCGCGCTCGGCACCGAGCTCGTCGACCTGGCCGACGAGCCGGTCCGGCTGCCGGCGGCGCGGCGGTCGTGGTGCCCAACAGCGGCGGCGAGACCTTCGCCCGGCTGCGGCTCGACGAGCAGTCTGGGAGCGCTGTCGCGCGGGACCTGCCGTCGGTCGCCGACGACCGACGCCCGCGCCATCGTGTGGAGCGACGGCGATGGACCTGGTGCGGTGCGGCGAGCTCGCCGCCGAGGAGTTCCTCGGCCTGGTCGACCCGCCACCTGCCGCGCGAGCGCCACTCGGCGATCGTCGAGGCGGTGCTCGGCTGGACGCTCGACGACGCTGGTCGCCCGCCACCTGGCGCCGGCGGCCGGTCGTCGACGCGGTCGCGCAGGTCGCGGCCGCCTGCGAGAGCGGCGCTCGGCCTCCGCGCCCGACCCGAAGCTCGCGGTCGGTCCTGACCCGCGTGCTCGCCGGCACCACCCCCGACGCGATGCTGCTCGCAGCGCTGGCTGCGTCGACCGGGTCACCCACACCGGGATCGAGGTCGACCAGCACCTGCGCTGGCTCGCCCGGTCCACCGGCTGGCCGCGCTCGGCGCGCTCGACGCCGAGCGAGATCGACGACGAGCGCGCCGGCGACGGCACGATCGTCGGCGTGCTCGGCGCCGCCGCGGCGCTCGCCGCCCTGCCCGACGCGGAGGCCAAGGCCGCGGCGTGGGAGCGGCTGATCGGGCGAGCCGCACCTCTCCAACCGCGAGTTCGAGGCCACGGCCGCCGGGCTCTGGGACCTCGAGCAGGCCGCGCTGGTCGCGCCGTACGTCGCCCGCTACCTCGCCGAGGCGCCCGCCTGGCTCGCGGCGCCGCGGGCCGAGCTTCGCGGAGCCAGCTCGGCACGGCGTTCCCGGCCGTGCCGCTTCACCGACGAGCAGGTCGACGGCGCTGGCGAGACGCGCTGGCGGCTCGCGACGGCGAGGCGTCCCCGACGCGTGCTGCGCGCACGCTGGGAGGACCGCCTACGACGACCTGACGTGCGCTGCGCCGCCGGCGCTGAGCCCGACGCCTGGTCAGGCGTGGCCGTCGAACATCGAGGTGACCGAGCCGTCCTCGAAGACCTCGCGGATCGCGCGCGAGAGCAGCGGCGCGATCGAGAGGCAGGTGAGCTTGTCGAACTGCCGGTCGTCGGGCAGCGGCAGCGTGTTGGTGACGACGACCTCGGTGGCCGGGCTGTTCTTGAGCCGGTCGACGGCGGGGCCGGACAGGATCGCGTGGGTCGCGGCGATGATCACGCCGGCGGCGCCGTCGGCCATCAGCGCCTCGGCGGCCTTCACGATGGTGCCGCCGGTGTCGATCATGTCGTCGACCAGCACGCACATCCGGCCCTCGACCTGACCGACGACGCGGTTGGCGACGGTCTCGTTGGGCCGGTCGGTGCGGCGGGTCTTGTGGATGAACGCCAGCGGTGCGCCGCCGAGGCGGGCCGACCAGCGCTCGGCGACCTTGATCCGGCCGGCGTCCGGGCGAGACCACGGCGAGCTGCTGGTCGCCGTACTTCTCCTTGACGTAGTCGGCCAGGATCGGCAGCGCCATCAGGTGGTCGACCGGGCCGTCGAAGAAGCCCTGGATCTGGTCGGCGTGCAGGTCGACGGCGATCAGCCGGTCGGCGCCGGCGGTCTTGAACAGGTCGGCCATCAGCCGGGCCGAGATCGGCTCGCGGCCGCGGTGCTTCTTGTCCTGGCGGGCGTAGCCGTAGAACGGCATGCACCACGGTGATCCGCTTGGCCGAGGCCCGCTTGAGCGCGTCGACCATGATCAGGTGCTCCATGATCCACTCGTTGATCGGAGCCGTGTGGCTCTGGATCACGAACGCGTCGCAGCCGCGGACCGACTCCTCGTAGCGGACGTAGATCTCGGAGTTGGCGAACTCGTACGCCGACGTCGGCACCAGGCCGCTGCCGAGCAGCGTCGGCGACCTCCTCGGCGAGCTCGGGGTGCGCCCGGCCGCTGAAGACCATCAGGTTCTTCTCGGTGGTCCGCTTCATTCCGCTCACGGTGGGTGCTCCTCGATCGCCGGCGATGCGGGTGCGCTCAGGATTCTGCCCCACCGGAGGCCGGTCTGCCCAACTCCGCCTCGGGCTCGTCGCGTGTCGCGTCCAGCCGTGGCGTTGCGGCCGCCGCGGCGTCGCGCCTGCGGCGGTGCCCGGCGCGCTGCGCTGCGGCCCAGCCCTCGATGTTGCGCTGCGGGCCGCCGGACGACCGCCAGCGCGCCCGGCGGCACGTCTGCGGCGTACGACGGTGCCGCCGCCGGTCACGGCGCCGTCGCCGATCGTCGACCGGGGCGACGAAGGTGTTGTTGGCGCCGGTCTTGGCGTGCCTGCCCGACGGTCGGTGCGGTGCTTCGGCGACGCCGTCGTAGTTGGCGAAGATCGTGCCGGCGCCGATGTTGGTGCCCTCGCCGATCTCGGCGTCGCCGACGTAGGACAGGTGCGGCACCTTGGCGCCGTCGCCGATCTGCGGCGTTCTTGGTCTCCACGAAGGCGCCGATCTTGCCGCCGGCGCCGAGCTGGGTGCCGGGGCGCAGGTAGGAGAACGGGCCGACGTTGGCGCCGGCGCCGATCACCGCGAGCTCGCCGTGGGTGCGGACGACGCGGGCGCCGGCGCCGATCTCGCAGTCCTTGAGCGTGGTGTCCGGGCCGATCACGGCGTCCTCGGCCGACGACGGTGGCGCCGAGCAGCTGGGTGCCGGGCAGGATCGTCACGTCGGGCGCGAGCACGACGTCGGCGTCGATCCAGGTGGTGGCGGGGTCCATGACCGTGACGCCGTCGTGCATCCACCGGGTGACGATCCGGCGGTTGAGCTCCCGGCCGAGCGCGGCGAGCTGGGCCCGGTCGTTGGCGCCCTCGGTCTGCATCACGTCGTCGATCGGGTAGGCGCCGACGGTCAGGCCGTCGTCGCGGGCGAGCCGGACGGTGTCGGTCAGGTAGTACTCGCCCTTGGCGTTGTCGTTGCCGATCCGCGGCAGCGCCTCGACCAGGAACTCCGCGTCGAAGGCGAGGATCCCGGAGTTGATCTCGCGCGATCTCGCGCTGCTCGCGGCGTCGCGTCCTTCTCCTCGACGATCGCCTCGACGTCGCCCTCGTCGTCGCGCACGATCCGGCCGTAGCCGAACGGGTTCGGCGACCACGCCGCGACAGGATGCTGACCGCGCGCTGGGCCGCCTCGTGCTCCGCGGCGAACGCCCGCAGGCTCTCGCCCTCGCAGCAGCGGGGTGTCGCCGGTGGCCACGACGACGGTGCCGCGACGTCGCGCCGCACGCCTCCATGGCCACCCGGACCGCGTGCGCCGGTGCCGTCCTGGGTCTCCTGGACCGCGAGCACGGCGTCGGGCACCAGCTCCTGGATGTGCGGGCCCGACCTGCTCGCGCTGGTGGCCGACCACGGCGACGACCCGCTGCGGCTCCATCGCCTGCACCGCGGCGAGCACGTGGCCGATCATGCTGCGCCCGCCGACCGGGTGCAGCACCTTCATGGTCTTGGACTTCATCCGGGTGCCGCCGCCGGCGGCGAGGACGATCGACGGTCAGGTTGCTTGCCACAGATGTTCCTCGCTGGATCCGAGCTGGCTCCCCGGGTAGGAGTCGAACCTACGTCGCTAGTCCTGATTCAAAGTCAGGCGGGCCCTGCCGGCAGACCAACCGGGGAAAGCATCGCGCAAGGCTAGAGCCACGCCTGAGCCGGGGTCTGCGCTTCGCGACGGACCCGCCGCCGGGCGCTAGCCGTCGGCGCACCGCATCGGGGTCGCCGGCCGGCGGAGTGCACCTGCGCCGCTCGCTCCCCGGTGAGCTAGCCGCCGACTCGGCGTCCGAGGCGCGACTCGCGGCTAGGGTCGCGGGCATGGACCTGCCCGTGATGCCGCCCGTGCAGCCGATGCTGGCGAAGTCGGTGAAGGGGATCCCCGACCCGGAGAAGTACGGCGGGCTGTCGTTCGAGCCGAAGTGGGACGGGTTCCGGTGCCTGGTGTTCAAGGACGGCGACGAGGTCGAGCTGGCCAGCCGCAACACCAAGCCGCTGACCCGCTACTTCCCCGAGGTGGTCGCGGCGGCCCGGGAGCAGCTGCCGGAGCGGTGCGTGCTCGACGGCGAGCTGTTCGTGGCGCTCAGCGACGGCGAGCACGGCTGGAGTTCGAGATCGCTCCAGGAGCGGATCCACCCGGCGAGTCGCGGATCGACATGCTCGCCGAGAAGACGCCGGCGGCGTTCGTCGCCTTCGACCTGCTCGCGCTCGGCGACGACGTCGTACGTCGACCGGCCGTTCGCCGAGCGGCGCGCGGCGCATGGAGGAGGCGCTGGCCGGCCTCGACCGGGCCCTGCTACCTGACCCGCACCACCACCGACCCGGCCGAGGCCGAGGAGTGGTTCCACGCAGTTCGAGGGCGCCGGCCTGGACGGCGTGGTCGCCAAGCCGCTGGGCGCGACGTACCAGCAGAACGCCCGCACCATGCTCAAGATCAAGCACGAGCGCACCGCCGACGTGGTGGTCGCCGGCTACCGCGAGCACAAGACCTCGACGCCCGAGCAGCCGCTGCTCGGCAGCCTGCTCCTCGGCCTGTACGCCGACGGCAAGCTGCAGCACATCGGGGTCTCGCGCCAGCTTCACCGCGGCGCGCCGGGCCGAGCTGATCGAGGAGCTGCAGCCGCTGGTCGTGCCCGATCGAGGAGCACCCCTGGGGCGAGTGGCAGGAGTGGGCGATCGCCAACCCCGACCGGGTGCCCGGCACCCAGAGCCGGTGGAGCGCGGGCAAGGACCTGTCCTTCACGCCGCTGCGGCCCGAGCGGGTGCTCGAGGTCGGCTACGACCACATGGAGGGCCGCCGGTTCCGGCACACCGCGCAGTTCAAGCGGTGGCGGCCCGACCGGGACCCCGAGTCCTGCGGCTACGAGCAGCTGGAGGAGCCGGTGAGCTACGACCTGGCTAGAATTCTGAGTGCGGTCCGCGAGGCCAGCGTCGGACGCGATGACGCATGGCTGAGTCGACCAGAGCCGGCGACTACGACGTGGTGCTGCTGGTCGAGCAGGCGCTCACCCCGCCGACGCCGCCAGGTGCTGTCCTGCACGAGGGCCTCGACGAGCCGGTGACCTACCACGTGCTGCTGCCGATGGAGGACGCCGCGGCCCGGATCGAGGCCGCGATGGGCTCGCTGGCCGCCGGCGAGGTGATGGCCTCCCCCGCCATGGCGATGAGCGAGGTCGACCTCGACGCGGTGCGCAAGGACTGCCAGGAGCGCTCCGAGCGGGACCTGGCGCCACCCTGGCGGCGCTGAGGGCGGCCGGCGCGCGACGCCGAGGGCGAGGTCGTGTCCGACCCCCGATCGACGCGCTGGCCGCCACGGTCGCCGCGGACGACGGCCGCGAGGCGATCATCCTGACCCGCCCGCACGTGGTCGCCGAGTTCTTCCACCTCGACTGGACCTCCCGGGCCCGCCGCAAGATCGGCGTCCCGGTGCCTGCACCTGCTCGAGCACGAGAACTTCGACGAGCAGGCCGGCGGCGGCGAGGGCGTCACGGGCGTGTGACCTCGCGGACACCGCTGCCACGCGTGCGGCCGCGGCCGCCGCCTACGATCGACGGGTGCCGTCGGAAGGACCCTGGGGTGAAGACGTTAGGAACCTCGAGCGCCAGTCGCGCTCGGTGGCGCGCGGGCCCGCGACCGCTATCGGAGGCGAACCGACCCGGACCGAAGGCCGTCTACGCCGACATCCTCGATGGCGAGCGGTGTGGCTCGCCCTCGACCGGGGGGTGGGTGCGCCAGCCCTGCTCGACCTGGCGACCGGCGAGCTGCTGCACCCCGAGAGCGACCTACCCGAGGGGCACTCCGACACCGAGCCTGACTTCCGGTCTGTGCGTTGGCCGCTGAGCGGCGTTCTCCCCGACTCCGACGGGCTGAAGCCGAGGTTGTCGCCGTACGCGACCGGGACGGCCACACCATCACGAAGAAGGTGCGGGTGAGGACGCTGCCCGAAGCGGCCGGGCCGAACCGCACCCCCGACAGCGACGACGAGCGTTGGCAGTTGATCCGCATCCGGGGACGGATGGGAGATCTCCGCGTACGCGCCGCGCGCGACCTGTGGTCTCGCGAGTCGTGGAGGCCGAGTACCTCCACCGCACCGCCGCCATCACCGTCGATCCGCTCGGGCGGGAGTCCGCCGACCTGCTGCTCCTGGACCCGACGCAGAGCGTCGTCGTCGCGCGCCTGCCCATGGAGGCGACCAGCCGTGGGTTCCGCGCGTCGTGGTCGACGAGGACGTGCCAGCTGAGCCGGGGTCCTACGTCGCGGAGTTCGGCACCCCCGAGGACCACGTCCCGATCGTTCGACGCAACAACGACCTGTTCATCGTCGACCCGGCCAGCGCGATGCTGCCGGTGATCATTGAGCCCGGCGGGGACGAGGACGCGGTCCGCGTCCGTTACGGCCCGGAGGGAATACTGCGGTTCGTGCGCCTTCAGCCGGAACCCCTGAAGGAGACCCCCGCGTGAAGATCGCGTTCTTCCTCCTCACCGTGGACGGCATGGGCGGGACCGAGCGATCAGTCGTCTCCCAGGCGAACGCGCTGGCGGCCGCCGGACATCAGGTCAAGATCATCAGCGTGATCCGCCGCGGCGACGTGCCACACTTCGCGATCGCGAAGGGCGTGCGGGTCGACTACCTGGTGGACCTTTCGACTCAGGGCGCACCCCGAGCGGTCCGCAAGCACGTCGTGGACGACGACGAGGCCGTCCGCCTGCACCACTCACCCTCGATCCTGGTGCCCAAGCGGTGGGACGGCCAATTCAGCGCCCTGACCGACGCCGGGTGCGACGACTACTTCGCCGGCGTCGACTCCGACGTCCTGGTGACGGTCACCCCCGGACTCCTGGCCATCGCCACCCAGCTGCTCCCCAAGGGACCGGCGATCATCCACCAGGAGCACCGCTCCTCCTCGGACCGCACCTCCGGCCTGGAGCCGCTGCTCACCTTCGCGCCCCGGGCGGACGTCGTCGCCGTGCTGACGCCGAGCATGGCGGAGTGGCTCACCGATGCGCTCGGCAGAGGACGCCCACGCTGGAAGTGGTTCCCAACCCGCTCCCCCAGGGGTACAAGCCGCGCTCGACCCTCGACACCAAGCTGATCGTGGCCGCCGGCCGGCTCGCCCGGAGAAGCAGTTCCCCACGCTGGTCCAGGCGTTCGCGGAGATTGCCGACCAGATCCCCAACTGGAGGCTGCGGATCATCGGCTCCGGCAGTGGCTTGATCGAGCTGATCCGCTGGATACGCAGGACCGGGCTCTACGATCGCGTGGAGCTGCCCGGACAGTCGACGAACATGCCCGTGGAGTGGGCCAAGGCCAGCATCTGCGCCCTCACTTCCCGAAGGGAAGGTCTGCCGCTCGTGGTGCAGGAGGCCATGGCCGCGGGGGTCCCCGTGGCCGCCTTCGACTGTCCTTCCGGTGTGCGCGAGGTCATCCAGCACGAACGGAACGGGCTGCTCGTCGGCCCCGACTCCATTGAGGGCATGGCGAGCGCCCTGCTCCGGCTGGCCACCGACGACGATCTCCGGCACCGGCTCGGTTCGGGCGCGATCGAGTCCTCCAGACGATACGCGTCAGACGTCCTCGCCGAGCGGTGGATGGAGATCTTCGAGGCGGCCGTGGAACGGCGCGACGACCGACGTGAGCGGCTGGTCCGCCGGGTCACCGAATTGCCCGACCGGCAGGGTCGGGAACCGCTCGAGATGAAACCGGTGCCCGGGCTGACCCCGGCACAGGCCCGCTCGCGTGGCCTGCAGTGGGCGGTCGACACCGCGCGACGTGTGACGGACACCTGGTTCGTCCTTCCCCCGCACGACGGCCTGACGCCGGTCGTCGTGGTGCCGATGAGCGAGCGAACCCGCTTCCTGAAGGAGCTCGGCCGTGAAGGTGCGCCCCAGGAACTGTCGCTGCTCGACACAGCGGGACACGGCTGGCCGGAGCGGCGGGGCCTCCTGTCGGAGCTAGCCCCTCTCTCGCGGCGTACCGCACCCCGCGCGTCAGCGTGGAGCCCTGGCCGACCTGGGAGGGTATGCCCACGATCCTCTCCCAGGGTTGCCGGGTCGACGTCGAGTTCTGGGAAGTCGCCCCGGACGGCACGCTGGTGTCGGAAGACAGGAACCCGTACACGACCGCGGTCCCCCCTGACACGGAACTGGTCGCCTTCGAGATCGAGGGGGTGGCGGTCCGGACACTGCCGCTGATGGCCATGCCGACCGTCCGGGACGCCACGTTCCCGATCGACGTCGTCTACACGTGGGTGGACGGCGAGGACCCGGGTGGGACGCCCAGCGAGCCGAGCGCCTGGCGGGGCTGACCGGCACTGCGCGACCAAGGAGTCGAGCGGCGCCGCCCGGTTCGTCAGCCGGGACGAGCTGCGCTACTCGATGCGAAGCATCCACCTGTTCGCGCCGTGGGTGCGCAGGATCCACCTCGTCACGGCGGGCCAGGTCCCGAGTGGCTGGGCGACCATCCCTTGGTGCGGGTCGTCGACCACGCCGAGATCATGCCGGCCGACGCCCTACCGACGTTCAACTCGCATGCGATCGAGAGCTGCATCCACAAGATCCCCGGCCTCGCCGAGCACTTCATCTACTTCAACGACGACTTCCTTCTCGCCCGGCCGTTGTCGCCCGGCATCTTCTTCAACCCGGGCGGCCAACCGTCGGTCTTCCTCTCCACGACCAGCCTGGGGCTCGACAACCTTCCCGACTGCCCGCCGTGGCAGAAGGCAGGTTTGAACAACCGGAAACTGCTGGCAGACACGTTCGGCGTCGCCATCACGCACAGCCTGTTGCACGCGCCGTACGCGCACCGGCGCTCGGTCCTGGAGGAGATCGAGGCCCGGTTCCCGGAGCAGGTCGCCCGCACCGCGCGGTCCCCGTTCCGTGGGGACACCGACTTGTCGATAATGTCCTCGTTCGCGCAGCACTACGGGCTACTTACCGGTTCCGCGGTCCTGACCAAGAGCGAGTCGGTCTTCATCAACATCAGCGCCGGCAACGTGATCCAACGGCTGCGCAGGCTGATGCCGCGTGAGCAGGACTTCATCTGTCTCGGTGACCACCACCACCACGCGCTCAAGCCGGCCGTGCTGGCAGAGGTGATGACGAACTTCTTCGAGCGCTACTTCCCCGAGCGCGGACCGTGGGAGCGGCAAAACTGATTGCGCCTGCGAGCGCGGTCCTGATCAGTCGACGTACCGGCTGCTCGCCCAGAGCTCGGTCAGGTTCGTTTCCGGGAAACGCTTCGCGACGGCGTCGTAGACGTCCTGGAAGTGGTTGGCCACCGTCCGGATGACATCGTCGGGCAGGCCGTCGACCGGCTTGGCCTGGGAGACGTTGGACTTTCGGTCGAAGTCTGGCGGTCGGAACCGGATGCCGGTGAGCTCGCAGATCTTGCGGACCTCTTCGTCGCTGAACAGCGTCTCGTAGAACCCGTAGTAGACCTCGTCCTCCGCGAACACGGAGTCGACTGTGGCGATCGTCTTGTCGTAGCGGGTGCGCATGTCGTAGGTCGGTTCGTCGTAGAGTCGCGAGACCATCTCTTCGGCCGGCGCGGGGAAACGGTTGGGCGCGTCCCTGCTGCATCCGGATCTGCGACCACACCCGCTCGACGGGATCGCGCATCAGGAACGCGGCGACGGTGCGCACCCGGCGGTCCTCGAACGAGGACTTGATGTTCAGCATCCGGTCGGCCGACAACATCGCGTAGTCGGGCGTGACGTCGGCGGTCAGCCGGATCCTGGGGCGGCTGCGGAGCAGACCCGCGAAGTAGTCGAAGTAGAACTCCGGGTCGACGTACATGCTTGCCCGGTGCAGCTGGACAGGATCGGCCGGCTCGCCGCGCCGTGCCTTCTGCAGCTCATCGTCGGCCATGCCGAGGATGCGGTCACGCATCCACTCCTCGCTCGGCAGGTCGCGGCTGTCGAAGACGTGGTACTCCTTGCGATACCCCTCTCGAACTGGGGCGAGCGACGCAAGTAGTGGTGCAGCCAGGTGGTGCCGCCCTTCTGGCAGCCGACGCCCAGCAGGAAGGTCTTCTGGGGGTGGCCGGCACCCGGCTTCTGTTAGTCCGGGCCAGCCGGGCGATTGCGGTCGCGCATCCTCGGGCGCGCTGAGTAACCCAGTTCACGCGCTGGAGGGTACCAGTCGGAACACCCCGGGAGGCACGGCGTCAGCGGCGCCACGGCAGCCGCGAACGAAAAAAAAAATGGGTGTTCTATTCTAGCTTGCTCTGGACCTCCTGGCGTCGCCGCGGGGCGGCCGAGGCCGCTCCTTCAGCTCCGCGGTGTTCTCCTGGTGCTTCTCCTTGAGCCGGGCCTGCACCTGCCCGGCGCTCCTGGGCGACGCACACGTTGGTGTGGTCGAGCGTGATCGCCTCGGCGAACTGGCGGAGGATGACGTACCCCGGTCGTGGACCCGGTCGAGCACCGCGATCGCGTCCTCGTCGTACGGCGCATCGACGAGCGTGTTGCACGCGTCCCAGGCCTCGTTGCCCTGCTCCTGGGGCTTGGCGAGGGTGTCGACGTCGTCCCAGGTGACCTTGTTGGCTGGTGGCAGCTTCACGTCGATGAAGTCGTCGACGTCGTGGTGCTCACGGCTGGCGAGGTCGGCGTTGAACGTGATGCCCAGCTGGGCCTGCGCGTGCGCCATCGCCGCCGCGCCAGTCGGCGAGCAGGTCGGTGTAGCGCACGAACGTGCGGGGCCGGGCGCGGGTCGCGACCTCGGTCTCGTACGCCGCGTTCACCCAGCCGGCCAGGTTGGCGGTCTGCCGGGTACGGCGGAACTCGTCGGTCTGGTTGGACAGGTAGTGGGTCTCGCGGGACTGCACGACCTCGGCCGGGTGCCGCAGCATGGTGAGGAAGCTCAGGTCGATGTCGAGCTCGTCGGCGACCGAGGTCCACAGCTTGTGGACCCAGAACGTGCGCGGGTCCTTGATCGCGAGGTGGCCACCGGGGCCGACCTCGGCGACCTGCTCGGCCAGCCAGGTCGGCTTCCCCTCGCGCACCTCCTGGCGTCGAGGCGGCCGCACGGATCTCGTCCGCGGCCCGGGGCCTGGCGTCGTTGGTGCGGGCGGGAATCGAGTTGAGCAGGCGCTTGTGGAAGTCCACCACCCACTGCGACTCGTAGAAGCCGCGGGGGTTGGTCTCGTCGGGTGGGATCTCGGGCTGGGGGATGTGGAGGCCGAGCCGCTTGAGCGTCCCGGCCACCGTGCTGGTGCCGCTGCGCCCGGAACCCGTGGCGATCAAGAGTCGGCCACGGCTCTGTTCTGATGGGGGGGTCACGTCTCTCCTGGACATTCGGTTCCGCATTGCGGCGGGACGACGCCCCGAGGATAGCCGTACGGTGCGGCGGACCGGCGCCTGTCACTCGTTGGCAGCTTCGGACAGGTAGCCTCTCGACTGTCCCATTGTCGAGATCGTGCCTCGGGAGTGCCGCCATCGTGTCTCATCAGTCGCTGTCCCGCTCAACGGTTGTCCTCGTGACCGGGTCCGGGCGCAGCGGCACAAGTTCCCTCGCCGGGAGCCTGAAGCGCCTGGGCCTCCACATCCCCCAGCCCGAGGTCCCGGCCAAGCCCAGCAACCAGCGAGGGTTCTACGAGCCGCAATGGGTGATCGACTTTCACAAGAGACACCTCAAGCAGCTCGCCATTCACAACATCGACAGCCGGCCCGAGGCCCTCTCGATGGTGGCAGACCTGCTGGCGGACGGATCCATCGAGCGTGAGCTGGCCCAGTGGCTCGGCGGGCAGCTCGAAGCGCCGCAGGTGGTCATCAAGGATCCCCACGCCTACTGGTTCGCCTCAGCGTGGCGACGCGCCGCGCAGGACGTCGGAGCGGACCTTCGACTGCTGACCGCCCTGCGTCACCCTGCCGAGGTCGTGGGATCCCGGGACCTGGCCTACCTTCAACACCAACCCGAGGCGCTGCGTCGGGCAAAGGAAACCTCGAACGTGGCCGGCTGGGTCCACTCGGCGCTGCTCACCGAGAAGGCTGGACGAGGCCTGTGTCGGGCCTTCGTTCGCTACACCGACCTCATCTCGGACTGGCGCGTCGCCCTGGCGCGCGTGGGACAGCAGCTCGACCTCCGCTACGAGACCGACCTGGGCAGCAACGGTCACCACCCGAATGACGACTTCCTCAGCGCCGACCTGCGCAAGTCCCAGCTCACGTGGGACGACCTGAACGTCCCTGCCGCGCTGCGAGACATGGCCGATGCGGTCTGGGATCTCCTCGGGATCATGGTCGACGAACCCGGCAACGAGCGAGCGATGCAGCAGATGGACGACATCCACGCCGCCTACGAGGAGATGTACGAGTACGCGGTTGCCACGGTCTATGACCACACGCACGGCAGCCTCGTTCTGGCGCAACGCGAGGGTCAGGCCGAGATCGCGCGGCTCCGTCGGGCTCTGCGCAAGCAGCGAGAGCTCGTTGCGGAGCTCGGAGCCCAGGATTCCCGGACCCGGCAAGTGGCCCAGCCGCCTCATCCACGGACGGCGGTCACGCTGACCCTGCAAGGCTTCGCCACTCGGCGCAGTGGCAGCAGGTTCATTTCTCCCAGGGCGCGGCGACCGGATAGTAGGCGTCGAGGAACTTCCGCACCAGGACGTTGACGCGTCCCTCCGGCAGCGCCCAGTCGTGATGGTCCGCAAGGCAGATGATGTCGCGCGAACGGCTGGCAAGGAGGTCGGCGAGCACGGACTCGATCAGGGCGTCGGTGATCGAGACGTAGGCAGCGTTCACACGGCTTGAGTACGCGGCCCCAGTCATCAGGCCATAGTGCTGGGCCAGCGAAGATGCGACCGACACGTCGGTCTCCGACCGAAACGCGGCGGCTGCGGTCTGGTGGAGTCGTTCGGAGTAGCGTCGCTCGAGCTCCTCGAAGACACTCCTGGTGAATGGGTGCGGCGTATGCCGGATGGTGCGCGTGATGGTGCGACCGAAGTCCTCCTGGAGCAGGGCGCGGTTGTTGAGGCCGGCCCGCCGGAAGGGCAGCGCATCCGGGGTGTCCGCGCCGAGAATCTGATCCCCGACGAAAGCCGCGAACTGTCCGGAGGCATCGAAGAACTGGTCGGGGCGCATCGGCCCGAACAAGACAAAGTCGTTGAAGTAGATGAAGTGCTCGCTCAGCGAGGGGATCCGGTAGAGGCCGGTCTCGATCGCATGCGAGTTGAAGGTCGGCAGGTGCTCGGCCGCAAGGATCTGGTCGTGAGCGACCACGGTCACGTCGGGATGGGCGGTGTCCAGCCGGGTCCGCCGTTGCCGATCGGTGACGAGATAGATGTGATTGATCCACGGAGCGAAGAGATGCAACGACCGCATCGAGTACCGCAGTTCGTCGCGGCTCAGGAAGCGCGCCTTGCCGCTGGCGGCACGCGTCAGCGAGAGCCCGGTCAGTTCCGCCACGGGGGCGTCGCGCTCGCGCGGACGCCGGATCTCGCCGTCGACCCAGGTGTACACCGCATCGACCTGGATGTTCCGGTCATCGAATGTTGCTTGGCCGCCAGTGGGACGGTCGGCAAGGTGAGGCCACACAGCTCGATGTCACGCAGCTTCGAATCGCGGTCCCAGCTCCTCACCCATTCGTTGGCCCGCGGCGCGAGCAGGGTGTCCCCGACCTCGTCCCAGAACTCGACGTCGACCTGACCTCCGTGACAAGCGAGTGTGGCCCGACCGTTGGCCCGTCGCGGGACCGACAAGGTCAGGGTCGAGGGCTGCGTTCGGATCACCGCCTCGATCACCCCGCCCAACGGGCCGTGGGGCGGACGCGGCTCGGAGGTCAGGTCCTCGTCCACGACCAGGTCGAGGTTGTCGTCCTCCGCCAGACGGCTCAGGAACCCGGGTCGGGTCGAGACCGGCATCACCACCACCGGGTTCTTGTCGCGGACAGGGCGCAGCACGGACCATTCGTCACTGCAGACCGCGGCAGTGCGTGAGACCAGATCGAGGGTTCTCCCTCGAGCCTCCTCCGGCGGCAGCTCGACCCGTTGCGGAGGCGTCCGCCGCGCCCGGCGCCGACCGCGGTCGCGGGGTCGCCGGCGGCCTCGTCGGTGCCGCGCGGCCGGGTCACCTCGGCAAACAGGCCCTCCCACGACTTCGCCACCACATCCGGTCGGAGGTGACCTGTGCTCTCATGCGCTGCCTTCCCGAGCCTGGACCTGAGTGTGCCGTCGTGGGCAAGGCGCACGAGGGCGGCGCCCAGGCCCGCCACTGAATCAGGATCCACCAGCAGCCCGTTGCGCTCGTGCTCGATCAAGTGGGGGGAGCCGTCTGCGTGGTTGTGCGCGACGACAGGAAGCCCTGCAGCCATGGCCTCGGCTGTGGCAAGCGGAACGCTCCCCCCGCCGTCACCACTGCCAGGCTTCCGCGCGCCCACTCGATCGGCATGCACGCGGAGGCTCCTGGGAACTCGACCCGATCGAACAGCAGATACTTCCGCGCCGCGGCGGCGAGCTCCTTGCGCATGCGCCCCGTTCCGAAGATTCGCAACCGCCATTCCGGCATCTCCGGCGCGACCTCCCCGAAGGCCCTGATGAGCTTCGCGAAGTGGTTCTCGGGTGTCAGGGAGCCTGCAGCAGTGATCACGTTGCTGGTCCCACGTGAATGTGGCAGCGATCCGTGTGGCAACGGATCGGGACACGTCACCACACGTGGGCCGGCGGCTCCCAGCTCCTGTCGCAGGTAGGAGGCGGTGATCTCATCACCCGTGACGATCGCCTGCACCCGGGGGCCGTAGACACGCATGGCGTTCAGTGCATGTCTGCGTTGGGAGGGTCGGAACCGCTCATGGTGCACGAGGGCAGTCCCGGGCCGGGCCAGGCTCACGACCGCCGCGAGGGTGCCCGGCGAGGTGCTGACCACCACGTCCGCGTCGAGTGTACGGAGTGCCCCATCGAGCTCACGGTCGGTGAGCTCGGAAAATCTCGATCCCATCCCGGTGGCGCGAGGCGCACGGCGCGCTCAAGAGGTGCCGATCGTGGCCGTCGGAATCATCGCCTGGCCCATCGTTCGCACCGAGCGTGACGAGGCGGCGTACCCGCAGGTCCGGGTCCGTCGGCCAGGCCTCCCCCGGTTCGTCCCGCACCACCCACACCTCGACCGAGTGGCGAACCCTCAGCGAGGACGCTGTTCGCATCGTGGAGTGGAACAGGCCGCGCTCAGGGTCCCGCGTCGGGAGGAGGAAGACGACCTTCATGACGGCTTCGACACCCGCACCGGCGGTCCCTGCCGACGGACCGCGAGCTGTCCGTCCGGCCGATAGGCCACGTTGAGGGCGGCCAGTCCGAGAGTCGGATCGCCGGTGAGCTTGGGCATGACGACGGCCGTGCCCGGGACCTCGAGGTCCCGGTGCCGCCGGCGCAGCGGCTCCTCGCGGCCCTCGCGCTCCACGTTCACGAGTGCTACTTCGCCAACCTTTGCGGGCACGTCACCGTCGCCCAGCCGAAACACGTAGCGATCTCCCTCGGGCTCGACCGCCAGCTGAGTCAGGCGCTCACCGTCCATTCGGGCGAGGACCACGCAGTCAGGGGCAGACTCCGCTTCGAACGTCACCACGAGCTGCTCGTTCACGAGTCGGATGGCTCGCACGGACGGAACCAGGGCCACCCGGCGTGCCCTGACCACGACCGATTCGTCGAGGGTGATCCCGAAGAGCCACTTCTGGTCACTGGTGGGCGGGGTGCGGGTCGGCGAGGGCAGCTGCTGTCCGGCCCACGCGACCGGAACGGGGGGTCCGGAGGCGTCAGGATCCACGACCACCAGCTCATGACCCGATGAGTCCCGGGCTATCACCTCGGCGTGGCGCAGGAGGTCGGCCAACCCAGCGTGCTCCCCAGGGGCAGCGGAACCCGAAGGCGCGAAATCGAGGAGGACGACATCACCGGAACTCCGCGACCGAAGCCCGAGCACTCCTTGGTCGGTCGCGAGCATCGCAAGCCAGAGCGTGTCCCCGTCGAAGAGCTGGGCCTGTGTGGCGCGTGGAGCGTCCTGGTGCTCCCCGGGTCTCAGGCGACGCCGCGCCGCACCCCTGGTGCGGGTGGCCAGGGTGTTCCAGCGGCCCGGGACATTATCACCGGTCAACGTGCGCCCCAACATCCCATGGCGCGCGATCCTAGCCCACGAGCGTCCGCGGATCGTGAGTGCGGGATGGGTGCTGGCGCTCAGCTGGATCTCCCCCGGGCGCGCTCGCCACGAGCCCCCGAGACTCGTCGGCCGCACCTGGGTCTGAAGTGACAGTGAGCTCGGTGCGCAGGTCCCGCAGCTCGCGCCGATGCCGACGGCCGAGTCGGCCGGACACGGGCGCGGGTCTCGGCGTCCTGTGCGGCGACGTCGTCCAACGCCATCGCCACGGCGTGGTCGTGCATCCGGCCGTACTCCGCGCGCATCACCGACAACCGTTCGATTGCCCGCGGATCGTGGGGGTCCTCGACCAGGCCGCTGATCGTGTTCCAGACGCGCTCGGCACTCGAGCGAAGGTTGTCCGGTAGGTCAAGGTCATCGGGCTCGACGTGGGACCGGTAGAGCGCGGGGTCGACGAAGCTGTCGATCTCATGCGGTTCGTCGCTCGACAGTTCGACGTCGAACTCCAGGTCCAGCTGCTCGGCGACGCCGCCGATGGCAGAGCGCCAGTCCGCGACGAGATCGCTGTAGCGCAGGAAGCACCGTCTGCTGGACCGCGTGGCCCGCTCGGACTCGAAGGTCACGTTGCACCATCCCGCGACGTTCGAGGTCTCGCGCAGACGGCGGAACTCGGGCGTACGGCGTTCGAGGAACGCACTGTCGCGGGATTTTGCGACCTCCAGGGGGTGACGCAGCATCGTCAGGTACATGAGCTCGACGTCCAGGTCCTCCGCGACCCCATGCCACAGGTCGTGGACCCAGAATGCGCGTGGATCCTTGATCACCACCAAGGGGTGGCTCAGCTGGCCGGAAAGCCAGTCGTTGAGCTGCCTGGCCACCCGGGGTCGGGCGGCCGCCTGAGCCGCCAGCTGGGTGGCCCGGGGCCGGGAGTCACCGGTGCGAACGGGTATCGGGTCCAGGAGGGACCTGTGGAAGTCCACCACCCACTGGGTCTCGTAGAACCCCCGCGGGTTTGCCGGGCCTGGCGGCTTCTCGGGCTGTGGAAGGTGCATCCCCAGCCGCTTCAGCACGCCGGCGACGGTGCTGGTGCCGCTTCGCCCCGAGCCTGTCACCATCAGCAGGCGAACGCGGGGGCGTTGCGACGACTTGGCGAACACTGATCTCCCGAAGTGGCGGCGTGTGACCCGTGAAGGATAGCCGGTGCCCGTCGATGCCGATCGCCTCAGTGAGTGCGGGCTCCCCGACGAGCAGGCGCTGCTCTCAGAACTCGTATCCGAACGTGTCGATGGTGTCCGAGAAGACCCTGCGCACCACCTCGACATCGCTCGGGTCGTAGAGCTCTCGATAGTGCCGGCGATCGGGGCTGGCCTTGGCGTGCGGGAGCTCCAGTGGAGGCAGTCCAAGGAGGTCGCAGACCTCGGCCAGGTCGCCAACGAGCGACTCGAACAGGCAGACGCGATCGACCGCGACCTGCCCCCCGAGGCGGTAGATGTGCTGGTTCTTCGCGAGCTTCTCGAGTCGGCGTGAGCGCACGAAGGCGCCGAACGGCACGTTCCATTCGGGCCGACGGTTGCTGTAGCGATACGACGACGCGACCTGGTCCCACGGATTCCGCTCGACCGCGAACTTGAAGTACTCGTCCCACACCTCAGGACCGACGAGGCGTCGCGCCCCCGACGCCGGCATGTGGTTGACGGCGCGGCGGCCGGGCATCGACTCCCAGTTCTGTGGCCCCTTGCCTCCGAGCTCCCTGCGCAGCACTTCGTCCTCGTCGGAGATGGGCGTGATGATGTCGTCCGGGCCGCATTGGCGCGAGAGGGCGATCTCGAGCGAGGTGCCGGCCGTCTTCCGCGTCTTGAGGAAGACGAACCGGTGCTTGTGCGACACGATCATGCGCACCCTCCGTCCCATGAACCGTCGCCCGGCAGTCTAGGGGCCCCGTGCACTGCTCGCCCCCCGACCTCACCGTGGGACGCGCTCACTCCTCGGTGGCGAGCTCGACCACGATGTCGAGATGACCGGCGTGCCGGGCGTACTCCGCCAGCACGTGGAAGCAGATCCACTCCAGCGTGGGCGGGTCGTCGGCGAACCGCCCGCCCGGGGCGGCGGTGGCGTCCAGCGGGAAGTCACGGAGCACGCCGCGGGTCCGCTCACCGACCGCCTCCAGCCGCGCGGCCAGCTGCTCGGCGGTGACCTCGTCGGACACCTGCCACCTCGCCCGGGGCCTGGTCTCGTCTGAGTCGTCGGACGTCCAGGGCTCGTCGACGTTCCAGTCGCCCCACGGCTCGGCCACCGGCTCGCCGAGGAACCCCCACACGAACCAGCGCTGCTCCATGTGCAGCACGTGCGAGAGCAGCTCGAGCGGGGTCCAGCCGGACGGCACCCGCGAGGTCCGCTGCTCCTCCGGCGACAGGGCGAGGACGCCGCGGACCAGCTCCGACCGCACCCAGTCGAGGTAGTCGGACCACCGCGCGGCCCCGGGCGGGCCGGCCTTCGCGGGCTCCGACAGGTTCTGGTCCTTTCGCCTGTCACTCACAGGCCCATCCTGCCGCTCGTCGCCCCCTCGGGCGCCGCACACCCTGGGGTTTTACGCATTTTTGATGGCCCGGGTGGACCATGCGCCCCCTGGTCAGGCCGGATCAGCCACTAGTCATGAGAAGGCGGATTGACCCGCCCACTTGCGTCACTCGATCCGGTTGCCCTGCTCGTCCCAGTGGGACTCGACCTTCTTCGACGGCTGCACCCGCGGCGGCTCGCCCGGCATCTTCGGGTAGTCCGGCGGGTAGGGCATCTCGCCCCCCTCGGAGCTCTCCCACAGCTCCAGCAGCGGCGTCAGGTCGTGGTGGACGTCGTCGATCGCGGCCCACGGGTCACCGGACGCGGCCAGCCGGTCCGGGACCGTGAACAGGTTGAACTCCCGCGGGTCGGTGACCCCGGCCAGGTCGTCCCAGGTCATCGGGGTGGACACGGTCGCGCCGGGGACCGGGCGCAGGGAGTACGCCGAGGCGATGGTGCGGTCACGGCAGTTCTGGTTGTAGTCGACGAAGATCCGCTCCCCGCGCTCCTCCTTCCACCACTTGGTGGTCACGCCGTCGTCGCGCTTCTCCAGCGCCCGGCCGAAGCCGATCGCGGCATGCCGCACGTCGGTGAACTCCCAGCGCGGCTCGATCCGCACGTAGACGTGGATCCCGCGGTTGCCACTCGTCTTGGGGAAGCCCACGATCCCCAGCTCGTCGAGCAGCTCGCGCGCCACCCCGGCCACGCGTACGGCGTCCGCGAACGTCGTACCCGGCTGCGGGTCGAGGTCGATCCGCAGCTCGTCGGGACGGTCCACGTCGGCGCGGCGGACCGGCCACGGGTGGAAGGTCAGGGCGCCCATGTGGGCGCACCAGACCGGCACCGCGATCTCGGTCGGGCAGATCTCGTCGGCGGTGCGGCCGGACGGGAAGGTCACCTCGACCGACTCCAGGTAGTCGGGCGCCCCCTTCGGCACCCGCTTCTGGTAGAACGCGTCGGCGTTCCGGTCCTGGGGACCCGTCGCCAGCCGCATGCCCTCACGGACGCCGGAGGTCCAGCGCTCCAGCGCGGTCGGCCGATCGCGCAGCGCGCGCAGCAGTCCGTCCTCGACGCTCGCGAAGTACTCCGCGACCATCAGCTTGGTGACCTCGGGCGTCCGGTCGGTCGCCTCGTAGATCACCCGGTCCGGGCTGGAGACCCGGACGGAGCGCTCCCCGGCGACGACCTCGGCTGCGGGAGTCTTGGGCACGACCCCACGCTAGCGGGGTCAGGCGAGCAGCGAGTTGGGCTGGAAGGTCGGGCGGCGGTCGGTGTCCTCACGCCCCGGGCGCACGAACTCGAAGCCGGACGTGCTCACCAGGACCTGGTCGTCGGCACGCGCCGCCTGCGCACAGGAGACGTGCATCGGCGGCAGGTGGAAGGCGTTGCGGCCCTCTTCCTCGGGGGTGCCGACGAAGGCGATCGGCCGGCCCAGCGATTCCCCGCACGCGCCGCAGATGCGGCTGAGCGCGCACTGGGTCACCCACGCCCGGGTGGCCGTCAGCGTCATGCCGTCACCCTGCGCGACCAGCCGCCGGTCTCGGTACGCCGGGTCGGGCGCTCGGCCTCGGACAGACGGCCCCGCTCGACCGGCGGGTGGTCATCGGTCGGCTGGTCCGAGTTGGTCATGTGGTTGGGCAGGGACAGCTTCATGATCGTCCGCAGCGCCTGGCCGTACTGCTTGGGGAACGGACCGGTGGTGTACGGGATGTCGTACTTCTCGCACAGCGCCCGCACCTTCACCCCGATCTCGGCGTACCGGTTCGACGGCAGGTCGGGGAACAGGTGGTGCTCGATCTGGAAGCCGAGGTTGCCCGACATGACGTGCATGAGCGGACCACCCGTGAAGTTCGCGGCTCCCAGGATCTGCCGCAGGTACCACTCAGGACGAGTCTCGTCCTCGAGCTCCTCCTCGGTGAAGTGCATCGCGCCGTCCGGGAAGTGACCGCAGAAGATGATCGCGTATGACCACAGGTTGCGGGTGAAGTTCGCCGTGGCGTTCGCGGTCAGGGTGGTCTTCCAGTTCTTGCCCGACAGCGCCGGGTAGACGATGTAGTCCTTGAGGATCTGGTTGCGGCCCTTCTTCAGGATCTGGCGCAGCTGCCGCTTCATCTCCTTCGGGTCCTTCTGGCCCTTGCGGATCGACTCGATGTCGAGGTCGTGCAGGGCGACGCCCCACTGGAAGAGTCCGGCGAGCAGCGCGTTGTAGATCGGCTGGCCGATGTAGAACGGGTGCCACTTCTGCTCCCGCGCCATGCGCAGGACGCCGTAGCCGATGTCGTTGTCGTGCCCGAGCACGTTGGCGAACTGGTGGTGCACGTAGTTGTGGGAGTGCTTCCACTGCTCGGCCGGCTGGGCGGTGTCCCACTCCCAGTTGGAGGAGTGGATCTCGGGGTCGTTCATCCAGTCCCACTGGCCGTGCATGACGTTGTGGCCGATCTCCATGTTCTCGAGGATCTTGGCCACACCGAGCAGGGCGGCGCCGGCGGCCCATGCAGGCTTGCGGTTGCTGGCGAAGAGTACGGCGCGTCCCGCCGCCGCCAGGCCGCGCTGGACCTTGATCACCCGGTTGATGTACGCCGCGTCAGAATCGCCGCGCGACTCCTCGATCTCGGCCCGGATCGCGTCGAGCTCCCGGCCGAGCTGCTCCACCTCCTCCTCGCTGAGGTGGGCGTACTCCTTGACGTCACTGATGGCCATGAGACTTCCTTTCAGATGTCGAGTCAGATGTCGAGTCAGATGTCGAGCGTGATGTCACCGACGGCAGCGGTGATGCAGGTCTGGACCCGCTCATTGGGCTGGTCGTACTCGGTCCCGTTGCGCAGGTCGCGGATCTTCCCGGAGATGAGCGTGAGTGTGCAGGTGTGGCAGATCCCCATCCGGCAGCCGTAGGGCATGCCGATGCCGGCCTCCTCGCCGGCTTCCATCACCGTGGTGGCGCCGTCTGCCTCGATCGTCTTGCTGGAGTTCTGGAACGTGATCGTGCCGCCCTCGCCGCCCTCCCCGCCGAGCTCCAGCGAGAACCGCTCGAGGTGCAGCTGGTCCTCCAGCCCGGCCTTCTCCCAGTGCTCGGAGATGCCGTCGAGCATCGGGGCCGGGCCCGCAGGCCCAGGTCTCCCGCTCCGCCAGTCCTTGCACAGGTCGTCGAGCTCCTCGAGGTCGAGCATCCCGTCGATGTCGGTGTGCAGCTCGTGCAGACGTCAGCGACGGGTGGCGCTCGGAGAGAGTCTGCAGCTCGTCCCGGAAGATCATCCGCTCCTTGGTCGGGGACGAGTAGTGCATGACGACGTCGGGCATGGTGCCGCGGCGGTCGAGGGTGCGCAGCATCGCCATCACCGGGGTGATCCCGGCGCCGCCGACCAGGAAGAGCATCCGCTCCGGCGGCGGGTCGGGCAGCACGAAGTCGCCCTCGGGCAGCGCCAGGCGCACGATCGTGCCCGGCGCAAGGCCCTTGACCAGGTGGGCCGACAGCAGCCCCTCCGGCATCGCCCGCACGGTGATCGAGATGGTCCGGCCCCGGCGCTGCGGTGGCGAGCTGACGGAGTAGGACCGCCACTGGAACTTCCCCTTGACCTGGACGCCGATGCCGACGTACTGCCCGGGGCGGTGGTTGTAGTGCCAGCCCCAGCCCGGCCGGATCACCAGGGTGGCGGCGTCGTCGGTCTCGGGGATGACCTCCTCGACCCGACCGCGGAGCTCGCGTTGGCTCCACAGCGGGTTGACCAGGCGCAGGTAGTCGTCGGGATGAAGTGGGGTGGTCAGCTTGTTGCCGAGTGTCCGGATCTGCTGCCACGGAACGATGCTGCCTGCCATGCCTCTCCCGTCGGTGGTCCCGTCACTTGAGCCCGACTGTTCGAGCTCTGCCCTCGGCTTTCAGTGAACAGGTGTTCTCCGAAAGCGTCAACGGCTTGGCAGGGTGATCGGGCCCACGTTGCCCGTACCCCGTGGCTCGCCTTGGCACACGTCCTACATTTGTCGTCATGGTCTACCAGGTGGAGAAGTCCGACCAGGAGTGGAAGCAGCAGCTGTCGCGCGAGGAGTACGACGTGCTGCGGAAGGCCGCGACCGAGCGCGCGTTCACCGGTGAGTACAACGACACCGAGACCATCGGCATCTACCGGTGCAAGGCGTGCAACGCGAAGCTCTTCGAGTCGGACACGAAGTTCCATTCCGGGTGCGGCTGGCCGAGCTTCTACCAGCCGATCACGCGACACGATCGAGTACATCGAGGACAACAGCCACGGGATGCGGCGGACCGAGGTCCGGTGCGCCAACTGCGGCTCCCACCTCGGTCACGTCTTCCCCGACGGTCACGGCACCCCGACCGGTGACCGCTACTGCATCAACTCGGTGAGCCTCACCCTCGAACCGAAGTAGACCGGGCTCACGGGAGCCGAGCGAGCAGCTCGGCGACCTCGACGCGGGAGCCGGTGTAGAACGGCACCTCCTCGCGCACGTGCCGGCGCGCGTCGGAGGCGCGGAGGTGGCGCATCAGGTCGACGATCCGGTGCAGGTCGTCGGCCTCGAAGGCCAGCAGCCACTCGTAGTCGCCGAGCGCGAAGCTGGCCACCGTGTTGGCCCGGACGTCGGCGTAGTCGCGCGCCATCTTGCCGTGCTCGGCCAGCATCCGGCGGCGCTCGGAGTCCTCGAGGAGGTACCACTCGTAGGACCGGACGAAGGGGTAGACGCAGACATGGGCCCGGGGCTCCTCGTCGGCCAGGAAGGCCGGGATGTGGCTCTTGTTGAACTCCGCGGGACGGTGCAGGGCCATCTGCGACCAGACCGGCTCGAGGCGTCGGCCGAACGCCGTACGACGCAGCCGGTTGTAGGCGTCCTGCAGCTGCTCGGACCGCTCGGCGTGCCACCACACCATCAGGTCGGCGTCGGCGCGCAGTCCGCTGACGTCGTAGAAGCCCCGGACGACGACGTCCTCGCCGGCCAGCTCCTCCACGAGCTTCTCGACCTCGGCTGCCTCGCTCGAGCGGTCGGCCTCCCCGAGCACGTCGGCCAGCCGGAAGACCGACCACATCGTGTAGCGGATGGCCTCGTTGAGCTCGCGGGACTTCGCGGCCTTGCTCTTGCCGTGGGGCTGCTCATGGGGTCATTCTGCCGCGCGGACCTCGTCGGCCGCGCGCCGGGCGGATGCGATGACGGCGGGGATGCCCACCCCGTCGTACGCCGCCCCGCAGACCGCCAGCCCCGACAGCCGCGCGACTCCCTCCCGGATCCGGGCGACCCGATCGAGGTGGCCGACGGCGTACTGCGGCAGTCCGCCGCCCCAGCGCTGCACCTGGGCGTCGACCGGGGCGCCGGTGAGCCCGATCGCGTCGGCGAGGTCGGAGAGCGAGGCGGCCACCAGCTCCTCGTCGGTCGCCTGGAGCGCGGCCACCTCCCGGTGTCGGCCCAGGGAGGTCCGCAGGAGCAGCACGTCGCTCGCCGTCGAGCACGCCCCGGCCCGCCGCGCGGACCCACGACCACTTCGCGAACGAGAACGTCGACGCCTTGATCCGGCGCCCCTCGACGGGCGGGACCAGGAAGCCGGAGCTCCCCTCCGCGATCGGGAACCCCTGCGCCCGGAAGGCGAGGGTCACCACCGCGGTGGACGCGTACTCGATCTCGGCCAGCTCCGCGGCCGCCGCCGGCGCCAGGTCGCCCAGCAGCCGAGCGGCAGGGGTGGCCGGCACCGCCAGGACGACCTCGTCGGCGCTCACCCGCTCGGGCTGGTGGGCGGAGCCGACCACCAGCTCGTAGCCGCCCGTCGACCCTCGCGCAGCTCCCGCACGGTGGCGTCGGTGCGCGCGGTGAACCGGCCCGAGGCGAGCAGCGCCACCGGGCAGCTCGCCCAGCCCGCCGGGCACGCCGGCGAAGACGGGGATCATGCTCACCGGCACCGCGGCGGCCGCGGCCTCCAGGAGCGAGCCGCGGTCGAGCATCGCCACCAGCTGCGGGGTGGTGGCGCGCGCCGAGAGCTCGCGCGCGTGGCCGGCGTACACACCGCCGAGCAGTGGTTCGACCAGGCGGTCGACGACCTCCTCGCCCAGCCGGCCGGCCACCAGGTCGCCGACCGAGACGTCGTCGCCGTCGAGCTCGGTGGGTGGCAGCGAGGGCTCGGCGCGAACCCGTTGCAGCCCGGCGGCGGACAGCACCCCGGAGGCGGCCAGCTCCTCGACATCGAGCGGGACCCCCATGAGCGAGCGGGGCAGCGGACGCAGCGCGTCGCGGGTCCACAGCTGCGAGCGGGTGGCGATCGGGTGCACCACCGGAAGGCCCAGCTCCCGCGCGAGGGCGGCACCCTCCGGCCGCCGGTTGAGCATCGCCTCGGCGCCCACGTCGACGGTCACCCCGCCGACCTCGGCAAGCCGCAGCTTGCCCCCCACCTGCGGGGAGCCCTCGAGCACCACGACCTCCCGGTCCGGGTCCTCGCCGAGCACGTACGCCGCGGTCAGCCCGGCGATCCCGCCGCCCACCACGACCACCCGCTTCATGATTCCCAGCCTCCCATGGTGATGGCGGAACCGAACCGGACGGCGGCGTTAGAGTCCCCGGGTGGACACGGACCTGACCGGCTCAGCACGCCTCGCCGTACTGATCGACGCGGACAACACCTCACCGAAGTATGCGGAGGCACTGCTGGACGAGCTGGCCAAGTACGGCACGCCGACGATCAAGCGGGCGTACGGCGACTTCAGCTCGCCCCGGCTCGGCGGCTGGACCAAGGAGCTGAACGCGCGGGCGATCCGGGCGATTCACCAGAACGCCTTCACCACCGGCAAGAACTCCACGGACTCCGCGCTGATCATCGACGCCATGGATCTCCTCTACGCCGACAACGTCGAGGCGTTCGCCATCGTGAGCAGCGACAGCGACTTCACCAGCCTGGCCATGCGGCTGCGCGAGTCCGGCAAGACCGTCTACGGCCTGGGCCGCGACCGAACCCCGATGTCGCTGCAGAACGCCTGCGACAAGTTCATCGGCCTCGAGCTGCTCGGCGCCGAGGACGCCGGGGACGAGACGCCGGACGAGCCGAGTCAGGAACCCGCGCCCAAGGCCAACGCCCAGAGCGTGCTCACCAAGGCGGTCAACGCCACGGTCGGCGACGACGGCTGGGCCAACCTGTCCGCGATCGGGAACCACATCCGGCGCAGCCAGCCGTCCTTCGACCCCCGCGCCTTCGGCCACGCCAAGCTGGGCTCGCTCGTGGCCGCGCAGCCCTACCTGGAGACCCGGGCCGCGGGCACGAACACCGAGGTCCGGTTGAAGAGGCGCGCAAGAAGGCCACCGCGAAGAAGACGGCAGCCAAGAAGACAGCGACGAAGAGTCAGTCCTCGGACTCCTAGCCGGGAACCGGTGGGGGGCCGGCGCCGTCCCACCCCCATGAAAACCAAGCCCGGGCTCCTGCGCAGAGCCATCCTGCCGGTCCTGCTGCTCCTCGTCGTCGGCTTCGTGGCCGCCTGCTCCGGCGGCGGCGACTCCGGCCTCACCGCGTCCACCGCCGAGCAAGCCGCCGACGGTGATGCATCGGCGGAGAGTGGCGACGGCGCGTTCAGCCGGGCACCGGGGGAAGACGCGGAGGCTTTCTCGACGGGCGGCGAGCCGGTCCCGACCTCGAGCGATGCCGCGCAGGGCACCCCCACCCTGCAGACCCGGGCGGTGATCTCGACCGGCACCGTGACCCTCCGGTCGAACGACGTGGCACAGGCGAAGTTCGACGTGCAGAAGGTGATCGACGCCCATCGCGGCGAGATCTCCGACGAGCAGACCGGCACCGACGACGAGGGGCGGATCAACCGGTCCCGGCTGGTGATCCGGGTGCCGAGCCAGTTCTTCGACGAGGTGATGACCGAGCTGGGCCAGGTCGCCGACCTGCGCTCCGCCAAGCGCACGTCCGAGGACGTGACCACCGAGGTGATCGACATCGGCGTGCGGGTCCGGGCCCAGGAGAAGAGCCTCGAGCGGATCGAGCTGCTGCTCGCCCGAGCGCAGAACCTGCGCGACATCATCGCGATCGAGAGCCAGCTGTCCCGTCGCCAGGCGGACCTCGACTCACTGAAGGCCCAGCAGGCCTTCCTCGCCGACCAGACCACGCTGTCCACGATCACGGTCTTCCTCGAGAAGACCCAGAAGGCAGCGCCCGTCGAGAAGCACGAGGCCGGTTTCCTGGCCGGGCTCGAGCGCGGCTGGGACGCCCTGGGCAGGGCCGCGACCGTGGTCGCCACGGCGCTGGGCGCCGTACTGCCGTTCATGGTCCTGCTGCTCCTGCTGGGCGTGCCGACCTGGCTGCTGGTCCGGTCGCAGGTGCGTCGCCGGGCCGAACCCCTCCCCGCCGACTAGCGGCGGGGAGGGTGCCCGCCCCCGTCAGGCCGCCAGCGACTCACGCGCCGGCTCGGCACCCGGCGCAGCCCGCCAGGCGTGGTCCAGGTCGCGTCCCCGGGTCTCGGGCAGCAGCCGGGCCGAGATCAAGCTGAGTGCGGCCACCGCCACGTTGTAGGCAGCGACCCACCAGAGCGTTCCGTTGCCCAGCGACACCAGCCAGGCCGCGATCAGCGGAGTGAGCCCCGAGGCGACGACACCGGAGATCTGGTAGAGCGAGCTCAGGGCGGTGTAGCGGTACCTGGTGTCGAAGAGCTCCGACCAGAAGGCCGCGAGCGGACCGTAGACCACGCCGTAGACCAGCCCGAGGCCGGCCACCAGCGCGACGAAGATCGCCAACCTGCCCTCGCTCTGCACCAGGGCCGCGACCGGGAAGGCGAGCACCAGTGCCGATCCAGGTACCCGCCCGGAAGACCGGCTTGCGGCCCACCCGGTCCGACAGCGCCCCGGTGATCGGCACCAGCACGACACCCAGCGCCGCACCGACGAGGATGCCGTTGAGCGCCCACTCCTTGGGCAGGCCCAGGTTGGTGACGACGTAGGCGAGCAGGAACACCGAGAAGAAGTTGAAGGTGAAGCCCTCGATCCACCGCGTGCCCATGCCGAGCAGCAGCCGCTTGGGCTGGGCCCGGAGCAGGTCCCGCAGCGGCACGGCGGAGATCTCCTTCGCCTCCTGCACCCGCGCGAAGGCCGGGGTCTCCATGACGGACAGCCGGATGTAGGCGCCGATCCCGAGCAGCACGACGCTGATCAGGAAACAGGCCCGCCAGCCCCACGCCATGAACGCCGCGTCCGGCAGCAGGCCGGCCAGCGAGAAGGCGCCGGCAGCAAGGAGCAGCCCGCCGGGGACGCCGATGTGGGCGAAGCTGCCGAAGAACCCTCGCCGCTGCGGCGGGGCGTACTCGACAGCGAGCAGGACCGCGCCGCCGTACTCTCCACCGACGCCGATCCCCTGCAGGATCCGGAGCACGACCAGGGCGACCGGGGCCCAGACCCCGATCTGGTCGTACGTCGGGAGCAGCCCGATCGCGGCCGTGCCGACGCCCATGATCAGGAGCGTGAGGATCAGCATCTTCTTCCGGCCGATCCGGTCGCCGAAGTGCCCGAAGATCAGCCCGCCGACCGGTCGCGCCAGGAACCCGACCGCGAAGGTCGCGAACGCCGCGAGCTGCGCCGCCGGCCCGTCGAGGCCGTTGAAGTAGAGCTTGTCGAAGACCAGGCCGGCGGCCGTGCCGTAGAGGAAGAAGTCGTACCACTCGATGGTGGCGCCCGACCGCCGAGGCCACCGCCACCTTGCGTGGCGTCGGCAACACCTGCGGGTCCGTCGTTGTCGTGGTCATCGGGCCGCCACCTCCAGGGCGTCGTGCAGTTGGGTGAAGCCGCTGCGGTGGAAGACCAGCGGCAGAGACGAGTCCGGGTGCTCCACGGCGTGGAGCCGCAGGATGACGATGGTGTGGTCGCCGGCCTGGACCTCGCGGTAGATCGAGCAGTCGAACATCGCGAGGCCCTCGTCGAGCGTGGCCGCGCCGTCGCCGGTGATGGTCACGTCGAGGCCGTCGAAGCGCCGCTCCACGGTGCCGGCGAGCTGGCGGCAGACGGCGTCCTGGTGATCGGCCAGCACGGTCAGCCCGAGGTGCCCGGCGCGGCGCAGTGTCGACCAGGTCTTGGAGGTGTTGGCCACCGAGAACGACACCAGGGCGGGCTCGAGGCTCACCGAGGTGAACGAGCTGGCGGCCATGCCCGACCAGCGATCCGTCGACCTCCGCGGCAACGGCGACGACGCCGCTGGGGAAGACGCCGAACGCCTCGCGGAGGCGGGCCGGATCGAGGTCCTGGTTGGTCTTGAGCTGATGGACGGTCATGCGACGGCTCCTGTCAGGTTGACGAGCAGGGAGGACACGGTGGGGCGGACGGCGCCGAGCCAGTCGGCGTAGGCCGCGGGGTCGTCGTACTGGTCCTCGAGGACGTAGTGACCCCGCACGGTGGTGCCGCCGAGCTCGGCGAGCACCGGCCGGAGGCTGAGCTCCGGCGCGAGGCTGTGGCCCGGGCCGGCCCCGAGCATCAGGGGGACGACGACGCCGCGCAGGCCGGTGCCACCGGCAAAGCGGTCGAGGAAGACCTTCAGCAGCCCGGTGTACGTCGCCTTGTAGGTCGGGCTGGCGACCACGACCAGGTCGGCGGACCCGACCTGCTCGACCAGCGACGCGACGTCGGGGTCCTGCCAGTCGAGGACGGCCGGGCCGAGGGTGCCGAGGTCGACCACGAGGTCGGGCTCGGCACCTCTCAGCTCGCGGGCGACGTGCAGCGCGGCGTCGAGGGTGCGCGAGGCCGGCTTGGGGTTGCCGACGACGACCGCGACCCGCGGATCGTGGCCGGTCACGACGCGGCCGCCGTCCGGCCGGCGGCCTGGAAGGGCACCGCGGTGTTGTGGTCGACCTGCGGGGCCGGGTGGGTCCAGAGGCCCCGCTCGGCCAGGATCGGCAGGACGCCCTCGCCGAACCAGTAGGCGCCCTCGAGGTGGGGGTAGGCCGAGAGGATGAACTCGTCGATGCCGACCGAGCGGTACTCCTCGATCCGGTCGGCGACCTCCTCGTGGCTGCCGACCAGGGCGGTGCCGGCACCGCCGCGGACCAGGCCGACGCCGGCCCACACGTTGGGGTGGATCTCGAGGTCGTCCTTGGAGCCCCCGTTGAGCGCGAGCATCCGCTTCTGGCCCTCGGACTCGCTGGACTTCAGGCCCTCCTGGACCTTCTTGATCTGCTCCGGGTCGATGCCCTGCCAGCAGGCGGTCGGCCTCGGCCCACGCCTCCTCGGAGGTGTCGCGGGTGATGGTGTGCATCCGGATGCCGAAGCGGACCTCGCGACCCTGCTCGGCGGCCAGGTCCCGGATCCACGCGACCTTCTCGGCGACGGCGGCCGGCGGCTCGCCCCAGGTGAGGTAGACGTCGGCGTGCTTCGCGGCGACGTCACCGGCGGCCGGCGAGGAGCCGCCGAAGTAGATCTCCGGCGCGGGGTCCGGGATCTGTCCCAGCTTGGCCGCCTCGACGGAGAGGTGCTTGCCCTCGAAGTCGACGGTCTCTCCCGCCCAGAGCCGGCGTCACGATCTCGAGGAACTCGCCGCACCGCTCGTAGCGGGCGTCCTTGTCCACGAAGTCGCCGTACATCCTCTGCTCGTGGCTCTCGCCGCCGGTGACGACGTTGAGCAGCAGCCGGCCGCGCGACAGGTTCTGGAAGGTGCCGGCCATCTGCGCGGCCAGGAACGGCGCGGTGAGCCCGGGTCGGAAGGCGACCAGGAACTTCAGCCGCTCGGAGACCTGGCTGAGCATCGCCGTGGAGAGCCAGGCGTCGTCGCACCAGGCGCCGGTCGGCGTCAGGGCGGCCTCGAAGCCCATGTCCTCGGCGCCGCGGGCGATCTGCCCGAGGTAGGAGACGCTCGCCGGTCGCCCGGAGGCGCCGGCGGAGACGCCGTGGCCGCCGCCGACGACCTGGCGGCCGTCACCGCCGTTGGTGGGGAGGAACCAGTGGAACTTCAGTGGGGAGGTCATGCGGTGTCCCTTCTGTTCTGTTCAGAACTGTTCAGAGCTGCCCGTGGTTGGGCGGGAGGGTGCCGTCGACGGCCCACCTCCCGAGGTGCTGGACCTTCCATGCCGCAGGGTCGTGCAGGGTGTGCGTCCGGGCGTTGCGCCAGTGCCGGTTGAGGTTGAGCGAGTCAAGTGCCGATCGGGTGCCGGCCACCTCGAACAGACGGCTGGCCGCGTCCACCGAGGCCTGGCTGGTGGCCGCACGGGCCGCGGCGACCGCCAGCGACGCGTGGGCCGCCGTCTCCCCGGTCAGGTCGGCATCGGCGCGGTCGACCGCGCGGGCGGCCTCCGCGAGCAGGGCCTCGGCGCCGCGTACGGCGAGCTCCATCTCGCCGAACGCATGGACGACCAGCGGGTCCTCGGCGGCGCGCTCGACGCCGGCGTCGGGGTAGGGCCGGCTCTTGGTCGTGACGAACTCGGCTGCCTCGGCCAGCGCCGCCCGGGCGATGCCGGCGTCCAGCGCGGCGTGCAGGACCTGGGCGAAGGCGCCGTAGGTCTGCGGGCCTTCGAAGGTCAGGTGGTACGGCGTGATCCGATCCTCGGGCACCTCGACCGACTCGAGCCGGACCGTCCCGCTGGCGGTCGTGCGCTGGCCCATGCCGTTCCAGTCGTCGACGACGGTGACGCCCGGGGCCGTGCGCTCCACCCAGGCGACGTGCATCGGGCCGCCGGATCCGTCGGGCAGGGTGCCGAGGTGGGCGAGCACGGGGATCCAGTCGGCGAAGAGAGCGCCGGTGGCGTAGCCCTTGGTGCCCTCCAACCGCCACCGGCCCGGGCCGGCCGGGTGCAGCGTGGTCGCGTGGTCCCGGACGTGCTTGCTTCCCACCTCGGACTGCGCGTTGCCGAAGCGCTTGCCGGCGAGCACCTCGCCGAAGAAGAACGCCTGCTGGGCGGGGTCGGCGCTGGTGGCGCAGGGCGTTGACGTAGACGAAGTGGCTGTGCGGGATCTGGGCGACGCTCGGGTCGCCGGTGGCGAGGAGCCGGAAGACCTCGGTCACCACCGACACCGGGAGGTCGGCGCCGCCGTACGCAGCGGGGACCGTGATCGCCAGCAGCCCTGAGGTCGACAGCCGGTCGATCTCACTCGCGGGAAGGATGCGGTGTGCATCGCGCTCCGCGGACCCGGCCGCGAGCTCCGCCGCCAGTTCGCGGGCCACGGCGACGGCCTCATCGGCGGTGAGGACCGGAACGGTGATCCGGGCTCGGGGCCGGGGGACGGTCGTTGTGCTCATGCTCTGGCTCCTTCGGGAGTCATGACGTCGAATGTCGAGTAGGTTTCTAGACTTATCGGGATGGATGCAAGGCGAGACCGGGCACTCCGCCAACGGAAAGGGCGATCGGGTGACAGGCGTGACCTGTCACCCGAGCCCTCTCGCAACCGCTACACTGGTGCGTAACCAGTCTTTGTCTACTAACTTAGTGTTCTTTTAGAGAAGGGCAAGCCGACAGGCGCCCGTGCACGGCAGGAAAAGCCGATCCGGGTGCAGGCAGCACCTGCCGGCCCCGCCCGATCACCCCGCACCCGACCCAGGACGGCTCATGCGCATCGAACAGCTGGAGTACATCGCCGCCGTGACCCAGCACGGCTCCCTCCGCCGGGCGAGCGAGAGGCTGCACATCTCGCAACCGGCGCTCAGCGAGGCGGTCAGCAAGCTGGAGCGCGAGCTGGGCGTGACGCTGCTCGACCGACGCCGCTCCGGCGCCCGGATCAGCCGCCACGGCCGCGAACTGCTCCAGAACATGGTGGAGGTGCTCGAGGCCGTCGACAAGCTCAAGCAGGCGGCCGGCGACCAGAGCACCACCACCAGGTTGGTCCGGCTGGGCACCACGAACGCGGCGACCTCGACCCTCCTGGTGCCGGCGATCAAGGCCTTCAACCGCACCCATCCGGGCACGGCCGTGGAGATCCTGAACATCCAGCAGGCCGACATCCAGCTCGGCCTGGGCGAGGGCTCGCTCGACCTGGGCCTGGTCAACGAGCTGGTGGGCGACGACCCGCCGGTCGACCTGGTCGGTACCGACCTGCTCCACGGACGACCCGTGGTCGTGCTGCCGGCCGGCCACCACCTCTCGGAACGCGAAGCGGTCACCACCGACGATCTCCGGCAGGAGCGCTTCGTCGCGATGAGGGCGGGCTACCTCATGCACCGTTTCGCGCACCGGTTGTTCGGCGCCGACATGCCCGCCACCTGCCACAGCACCGACGGGGCGGAGATGGGCAAGGTGATGGTGGCCGAGGGACTCGGGGTGACCGTGCTGCCCGACTACAGCGTGATCGGCGACCCGATGGAGCGCGCCGGGCTGATCACGTCACGGCCGATCGCCGACGACCACACCGAGGTGCGGCTGGTGTTGCGGCACCGCAGCCTCGACCACGTGCCGGCACAGGTTCGCGACCTGCGGACCGCGCTGGTCGACCTGGCCCGGGAGTTCCGGCCCGAGCAGGCGTCCTAGCCCAGATAGTCCGTCACGAAAAGCTCCATCCGACGCGTCACGAGTGGAGCTTTTCGTGACGGACTATCCCAGCGGGTAGGTCTGCACGAACTCCGTGAGCCGGGCCAGCTGGTCGGGGTCGGTGGAGGGCAGCACGCCGTGGCCGAGGTTGAAGATGTGGCCCTTGGCGCGCGCGGCCGGCCTCGATGATCTCCCCCGCCCGCGTCGTCATCACGTCGGTGGGGGCGAAGACCATGGTCGGGTCGAGGTTGCCCTGGACGGCGCGGTCCCCGACCAGCGGGATCGCAGAGGCCAGCGGCGTGCGCCAGTCGACCCCGACCACGTCGGCCCCCGCCTCCCCCATCAAGGTCAGCAGGTTGGCGGTGCCGACACCGAAGTGGATCCGCGGGACACCCAGGGCGCCCGCACGGGCGAGCACGGCCGCGGAGTGCGGCATCACCTGGCGCTCGTAGTCGGCGGGCGTGAGCGCCCCGGCCCACGAGTCGAAGAGCTGGACGGCGGACGCACCGGCCGCCACCTGGACCTCGAGGTAGGTCGCGGAGATGCCGGCGATCTTGCGCATCAGGGCGTCCCAGAGGTCGGGCTCGCCGAACATCATCGCCTTGGTGCGAGCGTGATCGCGGGACGGCCCGCCCTCGACGAGGTACGACGCCACCGTGAACGGCGCGCCGGCGAACCCGATCAGGGGGGTGTCCCCCAGCTCACCGACGAGGCGGCGAACGGCGTCGGTGATGAAAGGGACCGCGTCCGGTGTCAGGTCGGGGATCGCCTCGACGTCGGCCAGCGTCCGCACCGGTGACGCGATCACCGGACCCACGCCCGGCCGGATCTCCAGGTCGACCCCGACCGCCTTCAGCGGCAGCACGATGTCGGAGAAGAAGATCGCGGCGTCGACGCCGTACCGCCGGACCGGCTGCAGCGTGATCTCCACGACCAGGTCGGGCTGCATGCACGACTCGAGCATGCCGATGCCCTCGCGGAGGGCGAGGTACTCCGGCAGGGAGCGGCCCGCCTGGCGCATGAACCAGACCGGTGTGTGGGGCACCGGCTCCCCGCGTGCGGCCCGCAGGAAGGCACTGTCCTGGAGCGGTTCGCTCACCGGCGCCGTCGTGCTCATGGGCGCGAAGCCTCGCAGGTCAGTCGGCGTGTTCGCACATCGAGGTGGACGGCCCGACCTAGTGTGGAGGCATGGTCGTCCGTCAGGAGACGCACCCGGGAACGGGCGCGGGCGCGTGGCCTCCCGAGTTCCGGGAGGCGGTCGAGAGCATGCACGCGGCTCGGCTGCGCCCCGAGGTCTTCTGCGAGGAGATGCCCGCACCCCAGCGGATCGCGCCCTATGCCGCCGCGATGTCGGCCGACGTCACCGTCGACGACACCGACCTCGGCACCGGCCGGATCATCCTGCTGCACGACCCCGCCGGGCAACGACGCCTGGGACGGCACCTACCGGTGCGTGGCCTACGCCCGCGCCGAGATCGACCTCGAGCTGATCACCGACCCGCTGCTGGCCGCGGTCGGCTGGTCCTGGCTGACCGAGGCGCTCGGACGCCCACGGGGCGATCGTACCTCGCCGCCTCGGGCACCGTCACCCGGGTCGCCACCGACAGCTTCGGCGGCATGGCCGACGAGGGCGGCAGCGCCCAGATCGAGGTGCGGGCGTCGTGGACCCCGTGCCTCCCCCCGAAGGCGGAGGCGGGCACGCCGCTCGACATCGGCGCCCACGTCGGAGGCCTGGGGTGAGCTGCTGTGCACCGCCGCCGGGCCTGCCGCCGGTCCCCGAGGGCGTGACCGCGATGCCGAGCCGACGCGGCCAGCGTGGCTCGGGGCACTGACGCCGCATGTCCGACCCGACCGACGCCCCACTCGATGAACGCCAGACACCCCGACCGAAGAGACCGAACCGCCGCGCCCCCTGCTGTCCCTGCGCCACGGACTGCCCCACGTCGTCCAGAGCGAGGCCGCGCTGCGGGAGGCGTGCGAGGCGGTGCTGGCCGGGTCCGGTCCGGTGGCGATCGACGCCGAGCGGGCCTCGGGCTACCGCTACTCCAGCCGCGCCTACCTGGTCCAGATCCGGCGCGAGGGCGCCGGGACCTGGCTGATCGACCCGATCCCGTTCGACTCCCTCGACCCGCTCCAGACGGTGCTGGAAGACACCGAGTGGATCCTGCACGCCGCCACCCAGGACCTGCCCTGCCTGGCCGAGGTCGGTCTGCGGCCGACCCGGTTGTTCGACACCGAGCTCGCGGGACGGCTGCTCGGCTATCCGCGGGTGGGGCTGGCCACGCTGGTGGAGACGGTGCTGGGCCACCGGCTCGCCAAGGAGCACTCGGCGGTCGACTGGTCGACCCGGCCGCTGCCCGAGCCCTGGCTCGAGTACGCCGCCCTGGACGTCGAGCCGCTCGTCGAGCTCCGCGAGGCGCAGGTCGCCGAGCTGGAGGCGGCCGGCAAGACCGAGTGGGCGCAGCAGGAGTTCGACTACGTCCGGGGCTTCGTGCCGGCGCCACGGGTCGAGCCGTGGCGGCGTACCTCCGGGCTGCACAAGGTGCGCGGCCGCCGGGGCCTGGCCGCCGTCCGCGGCCTGTGGGAGACCCGCGACGAGATCGCCGCGCGGCGCGACGTGACGCCCGGCCGGATCCTGCCGGACTCCGCGATCGTCGCAGCCGCACACGTCCTGCCGTCGGACCGGGCGACCCTGCTCGGCACCAAGGGCTTCCACGGGCGCGGAGCCGAGCGCTACGCCAACCGTTGGGTCGCCGCCCTGCGGTCCGCCCTCGAGATGCCCGAGAGCGAGCTGCCCAAGCGCTCGCCGCGCACCGACGGCCCGCCGACGCCGCGGGCCTGGGCGGAGCGCGACCCGGTCGCGGCCCGCCGGCTCAACCTCGCCCGGCCGGCGATGACGAAGCTCGCCAAGGAGCTCGACCTGCCGGTCGAGAACCTGCTCACCCCCGACCACCTCCGGCGCACCCTGTGGACGCCCCCGTCGACGCGCGAGCCCGACCAGCTCACCGAGGCCGTGCGGGAGCAGCTCGCGGGGTACGGCGCCCGGCCGTGGCAGGTCGACCTGGCCGCGCCGGTGCTGGTCTCGGCGATCGTCTCCGGCGACGAGGTCCCCGAACCCGAGGCCGGAGCCCGAACGCCGAGACGCCCGACGCCGAGGCGACGGAGTCGTCCGAGGACCCGCACGGCCTGAGCCGGCTCACTCCTCCGTGGGCGTGGCGGTGTCGGACTCCAGGACGTTGCGGCTCTCCTCGTCGATCTCCGCCAGACGCTCCTCGAGGTCGTCGAGCACCGGGACCTCGCACCAGCTGCTGCAGCTCGGGAGCGACGGCGCGCTCGAGCTCGGGCCACACCGACAGCAGCGGCGGAATCTGGATCGCACGGACACTGTTGTTGAAGACGCTCGAGTGCTCCGGGAGCCGACCGGGCTGCAGGAACTCCTCGGAGAGCGCGACCTCGCTGTTGGCGGGCACGAGGTACCCCGCCCGCACCACGCGCTCCACCGCCGGAGTCCCGAGCAGGTGGACCATCAGGTCGGCCGCGGCGGGGGTGCTGGCGGCGTCCGCCGACAGGCACAGCCCGGTGATGTCGCCGGTCGTCGCGGAGCCGTCCAGGATCGGCATCGAGATCACGTCGAAGTCGAGCCCGTGGACCTGCCGCAGCTCCGGCACCAGCCGCCGGTAGCCGGCCATCATGCCGAGCTCGCCGCGCTTGAACCACTCGAGCGGGCTGCGCCTGGCCACCTGCTTCTCGCTCAGGGTCAGCTGGGGGCGGCGGAGCACCTCGAGCGTCCGCTCGATCGCCTCGACGCTGTCGCCGTCGGAGAAGGCCAGCGACGTCGGCGCGTCCTCGTCGTCGAAGACCTGGCCGCCGCCGGAGTAGATGAACGGCGCGAAGTTGCGCACGCCCGGCTCGATGTAGACGCCGTTGGCGCCGCCGCCCGGCCGGCTGGCGAACTGGGCGGCCGCGGTGAACATCTCGAACGTCCAGGCCTCCCGCTCTGCCGGAGAACTCCAGGCCGCGGTTCTCCATCCGGTCGAAGTCGACGAGCCGGGTGTTGTAGTAGATGACCATCGGCGAGATGCCGTACGGCATGCACTGCAGCCGGTCGTCGGCGCTGAACGCCTGCAGCGCGTCCCGGGAGTAGCCGTCGCCGAAGTCGACCCCTCGCGCGTCGAGCAGGGCGTCGACGGGCTGGGTCAGCTGCTCCTCCTGCAGGGTGGCCAGGTCGTCCCGGTTCGCCAGGAAGACGTCGGGGACCTCCTCGCCGTCCCGGATGGCCGACATCATGTCGGTGCTGGAGTCCCAGTTCTCGACGTCGACCACGGCCGGGTCGTAGAGCGAGTCGAAGGTCTCGGCGACCGCGGTGTAGGCCGCGAGCTCGTCCTGGGTGCCGTTGACGCCCAGGGTCAGCTCCACGGGTTCGGCCGTCGTCGGGCTCGACGACGGTGCGGGCTCGGGGCGACTCCCGTCGGCCTCGCAGGCGGCCAGGGCCAGCATCATCGCCACGCAGACGGCGACGGTGGCGCGACGGCGCCCTGTACCGGACGTGGCCAGCGACGACACCGGGGACCCCCTCTCGTCGACCGGCACCTGCCCGCTCGACTCTATCGGGGGGGTAATCGTGTGCCGGACCGGGAGCGCCTCACGGCGCGTGGCCGCTCGCAGCGGCTGAATCTGGGACCCGGGGCTGCCGCGGCCCGGCACACGACTGCGAGTGTAGACGAGGAACCCCGTCGATCAGCCGAAACCTCGGCTCAGGCGAGCGAATTCTTCAGCTCGAGGTGCCCGGCCGCCTCCAGCTGCTCGGCCAGGCCGAGCAGCCGCGCGATGCCGGCCTCGGTCGGCTCGGGGAGCGACGCCCGGCCGGTGGCCACCACCCGGGCGAAGGCCGCCGCGCGGAAGAGGACGTCGGCGAAGTCGCGCTCGGCGATGCCGCGGAGCACCTGGTCGACCATCCACTTCAGCTCGTCGGGTCCCGGCGGGTCGGCGACCCCGGCGACCACCCGCGCGACCGGGGCGCGCACCCGGCCGGCCTCGAACTCGGCCGCGACGCCCGCCGGGTCGGAGTAGACCCAGGACCGGAGCAGGTAGAGCCGCCACAGGCAGCCGGCCAGCGAGTCCGCCGGTGACCCCGACCAGACCTCGGCGATCGTCTCGATGCCCTCGCTGTCGGCGAGGTGGATCAGCCGGTCGGCCACCTCCGCGTCGCTCGACCCGCGGGCACCGCGCACCAGGAGGGTGGCCGCCCGGTCGGCCGCCTCGCTGACCGCGGCCGGGTCGGTGCCACCGGCCACGGCGTCGAAGAAGTTCGAGCCCGCCGTCATCGGCCGGTGGTGCGCGCGATCGGTCACGCTCTCAGCCTGCCACGCCGGCGGTGCCCGCGGGACCCGTCGACCCGGTGGCAGCCAGCGCCTTGCGGATCCGCTGGTCGCTGACCGGGTACGCCGTTCCGAGCTGCTGGGCCCACAGGGAGACGCGGTACTCCTCGAGCATCCACCGGACCCGCCGCAGGTGCGCGTCGGGCGGGCGGCCCTCGGGAGCGCCGCGACCTGGTGGAGGTAGGCCTCCTGCAGGTCGGCGATCCGGTCCATCAGCTGCCGGTCCCGCGCGACCTGGGAGTCGAGCTGGGAGCGCCGCTGGTCGAGGGCCGCGAGGTAGGTGGGGTAGCGCCGCAGCTGGGCGGCCCCGGCCTCGCCGAGGAACCCGCGATGCACGAGCCGGGCGAGCTGGCCCTTCATGTCGGTCAGCGCCGGGAGCGTGGCCAGCTGGGCCCGCCCCGCGAGCAGCTTGTCGGTGTGCCGCCACGCCTCGAGCACCCGGAGCACGTCGGCCAGCACCGCCCGCAGCCGGTCCTCCCGGCCCTCGGCCGCGGCTGCGAGCAGCTGCGTGAACGCGGCCTCGTCGCGCACCGGCGGGTGCGCGTCCACCACCTCCTGGGCGACCGCCGCGCGCACGTCGTCCAGCAGCTCGGCGACGGTGGGGTACGGCGAGCCCGCGAGCCCGAGCTTCTCCCGCTCGGTCAGCGACTCGCGAGCTCACGCTCTGCCACCGACGTCGGGGCCTCGAGCACGCAGCAGACGCTCGGGCCCCGAGGCGGTGCCGGGCGGCGGCCTCGGCCTCGGAGCCGAAGACCCCGAGCCCGACCGTCGTGCCCTCGTCGACCAGCGCCGGGAAGCCGCGCACCTCGTGGCCGGCCCGCCGCTGGGTGAAGGACTCCTCGATCGTGCCGAACACCCAGGCGGTCTCGCCGGTGCGGGAGCGGCCGCTGTCGGCGGCGACGTCGGCCATGGCCTGCGCGAAGGACGGCCGCAGCGGCTCCTTGAGGGCGTCGAGGTCCTTGCCCCGCGCCTGCTCGGCGCCGGTGTCGTCGACGATCCGGTAGGTCGGCTGCAGGTGCGCGGGGACGCGGGACCAGTCCCACGCCTCCCGCGGCACCACGACACCGGTGGTGGCGCGCAGATGACGCTCGAGGGCGTCGAGCAGCGGCTCGTCGCCCGCCGGGACCGCGGCCAGGAACTCGCGGGCCCGGTTGGGGGCCGGCACGAAGTTCACCCGCAGCTGCTTGGGCAGGCTCCGGATCAGGCTGGTCACCAGCTCCTCGCGCAGGCCGGGCACGTTCCACGAGAAGTCCTCGGACGAGACCCGGTTCAGGGTCGCCACCGGGACGTCGATGGTGATCCCGTCGTCCTCGGCCCCGGGCTCGAAGTGGTAGCCGATCGGGAAGGTCAGGCCCTCGGCGCCGTCTGATCCAGCGAGGCTGGACTGCCAGGTCCGGGGGTAGTCGGCCTCCCGGATCTCCTCGGCCGTGTCGTGGGTCAGCATCTCGCGGTCGAAGGTCAGCAGGTCCGGCCGCTCCCGACGCTCGCGCTTCCACCAGGTGTCGAAGTGGGCGCCGCTGACGACGTCGGCGCCGACCCGGGCGTCGTAGAAGTCGAAGAGCGTGTGCTCGTCGACCACGATGCCGCGGCGCCGGGCCCGGTGCTCCAGCTCCTCGGCCTCCTCCAGCAGCTCGCGGTTCGTCGCCAGGAACCGGTGGCGCGGTCGTGGCCCACTCGCCCTGGACCAGCGCGTGCCGGATGAACAGCTCGCGGCTCACCGCCGGGTCGACCCGCCCGAAGCTGACGAGCCGGTCGGCGACCAGCGGGACGCCGTACAGCGTCACCCGCTCGCGGGCCATCACCGCGGCCCGCTTCTTCGACCAGTGCGGCTCGGAGTAGGTGCGCTTGACCAGGTGGCCGCCGAGGCGCTCGGCCCACTCGGGCTTGATCGCGGCGTTCTGGCGGGCCCAGAGCCGGCCGGTCTCGACCAGCTCGGCGGCCATCAGGAACTGCGGGTTCTTCCGGTGCAGCCCGCTGCCGGGGAAGATCGCGAACCTGGCACCGCGGGCGCCGAGGTACTCCCGCGGCCCGCGCTTGCCCTTGTCCCGCTCCTCCAGCAGCCCGATGTGGCTGAGCAGCCCGGAGAGCAGCGCCTGGTGGATGCCGTCGGCGTCGGGCTGGTCCGACGGGTGGCCGACCTGGATCCGCATCTCCCGGCAGACCTGCCGGAGCTGGGACTCGAAGCTCTGCCACTCCCGCACCCGCAGGTAGTTGAGGAACTCCCGCTTGCACATCCGCCGGAACGCGCTGCTGGACAGCTCCCGCTGCTGCTCGCGCAGGTAGCGCCACAGGTTGAGCCAGGTGAGGAAGTCGGACGTCTCGTCGCGGAACCGGGCGTGGGCCTGGTCGGCCTGGGCCTGGAGCTCGGCCGGTCGCTCGCGGGGGTCCTGCAGCGAGAGGGCGGCGGCGATGACGAGTACGTCGCGCACGCAGCCGAGGCGCTCGGCCTCCAGGACCATCCGCCCCAGCCGCGGGTCGACCGGCAGCCGGGCCAGCCGCTTCCCGAGTCGCGTCAGGCGGTGCTTGTCGGTCCCACCGCCGGCCAGCGCGCCGAGCTCCTCGAGCAGCTGCACGCCGGCCGTGACGTTGCGCCGGTCGGGCGGCTCGACGAACGGGAAGCGGGCGATGTCGCCCAGCCCGAGCGAGGTCATCTGGAGCACGACGCTGGCGAGGTTGGTCCGCAGGATCTCGGGGTCGGTGAACTCCGGCCGCGACTCGAAGTCCTCCTCCGAGTAGAGCCGGATCGCGATGCCGGCCTCGACCCGGCCGCAGCGGCCGGAGCGCTGGTTGGCCGAGGCCTGGCTGATCGGCTCGATCGGCAGCCGCTGCACCTTGGTCCGGGCGGAGTAGCGCGAGATGCGCGCGACGCCGGTGTCGACGACGTACCGGATGCCGGGGACCGTCAGCGAGGTCTCGGCGACGTTGGTGGCGAGCACCACGCGCCGGCCGCCGTGGGGCTGGAAGACCCGGTGCTGCTCGGCGGCCGAGAGCCGCGAGTAGAGCGGCACCACCTCGAGCGGGTTGCGGAGTCCCAGCCCGTCGAGCACGTCGGCGGTGTCGCGGATCTCGCGCTCGCCGGGGAGGAAGACGAGGATGTCGCCCGCTCCCTCGGCGGAGAGCTCCCTGACCGCGTCGACGATCGCCTCGGTCTGGTCGCGGACGACCGCCTCCCCCTCCTCGTCCTCCTCGGGGTGCTCGATCAGGGGCCGGTAGCGGACCTCGACCGGGTAGGTCCGTCCGGAGACCTCGATGATCGGGGCGGGCCTGCCGTGCCGGTCGGCGAAGTGGGCGGCGAACCGCTCCGGGTCGATGGTCGCGGAGGTGATGATCAGCTTGAGGTCGGGCCGCCGCGGCAGCAGCCGCTTGAGGTAGCCGAGCAGGAAGTCGATGTTGAGGCTCCGCTCGTGCGCCTCGTCGATGATGATCGTGTCGTAGCGGCGCAGCTGCCGGTCGCGCTGCAGCTCGGCGAGCAGGATGCCGTCGGTCATCACCTTGAGCCGGCGTCGCCGGCGACGTGGAGTCGGTGAACCGCACCTGGTAGCCGACCAGCTCGCCCAGCCCGGTCTCCAGCTCCTCGGCGATCCGCTCCGCGACCGACCGCGCCGCGATCCGGCGCGGCTGGGTGTGCCCGATCAGCCGCCGTCCTGGCCTCGGCCCAGCTCGAGGCAGATCTTGGGCAGCTGGGTGGTCTTCCCGGACCCGGTCTCGCCGGCGACGATGACGACCTGGTGGTCCCGGATCGCCGCCGCGATGTCGTCACGGCGGGCGCTGACCGGGAGCTGGGGTGGGTAGGAGATGTTCATGCGCGTCGAGTCAGTGCAGCAGGTCGACCAGCGCCGGCAGCGAGGCGGCGAGGGACTCCAGGAGCTGGTCGCGGGTGACGCCGCGGGGGTCGGCCACCCAGGTCAGCACCAGCTCCTCGCCCAGCGCCGACCAGCCGCGGACCATCAGCCGGGCGGCGGGGGTGTCGGGGATCAGGTCGCCCTGGGCGTCCTCGGTGAAGATCCGGTCGGTCAGCGCCGTCCGGGTCTCCTCGTAGACCTGGCGCAGGGTCTCGTTGCCACCGGCGGCCCCGCGCACGATCGAGACGTAGCCCTGGTAGTTGGCGACGACGTAGTCGACGTAGGCCGCCACCGACGCCAGCAGCCGCTCCAGCGGCTCGCCCCCCGGCGGCGGCGCGGTCTGCTCGACCAGGTCGGCGACCGCGCGGCGTACGACGGCCTCGCGGAAGTCGTGCTTGTTGCCGAAGTAGTGGTAGAGCAGCCCGCGGGAGATCCCGGCCTCCTCGGCGAGCACGTCGATGGTCAGCTCGTCGAGGGAGCGGGTGGCGAGCAGGCTGACGCCGAGGTCGAGCAGCTGGGTGCGGCGCTGGTCGGGCGTGAGCCGGGTGCGGGTGGCCCGTCGATGTGGTCGTCGTCACGGGCCGCATTCTATTGACACCTGTTCAATAACGCCAATAGCGTGGCCGCATGAGCATCGATGGACCCAGGATCGGCCCGCAACTGGACGGGCACGTGGACCACCTTGTCATCGGGGCGGGGTTCGCCGGGCTGTGCACCGCGATCAAGCTGCAGGAGGACGGCGAGACCGACTTCCTCGTGATCGAGAAGGGCCCCGACGTCGGCGGCACCTGGCGCGACAACACCTACCCCGGCGCGGCCTGCGACGTGCCCAGCCAGCTCTACTCCTTCTCGTTCGCGCCCAACCCCGACTGGTCGATGTCGTTCTCCCCGCAGCCGGAGATCCAGGCCTACCTGCAGCGGATCGCCGCGGGACTCCGGCGTCCTCGACCGCTTCGTGTTCGACACCGAGCTGCTCTCGGCCGACTGGGACGACACCGCCCAGCGCTGGACGGTGGAGACCACCTCCGGCACGGTCACCTCGACCACGCTGATCTCCGGCGCCGGCGGGCTGTCGGCGCCCAAGCTCCCCGCGATCGACGGCATCGACGCCTTCCAGGGCGAGATCTTCCACTCCTCCCGCTGGAACCACGACGTCGACCTCGCCGGGAAGCGGGTCGCCGTGATCGGCACCGGCGCCTCGTCGATCCAGATCGTCCCGGAGCTGCAGAAGGTCGTCGACCACCTCGACGTCTACCAGCGCACCGCGCCCTACGTCCTGCCGCGCAACGACCGGAAGTACACCCGCATCGAGCGGCGGCTCTTCCGGCGGTTCCCGGCCGTCCAGAAGCTCTACCGCCGCGCCATCTACTGGGGCCGCGAGACCTACGTGCCGGGCTTCACGCTGCAGCCCAAGCTGGCCGCGCCGGCCAAGAAGCTGGCCCTGGCCAACCTCGCGAAGGGCATCTCGGACCCGGAGCTGCGGGAGAAGGTCACGCCGACCTTCGAGATCGGCTGCAAGCGGATCCTGATCTCCAACGACTACTACCCCGCCCTCGACTCCGACAACGTCGACCTCGTCACCGAGCCGATCGCCAAGGTCACCGGCGACGCCGTGGTGACCGCCGACGGCGTCGAGCGGCCCATCGACGTACTCGTCGTGGCCACCGGCTTCCACACCACCGACCTGCCGATCGCCGAGCAGATCCGGGGCCGGGAGGGCCGCAGCCTGGCCGACACCTGGCGCGAGTCCGGGATGGCGGGCTACAAGGGCACCACGGTGCACGGCTTCCCGAACCTCTTCTTCATCGTCGGGCCCAACACCGGCCTCGGCCACTCGAGCATGGTGCTCATCATCGAGTCGCAGGTCGCCTACATCCGCGAGGCGATCAGGACGATGCGCCACAACCGCTACGCCACCGTCGAGCCGACCGCGGCGGCCCAGCAGCGGTGGAACGACGACATCCAGCGCCGGATGAAGCGCACGGTGTGGAACACCGGCGGCTGCTCCAGCTGGTACCTCGACGAGCACGGCCGCAACACCGTCCTGTGGCCGCGCACCACCTTCAAGTTCCGCGAGCTGCTCGCCCGCTTCGACGTGGCAGCCTATGACGTGACGGCCCGCACCGCGAGCCGACGAAGGAGTGCCGGCATGAAGACGCTCACCGACAAGGTCGTCGTGATCACCGGCGCCGGCTCCGGCATCGGCCGGGCGCTGGCCGTCGAGGCCGCCGGGCAGGGCGCGCTGCTCGCGATCTCCGACATCGACGAGACCGGGCTCGCCGAGACCGTCGACCTGGTCAAGAACGCCGGCGCCCGCGAGGTCCGCGCCGACCGGCTCGACGTCGCCGACCGCGCGGCCTTCGCGACCTACGCCGCCGAGGTCGCCGAGCACTTCGGCCGGGTCAACGTGGTCGTCAACAACGCCGGCGTCACGATGACCGGCGAGTTCGAGGAAATGACCTACGACCAGTGGGACTGGATCATGGGCATCAACTTCTGGGGCGTCGTCACCGGCACCAAGGAGTTCCTGCCGCACCTGATCGCCTCCGGCGACGGCCACGTCGTCAACATCTCCTCGCTGTTCGGGCTGATCAGCATGCCCGGCCAGTCGTCGTACAACGCCTCGAAGTACGCCGTCCGCGGCTTCACCGAGGCGCTCCGCGAGGAGATGCTCGTCGCCGGCCACCCGGTCGGCGTGACCTGCGTCCACCCGGGCGGGATCAAGACCGGCATCTCGCGCCACGGCCGCAAGACCGCCAGCCAGGACGCCGCGGCCATCGACGACCTGTTCGAGAACAAGCTCGCCCGGATGTCGCCCGACAAGGCGGCGCGGATCATCCTCAAGGGCGTCACGGCCGACAAGGCGCGGGTCCTGGTCGGCTTCGACGCCCACGCGATCCACACGTTCGCCAAGCTGGCCGGGTCGCGCTACCAGGACCTCTTCGCCCGCGCCAGCAAGCGCATCGTCCCTCCCAAGCGGTAGAAACTGTCGGTGTGACTCCCAGCCCCGGCGCCGACGTCCGGTGCGTGCTGGGCAAGTGGGGTGGCCGCCCGCACTGGGAGTTCGACGCCGTCCTCCTCGGCAGCGACGAGCACGGCGACTGGCTGGGCATCGAGGCCGGGACGTTGATGGTGCGGCCGGGGGCCGAGTACGTCGCCCCGGTGCCCCAGGTCGGCCTCTCCCCCGCGCCCGGGCCCGACGAGGACCGCGGCTGGCTGGCGACCTTCCACGCCCGGGGCGGACAGGTGCAGGTGTACGTCGACATGACCACGCCCCCGGTCTGGGACGGCAGCAGCCTCACCGCGGTCGACCTCGACCTCGACGTGGTCCGCGGCAACAGCGGCCGGGTGTGGGTCGACGACGAGGACGAGTTCGCCGAGCACCGGGTGCGTTTCGGCTACCCCGACGACGTGGTGCGCCTCGCGATGGCGTCCTGCGACCGGGTCCGGGCGGCGATGCTGGCCGGCGCGGCGCCGTACGACGGACGCACCCACCTGCCCTGGCTGGAGAGACTCGCCGCACGCTGAGCGTTCCTGTGCTTCGCTTGGACCCGTGCACCTCGACTTCCACGCTTCGCCGCGGCCGACCCTCGGGGTCGAGTGGGAGTTCGCGCTCGTCGACAAGGGGACCCGCGACCTCACGAACTCCGCCTCGGAGCTCTTCGACGCCGTGCTGCCGAAGCTGGCCGAGCCCAACAAGCTGCACAAGGAGCTGCTGCGCAACACCGTCGAGGTGGTGACCGGGGTCTGCGACACGGTGGCCGAGGCGATGGCCGACCTGCGCGGCACCCTCGACGTGGTCCTGCCCGCCGCGGACAGCATCGGCGTGGACCTGTTCGGGGCCGGCACGCATCCGTTCGCCGCCTGGTCGCGCCAGCACGTCACGGAGGGCCACCGCTACGCGGAGCTGATCAACCGGACCCAGTGGTGGGGCCGGCAGATGCTGATCTGGGGCGTGCACGTGCACGTCGGGATGCCCGACGTCGACCGGGTGATGCCGGTGCTGTCCTCGCTGCTCAACACCTTCCCGCACCTGCAGGCGCTGTCGGCGTCGTCGCCGCTGTGGGCCGGCACCGACACCGGCTACGCCTCGACCCGGGCGCTGATGTTCCAGCAGCTGCCGACCGCGGGGCTGCCGTTCCAGTTCGACACCTGGGCGGAGTACGAGTCGTTCGTCCACGACTCCCTGACCACCGGCGTGATCGAGGACCTCGCCGACGTCCGGTGGGACCTGCGGCCCGCGCCCAAGCTCGGCACCATCGAGAACCGGGTCTGCGACGGGGTGTCCAACCTGCGCGAGCTCGCCCCGCTCGTCGCGCTGATGCACTGCCTGGTCGTCGAGCTCGACGACCGCTGCGCGGCGGGCGAGAAGCTGCCGACGATGCCGCCGTGGCACGTGCAGGAGAACAAGTGGCGCGCCGCCCGCTACGGCCTCGACGCCGAGATCATCCTCGACTCGGCCTGCCGGGAGCGGCTGATGACCGACGATCTGGACGACCTGCTCGAGCGGCTGGAACCGGTCGCCCATCGTCTTGGCTGCGCCGACGAGCTGCGCGCGGTCGAGGACATCCCGCGGCACGGGGCGTCGTACCAGCGGCAGCGCGCGGTCGCCGACGAGAGCGGCGGCGACCTGGTGGCCGTGGTCGACGCGGTGGTCCAGGAGCTGCCGGACTCGCTCCGGGCCACGCCCTAGTAGCCGCCCGGAGGCTCGGTCATCTCCAGCCGCACCCCGAGCAGCCGCACCGGACGATCGCGCTCGACCCGGTCCAGCAGCGAGACCGCGGCGTCGGCCAGCACGCTGACCTCGGAGGTCGGCTCGGGCAGGGTCAGGCTGCGGCTGACGGTGACGAACGGGCGGTAGCGGACCTTGATCCCGACCCGGGCCGCCGGCCGGCCCTCGCGGTCGATGTCCTCGGCCACCCGGCCGGTCAGGGTGCGGACCTCCCGCTCGACGTCGGCCCAGTCCTCGAGGTCGCTCTGGTAGGTCTCCTCCCGGCCGTGGGCCCGCGGCACCCACGGGGTCGCGTCGACCGGGCTGGAGTCCACGCCCCGACCGAGCCGGTGGTACCACGGCCCCATCGTCGGCCCGATCTCGTCGGCCAGCATCCGTGCGTCGGAGGCGGCGAGCTGGGCGACGGTCTCGATCCCCAGCGCCGCCAGCTTCTTCGACGTCTTCTTGCCGATCCCCCACAGCGCCTCGGTCGGGCCGGTCGCCCATGACCTCGAACCAGTTGTCGTCCGTCAGCTGCCAGATCCCCCGCGGCTTGCCGAAGTCGGTCGCGATCTTGGCCCGCAGCTTGTTGTCGCCGATCCCCACCGAGCAGTGCAGCTGCGTCGCGGCCAGCACCTCCGCCTGGATCTGGGCCGCGAACTCTCGGGGATCGCCGGGCCACAGGGGCCCTCCCCCCACCCCCTCCACCGGTGCCGCCGCCAGGAACGCCTCGTCCCAGCCCAGCACCTCGACCACCACCGGCGTCCCGGCCCAGCGCAGGGACACGCAGGGTCGCCATCACCTGCGCCGACGCGGCCTCGTAGACCGGCGCGTCGACCGGCAGGAACACCGCGTCCGGGCACTTGCGGGCGGCCAGCCGCAGCGGCATGCCCGAGCCGACGCCGTACTCCCGGGCCTCGTAGGACGCGGTGGACACCACGCCGCGCTCGGTCGGGTCGCCCCGGCCGCCGACGACGACGGGCAGGCCGGCGAGCTCCGGCCGGCGCAGGACCTCGACGGCGGCGATGAACTGGTCGAGATCGACGTGCAGCACCCACGACTGCATGCGGTCGATCCTGCCAGAGCCGCCTCCGGTGTCAGCCGGTCTGGCGGGCCAGGCGCAGCGCGTCCTTCATGTCGGCGAGGTCGCGGTACCAGGTGCGCATCTCGGTGCGGCAGCGCACCCGCGCCGGCACGGTGTCGTACTCACCGCACTCGGCCCGGGCCTCGGATCGGGTCGGCGGGAACAACGACGTCCCGTCGTAGTGCTCGATGCCGAACCCTTCCTCGGCGTTGCCCGTGACCCGCACGATCGTGTCATCGGGCGGCACCCAGCTCTCCCCGGGCAGGGCCAGGGCGGTCCCCACGCTCCCCACCACCAGCGCGACCACCCGGCCGCGACTCCCGCGACGTACCTCTTCATCGACCACTCCTCCTTGACGCAGCATCCGGACCATCCGGTGCGTCAGGACGCTAGGCGCGAGGAGGGACGACCCGAGGCGCTCCGAGGACCGCCTGTGGAGGACGCGTGCGGGAGGCGGCGTTGTGGAGGGAAAGGGGGCTCAGCGGGCCAGGGTCACGGTGATCGTGGTGTTGGAGCAGCCGGCCGCGAGCGACGAGAGCGCGCTCTTCTCCCCGCTGTCGACGGTCAGCCGCCACCGGTGCTTGACCGCCACCCATTCGCGGAGGTAGCGGCACTTGTCGTAGGTCGGCATCCACTCGCGCGGGTCCTGGTCGCCCTTCTCCTGGTTGACGTTGTCGGTGACCCCGACCAGCGTGCGGGAGTCGCCGAGGTCGTTGGCGAAGGACTGCCGCACCGACGTGGTCCAGGTCCGCGCACCCGAGTCCCAGGCCTCGGCCAGCGGCACCATGTGGTCGATGTCGACGTCGCTGGGGTTGGTCCACGACAGGCGGTCGTAGTAGGAGAACCACCGGCCACCCGACAGCGAGCAGCCGGAGCCCACCGTCACCGGGTCGTCGGCCTCGGCGATCAGCACCTCGTTGCGGGTGTGGCAGCCGTCCCCGTCCGCGTCGATCCAGTGCGGGAACAGGTCGCGGTTGTAGCCGGTCCGGACCTCGGTCGCGACCGACAGGTCGGAGATCGCGGTCATCAGTGGTGCGGAGTAGGTGGCGGCATGGGCGGCCGGCGGGGTCGCCACCAGCAGGCTGGCCGCGAAGGAGAGGGCGAGGAGGGTACGACGCAACATGGGCACTCCCGAGATGAAGTGATCGGCCGTGGGTCGGCCGCAAGTAGCGTGCCCGTCCGGGCGGCCGAAGGGAAGAGGGCGCGCGCATCTTGTGGCACCCCGCCGAACCGGCAAGGATCAGAAGACCTCACCAGGGAAGGGGACCCGTGGTCTCTCCGATCGACCCGACGTCGGCCGCGTTCCTGCTCGCCGAGAACCGCAACATGCCCATGCACGTCGGCGGGCTCCAGCTGTTCAAGAAGCCCGAGGGAGCAGGCCGCAACTACGTCCGCGAGATGTACGAGAACTCCCTCGACGTCGACGAGATCGCGCCGCTGTTCCTCAAGCACCCGCTACCGCTCGGTCCGCACCGCCGGCCAGCTGGTCTGGAAGCCGGACGAGGAGTTCGACATCGAGCACCACGTCCGGCACAGCGCGCTCCCGAAGCCCGGCCGGGTCCGCGAGCTGCTCGAGCTCTGCTCGCGACTGCACAGCACCCGGCTCGCCTGGGAGCGCCCCCTGTGGGAGGCGCACATCATCGAGGGCCTCCGCGACGGCCGGGTCGCGATGTACACCAAGACCCACCACGCCCTCGTCGACGGCATCTCCGCGATGCGGCTCCTGCAGAGCGTGCTCACCACCGACGGCCGCAAGCGGGGCATGCCAGCGATGTGGGGCGCCCAGCCCGGAGCGAAGGCGAGCGGGTCCGACGACAGCGACGAGCAGAGCATCACGGACGTCCCGATCCATGCGCTGCGCTCGGCGATGGGCATCACCGCCGAGGCCGTCGGGATGCCCGGTGCGCTGGTGAAGACGATCAGCAAGGGTCTGCGCAACGAGACGTCGGCGGTCTCGCTACTACGCCCCGCGCACGATCTTCAACCAGCAGATCACCGGGCTCCCGCCGGTTCGCCGCCCAGGACTGGCCGATCGAGCGGTTGCGCGCGATCGGCAAGGCGACGGGTACGACGCTCAACGACGTCGTGCTCGCCATGTGCAGCGGGGCGATCCGCACCTATCTCCTCGAGCTCGACGCGCTGCCCGACTCCACGCTCGTCGCGATGGTGCCCGTAGGGCTCAACGCCAAGCAGTCGCACCTCGCCTCGGGCGAGGGCGGCAACGCGGTCGGCGCGGTGATGGCGCGGCTCGGCAGCCACCTGCACGACCCCGCCGACCGGCTCAAGTCGATCCACGAGTCGATGCGCGACGGCAAGGAGGGCCTGTCGTCGATGACGCCGGCCCAGATCATGGCGATGAGCGCGATCGGCCAGGCGCCGGCGATCCTCGCCCCGATCCTCCGGATGCAGGGCATCGTCCGGCCGCCGTACAACCTGATCATCAGCAACGTCCCGGGCCCGCGCTCGACGCACTACTGGAACGGCGCCCAGCTGCTCGGCACCTACCCGCTGTCGATCCCGATCAACGGGATGGCGCTCAACATCACCTGCACCTCCTACGACGGCCTCATGTGCTTCGGCCTGACCGGCTGCCGTCGCACGGTCCCCCACCTGCAGCGGCTGCTGACCTACCTCGACGACGAGCTCAAGGCACTCGAGAAGGCGGCCGGGGTCTAGCGCAGGTAGGCGCGGCTTCAGGACCGCGTCGAACGCCCGGTCCGGCAGCAGCCGTCGCGACGCCATCACCATGCGGGCGCCGCGCCCGGTGGCGTACGCCGACCGCGGGTGCGACGTGGTCGCGGCCTTCACGATCGTCTTCGCCACCGTCTTCGGGCCGCTGGACAGGACCTTGTTGTCGACGCTCGCCAGCCGTCGCGCAGCCGAGCCGGCCATCTGCTCGTAGGCGCCGCCCTTCGCGCTCTCCAGCAGGCCGTCGCGGGCGATCTGGTTCCACTCGGTGCGGATCCCGGCGGGCCGGACGATCACGACGTCGATCCCGAACGGCGCCAGCTCGACCCGGAGGCTGTCGCTGAACCCGTCGACCGCGAACTTCGTCGCGTGGTACCACGCCCCGAACGGCTCGTAGATCACCGCGCCCACCGAGGAGATGTTGATGATCCGGCCGCTGCCCTGCTCGCCGCATCGCCGGAGTCACCAGCTGGGTGAGCCGGGCCAGCCCGAAGACGTTGACCTCGAACTGCCGCCGCGCCTCGTCCAGCGGCACGTCCTCGACCGCGCCGTAGGAGCCGTACCCCGCGTTGTTGACGAGTACGTCGATCCGGCCGTGCTCGTCGAGGATCCGCTCGACGCCGGAGGTCATGGACGCGTCGTCGGTGACGTCCATCCCGAACACGCCCACCCCGGCGTCGGCCAGGGCGACCATCCGGTCGACGCGGCGGGCGACGGCGTACACCTCGAACCCGGCCTTCTTCAGGCCCAGCGCGGTCTCCTCGCCGATCCCGCTGGATCCTCCGGTGACCAGGGCGACGCGTGGGGTGTCCATGGGGGCATTCTGGCGTAGTGGAGCTCGACTGCGACGTGCTGGTCGTCGGCGCGGGCTGCGGTGGAATCGCGGCCGCCCTGGCCGCCACCCGCATCGGCCGCAGCGTCGTTCTCACCGAGCCGACGGCCTGGGTGGGCGGGCAGCTGGCCAGCCAGGCGGTCCCCCCGGACGAGCACCCCTGGGTGGAGACCACCGGCATCACCGAGTCGTACCGACGGATGCGACAGGCGGTGCGCAACCACTACCGCGCCACCCGGAACCTGACCGATGCCGCCCGCCGGGATGAGCAGCTGAACCCGGGCAACGCCTGGGTGAGCAACCTGGCGGCCGAGCCCCTCGTGTTCCATGAGGTCCTGCTGCAGATGCTGCGGCCGGCCCGGGAGCATGGCCTTCTGCGACTGCTCACCCGACACACCGCCACCGCTGCCACCGTGGTGGGCGACCGCGTGCGCGCCGTCGGGTTCCTCGACACCGTGAACGCGGAGCACGTCACGGTCTCGGCGGAGTACGTGCTGGACGCCACGGAGGAGGGCGAGCTGCTGCCCGTGGTCGGGTTGCGAGCACGTGGTCGGCGCGGAGAGCAGCAGCGAGACCGGTGAGCCGCATGCGCTGGCGGGGCCCGCGGACCCGGGGGACCAACAGGCCATCAGCTGGTGTGCCGCCCTCGAGCGCCGTCCCGACGCCGCGGAAGTCCTCACCCGGCCGCCGGGCTACGAGTTCTGGCAGACCTACCGGGCGCGACCACTGGCCCGGACCACAGCTCGGGTGGGTCACGGCCGAGCCGGAGACGGGCAACGCCCTGCGTCGACCGCTGTACGACCACGAGGGAGAAGGACCTCTGGTCCTTCCGGCGGATCCGCTACGGCCGGCACCACCGGGACGGCGTCCACGACGTCACGCTCGTGAACTGGCCGCAGGTGGACTACTGGCTGACCCCGCTCATCGGCAGCGAGGAGGAACGCAGCGCCGCGCTGACCGGGGCTCGTGACCTGACGCTGTCGTTCATCCACTGGCTGCAGTCCGAGGCGCCCCGGCCGGACGGCGGCGCGGGCTTCCCCGAGCTGCAGCCCTGTGGATCCGTGGTCGGTACGAGCGATGGGCTCGCGATGCGCCCGTACGTCAGGGAAGCGCGGCGGATCAAGGCGCAGGCCACGGTGCTGGAGCAGCACGTCGGCGTCGAAGCCCGACCCGGCGCCGACTGCGCCGAGACGTTCGACGACACCGTGGGCGTGGGCAGCTACCGCATCGACCTGCACCCGAGCACGTCCGGCCGCGGCTACCTGGACATCGCCACCTATCCGTTCCAGATCCCTCTCGGCGCGCTGCTGCCACAGCGCCTCGAGAACCTCCTGGCCGCCGGCAAGAACCTGGGCGTCACGCACATCACCAACGGCTGCTACCGCCTGCACCCGGTCGAGTGGAACGTCGGAGAGGCTGCGGGTGCGCTGGCGGCGTTCTGCCTCGAACGACGGACTTCGCCGAACGCCGTTCGCGCCAGGGCGGGACTGCTGGTCGACTTCCAGCAGCGCCTCCAGCAGCTCGGGGTGCAGCTCCACTGGCCGGAGCCAATCCGCCACGTACGGCGCTAGCCGTCAACCCAGCGCGAGTCCGCCACCGACCCGCTCGGCGACGGCGGCGAGCCGGGCCCGGGTGATGTCGGCGACCGTCGCCAGCCCGGCCCCGTGCGCGTTGGACCCCGGCCGGGTCGGCTCCGCGGAGTTGATGCTCAGGCAGTGCCGGGTCCCGCCGTCCTCGGCGTTCTGCAGGGCGACCGCGTGCCCCGTCGTACCGCTGCCGGCGAAGAAGTCGAGCACCCGGGCGTCGTCGGGCATGGTGGCCAGGATCCGCCGCACCAGCCCGGTCGGCTTCGGCGACTCGAAGACGTGGCCGACGAGGTCCTTGAGCTCGGCGACCGCGGTGTCGGTGGAGCCGATCTCCGCGGCCAGCCAGATCGTGCGCAGCTTCTTGCGCCGGCCCCGCTCGTCGTCGCGGTGCAGCCAGTCCTTCTGGAACACGTCGACCCGCTCGCCCCGGGCTGCCGCGGACCACCCGGCACACCAGGTCGCCGGGCTGGGCGTCGATCTTGCGGCCGGCTCCACCGCCACACCGCCGGGGTGCCGTCGCCGAACACCGGCGAGATCTCCACCGCGCCGTCGTACGGCGTCGTGCTCACCCGGCCGCTCTCCGGGTCGCCCCAGACCGCGAAGTGGAGCGTGCGCGCGGTGACCGGGTTGAACTTCTTGTTGGTGTTGCGCAGCGGCAGGTGCCGGAAGCGGCGCCCCTCCGGGGTGGCCAACGGGAAGTCGCGCTCGTCGACCGTGTCGGCGCTGCTGGCGTCGAGCACGCAGCGGCGGGCGTCGCGGGCGTAGACGAGGAGGTACTCGTGGCTGGTGGCGAAACCCTTCCCCAGCTGGCGGCCCTTGGCGTTGAGGTTGACCACGACCTGGGCGAGGAAGCCGGCCTCGCCGAACACCTCGTCCATCAGCAGCCGCAGGTGCGCCACCTCGTTGTCGTCGATGCTGACGAAGATCGCCCCGGACTCCGCGAGCACCTCACGCGCCGCCTGCAGCCGGGGGCGCATCATCGCCACCCAGGCGTCGTGCCCCCGGAAGTCGTCGTGGTAGGCGAAGGCGTTGCCGGTGTTGTAGGGCGGGTCGATGTAGATCAGGTCGACGGACCCGCGCGCCAGCGTGCGGAGCACATCGAGGTTGTCGCCCTCGACAAACGTGTTCCAGGTCACCCCCACACGGCGCGAAGACTAGTGGCTCCAAGGCGTGACCTCGGTGATTGCTGGGTAGTTGAACACGTATGAAGTCACGCATCGCACTCGCCGTCGGCGCCGGGCTGGTCGCCGCCACGCTGTCCTGCCGTCCCCCTCGGGTCGGCCCAGGCGGCCCCGGCCACCACCACCGACGGCTGCGTGAAGAGCGTGCCCGAGCCGGACTCCACCGAGAAGGTGCAGATCTGCTACACGCTGTTCCGGCCCGCCGGCGCCAGCCGCACCGACCGGGTGCCGTTCATCATGCACAGCCACGGCTGGGGCGGGTCCCGCACCAAGGACCCGGCCAGCTTCCAGAAGTGGCTCGACGCCGGGTACGGCGTCCTCTCCTTCGACCAGCGCGGCTTCGGCGAGAGCGGCGGCAAGGCCCACGTCGAGAACCCCGACTTCGAGGGTCACGACGTCCGCCGCCTGATCTCCCTCATCGCCGACCTCGGCTGGGTCCGCAAGGACGGCCCGGGCGACCCGCGGATGGGCGCCATCGGCGGCAGCTACGGCGGCGGCTACCAGTTCCTCGGCGCCTTCGAGTCGCCTGCGCCTCAAGGGCACGCCGGTCTTCGACGCGCTCGCCCCCGAGATCACCTGGTACGACCTCAAGGAGAGCCTGGCACCCGAGGGGGTCATCCGCACCGAGTGGGCCGCTGGCCCTCAGCGCCGCCGGCGTCGCCCTCCGACGCCCTGGAGACCCAGCGTCTACAAGGCGCTGGTCGAGGGCGCGGCGACCGGACACGTGGCCCGACGGCTCGATCCCCGGCACCGAGAACCTCGATGAGTACTTCAAGAAGAACGGCCCCAAGTGGCACGTCGAGCACGGCCGCAAGCTCGACATCCCGGTCCTGCTCGGCCAGGGCACCACCGACACGCTGTTCCCGCTGCAGCAGGGCATCGCCAACTTCAAGCACTCGATCACCGCCGGCGCCCGCTCGGAGAGCATCTTCGTCGGCTACAACGGCGGCCACACGCTGCCCGCGATCTACCCGCCGCGGCGTCGAGGTCGCCTCCGACCCGTGCAGCGAGCAGCTCGCCGGCGGCACCTTCAGCGACCTCGCCCTCCGCTTCATGAACGAGAAGCTCAAGGGCCGGGCCACCGGCCTGGGCGGGTACGGCGACTACCACCTCGCCACCCCCGACAGCACCTGCACCACCGTCGGCTCGGTCGCGCCGAACACGACCTTCGACATCGGCCAGGTCGCCACCACCGAGGCGGCCGGACCGGCGATCGCCTACCCCATCGCCGAGGGCCCGATCAGCATCGCCGGCTCCCCGCACCTGACCGGGACGATGACCGCGCTGGGCGTCAACAACCGGGCGTTCTACGGCCTCGCGGTCGGTACGTCGCCCGCGGACGCGCACCTGGTGCAGAACAACGTGCTCCCGATCAACGAGCCCGACCCCGTCCAGGGCGAGGAGCGTCGGATCACCCTGCCGTCGGTGGCCGTCGACGTGCCCGGCGGGCCAGTCGCTCTACGTGATCGCCTCCCCGATCAGCGACACCTTCGGCGGGATGCGCAGGCCCGGACGCCCGGCGCCGTCGTACTCGAGGACACGGTGGCTCACCTCCCCGTCGTGAGCAGGTAGCCGACATAGCCTGACCCGCGTGCAGCAGGCCCGGGTCCGTCTCTCCGTCATGGCGCTGTGCTGTGCCATGTACGTCGGGGCGCTGGCGTCTTCACGCTCGGCGACGGCAGGCCCCGGGCCCCGAGGACGCGACGCCGCTCGCGGTGCAGGCCGCCGCCGGCGAACGCGACACCAGCCGGCCCCCGGGCCAGACCTCCGAGGGCATCACCGGCCCCTCGGCGCCCCAGATCCCACCGAACCAGCGGAGCCGGACGGTCATCACCGGCGAACGCAGCTGGCAGGTCTCGCCGGGGGTCCGCTACCGCCGCTGGAACCAGACCAACGCCCGCGGCAAGATCCGCGCCCACCTGCTCACGGTCAACCCGGGCCGGGCCGGGGTTTCGCTGGACTACGCGCACGGCCGGTACGTCCCGTCGCGGGCCCCGCTCACCTCGCTGCTGGCCCGCGACGACGCCGTCGCCGGCATCAACGGCGGCTTCTTCGACATCTACGACACCGGCGCACCGCTCGGCGTCGGCCGCGACCGGCAGCAGGGCATGCTGCACGGGTCGAAGTACAGCTGGCAGAACGCGTTCTACGTGACCCGGGACGGGGAGTTCCGGATCGGGCCGCGGATGCTGACCGCCCAGATCGAGCAGTTCCCGCAGATCGAGATCACCAACGTGAACTCCCCGCGGGTCCGGGAGGGAAAGGTCGGGATCTACGCCCCCGCCTGGGGTCGGACCTACGGCTACCGGATCACCGACGGCCAGCGGAACCGGGTCCGGATGGTCGTGATCCAGGACGGCCGGGTGGCCTCGAACCGGACCACCCTCAACAGCGACCAGCAGATCCGCGGCCTGGTGCTGATCGGACGCGGCCCCGGCGCCGACGCCCTGAGCCAGCTGCGGGTCGGGTCCATCGCCGGCGTGGAGTGGGGCCTGCCCGGCGAGCCGCCGCTGGCGATCAGCGGCGAGAAGATCCTGCTCCGCGGCGGCGTACGCCAGGTGAGCGACGACCGCGAGATGCACCCGCGGACCGCGATCGGCATCGACCGCGACACCGGGCGGCTGCTGCTGCTGGTGATCGACGGCCGGCAGAAGTTCAGCCGCGGCTACACGCTCGTCGAGCTGGCCCGGATGCTCAAGCAGCTCGGTGCCGAGGACGCCCTCAACTTCGACGGCGGCGGGTCCTCCACGATGGTCGCCGCGAACCGCGACGGCCAGGTGCAGGTGCGCAACTCGCCCTCCGACGGCCGGCAGCGGTCGATCCCGGACGGGATCGCGGTCCTGTACGACGCGCCCTGACGCTGGCGTCGCTCAGATCGCCGCTTCCGGAACCGAGATCAGCGCGACCGTGGTGACCGGAACCAGGCACTGCACCTTCGAGGCCTTCGCCGTCGCGGTGATCTCGACGCCACGCTTCGTCTTCTCGACCTGCAGGTCGCTCGGCGCCTCACAGGAGATGTCGACGACGGCGCCGAGCAGCACCTCGTCCTTCGGCAGGTCGGCGCGGGCGTACTCCTTCGACAGGGCATTCCTCATCTGGTCGCCACTGAACTGACTGGCGAACTGCTCAACTGCTTTCTGGCTGTCCAACACGACCGCACGCGGTTCGACGCTGCCCTCGGCGTTCGACGCCGAGACCAGGGCGATCGCGGTGTACTCGATCGGCCCGGGTGGGAAGGTCTCCTCGCTCGGGGCCGGTTCGCTGGTCTCGTCTGTAGGCGCGCTGGTCGTTTCCTGGTCGGCCGGTGCCGCTTCAGGCTCGTTCGATCCGCAGCCGACGAGCAGCGCGATGGCCAGCCCGACGACCACGAGGGCAACCGTGAGGCGGAGAGCGGTTCTCATGACAGTTCGACGGTAGCGCCGCCGCCGGGGTTCCGCCTCCTGCCGTCCTGTTGCCACCGATCTGAGAGAGTCTCCCCGTGCCCCGGTTCACCCGCGACCAGCTCGAGGCGTGCCGTGGCATGGAGGTGCCCGACCTGCTCGGCGACGACGTGCGCCTGCTGTTCGTCGGCATCAACCCGGGCCTGTGGACCGCCGCGACCCAGACCCACTTCGCGCACCCGGCGAACCGGTTCTACCCCGCCCTCCTCCGCGCCGGGATCATCACCCGCGCGGTCGACCCTTCGGCCGGCATGAGCGACGAGGACCGCGACCACCTCCGCTCGCGCGGCATCGGGATCACCAACCTGGTCCGCCGGGCGACCGCGCGGGCCTCCGAGCTCACCGACGAGGAGCTGCGCGAGGGCGGCCGTCGTCTCGAGGCCCTCGTCGCCGAGCTGCGGCCGCGGGTGGTCGCGGTCGCCGGGATCACGGCCTACCGCACCGCCTTCGCCGTACGCCGCGCCGTACCCGGCCGGCAGCCCGCTGATCTGGACGGCTCCGAGCTGTGGGTGGTGCCGAACCCGAGCGGCCTGAACGCGCACGAGACGATCGCGACGCTGGCCGAGGCGTACGCCGACGCCGCGCGAGCGGCCGGAGTCCTCACGCCCAGCTAAGGATTGTCGGCCGTCAGCCGACGAGGTGCGGCGCCGCGGAGAGCACCGCCAGCTCGAACGGCTCGCCCTCGATCGTGACCGTGCCGCCGACGTCCTGCCAGGAGCCACCGTCGACGCGGTACCTCGCCGACCAGGTCGTGTCCACCCGCGTGGTCACGCCTTCGGCATCGTCGTAGGGGTGGGTGATGTATTCGCTCATCGGGGCGCCCTTCTCCCACGGCCGCCCCGCCCAGTCGGTCGCGAAGTCGGCGCCGTCGCCGGTCACCCACTCGAACCGCGACGGCCAGATCTCCAGGTCCACCCGATGCCCGAGCAGGCCGATCGTGCGGGTGAACTCCGCGGCCTCCGTCGAGAAGATCGTCTCCAGGTTGACCAGCGTCTTGCCGCCCGGCGGCTGGATCGACACCTCCGACGCCGGCACCGGGATCCGCTGGAAGGCACGCAGCACCAGCGCCTGGGTCACCTGCGGCGCCGGTGCCGCCGGGGCCTCATCGGGTTCGAAGCACTGTTCGCCCAGGTACTCGCTCGCCCGTCGGGTAGTGCGCCCAGACGTGGAACAACTGTCCCTTGTCGTTCCGCCCGCACTTCATCTGTCCGTCGCAGCCATAGAACCCGTCGCCCTGGATTCCCTCGCCACGAATGCAAGCGGGCTCGTACGAGTAGGTGGTGTCTCGCGACCTGCTGATCGCACCGGCCTCGCTCGCTGCAACCGCGTCCAGAGCCTGCTCGACCGTGTTGGCAGACGCGAGCGCGTTGAACGCAGTGCCCTCGCTCCCGGCTGCCGCATTGCCAGCGGCGGATCCGATGGCAACGGCCGTGACCGGCACAAGACGACCACGCGCGACGACAAGCACGTCACGACCCAGCGATCATCGACAAGTCGAGACGCGTCCATGCGCCACTCGCCGTCCTGTCCATCCAGCCGGCGCTGAGTACGTAGCCTTGCTGCGGGGTCGTGCGTCTCTACCTGGGTCGGCCGGGTCGATTGACGCGTTCTGCGGCGTCTGCCGAACCCGCAGAGCCACGCTGGCCTTCGCTGCGGGCAGTCCTCGACCGTGGACCGCCTGAAGACCGTCCAGCCACTCGCTCTCGTAGCAGCCGCCGTCCGCAGTAGATGCCTCGATCAGGCTCGACGAAGTTCTGACACGTCTGCACGCAGGCCCGGTCACTGAGCGCTCGAGCTCGTCGGTGTCGCCGGTAGCTGGCTCGCCTCGTTGAACACATCGATCCAGTGCTTCGCGAACGCGACAGCCCCCGCCTCCGACTTCACCTCCCACGCCTCCGGCTCGGCAGGCTCGGAGGTCGACTCGGTGGGCGAGGGCGACGGGGACGGCTCGAACCTGGGCTCGGGGTCGTCGGAACACCCGGCTGCCAACAGCGGCACCACGACCGCGGTGGCGACCCATCGACGTACCACCGTCACATCTGACCTCTTCCCGAGACTCAGCACCCGAAAAAGACCTCCGCCACAACGTACGAAACAACGACCGCTCTCGCCAGAGGCAACTGCCGAGCTGTGGATGGGAGGCCGCCGCTGTCCACAGGTCGCGGATTGCCCGTTTCCGCTCCCGGCGATCTTGGGCAGCCTCGTGGCCGACGAAACGACCTGCCCACACCACTCGGGGGGATCATGACCATCGCACTCGACCACGAGGCGTTCCGCACCGCGATCGCGGACGTCCAGCGCGCCGCCGCAGTCCTGAGCGACGATTGCGAGGCCATCGGCCGCGAGGTGGAGGCGCTCCTGCAGGGCTGGACCGGCGTGGCCGGCGCAGCGTTCGCCGAGGGTTGGGCGCAGTGGCAGAGCGGTGCCATGGAGATACTGGACGGGCTGCTGGCGATGAGCCGGCTCCTCGAGGCCGCGCACGACGACATCACCCATCGCGACATCGAGTCGCAGGCAAGCCTCGACCGGGTGACGGGCCGCATCCTGGCGAGGCTCGGCTGATGGAGCCGGACGTGTTCACCGTCGACGCCGGCGAGCTGGCGCACGTCGTCGACCAGATGGCCGCGTGCGAGTCGGCGCTGCACGAGCTCGCCGCCGATCTCGAGCGCCGGATCGCCTCGCTGCACCTCTCGTGGGACGGCCAGGCCGCGGCCGCGCACGTGGTCGCGCAGGCCGAGTGGGAGCACGGGTTCCGCGGCATCCGCGAGGCCCTGGCCGTGATGCGGGCAGCCGGCCGGGTGGCGCAGGGCAACTACACGGCCGCCGCCGAGACCAACCTGCAGCTGTGGGAGCAGGTCCGGTGAGGCTGGCCGTCGACGGTGGCGGGTACGCCACGGCCGCGTCCGCCTTCACGGACGCCAACCACGTCACGGCGCTGCAGTACGACGCGCTGACCGGCAAGCTGGCCGGGTACGCCGCCATGGCAGGCGACGACGCCACGTCGACCGACTTCGCCGCGGCGTACGACGACTCCACGCGGGAGGCGGTCGGCGCCCTGGCCGACCTGGTCGACTCGTTCGCTTCGCTCGGGCAGCTCACCCGCGCATCGCTGACCAACCACGCCCGGGCCAACGCGGCCTCGGTCATGGGCGGGGCGATCGTCTACGAGGGCGCGACGCTGCCCGAGGACGGGTACGTCGTCGTACTCCCCTCCACCCCGCCGTCCTCCCTCGGCGGCGACCCGCCCGTCCTCTCGCCGGAGGCGAACTGGATCCTCGACCACATCGAGGGCTTCGCCTGGCCCAACGCCGACACCGATCGACTCCGGGACGCCGCCCGCACCTGGCGCACCGCCGCCGAGGGCCTCGACGAACTCCGGGGCTACTGCCGTCCGCCGTCCGCGGCCTGAACGCCCAGCAGTCGCCCGGAGATCCCGATCGCCCTTGCGGCCATCGAGGAGCTGAGCACGACGGTCGATGAGGTCGCGACCGAGTTCGCCGCCATCGCCAGCAGCTGCGAGCTCTACGCAGCGCAGGTCGACGAGAAGCGCGAACAGATCAAGGCGCTGCTCCGGGAGATCCTGGCCATGGTCGTCGAAGGCGTCCTGGTCAGCGTCGCCATCGGCGCCATCACCGGCGGCGCCGGCGCCGTGGCCGGAGCAGGCGCCGTCGTCGCCAGGGTCGCAGCCCAGGCGCCCCGCTTCGCCGCGATCCTCAACGCCCTGCGGACAGCAGCCGCCACCTGCGCCTCCACTGTCCGCGCTGCCCACATGCGCTGCGAGCCGCCCGGGGAAGACTTCAGAAGTTCGTCGATGTGGCCAGGGCCCGGTCCGCCGCCCGCGGCGAAGCCGGAAGCCTCAACCTCTCCGCATTCAAGCCGAACTGGCTGCGCCGGAATGACGATGTCGGTGGTCACGTCCTCGACACCCATGCCGGCAAGACCGCCGAGGAGTTGCTGGACAGATTGCGGGCCGATCCGAGACTTCCCCACGCTCTCGAGCTTCGCCAGCCAGGCGAATGCCGAGCAGATGCTCTCGCGTTTCCTCTCGACCAAGGTGGACGACATCGAAGCCTGGCTCACGGGTCACGGTCGCCGTTTGCGACTCGATGGTGACCTCGGTTCGCCGACAGGCATCTCGGTGACCCGCGCCGGGGACGTCTTCCACGTCAGCGGTATCCGGGCCATCCTTGTGCGCGACCCTTCGATGGACGACGGATTCCATGTCCTGACGGCCTTCCCGCAACCATGACCCGAGAGGAAGCGATGACCTCGACACCCGCTATGTGGCAGTTCGCGGGGGCCTATTTGCATCAGGACTGGCCGGAGGAGAGCAAGGATGAGTGGGCGGCCCTGGACGCCTTCATGAAGGAAGAGCCCGAGCTCGCGACCAAACTCCCCACCGAGATCGCCTGGATCCTTGATCGGCACCCGAGCGAGGAAGAACTCCGGAGGTATGTCGACGAACAGGGCGCTTGCTTCGTACCGCGGCCAGAGGACGGTGGCTATCGCGGGTGGCTCGAGGAAGTCGCTCGGCGAGCGACACTGCCGCGATAAACCCCGCACATGGCAGGCTCGACCTCATGACCGAGCGCAACGTCCTGGGCGGTGATCTCGAGCCCTGCGGCACCGACCCACTGACCGGCTTCTACCGCGACGGCAGCTGCAACTGCGGGCTCGACGACATCGGCCTGCACGCGGTGTGCGCGGTGATGACTCCGGAGTTCCTCCAGCACCAGCGCGAGGTCGGCAACGACCTCTCCACGCCTCGGCCCGAGTGGGAGTTCCCCGGCCTGCAGCCCGGCGACCGCTGGTGCGTGGTCGCGGCTCGCTGGCTCCAGTCGTACGAGGCCGGGATCGCCGCACCCGTCGTACTGGCCTCCACCAACGAGCGCGCGCTCGAGATCATCCCGCTCGAGCTGCTGCAGGAGGCGTCCATCGACGTGCCACCGGACGCCAGCTCACTGGCTTGACGCAGGGTGTTGACGAAGGGGGTCAGCCCTTCGGGATCACGTGCGCATCCGGACCCGGATACGTCAGCCCCTCGTGCCCGTCCGACCACCTGACGACGTACGGCGGTCCGCCGTCGGCGCCGCGTACCTCGAGCACCTCACCCTCGTGCTTCGGCTGGTCGACCTTCATGCCCTCGACGACCAGTCGATCGCCCACGTTTGCGTGCATCCACACACCTCCAAGCCAGTTGTTCCCCACGATGCTCCGCTCGCTCCGCACGCGCAAGGGCAATCGAAGGACGGCTGCTCGGGACCCTGTGGAGAGCCGTTCGCGCATGACCAGCGAATCGGGGAACAGTCACGCCATGACCAATGACAACCAACCCTTCCGTCCACTGATCCGCACCCAGGCCGATCTCGAGCACGCGTGGCGACAGCTCATGGAGCCGCTCGGCTTCGGCGACCACAGCATCTGGATGATGCTGGTCGACGGCAACAATCGCCCGATCCCGCAGCTCAGCGAGATCGCCGGCGCCGTGACGCCGCCGGACGCCGAAGAGGTCGACGGCCTGGCCGAGCTCCTGCGCCGGCTCCGCGCCGAGGTCTCTCCCAAGGCACGGTTCGCGTTCCTGCGCTCGCGGCCCGGTAGCGGCGGCCCCAATCCCGACGACCTGGGCTGGGCGCAGGCGCTGTACGACGCCGCGAAGCTCGCCCGCGTCCCGATCGAGGTCGTCCACCTCGCCAACGACCACGAGCTCGTGCCGATCCCGATGGACGATCTCCCCGCGGCCTGCTGACGTGGTGCCGTGGGGGTTCGGCCTCGATGAACTGACGGTCCCCGTGGCCGTGTGGCAGGGCCGGGAGGACTGTTCGCGCAGATGGATGCGATCCTCGGCGATCTCAAGGCGCTCGCCGGCGTCTGACCCGAGTCAGGCGGCCACGACCGACGCGAAGTAGGCGTCGATCTCGTCGTCGTCCCAGCCGCGCCCCTCACCGAGACCGCGGCGCAGCATGGCGAGGTACGCCGGCGCGGGGCGCGTGTGGGGTACGGCGTCCAGCCCGTGCGGCGAGGTGAACGTCAGCATCGGCAGGCCGTCGTGTCGGCCGACCTCGATCAGCGTCTCGTAGCGCCCGGGCCCGGCCTCGTGCCTGCCGGCCTCGAGACCGCCGATGATGACTTCCTCGAGCGGGTCGCCCTCCTCGGGGAGGCGGTGCATCTCCTGGGCGGCCACGTCGGCGAACTGCTCGACGGTGATGCGGTAGGCACGCGCGGGCGTGGGGCCGGGGACGTCGTGGTCGTAGAAGGCCACCCCGCCGCCCCACGTGGGCGATTCCCCGGCGAAGTAGAGGCTGCCGGGCAGCTCCACGGCCATGTCGTCCGACGGGAGGGTGTCGTCGCGGGCACCGACGTACTCGAAGGCACCGCCGCGTGGCTGGCCGCCTTCGATGTAGCAGCGGAAACGCTCGCGGCACATGTTGGAGCCGTAGCTGACGTACCAGACTTCATGGGGAGGCATACGGCGACCCACCATGTCGGAGTCACGGCACGATCGCTGTTGCCCACGCCACGATCACGGAAGACGTGACCGGCCTAACGTCGTCGGTGGAAGCGGTAGTCGCCCGAGGTGTGCTGTCGGAGGTCCCACCTGTCGTCGTGGGCCCGCCGGTGGTGGTAGCCGCACAACGGAAGGCCGTTGTCGAGGTCGGTCCTTCCGTGCTGGCCACGCCGCGTCGATCATCCGACAAGGCGAGAGGGCGTGGGTGACGTCTCTCGGGATACAGCCAGGGTTCTACTGCTGGTGACGAAGGCGTTCACCCC
>CAWKEX010000009.1:0-96046 GCA_963848795.1 uncultured Actinomycetota bacterium
ACTTTTCGCCCATGGAGCTGATCCCGAGGCCTGACCTGCCGGGTTCGGCCTTCGTCGTCTCGGCGGCGAGCAACGTCGCCCACAAGGTGCTGTACGGCGGCCTGGCCGACCTGCGCCCGATGCCGCGCACCCTGATCGACGACGGCATGCTGCGGGAGGTCTACCACTACCGCCCGGCCGCGAAGGTCGTCGAGCAGGGCGACCCGGTGCTCCTGGTGACTCCCCTGGCCGCGCCGGCGCTCTGCTTCGACCTGCGCCGCGGCTGCTCCCTGGTCGAGCACTTCGTGAACGGCGGCCGGCCCACCTACCTCGTGGAGTACGGCCAGGTCTCGTTCCGCGACCGGAACCTCGGGATGGAGCACTGGATCGACGAGGTCGTGCCCGCCGCGATCCGTGAGGTGTCCGCCCACGCCGGCGGCCGGCCGGTGCACGTGATCGGCTGGAGCCTCGGCGGGGTCTTCGCGCTGCTGACCGCGGCCGACAGCCCGGATCTGCCGATCGCCTCGGTCACCGCCGTCGGGTCGCCGTTCGACATCAAGCAGGTGCCGCTGGTGGCGCCGCTGCGGCCGTTGCTGAACCTCACCGAGGGCGGCGGGATCATCAACCGCAGCTACCAGGCGATGGGTGGAGCCCCCAAGCCGCTGGTGAAGTGGGCCTTCCAGCTCTCCTCGTTCCAGAAGCTGGTGACCAAGCCGCTGGCCATCGTCACCCGCCTCGACGACCAGGACTTCCTCGCGCAGCTCGAGGCCGTCGACCGGTTCACCGACAACATGATCGCCTACCCGGGCCGGACCTTCGGCCAGCTCTACCACCGGTTCGTCCGCGGCAACGCGCTGGTCACCGGCAGCATCGACTTCGGTGACCGCACCATCTCGGTCGCCGACATCACCGCGCCCGTGCTGGTCTTCGGCGGCGCCACCGACGGCATCGCGCCGATCCCCGCGGTCCGCACGGTCGTGCCGCTGCTGACCGGGGCGAAGGAGGTCAGGTTCGAGGTGGTCCCCGGTGGCCACCTGGGCATGCTGACCGGGCGGCGCGCCCGCGGCACGACCTGGCAGATCATGGACGAGTGGATCAGCAAGTGGTCCTCCGACGCCGAGGAGACCCCGACCCCGGCGGCCCGGAAGAAGGCGGCCACCAAGAAGGCGGCTCAGAAGAAGGCCAAGAAGGGCCCGGCGAAGAAGGCCCCCGCCCGGCGAACGGCCGCGAGCCGCGAGGCGATCGGCACCAACCCCGCCCGGCGCTACGGGTCGGCCGGGTCCCGCTCCCTCTCCACCTGATCGTTCGCGCAGCCGTCATCGTGACGTTCGCGCTGACGATGTCGCGTTCCAGCCGCTCGATCTCACGGACGGCGTACGCGGCCTCATCGCTCAGCGGAGGCCGTGCTCGTCCAGCCACTCCCGCGCCAGCCGCTTGGGCGCCCGGGCCAGCCACGCGTCGTACACGACCTCGGCGAGCTCGTCGCGGTCCAGCTCACCGACCCGGCAGCCGCGCAGCAGCACCGACGGGTGGCCGTCGAAGTGCGGGCGTGGTGAAGAACGGCGTGGACGGGTCGGCGACCAGGGCCTGCTTGTCGGCGTCCGAGGCGACCCAGAAGACGATGACGTCGTCGTACCGCTCGCCGGTCTCGGGGTCGACGGCGTCGGGCCGTGGGTTGCGGAAGAACACGAAGCTCTTGCGGCGCACCTGGTAGACGACGGTCGTGCCCTCCGCCCGCTCCACGCCCGGCATGGACCGGGCGAGCTCGTGCACGTCGGCGACGGTCGCGCGAGGCATGTGCCGACACTAGGCGCCCACGAGGCCTGCGTCTCACCTAACCGATCAGGCGCCGGACCGTTGTACCGGTATGACGGACCTGAACCTGACCCGCCGTACCCTCCTGGGCGGCGCCGGGCTGTCGATGGCCGGCCTCGGCACCGGAGCCCTCACCGCGCCGGCCACGGCCGGGAGCCTGCAGGGCTCGCTGCCGCGCCAGGTCGACGTGGTCGTGGTCGGGGGCGGCATCTCCGGCCTGGTCGCGGCCCGCAAGGTGGCCAGCCGGGGCCGCTCCGTGCTCCTCGTCGAGGCCCGGGACCGCGTCGGCGGCCGGGTGCTGAACCACCACCTCGACTCCGGCGGCGTGATCGAGTCCGGCGGCGCCTTCGTCGGGCCGACCCAGGGCCACATCCTGCGCCTGGCGGAGGAGCTGGGCGTGCCCACCTTCAAGGAGTACGTCGACGGCAACAGCGTCTACGTCTCCTCGACGACCGGCCGGCAGGAGTACCAGGGCACCGTGCCGCCCGACCCGCTGATCCTTCCCGACGCCGCGAGCCTGCTCACCCAGATCGACATGTACGCCGCCGAGATCCCGGTCGACGCCCCCTGGACCCACGACCGCGCGGCCGAGTGGGACGCGCATGACCCTGGGCGAGTGGATCTACGACAACGCCGTCAACGCCGAGGGCGTGGAGAACCTGATCCGCTGCTGGACCCAGCCCGGGTTCGGCGCCGACCCGAGCGAGCTCTCCTTCCTCTACGTCCTCTGGTACGTCGCCTGCTCGGGCGACGAGCGCCACGTCGGCACCTTCGCCCGCAACTCCGAGACCACCAACGCCGCCCAGGAGCGGCGGTTCGTCGGCGGCTCGCAGCTGATCCCGCTCCGGCTCGCCCGCCGGCTCGGCGACATCGTCGCGCTGGCGGCGCCGGTGCGGCGGATCACCCAGGGCGACGGGCACGCCGTGGTGCACACCGCCCGGGGCCAGGTCCGCGCCCGGCGGGTGATCGTGGCCGCTCCCCCGCCGCTGGTGCTCGACATCGACTGGTTCCCCCGGCTGCCCCGGCGCCGCACCGAGCTGCTCCGGCACCTGGACATGGGCCAGCTGATGAAGTGCGACGCGGTCTACCGCCGGCCGTTCTGGCGGGAGGCCGGGCTGAACGGCTTCGGGCTCAACGACTCCGGTGCCGTCCGGGTCGCCTTCGACAACTGCCCGCGGGACGGCGACCCCGGGGTGCTGCTGGCGTTCGTCGGCGGCTCGACCTGGCGGCGCTACGGCGTGCAGACCCGCGCGGCCCGGCGGTCGGCCGTGCTCAAGGGGTTCGCCGCGATGTTCGGCGAGCAAGGCCCTGCACCCGATCGAGTACGTCGAGCACGACTGGACCCACGAGCAGTGGACCCGCGGTGGGCCGGTCGCCAACTACTCACCCGGGACGATGATCCGGTTCGGCCGCGAGATCCGGCGGCCGCACGGCCGCGTGCACTGGGCCGGCACCGAGACGTCGACGTACTGGACCGGCTACATGGACGGCGCCGTACGCTCCGGCAAGCGGGCCGCGGTCGAGGTGCTGGAGCGAGCTCTCGTGAAGCGGCCAATCATCCAGCACGGGCCTCGGCGTCCTGCTGGCACTCGTCCTCCCGCTGCTGCCCGCCTCCGCCGCGGATCGCGAGCGGTGGGACACCCGCGTCTTCGCGGCCGTCCAGGAGCCCGGCTACCCGGCGTACGTCTTCCACCACCGCAACGGACGCGTCTACGCCGGCACCTACACCAACCCGCAGGGCGATCACGCGCCACTCGGTGGTGCGCGAGTGGTCGGCCGGCGGGGCCCTGCTGCGGTCCTGGCGGGTGCCGCACCAGAACCTCGACGAGGACCACGGCGTCCAGGTGGCGACCGCGGATGCCCGGGGGCGGCTGGTCCTGCTGGAGAAGTCGACGTCGTCCGTGCGGACCCTGAACACCGAGACCGGCAACTTCCGCCGGTGGGCGACCCTGCCCGACCTGCCGATCTGCTCCAGCGGCGAGAAGCCCTGCTCCCCCAACGTGTCCGACGGCCCGGCGATCCCCAACTACGCCGCCTGGGGCCCGGGCGGCGCCCTCTTCGTGACCGACTACGGCCAGGCGGTGATCTGGAAGATCCCGCGCGGCACCCAGAAGCCGAAGGTGTGGTTCGCCTCGCCGCGGCTCGACGGGTCCGAGTTCGGGACGGCCGGCCTCGTCTTCCGCCCGCGCACGCGGACCCTGCTGATCACCCAGCAGTCCTCCACCACCGACGGGAGCGCGCCGACCAACGGCAAGCTCTACTCCCTGCCGATCCGGAAGTCCGGTCGCCCGGGCAAGCTGTCGACGCTGTGGACCTCGCTGCCCGGTGACCTGCCGGACGGCTTCGGCATCGGCCGCTCCGGCCGGATCTACATCGCCAACGCCGGGCTCTCCCAGCAGATCGTGGTGCTCTCCCCGCGCGGACGGGAGATCGAGCGCTTCCCCGAAGCCCCGGGGTCGGGCGAGAACGGCTCGCCGGTCCCGTTCGACACCCCGTCCAGCGCGACCTTCCACGGCACCCGCGTGCTGGTGGCCAACCAGTCGTTCTTCGGCAACACCGACCACCACGCGATCCTCGACGTCGAGGTGGGCGAGCGCGGGCGGAGGCCCTACCTGCCGCGGACGGCGTACTGGCGCTGAGCCACGGACCCGGGCCACCACCAGGCCCGCGACCAGGGCGCCGAGGGTGCCGAGGGTCTCGTCGCCGAGGGTGTCCTCGTAGGCCGTGTCGATCTCGGTGCCGTGCCGGATGAACGTGTACCACTCGCCGAGCTCCCAGCCGAGCGCGATCACGGCGCCGAGCCCGGTCACCAGGAGCACCACCGCCCACGGCGGGCGCACCGGCCGCAGATGAACAGCCCGATGCCGGTCAGCAGCAGCGCCCAGTTGACGAAGTGGCTGAAGTCGTCCCACCACACGACGGCGTCGAAGAGGTCGAGGCTGTTGCCGGTCACGTCGACGAGGAACGGCAGCATCACCAGCGTGAAGGCGCCGTACGGCGGGTGGCGGTCGGGGTGCCGCCGCTTGACCACGACCCACCAGAGGAACGGGACCACCAGCATCAGCAGCGGGTAGGCGATGAGCCGCGCTCCGAAGGCCTTGTCGGCGAACCGCTCGATGCCGGGCACGTACTCGGCCACCGCCAGCTGGGTGACCGTCAGCAGCAGGACCAGGACGGGGACCCACACGGGGCAGCGACGCGTCACCAGCGCACGGTAGCGTCCCGGCATGGCTGCGCTGGCGGGGCTCGTCGAACGCGGGCTGGTCGCCCCCGACTGGGCCGAGGCGCTGGCGCCGGTCGACGAGCGGATCACGGCGATGGGCAGGTTCCTGCGCGACGAGATCAGCGCCGGCCGCGGGTACCTGCCGAGCGGCGACCGGATCCTGCGGGCCTTCCAGCGTCCGCTCGCCGACGTCCGGGTGCTGATCGTCGGCCAGGATCCCTACCCCACTCCCGGGCACCCGATCGGGCTCAGCTTCGCGGTCGACGCGCACGTCCGACCGGTCCCCCGGAGCCTGGCCAACATCTACCAGGAGCTGCACACCGACCTGGGCCTCGCGATGCCCGCGCACGGTGACCTGACTGCCTGGGCCGACCAGGGCGTGATGCTGCTCAACCGGGTGCTGACCGTCCGCCCCGGCGAGGCCGCCTCGCACCGCGGCCGCGGCTGGGAGGACGTCACCGAGTGCGCCATCAAGGCGCTGGCCGCGCGCGGCGGGCCGTGCGCCGCGATCCTCTGGGGCCGCGACGCCCAGGGCCTCAAGCCGATGCTGGGCTCGGTCCCATGGGTCGAGTCCGCCCACCCGTCCCCGCTCTCGGCCGCCCGGGGGTTCTTCGGCTCCCGCCCGTTCAGCCGCGTCAACCGGCTGCTGGCCGAGCAGGGCGCCGACCCCGTGGACTGGTCGCTGCCGGAGGAATAAAGTTGAACCCTCAACCATTGGAGTGGGCATGAGCGATCGGACAACGGAACCCGTCGACAGCCGCATGCCCGCCCTCTACATCGGGCACGGCGCTCCCCCGCTGCTCGACGACCCGGTCTGGTCGGGGCAGCTCGCCGCCTGGGCCGCCGACCTGCCGCGCCCGCGGGCGATCCTCATCGTCAGCGCCCACTGGGAGTCGGCCCCGGTCAGCCTGAGCGCCAGCGGCGTCCCGCTGGTCTACGACTTCGGCGGCTTCGACGCGAAGTACTACCGGATGACCTACGAGACGCCGGACGCCACCGAGCTGGCCGACCGGATCGTCGCGATGATGCCCGCGGGCGAGCCGGTCCACCAGCACGCCAGCCGCGGGCTCGACCACGGCGCGTGGGTGCCGCTGCGGATCATGTACCCCGAGGCCGACATCCCGGTGCTGCAGATGTCGCTGCCCACCCACGACCCGGTCCGGCTGATGGCCCTCGGCGAGCGCCTGCGACCACTCCGCGACGAGGGTGTGCTCATCATCGGCTCGGGGTTCCTCACCCACGGCCTGCCGTTCCTCACCGAGTGGCGGATCGACGCCTCGGTCCCCGGGCTGGTCCGCGGACTTCGACGCGTGGGCCGGCGAGGCCATGGCCCGCGGTGACGTCGACGCGCTGGCGTCGTACAAGTCGCAGGCGCCGGGCATGCCCTTCGCGCACCCGACGGTCGAGCACTACACGCCGCTGTTCGTGACCCTGGGTGCCGCGTCGGCCCCCGACGAGCCGGGGATCCAGGTGATCGACGGCTTCTGGATGGGGCTGTCGAAGCGGAGCCTGCAAGTGGCCTGACGGCCCTGTTCACAGTTCCGGGGTTTCGAGGCTCGGGCCTTGACGGCCCTCGCACCTCAACCACCGATTGGAGCTCCATCAACGCTGATTGAGCCTCGGATGGCCAGGTCGGCTGGCAGTTCGGTCCTGACCGACCCGATCCTCCGCGTGGCGACCGGGACATGCGCCCCAACTGCCATCCGACTTGGCACAACCACCGGAAACGCTCGGTGGTTGAGGAAGGCGCGCTAGCGCCTGTCTCGAAACCACCCGTCAGCGTGCAGTGAGCTCGTCCAGCTCCACCAGATCGGCCTCGGTCGGCCGCCAGCGCAGCGCCGCGGCGTTGCGCCGCACCTGGTCGCCCGAGGTGGCGCCGGAGATGACCGACGCCACCGCGGGCTGGGCCGCGAGGCCGGCGATCGCCACGTCGAGGATCTCCACGTCGCGCGAGGCGGCGTACTTCTCGAGCGCCTCGATGCGGTTCCAGTCGGCGTTCTGGAGCCACTGTGACCGGGCCCGGTCGACGTCAGCTCGGGAGCCGGCCGGGGCCTCCTCGCCGCGGTGGTACTTGCCGGTGAGCAGGCCGTACTCCAGCGGGAAGTAGGGCAGTACGCCCAGGCCGAACTGCTCGCACGCCGGGACCACCTCGTCCTCCAGCGACCGGTCGAGCAGGGAGTAGCGGTTCTGGACCGAGACGAACCGCTCGAGCCCTGCCGAGCGAGCGGTCCAGTCGGCGTCGGCAACCTGCCACCCGGCGAAGTTCGAGCAGCCGATGTATCGGACCTTGCCCTCGCGGACCAGGTCGTCGAGCGCCGACAGCGTCTCCTCGATCGGGGTGACGTCGTCGGGCTCGTGGAGCTGGTAGAGGTCGATGTGGTCGGTCTGCAGCCGCCTGAGCGAGGCCTCCACGGCGCGGCGTACGTACCAACGGGAACCACGGACGCCGTGGTCCTCACCATTGGCACCGCGCATGTCCATGCCGAACTTCGTGGCAAGCACGAACTCGTCGCGGCGTCCCTTCAGCGCCTCCCCCAGCAGCTCCTCCGAGCCGCCCGGTGGGTCGCCGTAGATGTCCGCATTGTCGAGGAGGGTGACGCCGACGTTCTGGGCGGCGTCGAGAATGCCGCGCACTCCGTCGAGGTCCACCCGGCGGCTGAAGGCGTTGCAGCCGATCCCGACGGCGCTCACCATCAGGCCGGAATCGCCCAAGGGCCCGTAGCTCATCTCGCTCATGCCGGCGACCTTACGAAAGCCGCCTGACCATCAGCGGATGCGGGTCTTGCGCATGACCTTGAGGCCGGTCAGCATCTGCTTGGCGTACTCCGCGTAGTCCTGGCCGGGCTTCGGGCCCAGCACCGGCTTCTTGAGTACGGCGAGGTTCTGCACGTCGGTGTACTTCAGCAGGCCCTGGTCGCCGTGCCGGGCGCCGACGCCGGACTGCTTGACGCCCCCTGAGGGCGTCCCCTTGGACGCGTAGGCCGCGGCGAGGGAGTCGTTGATGTTGACGTTGCCGGACTCGATCCGCCGTCCGACGGCCTCGGCGGCGCGATCGAGGTCGGTGCCCCAGACCGAGGCGTTGAGGCCGTAGTCGGTGTCGTTGGCGAGCGCGACCGCCTCGTCGACGCCTCCGTAGCGGTGCAGCGCCACCACCGGCCCGAACGTCTCGCAGGAGCCGGCGAGCATCTCCTTGGTGACGCCCTCGAGGACCGTCGGCTCGAAGAACGCGGGCCCGAGGTCGGGTCGCGCCCGGCCTCCGGTGACCACGGTCGCGCCCTTCGCCACCGCATCCTCCACGTGGGAGGCCACGCGGTCGCGGTGGTCCACGGAGATCAACGACCCGAGCTCCGGCTCGAAGTCGTACGACGCCCCGAGACGCAGCCCCTCGGCGGCGGCGACGAACTTCGACTTGAACTCGTCGTAGAGCGAGTCCGGCAGGTAGATCCGCTCGATGTGCATGCAGATCTGGCCGGTGTTGCCGAACACCCCGAACAGGGCGCCGGCCACGACGTCGTCGACGACCGCGTCGTCGAGGACGATCATCGGGTTCTTCCCGCCGAGCTCGAGGCAGCAGCCGATCAGGTTGCGCCCGGCCCGCTCGCCGATGGTCCGGCCGGTCGCCGTCGAGCCGGTGAACATCACGTAGTTGGCGTTGTCGATCAGGGTCGGACCGACGTCGGGGCCCTCACCGCAGACCACCTGGAACAGCCCCTTGGGGAGGCCGGCCTGCTCGAGCAGGGAGACGCCGTACAACGGCGAGAGGGCGGTCTTGTTGTCGGGCTTGAGGACGATGCCGTTGCCGGCCATCAGCGCCGTGACCGCGTCGGAGATGCCGGTGGCGAACGGGAAGTTCCACGGCGCGATGACGCCGACGACGCCCTTGGGCTGCCGGATCTCGGTGGAGGAGGACATCACCGGGACCGGGCCGCCGCGACGGACCGGCTTGAGCAGCCTGGGCGCCCGCTTGAGGTAGTGGCTGATCACCATCGGCGGATCGCAGGTCTCCTCCATCGCCATCCGCCGGTTCTTGCCGCTCTCGGCCTGGATCAGGTCGGTGGTGGTCTCGGCGTTGTCGACGAGGAGCGTGTGCGCCCGCTTGAACACTGCGAGCCGCTTGCGCAGCGGCCACTGCGACCACTCGGCCTGGGCCTCGCGTGCCGCGGCGAACGCCGCCTCGATGTCGCCCGGCGTCGACTGCGGGAGCTCGACCAGCACCTCGCCGGTGTAGACCTCGGTCAGCTTCCAGGTGCCGCCGCCGGTCGACGGCACGCGGGCGACCAGCGACTCGAGGAACGCGTCGGTCAGGGTGGCGGGACGGGTAATGGTCATTGCAGGATCAGCTCCGCTGCCTTCTCGCCGATCATGATCGCCGGCGCGTTGGTGTTGCCGCCGGTGATCGACGGCATGATCGAGGCGTCGGCGACCCGGAGTCCCTCGACGCCGCGGACCTTGAGGTCCGGGGTCGACGACCGCGAGCTCGTCGACGCCCATCCGGCAGGTGCCGACGCCGTGGTAGACCGACGTGGCCCGGTTGAGGATCGCGTCGCGCAGGGCCTGGCCCTTGAGTCCCGCGCCCGGGTGGATCTCCTCCCTGACCGAACCGCCGAACGCGGCGCCGGACATGATCTCGCGGACCATCTCGGATCCCTCGCCGAGCACCTCGAGGTCGGCCGGGTCCGCCAGGTACTGGAAGTCGATCAACGGCGCGGCTGTCGGGTCGGCGGACGCGAGGCGGAGCGTTCCGCGCGAGCGCGGGTAGATCAGCGTCGTCAGCACGGTGAGCGCCGTTCGCGGGTCGACGTCGTGGCGGATCGGCGCGTCCTGGTTGGGCGAGACGTAGGCCCACGGCAGCAGGTGCAGCTGGAGGTCGGGTACGTCGGCCGCCTGCGAGGTGCGTACGAATCCGACGACCTCGAACACCGAGTTGGCGAGGAACGACGTACCGGGTCGGACGATCTCCCTGGCCAGGCCCTTGGCGAAGTACCAGGGGTTGCCCTTCATCTCCGCCGAAGTGGCGTGGAAGGTCAATGCGTGGAACAGGTGGTCGTGGAGGTTGTCGCCCACCGGCAGGTCGGCCTCCACCGGGAGGCCGAGGTCGCGCAGGTGCTGGGCGTGGCCGATGCCCGAGAGCATCAGCAGCTGCGGGGAACCGACGAATCCGCCCGCGAGGATGACCTCCTTGCCGGCGCGGACCACCCGGCGCGACCCGTCCTTGTCGGACACCTCGACGCCGGTGGCCCGACCGTCGGTGATCACGACCTTGCGGACCAGCACCTCGCTCTGGAGCTCGAGCGTGGGCGGCGCGAGGTGGTGGACGTAGCCGCGCGAGGCGCTGTAGCGCAGTCCGTCGGCAGCGTTCTGCTGCATCCGGGCGACGCCCTCCTGCGACTGCGCGTTGTAGTCGTCGAGGACCTTGACCCCGAGCGCGTCACTGGTCGCCTGGAGGAACTGGAGCGAGCCCTCCTGCGGGGACTTGTTGCGGGTGATCCGGATCGGTCCGCCGGCGCCGCGCCAGGCGTTCTCGCCGTCCTCGAAGTCCTCCATCCGCTTGTAGGCCGCGTTGACGCTGTCGGCGTCCCAGCCCGTGCAGCCCTCGGCCGCCCAGGAGTCGTAGTTGGCGCGGTTGCCGCGCACGTAGACCATGCCGTTGATCGAGCTCGAGCCGCCGACGACCTTGCCGCGCGGGACGGGCATCTTCCGGTCGAGCATGTGCTTCTGCGGCGTGGAGTAGAGGCCCCAGTCGACGCGCGCCTTGATCTGCGGAACGGCGTGCATCGGTCCGATCATCCCGGGCTTCTTCACCAGGAACTGCTCGTCGCTCTTGCCGGCCTCGATCAGGATCACGCTGGCTCCGGACTCCGCCAGCCGCCCGGCGCAGGCGCTGCCCGCGCTTCCGGAGCCCACCACGACGTAGTCGGCCTCGTTGGCCCGCGGCGTGGCGCCTCTGGATGGCCTGGCCATGCGTCCACCTCTGCTCGCGTCGACGGGCGTGGAGAGGCACGCCCCTGCGTGGAAACTGTAACGCGTTCTAGTTTAGTCGTACAGGGCGTGCCGGCCGGTGAGCCGAGCCCTGAGAGGATCGCCGGGTGAAGTTCCTGTCGATCCAGTCCTCGGTCGCCTACGGCCACGTCGGCAACTCCGCGGCGGTGTTCCCCCTGCAGCGGCTGGGCCACGAGGTGTGGCCGGTCTCCACGGTGGTGTTCTCCAACCACACCGGCTACGGCTCCTGGCGCGGGCCGCTGCTGCCCTCCGCCGACGTGGCGGACGTGATCACCGGGATCGAGGAGCGCGGGGTTCTCCACCAGGTCGACGCGGTGCTGTCCGGCTACCAGGGCGGTGCCGACATCGCCGGGGTGATCCTCGATGCGGTTTCCCGGGTGCGAGCGGCCAACCCGCGGGCGTCGTACACCTGCGACCCGGTGATGGGCAATGCCGACAGCGGGTGCTTCGTCCACCCCGACATCCCCCCGGTGCTGCGGGAGCGGGTGGTCCCCCACGCCGATGTCATCACGCCGAACCAGTTCGAGCTCGGGTTCCTGACCGGCACCGAACCGCAGACGCTGGACGAGATCCTCGCCTCGGTCGAGCTGGCCCGGACGATGGGTCCGCAAACGGTGCTGGTCACCAGCGTGCAGCGCGCCGACCGACCCGACGACACCGTGGAGATGCTGGCGGTGGACGGGGAAGGCGCGTGGATCGTACAGACCCCGAAGCTGCCGCTGAAGGCGAACGGATCCGGCGACGTGACCTCGGCGCTCTTCACCGCACACCTCCTCGCGACCGACGCTCCGACCGCGCTCGGCCGCACGGCCGCCTCGGTCTTCGCGCTGCTCGATGCGACCCTCCGGTCGGGTGAACGCGAGCTCCGGCTGGTGGAGGCCCAAGAGGTGTTCGTCGACCCGCCCACGAGCTTCAAGGTGGATCGGATCCGGTGAGACTCCTTTCATCTCTGTTGCTGCTGGCCGTCCTCACGGCCTGTGGCGCCTCCTCGACCGACGCCGCGCAGGAGGGGGACCGGGCGACCGACGTCGCCTTCTTGACGGAGCTCATGCACCGTGATGCGGCGATGCTCAACCTGCTCGACGTCGGACTCGGCCGCGGGCTCGATCCGGCGGTGATGACTGCCACGGACCAGCTGCGGGTCGACGCCATCGCACGCATCGAGACCGCTGCCGACCAGCTCGAGTCGTGGGACGAGGAGGTGCCCAAGACGGTGCGCGACCACGGGTTCGAGCACAGCAGCGACGGACATTCCATTCCGTCGCTGGACGGCATGCCCACCGGCGAGGATCTGCAAAGGCTGGGTCGCGTGCCTGAGGCCCGGTTCGAGGCTGCCTTCGTGACACTGCTCAGCGCCGGCCTCGCGGCGACTCGCGACCTCGCGAGCACACACTCCGCGGATGCGGAGGGCGTGGCGGCCCTCGCCCGAGAGGCGGAGAAGTCGTGCGACGCGGCACTTCAGGTCCTGTGAGCCGGTCTTGTGAGCCGGTGACAGGAGTCGAACCCGCGACATCCTCTTTACAAGAGAGGCGCTCTACCAACTGAGCTACACCGGCGCGACCGGTCGGCTGCTCACCGCCGGCGCCGGATCATCGTAGAACTTCGCGTCGGTCAGGCGGCCGCCGGGAGGAACCCGTCGAGGGACCGCCGGATCCCGGCCGCGTCGAGCCCGTGGGCCGCGACGTGGTCGGCGGGGGTGCCGTAGCGGCGCAGCTCGTGCGAGCGACGCCGAGGGCCAGCAGGCGGTGGGGTACGTCGCGCAGCGCCTCGGCGACGACGTGCGCCGAGGTGCCGGCCAGCCAGGGCTCGACCAGCACCACGTCCGGGGTGCCGAGCGCAGCACGGAGGCCGCGGCCGTCGAAGGGCCGCACCGTGCTGGCGTAGAGCACCGTCACGTCACGTCCCTCGACGGCAGCCAGCACGTCGTCCAGGACCGGACCGAGCGCGATCACCGTGGCGCCGCCGCCTCGTCGTACGACGTGGAAGCCCGGGCCGGTGTGGGACGAGCTGTTGGTCTGCCCGACCACGCGCACGTAGTGCAGCCCGTCGCCGGCAACCGTGCGTGCGCAGGACCGTGTCGACCTCGGTCGACGTCGACGGGGCGTGGATGTGCACGCCCGGACAGGGTGTCCATCAGGGCGACGTCGCCCGGCACCTGGTGGGTGCGGCCGGCGGAGGCGGCGTCGAACGAGCCACCGGAGCCGACCAGGACGCCCCCGACGTCCTGGTGGCCGAAGCCGAGCTTCACCTGCTCGAAGGCCCGCTCGACGAGGAACGAGCCGAAGGTGTGCACGATCGGGCGCATCCCGGTGAGCGCCAGGCCGGCGCCGACGTTGACGAGCAGCTGCTCGCGGATCCCGACGTTGATGACCCGGTCGGGGTGGCGTGCCTCGACCTCGCCGAAGAACTGGCCGGAGATCTCGGCGTAGACCAGCGCGACCGACGGGTCGGTCTCGACGAGGTCGGCGGCGGTGTGGGCGAACTGCTCGCGGGGATTCATGACTTCTCCTCGACGTGGGCGACGACGACGTTGGGCTGGCCGACCGGGCGGTGCGAGAGGGCCTTCTCGAGGGCGTCGTGGTCACGCCCGTCGACGGTGACCGTGTGCCAGCCCTCGACCGCGAAGCGCTCGCGCGATCCGGCCGGGCACGGCGTAGCTGGACGAGCGGTTGTCGATCACCACGACCGTCAGCGCGTCCAGCGAGAGCGCGGCGGCCAGCTCGAGCGCCTCGTGGTTGCTGCCCTCGTCGAGCTCCGCGTCGCCGACGAGTACGACGACCCGGGAGCCGATGCCCTGGGCGCGCAGGCCGAGCGCCGTACCCACCGCCAGCGGGAGGCCGTGACCGAGCGAGCCCGACGAGATCTCCACGCCCGGCACCAGGTTGCGGTCCGGGTGGTAGCCGAGGGGCGAGTCGAACGTGTCCCCACCCGGACAGCCACGACTCCGGGAAGAACCCACGGTCGGCGAGCACCGCGTAGTAGGCCATCGGCCCGTGCCCCTTGGACAGGTAGAACCGGTCGCGCCGTTCGTCGCCGACCGTCTCGGGCGACACCTCGAGCACCCGCTCGTAGAGCACCCGGATCACGTCGAGGGTCGAGGTGGCGGCGAACGAGTGCTTCTCGTCGCCGGTCATCAGGCTCATCAGCCGTTGGAATCTCGCTCATGCACCGATGGTCCAACTTGAAGTTCGGTTGAAGTCAAGCAAGGCTGGGTGATGTGACCAGACTGACAGTGGGGCAGCTCGCCGAGCGAGCGGGCGTGGCGACCTCCGCGATCCGGTTCTACGAGGCGCGCGGGCTGATCCGGTCGCGTCGTACGACCGGCAACCAGCGCCGCTACGAGCAGGCCGAGCTGCGCCGGGTCGCGTTCATCCGGACCGCCCAGCGGGTCGGGCTGAGCCTCGACGAGATCGCGGAGGCGCTGGCCACCCTGCCGGAGAACCGGGCGCCGACCAAGGCCGACTGGACCCGGCTGAGCCGCGCCTGGCGGCCGCGGCTCGACGAGCAGATCGAGCGGATCGAGCGGCTGCGCGACCAGCTCGACAGCTGCATCGGCTGCGGCTGCCTGAGCCTGCGCAACTGCGCGCTGCGCAACCCGCGGCGACGTGGTGGCGGCGCGCGGCCCCGGCGCCGTGTTCCTCGAACCGCAGTAGCCTGCGGGTCATGGCCCTGCGGATCGTGGCGAACCGCCCGGATCCGGCGATCGTGTCCCTGCCGTGGTCCGTCCCGCTGGAGGAGTGGACCGACGAGCACGTCGTACCGCTGCCGCGCGGGCTCTCGCGCCACGTCGTGCGGATCGTGCGGCTGCGGCCGGCGGGTCTACGCCGTGAAGGAGACGACCGAGGAGATCGCCTTCCGGGAGTACCGCCTGCTGCGCGACCTGCAGCGGATGGGACTGCCGGCCGTGATGCCGCAGGGGGTGGTCACCGGCCGGGTCGACCAGGCACGGCGAGGAGCTGCCGGCCGCGCTGCTCACCCAGCACCTGCAGTTCTCGCTGCCCTACCGCAGCCTCTTCTCGCACGGGCTCACCGCCGACAACCTGCCCTCGCTGATCGACGCGCTGGTGGTGCTCCTGGTCCGGCTGCACCTCGCCGACTTCTACTGGGGCGACGTGCTCGCTGTCGAACGTGCTGTTCCGCCGCAGCGCCGGCGGGTTCGCGGCGTACCTCGTCGACGCCGAGACCGGCGAGCTGCGGCCCAGCTCTGTCCGACGGCATGCGGGAGTACGACGTCGACCGTCGGCTGCGAGAACGTCTTCGCCGAGCTGCTCGACCTGCAGGCCAGCGAGACGCTGGACGGCGAGGTGCGCGCCCACGAGATCGTCGACCTGGTCCGGGAGCGCTACGACGCGCTGTGGGCGGAGCTCACCGGCGAGGAGGAGTTCGCGGCCGGCGAGATGTGGCGGATCGAGCAGCGGATCGAGCGGCTCAACGACCTCGGCTTCGACGTCGAGGAGCTCGACATCGTGACCGACTTCGACGGGGACCGGGTGCAGATCCAGCCGAAGGTCGTCGAGCTCGGCCACCACCAGCGTGAGCTGCAGGCGCTGACCGGGATGAACGTCGAGGACGGCCAGGCGCGACGGCTGCTCAACGACCTGGCGGCGTTCACGGCCTACCACGACCTCGGCGGCGAGGACCGGGCGCTGGTGGCCAACCGGTGGCTGACCGAGATCTACGAGCCGATCATCGCGATGGTGCCGCCCGAGGCGCGCGGGCAAGCTCGAGCCGGCCGAGATCTTCCACGAGATCCTCGTGCACCGCTGGTTCCTCTCCGAGCGGGCCGGCCACGAGATCGACATCTTCGAGGCCGCCCGCGACTACATCGACACCGAGCTCACCCGCCGGCCCGACGAGGCGGTCGCGGCACCGACGCGAGCTGACCGCGGTCAGCGCGAGCAGGTCGCGCCCGATCACCATCCGCTGGATCTGGTTGGTGCCCTCGAAGATCTGGGTGACCTTGGCGTCGCGGAACAGCCGCTCGACGGGGTACTCCCGGGTGTAGCCGTTGCCGCCGAGGACCTGGACGGCGTCGGTGGTCACCCGCATGGCGGTGTCGGTCGCGGTCAGCTTGGCGATGCTGGCCTGCCGCGAGAACGGCCGGCCGGCGTCCTTGAGCCGGGCCGCGTGGAGGTACGTCGCCCGCGCCCGCTCGACCCCGGCCCCCATGTCGGCGAGCAGGAACTGCAGGCCCTGGAACTCCCCGATCGGCTTGCCGAACTGCTCGCGCTCCCGGGCGTAGGCGACCGCGTGGGCCAGCGCGGCCTGGGCGATCCCGGTCGCGACGGCGGCGATGCCGAGCCGGCCGGCGTCGAGCGCGGAGAGCGCGACCCGCATGCCGGCACCCTCGTCGCCGATCCGCTGGGCGACCGGGATCCGGGCGTCCTCGAAGATCACCTGGGTGGTGACGTCGCAGGCCAGGCCCATCTTCTTCTCCGGCGCCCCGAAGCTCATGCCCTCGGTGTCGGCGGGAACCACGAACGCCGACAGCCCGCGCCGGGGGTCGTCGCCGGTGCGGGCGAAGAGGATGTAGTAGTCGGCGCACGAGCCGTTGCTGATCCACTGCTTGGTCCCGGAGACGACGTACTCGTCCCCCTCCTGGACGCGCCCGGGTGCGGATGCCGCTGACGTCGGAGCCGGCCTGCGGCTCGGAGAGGCAGTAGGCGCCGAGCCAGTCGCCGGAGAGCATCTTCGGCAGCCACTCCTCGCGCTGCTCCTTGCGTCGCGTTGACGTCGACGACGGTGGCGGTGAGCGAGTGGACGCTGGTGCCGACGGCGACGCTCGGCCAGGCCGTGGCGATCTCCTCGAGGACCTGCAGGTAGACCTCGTAGGGCTGACCACCGCCGCCGTACTCCTCGGCGAACGGCAGGCTCAGCAGTCCCGAGCGCCCGAGCAGGCGGTAGGCCTCCGCCGGGAACTCGGCCCGCTCCTCGAGCTCCGCCGCCTGCGGTGCGAGCTCCTTCTCCGCGATCTCGCGGGTGAGCTGGAGGAGCGCCTCCGCCTCGTCGCTGGGCAGCAGCCGGTCCACGTTCGTCGCCACGCGGTCACTCTAGGAGGTCGGTCGGGGTTGCCCTGGGGGTGATCCCGGATGCGCGGCCCACGCGGTGCCGCCGACGATGACCGACATGACTCGGAAGATGCGCAAGTTCGTGCTGTTGGCGCACATCCTCAGCTCGGTCAGCTGGATCGGCGTGGACCTGGTGATGGGGGTGCTGTCGTTCCGCGGCCTGACCACCGACGACCCGCAGACGCTGGCCACGGCGTACGGCGGCTCTCGCCCTCTTCTGCGTCCCGCTGCTGCTGACGCTGGGACTGCTCACGCTCACGACCGGGGTGGTGCTGGGCCTCGGCACTCGCTTCGGGCTGGCGCGCTACTGGTGGGTGGTCACCAAGCTGGTGATCACCGTCGTCCTCTGCGTGCTCGTCCTGGTGCTGCTGCGACCCACGCTGGCCGAGGCGGGGACGCAGACCGCCCTGGTGGACGGCACGCTCCCCGGGCGGCTGACCGACGTGCGCCGGGACATGATCTTCCCGCCCATCGTGTCCACCTCGGCGCTGCTGTTCGCGAGCTGGCTCTCGGTCTACAAGCCGTGGGGCGTCACCGCTCGCGGGCGTCGCTTCCTCCGGGTGCGCGCGCCCGAGCGGAAGGCGGCGCGGCCCAGCGGTGAGCCAGGACTGGACTCAGCCCCCGAAACCAGTCCCCCCTCACCACTCACCCACGAGACCTCCACCCAGAGGTGAGCCAGGACTGGGCTCAGTCCCCGAAACCGGTCCCCCCTCACCGCTGAGTGACGGACCCTCCCGGCATCGGCGATCAAAGGTGGCTTCGGCGGAACCGTCGCACGGAGTGGAATTCGAGATCCGGATCGATCCGTGGTCTCGACGACGCGCCGACAAGCTGACGCGCGCTGTCGCACCGGCGGCGGTCCCGGTCGTTCCTTTCCAGAACGCGAGCACCTGACCGCGGCGCCCTAGGCTCCGGGCATGTCCCTGACCACCCGACCCCTGACCCGGGACGACTTCGACCAGTCGATGGCGCTCAGCCGCGAGGCGTTCGGCGACCTTCCGCCGGGAGCGACGCCACCCTCGCCGGAGAGCTTCCCGCGGCCCGGTTATCACGCGTTCGGCACCTTCGATGGCGACCAGCTGGTGGCGCGGGTGGTGACCCGCGAGTACCACTCGTGGTTCGGCGGCAGCGCCGTCCCCACCGGCGGGATCGCCGGCGTCGCGGTAACGGCCGAGCGGCGGGGCGAGAAGCTCCTCGACGAGCTCTTCCGGGTGGCGCTCGAACACGGCCTCCGGGAGCGCGGCGAGGCGGTGTCGACACTCTTCTGCACCGCCCCCGGGATCTACCGGAAGTTCGGCTACGAGCTGCTCTCCTCCTACGACGAGGTCGAGGTCCCCTCGGCCGCCCTGGCCCGGATCCGCCCTCCGGCCGGCGTGCGCACCCGCCGGGCCACGCCTGCCGACTTCGACGCGGTCCGCGAGGTCTACGACACCTGGGCGGCCGCCCAGAACGGGCCACTGACGCGTCGCGGGCCGTCGTTCCCCGCCGACGCGAATGCCTTCATCGACGCGTTCACCGGGGTCACGCTCGCGATCGACGAGGCGGGCGACGTCGTCGGTTTCGCGAGCTGGCAGCGCGGCCAGGGGTTCGGCGACTCCTCGAGCCTCGAGGTCTCCGACCTGCTCGCACTGAGCGGCGACGCCTACCGGGCCCTGTGGAGCGTGCTCGGGCTCGTTCGGCAGCGTGGTCGGCCAGGTGCGGGTGTGCACCTCGGGTCACGACGTCGCCCGGCTGTCGCTCCCGTCGGCGCACTGGACGGTCAAGGCGCGCGAGCCCTACATGCTGCGGGTCCACGACGTCCCGGGCGCGTTCGCGGCCCGCGACTGGCCGGTGGACGGCGAGCGTGTCGTTCACCGTGGCGGGCGACCACGTCGGGACGACCAACGGGAGCTGGCACCTGGTCGTCGAGCAGGGGAAGGCGACCTGCACGCCGACCGACGATGCGGCCGACGCCCCCGTCCTCACCCCGGCGGGCCTGGCCCTCGCGTGGGCCGGTGCCCAGACCTGCGCCAACCTGCGCATGGCCGGGCACCTCGGCGGCGGTACGGCGCAGACCGAGGCCGCACTCGACCGGGTCCTGGTGCCGCGGCCGATCCACATCCGCGACTACTTCTGAGTCGAGGCACAGCGCACGCTCCCCTCGCGGGACGGTTGATGAGTGGGGTGTCGAGGTCGCGATCGCCCTGGACGGGGCGACAGGCACAGGGGCGATCGAGCGTGCCGAGAACGGGTCGAGCCAAACGGCTTTGTTCGACGCGCGGACGCGGAACGTCATACGAACTGTGGCCTATAGCGCTCTGTGATGTCTCAGGACATCGGTGACACGTATGTCTCAGGACTTCGGTAACGCTATGGGGTTCTTGGCCTGGTAGCCACGGCGTCCGGTCAGGGTGAACTCGGCGATGAGTTGGTTGCCGGCGAAGACCGCGACCTGGCGGTGTTGCCGGATGGTGGTGACCTGGGTGTGCGGCGTAGCGGCGGCCGACGCCGAGGAGGTGTTTGTCGATGCCGATGCATCCGCTGGTGCTCACGGTGGCGGTCGGATCGTGCACCGGCCATGGCGTGGGGCTGTGGCCGGGTCCGTCGAGGGGTCCCAGGGCGTAGCGCTGGGCCGGGGTCATGCCGTTCAGGTGGGTCTTGCGGCGGCGGTGGTTGTAGCGGTCACGGTAGGTCTCGAGCAGCTCCTGGAGGTCCTCGCAGGGTCTTGGGTGCGGGTCGTTTGCGGAGCCACTTCAAGACCGTGGCGTGGGCTCGTTCGTTCTTCCCGCAGGTCTGGGGGTGGGCCACCGAGCTGGTGATCGGGTGCACCCCGAGTGCCCGCAGGTTCTCCTCGAGTGGGCTGATCCAGCCGCGTCGGCGTCCTGAGAACGCGGTGCCGTTGTCGGTCAGGAACCGGGCCGGCAGCCCGTACCGCGCGGCGGCGTGCATCACCGCCGCCCAGACGTCGGCGCCGTTCTCGCTGGGCGCGGCCCGCAGCGCCAGGTCGAACCGGGAGCAGTCGTCGATGATCTGCAAGACCATCACGGTGCGCCCCTCGGCCAGGACGAACTCGAAGCCGTCCATCTGCCACATCGTGTTCGGCTGGGCGGCCTCGAAGCGGTGCCGCGAGCTGCGGGGTCGGCGTTGGGGCACCCGGACGATCTGCCCGCGGCGCGCCAGGATCCGGTTGACCGTGGCCCGGCTGGGCACCACCGCCCCGATCGGCCAGGCCTGGGGATGATCGCTGGATCCAGAACAAGATCTGTTCGGCCCCGGCATCCCAGCCATCCTCGTCGAGCTCCTTGCGGGCACGCACGATGACGTCTTCGACCGCGGCCTCGACCCTGCTCGGCGAGGTCAACGGTCGCCGGGACCGCGGGATAGAACCCCTCGACGCCCTCCTCGGCGAACCTGGCCAAGTACTTGTAGAACGTCTTGGTCGACACACCCAACGCCGCGCACTCGGCCCGGACCTGCACCCGAGCACCCGCATGCACGCGCGCCACCAACGCCGCCAACTCTGGTCCCACCGGAACCCCATCTCTGGCCATCGCTCATCGTGAGCAAGAACCGATCAGGTGTTACCGATGTCCTGAGACATATTTTGTTACCGATGTCCTGAGACTCGACAGTGGCCTATAGCGCTCGAACCGCATGACGTCCCGCTGATCTGGCCGCCCGCACATCCCGGATGAGAGCGCTTCCACCCGAATCGGACACACTCAGCCAGGCTCACCCGAAGGTCAGGTCCTGGTAGTCCTCGACCTCGAAGATCCCGTTGGTCTGCAGGACCACCGGCTGCAGCCCGGCGGGGCGACCGTCGCGGTAGGTGACCAGGGTGACCGACGCCTCGCGGCGCGGCTTGCTGCCGACGGCGATGGCGAACGCCGCCCCGCCGGTGGTGCCGGTGGTGAAGCTGTAGCCGCGCCGACCGTCCTCGCCGAGCACCCGGGTCGGCCCGACCTCGACGTGGAGGTGGCCGCCGAGGACGAGGTCGGCGCACCCGCGCTCGAGCGCCTCGTCGGCGAGGTTGGCGTCGTGGACGAGGATCGTGGCGATGCGCTCGTCGGAGGCGCAGGCCGCGTCCGCGAGCCGGCTGCCGACCTCCTCGAAGCTGAGGCCGGTCTCGTCGCGCCAGCTCCCCAGCCCGCTGGAGCGGGGGTCGTCGACGCCGAGCAGCGTGGCCCCGCCCGGGCCCTCGATCACCTCGGCGTCCAGCATCGTCCACCCGAGGCCGTCGAGGTAGTCGGTCACGAAGTCGCCGTGGTCGTGGTTGCCGGCCACGGCGAAGCGGTCGTAGTCCTCGAACGCGTTGGTGACCGAGTCGAGGCTGAAGGCCTCCCAGGACTGGCCGGTCGAGGTGTCGTCGCCGGCGTCGAAGACCGCCGTCGCGCCACCCGCGTCCGCGATCGCGCGGGCCACCCCGTCCATGCCGATGTTGTCGTGGCGGTCGGAGACCAGGGCGACGACGGTCTCGCCCTCCTGCGGCTTCCGGAGGTCGAGTCCGGCCGCGGCACTGGGCCGCGGACTCGTAGAAGGTCCGGCTCTTGTCGTAGGTGTCGACCGCGCTCTCGATCAGCCGTCGCCCACCTGCGGTCGTCACGTCGATCCGGACCTCCACGCCGGCTGCCTCCTCGGGCACGGTGACCTCGGGGCCGACGTACTCGGCGAGCGGCGTCCACAGGCCCGCGTCGTCGCCGGTGGGTTCCTGGTCGGTCCCAGGGCTCCCACAGGAGCACGGCGATGGCCACCAGCGACGCCGACCACGACGACCCCGGCCCGGCCGTGGTGGTGGGCCAGCTCGCGGCGCCGGGCCGGCCCGACGAGCAGCCACACGACGACCGGCACCAGACCGAGTACGGCGCCTCGGACGACGGCGTCGAACGCCATGTCGAGCATCGAACGGCGCACCTTGGCGATCTGGCCCTCCGGCTGGCTGGCGATGTAGCCGTAGCGCTGCACCAGCTGCTCGGTGCGTGTCGGCGTTGGTCTTGCCCAGGATGACGTCGGCACCGACCGCGGATCCGGAGTCGATCCTCAGGTCGGGCAGGACCGGGCCGGTGCGGAGGACGACGTACCCGTCGAGCGTGGGGCGCAGCACCGCGTCATGGCTGGCGAGCACGACGGTGCGGCTGCTGCCCAGGAAGATCGCGAGCCCGGTGGCGACCGTGACCACCAGCCAGACCGCGGCCAGGGCGAGTCCCCGGAGCAGCCGTCCGCGGTCCATCCTTCAACGGTAGCCGGGTCAGGCGCGGGCGCGGGCGATGGCGTAGAGGGCGACGCCGGCGGCGACCCCGGCGTTGAGCGACTCCAACCGACCGGCCATCGGGACCGACACCAGCTGGTCGCAGGTCTCGGACACCAGCCGCGAGAGACCCTTGCCCTCCGAGCCGACCACGACGACGAGCGGTCCGTCCGCGAGGTCGAGGTCGGGCAGGCTGACCTCGCCGTCGGCGGCCAGGCCGACCACCATGCAGCCGGCCTGCTGGTAGGCCTTCAGCTGGCGGACCAGGTTCACCGTCTGCGCGACCGGGATCCGGGCTGCGGCACCGGCGCTGGTCTTCCAGGCCGAGGCGGTCATCCCCGCGGCGCGCCGCTCGGGGATCAGCACGCCGTGCGCCCCGAACCCGGACGCGCTGCGGATCGACCGCACCCAGGTTGCGCGGGTCGGTCACCGAGTCGAGCGCCACCACGAGGGGCGGCTCGCCGCGCTCGGCGGCCAGGCTCAGGAGGTCGTCGGGGTGGGCGTACTCGTACGCCGGGATCCGGGCGGCCAGGCCCTGGTGCACCGCGCCGCTGGTCATCCTGTCCAGCTCACCGCTGGTGACCTCCAGCAGGCTGACGCCACGATCGGCGGCGAGGCTGAACGCCTCGCGCAGCCGGCCGTCGCGCTGGGCGCCCTCGGCGACGTAGACCCCGGTCACCGGGATCCCCGCGCGGAGCGCCTCGACCACGGAGTTGCGGCCGGCCACCCACTCGGAGTCGCTGCCGCTCGCGCGGTCGCCGGGTGCGCGTTCCAGCTGCCTTGTCTGCCTCGGCCCGCTGCTTGTACTGCCTTGTGGTAGGGCCGGTCCTTCGCCTTGGGCGTCGGGCCCTTGCCCTCGAGCCCGCGCCGCACCCGACCGCCGGAGCCGGCCGTGGGGTTGCCTTGGTGGACTTGCGCATCGGCTCCCTTGCGCTTCGAGTTACCTGCCATCGCCGTGGACGCTCCATTTCGGTCCGGTCGGGGTGTCCTCGACTTCGATGCCCGCCGCCTTGATCCGGTCGCGGATCTCGTCGGCGGTGGCGAAGTCCTTGGCGGCCCGGGCGTCGGCGCGCTGCTCAGCAGGCCTGAACGAGGACGTCGACCGCGCGGGTCAGCCGCTCGTCCGCCCCCGCCGTACGGACGCCCAGACCGGGTCGGCGGGGTGCAGACCCGAGGACGTCGAGCATCGCCGTGGACCTCGCTGAGCTCGTGCTGACAACTCGTCCCGCGGGTCATCGGCCAGCAGGCGGTTGCCCTCGCTGACCGTGTCGTACAGCACTGCTACCGCGGCCGGCGTGCCGAGGTCGTCGTCCATCGCCGCGCAGAACGCCGGAGGATCGAGTGACTGCCGCCAGCCATCGGGCCGACTCGCTCGAGGAAGCTCTCGATCCGGCGGAACGCCGGCGGCCGCCTCGTCGAGCGCCTCGTAGGAGAACTCGACGTGCGAGCGGTAGTGGGCCGCGACCATGTAGAACCGCAGCTCGATCCCGCGCACCCGCTCCAGCACGTTCGGGATCAGCAGGGAGTTGCCGAGCGACTTCGACATCTTCTCGCCGGCGGTGGTGATCCAGGCGTTGTGCATCCAGTACGACGCGAACGGGTGCCCGGCCGCGCGGGACTGGGCCTGCTCGTTCTCGTGGTGGGGGAAGCGCAGGTCGACGCCGCCGCCGTGGATGTCGAAGGCGGGGCCGAGGTACTTCTCCGCCATCGCCGAGCACTCGATGTGCCAGCCCGGGTCGCCCCGGTCCCCACGGCGAGGGCCAGGCGGCGGTCTCGGGCTCGGACTCCTTCTTCCAGCCCTTCCACAGCGCGAAGTCGCGGGGGTCGCGCTTGCCGCGCGGGTCGGCGTCCTGGGCCGCCTCCATGTCGTCGATCCGCTGGTGGGTCAGCTCGCCGTACGCCGGCCACGAGCGGACGTCGAAGTAGACGTCGCCGGAGCCGTCCTCGGCGGCGTAGGCGTGCCCGCGGCGCGACGAGCTCGCCGATCAGCTCGAGCATCTCGGGGATGTGGCCGGTGGCGCCGGGCTCGTAGGTCGGCGGCGCGACGTTCAGCGCCTCATAGGCCTTGTCGAGCTCGCGCTTCATCGCGTAGGCGAGGTTGTACCAGTGCCGGCCCTGCTCGCCGGCCTTGATCAGGATCTTGTCGTCGATGTCGGTGACGTTGCGGATGAACTGCACGTCGTACCCGGACTTGGTGAGCCAGCGCCGCAGCACGTCGAAGTTCACGGCCGACCGCACGTGGCCGACGTGCGGCTCCGACTGCACGGTCAGACCGCAGACGTAGATGCCCGCCTTCCCCTCCTCGAGGGGGACGAAGTCGCGGACCTCGCGGGTCGCGGTGTCGTACAGCCGGAAGTTCACGCGGGCAAGTCTAGGGATGGCGGGCGCCGTGGCCCGCATCGTCGGGTTCTGTGGCTCGTGGGACAGAAGTGGCGTCTGGCAGTTATCGTCGTCGAGTGCTCAGATCGCTCCTTGCCGGCGCCCTCGCCGCGGTCCTGATCGCGCCGGTCGTGCCGACCGCGCCGGCGACCGCCGCCCCCGCGCCGCGCAGGATCGTCTACACCGGCTGGACGAGCGACGCCGACTTCCGGGCGGGCACCCTGCGGGGAGTCGCGGTGAGCCAGGGCCGGCTGGTCGATGGATGCCCCGGTGGCCACGCGCAGCTACGCCGGACGCAGGTACGCCGTCGCCCAGTGGGTCTCGCCGTGGCGAACTCCGGGCTTCGACCTCACCGAGCTGATCGCCTCGTGGGACGCCCGCACGCCCGGCAACAGCTGGATCGAGGTCCAGGTGCGGGGCCGCACCGGCAGCGGACGCACGTCCAGCTGGGACGTCCTCGGCCGGTGGGCCGCGGGCGACAAGTCCATCCGCCGCACGTCCGTGCGGGCCCAGGGCGACGACCTGGCCGACGTGAACGTGGACACCTGGCAGACCCACACCGGCATCGCCCGATGGCAGCTCCGGGTGCAGCTGATGCGCGGCCAAGGGGCGCCCAGTCCCCAGGTCGACGGCGTCGGCGCCGTCGTCAGCCGACTGCCCGACGTCTCGGGCGTGGCGACCTCCGACCCCGGACCCGGCCCGGGCGTCGTGCTGGGGGTGCCGCGCTACTCGCAGATGGTGCACCGCGGCCACTACCCGAAGTGGGGCGGCGGCGGCGAGGCCTGGTGCTCACCGACGTCGACGTCGATGGTGCTCGGCTGCTACGGCGCGCTGCCGCCGGCCCGCGCCTACGGCTGGGTGCCGGACGGCCACCTCGCCCCGTGGGTCGACCATGCCGCCCGGATGACCTACGACGCCGCCTACGGCGGCACCGGGAACTGGCCGTTCAACACCGCCTACGCCGCGACCCGGACCCACGACGCCTTCGTCACCCGGCTGCGCAACCTCCGGGAGGCGCGGTACTTCATCGAGGCCGGCATCCCGCTGGTCGCGTCGATCTCCTTCGGCGCCGGCGAGCTCGACGGCGCCCCGATCTCGGCCAGCAACGGGCACCTGCTGGTGATCGCCGGGTTCACCGCCGCCGGCAACGTCGTGGTCAACGACCCCGCCGCGAGATCGGCGTCCGGGCGTGCGTCGTACCTATGACCGCGGGCAGTTCGAGGACGCCTGGCTCCCCACCTCCGGCGGGCTGGTCTACGTGATCCGGAACCGCGCCCACCCGCTGCCCGACCCCACCCACCACTCGAACTGGTGATCCCGATAGTCCGTCACGAAGAGCTCCTCGGCTGGCACGAGACCGGAGCTCCGCGTGACGGACTATCGGGTCAGACGCCGTAACCCCCGTCGACGTCGAGCTTCTGCCCGGAGATGAACCCGGCGCGGTCCGAGGCGAGGAAGCAGACGGCCTCGGCGACGTCGATGGCGTTGCCGAAGCGGCGCAGCGGGATGTTCGCCCGGGCCACGTCGAGCGCCTCGGGCGAGAGGTCGCCGGAGGAGATCAGGCGGGCCGCCATGCCGTCGGTGAGCATGCCCGGGCCGACGGCGTTCGCCCGCACGCCGAAGCGGCCCTCCTCGGCCGCGAGGGCGCGGACCAGCGCCTCGACCGCGCCCTTGGGTGCCGACGAGAGTCCGTCGCGCACCGGGTAGCGGGCGGTGGCCGCGGTCGTCACCGCCACGATGCAGCCCTGGGCTTGGCGCAGGTGCGGGAGGGCGGGCTGCACGACGTTGAAGAACCCGGCCGCGTCCGCGCCGAGCTGGGCCGCCATCGTGGGCGGCGCCACCTGCGACAGGTGCACCATCGGCACGTGCGGCCCCGCGGCATGGATGAGCGTGTGCAGGCCGTCGTACTCCTCCACGACGCGGTCGACCACCTCCGCCGCGGCGTCGATCGCGGGTCACGTCCAGCTGGTACGCCGAGGCGCGGACGCCCCAGTCACGCGCGGCCGAGACCGCCCCGTCGGCACCGTCACGGTCGGAGCGGTAGGTCACCGCGACGTGCGAGCCGCGCTGCGAGAGGAGCCGGGCGATCGACGAGCCCAGGCCGCCGCTGCCCCCGATGATGAGCGCCGCGCCCTTCCGTTCCGCGAAGTCGGTCATCAGGCGGGCTCCGCCGTGAAGTCGACCTCGTGGTGGCCGGTCGCCCCGTCGGGGAGCACGTCGCGCTCGACGCCGGTCTGGATCTCGCCGTCCTTGCCGATGGCGCGCACCTTGACCAGGTGGTCTCCGGGCTCCACCTGGGTGGTGAGCGCCCACTGCACCCAGGTGTCGTCCGTGGGCCCCGGCGCCACGTCCGCGGCCTGCCAGTCGCCGCCGTCCAGGGAGATCTCGACGCCGCTGATGCCGGTGTGCTGGTGCCAGGCGACGCCGCCGAAGGACACCTCGCCGGCGGCGACCTCGTCGCCGGAGGACGGTACGTCGATCCGGGAGGCGATCTTGACCGGACCCTGCTCGCCCCAGCCCTTGCCGGTCCAGTAGGCCTGGATCCGGTCGAACCGTGTGACCTCCATGTCGACCACCCACTTGCACGCCGACACGTAGCCGTAGAGCCCGGGCACGATCGTGCGGACCGGGAAGCCGTGGTCGATGGGGAGCGGCCGGCCGTTCATCGCGAGCGCGAGCATCGCGTCGCGGTCGTCCGTCAGCGCGGCGAGCGGTGTGCCGCAGTTCCAGCCGTCCTCCGAGGTCTGGAGCACGGCGTCGGCGTCGGCATGCACGCCCGCCTCCGCGAGCAGGTCGGCCAGCCGGACGCCGCCCCACCAGGCGTTGCCGACGAGCTCGCCCCCGACGCGGTTCGACACGCAGTTGAGGGTGATCCAGGCCTCGGTGCGCTGCCGGTCGAGCAGGTCCTGGTAGGTCACCACGACCTCGCGGTCGACCATGCCGTGGATCCGCAGGCTCCAGTCCCGGGGCTCGATCGTGGGAGTCACGATCGCGGTGTGGATCAGGTAGAAGTCGTCGTTCGGCGTCTGCCAGGGAGTGACGCCGGGGACCCCGACCCTCACGCCATCGGGGACCAGCGGCTCGCTGACCCCGGTCAGCCTCAGCAGTCGCCGGGTCTCCTCGAGCTGCCGTCGCCCGCGGCCGAGCAGGCGACCGGCGCCCCCCGCGAGGATCGCCAGGCCGGACAGGAGCGCCGGCACGGATCAGGAACGCGCGCCGCGAGGACTCCGCCGCCTCGTCGGGGCCGGTCGGCGTCTGCTCCTCGCTCGGCGCCGCGTCGCCGGTCACCGTCCGTCGGAGCGGCTCGGTGAGGACGGAGAGGCACACGAGCCAGGTCACGAAGCCGACCGCCAGCGGGAAGTAGTTGCTGACCGAGGTGCCGGGACGGAGCGCCACGGCGGCCGCACCCACGGCGGCCAGCAGCACGAAGACGATCAACGCCCGGGACCACGAGGTCCGCGCCAGTCGGCCGGCGTACGCGAACAGGGCGCCCAGGACCACGAAGATGCCGATCAGCAGGGCCGGCTTGTCCCAGTAGCCCAGCACGCCGATGGCCCGCTCGGCCACGTCGCCAGGGGTGTAGCGGATGACCAGCTCGCCGACCGCGACGACCGGGGACTCCCGGATCGACATCGCCATCGCGACCAGATAGCTCGTCGCCAGCCCGGCGAACCCGGCCACGAGCCCGGCGAGCGGCCACGCGCCACGGAACGTCTTCACACGTTCGATTGTCGCTCAGGCATGATCGGCCCGTGCAACGAACCCCGCGCCCGCCCCGCGTCGGCATCGGCACCGACGTGCACCGCCTCGTCGACGGCAGCCCGATGTCCCTCGCCGGGCTCGTCTGGCCGGAGGAGCCCCAGGGGCTCGAGGGCCACTCCGACGCCGACGTGGCCGCCCACGCCGCGTGCGACGCGCTTGCTGTCGGCGGCGGGCCTCGGCGACCTGGGCAGCACCTTCGGTACGGCGGACCCCGCGTGGGCGGACGAGACGGGCACGGCGATGCTGGCGGAGACCGCCCGACGGGTGCGTGAGGCGGGCTACGAGATCGGCAACGTGGCGATCCAGGTGATCGGCAACCGTCCACGGCTGGCACCGCGTCGCGCCGAGGCGGAGGCGGCGCTCTCGCGAGCGGTGGGCGCCCCGGTCTCGGTGTCGGCGACCACGACCGACGGACTGGGCCTCACCGGCCGCGGCGAGGGGATCGCCGCCATCGCCACCGCGCTCGTGGTCTGAGGAATCTCGCGCGAGACTGTGCACACTCTGGACACTCGACCCCGGCAGGCCGACGGGACGCCAGAATGTCCGCCGGGAGCAGATCGGAGTTGAACGATGAGGACCCACGACGGCCTCGAGCTGACTGTGTGCTCACGCGGGCCCGGACGACGCGCCGGTGACGGTGGTGCTGGCGCACTGCTGGACCGCCGACATGGACGACTGGCACTACCAGGTCCGCGACCTGCTCGACGCCTTCGGGCACGACGTGCGGATCCTGACCTGGGACCACCGCGGCCACGGCTCGTCCGACCCGGCACCGCTGCGCGACTGCACGATCGAGAACCTCGGCCGCGACATGGCCGACGTCGTCGACCCCCACGCCGGCACCGGCCGCCTGGTCATCGCCGGCCACTCCATCGGCGGGATGGCGACGATGGCCCTCGCGGAGCAGCGTCCGGACATCCTGGCGCGCACCGACGGGGTGCTGTTCGTGTCCACGTCGTCGGGCGACCTCGACTCCGTCACGCTGGGGTTGCCCGAGGCCGGTCGGTGGCTCAAGGCCCAGATCCCTCGGCTGCTGGCGGCGCGGGCACGGCTGCTCTCGCGCAAGGTCCGCCGCCGGAGCCCGCGGATCGAGGGCGAGGTCGTGCACCGCTTCCTGTTCGGCCAGCCGATGCGGCTGCGCGACTGCGGCCTGGTGATCGACCAGCTGATCAACTGCCCGCCGGCGACGATGGAGGGCTTCTACCGCGACTTCATGACGCACGACCGGGTCGCGGCGCTGGCAGCCTTCGACGGGATCCCGACCCGGGTGCTCGTCGGCGACCGCGACGTCCTCACCCCGGTCGCCCACGCCCGCACGGATCGCGGCCGGCATCACGACGGCCCGGCTGGCGATCGCTCCCGGGGCCGGGCACATGCTGCCCCTCGAGCGGGACCGGCTGGTCTCGGAGAGCTGGTCGAGCTGGTGACCGCTGCCCTCGCCTCCGACCGGGAGCGCGAGGCTGTCGCCGCGCCCGCGTGAGTTCCGTCAGTGGGGCGCCGTCTTCCGGCGGCCCACCAGCACGACGCCGTCCACCACGCGGACGTCGTAGACGGGGACCCCGATCTCGGCGTCCTCGAGGCAGCGCCCGGTGCGCAGGTCGAAAGCGTGCCGGTGCACCGGCGACGCCACGAACCGCACGTCACCCCGGGTCCCGACGATCCCCCGGGCCAGGACCGACGTCCTCGCGAACGGGTCGTGGTTGCCGAGCGCGTGGACCTCGTCGTCGTGGGTACGGAAGAGCGCGACCGCCTGGCCATGCACCAGTGCGGTCGCGCCACGTTCGGCCTCCAGGTCGCTCCAGCCGGCACACCGGCTGCCACTCCTCGTCGGCCGTCGCGGCTCACGCGGACCACCCTCGTCGCCGCGCGTTTCGCACCGATCGCACCCCGTGTAACGCCGGTGTCACGGCACGCGGCGTCGGCTAGGTTTCGACGTGTCCGCCGCCGTCGTGATCCTCGCCGCCGGCACCGGCTCGCGGGTCGGCGCGGAGGTGAACAAGGTGCTGCTGCCCCTCGGGGACCGCCCGGTGCTGGCCTGGTCGGTCTCGGCGGCGCTGGCCGCTCGACGACGTCCGCCGGGTGCTGCTGGTCGTCCGTCCCGGGGAGCAGGACGCCGTGGCCGACGCGGTGACGCCGCACCTCGGGGACGGCGAGGTGCGGGGTCGTCGAGGGTGGCGAGACCCGGCACGCCTCGGAGTGGGCGGCGCTCCGGGCGCTGGCACCGGAGATCGAGTCCGGCGCGATCGACGTGGTGGCGATCCACGACGGGGCGCGCCCGCTGGCCGGGACCGACCTGTTCGCCAGCACGATCGACAGCCGCGCGGGAGCACGGCGGCGCGCTGCCCGTCGTACCCCTCAGGCAGGTCGTCCGCACCGACGGCGGACCGGTCGCGGGGGACCTGGTGGCGGTGCAGACCCCGCAGGCGTTCCGGGCCGACGCGCTGCTCGCGGCCTACCGGGCGGCCGACGCCGACGGCTTCGAGGGCACCGACACCGCCAGCTGCCTGGAGAGGTACGGCGACCTGCGGATCGCGGCCGTCCCCTCCACGTCCGGCAACCTCAAGATCACCTTCCCGGACGACGTCGGCCTCGCCGCCCGCCTCCGATAGTCCCTGAATCTTGGTTTGCCGATCGAGCCGAAAGACAACCAGGTTCGGGGACTATCGGAGGTGAGCGCCTCCAGGAGTCGTACGTCGTCCTCCGACGACACCCGCGCCGCGCTGGCCGGGGCCTCGACGAGCTCGACCCGGTGGTCGGACCTGAGCGCCTCGACGAGGGCGGCGAAGTCGGCGACCGAGAGCTGCTCCATGGCGGGGACGGCGGTGGCGGGCAGCACGATCGGGGACGCGACCGACCAGAGGGTGGAGCGGTCGACGGTGTCGCCGACGACCCCGCCGGCGACCTCCTTCACCGTGTCGGTGACCGGGCGCACGCCCACCACGACGCAGTCGCCCTCGATCGCCCGCCCGACGCAGTCGGCCAGGAACGCCGGCGGCGTCATCGGGCACAGGGAGTCGTGCAGCACGAAGGGGTCGTCGGTGTCGGCCACCACGGACCACTCGGTGGCCAGGTCGACCTGGGTCACGCCGGCCTCGTCGAGCGCCCAGGAGGCGCAGGCGACCAGTGCCTCACCGTGGATGAGCGTGAACGGGAGCGAGCCCCGGTCGACCTCGATCACCGCACCCAGGGCGCGGTGATCGAGCGTCGGGATGTCGTTCAGGAAGCGAGTACTTCGTCGAGGATGGCCTCAGCCTTGTCCTCGTTGGTGTGCTCGGCGAGCGCCAGCTCGGAGACCAGGATCTGGCGGGCCTTCGCGAGCATCCGCTTCTCACCGGCCGAGAGGCCGCGGTCACGCTCGCGGCGCCACAGGTCGCGGACGACCTCCGACACCTTCATCACGTCGCCGCTGTGGAGCTTCTCGAGGTTGGCCTTGTAGCGGCGCGACCAGTTCGTCGGCTCCTCGACGTGCTCGGCACGGAGGACGTCGAACACACGGTCGAGTCCGTCCTTGTCGACCACGTCGCGCACCCCGACCAGATCGAGGTTGCACGCCGGGACCCTCACGACGAGGTCCTGCTGGGCAACAATGCGGAGTACGAGGTACTGCCGGTCCTCCCCCTTGATCTTCCGAGTCTCGATGTCCTCGATGACTGCGGCCCCGTGATTTGGATAAACAACCGTTTCGCCGACGGTAAAGGTCATGTGTGAAGTACCCCTTCCTAGGTGACTAGTCTAACACGGCCATTGACCCCGACCTTCATCGTTTGTGCAGGTCAGAGCGGCTATCAGGGCTTGACAGAACCCGCACTCGTGTGGTGGCGAGCGGCTGATTTGCCGGCAATCGGCCCACCCGGAGCCCGCGGTGGTCGATACTTCGAGGCATGTTGTCGAGGAAGCGTGCCCGGAGGAAGCAGGCGGCCCGGGCCGCTGCGCCACGCCCGGAGGGCGCGCCGGACGCCGTCGGCGCCGACGCCAGCCGGCCGCCGAGCCCGCCCCGCGCGCACCGAGCCCAGACCGCTCCCACGCCCGCCCCGACCCGCCCGCGGGCGAGGCGGACCTGGCGCCAGGCCGGCCCGCTGCTGCTGCTGCGCACCGCCCACCCCAAGCAAGCGTTCCTGACCGCCGCGGGGGTCGCCGCGGCGGCGGCCCTGGCCGGTCGCCCCACCCGCGAGCTGGGCCTCGTCTTCGTCACGGTCCTGGTCGGCCAGGCCATCGTCGGTTGGCACAACGACCTGGTGGACCGCGCCCGTGACGCCGCGAACGAGACGCCCCGGCAAGCCGGTCGCCGAGGGGCTGCTCGAGCCGGGCACGCTGTGGTTCGCGATCGCGTGCGCCGCTGCTGCTCGTCGTACCCCTCTCGATCGCCAACGGGGTCACCGCCGGCACCGCCTACCTCCTCGCCGTCGTGGTCTCCCTGATGGGCAACGTCGTCTTGCCGCAAGGGCTGGCTGTCGTGGCTGCCGTGGGCGGTGTCCTACGGCCTCTACCCCGCCTTCCTGTCGTACGGCGGGTGGGGCGGCGCCACCTTCGGGGACCCGCCCGAGATCTCGATCACCGCGCTGGCCGCACTGCTGGGCGTCTGCGTCCACTTCCTGCGGGCGCTGCCCGGCCTCGTCCCGGACAACCGCGACGGCTACCGCCACCTGCCGCTGCGGGTCGCGTCTGCGGATCGGCGCCCCGCGCCTGTTGTGGATCACGATCGTGCTCACGGCGCTGGTCGTCGCCGCGCTCCTGGTCACCGGAAGTCGCGTCGGGCTGGCGCAGTGAGCCGCCGATCGGGCCGCTAGGCTGCGCCCCATGCCTTTGCGACGCACCCTTGCGCTGGCGACCTGCGTCCTCGCCGTCTGCGCGCCCGTGCTCACGTCCTGCGGGTTCGACTACGCGACCGACCGGCATCTACACCCCGGCGACCGGCGTCAACAACCGCGAGGCGTCCGTCGACGTGCTGGGTGCGGTCATCGTGTCCGCCGAGGAGGGTTCGGGTGTCTTCGTCGCCTCCTTCGCCAACAACAGCACCGAGGAGCCCGCGACCGTCGAGGCCCTCGAGGGCGTCGACCAGTCCCAGCTCGCCGCCGGCAACTTCTCCCCGATCGAGGTGCCGCCGGGCGGCCTGGTCAACCTCGCCGACGAGGGTGGCATCGAGGTGAACGGCGAGGTGGCGTCCGGCGGGTTCGTCCCGGTGGCGATCCAGTTCGGCAGCGGCGATCGGGTCCAGCTCGACGTACCCGTGGTCACGAACTGCGGCTACTACGAAGGACTGGACGGCCCGCCCTCCGCCGAGCAGTGCGAGCCCGAGACCGAGACCCCCGAGCACTGACCGTTCGATGACCGCCACCCTGATCCTGCTCCGCCACGGCGAGAGCGAGTGGAACGCCCGCAACCTGTTCACCGGCTGGGTCGACGTCGCCCTGAGCGAGAAGGGCGAGCAGGAGGCCGTGCGCGGCGGCGTCGAGATGCGTGAGGCGGGGCTCCGCCCCGACGTCGTCCACACCTCGGTGCAGCGGCGGGCGATCAGCACCGCCTGCCTGGCCCTCGACGCCGCCGACCGGCACTGGATCCCGGTACGCCGGTCGTGGCGGCTCAACGAACGCCACTACGGCGCGCTGCAGGGCAAGGACAAGAAGCAGACCCTCGAGCAGTACGGCGAGGAGCAGTTCATGCGCTGGCGCCGCTCGTTCGACGAGCCGCCGCCGCCGCTGGACGACGACGACGAGTTCTCGCAGTCCGGCGACCCCCGCTACGCCGACCTCGGGTCGGAGCTGCCGCGCACCGAGTGCCTCAAGGACGTCGTCGAACGGTTCCTCCCCTACTGGGAGTCCGGCATCGTGCCCGACCTGAAGGCGGGGAAGTCCGTCCTGCTCGCCGCCCACGGCAACAGCCTGCGCGCCCTGGTCAAGCACCTCGACCGGATCAGCGACGAGGACATCACTGGGCTGAACATCCCGACCGGGATGCCGCTGGTCTACCAGCTCGACGAGTCCACTGGCGCCCACCGTCGTCGGTGGCGAGTACCTCAACCCCGAGGCCGCGGCCGAGGCCGCCGCCGCAGTCGCCAAACAAGGCCGCTAAGCCACGCGTTGAGTTGGGGATGATGGCCCCTCGAATTGGGCACGACGGCCGCCAAGCTCGGGGGCCGATAGGCCCAACTCAAGGGGCCGCGAGGCCGCAACTCAACGAGTACGACGGGGTCAGGTGCGGACCGGGAGGTCTCCGGTGACGACGAACACCACACGGTTGGCGACCGAGACCGCATGGTCGGCGATCCGCTCGTAGTAGCGACCCAGCAACGCGAGGTCGACCGCGGCCTCGACGCCGTGGGTCCAGTTGTCGGAGAGCAGCTCGGTGAAGCTCCTCCGCCGGAGCTGGTCCATGATCTCGTCGGCTCGACCCAGCTCGATCGCCGCCTCGACGTCGAGGCCCGTGATGATCCGGGAAACCCGGGCCACCATGTCCTCGGCCACTTCGCCCATCCGGGCCATGGTGGGACGGATCTCCTCGGGCACCGCGACGTGCGGCACACGCAGGCGCGCGATCTTGGCGACGTGCACGGACAGGTCGCCCATCCGCTCCAGCTCGCTGACCATCCGCAGCGCCGAGACCACCACGCGCAGGTCGCCGGCGACCGGTTGCTGGAGGGAGAGGATGGAGAAGGCGGTGTCCTCGACCTTCTCCCGCGCCTTGTCGATGTCGGCGTCGGCACTGATCACCCGCTCGGCGATCTCGGCGTCACCGGTGAGCAGGGCCTCGGTGGCCAGGCGGACGGCAGTCTCGACGCTCCGACAGATGTCGGCCAGGTCGTGGAAGACGGACTCGAGCTGTTCGTGGAAGGCCTCGCGCATGCCCTGATCGTAGGCAGCACGGATGACGGGCGTGGACGAGGGCGTGAACGACGGATGAACAGTCGTCCCGTGCGGCTCTCCGCGGCCTAACCCGTGGTGAAACCCTGCGTACGATTCTGGTGTGGACCCGACGACGCAGGCATTCCTGGCCGCGCTCATCGGAGCCGTCGTCGCCGGCGGCGCCGTGCTCGCCTGGGCCATCAGCGACCGCGCAGCACTCGTTCGTCCCTGAACCCGAGGAGCCAGCGGTCCCGCCCGCCGTGGCGACGGTCCTCTCGGTTCTGCGAAGCAGCGCCGTGGTCGTCGGCGACGACGACACCGTCCTCAAGGCGTCGGCGCCGGCGTACGCCTTCGGCCTCGTCCGCGGCAACGTCCTGGTCGCCGAGGAGCTCACCGAGCTGGTGCGCCAGGTCCGCCGGGACGGCCAGATCCGCGAGACCGAGCTGCTGCTGTCGCGCACCGACATGCCGTCCCGCCACGTCACCGCCCGCGTCGCCCCCATGGGCTCCCGCCTGGTGCTGGCACTCATCGAGGACCGCACCCGCGAACGCCGGGTCGAGGCGGTACGACGGGACTTCGTGGCCAACGTCAGCCACGAGCTGAAGACCCCGATCGGCGCCATCCGGTTGCTGGCCGAGGCGATCCTCGACGCAGCGGACGACCCCGAGGCGGTCAAGCGTTTCGGGGGCCGGATGCTCACCGAGAGCGACCGCCTGACCCGGTTGGTCCAGCAGATCATCGAGCTGTCCCGGCTGCAGGGCGACGACCCGCTGGAGGCACCCGTTCCGGTGTCGGTGGACCACGTCATCGCCGCGGCCGTCGACACCAGCGCCATCGACGCCGACACCCGCCGGATCTCCCTCGTCTCCGGGGGCACGCACGGGCTCGAGGTCTTCGGGAACGCCGAGCAGGTCGCGGCCGCGGTGGCCAACCTGGTGGCCAACGCGGTCGCGTACTCCAGCGAGGACTCCACGGTGCTGGTCTCGGCGAAGACGAACGACAGTACGGTCGAGATCTCGGTCGTCGACCAGGGCATCGGGATCCCGCCCGGGGAGATGGACCGGATCTTCGAGCGCTTCTACCGCATCGACCCGGCGCGACACCGCTCGACCGGCGGGACCGGCCTCGGCCTGTCGATCGTCAAGCACGTCGCGGCCACCCACGGCGGCGACGTCCGCGTGTGGTCGGTCGAGGGACAGGGGTCAACGTTCACCCTGAGCCTGCCCCAGCACTACTCCGCACACCACCAGGAGACCAGCTCGTGACACGAGTACTCGTCGTCGAGGACGAGGAGAGCTACAGCGACGCCCTCGCCTACATGCTGCGCAAGGAGGGCTACGAGGTCGCGGTGGCGGCCACCGGCCCTGACGCGCTCACCGAGTTCGACCGCAACGGAGCGGACGTCGTACTCCTCGACCTGATGTTGCCCGGGCTTCCCGGCACCGAGGTCTGCCGTCAGATCCGGCAGACGTCCAACGTTCCGGTGATCATGGTCAGCGCCAAGGACGACGAGGTCGACAAGGTGGTCGGCCTCGAGCTCGGCGCCGACGACTACGTCACCAAGCCCTACTCCCCGCGGGAGCTGGTCGCCCGGATCCGGGCCGTGCTGCGTCGAGGCATCGAACCCGACCTGGCGCCGATGACGCTCGAGGCCGGGCCGGTGCGGATGGACGTCGAGCGCCACGTGGTGACCGTCGACGGGGTGGAGCAACGGCTGCCGCTCAAGGAGTTCGAGCTGCTGGAGATGTTCCTCCGCAACCCGGGCCGGGTGCTCACCCGCGGCCAGCTCATCGACCGGGTCTGGGGCTCGGACTACGTCGGCGACACCAAGACCCTCGACGTGCACGTCAAGCGGCTGCGCGCCAAGCTCGAGCCCGATCCCTCCGAGCCGAAGCTGCTCGTCACGGTGCGAGGGCTCGGCTACAAACTCGATCTGTGACCGCTGGCGGGAAGTCGCGCAACGACGTCCGATAACCGCGTGTCCCGGGTCATGGCGGCTCCCTAGGCTGGTCGCATGAACACACTGCCGTCCCGGACCTGGCTCCCTGTCGCAGCCGTGACGTGCACGCTGGTGTTCTGGGCCTCGGCGTTCGTGGCGATCCGGCACCTGGCCCACGACTTCTCCCCCGGCGCACTGTCGCTGGGTCGGCTGGTCGTCGCGACGGCCGCCCTCGCCGTGCTCGCCCTCGGGCGCGGTCGCCCGCGGCCCACGCGCCAGGACGTGGTGCCGATCATCGTGATCGGGGTGCTGTGGTTCGGCGTCTACAACGTCGCCCTCAACGCGGGCGAGGAACGGGTCGACGCGGGGACCGCCGCGATGCTGATCCAGCTGGCGCCCCTGCTGATCGCCGCCCTCGCCGCGATCTTCCTGTCCGAGCGGTTCACGGTGTTCCTCGGCATCGGCCTGGCCCTCGGGTTCGGCGGGGTGGCCCTGATCGCGCTCGCGGCCAGCCCTGGCGGCAACAGCGACGTCGTCGGCGTACTCCTGTGCCTGCTGTCGGCGGCCGTCTACTCCGTCAGCCTGATCCTGCAGAAGCCGCTGGTCGGCCGGATGCCGGCGGTCCACATCACCTGGCTGGCCTGCACGGTCGGCACCCTCGCCTGCCTGCCGTTCGCCGGCGCCCTGGTGCGCGAGGCCGCCGCGGCGCCGGCGTCGTCGATCTGGTGGCTGGTCTACCTGGGGGTGTTCCCGACGGCGATCGCGTTCACGACGTACGCCTACGCCCTGCGGCACATGTCGGCCGGCAACCTCGGCATCACGACGTACCTGGTCCCGCCGATCACGATCGTGCTGGGCGTGATCTTCCTCGGTGAGGCTCCCCCCGCGATGGCGTACGCCGGCGGCGCGCTCGCCCTGGTCGGCGTCGCGGTCGCGCGTCGCAAGCCCCGCCCTCTCCGTTGAGTCGGGCGCCGCTGGCGCTCGAGCTGGGCGAGAGTCAGGTGAGACCAGCAGTTCTCCCCCACTCAACGGTGAGAAAGCCCCCACTCAACGCTGAAGAAGCCTCCACCTCAACGATCATCGGTCTCCAGCCAGCCGCGGAACGCCTCGAGGTTGCGGGTGGACTCGCCACGCAGGCGCCGCCACTCCCACTCCTTGCGGATCGAGGAGGCGAAGCCGAGCTCGAGGATCGCGTTGAACGACTCGTCGGCGTAGGACAGCACCGATCCGAGCAGCCGGTCGAGCTCCTCGGGCGTCACGGCGGACAGCGGCAACCGGCCGTCGAGGTAGATGTCGCCGACGGCGTCGAGCGCGAAGGCGACGCCGTACATCTTCAGGTTGCGCTGCAGCAGCCAGCGGTAGACGCCCTCGTGGTTCTCGTCGGGCTTGCGGCACACGAAGGCGTGGATCCCGAGGGCGTGCGGTCCGACGTCGAGCCGGACCGGGGTCTGGAGCTTCTTCTCGCCCGGCAGGGTGATCGCGAAGACGCCGTCGCCCACCTGGTCGTACTCGATCTCGTTGTCGTCGAGATAGCTCCGGATCGTCTCGGCCGTCACGACACCGCGTCCAGCGGGGACGACCGGGCCCTGCCGTAGACCTCGAGGGTGCGCTGCGCGGTCCGCTCCCAGGAGAACAGCCGCGCCTGCTCGACCGCGCCCGCCTGGAGCCGGGACCGCAGGACGTCGTCCTCCATGACGCGGCGCATCGCATTGGCCCAGTCGCGGGGCTCGTGGCCGTCGACCAGGAGGCCGCTGCGACCGTCGCGGATCACCGTCGTCAGCCCGCCCACGGCGGCCCCGATGACGGGGGTGCCGGTGGCCTGCGCCTCGGCGGCGACGAGGCCGAACGACTCGTTGTAGGACGGTACGGCGACCAGGGTGGCGGCCGCGCACCAGCGGGCCAGCTCGGACTGGGCGACCGGGGGCACGAACCGCACGACGTCGTCGACACCGAGCTCCGCGGCCAGCTGGGCCAGCGACTCGGGGTGCTCCAGGCCGGTGCCCGACGGGCCGCCGACCACGGGCACGACCAGTCGGGACCGCAGCGAGGGGGTCTCCTCGAGCAGGACGGCCACCGCGCGCAGCAGCACGTCGGGCGCCTTCAACGGCTGGATGCGGCCGGCGAACATCAGCACGTGGGCGTCGGCGGGCAGGCCGAGCGAGAGGCGGGCCTCCCGCTCGTCGACGGGCTGGAACACCGACAGGTCCACGCCGGGGTGGACCACCTCCACCCGGCCGGGATCGGCGTCGTACAGGTTGATCAGCTGCTTGGCCTCGATGTCGGTGTTGGCGATCAGCATGTCGGCGGCCTCGACCACCTGCTGCTCCCCGATGATCCGGGCCGCGGGCTCCGGGGTGTCGCCGGTGGCCAGGGCGTCGTTCTTCACCCGGGCCATGGTGTGCATCGAGTGGACGAGCGGGACGCCCCAGCGGTCGCGGGCGAGCGCCCCGACCTGTCCGGAGAGCCAGTAGTGGGAGTGGACGACGTCGTAGTGGCCGACCGGCTGGGCCGCCTCGGACCTGAGCACCTCGCGGGCGAAGACGCACAGCTGGCCGGGCAGCTCGCCCTTGGTGAGGCCCTCGAAGGGCCCCGCGTGGATGTGGCGGACGGTGACCCCGTCGGCGGCCTCGACGACCGGCGGCAGGGCGGAGGAGGTGGCCCGGGTGAAGATGTCGACCTCGATGCCCTGGGTGGCCAGGCGGCGGGCGAGCTCGATGACGTAGACGTTCATGCCGCCGGCGTCACCGGTCCCGGGCTGGTCCAGCGGGGAGGTGTGCAGGCTGATCATCGCCAGGCGGTCGATCGCCCGGTCCGTGATCGCCCGGTCCAAGAGAACTGGGTTCACCTTCACACCTCCGGGTCGGGTCCACCTGACGCAACCCGGCGCCAGTCTCCCGCATTCCCGGAGTCTGGACGCCGACGTCCGGTGGCGGCTCAGCGGGCGTGTGCTCCGGCGTGCCGCCTCGGCGGTCGCTCGTCCCCGCCGCGCGACCGGCCGAGTGCCAGCAGGGAGACACCAGCGATCAGGATCCCGACGACCGCGTCGAGGACCACGGGGTCGCCCGCCGGGCGCAGCACCTCGACCACCGACCAGACCAGCAGCGGGAAGGCGATGCCGACGATCGCCTGCAGCCAGACCGCGCCCTTGCTGACCAGGGTGGTGCCGAAACCGACCAGCGCCACGAACAGCAGCACCAGGCCGGCCCAGTACAGCGCGTCGACCATCGCCCCTTCACTACCGCCCCGGTCGAGCACCATCCGGGCCACCCAGCAGGCGCCGCCGAGCAGCCCCGCGACACGGGCGAGACCACGCAGGTTCATGGGACTCCATCTGTTCGAAGACCGGTCGATCAACAGGTCAGTCTGCCACCGGTGCCGCACGCACCCGTCGTCGGCGTGCAGAATCTGGGCATGGACCACACGCGCCTGGCGGTCGTCACCGGTGCCAGCAGCGGGATCGGCGCCGCGACTGCGCGGGCCCTCGCCGCCGAGGGGTACGACGTCATCTGCGCGGCCCGTCGTACCGACCGGATCGAGGCGCTGGCCGCCGAGATCGGTGGCCGGGCGGTGGCCTGCGACGTGACGGACGCGGACTCGGTCCGCGGGCTGGCTGCGGCTGTCGGCGGATCACTGCACCTCCTGGTCAACAACGCCGGTGGCGCCTTCGGGTCCGACCCGGTGGAGACCGCGGACCCGGCGCACTGGCGGGCCATGTATGACGTCAACGTGATCGGCGTCCTGCAGGTTACGCAGGCCCTGCTGCCCGCGCTCCGGGCGAGCGGGGACGGACTGATCGTGAACGTCGGCTCGACCGCGGGCCGGGTCGCCTACGAGGGCGGCGGCGGCTACACCGCCGCCAAGCACGGCACCCAGGTCGTCACCGAGACCCTGCGCCTCGAGCTGTGCGGCGAGCCGATCCGGGTCACGGAGATCGCCCCGGGCATGGTCCGCACCGACGAGTTCTCCGCTGGTCCGGTTCGCCGGGGACCAGGAGAAGGCGGACGCCGTGTACGCCGGCGTACCCGACCCGCTGGTCGCCGAGGACGTCGCCGACGCCATCGCCTGGGTCGCCACCCGGCCCAGCCACGTCAACATCGACGAGCTGGTGATCCGCCCGCGCGCGCAGGCCGCCCAGCACAAGGTGCACCGCGTCTGAGGGGTGCGTCCGTGGCAGACTGCCCGCGTGCAGACCATCGGACTCGTGGGCGGCATGAGCTGGGAGAGCAGCGCGGCCTACTACCAGGACCTGAACCTCGGCGTCGAGAACCGGCTCGGGGGCCTGCACTCGGCGAAGACCGTGATGGCCTCGGTCGACTTCGACGAGGTCACCGCGTTGCAGCGCGACGAGCGCTGGGACGACGTCGCGGAGGTCCTCGCCGGCGCCGCGCGCGGTGTCGAGAGCGCCGGCGCCGACTTCCTGATGCTCTGCACCACGACGTTCCACATGGTCGCCGACCAGGTGCAGGCGGCCGTCGACATCCCGCTGCTGCACCTCGCCGACGTGGTGGCCGAGGCGTGCAAGGAGCACCGGCTCCAGTCGGTCGCCCTGCTCGGTACGACGTTCGCGATGTCACGGCCGTTCTTCTCCGACCGGATCGCCTCGCACGGGCTCGACGTACGCGTGCCGGACGCGGGGCACCACGAGACGATCAACCGGATCATCTACGAGGAGCTCGTCCACGGGAAGGTGCTCGACGCATCCCGCCGGACCATCGTCGGCCTCGTCGACGAGCTGTGGGACGCCGGCGCCGGCGGCCTGATCCTCGGCTGCACCGAGCTGGAGCTGCTCATCCACCAGGCCGACGTCGAGCTCCCGGTCTTCCCGTGCACCACCCTCCACGTCGAGGCCGCCCTCGACCGCGCCCTCGCCTGACCGGTCCTGTCGCCCGGCCGGGGCCGCAACGGTCAGGTCGGCTGGCAGTTGGAGTGCTGGAACGAGCGCTCAGGCGGGGATTCGCGCCTCAGGAGGCACGAACTGCCAGCCGAGGTGACCGGATCCGCACCAGGTCGACGAGGATCTCGTGCACCAGCTCGGGACGGTGCATCACGTCCTCCCACAGGAACCGCACGACCAGCCAGTCGAGGCGGGTGAACGAGGTGTAGCGGCGTACGTCGTAGCGGAACGCCTCGCGCGTGGCGTGGAACTCCCAAGACTCCGCCTCGATCGCGATCCGGAGGCGTTCATCCGCCAGATCGGCGCGCCCGACCGCTGCCGATCGGGAACTGCGGCTCCACCGTGCAGACCGGGAACGCTCGATCGCAATAGCCCGCAACGAGGACTCGAAGGGATTGGCGGCCCGTTCGTCGGCCGCCCGCGCCACCTTGAGGGCAGCGGGTCGGCCGGTTCGGGGAGAGGCTTCTGCCGCCGCGAGCAGCTGGGACTGCGTGACGTCGCCGGCCCGCAGCGCCGAGTCGGCCACCGAGAGCCCATCCGGAAAGGGCAGCCAGCGGGCACAGTCCACGACGGTGCGCGAGCTTGCTCGTCACCCCGTCGACGACGTCGTCAGGAGCCAGGTTCGGCCCATCGCACGTCAACGTCGATATCGCGCTCGGGCAGGCTGCCGGTGCCGGGCGAGGGTGACGGAAGGACGCTTGGGCGGCATCCGCACCTTCCAGCCCCAGTGCAGCGCGGCACTCAGCAGCGAGACCGTCCCGCCGAGGGCACGAGCCGCGACACTAGCGCATCGTCGGCGTCCGGAAGCGCGTACGATCCCTGGCCTCGAGCTTGACCACGCGCCGGTCCAGGACGGCGCGACGCAAGCGCCGTGACGGGACGAGTCATGGCGAGCAGATCACCTCTCGGGTGGTGCCCGAGCCCGCCGAGCCGGGTGAGTGCCTCCACCGCATCCATGACCGCGATCCTGCCGCGAAGCGGGCTCCCGACTGCGCGGCTGTCATCCACAGGCCCTGAACGGAACCGGGACTATCGGGAGCGGTCGAGGAGCAGGTCGGCCAGGCGGCGAAGCTCGGGGGTGAGGTGGTGCTCGGGCACGCGTGGCCCGGGTGCCGCCGAGCGTCGAAGACGTAGGAGTACATGTCCGGGTACGGACGGCCGCCCGCCACCGCCGCCAGGTCGATCCGGCCCACGCAGGTCACGCACCTCGGCGACCACGTCGTCGTCCGGGCCGTCGAGGTCGACCTGCCCCTCGACGGTCGAGCCGACGAAGCCGCCCGAGCGGCGCACCGCCACCACGCCGGCCGCGGTCGACCCGGCCGGCTCGACGGGGGCCGACGGTGGCCGCCCGGCGGACACACCGACCCCGGACCACGCAGCGGAGACCGCGTCGGCGTGGTCGCCCGCCGCGGAGATCGTCGCGGCCGCGAAGCCGGCGAAGTCGGTCTCGGGGCCGACCGCACCGCTGGTGAGGGCGGCGTACCAGATCGCGCCCGGCCCCCGCCCAGGTGTTGCCCCCGATCGAGGTCGCGGCGAGCTGGAAGGCCCGGTTGGGGATCCCGGAGTTGAGGTGGACCCCGCCGTTGTCGTCGGTGGTCTCGACGTAGTCGTCCATGTGGCCCACCTGCGGGTCCCGGCCGAGCACCGGGTCGTCGTACGCCGTCCCCGGCGCCGCCATGTCGCGCAGGGCGCGCGCTCTCACCCCGGGCAGGAACAGGCCCTCACCGATCAGCCAGTCGGCCTGTGCCGGGGTCTGCGCGAGCAGGCGTTGCTTGAGGCAGGCGGCGAACACGTCGGCCACCGACTCGTTCAGCGCCCCCGGCTGGCCCTGGTAGACCAGCCCCGCGGTGTGCTGGACCACGCCGTGGGAGAACTCGTGGCCGAGCACGTCCACCGGCTTGGTGAACCGGTCGAAGACCCGCCGGTCGCCGTCGCCGAACACCAGCTGGGTGCCGTCCCAGAAGGCGTTCACGTAGTCCTGGCCGTAGTGCACGGTCGCGATCACCGGCGCGCCGGCGTCGTCGATAGGACGCGCGCCCGTAGATCTCGGCGAAGAGCGCCAGCGTGCCCGCGACGCCGTACGCCGCCTCGTCGACCGCCTCGTCCCCGCTCTCGGGCTGACCGGTGGACCGCACCGGCGTCCCGGGGAGCGTGGTCCCGTTCTCGGCGGAGTGGATCGTCCAGGCTGCACCGGCCGCGGTCCCGGCCGCCGGTTCGCGCCGGCAGCGCCGTCCGTCGGGCACGGAAGCCCTCGTCGATGGTGAGCGCGGCCGTGCAGCCCGCCGCGGCCTCCGGAGCGGCCCCCGCGATCCGGCGGAGGAGGTACGGCGGGACGAAGCTGCACCTCGCCGAGCTGAGCGTTGACGTCATGGTCCTTGCCTACCGGCCCCCTACCGACGCGAGCAAGGGTCCGGAGGCCGGCCCGCAGGACGGTCCTCAGGTCTCGCGGCTCGACGCGAACAGGTCGAGCTCGGGGTCCGGAGGCGGCGGCACGGTCACCTCGAAGGCGTGAGCCGACCGACCGGCGCCGAAGCCCGGTCCGGACTCCGGGTCGCGGCCTTCCTGGTGCGCCAGTGCGGCGGCGTTGGCCAGCCGGTCGGCCTGTTCGTTGAGCTCGTGCCCGCTGTGCCCCTTGACCCACTCGAACCGGACCCGGTCCCGACGCCCCTGCATGGCCCGGTCGAGCGCCTTCATGATCTCCAGGTTGGCGACCGGCTTTCCGTCACCCTTCTTCCAGCCGCGGCGCTTCCAGCGGGGCATCCAGTCCCTGATCGCCTTGATGGCGTAGGTCGAGTCGCAGTAGACAAGCAGGTCGTCCTCGACCTCGGCGGTCTGCTCCAGCAGGTCGAGCACAGCGGTGAGCTCGCCCATGTTGTTGGTCCCATGGGGCCAGCCGCCGCTGGCCCAGCAGTCGTCGTCGACGTACCACGCCCACCCGGCGGGGCCGGGGTTGCCGAGGGCGGACCCGTCGGCGGCCGCGACCAGCGTCATGCCCGGTCGGGCGGAAAGCCGCCGGTCGCCACGGGGCCCCACGACTCGACGGTGACCCGGATCAACGACTTCCCCTGGCGGCGCATCGCCACGCGGTACTCCTCCCAGTCGTCGTGCTCGCCGGAGATGCAGCGGAAGTACTCCACCAGCCCGTCCTCGGCCTCCTGCGACGGCATGTCGAGGACCTCGGCGGTGCCGTCGACCTGCACCCACGGCCCGTCGAAGTCATCGCTCATGACGAGCACGGTCGCGGCAGGGTTGCGGCGCAGGTTGCGTGCCTTCGCCCGGGCCGGGTAGGTGGAGATCACCAGCCGGCCGGCGCCATCGACGCCGCCGGTCACGGGCGATACCTGCGGCCGCCCGTCCTGCCGGGCGGTGATCAGCGCGTAGCGGTGCCGAACGCGGGCGAAGTCGAGCAGCTCGTCGCGGTCGACCTTCGTGTTCGTCGCGATGGAAGCCATGGCCGACAGCCTAGGGCGGTCAGTGATGCAGCCGAATCCAGGGACGGGATGGGCGGACGCTGGCGAATCGGCGGGTAGACGTCGGCCACCTAGACTGGACCGGCGTCCACACCCATCCCGAAAGTGACCGCCGACGCCATGCCCACGCGCACAGACCTCCGCAACGTCGCGATCGTCGCGCACGTCGACCACGGCAAGACCACGCTGGTCGACGCGATGCTCCGCCAGGGCGGTGCGTTCACCGAGCACCAGGCCGAGGGCGTGGGCGAGCGGATCATGGACTCCGGTGACCTCGAGCGCGAGAAGGGCATCACGATCCTCGCCAAGAACACCGCGATCCACTACGCCGGCCCAGCGGCCGACGGCAAGCCGATGACGATCAACATCATCGACACCCCGGGCCACGCCGACTTCGGTGGCGAGGTCGAGCGCGGGCTGTCGATGGTCGACGGCATCGTCCTGCTCGTCGACGCCTCCGAGGGACCGCTCCCCCAGACCCGCTTCGTGCTGCGCAAGGCGCTCAACGCGGACATGCCGGTCGTGCTGGTCGTCAACAAGGTCGACCGCGGCGACGCCCGGATCGCCGAGGTGGTCGACGAGACCTACGAGCTCTTCATGGACCTGCTCGACGAAGCACGCACAGCCAGGACGCGCTCGACTTCCCGGTCGTCTACGCCAGCGCCCGGGCCGGTCGCGCCGGCCTCGAGATCCCCGAGAACGGCGGCCTGCCCGGCTCCCCGGACCTCGAGCCGCTGTTCCGCACCATCCTCGAGACCATCCCGGCGCCCGTGTACGACGAGGGCGCGCCGCTCCAGGCGCACGTCACCAACCTCGACGCCAGCCCGTTCCTCGGCCGGCTCGCGCTGCTCCGGGTCCACCAGGGCACGCTCCGCAAGGGCCAGACCGTGGCCTGGATCAAGCGCGACGGCACGGTCAAGAACGTCCGGGTGACGGAGCTGCTCGTCACCGAGGGCCTCGAGCGCAAGCCCGGCGAGTCCGCCGGGCCGGGCGACATCGTCGCCGTCGCCGGCATCCCCGACATCACCATCGGCGAGACCCTGGCCGACCCGGAGGACCCGAAGCCGCTGCCGCTCATCCACGTCGACGAGCCCGCGATCTCGATGACCATCGGCACCAACACCTCGCCACTCGTCGGCCGGGTCAAGGGCTCCAAGGTCACCGCGCGCCTCGTCAAGGACCGCCTCGACAGCGAGCTGGTCGGCAACGTGTCGCTGCGGATCCTGCCGACCGACCGTCCCGACGCCTGGGAGGTCCAGGGCCGCGGCGAGCTGGCGCTGGCCATCCTCGTCGAGCAGATGCGCCGCGAGGGCTTCGAGCTGACCGTGGGCAAGCCCCAGGTGGTCACGAAGGACGTCGACGGCAAGGTGCACGAGCCCGTCGAGCGGCTCACCATCGACGCTCCGGAGGAGTACCTCGGCGCGATCACCGAGCTGCTCGCCACCCGCAAGGCGCCGGATGGAGCAGATGACCAACCACGGGACCGGCTGGGTCCGGATGGAGTTCCTGGTCCCGGCTCGCGGCCTGATCGGGTTCCGCACCGAGTTCCTCACCGAGACCCGCGGTACCGGCATCGCCCACCACGTCTTCGAGGGGTACGAGCCGTGGGCCGGCGAGATCCGGTCCCGCAACTCGGGCTCACTGGTGGCCGACCGCAAGGGTGCGGCGACGGCGTACGCCATGACCAACCTGCAGGAGCGGGGGATCATGTTCGTCGAGCCGGCGACCGAGGTCTACGAGGGCATGATCGTGGGCGAGAACTCCCGCGCCGACGACATGGACGTCAACATCACCAAGGAGAAGCAGCAGACGAACATCCGGTCCGCGACCTCCGACAACTTCGAGAAGCTGGTCCCGCCCCGGCGACTCAGCCTCGAGCAGTGCCTCGAGTTCTGCCGCGAGGACGAGTGCGTCGAGGTCACCCCGGAGTCCGTGCGGATCCGCAAGCTGGTGCTCGACGCCAATGAGCGCGCCAAGACCGCGAGCCGAGCGCGTAAGGCGAGCAAGTAGCCCGCCATCCAAAGGACCCGCACTTTTCAGCAGGCCTCCGCGGGCTGCTTGATCGTCTTCTGCGAGGCGAGCGATCGCGCGACGAAGGAGCGCCGACCGCGAGCCGCGCCCGCAAGGCGAAGTAGCGGCTCGCGTCAGAGGGCCGGGCGGGTGCGCTGGGCGGCTGCCCGGATGCCGATGCCGGACAAAGCCACCACGAGCAGCAACGGCGTCGCTGACCCGATGAACTCGGGCAGGTACGGCGCGATCAGCAGCAGGGTGACGTGCATCAGCAAGAGCGCCGGGATCCAGCGCGGGGTGGCGTGGGCGCGAAGCAGCGCAAGTGCGAGCAGCAGCTCGCCGAACACGATGGTGCCGATCCAGACGTAGAGGAACCCGGTCAGCCCGGTGTCGCGGGTCACGTCCAGCGCGGTCGCATCGGGAATCGCGTCGTTCAGCACCAACGCCCGGACGAACATCAGCAGCATCGCGAAGCCGGCGGTCCCGGCGGCGCTGGCGGTAAAGATTCCGACCGCGGTCAGGCCGAACTTGGCGCCACGCACATGGAACAGCGTCAGGATCGACGGCATGCCAAGAGTCAGCATCACCGCCGCCACGAAGTAGAGGACGGCCACCGCCAGCCATTGGCCACCTTGCGCCTGGGCCATTTGCACGGTCGTCGCCGCTTCGGCGTACGACGGCAGGAGCAGCGACCCGACCGACAGCGCGGTCGCACCGAGCACAAGGGAAGCTGCGGAGTACGGGACCCAGTCGAAGCGCATCTTGTGCTCGGACCCTTCTTGGCCGGTCAGGTGTGGCCGTGAATCTGACCCAAGCATCGAGTCTAGGCGTGTCTCGCCTCCGCCGCGGGTTGCGGATCCGCACGTTGGTGCTCGACGCCAACCAGCGCGCCCAGACCGCCTTCCGCGCCCGCAAAGCCGCTAGACGGGTATCGCGACCCTGGCGGCGTTCTGGTTGGCCGTGATGCCGACGCCGCAGAGGGCGACGGTGATCAGCAGGGCGGTCATCGGCTGGATCTGATCCGGCAGGAAGGACGAAACTGGCAAGAGCGCCACGTGCAAGAGGAGCGCGCCCGGGATCCAGAACGGCGTGTTGCCCGCGCGCAGCAGCGCGATCGCGAGCAGCAGCTCCCCGAGGTAGAAGGCGCCGATCCAGCCGAGCAGGAACACGCTGAGACCGACCTCCGAGCTGACCTGGTCGATCGCCCCCGCCTCGATGGCATCACTCACCGCCAGCGCGCGGAAGAAGACGAGCATCATCGCGAAGCCGGCGAGGCCGACGCAGCCGATGGTGAACACCCCGATCGCCGTCAGCCCGAACCTGGTCCGTACGCACCTGGAAGAGCGTGAGGATCGACGGCATGCCGAGGGTCAGGGTGACCGCCGCGAGGAAGTAGAGGACGGCCACGGCCAGCCAGCGGCCACCGTCGTTCGCGGCCATCTGCAGCGTGGTCGCCGCCTCGTTGCCCGAGGGCAGGATCAGCGCGCCGACCGAGAGCGCGGTCGCACCAAGCACGAGAGCGGCCGCGGAGTACGGGACCCAGTCGATGCGCATGCGCTTTCGGACCTTCCTGGACTATCGGGGGACGCAGGGTCGCTGCTGGCCCAGACCGGCGAGTTTAGGCGGACCAAGGCTTCCGAATCTGGCGAATGATCAGATGAACCAACGCCCCAGCAAAGTGCCACGTTCCTCGACCAGCGTCTTGAGCCGGAGGGGTACGTCGATCGGGGGGCCGTTGGTGACGCGCGGGTGCAGGCCGGAGACCAGGCGGGGTACGACGGTGGCGTCCAGCTCGTCGACCACACCCTGGTCGAGCAGGTCCCGCAGCAGGTGGGGTCCGCCCTCGCACAACAGGTCCTTGAACCCGCGCTCCTCGAGTCGCTGCCGCATCGCGCGGAGGTCGACGCGGTGCGAGCCGAGGAGGAGCAGGTCCCCCGGCGGCAGCAACCGTCGGGCCTCGGCCAGCTCAGGCGCGTGCTGGCAGGTGGCGAGGATCACCCGGCCAGGTTCGACGCCGCGCAGCTTCTCCGGCAGCCGGCCCGAGCGGCTGACGACGACGATCGGCAGGTCGGCCGGCCGGTAACCCTCGATCCGGGCAGTCCCGGCACCGACCACCACCACGTCGGCCAGCTCACGCAGCAGTTCGAACACCTGCTGGTCGACGTCGTTGCTGATCGCCCCGCTCCGCCCGCTCTCGCCGGTCACCGCACCGTCCAGCGTGGAGACCATGTTGACCCGGAGCCACGGTGTCGACGGGGCGGCGTACAGCGCCTTGAGGTCGCCCATGCCGATCGTCCCGTCCTGGCCCGGTCGGACGGTGTCGCCGATCAGAACGCGCATGACGCCAGTCTGGACCCGGGCCGGGTCGGGTCGCTCACCGGGTGGCGGTGTCCACGCGGACCCGTCGCAGCTCGGGGGCGAGAACGGCGATCCCGGCCAGCGGGAATGCGGCGAGGATGCCCAGGCTTCCGGGGACGCCGACCAGGTCGCCGAGGCCGGCCACGGCGGCGGAGCCGATGCTGCCGCCGACGAGGAAGAGCAGGGTCGCGATGCCGAGGGCCACGCCGCGGACGTCGTGGGTGACCGCGTCGCCCACGCCCGCCGCCAGCGCCGGTTGGCCGATCCCGAACGAGACCGTCGCCAGGATCACGGCCGGCACCAGCGCCCAGGCCGCCGGCAGCGCGGTGCCCACCGCGGCCAGCACCAGCGACGCCGCTGCGACCAGCCCCGAGAGCGCGAGGCAGCGGGCGGCCCCGAACCGAGCGAGGAGCGGCCCGACGTGCCGGGGCACGAACAGGGCGAAGGCGGCGCTCGGGAGCAGCAGCGTGCCGACCTGCCAGGGCTCCCAGCCGTGGCCGACGAGCACCACAGGGACACCGACCAGCTGGGCGAACCACGCAGCCGGGATCGCGGCCGCGGCCACGGCGCTGCGGACGACGGTCTGGTTGCGCACGACGTCGAGCGGGAGGAAGCCATCCGGGCGCCGGCGTACCCACATGGCCACGAGTGGCACGCCGACCAGCACCAGCAGGAGACCGGCCCCCGCCACCAGCCGCCCGGTGCTCGGGGACTGCAGCAGGAGGACAACGCCGGCGGCAGTCGATGCCACCAGCACGGCCCCGAGCACGTCCAGCCGGGCGCCCGTCCCACCGCCAGTGAGCGTGCGCCACAGGAACGGCAGCACGCACACGCCGAGGATCGGCAGGGCCATCACGGCCCGCCATCCCCAAACGCTCTCGACGACGCCTCCGACCAGCGGGCCGAAGCAGCTCACCGCGGCCGCGAGGCCCGCCAACCTTCCGAGGGCGAGGGCGCGGACCTCGCCGTGGTAGCGGGAGCTGAGCAGCGCCACGCCCAGCGTTGGTATGGCGGCCGCACCGGCTCCCTGGAACATCCGCGCGACCAGCAACACGCCGTACGACGGCGCGAGGGCGGCGACCAGGGCGCCACCGGTCATCATCCCGACCCCCACCAGCAGCGGGAGGCGGACACCGACGAGGTCGGAGATCCGGCCGTGGACGGCCGTGGTGACCGCGAGCATGAGGACGTAGAGGCTGATCGTCCACGCGGCGACCCCTACGCCGATGCCGAAGTCCTCCGCCACCGTCGGCAGCACGATCGCCGCGGACGACGAGCCCATGCCCGCGAGCCCGAACAGGACTCCCAGCAGCACGGAGACGCGGCGGGAGTCCTGGGGCACGCCCACCCCAACCCGCGTCGGCCGGCTGGCATTCCGCGGGCGGTCAGACGTAGGCCTGCTTGTTCCGGTCCGGGGCCAGCCACCAGGCAGCGAGTCCCCCGCCGATGGCGCCGAAGAGGTGCCCCTGCCAGGAGACACCCGGCTGGCCGGGGAGGACACCCAGCAAGGCACCCCCGTAGAGGACCAGGATGACGGCGCCCAGAGCGATCTGGCCTTCGCTGCGGGCGAAGATGCCCCGCAGGATCAGGTAGGTCAGCCACCCGAACACGATCACCGACGCGCCGATGTGGACGGTGTGCTCGGGAGCGATCAGCCAGGTGCCCAGCCCGCCGACGACCCAGATCACGGCGGTCGCTGCGAGGGCGCGTCCGATGCCGGAGAGGAAGACGAGGAACCCGAGCACCAGCAGCGGCAGGGTGTTGGCGAGCAGGTGATCCCAGCCGGCGTGCAGCAGCGGCGCGAACAGGATCCCGATCAGGCCCTCGTCGTCACGGGGCCGGACTCCCTCCTCGTCGAGGCGGTTGCCCAGCACGTAGTCGACGACCTCGATCACCCAGAGCAGCACCACGAAGCCGCCGGCGTACATGGCGGCGCGAGCCCAGCCCGCCCCGCGCTCCCTCGTGTAGGTCAGGCGCACCTTTTCACGGTAACCGCGAAGCCCAGCGGACGACCCAGTATTGGACGCCGTAGGGATCGTCGTCGTAGTCGACCTGCACGAGCGAGATGTCCGGCACCCTGGCCATCTCGACGATCGCGTCGACGCTCGCCCACAGCTCGCGCGCAAGCTCGCGGTCGATGGCGGCCAGGGATTCGGACCGCCCGTCCCTCAGACAGCGGCCCAGGCCCGCGTCGAACGCCGCGGCCCGCTCGTCGAAGTGTCCGGGCGCCTTCTCCGTGCGGCAGGCGCTGCCGTTGCCGACGACGAGCACGGTCGCATCTCTCCCCCACGGGTCGTGCGGCGTGGGCTCCAGGCGCGTGGAGCCCCCAGCTTCCGACACCAGGTGCTCCCCGAGGCGCTGCCCCTGTTCCTCGGCCAGGATCATGACCGGCCCCGCCTCGACCAGCCACGCCACCGCTTCGTGGCACGCCGTCCGCAGCTCGGCGACCGGATCCTCGAGGCTGGGGTACTCCGGCAGCAGCGCGAGCGTTCCCGGCACGAGGACCACCCGGGTCACTGGAGCCCCCGGATCGCGCGCCACGGCGGCCGCCGACCGGCGATCGACCACACCATGTCCACGACCTGCCGGGTCTCCGCCACCTCGTGGACGCGGTAGATGCGGGCGCCGGCCAGGGCGCAGACGGCGGTGGCCCCGAGCGTCCCGGGAAGGCGCTCCCCGACGGGCAGGCCCAGGGTCTCGCCGACGAAGTCCTTGTTGGACAGTGACACCAGCACCGGCCAGCCCGTGTCGACCATCTCGCCCAGTCGCCGGGTGAGCTCGAGCGAGTGGAAGGTGTTCTTGCCGAAGTCGTGAGCCGGGTCGATGACGACACCGTCGGGCGCCACACCTGCGGCGACGGCCCGCTCGGCGTAGGCCACCGTGTCGGCGATCGCGGTCGCCACGACGTCGTCGTACTCGATCCGGTAGGGGCGGGTGCGCGGCGTGACCCCGCCCGTGTGGGTGCAGACCAGCCCGGCTCCGAACTCTGCGGCGACGTCGACCAGCCCCGGGTCCGCGCCACCCCACGCGTCGTTGAGGACGTCGGCGCCGGCCTCGCACACGGCGCGGCCCACCTCGGCCCGCCAGGTGTCGACGGAGATGACGAGGTCGGGGTACGACGCCCGGACCCGCGCCACGAAGTCCACCACCCGCGACTTCTCCTCCTCCGGGCCGATCTGCGCACCCGGAGCGGCTTTGATCCCGCCGATGTCGACGATCTCGGCGCCCTCTGCAACCACGAGGTCCACCCGCTCCAGGGCCCGCTCCTCGTCCCAGGTCGCGCCGCGGTCGTAGAACGAGTCGGGGGTGCGGTTGACGATCGCCATCATCAACGTCGCGTCGTCGGCGAACTCGTGCCGCCCCAGCCTCAGCGTCACGCGACCTCCCTGGCCGGCGGCCGCTCGGTCGGCTCGTCGGCCGCGCCCTGACCGGCGGCGAGCGCGTCGGGAGCGACCCCCGCCCGACCCAGGGCCATGGCCATGATCTGCCGCGCCATCCCACCGAGGTCGCGCAGCGACTGGTGACGGTGTGCCCGTCGACCGAGGTCGACCTGGGCGATCGCGTCGACTCCGACGGTTGCGGTGGTGTCGATCAGGGCGGCCAGCTCCACGGCGTACCCGGTGGGCACGGCCAGCGACTCGAACAGCGACCGCCGGACGGCCCACTCCCCCGCCAGCGGCTGGTGCAACCCGGCCAGGTCGGGGAAGAGGAGCGAGATCAGGGGACGGGCGACCAGCTCGGTGACCCGGCCGCCTTCGTAGGCGGCGTCGCCCAGCGGGCGCTCGTAGAACCCCTTGACCAGCTCGACCCCGGGGGCGGTGAGCAGCGGACCGAGCAACCCGGGCACGAAGTGCGTGTCCCAGTCGAGGAGGTCGGCGTCCATGAAGACCAGGACGTCACCCTTCGTCACGAACAGCGACTTCCACATCGCCTCGCCCTTGCCGGGGTAGGTGCCGAGGTCGGGCCGGATCTCCGCGGCACTGTGGACGACCGCGCCGGCGTCGGCCGCCACCGCCGAGGTGTCGTCGGTGGAGTCGGAGTCGATCACCACGATCTCGTCCAGCAGCTGCACGGTGTCCACCAGCCGCTCGCGCACCCGCGTGACCACGTCACCGACGGTGGCGGCCTCGTTGCGGGCGGGTACGACGAGGCTCACCGAGGTCTCCCGCCGGGCTTCGAGCAGGGCGCCGAGCGTCCAGTCGTCCCAGTGGTAGGTGCGGATCACTCGGGGTCCCCGCGGAGGCGTGAGCGCAGCGAGCGGCTTCGTGGGGTGTTTATCATCCCAGGTGGCCACGCACCGAGGCGTGACCGGCCAGCAGGTTGCGGGCGATGGTGCGGCGCTGGATCTCGTCGGTGCCCTCGTAGATGCGGAGGAGGCGGAGCTCGCGGTACCACCGCTCGATCGGCAGCTCGCGGGTGTAGCCCATGCCCCCGTGGATCTGGAGCATCCGGTCGACGATCTCGTTGGCCTTGACGCCGCCGTACAGCTTCGCCATCGACTGCGCCTGCCGCGAGTCGTGGCCGTGGTCGACCTGCCAGGCCGCCGTCAGCACCAGCCAGCGCAGCGCCTCGATCTCGACAGCGGAGTCGGCGACCATCCATTGGATCGCCTGGCGCGTGGCGATCGGGGCGCCGAAGGTCTCCCTGTTCTGGGCGTGCTCCATCGCCATCTCGACGAGCCGTTCGCACGCACCGAGCGCTCGCGCCGGCAGCATGTAGCGCCCCTTGCCGATCCACCGCATGGCGAGCTCGAAGCCACGACCCTCCTCGCCGAGGATCGACGAGTGCGGCACGCGCACGTCCTGGAAGGACAGCGCCGCCGGCCCCCACTCACCCATGGTGTCGATGATGGTGGAGGTCCACCCGGCATCCCGGTCGGCGAGAAAGCACGTGACCCCGCCGTCGGCGCCCTTCTCCTTGTCGGTGACCGCGAAGACCAGGCAGAAGTCGGCGATGTCGCCGCCGGTGATGAACGTCTTCTCCCCGTTGATGACCCACTCGTCGCCGTCGCGGACGGCGGTCGTGCGGATGTTCCGCGCGTCCGACCCGGCGCCGGGCTCGGTGATCGCGAAGCAACTCTTCCTCTCACCGTTGATCGTGGGCAGGAGGTAGGACTGCTTCTGCTCGTCGTTGCCACTGAAGAGGATGTTGTCGGCGTCGCCGCCGAACTTGAACTGCACGAAGGACCGGCCCAGCTCCACCTCGATCAGCGCGCTCATCAGCGCCCCGAGGCCCATTCCGCCGTACTCCTCGGGCGTCTGCACCCCGAAGAACCCGGACGCCTTGGCCTTGTCCTGCAGGGCCTTGAGCTCGTCGGACAGCAGCCCTCGCTCGTGGCGGCGCTCCCGCTCCAGCACCGTCTGCTCGAGCGGCATGATCTCCTTCGAGACGAACGTCCGCACCCACTCGCGGACCTCGCGCTCCTCGTCCGAGAGGGTCAGGTCCATGTCGCGACAGTACTGAACAGCTGATGGCCCAAACGGCCCGGTCCGGGGCTGGCACGGCGTACCGTCCGGATATGGACGGACGAGAAGTCCGCGGCGGGGTCGGCCTGAGCGCGACGGCCACCCTGCTCCTCCTCCTGTCCGCAAGCCTGGTCGCGGCCTCGGGCTGCTCGGAGGACTCCGCACCCGCCACCGAGCCCTCGACGTCCGAGCCCGCGCCGTCCGCCAACGAGCTGCCGCCAGTCGAGACGGTCGAGGACGCGGACGGCCGAACGCTCCACGTCGACGACGCCGACTGGATCCAGGTGATCGACGGCGCCCCCTGGGTCACCGTCCCGAACGCGGTGGTCCGACTCTCGCCCGAGACCGGGAAGGAGACCGCGCGGATCAAGACCGACATCGGCACCTGCACCGCGATGGATGTCGGGTACGGCGATCTGTGGGCCGGCGACTGCTCAGACCGGTCGCGACTGCTGCGGATCGACCCCGGCAGCGGCAAGCTGATCGCGTCGATCCCATTGGGTGGCGGGCTGGTGCCGGAGGGCTCGGTGGCAGCCGACACCGGCGGCGCCTGGGCGATCGTCAACGCAAGGTCAGGTGTGCGGCTGGTCCGCATCGACCCGGCCACCAACCGGGTGACCGGCCGGTTCCCGGTTCCAGTCAGCGTTGCCGGCGTCCGCTCGGGTCTGGGCGGCGTGTGGGTGACCGATCCCGGGCAGGGTCGGATCCTGCGGATCGACCCGGACACCGGTCGGATCGTCGCCAGGACGAAGACGGGCGCCGGTGCCCGGTTCTTCGCGGTCGGCGAGGGCGGGGTCTGGGTGCAGAACAACGTCGACGGCACCGTCACTCGGGTCGACCCGAAGACCGACAAGGTGGTGGCCACCATCCCAGTCGATGGCGGATTCATCCGAGGCGGCGACCTCGCGATCGGCGGCGGCTACGTGTGGGCCAGGGTCAGCAGCACACTGGTCGCGCAGGTAGACCCGGCGACCAACACGGCCGTGATCAGCTACGGCCCGGGCGCCGGTAGCGGCAGCGTCGCCGCGGATGACGAGCTGGTGTGGATCACAGCCCACGACGTCGACGCGATCTACCGCGTGCCCGTGGTGAAGCCCTAGCGGCCCTTCCACACGGGCGGGCGCTTCTCCGCGAAGGCGGCCGCGCCCTCCTGGGCGTCCTCGGAGACGAAGACCGGGGACAGGATCTCGTCCTGCCGCTTCCAACCCTCCTCCGTCGTCCAGTCCCCTGCCGAGCGGGCCACCTGCTTGGTGGCCGCGACCGCCAGCGGCCCGTTGGCGGCGATCGTCGCCGCCAGCTCGAGGGCTCCCTCCAGGGCCGCGCCCTCGGGCACCACGCGGTTGACGAGGCCGAGACCGAACGCTCGTTCGGCGTCGACGGGCTCGCCGGTGAGCAGCAGCTCCAGGGCGATCGGCTGCGGGATGAGGCTGGGCAGGCGCAGGGCGGCGCCGGCGGCGGCGACCAGGCCGCGCTTGACCTCGGGTACGCCGAAGCGCGCGGTCGCCGCAGCCACCACCAGGTCACAGGCGAGGACCACCTCGAAGCCGCCGGCCAGGGCCCAGCCCTCCACCGCGGCGATCAGCGGCTTGCGCGGCGGACGCTGGGTCAGGCCGGCCAGGCCGCGACCCTCGACGACCGGCACCTCACCGGCGAGGAACGCCTTGAGGTCCATGCCCGCGCAGAACGTGCCGCCCGCCCCGGTGATCACTCCCACCCGGAGCTGGTCGTCTCCGTCGAGCTCGTCCATCGCGGCCGCCACGCCCCGGGCGACGGCCTCGTTCACCGCGTTCTTCGCCTCGGGGCGGTTGATCGTGACGACCAGGACGTTGTCGCGCCGCTCGGTCAGGACCTCGTCGGCCATGTGGTTCCTCTCGGGTCAGGTGACGTGCAGGAGCTTGGCGAACCTGCCGTTCAGGTCGGTGACGGCGTCCGCGGCCGCCGTACTCCACGCTCCCATGTCGACGAAGCCGTGGATCATCCCGTCGTACGACGCCAGGTCGACGGTGACGCCGTCCGCCGCGAGCCGCGCGGCGTAGGCCATGCCCTCGTCGCGGAGCGGGTCGAACTCCGCGACGGCCACGACGGCCGGTGGCTGACCGGCGAGCGAGCCTGCGCGGAGTGGGGAGAAGCGGGGGTCATCGGGCGCGACGTCGGCGCCGCCGGTGTAGTGGCCGTGGAACCAGAGCATGTCGGCGAGCTCGAGGAGGTAGTCGGCGGCGTTCTCCTGCCGCGACGGGTAGTCGCCGAAGGCGTCCGTCGCCGGGTAGATGAGCAGCTGGGCCGTGATCGGCTCGGGCATGGTCTGCGCGACGACGGCGGCGAAGTTGCCGCCCGCGCTGTCGCCGGCGACACCGAGGCGGTCGTCGCCACCGAGGCGCTGCCCGGCGGCCCAGCGGGTGGCGGCGATGGCGTCCTCGACCCCGGCGGGAAACGGGTGCTCCGGAGCCAAGCGGTAGTCCACCGACAGCACCACCGCATCCGCGTCGACGCACAGCCGACGGCAGGTCTGGTCGTGGGTGTCGAGGTCCCCGATCACGAAGCCGCCGCCGTGGAAGTAGACGACCGTGGGAAGGGGTCCCTCGGTCGCGGGCCGGTAGAGCCGGGCAGGCCGGTCCCCGTCACCACCGGGCACCGTCAGCTCCTCGACGGACCCGACCTGGACCACCTGGTCGGGCGGCACGGTTCCCGCCCACATCGCGCGGAATCCCTTCCGGGCGGCCTCGGGGGTTCCCTCGTACATCGGCGGGTAGCCGGCGTCCTTGATGAAGCGCAGGAGGCCGGCGAGCTGCGGATCCACGGGCACCCCGGCAGCGTAGCGACCCTCCTCGGGCCGTCGGTCCGCCCGGTCTCAGGAGTGGACGGTGACCTCGGCGGGAGCCCGCTGCAGGTTCCGTACCGCCGCCGACACCAGCGTGAGCAGGCAGATGCTCGTGTAGACGATGCCGCTGACGATGAGCACGTCGCCGTAGCCGAACGCCAAGGCGAGCGGACCGTAGGCCAGCTGACCGATCGGCATCGCAACGAACGAGCCGAGGGCATCGTAGGAGTAGGCGCGCGAGAGCATCCGCGCCTCGATGTGCTCCTGCATCGCCAGCGTCCAGCCCAGGGTGAACAGCTCGATGCCCGCCCCTGCGACGAACGCGAGCACGACCAGGGGCAGGAGCTCGGGCGCGGCGCCGAGGACGATCATCGGGAACCCTGCGGTGGCGATGCCGAGCATGCCGAAGAAGAGGGGCCGTTCGAGCCGGCGGCGGAGCATCACCGCGGTCATCGCGAGCAGGCCGAGAGACTCCGCGGAGAGGATGTAGCCCCAGCCCTGCTCGCCGATCGTGTCCTTGGCCACCACCGGCCCGAGGGTGAGGAGGGCACCGCTGTGGATGGCGTTGAGCACGCCGAACGCCAGCACGATCACCCAGAGCCACGTCGTACCCGCGAACAGCGACCAGCCCTCGCGCAGCTCGGCGAACGTCGACTGTGCGTCCGCGTCGCGCACGGGTCCGGGCAGTCGGACCGGGAGCAGGAGGAGCGACGCGATCAGGAAGCTGAGGGCGTCGGCGGCCAGCGCCCAGCCGGGGCCAACCGCGACCACGAGGAGCGCGGCGATGCTCGGACCCACGACCCGCAGGGCGCCTCGTGACATCGACTGCAGGACGTTGGCTGACTGCAGCATGTCGCGCGGCACCAGCTGCGGCATGATCGCGGCGAACGCCGGGAACACCAGCGCCAGCGTCAGGCCGTTGAGAGCCTCGAGCACGATCAGCATCCACAGCTCGGCGGTGTCGGTGATGACCAGGGTGGCCACCATCCCCTGCGTGGCCGCCAGGACCAGGGCGCCCACTCGCAGGATCAGGACCCGCGAAAGCCGGTCCGCGATCACCCCGCCGAAGAGCAGGAAGAGCACCAGCGGGATCGAGTTGGCCGCGAGCACCGCGCCGAGGGCGGTCGGCGAGTCCGAGACCTCCAGCACGGCGAACGCCAGCGCCACCGGCGCCATCATGGTTCCGGCCATGTTGACGAAGCTGGAGAGGAAGTACCACCGGAAGTTGCGCACGCGCATCGGCGCGAACGCCGTCGTCTCCCCCGCCGCCATGGCCGCCAAGGTACCCAACCACTGGCACCCGTGACGCGGCCGCTGCCTGGGGCGGATAGTCCGTCACGAAAGGATCCACTTGATGGGCCGGAATGGAGCTCTTCGTGACGGACTATCCGGGAAAGGGTCCGCTCCGCTCGCCCTCAACCACCGGAGAGGTCGGGGTCAGCGGAGGTGGTGGACCACGGCCTGGGCGAGGGCCCGGGCGTAGGTCGCGCGACCCTTCCTCGACGTCATCCGGTGTGCGTCACGAGGGCTTCGCATGTTGCCCAGCTCGACCATCACGGACGGGATGTTGGCCAGGTTGAGGGTGCCGAGGTCGGAGCGGAAGTCGATCCCGTCCCCACCCGCGGTGTAGTTGGCGACCGGGATGCCGACGCGACGCAGCGCGGCCCTGGTCTCCCGCGCCAGCCGGCGCGAGGGCCCGAAGATGTCGTGCGTCCACGGCCGGCGATTGGTGGGGGCGATCACGTGGAACCCCCGCGCCCCGCGGCCGGTGGCCCCGTCGGCGTGGACGCTGACCTTGAGGTCCGCCCCGACCCGGTTGCCCTTGCGACCGCGTACGTCGACGCACGGACCCCACCGGTCCTGCCGGTTGCTCTGGCGCGTCATGATCACGTCCGCGCCCAGCCCTCTGAGGCGCGCCGCCAGCAGCTGCGACACCTGCCAGACGAACGTCGCCTCCGGGTAGCCGCCACGGGTCGCCGTTCCGGTCGTGTTGCACGGCTTCCGGACTCCACCGGCGGGAACCAGGCGTGCGCACTTGCGAGGGAAGTTGTGGTTACCGAGCTGGTGGCCGGGGTCGAGGACGATGGTCCTGCCCTCCAGCGGGCTTGCGGCGCGCGAGGCCCGACTCGGCACCGATCGTCGGCTGCGCCCACGCCGCCCCGCCGCTGCCCACCAGGAGCAGCGACACGACCACCATCAGCCACCGAGCAGTCACTCGTACCCCAGGATCTCCTGTCGCTTCTCGCCCCAGGCCAGGGCGGAGGCGATGGCGTCGTCGAGGGTGAGCGTGGTCTTCCAGCCCAGCAGCTCCGCGGAGCGGTCGACGTTGGCGAAGGCACCGACGGCGTCGCCGGGTCGCGGCGGCGCCTCGGTCACCGGCACCTCCTGACCGAAGACCCGCTCGAACGACGCCACCAGCTCGCGCACGGTCACGCCGGAGCCCGTGCCGACGTTGATGATCGCGCTGGGGGCGTCGACCGCCGCCAGCACGTCGTCGAACTTCTCGACCGCACGCACGTGCGCCTGGGCAAGGTCCCACACGTGGATGTAGTCGCGGATGCCGGTGCCGTCGCGGGTCGGGTGGTCGGTGCCGGTGATCGTGAACGTGTCCTTGATGCCGCGGGCGGCCATCACCAGCTGGCCGAGCACGTGCGAGGGCTCCTTGTCGTAGATCCCGGACTCGAGGTCGGGGTCGGAGCCGATCGGGTTGAAGTAGCGCAGGATGATCGCCCGCAGCCCGGTCGCGCGCGACATGTCCTCCAGCACCATCTCCATCATCCGCTTGGTGCGGGCGTACGGCGACCCGGGGTCGAGGGCGTCGGACTCCACGACCTCGAACTCCGGCTTGAGCGCGTAGAGCGAGGCCGAGGAGGAGAACAGCACGCGCGGCTTGCCCAGCTTCTCCAGCTCGTCGAAGAGCTCGAGGGACTTGGCGACGTTGTCGCGGTAGTACTCGTAGGGCTGCGCCACCGACTCGGGGACGATGATCCGCGCCGCCATGTGGATCGTCGCGTCGAGGTCCGGGTGCTCCTCGACCACCCGCCGCACGAGCTGCCGGTCGGCGATGTCGCCCTCGTAGAAGATCCGGTCCTTCACGAACACCCGCGGGCCGGTCAGCAGCGAGTCGAGGATCACCGGCGTGTGCCCGGCCTGCTCGAGCGCCTTGGCGGTGATCGAGCCGATGTAGCCGGCGCCGCCGGTGACGAGAACCTTCATGCGCGCCACCCTACGGGCAGTGCCGGCCGCGGTCAGATCGTCACAGGGGGTCGCGCCCGATGAAGGCCAGCATCCGGGTCTGCACGTCGGAGTCGGGCGGCACGTCGACCTTGGGGCCGTACTGGCCGCTGGAGCGCATCGCCTCCTCGTACGGCTCCATGCCGGCCAGCAGCGTCGGCGCACTTCTCGGGGTCCAGCGTCTCGTCCTGGCCGGTCGCCCGGGCGAGGTCCCACGTGTGCATGAAGACGTCGGCCGTGTAGAACTGGTCGACCGCCGCGTCCAGGGGCAGGTCTCCGATGTGCGGGTTGCTCATCACCTTCGTCGGCGTCGCGGGGTCGTCGAGCAGCGCCTGGACGGCGTCGGAGTGCACCTGCCATGCGGCGACCGGGTCGTCGTCGACCGACGGGCCCGTGGGCGAGCTCGACGCCGGCGCCGGCCTTCGAGGAACGCCGGGAACCACTCGACGAGGTGGCGTACGACGTCGCGCGCGGTCCAGCCCTCGACCGGGGCAGCGGCTTCCCAGTCGGTCGTGCCGCGCACCCGGTCGGTGAAGATCGCCGGCGACCCGCCGGTGCTCCTCGGCGGCGGCGTTCGTGTCGGCGCTCACGCCCGCCCGGACTCCAGCAGCTCGTCCAGCTTCTCGTAGCCCTCGTTGATGCCGACCTCCATGCCGCTCGCGAGCATGCCCGCCTGGGCCTCCATCGAGTCGAGCACGCTCACCGAGACGATCCGGCTGCGCCCGCCCTCGAGCGGCTCGAACGTCATGATGTCCAGGGAGACGGCGTCCGGCAGGCCCTCCCACGTCCAGGTCTGCACCAACCGCTCGCCCGGGCGCGCCTCGTGGAAGGAGCCGTAGAACGTGGCCATCTCCTCGCCGTCCCGGTTCGCGGCGTACCGGTAGCTGCCACCGGTGCGGCAGTCCCACGTCTGGATGTCCATCTCGACCGAGCGCGGACCCATCCAGACCTTGACCAGCTCGGGATCCTCCCAGGCGCGGAAGACGCGCTCCGGCGGGGCGTCGAACTCGCGGGTGATGGTGACGATCGGGATGTTCGGGTCGGCCACGATCTGGGCTTCGCGGTGCTTCGTGGTGGTCATGATGCTCCTCGTTCCTTGTCTGCGTCGTTGGTCTGGCTCGTCGGTCGAGGTTGCCCTCGTCGTCCATCCGCGCGAGCAGCGCGTCGAGGCGCTGGAACCGCTCCTCGGCCTGTCGCTGGTACCTCTCGATCCACTTGGTCATCAGGTCGAACACCTTCGCCTCGAGGTGGACCGGCCGGCGCTGCGCGTCGCGGCTGCGGGTGACCAGCCCGGCGTCCTCCAGCACCTTCACGTGCTTGGAGACCGCCTGCACGGTCACGTCGTACGGCGCCGCCAGCTCGCCCACCGTGGCGTCGTCCTCGGTGAGCCGGGCGACGATGTCGCGGCGGGTCGGATCCGCCAGCGCCGCGAAGACCCGGGAGAGCTGGTCGTCGGCCATGGATCCGCCCTTCCTCAACCATTTGGTTGCGAACGACGCTAGACCCGCCATCCACGGTTGTCAACCATTTGGTTGTATATGGTGCCCGGGGATCGCGACACCGCGAGGCTGCGCTGGCACAATCCGCCCATGCCCACGGCGCTGATCACCGGCATCACCGGCCAGGACGGCCTCTACCTGGCGGAGCTGCTGCTCGACCAAGGGGTACGACGTCCACGGGGTGATCCGCGGCCAGAACAACCCCAAGCGCGACCTGGTCCGCCAGCTCCTCCCCGACGTGTCGCTGCACAACGGCGACCTGACCGACATGTCCAGCCTGATCCGGGCGCTGCGCGACTCCGACCCCGACGAGGTCTACAACCTCGGCGCCGTGTCGTTCGTCGCCTACTCGTGGGAGAACGCCCACCTCACGACCGACGTCACCGCCAAGGGCGTGCTCAACATGCTGGAGGCGATCCGGCTGCACACCGGCGACGACCCGACCGGGGTCCGCTTCTACCAGGCGTCGAGCTCGGAGATGTTCGGCAAGGTGCAGGAGTCACCGCAGCACGAGCGCACCCTGCTGTGGCCGCGGTCGCCGTACGGCGTGAGCAAGGTCTTCGGGCACCACATGACGATCAACTACCGCGAGTCCTACGGCATGCACGCCTCGTCGGGGATCCTCTTCAACCACGAGTCGCCCCGCCGCGGCCAGGAGTTCGTCACCCGCAAGATCAGCCAGGCCGTGGCCCGGATCAGCTCGGCCTCCAGGAGGACCTGGCCCTCGGCAACCTGGACGCGTCGCGCGACTGGGGGTTCGCCGGCGACTACGTCGAGGCGATGTGGCTGATGCTCCAGCAGCCGGTCGGCGACGACTACGTCGTGGCCACCGGCGAGACGCACTCGATCCGCGACTTCCTCGACCTCGCCTTCGCCCACGTCGGGATCGAGGACTGGACGCCCTACGTGCGCCAGGACAAGCGGTTCATGCGGCCGGCCGAGGTCGACGCCCTCGTCGGCGACGCCAGCAAGGCCCGCGACGTGCTCGGGTGGAAGCCCACGCGTCTCCTTCCCCGAGCTGGTCGCGATGATGGTCGAGGCCGACCTCGACGCCACCCGGCAGGGCTGGTGACGTGACCCGCGCGTTCGTCACCGGGATCGGCGGCCAGGACGGCAGCTACCTCGCCGAGCGGCTGCTCGCCGAGGGCGTCGAGGTGCACGCCCTGGCCCACGAGCAGGACCCCCCGCCGGAGGCGCCCGGCGTCGAGCTGCACACCGGCGACCTGACCCGGGTGGACGACGTCCGCGCCCTCCTCCTCGACCTGGCCCCCGACGAGGTCTACAACCTGGCCGCGATCAGCTCGGTGGCCCGGTCCTGGGACCAGCCGGACCTGACGGCGCTGGTCAACGGAACCGCCGCGGTCGCCCTGATGGAGTCGGCGCTCCAGGTACAGGACAAGAGCGGCCGTCAGGTCCGCTTCGTCCAGGCGTCGAGCGCCGAGATCTTCGGCCAGCCCGAGGTGACGCCCCAGGACGAGACGACCCCGATCCGGCCGGTCAACCCGTACGGCGCCGCGAAGGCCTACGCCCACCTGTCGGCCGACGTCTACCGCCGGCGCGACCTGCACGCGGTCAGCGCCATCCTCTACAACCACGAGTCACCGCGGAGGCCGACCACCTTCGTGACCCGCAAGATCACGTCCACCGTCGCCGCCATCGCGCAGGGCCGGAGCCGAGCGGCTCTCCCTCGGCAACCTCGACGCGAGGCGCGACTGGGGCTGGGCCCCCGACTACGTCGACGCCCTGGTGCGGGCCGCCCGGGCCGACGTGCCCACGCGACTTCGTCATCGCCACCGGGCGTGAGCCACAGCGTCCGCGACTTCGCCGCCGCGGCGTTCCACCACGCCGGCATCGACGACTGGGAGGGCCTCGTCGACACCGACCCGGCGCTCGTGCGCCCGGCCGACCCCACCGAGCTCACCGGCGACGCCTCCCGGGCGCGGCGGGAGCTCGGCTGGGCGCCGACGGTCGGCTTCGAGGAGCTCGTGGGGCGGATGGTCGACGCGGACCTCGCGATCTAGCGGGAGTCGAGCAGGTCCAGCAGGTAGGCGCCGTACCCGCTGTTGACGAGCTGGCTGGCCTGGTCGGCCAGCTGCTCGTCGGAGATGAACCCCATCCGCCAGGCCACCTCCTCCGGCGAGGCGATCTTGAAGCCCTGCCGCGCCTCGAGGGTGCGCACGAAGTTGCTGGCGTCGTTGAGGCTCTCGAACGTGCCGGTGTCCAGCCACGCCGCGCCCCGGGGCATCTCCACCACCTTGAGCCGGTCGGCCTCGAGGTAGCGCAGGTTGAGGTCGGTGATCTCCAGCTCGCCGCGCGGCGAGGGGGCCAGCGACCGGGCCATCGACACCACGTCGTTGTCGTAGAAGTACAGCCCCGGCACGGCGTAGCTGCTGCGCGGCTTCTCCGGCTTCTCCTCCAGGGAGAGGGCGCGACCGTCCTTGTCGAACTCCACCACGCCGTACGCCGTCGGGTCGGCCACGCGGTAGCCGAAGACCACCGCGCCCTCGACGTCGGTGTAGCTGCGCAGCATCCGGCCCAGGCCACCGCCGTAGAAGATGTTGTCGCCGAGGACCAGGGCCACCCGGTCGTCGCCGATGTGCTCCTCGCCGATCAGGAACGCCTGCGCCAGCCCGTCGGGGCTCGGCTGCACGGCGTAGTCGAGCCGCACGCCCCAGGCCGACCCGTCGCCCAGCAGCCGCTCGAACTGGTCGGCCTCGTGGGGGGTGGTGATCACCAGGATGTCCCGGATCCCCGCGAGCATCAGCGTGGAGAGCGGGTAGTAGATCATCGGCTTGTCGTAGACCGGGACGAGCTGCTTGCTGATCGCCTTGCGTGATCGGGTGCAGTCGCGAGCCAGTGCCGCCCGCCAGGATGATGCCGCGCATGGTGCGCATCCTAGGGCGCGCCCTGAGACCTACACTGCCCACCGTGGATCGCGTACTCGTCACCGGAGGCGCCGGCTTCGTCGGCGCCAACTTCGTCCATCACCTCGTCGGCCACACCGACGTCGAGGTGACCGTCCTCGACAAGCTGACCTACGCCGCCAGCGAGCAGTCCCTCGCCGGCCTCCCGCCGGACCGGGTCCGGCTCGTCGTGGGCGACGTCGCCGACCCGGCCACGGTCGACCCACTGGTCGCCGAGCACGACGCGGTCGTGCACTTCGCCGCGGAGTCCCACAACGACAACTCGCTCACCGACCCCGGGCCGTTCGTGCAGACCAACCTGGTCGGGACGTTCACGCTCCTCGAGGCGGTCCGCAAGGCCGGGACCCGGCTGCACCACATCTCCACCGACGAGGTCTACGGCGACCTCGAGCTCGACGACCCGGACCGGTTCACCGAGGACACGGCGTACCGGCCGAGCAGCCCCTACTCCGCGAGCAAGGCCGGCTCCGACCACCTGGTCCGCGCCTGGGTGCGCAGCTTCGGGGTCCGGGCCACGATCTCCAACTGCTCGAACAACTACGGCCCCTGGCAGCACGTCGAGAAGTTCATCCCCCGCCAGATCACCAACCTCATCGACGGCGTCCGTCCCCGGGTCTACGGCGCCGGGCGCAACGTGCGCGACTGGATCCATGTGAGCGACCACTCGTCGGCCGTGTGGGAGATCCTCCGGAACGGCCGGATCGGCGAGACCTACCTGATCGGCGCCGACGGCGAGCTCGACAACCTCAGCGTGATCCGGATGATCCTGGAGCACTTCGGCCGCCCTGCCGACGACTTCGACCAGGTGACCGACCGGGCCGGACACGACCTGCGCTACGCGATCGACCCGACCAAGCTGCGCACCGAGCTCGGCTGGCGACCTCGGTACGCCGACTTCGGGTCCGGCCTGGGCCAGACGGTCGAGTGGTACCGCGCCCACGAGGACTGGTGGCGCCCGCACAAGGAGCGCACCGAGGCGGCGTACGCCGTCAAGGGGCAGTGATCGACGCGTCCCGCCCGTAGTCGTCGTCGAGCCTGACGATGTCGTCCTCGCCGGTGTAGGCACCGCGCTGGATCTCGATGATCACGAGGACCTCGTCGTGCAGGTTGGCGATGCGGTGGGCCTGGCCCACGGCTACGTGCACGCTCTGGCCCGGGTGGGCGACGACCGTCCGGCCGTCGATCAGGCAGGTGGCGATGCCGGCGACGATGATCCAGTGCTCCGAGCGGTGGGCGTGGGTCTGGTAGGAGAGGCGGTGCCCCGGGAGCACCTCGATCCGCTTGACCTTGTACCCGGCGCCCTCGTCGAGGACCTGCCACGTGCCCCACGGACGGGACACGAACAGCTGCTCCTGCCCCATGTCAGCGCCGGGTGAGCGAGGCAAGGGCGGGGCGCACGTCGGCGAGGTAGACCAGGGCGCCGATCGTGAACGCCAGGTTGATCAGGTTCAGCGGGCCGAAGAGGAGCTGGCAGGCCACCCCGAGGCCGAGGATCGCGCACCAGGCCGGCTTGGTCAGCTTGCCGGCCGCCCGGTAGGACTCGGTGGAGAAGAGCAGGGAGCTGACGAACGCGAACACCTTCACCGCCAGCAGGGCGACGGCGACCGCGAGCATGAAGTAGCTCTCGAACGCGAACACGTCCACCACGAGCACAGCCTATCCGGCCGACCACCGGCAGACCAGTCGGCGCCGAAGTGCAGCACGAGGCCCCCGGAGCTCATACCTCCGGGGGCCTCGTCTTCACAGCGCACTGCTCGGCTCAGCTGGAGCCGCGCGTGGGTTCAGTCGCCGACCTTCGACGCGGCGTCGGTCGTGGCCTGCGCCGCGTTGGACGCCGTGCTCTTGGCGGCCGTGGCGGTCGCCTTGGCGCTGCTCTTGGCAGGCGACTTCTTGGCGGTCTTCTTGGCCGTCGCCGTCGACTTCTTGGCGGTCTTCTTCGCCTGGGTCGACGTCGTCTTCGCCTTGGCGGAGGTGGTCTTGGCCGACCTGCGTGGTCGCCTTGGTGGCCTCCTGGCGACGGATCCGGCGCGACGAGGGTCTCGCCACGCTTGACCAGGTCGCCGTAGGCGTCGGTCGCGGTGTCGGCGTTCTCGCTCACCCGCGTCGTGGCCTCCTTGCGGAGCCCCGCGACGCGCGCCTCGGCGGCCGCACGGCGGGCCTTCGCGTCCTTGCTCAGGGCCTCGACGCGGGCGTTGACCTGCTTGCGCAGCGCCTCGCGCGAGTAGTCGAACCCGGCGACGTTCTTCTGGACGTCCGCGAACCGGGTCTGCGCCTCGGCGACGTACTCGCGCACGGTCTCGACGGCGAGGTCGGCGACGCCGGCACCGGCGTACAGCCCGCGGGTCGCCTCGGTCTTGATGTCGAACTTGGCCTTGGCCATGACATTCACTCCTTGTGGTTGATGGTCTGGTCGGTGTCCAGGACCGGTGTGGGTTCAGCCGGCTGCTCCATCGCCGCGTCAATGGTCGACGCGTTGAGCGAGAGGAACGACGAGTACACGTCCAGCAGGGACTGCTTCTGCCGCTCGGTGAGACCGGCATCGCCCAGGATCGCGAGCTCGACGGACCTCTCCTGTGGGACGCCGACCCCGTCCTCGGGGCTGACGATCCCGGCCCGGATGTAGAGCTGCTCCGCCGAGATCCGCAGCGCCTTGGCGATCTGCTGCAGCACCTCGGCCGAGGGCTTGCGAAGCCCTCGTTCGATCTGGCTCAGGTAGGGGTTGGACACGCCGGCCTGCTCCGCGAGCTGCCTCAGGGACAGGCGCGCTGCGACGCGCTGCTCCTTGAGGTAGTCGCCGAGAGACTCGACGGTCTTCCCGACCTTGGTCCTGGCCATGCCCCCATCCTGCTAACTCCAGCTAGCAAAATGCAAACTGGGCTAGCGTGAGGAGTTCCACACCCGCCGCCAGACGCGGCACGCTGGCCTCAGGCCTCAGCACCTCAGAAGCAGGCCCGGATCTCGCCCACCGGCTCGCCGCCGCCGAGCAGGGCGACCTGGCCGGTACGACGTACCGCCTCGGTGTCCACGCCGGGCCCGGTGTCGATCCCGCTGCGGCGCAGCGCCTCGGCCATCAGCACCGGCCGGACCCGGGGGGCGCCGTCGTCGGTCTTGAGCGCGATGGCGCGACCGTCGGCCAGCGCGACGGCGTAGCAGGACTCCGCACCGGCCTTGCCGATCGCTCCGGGGATGGCCGTCAGCAGGGTGCAGCTCGTCCCGACGGGTGCCGGAGACGTACGTCCGGGTGCGCCCGGATCGCGTCGGCCACCTCCGCGACCTGCGGGTCGGGCCGGTCCGTCGCCGTCGAGACCGAGCGCCAGCCTCCGGAAGGCCCGCGCCAGCCCGACGAGCGAGGCCGGGAAGAGCGGCGCGCCGCAGCCGTCGACCGCGACGGTGTCCACGCGTTCCCCGACCAGCTCGGCGAACGTCTCCCGGGTCGCGGCCTGCAGCGGGTGGTCGGGCGAGCGGTAGGTCGCGGTGTCCCAGCCGTTGACCCGGCAGGTGGCGAGCATGGCGGCATGCTTCCCCGAGCAGTTCATGTGGATCGGCGCCGGGACCCCCGCCGCTGCGGAGCAGGGCCTCCCGGGCGTCATCGTCGAGGGGGTAGCCGGCGGGAGTCTGCAGGTCCGACTCGTCGAGACCGGCGAGCCCGAGGATGCGGCGGACTCCCTCGAGGTGGAAGTCCTCCCCGGAGTGGGAGGCGCAGGCCAGCGCGAGCAGCTCCGGCGGGAGCCTCAGCCCGAGCCGCACCATCGCCAGCGCCTGGATCGGCTTGTTGCACGACCGGGGCAGGATCGGCTGGTCGGCGTCCCCCACCGACCACTCCACCTCGCCTGCGCCGTCGAGCGCCACGATCGACCCGTAGTGGTGGCCCTCGACGAACCCCGAGCGGACGATCTCGGCGACGACGGGGGCAGTGACCATGGGGGCGCTGGACATGCGGCGCACGCTACAGAACCGCCAATGGCAGGATTGCCCCGTGCCGACCTCCCCCGTCGCCCCAGCACTGCCCGGCATGCCCGGGAGCTGGACGACCTCGAGCTCCTGGTGACCGGCGCCCTGGCCCCGACCCGGGCGTTCAACGAGCCCGGCAGCCCGGTCACCCTCACCCTTCCGCCCGAGCTGGCCGGGGCGGCCGAGGTCGAGCTGGTGGACCCGGAGGGGCTGCCGCTGGCGAGGGTCACGACGGCCCGGGGACGGCGTCGGAGGCTGGCCGGTCACCCCGGTCACGCACGCGCAGTTCGGCCCGTTCCGCCGGCTGCTACCTCACCCCGGCCCAGGCCCGCGAGCAGTACGCCGGACAGCACGTTCGTCCCCGTGGTCGACGCGCCGACCGAGGACGAGCTCGACCTGCTGCGCGCGACCGGAGGGCGGGTCGTCCTGCTCGCCCTGGTCGGCAGCGGCACCCCCGAGCTGTCCCCGGTGGCGCTGATCCGGGCCTGCCTGTCCGCGGCCGGGCTCCTGCCCGACGCCGAGGTCGTGGCGGTGCCCCTGGCCGGCCACGGCGACCCCGAGGCCGACCACGACCTGGGCCGCCAGGTGGTGGCCAACTACGCCGGCGCCGACCCGGTCCTCGCCCTCCCGTCCCCGGACCTCCGCGCGGCCGAGTCGTTCCCGCCGGCGATCCGGGCCATCGTCGACGCCGACCGACCGGCCCCCGACGAGCAGGGGCTCGTGCTGTTCTTCACCGGCCTCTCCGGCAGCGGCAAGTCCACGCTGGCCCGCGCCCTGATGGACCGGGTCCTCGAGCAGGGCCGGCGCACGGTCACGAGCCTCGACGGCGACGTCGTACGCCGCAACCTCTCGGCCGGGCTGACCTTCTCGCGGGAGGACCGCGAGACCAACATCCGGCGGATCGGCTGGGTGGCGGCGGAGATCTCCCGCCACGGCGGGGTCGCGGTGTGCAGCCCGATCGCGCCCTTCGACGAGACCCGCCGGCAGGTCCGGGCGATGGTCGAGGACGCCGGCGGCGCGTTCTTCCTGGTCCACGTCGCCACACCGCTGGAGGAGTGCGAGCGGCGCGACCGCAAGGGCCTCTACGCCAAGGCGCGGCGGGGCGAGATCCCGGAGTTCACCGGCATCTCCTCCCCCTACGAGGAGCCCGACCGACGCCGCCGTCCGCGTGGACACCACCGGCCGCAGCATCGAGGAGGCCCTCGACGACGTACTGGCCGCCCTCGAGGAGTCCGGCCACCTCGACCTGCGCGTCGCAGACCCGACCGAAACTCGACCAAGGATGATCGCCCCATGAGCGACCTGATCACCGTCGCCTTCTTCGCGATCCTCGCGGCCGGCTTCTTCGTCGGCATCGTGGTCGGGCTGACCGGCATGGGCGGCGGCGCCCTGATGACCCCGGCGCTGATCTTCCTCGGCGTCGGCGAGACCGCGTCGGTCGTGACCGCGGACCTGACGGCCGCGGCGGTCTACAAGTCCGGCGGCGCGATCGTGCACCACCGCGAGGGTTCCCCGAACCTCACGCTCGCCAAGTGGCTGATCATCGGCTCGGTGCCGATGGCGTTGCTCGGCCCCTACCTGGTCGCCTTCTTCACCGACCCGGACAACATCGACGACGTCCTCAAGCTGTGCCATCGGCTTCGCGCTGCTCCTCGCCGCAGCGACGTACGCCGCGCGGCTGTACATCAACCTGCGGCGGGTCCGCAGCGGCGGGCCGGCCGGCGACGAGAACCCCCACATCCGGCCCGATCCCGACGCTGCTGGTCGGCGCCCTCGGCGGCCTGCTGGTCGGCATCACCAGCGTCGGCTCCGGCTCGGTGATCATGATCGCGCTGCTGATGCTCTACCCCGGGCTCTCCGCGGTGAAGCTGGTCGGCACCGACCTGGTCCAGGCCGTGCCGCTGGTGCTCGCCGCCGCGATCTCCAACATCGCCCTGCACGGCCTCGACTGGGGATCCTGATCCCGCTCGTGATCGGGTCGGTGCCCGGCACGATCCTCGGCAGCAAGATCGCGCCGAAGGTGCCGCAGTCGATCATCCGTCGCGGCATCGTGGTCGTGCTGACCATGTCCGGCGTCGCGCTGCTCGACAAGGCCGGCTGGGCGCCGCTCGGCGCCGGCGAGGACGAGACCCACCCGATGCTGATCGCCGGGGTCGGCGTGGTGATGCTCGTGCTGGTCCCGCTGATCTGGGGACTGCTGCGGCGCGGGCAGGGCTGCCGATGTTCGGCGCCCCGACGGTCGCCCAGCTGGAGGATCCGGCGTACCGCCCCGGGCTCGTGGGGATGAAACGCGCGACCAGACGCCGCTGACCTCGTGCGGTGACACCCTGACGCCTCGATTCAGCCAGGCCGTCGAGGGCGGTTAGCATGAGGCGCTGTCCCGAGGAGAGGCCCAACCACCGATGAGCGCACCCCCGACCCACGTCGACTACCAGCTGAGCCAGCTCGACCAGCTGGAAGCGGAGTCGATCCACATCTTCCGCGAGGTCGCCGCCGAGTTCGAGAAGCCCGTGCTGATGTTCTCGGGCGGCAAGGACTCGATCGTCATGCTCCGGCTCGCCGAGAAGGCGTTCTACCCGGCGAAGATCCCCTTCCCCGTCCTGCAGGTCGACACCGGCTACGACTTCCCCGAGGTGCTCGCCTGCCGCGACTCCTGGGTGAGCCGGCTCGGCGTACGCCTCGTCGTCGCCAGCGTCGAGGAGGCCATCAAGAACGGCGTCGTCGTCGACGACGGCAAGACCAGCCGCAACCGGCTGCAGATCGGCACCCTGCTCCACGCGCTGGAGGAGGAGGGCTTCACCGCCGCCTTCGGTGGCGGCCGCCGCGACGAGGAGAAGGCCCGCGCCAAGGAGCGCGTCTACTCCCACCGCGACGAGTTCGGCCAGTGGGACCCCAAGATGCAGCGTCCCGAGCTGTGGAGCCTCTACAACGGGCGGATCCACGAGGGCGAGCACATGCGGATCTTCCCGCTGTCCAACTGGACCGAGCTCGACATCTGGCACTACATCGGCCGCGAGGAGATCGAGATCCCCTCGATCTACTTCTCCCACCAGCGCCGGGTCTTCGAGCGCGACGGCATGCTGCTGACCGAGAGCGACTTCAACCCGCTCCGCAAGGGCGAGGAGGCCTCGCGAGCGCACCGTGCGCTTCCGCACCGTCGGCGACCTGACCCTGACCGGCTGCGTCGAGTCCGAGGCCGACACCATCGACAAGATCATCGACGAGATCGCCATCGCCCGCGTCACCGAGCGCGGCGCGACCCGCGGCGACGACCGGTTCTCCGAGGCAGCCATGGAGGACCGGAAGAAGGAAGGCTACTTCTGATGGACACCCCTGACCTCACCACGACGAGGTGGCCGAGCAGACCCCAGATGGACCTGCTGCGGTTCGCCACCGCCGGCTCCGTCGACGACGGCAAGTCGACCCTGATCGGTCGGCTGCTGCTCGACTCGAAGTCGATCTTCGAGGACCAGCTCGAGGCCGTCGAGACCACCAGCCGCGTCAAGGGCTACGACTACACCGACCTCGCGCTGCTCACCGACGGTCTGCGCTCCGAGCGCGAGCAGGGCATCACCATCGACGTGGCCTACCGCTACTTCGCGACCCCGACCCGCAAGTTCATCATCGCCGACACCCCGGGCCACGTGCAGTACACCCGCAACATGGTCACCGGCGCCTCCACCGCCGACCTCGGCCTGGTGCTCGTCGACGCCCGCCAGGGCCTCACCGAGCAGTCCCGCCGGCACGCGGTGATCCTGTCGCTGCTGCGGGTCCCCCACCTGGTGCTCGCCGTCAACAAGATGGACCTCGTCGACTACGACCAGGAGATCTACGACCGGATCCACGCGCGAGTTCACGCAGTTCGCGACCAAGCTCAACATCCCGGACCTCGAGGTCATCCCGATCTCGGCGCTCAAGGGCGACAACGTCGTGAACCGCTCCGAGAACATGCCGTGGTACGAAGGCCCGTCCCTCATGCACCACCTCGAGAACGTCCACGTGGCCTCCGACCGCGACCTGGTCGACGTCCGCTTCCCGGTCCAGTACGTCGTCCGTCCCAAGTCCGACGAGCACCACGACTACCGCGGCTACGGCGGCATGGTGGCCGGCGGCGTGCTCAAGCCCGGCGACGAGGTCGTCGTCCTGCCCAGCGGGATGACCTCGACGATCGCAGGGCATCGACCTGTTCGACCAGGAGCTCGACGAGGCGTTCCCGCCGATGTCGGTGACCGTCCGGCTCGACGACGACGTCGACGTCTCCCGCGGCGACATGATCGCCCGCGTCAAGAACGCCCCGCAGCCCAGCCAGGACATCGACGCGATGATCTGCTGGATGACCAACACCCCGCTGCGGCCGCGCCAGAAGCTGGCGATCAAGCACACCACCCGCACCGCGCGGGCCCTGGTCAAGGACGTCCAGTACCGCCTCGACGTCAACACGCTGCACCGCGACCAGGAGACCAAGGAGCTCGGCCTCAACGAGATCGGCCGCGTCCAGCTGCGCACCACCGTGCCGCTGCTGTGCGACCCGTACTCGAAGAACCGCACCACCGGGTCGTTCATCCTGATCGACGAGGCGACCGGCGTGACCGTCGGCGCCGGGATGATCCTCTCCGGCAGCTGACGGCCGGCGTCAGGCGGAGAGACCGAGGAGGTCGCGTGCTTCGGTGGGGGTCATCGGGGTCCGCTGGGCCAGCTGTCCCGCCGCCACGGCGCGCTCCACGAGCTGGGCGTTGCTCTCGACCGGTACACCCCGGCTGATCGTCAGCACGTCCTCCATCCCGACGCGCAGGTGCCCGCCCTTGGACAGCGCCGCCAGCAGCACGGCGAGGGTCGAGCGCCCGATGCCGGTGGCCGACCAGGACGTGACGGCTGCCGGGCAGGTCTCGTACGGCGGCGACCAGCGCGTCCGCCGTACCGTTCATGCCGCCGGGCACCCCCATCACCAGGTCGCAGTGGACCTTGCCGCCCCACGGCAGGCCGTACTTGTCGAGCAGCCGCTGCAGCGCGTGCACCTGCCCGAGGTCGAACAGCTCGAACTCCGGCACCACCTGGCGCTCCTGGCTGAGCTGGTAGAGCTCACAGACGAACGGCCAGGGGTTGGAGAACACGTCGTCGCCGAAGTTCGTCGTACCCATGGTCAGGCTGCAGGAGTCCGGCTCGGCGTCCAGGACGCGCAGCCGGTCCTCGAAGGGGTCGTGGACCGAGCCTCCGGTCGAGAGCTGCACCACGAGGTCGGTGTGCTCGCGCAGCGCGGCCACGGTCTCCTTCAGGCGCCCAAGGTCGAGGGTCGGCCGGTGCTCGTCGTCACGGATGTGGACGTGGATCATGGCCGCGCCCGCGGCTTCGCAGTCCTGCGCGGTCCGCACCAGCTCGTCCAGCGTCGTGGGCAGCTGCGGGCAGTCCTGCTTGCTGGTCTCGGCGCCGGTCGGGGCGACGGTGATCAGCAGGCGGTCGGCGGGCACGTCGGGCATGGCGTCATGCTGTCAGACGTGCGAGCGGTGCTGCAGCGGGTCCTCTCGGCGTCGGTGACGGTCGGCGGCGAGGTCGTCGGAGCGCTCGAGGGTCCGGGACTCCTGGCCTACCTCGGGGTCACCCACGGCGACGGACCGGGCGAGGTCGCCTGGATGGCGCGCAAGATCTGGGAGGTCCGGCTGCTCCGCGAGGAGCGGTCGCTCTCCGACGTCGGCGGTGGGGTGCTGGTGGTCAGCCAGTTCACGCTGTACGGCGACGCCCGGAAGGGCCGCCGGCCCACCTGGGCGGCCGCGGCGCCGGGTGAGCTCGGCGAGCCGGCGTACGACGCGGTGTGCGCCGAGCTCGAGCGTCTCGGCGCCCACGTCGCCCGGGGCGTGTTCGGCGCCGACATGCGCGTGGAGTCCGTGAACGACGGCCCGGTCACCCTCATCCTCGAGCGCTGACCCGCCCGGAGTTTCGAGACGGTCGCTGCGCGACCTCCTCAACCACCGGCGGGCGGGTCAGCGTCCTGGTCAGATCGGGATCGTCACCTCGGCGACCGACCCGACGGCGGCCACCACCTTCTGGTCGACGGCCTCGGCGTTGGGGGCGAGGGTGCGCAGCGTCCACTCGCCGTCAGCCGCGAAGAAGCGGAAGTGGCCGGTGGCGCGAGGTCGGCACCTCGGCCGTGAACTCGCCGGTCCGGTCGAGCAGCCGAACGTAGGCGTTGCCGACGGGCTCGCCGTCGCGCGTCACCTGGCCCTGGACCACGGCTTCCTTCGCGACGTCGACACCCTCGAGGGACAGACCCCCTTCGGTGGCTCCGCACATCAGGCCTCGCCCCTCTCGTCACCGAGCGCGACGGGCACGCCGACGAGCGAGCCGTACTCGGTCCAGGAACCGTCGTAGTTCTTGACGTTCTGCTGGCCGAGCAGCTCCTTGAGCACGAACCAGGTGTGGGACGAACGCTCGCCGATGCGGCAGTAGGCGATGGTGTCCTTGTCCCAGTCCACCCCGGCCTCGGTGTAGATCTCCTTGAGCTCGTCGTCGCCGCGGAAGGTGCCGTCGTCGTTGGCCGCCTTGCTCCACGGGACGTTCGCCGCGGTGGGGATGTGGCCGGCACGCTGCGCCTGCTCCTGCGGCAGGTGGGCCGGGGCGAGCAGGCGGCCGGCGTACTCGTCGGGGCTGCGGACGTCGACGAGGTTCTTGTCGCCGATCGCCTCGACGGTCTCGTCCCGGAACGCGCGGATGGTCAGGTCCTGCTCCTGCGCGGTGTACGACGTCTGCTCGCGCTTGGGCGGCTCGTCGGTGAGCTCGCGGGAGTCGAGCTCCCACTTCTTGCGCCCGCCGTCGAGCAGCCGGACGTCGTCGTGGCCGTAGAGCTTGAAGTACCAGTAGGCGTAGGCGGCGAACCAGTTGTTGTTGCCGCCGTAGAGCACGACCGTGTGGTCGTTCGAGACGCCGCGCTCGGACAGGAGCGCCTCGAACTGCTGCTTGTTGACGAAGTCCCGGCGCACCTGGTCCTGCAGGTCGGTGGTCCAGTCGAGCTTGATGGCGCCCCTGATGTGGCCCTTGTCGTAGGCCGTGGTGTCCTCGTCGACCTCGATCAGGACGATCTCCGGATTGTCGAGGTTGTCCTCGACCCACTGGGCGGTGACGAGCGAGTTCTCGCGGCTCATGTCGGTTCTCTCTTTCGTTGCTGGTTGTCAGTTCGGAACCGGGGTTTCGAGACGGTCGCTGCGCGACCTCCTCAACCACCGGACGGACAGGAGGTACACCTCGCAGCCCGAGGCACAGGCCGAACACGGCGTTGAGCAGGGCGGCCACGAGCGCGAACCCGGTGGCGACGAGCCCGACGGTGGTGGCTCCGGCCAGGAAGCCGACGAGCGCCACGCTGGCGAACACCAGGCCGACGGCCTGGGCGAACCGCGGCGGCGCTGCGTCCTCGAGCTCGGACGGCGGCCCGAGCCGGGGCCGGACCAGCTTCCGGAACACCCATGCGTGAGGGGTGTGCTGGACACCGAGTCCGGCTCCGACCGCGAACAGGGCCGTCTGCACGGCGATCAGGGCGATCGCCAGCGGGGTGGGCGACAGCAGCACCGCCGCGAGCACGACCGAGGTCACGGCGGCCGCGAACTGCTGGCCCCGCGGGTCGATCTGTGGCATGGCTGGCTCCTGTCCTGGTTGGGTCTCGGCGGGCCGACGACCGCGGCGGCCGGCGTGGCCACGAGGGAGGTCGAGCACGGGGACGCACCTGAGACGATAGTCGATCATTCGACTAGACAAAGGGCAGGTGTCTGGGTGGTCCCGTCAGGACATTCGACACAGCGCCGACCGCACGCGGCAGTGGTCCACTGCGCGGCGCCGGGTCAGCATGGTCGAGGACATGCTCGGAACACTAGAGGGGGCCGGGAGTGGCCCGGACAACGCTCGTCTCACATTGCGGAACGCGTATCCACATCATGGACTCGCCAACGCGAGCGCACCCAGCACCTGCTCCTTGCGTGGCGCTCCGGCGGCGCGGCTCACCTCGCGGCCCTGCGGCATCCAGGACCAGCGTCGTCGGCGTTCGCAGGACCCGCAGCCGCCGGACCAGGTCCAGGTGGTGCTCCGCGTCGATCTCGACGTGGGCGACTCCGGGGACCACCGCCGCCACCTCCGCCAGCGTGCGCCTGGTGGCGCGACACGGCGCGCAGAACGCCGAGGAGAACTGCAGCAGCGTGGCGCGCTCGCCGAGCTCGGTGTCGGCTCGGCAGCAGGCCCGACCAGCTGCGGGCGGGCTCGCGCTCGGACTCGTCCGGGGCCGGCGCATCGTCGCTCGCAGCCCTTGACCGGGTGGGTGCCACGGAACCGGCCGTCGACGACGGCCCGCCAGGCGCCGAACGCCAGCACCGCCACGACGGCAGCGATCAACACCCAGGCACCCGATGGTCACGTGCGGCTAACGACCCCGCAGCCGCTCGCATTCCGCCCGCAGCCGCGCGACCTCCGCCTCGAGTGCCAGGACCCGCGCGATCCCGGCGATGTTGAGCCCTTCCGCGAGCAGCTCCCGGATCCGGTGCAGGCGATCGACGTCGGCCCGGCTGTAGAGGCGGGTGCCGCCGGGCGTGCGGTCGGGCTCGAGCAGCCCGCGCCGCTCGTAGACGCGCAGGTTCTGGACCTGCATGGAGACCATCTCCGCGGCGACGGAGATGGCGTAGACGCCCTGCTGCTCGCGTCTCGCCATTGCCCGCTTGACCTCCCAGTGCCGGAATATGTATCATTCATTACAGGTTTTCTATCCCGTACATCACCATACAACCAGAGGAGGAATCGTGATGTTGCTGCGTACGACGGACCCCTTCCGCGACCTCGACCGCCTGACCCAGCAGATCTTCGGCACCACCAACCGGCCGGCCGTGATGCCGATGGACGCCTGGCGCGAGGGCGACCGCTTCGTCATCGAGTTCGACCTTCCGGGCATCGCCCGCGACAGCATCGACCTCGACGTCGAGCGCAACGTGCTGACCGTCCGCGCCGAGCGGGTCGCCCGCAACGGCGACTGGGAGATGCTCGCCTCCGAGCGGCCGCGCGGCGTCTTCAGCCGCCAGCTGGTCCTCGGCGACAACCTCGACCTCGACGCACATCGAGGCCGGCGTACGACGGCGGCGTGCTGCGTCTGACCGTGCCGGTCGCCGAGAAGGCCAAGCCGCGCAAGATCCAGGTCAGCGGGTCCGACCGCACCGCGATCGAGGCCTGAGCCGGATCACCGTCCCTAGCCGCCCCGCGAACGGCGGCAGGAACTCACCGGGGCCCCGGGAGGCACCACGCCCTCCCGGGGCCCGGTGCTGCGCTGTCAGCACATGTTGACGACCCGTAGAATGTCAGCATATGCTGACACGCATGACCCGCAGGGCGACCGACCTCGCCGGCGATCTCGACAACCGGGACCCCGCCGTGGGCCTGCGCGCGGTCGCGGCGCTGGGTCAGCTCCTCGAGCAGCTGGAGGGGTTGCAGGTCGAGAACGCCCGCGCCCAGGGCTGGTCCTGGCAGGCGATCGCCGAGGCGCTCGGGGTCACCCGGCAGACCGTCCATCGCAAGCACCGGCGGAGGTAGCGAGTGTTCGAGCGATTCACCCCCGAGGCCCGCCAGGTCGTCATCGACGCCCAGGAGGAGTGCCGCCGCCTCCACGACCCCGGCATCACCTCGGTGCACCTCCTCCTTGCCTTGACCCGCGAGGAGCGACCACTCGCTGACCTGCTCGCACGCCACGGCCTGACCCGGGCCGCGCTCGACGAGCACGCGGCCGATGCCCTGCGCACGTTCGGGATCGACGTCCACGCGGTTCGCGAGGCCATGGAGCGGAAGTTCGGCAAGGGTGCGCTGGACCGGGTGCCGCGCCGCACCGGCCACGTGCCGTTCCGGTCCGACGCCAAGAAGTGCCTGGAGCTGAGCCTGCGCGAGGCGATCCGTCTCAAGTCCGGCGAGATCCGCGTCGAACACCTCGCGCTCGGCATGCTCCGCGCGCCCGGGCCGATGGTCGGGCCGATCCTGGCCGCGCTCGGCGTCGACGTGCCGGCCCTGCAGCGCGACCTCGAGCAGCGCCTGCGACCGGCTGCCTAACCGCCGGCGAACGGTGGCAGGAACTCCACCTGCGACCCGGGTGCCACCGGTACGGCGTCGGGGTCGGAGGTCGAGACGGGACGGTCTCCGACCAGCACGGAGCAGATGCGCAGCACGTCGGGGAGCCGGGTGTCGGGGTGGAGCGCGGCGGCACGACGTACGACCTCGCCGAGCGAGAGGGCGCCACGAACCTCGATCTGGTCGGTGGCGACACCGGCCGCGGAACGCGCCGCCGCCCAGTAGCGGACCGTGATCAGCCCGGTCTCACCGGTCGCCGAGTCGCCGTTCCCGCTGCTCATGCTCCGATATCCTTCCCTATCGTCCCAAGCGGAGGAGGCCTGGCCGTGAGCACCCTGCTGCTGCTGACCAGCGCCCTCCAGGCCTCGACCGAGGTGCTCCCCGGTCTCGGCCTGCTGGGTCACCAGGTCAAGATCCTCCCCTCCGAGGGCAGTGCCCTGCTCGAGGCCCCGGATGCCCACCTCCTCCTCGTCGACGGCCGGCAGGACCTCGCCCACGCGCGCGACCTGTGCCGGCTGATCCGGACCACGGGCTCCGACATTCCCGTCCTGCTCGTGGTCACCGAGGGCGGCCTCGGCGTCGTCGCCCACGACTGGGGCATGGACGACGTCGTGCTGCACACCTGCGGGCCCGCCGAGCTCGAGGCCAGGATCAAGCTCGCGCTCGGGCGCCTCGCCGCCCAGCGGGACGCCGACGACCCGGAGGCCCACGTGATCCGCTCGGGCGAGGTCGTCGTCGACGACGCGACCTACACCGCCAAGATCGGCAGCCGACACCTCGACCTGACCTTCAAGGAGTTCGAGCTGCTCAAGTTCCTGGCCCAGCACCCCGGTCGCGTGTTCAGTCGGCAACAGCTGCTGCAGGAGGTGTGGGGGTACGACTACTTCGGCGGCACCCGCACCGTCGATGTCCACGTCCGGCGGCTGCGCGCCAAGCTGGGCCCCGAGAACGAAACCCTGATCGGCACCGTCCGCAACGTCGGCTACCGCTTCGTGCTGCCAGCGACGGAGACCGCCAAGAAGGCCGCGGCCCGGGAGGCGAGCCGAGGACCAGTCCTCGGCGGCCACGTGAGCGCCCCCGACCGGATCGCCGACATCGTCGCGGCGGCGGAGCTGGAGGACGGGGTCGCCCCACTGGACGAGGCGACCCTGCTGGCGCTGCGTCACGACCCCGGACGAGTACGACGCTGGGAGCGCGACGACGCGTTCGCCCTCCTGGTCGGCGACGAGCTGAGCCTGGTCGTCGGCCCCACGTCGCGCGGTCAGGGGTTGGGGGGCGCCTTGCTGGACGACGTCCTCGCGGAGGCCGACCGGGACGGGATCCGGGCATGGTCGCACGCCGACCACCCGGGCGCTGCACGGCTGGCCGCGACCCACGGCTTCGACCGGGTGCGGGAGCTGTGGGTGATGCGGAGACCGGTCGCCGCTCCCCTGCCTGACCCGGTGGCACCCGACGGCGTCACCATCCGCGGCTACCGCCCCGCGGACGACGAGCAGCTGCTGCGCGTCAACGCCGCCGCGTTCGCCGACCACCCGGAGCAGGGGGCGATGGACGCCGCCAACCTCGCCGAGCGGATGGCCGAGCCGTGGTTCGATCCCGCCGGCCTCCTCGTGGCCGAGGACCGTGACGGCAGCCTGCTCGGCTTCCACTGGACGAAGCAGCACTCGACGGACCTCGGTGAGGTGTACGTCGTCGCGATCGCGCCCGAGGCGCAGGGGCGAGGACTGGGGCAGGTGCTGACCCTCGCCGGGCTGCACCACCTGGCGGGCCGGGGCGTGGCCGAGGTGTTGCTCTACGTGGAGTCGGACAACCGGCCGGCCATCGCGCTCTACAGCCGCCTCGGCTTCGGCCACGCGGCGCGCGACACCCACGTGATGTACCGGCGTCGCTGAACCGTCAGCGCAGCTTGGGGCGCACGTGCAGGCCGACCTCGGGGTCGACCACGATCTCCTGGCTCGCGGGCAGGCCGTCGGCGTCGAGCTGTGCGTCGAGCGCGACGTTGCGCTTCACCAGCGCCAGCCCAATCGGTCCGAGCTCGTAGTGCCGTGCGGAGGAGCCGACCATGCCGACCACCTTGTCGCCGAGCTTGAGCTCGGTGCCGTGGGTGGGTAGACGGTTCTCCGAGCCGTCGAGGTGCAGCAGGGTGAGGCGGCGCGGAGGGCGGCCGAGCGTGTGCACCCGAGCGACGGTCTCCTGGCCGCGGTAGCAACCCTTGTCGAGGTGTACGGCGGAGCCGATCCAGCCCACCTCGTTGGGGATCGTGCGGTGGTCGGTGTCGAGGTGCAGGCGCGGCTCCCCGCGGGCGATCCGCAACGCCTCGAACGCCCAGAGGCCACAGGCGGGGCCAGCGGCCTCGGCGTACGTCTCGAGCCGGTCGCGCGGGATCAGCTCGTAGGGCTCGCTGCGCTCCCCCTCCTCGGCCACGGGTCGCCAGGTGACCGCGAGGTCCGGGGTGGCGTCGGTGATCTCCACCCGGGTCATGAACTTCATCCGCTCGAGGAACTCGATGAGCGGTCGGGCCGCCCCGGGCTCGGTGTGGGCGACGAATGCCTCGCCGTCGTCGTAGCCGTGGAAGGCGTGCTCGACGTGGCCGTGCGGGCTGAGGACGAGCGCGGTGGTCCACATCCGGGGCGCGAGGTCGGTGAAGGACTGAGTGGTGAGGGAGTGCAGCCAGGTCAGTCGGTCGGGGCCTGCGACGCGGAGCACGTCGCGGTGGGACAGGTCGACGAATCCCTCGCCGGACTCGAGCGAGCGCTGCTCGTGGTTGAACGACCCGTAGTGGGCCGCCACTCCGGCGTCGATCCCGTCGCCTCCGACGGCGCCGGGGAGGGTGAGGAGAGGGGAGGTGTTCATGCTCGCTGCAGCCGCGCCCACAGGTGGGGCTGGAGAGGCTGCCCCACCGCGGCCATGTCGTAGGCGTAGAGGAGGTCGCCCTCGACGTTCCCGTAGAGGCGGGTCCCGGCGGTGACCTCCTTGGCGGACTCGGTCCGGGCGATCGCGTCGGTGGCGAGCTCGAGCTTGCCGCCGGCAGCCTGGCCGTACCACACCTCGACGAACCCGGTGTTGTGCGAGAGCAGCAGCTCGACCTGGCCCTCGGGTCGGCAGCGCAGGAACCCGGTCTCAAGAGCCGCGTCGCGCACCTTGTCGCCCTTGTCGTCGACGATCCAGCTCCGGGAGAGGTAGTGGAAGAAAGGCCGCCCGTCGTGGGCGAAGATCAGCTCCTGGCCGAACTCGAACTTCTCGATCGTCGGGTAGTCACCGTGCCCGTTGCCCTGCCAGGTTCCGAGCATCCAGGCCACGGGACCGCAGTCGGGATGGAGGTTCTCGGGGATCTCGAACGGCATGTCGGTGAGTCTAGTGTGGGTACATGACGCGTCCTCTCGTCGCCAAGGTCACCTGCGGCTCCGACGACCCCGAGCGCTGCAACCAGGCGTTCACCGTCGCCGCGATGGCGCTGACGTCCGGCGCGGAGGTCTCGCTGTGGTTGACCGGTGAGGCCGCCTGGTTCTCGCTGCCCGGCCGGGCCGACGAGTTCTCGCTTCCCAAGGCGACGCCGCTCGAGGCGCTCCTCGCGGCGATCCTGGCGGGTGGGACGGTCACGGTGTGCGCGCAGTGCGCGGCCCGGCGCGAGATCGGCGAGGACGACGTGATTCAGGGGATCAGGATCGCCGGGGCTGCCGTGTTCGCCGAGGAGGTCCTGCGCCCCGACGTGCAGGCGCTCGTCTACTGACCGACCAGTGCGGCCCGCAGCTTGGCCGCGATCTCGGCCATCGCCGCACGTGAGCTGCGCCCGACGCCGACCAGGTTGAAGAAGCCGTGGATCTGGTCCGGGAACCGCCTCAGCTCGACCTCCACCCCGGCCTCGGCCAGCCTGCGGGCGTAGGCCTCGCCCTCGTCGCGCAGCGGGTCGAAGCCGGCGGTGACGACGTACGCCGGCGCGAGCCCCTCAGGAACCTTGGCCAGCAGCGGCGACACCTGCGGGTCGTCGTGGGTGCTCCGGTCAGGGGTGTAGCAGGTGCGTGCCAGGTCGATGAACTCGGTGGTCAGGTAGAAGCCCTCGCCGAACATCGCCCGGCTGTCCGTGCCGCCGCGCATGTCCGTGCCGGGGTAGACGAGGAGCTGGGAGGCCAGCGGCAGCCCGTCCTCCGCGGCCGCGAGCGCGGTGGTGGCCGCGAGGCATCCGCCGGCCGAGTCGCCACCGACCGCGAGCCGGTCGGGGTCGGCGCCGAGCTGCTCGGCGTGGTCGACCACCCAGCGGTAGGCCGCGAGGCAGTCGTCGTACGCCGCCGGGAACGGGTGCTCGGGCGCCAGCCGGTAGTCGACCGAGAGCACCCGCACGCCCGCCCGCTCGGCCAGGAACCGGCAGGGGGCGTCGTGGGAGTCGAGGTCGCCGTAGACCCAGCCCCCGCCGTGGAAGAAGACCAGCAGCGGTCCGGGGCTCCGGGCCCGGTCTCCGGACGGGACGTAGAGGCGCGCCTGGCGATCAGCCACGGCGAGGTCCCGGACCGCACCGACGGGCTGGGCGCCGCCGACCATCGCGGACTGGCGCAGCACCGCGCGACGACCCTCCGCGACCGGGAGGGTCTCCGGACCCGGCTCGCGGGCGAGCTTCTTCATCCGCAGCATCAGCTGCAGGTCCGCGGCGAGGGTCTGGCCGTCGCGGACGACGCGTCGGCCCGCGAGCAGCCGCTGGACGGGCTCGGGCAGGGCCATCGCCCCGCGGAGCGACAGGCGCTCGAGGTGGTGCCCGGTCGCGCGGAGCCGCTCGCTGGAGTTCACGGTGGCAAGGTACCCGCGGCCCCACGTTCCGGGACACCCGCTGTTCACCCACCGGTGCCACACTGGCTCCATGTCTGCCGAGAGCGTGCCCCGTCACCGACACGGGGGTGCACGAGACGTTCGACGTCGAGCCGCCGTACGCGCCGGACGACGCCGCCCTCGCCGCGGTGGAGAAGTACGACGACCGGTTCCTCGACCGCGAGCTCTCCTGGCTCCGCTTCAACGAGCGGGTGCTGGAGCTGGCGGAGGACCCGGAACTGCCGCTGCTGGAGCGGGTGCGGTTCACCGCGATCTTCGCGACCAACCTCGACGAGTTCTTCATGGTCCGCGTCGCCGGCCTCAAGCGCCGGATCGCCGCCGGCGTCGCCGTGCGCGCCGCGTCGGGGCTGCTGCCCCGCGAGGTCCTCGAGGCCATCTGGAGCAACACGCGCGGATTGATGGAGCGGCACGCCCGCCTCTTCCGCGAGGACCTCGTTCCGGCGCTCATCCAGGAGAACATCGAGCTGGTCCGCTGGTCCGACCTCGACAAGGAGGAGCAGAAGTACTGCAAGCGGTTGTTCCGGGACCGGGTGTTCCCGGTGCTGACGCCGCTGGCCGTCGACCCCGCTCACCCCTTCCCCTACATCTCCGGGCTCTCGCTCAACCTCGCGGTGCTGGTCAGGAACCCCAAGACCGGCAAGGAGCACTTCGCCCGGGTGAAGGTCCCGCCGATCTTCAGCCGCTTCGTGCCGCTCGGCAACCAGCGCTTCGTGCCGCTCGAGGACGTGATCGGCGAGCACCTCAAGCGGCTCTTCCCGGGCATGGAGGTGCTCGAGGTGCATGCGTTCCGGGTCACCCGCAACGAGGACCTCGACGTCGAGGAGGACGACGCGGAGAACCTGCTCGCGGCCCTGGAGAAGGAGCTGCTGCGGCGCCGGTTCGGCCCGCCGGTGCGGCTCGAGGTCGAGGAGTCGATCTCATCGGCCGTGCTCGACCTGCTGGTCTCCGAGCTCGGGATCTCCACCGACGAGGTGTTCCGGCTCCGCGGCCCGCTCGACCTGAGCGGGTTGGTCGGCATCGCCGACCTGGACCGCGAGGAGCTGCGCTACCCGACCTTCATCCCCGCGACCCACCCGCACCTCGCGCCGGTCGAGTCCGCGGCGCCGGTCGACGTGTTCAAGGCCACCCAGCGGCACGACGTTCTCCTCCACCACCCCTACGACTCGTTCGCCACCAGCGTCCAGCGGTTCATCGAGCAGGCCGCGGCCGATCCGCACGTCCTGGCGATCAAGCAGACCCTCTACCGCACATCGGGAGACTCGCCCGATCATCGACGCCCTCGTCGACGCCGCCGAGGCCGGCAAGCAGGTGCTCGTGATCGTCGAGATCAAGGCGCGGTTCGACGAGCACGCCAACATCCGCTGGGCGCGCCAGCTGGAGCAGGCCGGCTGCCACGTCGTCTACGGCCTGATCGGGCTCAAGACCCACTGCAAGCTGGCGATGGTGGTGCGCGACGAGCCGGAGGGCATCCGCCGCTACATCCACATCGGAACCGGCAACTACAACCCGAAGACCTCGCGCCTCTACGAGGACCTCGGGCTGATCACCACCGATGCCAGGATCGGCGAGGACGTCGCCCACCTCTTCAACAACCTGAGCGGCTACAGCCGCAACGCGTCGTACGACCAGCTGCTGGTGGCCCCCGACTCGGTCCGCCAGGGGCTGCTCGACCAGATCCACCGGGAGATCGCGCACCACCAGGCGGGGCGCCCGGCCCGGATCCGGATCAAGGCCAACTCGGTCGTCGACGAGGCGCTGATCGACGCCCTCTACCTCGCGTCCCAGGCCGGTGTGCCGATCCAGCTGCTGATCCGGGGGATCTGCGCCCTGCGGCCCGGCGTCCCCGGCCTGTCGGAGTCCATCGAGGTCCGCTCGATCCTGGGCCGGTTCCTCGAGCACAGCCGGGTGTTCTGGTTCGAGAACGCCGGCGAGCCGGTGGCGTGGATCGGCTCGGCCGACCTGATGCACCGCAACCTGGACCGTCGCGTGGAGGTCCTGGTGCGGCTCCCGGACGAGAGACGTCGGTGAGATCGACCACCTGCTCGACATCGCCTTCGATCCGGACACCGCGGCGTGGGAGCTCGACTCCGACGGGGAATGGCGCCGCAACGGCGGCTCGGTGGACCTCCAGACCACGCTGATCGAGCGCCAGCGACGGCGGCGACCAGCGCCCTGAGTTGCGTCTGGCAGAGGCGGACCCCCTAGCATGTGCGAGGTTTCTGTCCTCCTCATCAGGAGTTTCCCGTGCGTCTGAAGTTCCGCCCCGTCGACAGCACGTTCTACGACCTCTTCAGCGAAGCCGCTCACCACCTCGTCATCGGGGCCGATCTCCTGGCCGAGATGCTCGGCGCCGACGGCGACCGCGAGGACATCGCGCGCCGGATGCGCGAGGCCGAGCACGCCGCCGACGAGACCACGCACTCCATCATCCGGCGCGTCAACAGCACGTTCGTCACACCGTTCGACCGGGAGGACATCTACAACCTGGCCTCGGGCCTGGACGACGTGATGGACATGATGGACGAGGTCGTCGACCTGGTCCTGCTCTACGAGGTGAAGGAGCTCCCGGCCGAGCTGTCGACCCAGGTCGAGGTCATCCAGCGGTGCGCCGAGATCACCAGTCGAGGCGATGCCCCAGCTGCAGGCGATGAAGGCCCTCGACGAGTACTGGATCGAGATCAACCGCCTCGAGAACGTCGGCGACAAGAACTACCGCCGCACGCTCGCCAACCTGTTCTCCGGGGACTACAAGGCGATCGAGGTGCTCAAGCTCAAGGACATCGTCGAGTCCCTCGAGGGCGCGATCGACGCCTTCGAGAAGGTCGCCAACACCGTGGAGCAGATCGCGGTCAAGGAGAGCTGACCTCTGCATGGAGCTCGCGATCATCGTCGCGGTCGTCGTCGTTGCGCTGATCTTCGACTACACCAACGGATTCCACGACGCGGCCAACGCCATCGCCACGTCGGTCTCGACGCGTGCCCTGACGCCGCGTGTCGCGCTGGCCATGGCCGCGGTCATGAACTTCGTGGGCGCCTTCCTCGGCCAGGAGGTGGCGAACACGGTCTCCGAGACCATCGACCCCGGGACGGGGTCGCACGGGCTGGTCATCGTGATGGCCGGCCTGCTCGGGGCGATCACCTGGAACCTCATCACCTGGTACCTCGGCCTGCCCTCGTCGTCCTCGCACGCCCTGATCGGCGGGCTGGTGGGCTCGGCGGTCGCCGCCGGGGCCACGGCGAACTGGGACGTCGTGGTGTACAAGGTCGTCATCCCGATGTTCCTCTCGCCGGTGGTCGCGTTCTCGCTGGGCTTCGCGGTGATGCTGGCGATCATGTGGGGCTTCCGCCGGGCCAGCCCGTCCCGGGCGAACCGCGGCTTCCGCCTCGCCCAGACCGTCTCGGCGGCGGCGATGGCCCTGGGCCACGGCCTCCAGGACGCGCAGAAGACGATGGGCGTGATCTTCCTGGCGTTGCTCACGGGCGGGTACGTCGCGCAGGGCGACCCGCTGCCGGTGTGGGTCATCTTCTCGCGCCGCCGGCGCGATCTCGCTCGGCACCTACTCCGGTGGCTGGCGGATCATGCGGACCCTCGGGCGTCGGATCATCCACCTTGACCCGCCTCGGGGTTTCGCGGCCGAGTCGGTCGCATCGTCGGTGCTCTACACGACGGCGTACGTGTTCGAGGCGCCGATCTCCACCACCCACACCATCACCTCGGCGGTGATGGGCGTCGGCGCCACCAAGCGCCTCTCTGCGGTGCGCTGGGGCGTGGCCCGCTCGATCCTGACCGCCTGGGTGCTCACCTTCCCCATGGCCGGCCTCGCCGCCGCCATCTGCTACTGGATCAGCCACCTCTTCATCGAGGTCATCTTCTGAGGCCAGCGGTACGTCGTACGATAGTCCCCGATATCGTCGGCTCGCATGACGTTGCGCGGTCTGACACCCGAGATTTCGGGACTACCGTGCCGACCGCGTCCGGCGACGCAACCTGCAGCAAGCGAGCGCGCTGCGCTCGACCAGAGTCGCGGCGCTGCTCGACGGTGAACGTCGGGATCCACCAGCGGCGGCGAGCTCGATCGTCCAGTCCCGGTTCGCCGGCGCGGCCCACCGCGCACGTTCTGCGCGCCGGCGTGCATCCGGTCCGCCATCCGGCTCGCGATCAGCCGAGTCGCCGGCGAGCATCGTGAAGTACTCGAGACCGACCCGCCGGAAGGCTTCCTCGCGCGTCCGGTCCCGGCGCCGCTGCGCTCCTTCGAGGTGCAGCGCACCGTTGTAGCTCGCCCACGACTCCAGCCTCCGGATCGAGCAGATCGGGGGTGCCGATGTGGTTACCGAAGCGGTCGAAGACCGGGTGGTTGCACAACGGCGGCGGCAGTCCCGCATCGAGCTCGCAGATCTCCATCTCGAACTCTCGGCGGCGACCAACAGTTCTCGTCGGCCAGCGATCGCCGCTGCGGCACTGCGGGATCCGAACCACGCCGAAAGACCGGTGCGCGGCCGCAGCCCGGCGTAGGCGGCCACCTCGTCGATCGAGACCAGGTCGGAGTACGCCGCCATCCCGAGGCGCCGGACGGCCTCGCGCTCGTCGGCGGCGTGTCGCATGAGGAAACGACGGCGCGCAACGTGGACGTGACCGGCACCCCGTCGAGCACCGTCAGAGTCGAACGGGCGCGATCGTCTCCTCCGACACGTCGATCCGCTGCGAGCTGATCGTCGAGTCGCCGACGGCGAGACGTCACGGGCAGGCCTCCCGACCACGCCGACGTCAAGCCGTCGAACCAGACACCTCCGGCCAGCGCAAGGACGGCCCAGCCGGTGACGCCGCCGTACACCGGCAGGCACCGCTGCTGCCTCGACGATCCGCTGCTCGGGGTCGAGCTCCACGTCGGCCGGCACATGGAGCCCTCGGCTGGTGCGACGCCAGCCAGGTCCCGGGCCTGCATGGGCGTCGGCGGCCCGTTCGCCTCGCGGATCCACCCGGAGCGGGCATGACCAGCCCCGGTCGCTCCAGGGCCACAGGGCATCGACGTTCCGCGCACCCGCGACATGCTGCTCCCAACTGGCCGAGCGCCGTCGGTCATCCACAGGCCCCGAGCCGGATAGTCCCCGAATCTTCGGTTGCCGACTGCGGATTCAGCAACGCGAAGATTCGGGGACTATCGCAATGGGAGTCTCAGCCGAAGCGGCCGGAGATGTAGTCCTCGGTGCGCTAGTCGACCGGGTTGGCGAAGATCTTGCTGGTCTGGTTGAACTCGACGAGCAGGCCGGTCCGGTTTCCGGTGGTCTCGTCGGGGCGGGCGGTGAAGAAGGCGGTCCGGTCGGAGACGCGGGCGGCCTGCTGCATGTTGTGGGTGACGATGATGATCGTGTACTCGTCGCGCAGCTTCAGCATCAGGTCCTCCACCCGCGCGGTCGCGATCGGGTCGAGCGCCGAGCAGGGCTCGTCCATCAGGATCACGTCGGGGCGGGTGGCGATGGTGCGGGCGATGCAGAGCCGCTGCTGCTGGCCGCCCGAGAGGCCGTACGCCGACTGCTTGAGCTTGTCCTTGACCTCGTCCCAGAGCGCGGCATCGCGCAGCGCCTGCTCGACGAGCTCGTCCATGTCGTCGACCTTCATCCCGATCACGCGCGGGCCGTAGGCGACGTTGTCGTAGATCGACTTCGGGAACGGGTTCGGCTTCTGGAACACCATCCCGATGTTGGTCCGCACCGCGATCGGGTCGACGCCGCGGGCGTAGACGTTCTGGCCGTGGTAGGTGACCTCGCCCTCGACCCGGGCGCCCGGGACCAGGTCGTTCATCCGGTTCAGGCAGCGCAGCACGGTGGACTTGCCGCAGCCGGAGGGGCCGATCAGCGCGGTGATCTCGTTGCGGCCGAAGGACAGGTTGACGTCGTGGACGGCGTGGAAGTCGCCGTAGAAGACGTTCAGGCCCATCGCCTCCATGACCGGGTCCGGCGGCAGGTCCGGCAGGGTCCGGTCGACTTCCTGGTGCACCTCGGCGAGATTACCGACATGCGTGGCCTGGGCCTCATCCTTGCCGATCGTGAGCGTGCGGGGGTGGGTCGTCATGGTCACCAGCTTCTCTGGAACTTGTTGCGGATGAAGATAGCGAGGGCGTTCATCCCGAGGATCATCACGAGCAGGACGATGATGGCGGCCGAGGCGGCCACCTGGTACTCCTCCTGCGACTCCGACGACAGCCGGTAGATCTGGATCGGCAACGCGGTCATCGAAGCTCCCGAGACCGTTCGGATCGAACCGGACGGCGCCGGCGATCCCCAGCAGCAGCAGGGGTGCCGCCTCACCGATCGCGCGCGAGAGACCCAGGATGGTGCCGGTGGCGATGCCCGGCACGGAGGCGGGCAGAATCTGCCGCCACGTGGTCTGCCAGGTGGTCGCGCCCAGGGCGAGCGAGCCGAACCGGATCTCGTTGGGGACCGCGCGCACGGACTCGCGGGTGGCGATGATGATGACCGGGAGGATCAGCAGCGCGAGCGCGATCGCGCCGCCCAGCACGATGCCCTTGCGCTCGTACCCCAGCACCGCCATCACCGCGACCGCCAGCAGTCCGTAGATCACCGACGGCACCGCGGCGAGGTTCTGCAGGTTCACCTCGATCAGCCGGTTGTACCAGGTGTCGCGGTCGGCGAACTCCTCGAGGTAGAGCGCGGCGCCGATCCCCAGCGGTACGGCGAGCAGGGCGGTGGTCAGCATCAGCCAGATGCTGCCGAGGATGCCGGCCCGGAAGCCGGTGCGCTCGGGGAACAGGGTGGAGTCGTAGCTCGTGATCAGGTCTGCGTCAAACCGCGCGGCCCCGATCACCAGGGTGTCGACGACAAGCACGACCAGCACCATCACGCCGAAGAACAGCGAGAACCACAGTCCGGCGAGGAAGATGATCGAGGCAGTCGAGCGCTCGCGGCTTCGGCCGGTCGTGATCCGGACGGTGTCGCGGGCGGCGGTGGTGGCAACGGAGGACATCAGTAGACCTGCCTGAACCGACGGACCAGCGCGATGCTGACGATGTTGATGACCAGGGTGATCACGAACAACAGCAAGCCCGACCGCGAAAAGCGTGTTGTAGGACGTGGAACCGACTGGGTTCTCACCACCCGCGGTCTGGGCGATGAACCCGGTCATCGTCTGCATGCCCTCACGGGGGTCCGCGGAGAGGTTCTTCTGGCCACCGGCGGCGAGGGCGACGATCATGGTCTCGCCGATCGCACGGGACAGGCCGAGGACAACGGCGGCGGCCACGCCGGAGAGCGCGGCCGGCATGACCACCCGCAGGGTGGTCTGCATCCGGTTCGCGCCCATCGCGAACGACCCCTGCCGCAAGGCCCGCGGCACCGCGGTGAGCGCGTCCTCGGCCAGGGAGGCGATGGTCGGGATGATCATCACGCCGAGCACGAGGCCAGCGGCGAGCGCGTTGGTGAAGTTGACGTCCATGTTCAGGATGTCCTGCAGGAGCGTCCGGCGTCACGAACATCAGCGCGAAGAATCCGTAGACCACCGAGGGCACCCCGGCCAGCAGCTCGAGCGTCGGCTTGAGTGTCTTGCGGACCCTCGGTGAGGCGTACTCACTGAGGTACATCGCCGCCCCGAGCCCGAGGGGTACGGCGACCAGCAGGGCGATGGCGGTCACCATCAGCGTGCCCCCCACGAGCGGAATCACGGCGAACTGCCCGCTGGTGGCGAAGAAGGCGCTGAACGGCACCTCGGCGAAGAAGTGGATGACCGGCTCGATCAATGCGAGGACGATCCCGATCGTGATCGCCACCGACAGCAGCGCGCAGGTCAGGAGCACGCCCTTGATCGTGGCCTCGAGCGGTCGGCGGCGGGCCTGCAAGTCGACGGCAGCACCGTGCAGGCCCGTCCCGGGGGACGGGCCTGCACCGGCTGTTGTATGGCTACTCATCGAGTTGGTAGTACGCCGATCAGCCCGACAAGCTCTGGTGGGCGTCCTGGGTCTCGGAGAGCTGCTCGTCGTTGAGCGGGATGAACTTCGCCGCCTCGACGATGGTCTCGAGGTTGTCCATGTAGAAGTCCGTGAACTCCTTCACTGCGGCAGTGTCGGTGTACGACGCGTTGTTGACGTAGACGAACAGCGGCCGGGAGAGCGGCGTGTACTCCCCGCTCTGAGCGGTCTCGACCGACGGCTCGACACAACCGTTGCCGTCGTCGATGGCCAGGGCCTTGAGCTTGTCGGTGTTCTCCTCGTAGTACGTGTAACCGAAGTATCCGGTCGCACCCGTGGTGCCGGCGACGCCCTGGACCAGGACGTTGTCGTCCTCGGAGGCCTCATAGTCGTCACGGGTGGTCTCGGACTCGGCGCCGATCACGTCGCCGGCCATGTAGTCGTAGGTCCCGGAGTCCGTGCCGGGGCCGAAGAGCGCGATCTCCTCGTCGGGGAAGCTCGGGTCGAGGTCCTGCCAGTTGTCGACCTGGGACTTCGGCTCCCACAGCTGGATCAGCTGCTCGGTGGTGAGGCAGTCGACGGCGAGGTCGGGGTGGACGACCACGGTGAGCGCGTCGGTGGCGACGTGGAGCTCGGTGTAGTCCACACCGTTCTCCTCGCACGCGGGGACCTCATCTTCCTCGTCGATCGGACGGGAGGCGTCGGAGAGGTCGGTCTCCCCGGCGCAGAACTTTTCGAACCCCCCGCCCGTGCCGGCCTGGCCGACCGTGGCCTTGATGTCGGGGTTCTCCTCCTGGAGCAGCTCGTACGCTGCGTTGCTCAGGGGGAAGACGGTGGAGGATCCGTCGATGGCGACGGTTCCGGAGGCACCTTCGGCGCCGCCACCGCAAGCGGTCAGCGCTGCTGCGAGGGCGGTGACGCCGGGGATGATGGCCCGGCGGAAGGAACTGCTCTTCACTTCAGTCTCCTGAATTCAGTTTGTCGTGCCTGACATCAGGGAAGTTAGGGAGTGCAGGTGACCGGATCCGTTGGCGTGGGTGAACGCCGGGTGAACTCAGGTCACCCAATCCGACAAGCCCCGGCGGCACTGAGGCGTCCATCACATGAACGCAGGGGCGCTACTCGTCGTAGGGCTGGGTGGCCACGACTTTGCCCGCCCGGTGGTGCACCACGAGCAGCCCCGCAGGGGGGAGGCGTACGCCGTCGAGACCGAGCGCGTCGAACACGCTCGGCAGCACGGGCCGGTGGGTGCACAGCACCGCCCCCTCCTTGGCCTCGAGGAGGTCGTCGACGATGTCCACGACCGACTCCGCGGAGGCATCCTCCTCACTGAGGCCGTCGTACTCCTCGAGCTTCAGCCCGCTCGCCTCGGCGTACGGCGCCACGGTCTGCCGGCAGCGGGTGCTGGTGGAGGTGACCACCCGGGAGACGTCGTACGCCGCGAGGAGCGGGACCAGCCGCTCGGCCTGCTGGTGCCCCGACTCCTCCAGCGGACGCCGGCGGTCGTCGCCCGACCACGCCTTCCGGGACTCCGCCGAGCCGTGCCGGAGCACGACCAGCGCCCGGCTCTTCCGGCGGTGCCGACGCGATTCCTTCAGGGTCTCGCGGTCGTAGGGGTAGGTCAGCCGCTCCAGCGCGGCCCTCCACGGCACCCACCGGACGTCGTCGATCTCGGAGTTGACGAGGTATCCGCTCACGTCGTCGGACCCCACCGCCCAGCCGACCCAGTAGTGCACGGACTTCATCCGGTCACCGTTGAGGTACCGCTGGTGGCCCAGCGGCGGGCCGAGCCGGATCGCCAGGCCGGTCTCCTCGGCCACCTCGCGCACCGCCGCGGCCGGCAGCAGCTCCCCGGGGTCGAGCTTGCCCTTGGGGAAGGACCAGTCGTCGTACGTCGGCCGGTGCACCAGCAGCACCTCCTGCCGCCGGCGCCAGACGACCGCACCGGCGGCGAGCACATCCGGGCGGTTCGAACTGACGCTCGGGGCCATGGCGCTAGTGTCACATCACACCCGGGTGTTGCGCCTCGTGGACCACGGTCACCCCAGGACGACGGACGAGGAGATCAGGTGCGGTCACGGTTGCTGGTCGTCGGCGCCGGCCTGCTGGTCCTGGCGCTGGTCGTCGCCGGCCTGCTGTGGTGGCGTTCCGCGCAGCTGACGGACCTGCAGCGCGCGGTTGCCCTCGCGCCGCCGGACGCACAGCGGCTGTCCTGGACGGACTGGGCCTCGGTGCGTGAGGAGCTGGGCGCCGAGGTCTCTGGTGGGTCCGAGACCTCGGAGGTCGAGACCTTCCTCAATGAGGGCTTCGAGACAGACCTCACCTCCACCTCGGCTCTGCTCCAGTCCGCCTCCGCCCTGCACGAGAGCTACGGCTTCTCGCCTGCCTCGCTGGAGTGGGAGCTGCTGAGCCAGTCCGAGGAAGGCGCGGTGATCCTGCTGCGAATGCCGGACTCGTTCGACTTCGAGGCGCTCGCCGACCGGCTCGAAGGCCTCGGCTACGACCCGCCCGAGTCCGACACCGGTGTCTGGGAGGGCGGGGCCGACCTGCTCGCCGACATCTCGGCGAGCCTCACCCCGGAGCTCCAGTACGTCGCCCTCGACGCCGACCGGCAGCTGATCGTGACCTCCGACCGGGCCGGCTACCTGGACCAGGCCATGGAGACCGTGACCGGCGACGGCGACCGGCTGGAGGGCTTCGACGACCTCGTGGAGGCCACCGGCGAGCCGCTCTCGGCGGCGATCTACTCCGGCGACCTCGCCTGCCAGGCCCTGGCCATGTCTGGCGGCCGACCAGGCCGACCAGGCCCAGGCCGAGGAGCTGATCCGCAGCGCCGGCGAGGTGAACCCGGTGACGGGCTTCTCGATGTCCGTCCAGCCGGGGCGGGACGTCCGCGTGGTGCTCGGGTTCGAGAACGACGAGCAGGCCAGGGTCAACGCGGACAGCCGCAGCGTGCTCGCGCGTGGGCCGGCGCCCGGGCAGGGCGGCGACTTCTCCGACCGGTTCGCGGTCGACCGGGTGACCGCGGAGGGATCGCTCGTGACCCTGGCCCTCGACCCGGTGCAGGGCGAGTACGTCCTCTCCGACCTCAGCAGCGGCCCGGTGCTGTTCGCGACCTGCTGACCCGGGTCCATGCCTCAACCGATGTCGCGGCGGCGCAGCCCGGCCACTCCCGCGGCGGCGAGGCCGACGGCGACCGCGAGCACGCCGAGCGCGGCGGCCGGCGCGAAGGCCTCCAGCGGCTGTCGCGGGAGGTGCCACCACGGCGACGCCGCCGACAGCCAGTCCGGCATCCGGAGCAGCTCGCCGAGGTAGACCTGCAGGAAGGCGAACGCGAGGACCGCCCACGCCGCCAGGGCTCGCGCGCGGCCACCAGCCGGTCAG
>CAWKEX010000010.1:0-229224 GCA_963848795.1 uncultured Actinomycetota bacterium
GCAGGGGTCGGGGTGTACGACGACTGCCAGTTGTCGCTCGTGGACTGCCCGCTCAGCTTCTTGTAGGCCACCCCGGCGACTGCGGCGAGACCACCGAAGAGGAGCAGCTTCTTGAACTTGCCGCCCTTCTTGCCCTCGCTTGCGGAGCTCGGCTGCCTTGGCCGTGGCCAGGTCGCGACCCAGGGCGGCCTTCTCGGCGGCCAGGGCGGCGCCGATGGCGGCCTTGTCCGCGGCCACCGCGGCGCCCTCGGCGATCACCGGGCCCGCCTTGGTCCGCGCATCCGCGACGACCGGGCCGACCTTCTCGCGGGCATCGGCGATCAGGGGCGCCGCCTTGCCGCGGGCATCGGCGATCACGGGCGCCGCCTTGTCAGCGGGCCTCGGAGAGCAGTGGCGTCGCGCGGTCCTTGGCCGAGGCCACGGCCGACTCGATCTGCGGCTTCGCGCTCTCGACGTAGTCGTTGGCTCGGTCGATCAGGGACTTCTTCTTGCGCAGACCCATGGCGTGGTACTTCCTCTCGTCGGTTCACGTCCATTCGACCATGCTTTGGTGCACCCGGCCAGCAGCGGGCCACCTTGTGGCCCGTGCGAGGATCGGGTCGCACGCGCGGTCGACGTCGACGTCGCCGTACCCACTCATGCGAGAGGTAGTCATGTCCGGAGCCCAGGCCATCCTGAAGACGAACAAGGGCGACATCACCGTCGACCTGTTCCCCGACCACGCACCCGAGACGGTCGCGAACTTCACCGGCCTCGCCGAGGGGACCAAGTCCTACGACGCCGGCAACGGCCGGACCGGGCCGTTCTACGACGGCCTCGGCTTCCACCGGGTGATCGACGGCTTCATGATCCAGGGCGGCTGCCCGCTCGGCACCGGCACCGGCGGCCCGGGCTACACGTTCAAGGACGAGCCGCACCCCGAGCTGACCTTCGACAAGCCCTACCTGCTGGCCATGGCCAACGCCGGCCCCGGCACCAACGGCTCGCAGTTCTTCATCACCGTCGGCGCCACCCCGTGGCTGAACTTCAAGCACACGATCTTCGGCGAGGTCGCCGACCAGTCCTCGCGCGACGTGGTCGACGCCATCGGCACCGCGCCGACCGGTGCCGGAGACCGCCCGGCCGACGACGGTCACCATCGAGTCCGTCGAGGTCGTGCGCTGACCGAGCAGTCCACTCCCGCGACCGGGGTGCCCACCTGTTACCGGCACCCCGGTCGTGAGACGTACATCCGCTGCCAGCACTGCGAACGGCCGATCTGCCCCGACTGCATGCACGACGCCGCGGTCGGGTTCCAGTGCCCGTCCTGCGTCGCGGAGGGCCGGAAGTCCACGCGCAGCGGTCGGACGGCGTACGGCGGCCTGCGGTCCGGCAACCCCGGCGCTCACCTCGATCGTCCTGATCGCCATCAACGCAGCGGTCTGGCTGTCCTGGTGGCCACCGGTGGCCAGGCAGTCTCGTCTACCCGGCTTCGCCCTGCTGCCGGGGGCCGCGCGTCCCGCACCGGCCGGCCCGACCAGTTCTTCCCGGGCAGCAGTGAGGCCGCCTGCACACCTCTCGGGCCACGCGGACCTGGATCGACGGCGTCTGCCGACGGCGCCTACTGGCAGCTGTTCACCAGTGCCTTCACCCACGTAGAGGTCTGGCACATCGGCTTCAACATGCTGGCCCTGTGGTTCCTCGGCCCACAGCTCGAGCAGGCCGTGGGCCGGGGCCGCTTCCTGGCGCTGTACCTGCTGTCGGGCCTGGCCGGCTCGACGCTGGTCTACTGGCCGGCCGCGCCGGAGTTCAGCGCCACCATCGGTGCCTCGGGCGCGATCTTCGGCCTGATGGGCGCGCTGCTGGTGCTCGCGTTCAAGGTGCGGCGGCAACGACCCAGCCGATCCTGATGTGGATCGGCATCAACTTCCTGATCACGTCGTCGGCCGCGGCTTCATCTCCTGGCAGGGGCACCTCGGCGGCTTCCTGGGCGGCCTGCTGATCGCCGCGATCCTGGTCTACTCGCCACGGCAGAACCGCACCCTGTGGCAGGCGGTCGGCCTGGTCACCCTCACCGTCGGGCTGGTCGCCGCCGATCCTGGCGCGCACCGCCACCCTCACCTGACGAGCCGGCGTCGAGTTACCGGCGATCCTCGCCGAGCCGTCGTGAGTTACCCTCGGAACTTCTCCACACCTGTGGAATCACCTGTGGAGAACTACACACGTGTAGTTATGCACAGAGTTATCCCCCATTGTGCAAAGTGAGCCTGCGGCGTCGCGTCAACAGGCCGCAAACGCCCGCGCTCGGCGACGGATGTCTGCAGGTAACTCGACGTCGGTCTCGAGCGCCGGCTGGCGCTAACTGGCGCGGCTCGCTCGTGCTTCGGCACGTCCGGTGGCGACGCGGCGTCATTCCCAGTGGGTGGCGAAGGTGAAGCCCGACGGCCATGAAGGCGATGCCGACGACGAGGTTGAACTGGCCGAGGTCGTTGAAGACCGGGAGCTTGTCGATGTCGTTGCTGAAGACGTAGAACGTGCAGATCCACAGCAGGCCGATCAGGAAGCACCCGAGCATCCCGATCACGACGCCGCGGCCGCGGCCGAGCGGGGTGCTGGGGTGGGCCGAGATGGCCAGGCCGACCATGATCGCGCCGAAGCCGATCAGGTAGTTCCAGTCGCCGAGGTCGGCCATGAACGCGGGGTTGCCCGGCTCCGGGGCGGGGATCACCGTGGGGTCGACCCGCACCGCCAGGTAGTAGTAGGCGATCCAGGCGATGCCAGCGGCGATGAGCACCAGCGCGACCACGAAGCGCACCGAGAACACGGGGCCCCGCGACCGGGTCGAGGAAATCCTGCCGGGCCTTCTGCTTGGACACCCTTGACTCCTTGGGTCGGCTTGCGGGGCGGAGGCTAGCGTAGTCGGCATGAGTGAGGGTTCCGACCCGAGGGCGGACGACGCCCCGGAGCGTCCGCGTCGCCCGTGGGGGCGATGGCGGATCGGCACGCCCGCCGTCGTCCTGCTCTGCGGCGCCCTGTTCGTGGTCAGCGCCACCAACAGCGAGGGCACCGACCTCCGCCCGGGCCGCTACACCGACCTGGCCGCGCTCACCGGCAGCGAGGCCGACGAGTACGACGCCCTCCAGCAGCGGGTCGCCGACCTGAACGCCGAGGTCGAGCAGCTGGCGGCGTCCGTGAACGACCGGCACCGTCGACCGGTTCAACCGCCGCGTCGAGCGACTCGAGGACCCGGCCGGGATGACCCCGCGCACCGGACCGGGCGTCACCGTCACGCTGTCCGACGCGCCGGAGGAGGTCATCAACGTCGACGACCCAGGACCTGAACCTCCTCGTCGTCCACCAGCAGGACATCCAGGCGGTGGTCAACGCGATGTGGAAGGGCGGGGCCAGCGCGGTCACCGTCCAGGGGCAGCGGGTGATCACCACCACCGGGATCAAGTGCGAGGGCAACTCCGTGCAGCTCCACGGGCGTGCCCTACCCCCAGCCCTACGTCATCGAGGCCGTCGGCGACCAGACGGCGCTGGTCCGGCGCCATCGCGGACGACGACTACCTGCAGATCTACCGCGAGCAGGCCGCGATCCCCGACATCTCGGTGGGCTGGGACCTCGCAGCTCGCAGGCGCTGGTCACCGCGCCGGCGTACGACGGCCTGACTCGACCTGAGCTACGCCGAGCCGCTGCGCTGATCGCGGCCGGGCGGCAGCGAGCGCTGCACGGCCGGTGACTCGGTCGGGCGGGATCGTCTCGTCGGGGGGCGGTGTCGTCTCCGGTGGCGGCTCGGTCGGCGTCGGGCGACTCGGACGGCTCCTCGAAGGCCGAGACCACGATCGGTGACCGTGGACCCCTCCGGCGCGTCCTGGCCGCCCGCCGGGCTCTGGCCGGATGACCGTGCCCCTGGGCTCGGTGGTTCGGTGGCCTCCACGACGCCGCGGCTCGAAGCCGGCGTCCCGGATGACCTGCTCCGCCTCCCGCCGCTGGAGGCCGACGACGCCGGGCACCTCCTCGGGTCCGTCGGAGTAGAACACCGTGACCAGGGTGCCCTCGGGGACCGTGTCGCCGCCGGGCTGGGTCGGTCGAGAGCACCCGCCCGGCCGGCTCGTCGGAGTCGCGCTCCTGCATGGTCACCTCGAGGCTGGCGTCCCGCAGCGCTGCGGCGGCGGCCGGCCGGGGTCTGCCCGACCACGAAGGGCACCTCGACCAGCGGCTTGCCGCTGGAGACGACGATGTCCACCTCGGTGCCGGGGTCGACGAACTGGTCCCGGTTCGGGTCCTGCTCGATCACCCGGTCCGCCCGGACGTTGGCGTCCTCGCGGAACTCCACGTCTCCGACCGCGAGCCCGGCGTTGCCGATCTCCGCGCGGGCCTCGGCCTCGGTCTTGCCGATCAGGTCGGGCACCTGGACCTGCTCGGGCGGCGACTCGAACAGGCTGCGGCAGCAGGTACGCCGCCGGCCGCGATCAGGGCGAGCAGGAGGAGGCCGAGCAGGACGCAGAGCACCTTCCGGCTGCGGGTGTCGTCCTCGTCCTCCTCGCGGACGGGGCGCCGCCACCGCGCGTCGCGGCGGTGGAGGGGATCGTCGTCGTCGGCGGCGGCGGGGGTACGACGGCGTGGACCGGCCGGCCGGCGAGGTAGCGCTCGATGTCGCTGCGCATGGCCGCCGCGCTCTGGTAGCGGTCCTCCACCCGCTTGGCCAGCGCCTTCATCACGATCGCGTCGATGGCCTCGGGCAGCTCGGTGTCGTGGTCGCTCGGGGGCACCGCGGGCTCGCGCACGTGCTGGTAGGCGACCGCCACCGGGCTGTCGCCGACGAACGGCGGCCGGCCGGTGAGCAGCTCGTAGAGCAGGCAGCCGGCGGAGTAGACGTCGGAGCGGGAGTCGACGGTCTCGCCGCGGGCCTGCTCCGGGGAGAGGTACTGCGCGGTGCCGACGACGGCCGCGGTCTGGGTCATGGTCGAGGAGGCGTCGGAGATGGCGCGGGCGATGCCGAAGTCCATGACCTTCACGTCGCCGCTCGGGGTGAGCATGACGTTGCCGGGCTTGATGTCGCGGTGGATGATCCCGGCCCGGTGGCTGTAGTCGAGCGCGGAGAGGACGCCGCTGGTGATCTCGAGGGCCCGCTCGGGCAGGATCTTGCGGCCCTCGCGGATGATGTCGCGCAGGGTGCGCCCGGCGACGTACTCCATGACGATGTAGGGCTGGGCGACGCCGGAGCCGTCGCTGGCGGTCTCCTCGCCGGTGTCGTAGACCGCGACGATCGCCGGGTGGTTGAGGGACGCCGAGGACTGTGCCTCCCGGCGGAACCTGGCCTGGAACGTCGCGTCGCTGGCGAGGTCGGTGCGCAGCCGCTTGACCGCGACGACGCGGCCGAGCCGGCTGTCGGTGCCCTTGCGGACCTCGGCCATGCCGCCCCGGCCGAGCATCTCGCCCAGCTCGTAGCGCCCGCCGACCAGGTGCCCGTTCATGGCTGCTTCTCCTGACCGGGCGGTGCGGTCGGCGGCTGCGGCTGCTCCTCAGGTCGGCGGCGGGCCCCAGTAGGTCACGGTGACGGTGTCGCCCTCCTCCAGCGTCCCGGAGGGATCGACGCCCTCCACGGAGTTCTCTTCCTCGTCCCCGGGGTTGTCCTGCTCGTCCTTGCGCACCTTCAGCCCGAGGTCCTTGCAGCTCGTCCTCGACCTCGTCGACGTCACGGCCGACGTAGTCGGACTCGTCCACCTGCACCGTGTTGTCCTCGGTCGGTCGGAGGCGGTGAGCTCTGCGGCTGCTCCGGGGTCGTCGGGGTCCGGACTCGGTGGGCTGGGTCGTCGGCTGGCTGCTGCTGGGCCGCGGGCGGGTCCGGCTGGTCCTCGTCGGCGCCGGCCAGCAGGGCCACGGCCACGATGGCCGCGACCACGAGGAGGCCGAGCAGGATCCAGGGCCACGGCACCTGCCGGCGCTGCGTCGCGGTCGCGGCCGGGGTCGGGCGCGGGCGTCGGCGCGGTCGCGGGAACCGGCACCGGCGCGACCCCGGTCAGCACCTGGGTGCGGTCGGGAGCCGCCGCGACGGCGGCGGGGTTGCGCAGGGCAGCGGCGAGCTCGGTCCCGTCGGCGAACCGGTCCTCGGGCGACTTCGCCATCGCCCGACGGACGACGGCCGCCAGGTCGGCGGGGACGTCGTCGGGCAGCTCGGGGACCGGCTCGCGCAGGTGGGCCAGCGCGGTGGCGACGGCGGTCTCGGCGACGTAGGGCCGTCGGCCGGCCAGGCACTCGAAGGCCACGACGCCGAGGGAGTAGACGTCGGAGGCGGGCGTCGCGGTGCCACCCTGCGCCTGCTCCGGGGAGAGGTACTGCGGGGTGCCCATCACCTGCCCGGTCTCGGTGAGGGACATGCCCTCGGCCGCGCGGGCGATCCCGAAGTCGGTGATCTTCACCGTGCGGCCCGGGGTGACCAGCAGGTTGGCGGGCTTCACGTCGCGGTGCACGATCCCGGCCGCGTGCGCGGCACCGAGCGCGTCGGCAGCCTGGGCGAGCAGGTCGCGGGTGGCGTCGGGGTCGAGCGGCTGCCCGGGCTCCAGCAGGGCCGAGAGCGGCTGGCCGTCGACGAGCTCCATCACCAGGTAGGGACGGGCCACCCCGGACCCGTCGCTGGCGTCGGCCTCGCCGAAGTCGTAGACCGCGGCCACACCCGGGTGGTGCAGGGACGCGGCATGCCGGGCCTCGGTCTCGAACCGCGACCGGAACGTCGCGTGGTCGGCGTACTCCGCCTTCAGCAGCTTCACCGCGACCTGGCGCCCCAGCACGGTGTCGGCGGCCCGCCACACCTCACCCATGCCGCCGGTGGCGATCCGGGACTCGAGCTCGTAGCGGTGGGCCGCGTCGACGAAGCGGCGGCTCTCCTCGGTCACTGGATCACCGCCTCCATCACCGACTTGGCGATCGGTCCGCCGACGGCTCCGCCGGCGATCTCGCCGCGGGGGATGTCGGCCTTCTGGATCATCACCGCCACCGCAATCTGCGGATCGTCCGCGGGCGCGAACGACACGAACCACGCGTACGGCGGCACGTCGGGATTGCCGCTCTCGGCGGTGCCGGTCTTGCCGCCGACGTGGACGCCCGGGATGGCCGCCGGGGCTCGCGGTCCCGTTGGTCGACCGTGGAGACCAGCATCTCCTTGAGCTCCTCGGCGGTCGAGGCCGAGACCGCCTGGGAGAGCTGATTCCGGCTCGGTCTTGTCGAGGATGTCGAGCTCGGGAGAGCGGACCTCGTCGACGACGTAGGGCCGCATCGCGACACCGCCGTTCGCGACGGCGGAGACCACCATCGCCATCTGCAGCGGGGTCGAGGTGACGCTCGACTGCCCGAACCCGGACAGTGCCGTCTGGGCCGCGTCCATGTCCTCGGGGTAGGCCGACGGCGCCTGCAGGGGCAGGTCGTCGAGGTACACGGAGTTCCAGCCGAAGGCCTCCGCCTGCTCGTGCATGGCGTCGGGACCCAGCTCGTCGGCGAGCTGGGCGAACGAGGTGTTGCAGGACTGCTCCATCGCCTGGATCATCGGGATCCGGTCGGTGCCGCAGGCCCGCCCGCCGTTGTCCACCAGTCCCGACTCGCCGCTGGTGAGCGGCAGCTGGTAGGTCGGGCCGCCGGGCACCAGGGCGTCGGAGTCGGCGTAGTTGCCGCTCTCGAGGGCGGCGGCTGCGGTCACGATCTTGAACGTCGAGCCCGGCGGGAGCGTGGTCTGGATCCCGCGGTTCAGCAATGGCTCGGACTCGGCCTCACCCAGGCGCTCGGCGGTGTCGGCGACGGCGCCGAAGTCGTGGCTCGCCATCAGGTTGGGGTCGTAGCTGGGGCTGGAGACCATCGCCAGGATCCTGCCGGAGGTCGGCTCGAGCGCCACCACGGCGCCCTGGGCCTCGCCCGGCAGGGCCTCGAGCCCCGCGAACGCGGCGTCCTGCGCGGCGGGGTCGAGGGTCAGCTGGACGCTGCCGCCCTTCGGCGTGGAGTTGCTCAGCAGGTCGACCAGCCGGGTGACGAACAGCAGCGAGTCGTCGCCGGAGAGCACGTCGTTCTGCGACTGCTCGATCCCGGTCTGGCTGAAGTAGGAGAACCAGCCGGTGACGTGGGAGTACTTGAGCGGCTGCGGGTAGCGCCGCTGGAACTCGTACTGGTCGTCGGACGGCACGCTCTCGGCGACCGGGTCCCGGCCGACCAGGATGGCGCCCCGGTCGCCGGAGAAGGAGGCGGCGAGGACCCGTCGGTTGCGGGGGTCCTCCTCGAGGGCGCCGGCCCGGTAGTACTGCAGGTACGTCGCGTTGATCATCAGCGCGAGGAACAGCAGCAGGCAGAAGATCGAGATCGTGCGGATCGGCTTGTTCATAGCTTCACGACCTGGGTGGTCTCGCTGTCGGGCTGGTCGTCCTCGGGGGCGAGCGAGGGCGCCGGCCGGCGGGCCTGGTCGGAGATCCGGAGCAGGAGGGCGATGATCACCCAGTTCGCGACCAGGGACGAGCCGCCGTAGGACAGGAACGGGGTGGTCAGTCCGGTGAGGGGGATCAGCCGGGTGACGCCGCCGATGACGACGAACACCTGGAGCGCGAGCACCCCCGCCAGCCCGGTGGCGATCAGCTTGCCGAAGCCGTCGCGGCAGACCAGGGCGGCCCGGAGGGCGCGCTCGACGAGGATGCCGTACATCAGCACGACGGCGATGACGCCGGTGAGCCCGAGCTCCTCGCCGATCGAGGCGACGATGAAGTCGGACTCGGCGTAGGGGACCCGGTCCGGGGTGCCGTCACCGAAGCCGCGGCCGATCAGCCCGCCCCAGCCCATCCCGAACATCGCCTCGACGGGCTGGAAGGCCAGGTCGTCGGTGCCCTCGCCGTAGTGGTCGAAGGGGTCCAGCCAGATGTCGACGCGGGCCTGGACGTGGGTGAAGAGCTGCCAGGCGAGCAGCCCGCCGCCGATGAACAGGCCGCCGCCGACCACCAGCCAGCCCGGTCGCTCGGTGGAGACGTAGAGCATGACCAGGAACAGGCCGAAGAACAGCAGGCTCGAGCCGAGGTCGCGCTGGAAGACGAGGATGGCGAGGCTGATCAGCCACATCGCCAGGATCGGGCCGAGGTCCCGGCCGCGGGGGAGGTCGACGAAGAGCACGCGGCGCCCGGCGAGCGCGAGCGCGTCGCGGTGGAGCACGAGGTAGCCGGCGAAGGCGATCACGAGCAGCACCTTGGCGACCTCGCCGGGCTGGAAGCTGAACGCGCCGAGCCGGATCCAGATCCGGGCGCCGTTGATGGTGGTGCCGAGGCCGGGGACCATCGGCAGCAGCAGCAGCACGATCGCCGCCAGGCCGAGGGTGTAGGTGACCCGCTGCAGCGCCCGGTGGTCGCGCAGGAAGACCAGGGTGGCCACGAACAGCGCGACTCCCAGGGTCATCCAGGTCAGCTGCTTCTGGGCGAACCCGGCCGTCCGGTCGGCGGCCTCGTAGGCCAGGTCCAGCCGGTGGATCACCGCCAGGCCGAGCCCGTTCAGCGCGGCCACGACCGGCAGCAGCACCGGGTCGGCGTACGGCGCGGTGAGGCGTACGACGACATGGGCCGCGATGATCAGGGCGGCCAGCCACCCGCCGTACGCCGAGGATGTCGGCGGGGATCTCGCCCTCGACCCCGAGGCCGACCGCGGCGTAGGCGCCGACCCCGACCGCGAGCGCGAGGACGAGCAGGAAGAGCTCCGCGCCCCGGCGGCGCCGGTGCACGAATCCCAGGAGGCTCGACGTCTGCGACAACTCAGCCACCCGACCCGCCGGTGTTGTGCCTCTGATCCTGGCGCTGTGCAAGGTTCTCGACCGTGCTCCGGGCGTCGCCGAGGTTGCCGGCCTCGATGCCCTCGCGCACCCTTGCTGCATCGAAGTCCGAGAGCCGGTCGAGGTCGACGTCGCTCGACTCGTAGGGACTCGACAGATCGACGCCGACCAGATCACCGTTGAGGCCGCGGTAGATCGTCACCACCCCGCCGCTCTCGCCGACGAAGTACTGGGCCTGGCTCCACGACCAGGCGGCGGCGAGCGCGATCCAGAGCAGACCGATCACGACGACGGCAGCGAGCAGCCGCCGGATCCAGGCGAAGCGCCGGGGCGGCCGGGGCGCGTAGCGGGCCTCCTCGGGGTCGATCGGGTCGCTGGTGATCGCGTGGGGTACGTCGTCGGGGATGTCGGCGACCACCGGTTCGAGCTCGCCGGTGTCACCGGAGCGGTGTCCGCGGAAGAGGCTGGTCATCGCGCCGCCGCGCTTGCGCTTGAGGTCGGCCGCGGCTCCGACGAGCATCGGGGTGAGGTCTCCGGGCCCGGCCTCGGCGGCGTCGACGACGTCGGCGACGAGGCAGGTCACGTTGTCGGTGCTGCCGGCCTCGAGGCTGGCGCGGACGAGCTCGACGGCCGCGTAGTCGGGGCTGCCACCGCGGAGGATGTCGGCGAGCCGGCCGTCGTCGAGGACACCGCAGGCACCGTCGCTGCACAGCAGCAACCGGTCGCCGGGCTCGAGCTCGACGTGGAAGAGGTCGGGCTCGGCCTCGCCCATCCCGTCGAGCGCCCGCAGGATGAGGTTGCGGTGCGGGTGGACCCGCGCCTCCTGCTCGGAGATGCGGCCATCGTCGATCAGGGTCTGGACGAAGGTGTGGTCCTTGGTCAGCTGGCGGAGCTCCTGGTTGCGGAACAGGTAGGCGCGGCTGTCACCGAGGTGGCCCATCCCAAGGCGTTCTCCGTCGAAGAGGGCGACGGTGGCGGTGGTGCTGGTGCCGTTGAGGGAGGGCTCCTCCTCGACGAGCTCGCCGATCCGGTCATGGGCCCGGTGGATGGCCCCGGCCACCTGGCCGAGCAGGTCGTCGGTGGGCTTCTCGTCCAGCTTGCGTAGCTGCTGGATGGCCGTGCTCGACGCGATGTCACCCCGAGCCGCGCCACCGACGCCGTCGCAGACGGCCATGACCCAGGGCCCGACGTAGCCGGAGTCCTGGTTGTCCTTGCGGACCCGGCCGACGTCGGAGATCGCCGCGTAGTCGAGGCGCAGCATCATTTCCTCAGCTCGAGGATCGTCTTCCCGATCCGGACCTGGGTGCCCAGCGTGAGCGTGGTGGGCTGGGTGATCCGAGCGCTGCCGATGTAGGTGCCGTTGGTGGAGCCGAGGTCCTCGACGAACCACTGGTCGCCGGAGGAGGCGATCCGGGCGTGCCGGGTGGAGACGTAGTCGTCGTCGAGGCGGATCGCCGCGTCGTTGCCCCGCCCGATCAGGATCGGCGCCTTCGCCAGGTCGGCACGCTCCCCGGAGTTGGCGCCGTCGACGACGAGCACGTGGGTCGGGCTGCCCCGCCGCTTCGGCGGGGGCTTGTTGCTCTTCTTGGACTTGCCGGTCGGGGCTGCCCCTCGGCCGGGCGCGGGCGCCCTCGCACCGAACATGTCGGACCGGATCACGGAGATCGCGGAGAGCACGAAGATCCACAGGATGGCCAGGTAGGCCAGCCGGATCAGGAACAGCGTGAGCTCAGACATCCGCGCCCTCCTCGACGACGCGGACGGTCATCGTGGTGTTGCCGATCTTCACCGTCGTTCCGTCGTGGACGCGCGGTGTGGGTGATCCGGTGGCCGTCGACGAGCATCCCGTTGGTCGAGCCGAGGTCACGCACGGACATCCGGGGCGGGCCGCCGCTGCCGAGGTCGACCTCGAACTCCACGTGCCGGCGGCTCACGCCGGGGTCGTTGATCCGGACGTCGGCCTCGGTGCCGCGACCCACCACCAGGCCCGGGAGGCTGGAGCGGGTGCTTGGTGCCGTTGATGTCGAGCAGGGCCGGGCCCGGCCGACCTGGGTGTGCGTGGCGCTGCCGGTCACCCGGGCCTGCGCCTTGCTGCGGATCCGGAACCGGCCGGTGGTGAGGTCGTCGGCAGCCTCGAACGCGATCCGGACCGGGCCGGGGAAGACGTAGCCCTGCTGCTCGGCGTGGTCCTCGACCTGGTGGGTCAGCTCCTCGGCCGAGCGCGGTGTCGTACGGCGAGAGCCGGTCGAGGTCGGTCTGGGACAGCTCGACGTGGAACGACGTTGGGCGCCATCCGCCGCTGTCGGGAGAGGATCTGGGCGTTGTTGTCGCACTCCCGCTGCAGGGCGGCGGCGATCTCGACTGGCTGGACGGCGCTGCGGAAGGCGCGGGCGAAGGCGCCGGAGATCATCTGCTCCAGCTTGTGCTCGAAATTCTGCAGTCCCACGGTTCCGCCTCCTTCCGCGCACGCCAGCATGGGCCGGTCAGCCCCCGATCGAGCCCGATCGTATCGGGGGGACCGCCGCGGGCCACCGGCCCCACGGCCACGTGGGCGGTTTGGGGAAGATCTCGGCGCTGGGATAGCCTTGGCCCGCTTCTCGCGCGAGTGGCGGAATAGGCAGACGCGCACGGTTCAGGTCCGTGTGTCCTAACGGACGTGGGGGTTCAACTCCCCCCTCGCGCACACACACATGGGTGGTTGGCGAGACCACCGGACGGCAGTCAGTCCTCCAGGGGATCAGCGCTCGATCACCGTCTCTCGGTCTCTACGTGCTGACGTCCCAGCGTGGCGGCGCAGGTCACACCGGATCGCCGTGACCCGGCTGCGGTCTGCCGCGTTGACATACCGAGAGTATGAAACGCACCCCGGGTCCGCCCGGTGAAGGAGGGAACCATGACGCACGCCCGAATGGCGCAGGCTCGGCGCCTTGCGGCCGCCGTCCTGACCGCAGGTGCGCTGGCGGTCATGCCGCCTGCGACCGCGCTGCCTGACCCCGAGGATGAGCTGCACTCGCTCCAGCACGTCCGCGCGACCGGCTCGATCCACTCCGGCGACGCGGCCTTCGAGAAGGGCTGCCAGAGCCACGGCTACCGCTACCTGGTCCGGGCCGAGGGCAGCGACTGGTCGCTGGAGCTGTTCCTCATCGACCCCCGGGGCAAGCGGCTCGCCACCGGCTACGAGTGGAAGGGCGCCGACCCGAAGCGCGGCCGCGGTCGCTTCGAGTTCTGCTCGCAGTCGACGCGGCCCGGCAAGTTCACGGTGCGGTCCCGGCTGACCTGGGATGACGGGAAGTATCACGAGAAGTGGCTGGAACCGCGCACGCTCCGGCTGAGCCGCTGAGCCGCTGAGCCGCTGAGCCCGCTCCTCCAGGACTCCGGCGAGCGTGGCCGCACCGATGAAGATCGCGTACGGCGCCTTCACTGCGGGGCGTGGCTTCTCGCCTCACGGAGGTGCTGGGCCGCCAGCCGGACCGGCGCGTTGGGGGCGCCGTACCCGTCGTACCCGCCGCGTCGCTCGACGACCTCGAAGAAGACGCCGCCCACCGTCTCGGTGTAGAAGTGCAGGAAGTCGCCCGCGCCGTCCCGGTCGTAGAGCACACCGAGTTCCTCCATCTCGTCGACCAGACCGGGGTCCAGGGCGAAGCGGGCGGCAAGGTCGTCGTAGTAGTTGCGCGGGATCGGCAGCGGACGAAGCCCGCGCTCCCGGGCCGCGCGGGCGACGGCCATCGTGTCCGGGCTCGAGAAGGCCACGTGCTGCGGGTAGCCACCGGACCGGTCGAAGGCGAGCGGAGCAACGTTGAGTGCGAGTCGGACGCTGCCGTCGTCGCTGCGGACGACGTGGCTGCGCACCAGTCCGGTGGGGGCCGCCACCTCCTGGCTGCTCGCCGGCCGCAGCGACAGGACGCTGGTGTAGAACAGCACGGCCTCGTCGAACGTCTGCCACGGGTGGGCGAGGTTGACGTGGTCGATGCCGGTGAGGAGAGCGTCGGACGGCTCGTCTCCGCCCTCGAACTCCGGCACCCACGTGGTGTCACCCGACGCGACGTTGGCGAGGAAGATCTCGGTCCCGTCCGGCGCCCGGAAGGCGTCGAGGTCCTGCTCGCTCGCCCGCGTACGACGGAACACCGCCGGTGCGTCGAGAAGGCGGGCGCGGGCTGCGGAAGCGGCCGGGTCAGCGACCTCGACGCCGACGGCCGCCAGCGTCGGCTCCCAGTCGCGGGCCAGCTGCTCGTTGCACACGACGCGCGCGCGGCCCTGGGTCCAGAGCCGGACCGGCTTGCTGCGGTGATGGCCGCGGAAGGTGAAACCAAGCTGGCGCAGCAACACGTCCACGTCGCCCGTGTCCTCAGCCTTCACCTCGACGAAGTCGAAGCCGGAGGGCTGTGTTACCCGTGGCAGCGCGGGTGTGGCACCGATCTCTCGCGTCGCGACCTGGTCCTGCAGCCAGGTCAGGGAACGCTTGGCCTGCTGGGCCGTCCGGACCACGTCGGTCTGGCGGAAGGTGTCGTTGAAGATCTCCAGCGACAGGGGTCCGGTGTATCCGGCCTTCAGCACATGGCCGACGAACGCGGCCAGGTCGAAGGCACCCTCGCCCGGGAACAGCCGGTAGTGCCGACTCCACGAGAGGACGTCCATCGTCAGCGCGGGCGCGTCGGCGAGCTGGAGGAAGAAGATCTTCTCGCCGGGGATCTCCTCGATCGCGGCGGGGTCGTGTCCGCGGGACAGGATGTGGAAGCTGTCCAGGCACACGCCGACCGCCTGGTGGTCGGCAAGCTCGGCGATCCGCCATGCGTGTCGGTAGTCGTCGACGTACCGCCCCCACGCCAGGGCCTCGTAGGCGAGCCGGACGCCGTGCTCGGCGGCCGCGTCACCGAGCCGGCGCAGCTGGGCCGCCGACACCTGCGTCGTCGTCGACCGTGGCCGTGGCGACGTTGCTGCACACGAGCATGGTGTCGATGCCCAGCCGTTGCATCAGACGGAACTTGGCCCGGGCGCGGTGCAGGACGCCGGGGAAGATGGCCTCGTCCACGCCCTCGGCGTCGCGGAACGGCTGGTAGAGGTCAAGCGTGAGCCCGAGCCGCTCGGCCAGCGCCCGGATCTCCTCGGGGCTGGCAGGCGAGGCGACCAGGTCGGGCTCGAAGATCTCGACCCCGTCGAAGCCGGCCTCGGCGCAGGCATGGAGCTTCTCGCTCGAGCGTTCCGCTGAGACAGACCGTGGCGATCGAGGTGCGCAGCGTCATGACGGTGTCCTCGGGGTGAGGATCCGGGCGGGGTTGCCGACCAGCATCCGGTCGAGGTCCTCCTGCGTGGCCCCGCCGTCGAGCAGCATCGGGACGATCCGCCGCGGGATGTTCTCCATGTGCCAGTGCGGGGCGTGCCGGGCCCGCCAGGACGGCGGGGTCACCCGGCTGAAGAACGCCGCGTCGTGGGAGAGCACCATCCGGTCGGCGTAGCCGAGGCGCAGCAGCTCGAGCACGGTGCGGACCCGGATCTCGTCCGGCAGGACGTGCTCCATGCCGAAGCGGTCCATGCCGATCGTGGCGCCCGCGTCCATGAGCTCACGGAGGTAGCCGAGGTCCTCGCTGTCGCCGCAGTGGCCGATGACCAGGCTCTCCGGTTCCACGCCGGTGCTTGCGGAAGAACGCGAGCTGGTCGCGCCCGTTCCGCGAGGGGGCGTGCGTGTGCGTGGTGATCGGCACGCCGGTCTCCTGGTGCGCCACGGCCGCCGCGGTCATCACCCGGACGACGTCCGGTGTCAGGCCAGGCCGGTCGGTGACGACCTTGAGCATGCCGGCGCGCACTCCGGTGCCGGCCACCCCGCACCGGATGTCGTCGACGAAGAAGGCCACCAGCGGGTCAGGTCCGTCGACGAGGAGCCCGGGGCCGTGGGTGTGGAAGTACGGCGGCAGCACGTCGGCGGTGTAGTAGCCGGTCGAGACGACCAGCTGCATCCGGGTGCGGTCGGCCACGCGAGCGACCCGCCGGACGTCCCGGCCCAGGCCCAGCACGGTGAGGTCGACGACCGTCCGGACTCCGAGCTCCCAGAGTCGCTCGAGTCCCTGGACCGCCCGGTCGATCGCCGTGGGCTCGTCCCACTCGGGGTGGGGGAAGTTCAGGTCCAGCTCGGGGTGGCCGACGAAGAGGTGCTCGTGGATGAGCGTCGTACCCAGGTCACTCGTCGACGACAGGGCCGCCGAAGGTCTGAACTTCCCCCGCGTGGGTCACTCAGCTGTCTCCCGGATGCCCTCGTAGACGGCCAGCTGCTCCTCGTTGAAGTTGTCCCGCAGGTAGGAGTCGACCTGCGATGCGGAACGCCTCGACGTCGACGTCGTCGACCGACCTCGAGCGCTCCGGACTCCTTCCACTCGGCGAGGATCTTCGCCTCGTCGTCCTCGACGCAGCCCGGGACCTGCTCGACCGCCTTGTCGACGGCCGCTCTGGAGCGCGTCCTGCTGCTCGGAGGAGAGCTCGTCCCAGACCTCGCCGATGATGACGAGGTTCGAGTTGACCGCGTGCGAGGAGAGGCTGATGTAGTCCTGCACCTCGTCGAGGTTGATCGCGTCGATGTTGACGATCGGGTTCTCCTGGCCGTCGACGGTTCCCTGCTGGAGGGCGAGGAAGAGCTCCTCGTAGGCCACCTCGGTGGCGTCTGCGCCGAGCGCCTCGGCGTTCATCAGGAACTGCGGCGAGTCCGCGAACCGCATCCGGAGCCCCTCGAGGTCCGCAGGTTCACGGATCGGCTCGTTTGCCGTGAACTGCCGCATGCCGGCCGACCAGGCTCCGAGGGTGGTCACCCCGGTCTCGCTGGCGAAGCCGTCGATCAGCTGGTCCGCGGCGTCGCTCTCGAAGTACCGGGCGAAGTGGTCGCCGTCGTCGAACGCGTACGCCGCGTCGAGGACGCTGACCGGCTCGTAGACCGCGCCGAGCGCCGAGGCGCCCTGGATGTCCATGTCGATGTCGCCGGAGACCACCGAGCTGATCCGGTCGGCGTCCTCACCGAGCTGGCTGGCGGGGAAGATCTCGACCGTCATCCCGACGTCGGCCTTTTCCACCTCGTCGGCGATCACCTGGGCCCCGCAGCGGTGCTGGGGCTGGTCCTCGGTGTAGCTGTGGGCGAGGGTGATCTCGACGTCTTCGCCGCCGCTGGCCCCGCTCTCGTCGTCCCCCCCGCAGGCGGCCAGGAACAGCACGGGCAGGGTCACGGCCGCCGCGGCCGCGACACCCCTTCGGTACTTTCGCACGGACATGACTACTGATTCCTTTCTTGGGGGGTTCCCAGGGCCACCTCGGCGGCCACCATCTGGTCGAAGTCGCGCAGCATTGCGTCGCGGTGCGCGGGCCGCCCGGTGAAGAGCTCGAAGGCGTCGGCGGCCTGGTGCACGGCCATGCCGGCACCGTTGAGGGTCCGGCAGCCGCGGGCCGTTGCCTCGCTCAGCAGCTCGGTGAGCAGGGGGCGGTAGACGATGTCGGCCACCCACAGCGACGGGGTCAGCAGGTCGGGTGCGAGCGGTGTCCCCGGGTGCGCGGCCATGCCGACGGGGGTCGCGTTGACGACACCCGAGGCGGTCGCGACCACAGCGGCGAGGCCGGACCGTGCCACCGTCTCCACCATCAGGTCTTGGTCGATTCCGCGGACCGAGGCGACGAGCCGGTCCGCCCGGGCCGCGTCAGGATCGTGGACGACGAGGTGACGTGCGCCCAGGCCGGCGAGCGCGTGGCCGACCGCCGTACCGGCGCCGCCCGCCCCGAGGAGGACCACGGACTCGAGCGAGGCGTCCGGCAGGCCGGCCCGGAACGCGGTGCCGAACCCGGTCACGTCGGTGTTGTGCCCGGCGGTCGCGCCGTCCCGGATGACCACGGTGTTGAGGGCGCCGATCGCCGCGACTTCCGGAGAGACCCGGTCGACCAGGGGGACCATGGCCTGCTTGACCGGGTGGGTGACGTTCAGCCCGTCGAAGCCGAGCTCGACGGCGTGGTCGAGCAGCTCGCGGAGCCTCTCCGGCGACGTACGCCGGTCGTCGAGGTCCACGGCCTTGTAGACGTAGCGCAGCAAGTGTCGCTGCGCCTCGCGCTCGTGCAGCTCCGGGGTCAGGGACGGCCTGACGCCCTGGCCCAGCAGGGCGCTCAGGTAGGAGCGCGGCTCCTGGCCGGTCACAGCCCGAGCCTCTGCGGAAGGTAGAGGATCGCGTCCGGCCAGAAGATGATGCCGAAGCACAGGATCACGAGCGGGATCATGAACGGCACCGAGCCCCAGAACACCTCGGACATCCGGGCCTTGGCGATCGCCTGCAGGACGAAGATCACGGTGCCGACCGGCGGGGTCAGCAGCCCGATCATCTGCGAGACGATCATCAGCACGCCGAGGGCGATCGGGTCGACGTCGTACGCCAGGCTGATCGGCAGCAGGATCGGAACGGTGAGCGTGAGCACGGCGATCGCGTCGAGGGCGGTGCCGAGGACCATCGAGAGGGCGAAGACCAGCAGCAGGAAGACGGTGGGGTCGGTGGTCAGCCCGGTGACGAACTCCGAGATCTCCTGAGGGACCCGCTCGCGGGCGAAGATGTAGCCGAGCAGGTTGGCCGACGCGACGATCAGCATGATCGCGCCCGTCGTCACCACGGCCTCGGTCAGCACCTTCGGCAGGACGCGGAGGGTCAGGGTGCGGTAGGCGAACCCGAGCAGCGCCATGTAGGCGACGCCGACGGCCGCGGCCTCTGTGGGCGTGAAGAAGCCGCCGAGGATTCCGCCCAGGATGACGACCGGAGCGCCGAGGGGTGCGATCACCCGGCGGCCCGTCTGCCACACGCGCGGCCAGCTGAACTCGGTCCGCTGGATGTTGTCGTCACGGCGGACCCAGAAGAACACCACGATGCACAGGCCGACCGCCATCAGCAGCGCCGGGACCACGGACGCGGCGAAGAGGGCGCCGGTCGACACCGCCGCGAGGCCGGCGTAGATGACGGCGGGGATGCTGGGCGGCATCACCGGCGCAATGAGGGATGCCGAGCCGACCACACCCAGCGCGAACCTCTTGGAGTAGCCGTCCCGAAGCATCACGGGGATCTGCAGCTTGCCGAGCGCGGCGGCGTCGGCGACCGCCGAGCCGCTCATCCACGAGAACCCGAGGCTCACCCCGACGCTGACGTAGCCGAGGCTGCCGCGGATCCGGCCCAGCAAGGCGAGCGCGAAGTCGAACAGCCGGTCGGCGATGCCGGCGTGGTTGGCCAGGCAGCCGAGCAGGATGAACAGCGGCACCGCGAGGAGCGGAAAGCTCGCTGTCGAGTCCGCCACCAGGCGCAGCGCGAGCCCGACGCTCTGGTCGGTCGAGATCATGTAAGCCAGCGAGGGACCGATGAACGCGAACGCGATCGGGACCCGTAGCACCAGCAGGGCGGTGATCAGCAGGCAGAGCACGAGCAGGCTCATGAGATCGGCGCCTCCAGCTCGCCGTACGTCGGCTCCGGGACACCGAGGACGGCGTAGGTGGCCGCCGCGACCAGGGAGCGGACGACGGTGCTGACGAACCCGATCATCGAGATCGCGTAGAGCCACGACATCGGCATCTGCATCGAGGGGGACTTGATGATGCCCTGCTCCTGGATGAGCTCCCAGGCCGCCACGGTGAGCGCGACTCCGACCGCGGCGACGATCAGGCAGGACAGCACGCGCACGACGCGGCTGAGCCTCGGTACGGCGTCGATCATCTCGATCGAGATGTGCCCGTCGCGGGTCACCAGGACGCCGGAGACGACGAACGTGAGCCAGACCAGGGAGAACCGGGCGAGCTCGCCGGTCCAGGACCAGCCCTCCACGGGCAGGTAGCGCTGGAGGGCCTGGACGAAGACCAGGAAGAAGATCAGCAGCATGGCCGCGGCGCCGATCCCCAGCTCGATCGCGGTGACCACCCGCACCGTGTACCGGAGCGCGCGGGGCGGCTCCTCGAACAGGCGGCGTGCGTTCACAAGTCCGGAAACTAGGCGGCTGCGGCAACCGATGGCAAGGGGTTGCCATCGGTTGCCAAAACGCGCTTGAGTAGGCCCGTGGTGGGACCGACCATCTACGACGTCGCGGAAGCCGCGGGGGTCGCGACCTCGACGGTGTCCCGCGCCTTCTCGCATCCCGGCCGGGTCTCCACCGGGACGCGGGAGCGGGTCCTGGCCGTGGCGACGGAGCTCGGGTACCGGCCCAGCCCGCATGCCCGCGCGCTGCTGTCGGGCCGCCACCACACGGTCGCGATGGTGGTCTCCGACATCACCAACCCCCACTACTTCGAACTGATCCGCGGGGCCGAGATGCGCGCCAAGGCGTCGGAGTACACGCTGGTCCTGGTCAATGCGGAGGAGTCACCGCGGATCGAGTACGACCAGATCCAGCGACTGGTCCCGGCGGTGGACGGGTTCGTCCTCGCCGCCAGCCGCCTGCCCGACGAGAACCTCCTCCAGATCGCGTCGCAACGGCCGGTGGTGCTCATGAACCGCGAGCTCGCCGGGCTCCCCAGCGTCGTACTCGACCACGGACAGGGCTGCCGGCAGATCGTGGAGCACCTGGCCTCCCTCGGCCACCGGAGGCTGGTCTACCTGGCCGGTCCGCGGAACTCCTGGATGGCAGCGACCCGCTGGACCGCGCTGCAGTCGGCGGCCGGAGAGCTGGGCCTCGAGGCAATCCGGATCGGACCCTTCACGCCCCGGGTTTCACAGGGCGGGGCGGCCGCCGACGGGGCCCTGCACTCCGGCGCCACGGCGCTCGTGGCCCACAACGACCTGCTGGCGATCGGCGTCGTGCAGCGGCTGAAGCAGCGCTCGGTGCGGGTGCCCGAGGACGTGAGCGTCGTGGGGTTCGACGACATCTTCGCGTCGAGCCTGTGCACGCCCACGCTCACGACCCTGGGCGGGGCTCACGCCGAGGTCGGGCGATCCGCCGTCGAGGTCCTGCTGCAGATCTCCAACCAGCCCTCGTCCACCGAGCCGGCGGCGCAGATCGCGCTCCCGGCCGAGCTGGTCATCCGGGACTCGACCGGGATGGCTACGCGATGAGGGGACAGGGGAGCCGGCTCGCCAGCTCGTCGGCTGTGATGCCGAACGTCTCGACCAGCCTCGCCCCATCGGGGCCGACGTCGAAGACGGCGAGGTCGGTGTAGACGCGGTCGACGCAGCCGACGCCGGTGAGCGGGTAGGTGCACTCGCGCACGAGCTTGGGGGCGCCGTCCTTGGCGAGGAGGGTCATCATCACGAACACCTTCTTCGCACCGATGGCGAGATCCATGGCGCCGCCGACGGCCGGGATGGCGTCGGGTGCGCCGGTGTGCCAGTTGGCGAGGTCGCCGGTGTGGGAGACCTGGAAGGCGCCGAGGACGCAGACGTCGAGGTGGCCGCCGCGCATCATCGCGAACGAGTCCGCGTGGTGGAAGTACGCCGCTCCCGGCAGCTCGGTGACGGGGATCTTGCCGGCGTTGATCAGGTCGGGGTCGACCTGGTCCGCGGCTCGCAGCGGGACCCATGCCGAGCATGCCGTTCTCGGTGTGGAGCACCACGCCCGAATCTTGGGCCAGGTGGTCGGCGACCGTGGTCGGCTGGCCGATGCCGAGGTTGACGAACGAGCCGGCCGGGATGTCGGCCGCGACCCTGGCGGCCATCTCCGCTCGCGTGAGGCTCATCGGGTTGTCATGGGACGACCACCCGGTCGACGTAGATGCCGGGAGTGACCACGACCTCGGGGTCGATGCCGCCGATCTCGACGACCTCATGGACCTGGGCGATCACGGTGGTGGCCGCGGTGGCCATGACCGGCCCGAAGTTGCGGGCGGTCTTGCGGTAGACGAGGTTGCCGGCGCGGTCGGCGCGGTGCGCTCCGATCAGTGCGACGTCGCCCTTGATCGGGTGCTCGAGGACGTAGGTGCGGCCGTCGATCTCGCGGGTCTCCTTGCCCTCGGCCAGCGGTGTGCCGACGCCCGTGGGTGAGAAGAAGGCCCCGATCCCGGCTCCGGCGGCGCGCATCCGCTCGGCGAGGTTCCCCTGCGGGACCACCTCGAGCTCGATCCGGCCCTCGCGGTACAGCCCGTCGAAGACCCAGGAGTCGGACTGGCGGGGGAACGAGCACACCATCTTGCGGACCCGGCCCTTGGCCAGGAGTGCGGCCAGTCCGGTGTCGCCGTTGCCGGCGTTGTTGGAGACGACGGTCAGGCCGGCCGCGCCCTGACGGATCAACGCATCGATCAGGTCGACCGGCATCCCCGCCATGCCGAACCCCCCGACCAGCACGGTCGACCCGTCCTCGACCCCGGCGACCGCCTCGTCCGCGGTCTCGCAGACCAGGGTCACGACACGTTCTCCAGCACCACGGCGAGCGCCTGGCCGACACCGATGCAGATCGCAGCCACGCCCCACCGGTCGCCCGACTCGCGCAGGCGGGCGGCGAGGGTGCCCAGGATCCGGCCACCCGACGCCCCCAGCGGGTGGCCGATCGCGATCGCCCCACCCTTGGTGTTCACGATGCCCGGATCGATCCCCCAGAGGTCGACGCAGGCCAGGGACTGCACGGCGAACGCCTCGTTCAGCTCCACGTGGGCGACGTCGGACCACCCGATGCCGGCCCGGGCCAGCGCCCGGTCGGCGGCCTCGACCGGCGCCGTCCCGAACCACTGCGGCTCGGTCGCGGACGCACCACGACCTGCGATCCGGGCGACGGGGGTGAGCCCGATCCGGTCCGCCGCTGCCTCGGAGCCGATCAGCAGCGCCGACGCCCCGTCGTTCAGCGGCGACGCGTTGCCCGGGGTGATCGTGCCGTCCGGGCGGAACGACGGCTTCAGCCCGGCCAGCTTCTCGGGACTCGAGTCCGGGTCGGATGCCCTCGTCGCGAGCCAGGTCGACGCCGTCCACCGGGGTCACGAGGTCGTCGTAGAAGCCCGCCTTCCACGCTGCGTCGGCGAGGTTGTGGGAGCGGGCCGCGAAGGCGTCCTGCCGGTCCCGGCCGATGCCGTACTTGTCGGCGATCAGCTCGTTGGCCTCGCCCAGCGACACGGTCCACTCGGCCGGCATCCGCTCGTTGACCAGCCGCCACCCGAGCGTCGTCGACACCGCGGTCACGTTGCCGGCCGGGAAGGCCCGCGACGGCTTCGGCAGCACCCACGGCGCGCGGGTCATCGACTCCACGCCCCCCGCGACCACCACATCGGCGTCGCCGGTCTCCACCGTGCGGGACGCGAGCATCGCCGCGTCGAGGCTCGATCCGCACAGCCGGTTGACGGTCGTCGCCGTCACCGACGTCGGCAGACCCGCGAGCAGCACGGCCATCCGGCCCACGTTGCGGTTGTCCTCGCCGGCCCCGTTGGCATTGCCCCACACCACGTCGCCGACCTGGGCCGGGTCCAGGTCGGGTGCCTTGGCCAGCAGGCCGGTCAGCGCGGTGGCGGCCAGGTCGTCGGGACGTACCTCGGCCAAGGCACCGCCGAACCTTCCGAACGGCGTGCGGGTGGCGGCGTACACGAAGGATGTGGTCATTCGTCTTCCTCTGCGAGGACCTGCTGGGCGATCCGGAACGCGGTGTTGGCGGCCGGTACGCCGCAGTAGATCGCGGTCTGGAGCAGCAGCTCCTTGATCTCGTCGACGGTCAGCCCGTTGGTGCGGGCGGCGCGCAGGTGCATCGCGAGCTCCTCGTGGTGGCCACGCGCGACCAGCGCGGTGAGGGTGATCAGGGAGCGGCTGCGCCGGTCGAGGCCGGGCCGGGTCCAGATCGTGCCCCAGGCGTAGCGGGTGATGAGCTCCTGGAAGTCGCGGGTGAAGTCGGTGGTCTCCGCGTCCGCGCGGTCGACGTGGGCGTCGCCGAGGACCTCGCGGCGCACCGCCATGCCCGCGTCGTACGTCGTGGCGGGCGGCTCCTCCTCACCGAGGACGTGGCGCCGGATCAACCGGGCGACGACCTCGGGCGCCTCGGCCGGAGCGAGGTGGGCCACCCCGTCGAGCTCGACCAGCCGGCCGTCCTTGACCCCCTCGGCGATCTCACGGAGCCGCTCGGTGGGGGTCGCGACGTCGTCCGCGCCGGCGACCGCGAGCACGGGCGCACCGATCTCGGCGAGCCGGTCACGGACGTCGAACCCGGCAAGGACGCCGCAGACCTGGCAGTAGCCCGCGTCGTCGGCCTCCTGGAGTGCGTGCAGCAGCGCGGACCCTCGCTCGGGCTCGCGGTCGAGGAAGCCGGGACCGAACCAGCGCTCGGTCGAGGCCGACACGATGGCCGGCGTCCCCGAGGTGCTGACCTGGCTGATCCGGTCGGCCCACATGTCGGCGTCGCCGATCCGGGCGCCGGTGCACAGCAGGACCGCCGACTCGACCCGGTCGGGGACGTCGAGCAGCAGCTGGAGGCCGACCGCACCGCCGACCGAGTCACCGGCGTACGCGAAGGAGCCGCCGGGCTCGCCCCGCTCGGCGAGCAGGGTGTCGACGACCTCGAGGACCCCGGCGGCCAGCTCGTCGATCGTGAACGGCTCCTCGGGCACGGACCGGTTGTGGCCGTGGCCGGGCAGGTCCCAGGCGACCACGTCGAAGGCGTCGGTGAGGTGGGCGGCGCAGGCGCTCCAGAGCGTGGTGGCCGAGGTCCCGAGGGAGGGGCCGAGCACGAGCAGCGGCAGCTCGGCGCGGTGGCGGGCGCCGGTGAGCCGGACGGCGGTGATGGCAGGGATCATGCGCCCTCCTCGCGCTTCAGCGACCGGCGGGCCCGGTCGAGCACGGTGTCGATGATCTCGTCGCTGGCCCCGCGGTAGTGCTCCCGGGGCTCGTGTCCGGCCAGCTCGGCCATCGACAGCTGCTCGGACCCGACGTCAGCCGCGTCCAGGGTGGCGGCCATCCGGTCGGCCTGCACCCGGAGCCCGGCCATGAGGTCGGTGGCCTGCGAGCCGGCGACGACGGTACGCCGCACCAGCGTCGCGACCGTCGCCCACTCGGCGTGCCAGGCGCCGGCTGCTCGCTCGTCGACCGAGTCCGCGGCCGCGACGTGCAGCGTGGCCGCGAGCTGTGGCGCGGCGAGCGCGGCGCGACGGATCAGGATGGAGAGGGCCGGGTTGCGCTTGTGCGGCATCGTCGACGAGCCGCCGCCCTCACCTTCCGCCAGCTCGCCGATCTCGGGCCGGGACAGGGTGAGCACGTCGTTCGCGATCCGGCCCCACGCGTCGGTGCAGCCGACGGCCGCGTCCCCTATCCGGGTGACCGGTGCCCGTGACGTGTGCCAGGGCAGCGAGGGCGCCAGGTCGAGCGCGTCGGCCAGCTGGTCGCGCGCGGCGGCCGGGTCGAGCCCGAGCTCGACCACCGCCGCCAGGGTGCCGGCGGCCCCGCCCAGCTGCACGGGGAAGACGAGCGAGGCCAGGTCGTCATCGGCGTCGAGGACCGCCGTCAGCCAGCCCGAGACCTTGAGCCCGAAGGTCGTCGGCACGGCGTGCTGGGTCAGGGTCCGCGCGACCATCGGGGTGGCCCGGTGGGCCTCGGCGAGATCGGCCAGCGTGCTGACCTGCGTCCGCAGCTCGCGACGTACGGCGGAGACCGCATCGCGCAGCAGCACCATCAGCGCGGAGTCGACGACGTCCTGGCTGGTGAGGCCGCGGTGCAACCAGCGGGCGGCGTCCCCGTCCAGCCGTTCGCGCAGGATCGCGAGGACCCCGGGCACCGGGTTGCCGGCGCCCTCGGAGGAGATCGTCGTCGGATCGAGGTCGGGCAGCGGCCCGTGCCCGATGCCGAGCACGTCCAGCCAGGCCCCCTCGATCGCGACCATCGCCCGGAGGAACGACGCATCCGTGAGGTGGTCGCCACCCCGTGCGTCGCCGGGCCACAGCAGGTCGCTCATGCGGTCAGTCTCGCGGAAAGGCGAGGAAGACGGTCTCGTCGTCGCCCTGCAGCCGGATGTCGAAGACGTAGCCGCGCTCGTCGGCGCGTGGCGACCAGGGTCGACCGGCGGTCCTCGGCGAGCCCGTGGAGGAAGGGGTCGTCGGCCGCTTCGGGCAGGTAGGCGCGGGTGAACAGCCGGTCCAGCAGGCCGCGCGCGAACACCGTGATCGCGAAGAACGACCCGACCGGCGCTGAGGGTGGTGAACGCGTAGCGACCCTCGTCGTCGGTCGCCGCCCGGCCCCACCCGTCGTCACCGCCGCGGGTCAGCTCGACCAGCGCGTCCGGCACCGGCTCGCCGGCGCCGTCGTACACCCGCCCGTGCAGGGTGATCGCGTCCGGATGCCCGGGGGAGACGAGGTCGGCGTACCCGTCGCGGACCAGCGCGAACGAGAAGAAGGGACCGACCGTCTGGCCGGGCGTCGGCGCGAGGCTCATGCGTCCTCCTCCAGGGGTGTGCGGTGGCTCCCGGTGAGCACGATGTCCCAGCGGTAGCCGGTGCACCACTCGGCCTCGGTCACGTCGTGGTCGTACGACGCCACCAGCCGCTCGCGCGCCCGCGGGTCGAGGATCGACTGGTAGATCGGGTCGAGGGAGAACAGGGGGTCGCCCGGGAAGTACATCTGGGTCACCAGGCGCTGGGTGAAGTCGGTGCCGAACAGCGAGAAGTGGATGTGCGCCGGCCGCCAGGCGTTGCGGTGGTTGCGCCACGGGTAGGGGCCGGGCTTGATGGTGGTGAACTCGTAGCGCCCCTCGCCGTCGGTCAGGCAGCGTCCGACGCCGGAGAAGTTCGGATCGATCGGGGCGGGGTGCTGGTCCTTCTCGTGGCGGTAGCGGCCACCGGCGTTGGCCTGCCACACCTCGACGAGCTGGTGGCGCACCGGCCGGCCGTCGCCGTCGAGCACCCGTCCGGTCACCTTCATCCGTTCACCGAGCGGTTCCCCCGAGTGCTGCACTGTCAGGTCGGCCTCGACCGGGTCGATCTCGCTGCTCGCCGAAGACCGGGCTCCACAGCTCGATCCCCTCGGGGTTGGCGGGCCGCAACTCCTTGGTCGGGTGCCGCAGCAGGCTGGAGCGGTACGGCGGGTAGTCAAGTCGCGGCTGCGGCTCGCCCACCACCGCGCTGGCCGCGACCGCGGCGATCTCCGCGTCGACCTCGGACTGGGTCGAGACTGCCGCGTCGGAGGAGCTGAGGAGGTTGGTCACGCTCCGAAGGTACGGCGTCCCGCGCCGCGCGACGTTCCACCTGACTTCCACTGAGCGGAACCATCGACTGGCCGGTTCGTCGCGACGAGCGACACGGTGGTCGCAACGACAGTGACGCATCCCCGCAAGGAGTCCCGATGTCCTCCATCCGCACCACCGGTCCGGCGACCGGAACCACCCCCAGGGCGGCCGGCTTCTGGCCGGTCCTCCTCTGCTGGGTGGCGGTGGCTCTCGACGGCTTCGACCTGGTCGTGATCGGCGCGGTGATCCCGACCCTGCTGGAGACCGGCGACCTCGGGTTCACGCCGGCCACGGCCACCACCGCCTCCACCATCGGCCTGGTCGGGGTCGGCATCGGCGCGGTGACCATCGGCCCGCTGACCGACCGCTTCGGCCGGCGGCTCAGCCTGATCTCCTGCGTCTCGCTCTTCTCCGTCCTCACGCTGGCCATCCCGCTGGCGCAGGACGTCACCCAGTTCACGACGCTGCGTTTCCTGGCGGGCCTCGGCCTCGGCGCCTGCCTGCCGACCGCGCTCGCCTACATGAGCGAGCATGCGTCCACCGGACGCGGTGGTTCGGCGGTGACCCGGATGATGACCGGCTACCACGTGGGCGCCGTGCTCACCGCGCTCCTCGCGCTCGTCCTCGTCGACACCTATGGCTGGGAGTCGATGTTCGTGGTCGGCGGCCTCGCCGGGCTGGTCACCGTTCCGCTGCTGTGGGCCAAGCTGCCCGAGTCCGAGGCCTATCTCCGCGCCGTCGGCAAGACCGAGCAAGGCTCGCCCGCGAAGGTCCACAGTGCCGATGTGGTCAAGGGCCGCTACCTGCGGGTCAGCATCGGGCTCTGGGTGGCGTCCTTCATGGGGCTGTTGCTGGTCTACGGGCTCAACACCTGGCTGCCGACGATCATGGGAGAGGCGGGGTACTCCATCAAGGCCGGCACCGGCCTGCTGCTCGTGCTCAACCTCGGCGCCGTCATCGGCCTGCTGGTCGCGGGCAGCATCTCCGACGCCCGCGGCAACAAGCCCACGGTACTGCTGTGGTTCGGGCTTGCTGCGTTCTTCCTGGCCATGCTCTCCATCAAGATGGACAGCTCCTTCCTCGTGTACGCCGCGGTGACGCTTGCGGGCATCTTCGTTTTCAGCGCCCAGGTGCTGGTCTATGCGTTCGTCGGCCACCTCTACCCGCCGGAGATCCGCGGCACAGCGCTCGGCATGGCCGCTGGTGTCGGCCGCGTCGGCGCGATCGTCGGCCCCACCATCGGCGGCGCCCTGCTGACGGCCGGGATCGCCTACCCGTGGGGCTTCTACGTGTTCGCTGTGGCAGCGTTGCTCGCCGTGCTGGCCCTGTCGACCGTGCCGGCCCACATGCAGCCGGAGGACTGACCAGCCGGTCAGTGGAACACTGGCCGGGTGGCCGGCAACTCCTCAGCTTCCGGTGTCTCGGTCACCAGCCGTGCGCTGGCCCTGGTCGGCGCCTTCGACGAGGACCACCGTCAGCTGACCCTGACCGAGCTGGCCGGCCGCGCCGCGGCTGCCGGTGCCGACCGCCCACCGGCTCGCCGCCGAGCTCGTTGCCTGGGGCGCGCTGGCGCGGACCGCGGATGGTGATTTCGTCGATCGGCCGACGGCTCTGGGACATCGGGCTGCTCGCCCCCGTCCAGGCGGGGCTGGTCGAGCGGGCGTCGCCGTACCTCCACGACCTGTACGGCGCCACCCTGGCCACCGTGCACCTCGCCGTGCGCGACGGCACCGAGGTGCTCTACCTCGACCGCCTGCGCGGCAGTGAGTCGGTGCCGGTCGTGAGCACGGTCGGGTCGCGGCTGCCGATGCACGCGACCGGCGTCGGCAAGGTGCTGCTCGCGCACGCCCCGGCCGAGGTGCAGGACGCGGTGCTTGCCGACCTGTCCCGGGTCACGCCGTACACCGTGACCCAGCCGGGACGGCTGCGCCGTCAGCTTGCGCAGGTGCTGAGAGACGACTACGCCACGACGTCGGAGGAGATGAGCCTCGGCGCGTGCTCCGTCGCGGTCCCGATCCGACGGCATGACGTCGTGGTCGCGGCGCTCGGCATCGTGGTGCCGGGCCTCAAGCGAGACAAAGCGCGGCTGGTGGCCGCGCTCCAGGTGGCAGCCCGCGGCATCGGCCGCGGGCTCGCCCTTCCGCCCAGTGACAACAGCTGATGGCCGCGCCTGCGCATGAGCGGGTTGACTGAGCCCATGGACACGGTGCGCACCCAGGTGGCGATCATCGGTGCGGGCCCCGCGGGGATGCTGCTCTCCCACCTGCTCGCCGCCGAGGGCGTCGAGTCCGTCGTGGTCGAGTCCCGCTCGGAGGAGTACGTCGCCTCCCGGATCCGTGCCGGCATCCTCGAGCAGTCGACCGTCGACCTGCTGCGCGCGTCGGGACTGGGCGGGCGGCTGGACCGCGAGGGCGACCGGCACCGTGGGATCTACCTGCAGTGGCCCGGCGAGCGGCACCACCTCGACTTCGTCGACCTGACCGGTCGGTCGGTGTGGGTCTACGGACAGACCGAGGTGCAGAAGGACCTCGTCGCTGCGCGCAAGCGGGCGGGGCAGGAGGTCCACTACGAGGTGGGTGACACCACGCTGCACGACCTCGAGACGGGCTCCCCCTCGATCACGTTCACCGACGCCTCCGGCGCGGAGCGACAGATCGTCGCGGATGCGGTTGCCGGCTGCGACGGGTCGTTCGGTCCGTCCCGGGTCGCCGTGCCGGAGGGCGTGCGCAGCACGTGGGAGAAGGTCTACCCCTACTCGTGGCTGGGGATCCTCGCGGACGTCGCGCCGTCGACCGACGAGCTGATCTACGCCTGGCACCCCGACGGCTTCGCGCTGCACTCGATGCGTTCGGAGTCGGTGTCGCGCCTCTACCTGCAGGTGCCCAACGACACCCCGATCGAGGAGTGGTCCGACGACCGGATCTGGGAGGCGCTGGCCACGCGTCTTGGCCACGGTCAGGACGGTTGGACCCTGGCGCCGGGACCGGTCACGACGAAGTCGGTGCTGCCCATGCACTCGTTCGTGCAGACGCCCGATGCGGCACGGACGGCTGTTCCTCGCGGGGGACGCCGCGCACATCGTCCCGCCGACGGGAGCAAAGGGCCTCAATCTCGCGGTGGCCGACGTGGGTCTCCTCGCGCCCGCGCTCGCGGAGCTGGTGCTCAAGGACGACGCGCGGCTGGCCGACGACTACTCCGACACCGCGCTGCGCCGGGTGTGGCGGTGCACCCACTTCTCGTGGTGGATGACGACGATGCTCCACCGGAGCGGCGACCCGTTCGAGCGGGAGCTCCAGCTCTCGCAGCTGCGCTGGGTGGCGTCCAGCGAGGCCGGTGCCACCGGCCTCGCCGAGAACTACGCGGGGCTGCCGATCGGGTTCTAGCCGCGGAGTGGCCCCGCGTCACGCGGGCAGCGGTTCGTGACGCGCGCGGTAGGCGTGGACCGGCTGGTAGTGGTCGTGCAGCGTGGTCAGCAGGCTGAGGAGGGACAGGAAGAAGACCGCGTTCCCGGCGTTGATGTCACCCGGTCCCGTTCCGAAGAACCACTCGGCGAGCAGCACCAGGGTCCAGTTCACCGCGAGCCGGAACAGGAAGGCCACGACCAGCGACTCGGTGGTGACCGCCCGTCGGGCGGCGACCAGGACGATCGCGGCGTTGACGACCACGAGGATGGTCGTTCCGAGGAACAGCTGCACCTCGGTGGACCGGACGCCGGGCAGGATCTGCGCGAACAGCACCGACAGCAGCCCGACCAGGACGACCTTCTCGAGGGTGATCCGGGAGAACAGGCGCGTGCTCGCCCGCCAGGCCGCTTGTTCAGCGGCGGTGTCCATGGCCTCGGGCAAGGGCTCGGTCGCGATCCGGAACGGCCAGTCGGCAGGGAGCAGTCGTGGGCGGACGACGTACCAGAGCACGAGGGCGAGTACGACGGCGGCGACGCCGAGGACCGGCCAGGCCCACGAGTGCTCGGCCAGGAAGTCGGTGACGTCGAGCTTGGCGACGTGGATCCAGTACTCCTGCGGGAGCTTGATGAACACCCAGATCAAGGCCGCCGCCCCGATCCACCAGGCCAGCGCGAACCGCAGCGGGTTCCATCGGGAACGCACGCCCTCATAGGCGATGAAGAAGTACTCGAAGGTGTTCGGGAAGATCAGCAGCAGCAGCCGGGTCTGGGAGAGCTCGAACGCCACCACTCCCGACCAGCCGGTAGAAGTAGAGGAACCGGCCGACGTCAAAGGCACCCATGGTCGGTCCAGTTGCGCAGCGTCGCGAGGTAGGCGATGGCCAGGTAGTAGACGTCCATCGCCTTGTCGTAGCCCTGATAGCCGGGCGGGTCGTAACCGAAGGTCTGGAAGATCGTCTGGTCCACGCCGTCGACCACCAGGCAGGCGACGATCGCGGGCAATGGGAATCTCGGGATCAGCAGTGGCAGCAGCAGACGGACGATCACCACGCCCACGAAGACCAGCGTCACCACCCTCTGAGTGTGGCGGGTCCGTGATGGCTTTCGTCGGAGCGGTCAGGTGCCGATCCGGAAGCTCCGTGGCTGGGGAGTGCCGCGCTCGGACTCGCCCCGCTCGATGCAGAACTCGTTGCCCTCCGGATCGGTCAGGGTCACCCAGCCGGTGCCGTCCTCGTTGCGGTGGTCGCCGATGACGGTCGCGCCGGCGGCGACGGCCGTCTCGACCATCTCGTCGCGGGTGACCCGCTCCGGGGAGAGGTCGAGGTGGAGACGGTTCTTGGCGGTCTTGCCCTCCGGCACCGGGATGAACAGCATGCCCGTGCCGTCGTAGGGGAAGCTCGGTGCGAGCACCACCTCGGGGTCGTCGTCGTAGTAGACGTTCCAGCCGGTCAGTGTCGACCAGAAGCCCGCCAGCTCCCGGGCGTCGGCGCAGTCGAAGGTGATGTTGTGGATGCGGACGGACATCTGGTCAGTCTCGCAGGGGGTGGGCGAGCTCGTCCTGAGGGAGCCGGGCCCACAGGATCGCGACGACCGCGACCACCACCGGGATGATCCCGGCGACGGTGAAGGTGGTGCGCAGGCCGATCGCCTCGGAGACCGGACCGGCCAGGGCCATGGAGACCGGCATCAGCGACACCGACACGAAGAAGTCGAGGGAGGCGACGCGGCCGAGCAGCTCCGGCGGCACCCGGCGCTGCAGCAGAGTGCCCCAGATGACCATCGGTGCCGAGAACAGCGCCCCCATCACCAGCGCCGACACCACGACCGGCCACACGGAGGTGGCCGACCCCATCACCAGGAACGGCAGGCAGGAGACACCCCACCCCATGTTCATCAGCGTGAGGTAGCGACGCGGCATCCGCACCGACGCCATCACCAGCGAGCCGAGGGCCCCACCGATGCCGAACGCGGCCATCACCAGCGCGTGGTCGCGGGGCCCGCCGCCGAGCTTGTCCTTGACCAGGAACGGGATCAGCACCTCGAGCGGGCCCATGACCGCCAGGATCATCAGGGACGCGAACAGCAGCGTGGACAGCAGCCACGGGGTGCGGACCATGTAGACGAAGCCCTCGCGCATGTCGGCGAGCGCCGAGCGGATCGGGTGGACGCCGGTGGTCTCGGCCGAGCTCGCGGCGTACGGCGGTCCGGGGCACGGCCGCCAGCGCGAGCAGACCGCATAGCGACGCGGCGGCGGCGACTCGCGAATGCGGCGCCCGGTGACGCGGCCCCGACCACGACGCCGGCCACGCCGGGCCCGATCGCCTGCCCGATGGTCGGACGCACCATCCCCTCGAAGCCGTTGACCGCCTGGAGGTCGGACTCCGGCACCAGGGCGGGCAGCCAGGCGGAGTAGGCGGGGTAGTAGAACGCCAGGCCGACGCCGCTCGTGAACGACACCGCCGCGAGGTGCCAGACCTCGGTGAGACCGGCCAGCGACAGGAACCCGATCAGCGCCATGCCGGCCAGCTCGGCGACGGCGACGACGAGGAGGATCAACTTCTGCGGGACCCGGTCGGCAACCACCCCCGCGATCAGCGCCGGAAGCAGGACTCCGACCGCCCCGGCGGTCGTCGCGACGGACAGCTGGGCGGGACCGCCGCCGATCCGGATGACCTCCCACACCAGGGCCACGGCCCATGCGCCAGCGGCGAAGGTGCTGAACACCAGCGCCAGCGCCAGGCGACGGTAGGCCGGCGTCCGGAACGGCGTCAGCGCGCGCGGCAGTGACCGGCCCGTCCCCTGGTCGCCGACGGTGTCGATCAGCTGGTCGCTGAGCGGATCGGTCATGGTCTTCCTCCCACGGTCAGTCTGCAAGGGAGGACCGACACCGTCGACCGAATTCATCGCCGGCTGTCCGGCCGGGGATACTAGGGCCATGAGCAGGCGGACGAACCGGATCCTGCTGGTGGTCGTGCTCGTCGCCTTCATCAACCTTCCGGTCCTCCACAGCACCTGGACCCGGTGGCAGGTGGACCGCAACGGCACGGACACCGTCGCCGAGGTCGTGGACACGCGTGTGCTCGGTGAGGACGCCGACCCCAGCTACTGGTTGGTGTTCCGCTTTTCCGACTCCATCGACCCCGAGCAGCTGCCATGGACCGCCCGGGTCGACCGGGAGACGTTCGAGGAGGCGAGCGCCCAGGGTTCGGTCGAGGTCCGGGTGCTCGAGGACCGGCCCGCGGCGCACGTCGTGGAAGGCCAGGTCCGGAACTGGGTCGGACTGGGATCACACTGATCGCCGACGCCATCCTGCTCGCCATCCTGCTGCTCGTGTGGCGGGCGCGACCGGGGCGTCCGGTGCCGATCCGGATCGCCGCGATCGGCGACGTCGAGCGCTGCCCACCGGGCGGGATCCTCGAGCAGATCGAGGGCGACCTCTATCTCGTCCGTGGGGAGGTCACCGGCATCGACGGCGACGAGATCGTCCTGGATGCCGGCGAGCGGGACGTCCTGGTCATCCTGGACGGCCACCACAACCCGGTCGGCTACCAGCAGCCGGCGGAGGTGCGCGGCCGGATCGTCCCCTGACTGGGTCGTCCTGACTGGGTCGCCCTGACTGGGGGAGACGGAGGGGCTACGTTCGGCCCCGGAGACTTCGGGGGCTCAGCTCCGGGGCCGACGCGCGGTCGGCGAGTCCACGCGCACGACGGCCTTCGCAGGCTGTCGGCGCTGCGGCGCGCCGATGATCATCAGAGCCATGGCCAGGGGGACCACGACGACGAACGCGGTGACCAGGGTCATCAGGCTCTCGATGATCAACATGAACTCGATCATGCTCACCCGGCGGACATTCCAAACCTGTGTCCAGACCATTCGTCTGGAGGACACTGACGGCCTCCGGCTCGTACCGGAGGCTACAGGTCGAACTTCGCCCGCTCGTCCGTCGGCACCAGGTCGAGGTAGTCGTCGGGGTGCTCGCGGATGTAGCCCGCCATGAACGGGCAGTAGGGCAGAACGGCAAGCCCGTCGCCGCGAGCCGCGTCCAGCACCCCGCGAGCCAGGGCGGAGCCGATGCCCCTGCCCTCGAACCGGTCGTCGACCTCGGTGTGCTTGAGGGCGATCGCGTCGTCGGAGCGTGAGTACTCCGAGAAGCCGGCCAGCTCGCCGTCCTCGGACACCTCGTAGCGGCTCAGGTCCGGGTTGTCCTGCACGACGGTCGCCATGGTTGGAGACCGTAGTCACTTGCCCCCGAAGCCGCCATGGCGACAGGCTGAACGCATGGCCGCCACCACGTCGTCGTACTCCATCACCATGCGGCTCTACACCGCGCCCGACCACGGGATCGTCGGGGCCGTCGCCACCGCCATCGCCCAGGCCGGCGGAGTCGTGACTGCGATCGACGTCGCGGAGTCCAGCCACGAGCGGCTGGTCCTCGACGTGACCTGCTCGGCCAGCGACTCCGACGCACGCCGAGCAGGTGGTGACCGCCGCCGACGACGTGCCGCACGTCGAGGTCCACAAGGTCAGCGACCGGACCTTCCTGCTCCACATCGGCGGCAAGATCGAGGTCCATTCGAAGGTCCCGCTGCGCAACCGCGACGACCTGTCGATGGCCTACACGCCCGGCGTCGGCCGGGTCAGCCTGGCGCTCGCCCACAACCCCGACGACGTGTCCCGGCTGACGATCAAGGGCAACTCGGTCGCGGTGGTCACCGACGGTTCGGCCGTCCTGGGCCTCGGCAACATCGGGCCGGGGGCGGCGCTGCCGGTGATGGAGGGCAAGGCCGCCCTGTTCAAGCGGTTCGCCGACATCGACGCCTGGCCGATCTGCCTGGCCAGCCAGGACACCGACGAGATCGTGCGCGCGGTGGAGATGATCGCGCCCGGCTTCGGGGGCATCAACCTGGAGGACATCGCGGCGCCGCGCTGCTTCGAGATCGAGCGACGGCTCCGGGAGAGCCTGGACATCCCGGTCTTCCACGACGACCAGCACGGAACGGCGATCGTCGTCACCGCCGCCCTCACCAACGCGCTGCGGGTGGTGAAGAAGCGCCTGCCCGACACCCGGATCGTGGTGGCCGGGGCCGGTGCTGCCGGCTCGGCGATCGTGACCCTGCTCCTCGCCGCCGGAGCCACGGACGTCATCGTCTGGGACCGCGAGGGCTGCCTGTCCTCCGACGACGACTCGCTGCCACCGGCGAAGGCCGAGCTGGCGGCCCGCACCAACCCGCGGAAGGTCCGCGGCGACCTGCGGACCGGGCTGACCGGCGCCGACGTGTTCATCGGGGTCAGCGGCCCCGGCCTGCTCGACCCGACCTGGATCTCCGACATGGCCGACGAGGCGGTGGTGTTCGCCCTCGCCAACCCCGACCCGGAGGTGGACCCGGCGGAGGCGGAGAAGTACGCCGCCGTGGTGGCCAGCGGCCGGTCGGACTACCCCAACCAGATCAACAACGTGCTCGCGTTCCCCGGTGTCTTCCGCGGCCTGCTCGATGCCCGGGCCTCCGAGATCACCGTGGAGATGCTGCTGCGCGCCGCCGAGGCGATCGCGCACGTCGTCAAGGACGACGAGCTCAACCCGAACTTCATCATCCCCACCGTCTTCAACGGCGAGGTCCCGAAGGCCGTCGCGGCCGCCATCAGCGGCAAGACCGTCGAGTAGCCCGGAGAGGCCGCACGCCGGTACGTTGGCCCACGCCCACTTCAGAGGAGGCACAACGATGTTCGGACGTACGACCGATGAGTCCGCCGACGACGCCGCACACCGCGACGAGCCGACGGCCGAGGAAATGAGAGCCGAGAACCGCACCGTCGCCCACCAGCGGTTCGGCGGCATCAACTGGGGCGCGGCCTTCTTCGGCTGGCTGGTCGCGATCGCGATGACCGTGCTGCTCGCCGGCATCGTGAGCGCGGTGGCCGCGGCCGTCGGTGAGGAGATCAACCTGACCCAGGCGGACGTCGAGGCGGAGGGCGCCACGGCGGGCCTGGTCGCTGGCGATCGTCGTGATCGCGATCTTCGCGATCGCCTACTACGCCGGCGGGTACGTCGCCGGGCGGATGTCCCGCTTCGACGGCGGTCGTCAGGGACTCGGCCGTGTGGATCGTCGGCCTCGCTGGTGACCATCCTGGCGGTGGTGCTCGGCCTGATCTTCGGCGAGCAGTACAACGTCCTCGACCGGGTGAACCCGCCGGACATCAACACTCCGGAGGACGCCGGGATCGGCGCCATCGTCGCGGGCGTCGTCCTGCTCGTGGTCACGGCCCTCACCGCGATGGCCGGCGGCAAGGCGGGCCGGCACTACCACACCAAGGTCGACGCGACGCGGTACCCGGTCTGACCGCCGGCCGACCCGCGCTGACCCGCTCCGCAACGACCGGCTTCAAGCGCTGCCCACCCAGACTTTCGGGCGGGTCAGCTGCATTTCGGGGCGACCCTTGCCAGATCGGTTTACAAACCCTATGGTTTTGTAAACCGATCTGGACGCTAGACGCCGAGAGGCAGGCCCATGACCGACCAGATCGCGCGAGACCTTCGACAGCCCGGGCACGGTCCCCACCGGTTCCACCGAGCAGTGGCGGGACAAGAAGCGCTACCTGTGGCTGATCGGCCTCGTCGTACCGTCCCTGGCGTTCATCGGCTACGGGCTGTGGGCGGCGACCGGGTTCGGCGGGTTCCTCTGGATCGGCCCGGTCGTGATCCTGGTGATCGTCCCGGCCATCGACCTGATCACCGGGCTCGACCGCTCCAACCCGCCCGACGACGTGATCGAGGCGCTGGAGCAGGACCGCTACTACCGCTGGATCACCTACCTCTTCCTGCCGATCCAGTACGTCGGCTTCGTGGGCGCGTTCTGGGTGCTCGCGAACGGTGACCCGCTCGGCCTCCAGGGCGAGCTGAGCACGCTCGACAAGGTCGGCCTGGCCATCTCGATCGGCTGCATCGGCGGGATCGGCATCAACACCGCCCACGAGCTCGGCCACAAGAAGGAGAGCCACGAGCGCTGGCTCTCCAAGATCGCGCTGGCCCAGAGCTTCTACGGGCACTTCTACATCGAGCACAACCGCGGCCACCACGTCCGCGTCGCCACTCCCGAGGACCCGGCCAGCGCCCGGATGGGGGAGAACTTCTACCAGTTCTGGCCGCGCACGGTCTGGGGGTCGCTGAAGTCGGCCTGGCGGCTGGAGAAGCGCCGGATCGCCCGCCGGGGCAAGCACCCGTTCCGGATCGGCAACGACGTCCTCAACGCGTGGCTGATGTCGGCGGTGCTGTGGGGCGGCCTGATCGCCTGGCTGGGCGTGGGGATCACGCCGTACCTCGTGATCCAGGCGGTCGTCGGCTTCTCGCTGCTCGAGGTCGTCAACTACATGGAGCACTACGGCATGCTCCGGCAGAAGGTCGGGTCCGGGGAGCGCCAGCGCTACGAGCGGGTCGACCCCAGCCACAGCTGGAACTCCAACAACATCGCGACCAACGTGCTGCTCTACCACCTGCAGCGGCACAGCGACCACCACGCCAACCCGACCCGGCGCTACCAGTCGCTGCGGGACTTCGAGGAGTCACCGGTGCTGCCGACCGGGTACGCCGGCATGATCGTGCTCGCCATCGTCCCCGCCGTCTGGCGCCGGGTGATGGACCCGCGGGTGCTCGCGCACTTCGACGGCGACCTGAGCCGGGCCAACATCAGCCCGCGCAAGCGGGAGAAGCTCCTCGCCGCAGCACGCCGAGCCGTCGCGAGCTACCGCTCCTCGCTCCGCGTCGGCCGGTAACTCGCGACGGCTCGGCGAAGAGGAGGTGCTGGCGGCGCGCTGCCCCGGGTGCGGCTACACCTACGACGTCGACGCCGGCGACGAGCACGAGGGCTTCGCGGCCGGCACCGCCTGGGCGGACATCCCCGACTCGCTGGTGCTGCCCCGACTGCGGGGTGCGCGAGAAGGTCGACTTCGTGCCGGTCGACCGGGTGGATGCCTGATGCGGATCGTGGTCGACCGCGACCTCTGTGAGGGCCACGGCATGTGTGAGGCGATGGCCCACGAGTTCTTCGAGCTCGACGACGAGGACGAGATGCACGTCCTCGACGAGACCCCGGGTGAGGAGCACCGTGGCGAGCTGGCCGCCGCGACGGCGTCCTGCCCGGTGCTGGCGCTGAGCCTCGAGGGCTGAGCCGGAGGCGCGCCTCCCTAGACTGAGCGTCCATGACGGCCGCTGTCTCCACGCCCCTGCGGCAGCGGATCGTCGCCGCGGCCGTCGAGCTGACCACCGACCGAGGGCTGGGCGCAGGTGACGATGGCCCGGCTGGCCGAGCGGGTCGGGGTCAGCCGGCAGACGGTCTACAACGAGATCGGGACCAAGCCGGCCCTGGCCGAGGCGATGATCCTCGTCCGAGCTCGACCGGTTCCTCGCGGTCGTCGACGTCCGCCTTCGACCGGCATCCCGACGACCTCCCCGCGGCGATCCGCGGCGGCCGCGGGCGGCGTGCTCGAGCTGGCGCAGGACAACCGGCTGCTGCACGCGGTGGTCTCGGCCACCCACGGCGCCGACACCGAGCTGCTGCCGCTGCTGACGACGCACGCCGAGTCGCTGCTCGCCGCCGCCAAGCTGGTCGTGGCCGAGCGCGTGCGCGCCGTACGACGTCGCCGCTGGACGCCGACGCGCCTCGAGGCCGCCATCGACATGGTCGTCCGGGTGGTGCTCAGCCACGTGATGCAGCCCTCGGGGACGCCCGACCGAGACCGCCGCCGACATCGCCTGGATCGCCGCCCGAGTCCTGCGCTGATCGGATAGTCCGTCACGAACGGCTCCTTGTAGGCCCGCCAGACGGAGCTTTTCGTGACGGACTATCCGGGGAGCGGGCGCGAGCGCGGGCCAGCTCGACGGCCTCCTGGAAGGCCGCGACGACGTAGTCGGGGACCTTCATCCCGCGGTCGCGCACCCACAGCAGCTCGCGCTCGACCCGGGAGATCTGGTGGGCGAACGTCGTCGAGCTCGCGGTCGATCCCGAGCGTGCGCATCAGGTCGCCGAAGTCGGCCTTCTGCGCGTCGTTGTTGGCGCCGACCGGGGCGAAGGAGATCCGGCGCAGGTGCCGCACCAGCCAGCGCTGCCAGCCGGCGAGCTGCTCGGCGAGGCCGCGCGCCGACATCTTGTAGAAGGCGTAGTGGCCGGGCTCCTGGCGGCGGATCTGGGCCACGATCGTGTCGGCGACGGCGGTCTCGCCGAGTCTCGGCAGCGCCGTCGTGCAGCAGGTTGTAGGCCAGCACCGCCGAGCGCTCGGTCGACATGCCGGTCAGGTAGTAGAGCATCCGGACGACGTCCTGGATCGGGCTCGAGGTGCGACGAGCGCGCCGAGGATCTTGATCTTCGCCGACACGTGGTCGAGGTCCGGCGCCGCCGGTCGCGGCCGATCCGGACCTGGAGCTCGTCGAGGATCAGGCCGTGCCGGATCTCCTGCGGCTGCCACACGTCGGCGTAGAAGCGGCGGTCGACCTCGGGCGGGTCGGGCAGCATCGTCGATCAGCTCGAGCACGTTGCGGTCGACCTCGAGCTCGACCCGCGCCATGTAGTCGAGGACGTGGCCGTAGCGCTCGTTGAGCAGCGTCGGGCCGGCGGACCGTGTAGTCCACGGTCGCGAGGTCGATGGGCGGGTGCTCGTCTCCGAGCCGGTCGACGTGGTCGGCGAGCCGCAGCTCCGTGGATCGGGGCCTGGTCACGGCCGAAAGCCTACGCTCGGACATGTGAGCAGTTCGGCACCCGCGGCGATCCGGATGGGTACGCCGACCGGTCGCGCGGTCGTCGCCGCCGCGACCCTGGGCTCGGGGATGACGCTCCTCGACGGCACCGTGGTCAACGTCGCGCTGCGCACCATCGGCGAGGACCTCGACGCGACCCTGGCCGAGCTGCAGTGGATCACCAACGGCTACCTGCTCTCGCTCGCCTCCCTGATCCTGCTCGGCGGCTCGCTCGGCGACCGGTTCGGGCGGCGCCGGGTGTTCGTGGTCGGGACGATCTGGTTCGCGGCCGCCTCGCTGCTGTGCGGCCTCGCCCCGACCCCGGAGGTGCTGATCGCCGCGCGGATCCTGCAGGGCGTCGGCGCCGCGCTGCTGACCCCCGGCAGCCTGGCGATGATCCAGGGGGCGTTCCGGCCGGACGACCGGCCCAAGGCGATCGGCGCCTGGTCGGGCCTCGGCGGCATCGCGGCCGCCGTCGGCCCCTTCGTCGGCGGGATCCTGGTCGACTTCGCCTCCTGGCGCTGGATCTTCCTGATCAACCTGCCGCTGGCGGCGGTCACCATCTGGATCGCGGTGCGGTGGGTCCCCGAGAGCCAGGACCCGCGGCCTGCGGACGCTTCGACATCGCCGGGGCGGTGCTGGCCTCCCTCGCGCTGGCCGGGATCACCTACGGCCTCATCCAGTGGGGCGATCCCCTCGCGCCGACCGCCCTGGTGGTCGGGGTCGCGGCGTCGGTGGCCTTCGTCGTCGCCGAGTCGCGGCACCCCGCGCCGATGCTGCCGCTGGGCCTGTTCCGCAGCCGCACGTTCAGCTCGGCCAACGCGATGACGCTGCTGGTCTACGCCGCCCTCGGCGCCGTGACTGTTCTTCGTCGTCCTGCAGCTGCAGACCGTCAGCGGGTACGGCGCGCTGGGGGCCGGCGTCGCGATGCTGCCGATCACCATCTGCATGCTCCTCCTGGCGTCACGGGGTGGAGCCCTCGGCGCGCGGATCGGGCCGCGGATCCCGATGACCCTGGGCCCGATCGTGATGGGCGCCGGCACGATGCTCCTGCTGGCGATCGGCGAGGACGTGAACTACTGGCGCGACGTGCTGCCCGGCGTCACCGTCTTCGGGCTCGGGCTGGCGCTGATGGTCGCGCCGCTGACGGCCACCGTGCTGGCCGCCGCGCCGGACCGGAACGCCGGCGTCGCCAGCGGGGTCAACAACGCGGTCGCCCGGATCGGCTCGCTGCTCGCGGTCGCGGTGCTGCCGGTGGCCGTCGGGCTCTCCGGGGTGGAGTACGCCGACCCGGTGGCGTTCGACGCGGGCTACCGCTCCGCGATGGTCGTCTGCGCCGGGATGCTGGTGGTCGGCGGGCTGGTGTCGTGGTTCACGATCCGCAACGACGTACTCGAGGCGCCTGCGTGAACCGCTCCGTTCGAGATAGTCCGTCACGAAAACGTCCCTTCAGAGGGCGGAGAAGGAGCTTTCGTGACGGACTATCGGGGAGGACCCGTCACCCGGGATCCGGGACACCCCCAGGGGTTGCCAGAGCCGCATAACCTTGGCACGTGGGAGGGTCACCGGTTCTGCGTGTCCTCGCGGCCGCCATGGTGCTGGCCGCGGCCACGGCCTGCAACAACGACGAGCCCACCGCGACCGACGACCCGTCGACAGCCGCCCAGGGCTCGCCCACCGCCGGAGGCGACCCGACCGCCAGCGGGAAGGGCGGATCCGAGACACCGGAGGAGTCGGCAACTGTCGACACCGACCTCGCCGTCGACCCTCCGGGCCCGATGAAGAGCGCGGTGCTGCAGCCGGACGTCCTGATCTTCAACCAGGAGCCGCTCAGCGAGTCCTTGATCAAGCGCATCAAGAAGGTCAAGAACGTGGCAGCGGTGGAGACGTTCGGCCTGGGCAACGTGGTGATCGAGAACCGCGCGCTCAACGTCGCCGCGGTCGACCCCGCAAGCTTCCGCCGGTTCACCCCCACCGACATCGCGCAGCTCCAGGACGTCTGGGACCGGGTGGCCGGCGGCGAGCTGTCGATCACGCCCTCGCTCGGCCGGCGGTTCCAGGACGAGAACGGCGAGATCGCCCTCGGCTCCGCCGAGGACGCCCCCACGATCCACATCGGCGCCTACGCGCCGCAGACGCTCCGGATCGACGCGGTCGTCAACGAGAAGTGGGCCGAGGAGCTGGACATGGAGCTCGGCAACGCCGTGCTCCTGTCGACCCGGGAAAAGGCCCCCGAGTCCGTTCGCAAGCCGCTGCAGCGGATCGTCGGCAACCAGGCCTCGATCCAGAACCTCGACATCGCGTCCCGGCTGGGGCTCGACCCCAACGGCCGCCCAGACGGCCGTCCTCACCGGCGGCTCGGCCGCCGACGTGGTCGGCACCTTCAACTACACCGTGATCGGCGGCGGCCGGATCGCCCCCGACCCGGCGTGGGTGGCCGCGAACATCGGCACCGAGGTGATGCCGATCATCGGCTCGATGACCTGCCACCGGGCGATCTTCCCGCAGCTGCGCGCGGCGCTCGAGGAAGTAGTGACCCGCGGCCTGGCCGGCGAGCTCCACCCGGACGAGTACGCCGGGTGCTACTACCCGCGCTTCATCGCCGGCACCACCACCCTGTCCAACCACTCCTTCGGGCTGGCCATGGACCTCAACGTCCCCGGCAACCAGCGCGGCACCGTGGGTGAGATGGACCGAGGTGTGGTCGCCATCTTCAAGAAGTGGGGCTTCGCCTGGGGCGGCGACTGGAACTACACCGACCCCATGCACTTCGAGATGAGCACGGTGGTCAACCCCGCCTAGGTGGGGACCCAGCGGCTCCCGTAGTTTCGCGGACATGCGCGCCGTACAGGTCATCACGCCCACCGGCCCCGACGGGGTCCGGGTCGTCGACGTCGACGAGCCCGACGCCCCGGTCCGACGAGGTGCTGGTCGAGGTGCACCGCGTGGGCGTCTCGTTCCCCGACCTGCTGCTGAGCAAGGGTGAGTACCAGCTCAAGCCGGAGCCGCCGTTCACGCTCGGGGTCGACTTCGCCGGCACCGTCGTCTCCGGACCCGAGGGCTACCACGTCGGCGAGCGGGTCGCCGGCGTGCTGCCGTACGGCGGCGCGGCCGAGCTGGTCGCCGCCCCGCCGATGTCGGTCTTCTCGCTGCCCGGAGCAGCTGTCCTTCGACGCCGGCGCCGCGGTGCCGATGAACTACCTCACCGCCCAGTTCGCCCTCGTCGAGCGCGGCCAGGTCCGGGAGGGCGAGACCGTCCTCGTGCACGGCGCGGCCGGCGGGGTCGGCACCGCGACCATCCAGGTGGCCAGAGGGCTGGGCGCCCGCACCATCGCCGTGGTCAGCACCGAGGAGAAGGCCGAGCTCGCCCGGCGGGCCGGCGCGGACGAGACGGTGCTGGTCGACGGCTTCAAGGACGCGGTGCTCGGGCTCACCGACGGCGAGGGCGTCGACATCGTCCTCGACGTCGTCGGCGGCGACGTCTTCACCGACTCGCTCCGGACGCTGGCGCCGCAGGGTCGGCTGCTGGTCGTCGGCTTCGCGGGCGGTGGGGGCATCCCCGAGGTCCGCGTGAACCGGCTGCTCCTCAACAACGTGGACGTCCGCGGGGTCGGCTGGGGCGCCTACGCGATGGTCCGGCCCGGCTACATGCACGAGCAGTGGGACGCCCTGCTGCCGCTGATCGAGAGCGGGGCCATCGAGCCGCCGATCGGGGCGACGTACGACCTCGAGGACTTCGGCCGCGCGCTGTCCGACATGGATCAGCGGCGGACCCTGGGCAAGTCGGTGGTCCGGGTCCGCGACTGACGGGCTCGGAAACCTCTTGTCCCGACCGGCGTGCCGGTTAGGGTCGTGCCGTGACGATCCTCGACGACGCCCGCCAGGGCATGGACCCCGAGACCCGACCCCAGGACGACCTGTTCGGCCACGTCAACGGTCGCTGGCTGAGGGAGGCGGAGATCCCCTCCGACCGCTCCAGCTGGGGCGCCTTCGTGAAGCTCGCCGACGACGCGGAGCAGCACGTGCGCGAGATCATCGAGGGGCTCGCCGACCGCGTCGCGACCGGAGACGACGCCGCTGCTGACGAGGACGCCCGCAAGATCGGCGCCCTCTACGCGTCGTTCATGGACGAGGGCCGGATCAACAAGCTGGGCCTGCGCCCGGTCCAGCCGCTGCTCGGCGCGGTCGACGCCCTGCGCGACGTCCGCGACCTGGCGGCGTTCCTCGGGGAGTTCGAGCGACTCGGCGGCTACGGCCTGTTCGGCTCCTACGTCAACACCGACGACCGCGACTCCGACCGCTACGTCTTCAACATCTTCCAGGGCGGACTGGGGCTTCCCGACGAGTCCTACTACCGCGACGACAAGTTCGCCGAGATCCGGGACAAGTACGTCGCCTACCTCGAGCGGTTGCTCGGCCTCGCCGGGCACGACGACCCGGGCGGCAGCCGCGGCGACCATCCTGGCGATCGACACCAAGCTGGCTGCCGGGCACTGGGAGCGGGCCGAGACCCGCGACGTCCAGAAGACCTACAACCTGATCACTGCCGACGAGCTCCAGCAGCTGTGCCCGTCCTTCGACTGGCACGCCTACGTCACCAACCTCGGCGGACCCGACATCGACCCCGACGCGGTGATCGCCGAGACCCTCGTGCGCCAGCCGTCGTACCTCGAACACCTCTCCACCGTGCTCGACGAGGTGCCGATCGAGGACTGGCGCGAGTGGCTGCGCAGCCACGTGCTGCGCGCGGCGTCGCCGTACCTGTCCGACGAGTTCGTCGAGACCAACTTCGACTTCTACGGCCGCACCCTCAACGGCACTCCCGAGCTGCGCGCCCGCTGGAAGCGTGGCGTCGCGCTGGTCGAGGGCGCGATCGGCGAGGCCGTCGGCCGGGAGTACGTCGCCCGCCACTTCCCGCCCTCGTCGAAGGCCCAGATGGACGAGCTCGTGGCCAACCTCCTGGAGGCCTACCGGCAGTCGATCACCGACCTGGACTGGATGGGCGAGGAGACCAAGCGGCGGGCGTTCGAGAAGCTGGACACCTTCCGACCGAAGATCGGCTACCCCGAGAAGTTCCGCGACTACTCCGCGCTCCACGCCAGCTCCGACGACCTGCTCGGGAACGTCGCCGCCGCCGCGGCCTTCGAGACCGACCGCCAGCTGCGCAAGATCGGCTCACCGGTCGACCGCGACGAGTGGTTCATGCTGCCGCAGACCGTCAACGCCTACTACAACCCGGGCACCAACGAGATCTGCTTCCCGGCGGGGATCCTGCAGAAGCCGTTCTTCTCGCCCGACGCCCACCCGGCGGAGAACTACGGCGGGATCGGTGCGGTGATCGGCCACGAGATCGGCCACGGCTTCGACGACCAGGGCGCGCAGTACGACGGCGCCGGCAACCTCAACGACTGGTGGAGCGCCGACGACAAGGCGGCGTTCGAGCTCAAGTCCAAGGCCCTGATCGAGCAGTACGACGGCTTCTCGCCGCGCGAGCTCCCGGGCGAGTTCGTCAACGGGTCGCTCACCGTGGGGGAGAACATCGGCGACCTCGGCGGCCTGACCATCGGCCACAAGGCCTACCTGATCTCGCAGGGCGGTGACGCCGACCTCGAGTCCCGCCGCACGCTCTTCCTGAACTGGGGCTACTGCTGGCGCACCAAGCGCCGCAAGGAGCAGGAGCTGCAGTACCTCACCATCGACCCCCACAGCCCGCCGGAGTTCCGCGCCAACATCGTGCGCAACCTCGACGAGTTCCACGAGGTCTTCGAGACCGGTGAGGGCGACGGGCTCTGGCTGCATCCCTCCGAACGGGTCCGCATCTGGTGACACCACGACTGGCGGTGACGCCGGTCGTCTGATTCCCGCGTTCGCCTGCGGGGTGGTCTGGACCCTGCCTACCCTCCAGCATGCGTGACGTGGGGAGGGGTCTCTTGGGTGCCGCGCTCGCGTGTGTCCTCCTGGCGGCCTGCGACGTTGCGGTGGGCTCGGAGCAGGTGAACCCGTCTGCCCCGACCGTCCGCGAGGGACGTGACGCGAGAGCCGACCACCAGCAGGGCGCGACCCGCCACCGGAAGAACCAGGGCGGGCCGGACCGGAAGAAGCGCCGGGCGGCGCCAGTGCTGCAGCCCACGCGGGATCCGGCACCGCACCGGCGTACCTATCTCGTGGTGCGGATCGTCGACGGGGACACGCTCGAGCTCGGCAACGGGGAGACCGTGCGGCTGGCCGGCATCGACACCCCGGAGGTCGGCGAGTGCGGCTACGACGCGGCCTCCGTTGCCCTCGCGCGCCTTGTCGCCGGCCAGCGGGTTGCGTCTCGGCAGGTCCGACGAGGACCGTGACGCCTACGGCCGGTTGCTGCGGTACGTCGACGTCGGCAGCACCGATGCCGGCCTGCGGCTGATCCGGAGCGGGCTGGCGACCGCACGCTACGACTCCCGGGACGGCTACGGGTTCCACCCGCGGGAGCCGCGCTACATCGCAGCCGACAACGCGTCCCGCCCCGTCGGCTGCCCCAAGCCGGCCCCGGCTCCGCAGCCCCTGGTCGGAGGCGGCGGGGCCTGTGCGCCGGGGTACTCGCCGTGCGTGCCGCCGTACCCGCCCGACGCCGACTGCGCCGACGTCGATGGCCCGATCCGGGTCACCGGATCCGACCCGCACGGGCTGGACGCGGACGGCGACGGCGTCGCCTGCGAGTAGTGCTTCGCAGCCCCCTCTTGTGCTTCCCTGTAATGTTGATTACATGATTACCGACGAGGCTCAGGAGCGGGTGCGCGGCTGGTTCGCGGGCCGGCTCCCCCAGGACTGGCAGGCCGAACCTGCCCGGATCACGATCGACCGTGAGGAGATCACGGTCATGCTCACCATCCCCGACGTGGACCTCAATGACGACGGATCGTCCGAGGCCGCGCTGGAGGAGGCCCGGGCCGGACGCGCGTCAGCGTTCCGCGAGGAGACCCGCGGACAGCGTATGGACGTCGCGAGCGAGGCCCAGCACCGCTTCGAGCGCAAGGTGTCGTGGGGCGTGGTCGTGGGCGGTCGGGAGGCCTTGTGGACCCACGTGGCCGCCCCCGTCATGACGCGGCTCCGGCAACCCCAGCGGCTGGTGCTCGACACCCTGGTCGACTCGGGCGTCGCCCGGTCCCGAGCCGATGCCCTCGCCTGGTGCGTGCGACTGGTCGGGCAGCACGAGGGTGACTGGCTGACCGAGCTGCGCGACGCCATGGGTCGGGTCGCGGACGTGCGCGAGAAGGGTCCGGCCGCCTAGCGCGGATTGTCCCTGAACCTCTGGTTGCGACTCGCTCAGATCAGCGGCGCAGCCGGCGCCACCCTCGGCGTACCACCCGGCGCGCTCTCGGCAGCGGCCGCCGCGCCTGGTACCTCCGGAGCCGCCTGCCCCGCACCCAGGACCTCTGGGCCAGGGCGGCGACCGCGACGGCAGCAGCGTCGAGGAGCTCTTCGGGGTTCACCTCGACGCCGGTGCCAGTCGGCGCTGACGAGGTGCTCGACGTGAGGTCGTTGAGATCACCGATGACGTGGAAGCCGCCCGTCTCGATCCGTCGTGCCAGAGCCTGCGACTCGCCCTTGACTGCGTCGAGCACCGCGGCGGACAGCTCGGGCCGGCCTCGGTTCTGCGCTGTCAGCTCGAGGGCGAGGAACATCTTGATCTCGTAGTGCTGGGCGTGCCCGGACAGCTTCACTGTGTCTTGTGCGTTGACTCGCCGGATCAGCTCGGTGGTGACCAGGTCCATGGACGGGTTCGCGCGTGCCGCCTCGAACGTCTCGAGCCGAGTGGGGTCGACGCCGAGCGCCTCGCAGAACCGCTCGAACAGCAGCGTCCGAGGGGCGCTGGGGGGCGGCACGGTGACCACGTGGATCCGCTCCGCCGGCATGGCCGCCGCCCAGGTCTCCAGCGTGGACATCGCCCGGGTCATCTTCCGCAGGTGCGCGGGGTTCCCGGCGATCCGCTCCTGGAACTGCGCCCAGGTGGCGGTCCCGCCGTTCTTGATGCCCTCCTGCCATCGCGCTGGGAGGACGGCCACCTGATCACGCAGGGTGAGCACCACGTGGACCTCACGGTCGGCGAGGTCGTCGAGCACGCGCCGGACGTGCTCGACCCTCAAGAGTGAATAGCGCTCGCACGACATCACCACGTTCCCGGGAGTACGGAGCACCTCAGCCCGCATCTGATTCCACGCGCCCTGGGGGACCTGCGTTGCCCGCGGGGACTTCCTGCGCGTCAGCTCATTGGCCGCGCGGTGGTGGCTTCCCTGATCGCCGACGATCGCCACGCCCTGGGCGAGGAACGGCTCCTGGTTGGCCCACAGCAGACTCTGGAGGTAGGTCGTACCCGTCTTCAGCGGCCCCGGATGCAGGAAGACGCATTGAGTCACGGGCCACTCCTCTCGGCGGTGCCGCACTCTACCGCGCTAGGTGTCGAGGCCCTGCTCCTCGTCGACCCGCTTCTTGAGCCGCCCCATTCCGGGCAGCTTGGCGAGCATCTCGTTCAGCTCGCGGGAGACGTCGAGCAGGTCGTGCAGGTCCGGGGCCACGGAGGTGAGGGTGTGCAGGATGGGGAGCACGTCGGTCTCGAGCTTCGCCGCCAGCAGCGGCAGCTGGTCGACCAGCGCGACCATCGCGTCCACCTCGCGCGGGTCGGTGGTCTCGGCGAGGCGCTCGAGCGTCGGCTGGAGCCGGGTCAGGGAGGGCTCGAGCCGCCCGATCAGGTCATCGGCGCGCGTCACCGTCGCGTCCGTGCGAGCCACCACCTCGTCGGCCGCGGCCCTGGTCTGCTCGATCCGGGCGACCAGGTCGCCCGCGTCCGCGACCAGCTGCTCGGCCGTGGCCAGGAGGCCGGTGACCCGGTCGACGAGCTGGACGAAGTCCCGGGGGCCGGGAATCGGCGGGAGGCGCATCCCGCCACGCTAGCGGCAATCGCGCTGTCGACGACGGCTGGTAGACAGACCGGGTGACCGCAACTCCTGACCACCGGGTCGAGACCCGCCACCAGGCCGAGGCACACCTGCGTGCCCTGGTCGGGCCCCGTGACGGGCAGAGTGACGCGGTCCTCCGCGAGGACCAGTGGACGGCGATCGAGGCGCTGGCCGTCGACCGGCGCCGAGCGCTCGTCGTGCAGCGCACCGGGTGGGGCAAGTCCGCGGTCTACTTCGTCGCCACCGCCCTGCTGCGCGCGGCGGGCGCCGGCCCGACCGTGATCGTGTCGCCGCTGCTCGCGCTGATGCGCAACCAGATCGCGGCCGCCGAGCGGGCCGGGATCAGGGCGGTGACGATCAACTCGACCAACATCGAGCAGTGGCAACCGATCCACGACTCGATCGCCGCGGGCGAGGTCGACGTACTCCTGGTGAGCCCCGAGCGCCTCAACAACCCCGGCTTCCGCGACGAGGTGCTGCCCCGGCTGGCGGCGACCTGCGGGCTGCTGGTCGTCGACGAGGCCCACTGCATCTCCGACTGGGGCCACGACTTCCGGCCCGACTACCGCCGCATCCGCACCCTGCTCGCCGACCTGCCCGACGGGATCCCGGTGCTCGCCACCACGGCGACCGCCAACGCCCGGGTGACCGCAGACGTGGCCGAGCAACTGGGCGGCGGGGGTCCCGAGGCTGCCGCCTCGGCCCCCGGGGCAGAGCCGGACGTGCTGGTCCTCCGGGGGTCCCTCGACCGCGAGTCGCTCCGGCTCGGCGTGGTCAGGCTGACGACGGCCGAGCAGCGCCTGGCCTGGCTGGCCGACCACCTCGCGGAGCAGCCCGGGTCGGGGATCATCTACTGCCTGACGGTGGCGGCCACCCAGCAGACCGCCGACTACCTGCGCAGCCGCGGCCACCAGGTCGCGGCCTACTCCGGCCAGACCGACCCCACGGAGCGGCTCGCCCTGGAGGAGGACCTCCTCGCGGGACGGGTCAAGGCGCTGGTGGCGACCAGCGCCCTCGGGATGGGCTTCGACGCCACGCTCGGCTTCGTGGTCAACCTCGGAGCGCCGGCGTCGCCGGTGGCCTACTACCAGCAGGTCGGGCGGGCCGGGCGCGGCACCGACCAGGCGAGCGTCGTCCTGCTCCCGGCGATCGAGGACCGCGACATCTGGCACTACTTCTCCTCCCTGGCGTTCCCGCGGGAGGAGCAGGTCCGTCAGACCCTGGCCGTCCTCGCCGATGCCGGGCGGCCGCTGAGCACGGCGAACCTCGAGACTCACGTCGAGCTCAGCCGCACCCGCCTCGAGACCATGCTCAAGGTGCTCGACGTCGACGGCGCCTGCCGCCGGGTCAAGGGCGGCTGGGAGGCCACGGGGGAGGAGTGGGTCTACGACGCCGAGCGCTACCAGCGTGTGGCCGCGGCCCGCGAACGCGAGCAGGAGGCGATGCTCGACTACCTCCGCACCGACCGCTGCCGGATGTGGTTCCTCCGCGACCAGCTCGACGACCCCGAGGCCGCCGACTGCGGCCGGTGCGACAACTGCGGCGGGCTCGACCTGGCCACCGACCTGTCGGGGGACGCCGTCGAGGCTGCCGCCGCGCGGCTCTCCCGTCCGGGCGTGGTGATCGAGCCGCGGAAGATGTGGCCGACCGCCCTGCGCCGAGCTGGGCATCGACCTCAAGGGCAAGATCCCGGACCCGCCGTCAGAGGGTCGCGCCGTCGCCCGGCTCACCGACCTCGGCTACGGCGGGCAGCTCCGTGATCTGTTCAGCCCCGGTGTGCCCGACGGGCCTGTCCCGGCACCGTTGGTCCGGGCGGTGATCGAGGTGCTGGGCGACTGGCAGCCGAAGGTCGACGCGATCGTCGTGGTCGAGTCCACCAGCCGCCCGACCCTGACCCGTGACCTCGCCGACGGCCTGTCGCGACACCTCGGGGTGCCGGTGATCGGTCGATTCGCGGTCGCCGACTCCTCGGTGGCCCCCGGGCAGGGCGCGGTCAACTCCGCTCAGCGGGTGGCCGCGGTCAGCAGGCGATACGGCCTGCAGCTGGACCAGCGCGGCGACCGGGTGTTGCTCGTCGACGACCTCGTGGTCACCGGCTGGACCCTCACCCTCGCCGCGCGCGCACTCCGTGAAGCGGGGGCGAGCGACGTGCTCCCGCTGACGCTCGCGGTCCAGGCCTAAGGGCGTGTCCTAGGGCGCAGCCTGGAGCATCCCGTCGGAGCCGCGGACCAGCAGCCCGTCGGCGACCGCGAAGGCCAGGGCCGAGTCGAAGCGACCCTGCTCCCAGTACGCCGCACCCACGAGGGCCGCGAGCTGGTCGGGGTCGGTGGGCCCGTTGGCCTCGACGGCCCGGACCAGCTGGCCCATCTCGTGGAAGACCTGGCGGTCGCGCTGCCCTTCGGTCGACGGCTTCGGTGGTGGCATCGGCATGGCGTCTACTTTCCTCGTCGTCAGACGGGCTGCGGGCTGGGTTGGTGCTCGTCGGCGCCGGTTCCGGTACCAGCATCATCCTCGTCCTCTGCAGTCAGCGGTCGGGCGATGCTCTCCAGGGAACGGCCCTCGGCCTTGACGCCGAGGAAGGCGGCCACGATCCCGCCGGCGATCATCAGGATGGCGCCGATGTAGTAGCCGAGCGCGATGGCCTCGATGCCCTGACCTCCGTCCACGGCCAGCTGGATCAGCTTGCCGAACAGCAGCGGCCCCGCGATGCCGCCCGCGGCGGTGCCGACGGCGTAGAAGAAGGCGATGCACAGCGCCCGGGTCTCCATCGGGAACACCTCGCTGGCCGTCAGGTACGCCGCACTCGCGCCGGCCGAGGCGAAGAAGAAGATGATGCAGCCCATCAGGGTCAGCGTCACCGCCGTGTAGGAGCTGAGCGTCAGCCCGGTGATGCCGAGCAGGACACCGGAGATGACGTAGGTCGCCGTGAGCATCCGCACCCGGCCGATGGAGTCGAAGAGCGGGCCGAGGACCAGCGCGCCGACGAAGTTGCTCACCGCGAAGACCGCGATGTAGTAACCCACCTGCGTGACACCCATGAACTCGCCGAGCGTGTCGCCGTAGGTGAAGAAGAAGGCGTTGTAGAGGAACGCCTGCCCGATGAAGAGCGAGAGGCACAGGACCGTGCGCCTCGGATACATCGTGAAGACCGTCTTCGCGATCAGCGGCAGGCCGATGGTCTTGCGCTGGCGGATCGTGATCTTCTCCGAGACCGACGGCAGCTCCTTGCCGGAGTCGCTGGTGACCCGGGCCTCGATGTCGCGGACGACCGACTCGCCCTCGGTCTCCCGGCCGTGGATGAACAACCACCGTGGGGACTCCGGCACGTTGCGGCGCACCAGCAGGATGCCGACCGCCAGGATCGCTCCGAGGCCGAAGGCGAGTCTCCAGCCCCACTCCTGGTTGATCACAGTCGGGTCGAGCAGCGGGATGGTGAGCAGGGCGCCACCTGCGGCACCGACCCAGAACGAGCCGTTGATCGAGACGTCGACGCGTCCGCGGTACTTCTTGGGGATCAGCTCGTCGATCGCGGAGTTGATCGCGGCGTACTCCCCACCGATGCCGGCGCCGGTGAGGAACCGGCAGGCGAAGTACCAGGTCGGGTTCATCGAGAACGCCGTGAGCACGGTGGCCACGGTGTAGACGCCGAGCGTGATCAGGAAGAGCTTCTTCCGACCGAACCGGTCGGTCAGCTGGCCGAAGAAGAGGGCGCCGATACACGCACCCGCCACGTAGATGGCGCCCGCGAAGCCCACGTCGAAGCTGTCCAGCCCCAAGCCGGTCTTGGGGTCGGCGAGCGCGTCGGACATCGAGCCGACGATCGTCACCTCGAGGCCGTCGAGGATCCAGACCGTTCCGAGCCCGATCACCACCAGCCAGTGCCATCGGCTCCAGGGCAGCCGGTCAAGTCTTGCCGGGATGTCGGTGGTGATGCGTCCGGTCTCCACTCCGCTGGACATGGCGCTCCTCAGTTCTTGTTGTTGAGCTTGCGTGCGACGTCGAGGACGCGCTCGACCATGTGGTCCAGCGCGGCGTCTTCCTCGTCGCCCGACCGGGTCGCGTTGTCGGGCCCGGTCACGTGGCCGACGCCGTAGGGGTTGCCGTCGGCGAACTTGAGCGGGTCGGTGTAGCCGGGCGCCACGATGATCCCGCCGAAGTGGTGGATGGTGTTGTAGAGGGCGAGGAGGGTGGACTCCTGGCCGCCGTGGTCGGTCTGGCTGGAGGTGAAGCCGGCGTAGACCTTGTCGGCGAGCTTGCCTTCGCCCCACTGCGGCGCCGAGCGAGTCGAGGAAGTTCTTCAGCTGGCTCGCGACGTTGCCGAACCGGGTCGGGGATCCGAGCAGGACCGCGTCCGCCCAGACGATGTCGTCGGGCGTCGCCGTGGGCTCGGCGGCCGTGGCGTCGACGTGGTCGCGCCACTCCTCGACCGAGTCGATGGCGCTGTCGGGGGCGATCTCCTGGACCTGGCGGAGTCGGACCTCCGCGCCGGTCTTCTCCCCCGTGGCCGCGGCCCGGCGGGCCATGGTGTCGATGGTGCCGGTGGAGGAGTAGTAGATGACAGCAAGATTCACGGACATGGCGGCGGCGTACCCGGCGCCGCTCGGAACAAACCTGCGCGCGTGTCTTTTGCGGGTCCGCTGGGCATAGTCCGAACGGACTATGCGGAGTAGTCCGTTCGGGCCATGAACCGCCTTGGCCCGTTCACACTAGGCAAGGTCGGTCTAGACGAGTAACGTGACGCGAAATGCACCCCCAGAGCGTGGGTGCTCTTGCTGCAAACCAGTCGGCGAGGCCGCTCGGAATGTCAGGAATCCTGATGAGCGCAAAGCCCGATCTTCGCAGCACCTCCATGTCCAGACGACAGCGACGCGATCGCACCGCCCGTGCCTTGACCGCCGTGGCCGAGACCACGAGCGAACGACGACGGCAAGAGCTGCTCGACTACGTCGTCCGGATCAACATGGGGGTCGCCCGAACGGTCGCCGGACGTTATTTCCACCGTGGCATCGACGAGGACGACCTGATCCAGGTCGCCTACATGGCGCTCACCCGCGCCGCCCGCGACTTCGACGCGAGCCGCCACCAGGACTTCCTGTCCTACGCCGTGCCGACGATCCGCGGAGAGCTCAAGAAGCACTTCCGCGACCAGGGCTGGATGGTGCGACCGCCGCGACGCGTCCAGGAGGCGCAGGCCAGGATCACCCGCGCAGAGGGCGCCCTCTCCCAGGAGCTCGGGCGACCGGTCCGGCCCTCGGAGCTCGCCCAACACCTCGACATGGACGTGGACGACGTCATCGAGGCCCTGGCAGCCGACGGGTGCTTCGCACCCTCCTCGCTGGACAGGCCGGTCACGGCGAACGGGGACACCGACGGTGTCACGTTGGTCGACTTCCTGGGTGAGCCGGACCAGGCCGCACCCGCGGCCGAGGCCCGGGTCGTGCTGGGCCCGGTGGTCCGGCAGCTCAAGACTCGGGACCGGCGGATCGTCTACATGCGGTTCTTCGAGCAGCGGTCCCAGCAGGAGATCGCGGACGAGATCGGGGTCACCCAGATGCAGGTATCGCGCTTGCTCGCCCGGATCCTGCGAGACCTGCGCAGGGAGCTCAGCTCGAGCAGCGACGCGACGGTAGCGCGGGCGTCCTGACCTCGTCGCCCGCTCCGCGCGGCACGGCCGTCGACGTCACAACGGCTGCAGCATCATGTGCCGGCGCACGTCGAGCAGCCTGACGCCGCCGTCGGGACGCGCCGGCACCCGGCGCCGGGAGTAGACCCGGTCGTCGGGATGGATCGACCAGTCCAGCCGCGCCAGCGACGGTACGACGGTGCGCAGCAGCGCCATGGCGATGCCCTCACCGGGGCAGCGGTGACCGGTCTCGACGCAGCCACCGCCCTGGGGGATGAAGTCGGCACGCTCGGCCGCGTCGGACCAGAAACGGTCCGGGTCGAACGTGTTGGCGTCGGACCAGGCGTGCGGGATCGGTGTCGGTGCCGTAGACGTCGAGGAAGAGCCGCTCACCCTCGTCGACCTCGTGCCCGTGCCAGGTGAACGGGCACCGTGACCGGCCGGCGAGCAGGGGCACGAACGGACTCATCCGCCGGACCTCCTGGCAGAATTTCTCGACGGCCTCCGGGTCGCCGGTCGCGCACCGGTCCGCGAGGTCCGGGTTCGCCTCGAGCTCGAGCGCTGCGAAGGCGGCGTAGTAGGCGACCGCCACGGTCGGTCGCAGCACGTTGAGCAGCTCCACAGCCGCGGTCCGCGCCGGGAGGAGATTTCCGTCGAGGTCGGTAGCCCACGCCATCACCGAGGCCGCGGCGCCCGTGCTCCGGCCGACGCCGACCCTGGCGCACATCGGTGATCACCCGGGTCGCCCAGGCGTCGGCCCGCCGGCGCGCTCGCCTGGCCCGGAGCCACGCCGGTGACGGCGTGGCGAATCCGTCGATGATCAGGCCGAGGTCCCGCGAGCGCCGTTCCATGACAGCGGGGGAGTCGGCGGCGCCGGCCCACTCCTGGACGGCCTCGCCGAACACGTCAACCGCCGCCGGGAGGACCGTCCCGCTGCCCTGCCGGACCCAGCGCTCGAGCTCCCGGGCCCACTTGCCCGACACCCGGTTCCGGAGGTCCGCCACGAGCTCGGGTCCGGTCACCTCCAGGAACAGCTGCTTGCGATGCCGATGGGCTGCGTCGTCGAGGGTGTGGACGGCGTCCCGGCCGAAGATCGTGAGCGCGATCGGTCCTGGCGTGGCCGCCCGGCGCCCGACCCGCTCGGTGTCGTAGAAGAGGTCGACTCCCTCCTCCCCGCTCACCACAAGGGGGCGACGGGCGAGGGGGCGGCGCAGCGCAGCCGGACCGGAGGTCCTTGCTCGCAGCCATCCCGAGAAGCGGTAGCCGGATCGCACCAGGTTCGCAGTCCGGTCGTGGAGCCCCATGGCAACTCCCTTCCTGAAGTTGCCCGTACCCGCGCCCCTGCGGGGCAAACGGTCAGTCGAGCTGGCCCTCGATGGACGCCACGAGGGCCTGGTCCTCCGGCTCGACGCCCGGGTCGAACCGGGCGAGGATCTCGCCCTCGGGCGCCGAGCAGGAACTTCTCGAAGTTCCACGCGATGTCGCCCGTGCGACCGCTCCCGTCCGGCGTGTCGACCAGGGCGGTGTAGATCTCGTGCCGGTCCGGGCCGTTGACGTCGACCTTCTCCGTCAGGGGAAACGTGACGCCGTACGTCGCGGAGCAGAACTCGGCGATCTCCTCCGACGACCCGGGTTCCTGGCCGCCGAACTGGTTGCACGGCACACCCACGACAGCGAAGCCCCGGTCGGCGTACTTCTCGTGGAGTCGCTCGAGGCCGGAGTACTGCGGGGTGAGGCCGCACCGGCTCGCGACGTTGACCAGGAGGGTGGCCCGTGGCCCGGCCAGGTCGCCGAGCGTGGCGGCGGTTCCGTCGAGCCGGGCGATGGGAGTGGTGAGCAGGCTCATGTCTGGAGGGTAACCACCTGCAAAACCCGGGGCCGATAGCCCGTCAGGCCGGGATGCCCAGCGACTGCAGGGCCATCTGCCGCAGCAGGAGGCTCATGTCGCCGTCGGGTAGCAGCCCGCTGTGCGGCGTGGAGTTGATGAGGCCGAACGCCGCGTGCGACATCGCCCGCGCCCGGTCCGGCTCCAGGGTCCTGGTGCACGGCGCGGAGCCGGTCGGCCCACAGCTCGACGTACTCACGCTGAAGGGTGCGCACCCGCTCGCGGTCCGCCTCCGGCAGGGACTCCCAGTCGCGGTCCTGGACGACGATCAGCGGCCGGTGCCGGAGCGCGAACTCGACGTGCCAGTCGACGAGGGCGCGCACGGCGGCCACGGCGTCGGGTGCCTCGGCCGCACGCTGCCGACCGACCGAGAGGAGCTCCTCGCTGATCGAGACCAGCATCTCGGCCAGGACGGCGTCCTTGCCGGCGAAGTGCTTGTAGAGCCCCGGGCCCGAGATGCCGACGGCGGCGCCGAGGTCGGCGACCGAGACCCCGTGGAAGCCGCGGGCGGCGAAGAGCTCGGCCGCAGTCTCGAGGATCTGCTGGCGTCGGCTGGCCGGCGCGCTGCTCACCGAGCAAGGTTAGCGTCCGTTAACGCGGGTAGTCCGTCACGATCGGCACCGATTTCCTGTTCAGCATGGAGCTTTTCGTGACGGACTATCCGCCAGCCGGCGGAACCGCGGTCAGCAACGTGCGGTCAGGCCAGCGAGAGGAAGAGCTTCTCCATCTTCTTGACGTCGACGGCGTCCGTGCCGTCGCCGCGGGTCATGCACTCCTGGAGCCCGCTGGCGACGATCGCGAAGCCGGCCCGGTCCAGCGCGCGCGAGACGGCCGCGAGCTGGGTGACGACGTCCTCGCAGTCGCGACCCTCCTCGAGCATTCGCAGCACGCCGCCCAGCTGGCCCTGGGCGCGCCGGATCCGGTTGATGACCGGCTTCATCTCCTGGGGGTCGAGCTCCATCGTCAGCGCTCCTCCGCGTCCGCGGGAACCGCGTCGACGTCGAGGTCCCGCAGCGCCTCGATCACCTGCTCCAGCGCCGGGGCGGGCAGGGCGCCGGCCTGGGCGAAGACGAGTGCGCCGTGCTTGAAGGCCATCAGCGAGGGGATCGAGGTGATCTTCGCGGCCGACGCCAGCGAGCGCTCGGTCTCGGTGTCGACCGAGCCGAAGACGATGTCGTCGTGAGCCTCGGAGGCCGCCTCGTAGACCGGTGCGAACTGCCGGCACGGCCCGCACCAGCCGGCCCAGAAGTCGACGAGCACCATGGTGTTCGCGGTGATCGTCTCATCGAAGTTCTCGGCGGTCAGGGTGATCGCGGCCATGGGTCTCCTCCCGCCGTACACTATACCCATAGGGGTATGGCAAGGTGAGCGACGTGAACCGTATCGAGGTGCTGACCGTCGAGACTCCCTCGCTCGGCGACCGGAGCTACGTCGTCCACGACGGGCAGGTCGCGTTCGTGGTCGATCCGCAGCGCGACATCGACCGGGTGCTCGCCCTGCTCGAGCAGCACGGCGTCGAGCCGAGCCACGTCTTCGAGACCCACCTCCACAACGACTACCTGACCGGCGGCCTGGCGCTCGCGCGGGCCACCGGTGCGACGTACCACGTGAACGCGGACGACGAAGTCGCCTTCGAGCGCTCGCCGATCCGGGACGGCGAGACCGTCCCGGTCGGCCCACGGATGCGGGTGACCGCACTGGCCACGCCCGGCCACACCTTCACCCACCTGAGCTACGTCCTCACCGACGCCGAGGACGATGCCACGCTCGCCGTGTTCTCCGGTGGCTCGCTGCTGTACGGCGCCACCGGCCGGCCCGACCTGCTCGGCCCCGAGCACACCCGCGACCTCGCCCAGCTCCAGCACGGGTCGGCCCACAAGCTGGCGCGACTGCTCCCCGACGGCACCGGGGTCTACCCCACCCACGGCTTCGGCTCGTTCTGCTCTGCCACCCAGTCCGACGCCGTCGAGTCCACCATCGGCCGGGAGCGGGAATCGAACTCCGTGCTCTCCCAGGACGAGCAGACCTGGGTGCGGGAGCTTCTCGACGGACTCGGCGCCTACCCGGCGTACTACGCCCGCATGGCCTCGGCCAACGCGGCCGGCCCCGGCGCTCCCGACCTCAGCCCGCCCTCCCCGGCGGATGCGGCCGAGCTGCGCCGCCGCATCGAGAGCGGCGAGTGGGTCGTCGACCTCCGCCAGCGACTCCTCTTCGCCGCCGGGCACGCCCCGGGGACCCTGAACTTCGGGCTCGACGGGTCCTTCGCGACCTACCTGGGCTGGCTCGTCGCCTGGGGCACGCCGATCACCCTCCTCGGGGAGACGGCAGACGACGTCGCCGAAGCTCAGCGCGAGCTGGTGCGGATCGGGATCGACCGTCCAGCCGCCCACGCGACCGGGGGACCCGAACGGTGGGCCGAGGGCGACCTGCGCAGCTTCCCGACCGCCACCTTCGCCGAGCTGGCCGAGGTCCGGCACCACCGGGAGGTGGTCGTCCTCGACGTGCGTCGCGAGGACGAGCACGCGGAGGCCCGCATCGCCGGCGCCGTCAACATCCCCCTGCAGGACCTCCCCACCCGGCTCGCCGACGTGCCGTCCGGTGAGGTGTGGGTTCACTGCGCCAGCGGCTACCGCTCTTCGGTGGCCGCCTCGTTCCTCGACGCGGCCGGTCGCCGCCTGGTCGCGGTCGACGACGACTTCGACAACGTCCGAGCGGCTGGCCTGCCGGTGGACGGCGTGGTTAACGATCGCTAACCTCTACCTGTGACCCAGGACGTGACGGCGGACCAGGCGCCCGCGACGGCCGGTGGCCTGAAGGAGCTCGTCGACGAGCTTCGCGAGCGGCTCGCCCTCGTCCGGCAGGGCGGGTCCGAGAGCGCGCGCACCAAGCACACGGACCGCGGCAAGCTGCTGGTCCGCGACCGGATCGACCGGCTCCTGGACCCCGGCAGCCCGTTCCTCGAGCTGAGCCCGCTGGCCGCGACCGGGATGTACGGCGCGGGGCCGGACGACTCGAACGCCGTCCCGTCGGCCGGCATCGTCACCGGCATCGGCCGGATCAGCGGCCGCGAGTGCGTGGTGGTCGGCAACGACGCGACCGTCAAGGGCGGCACGTACTACCCGATCACGGTGAAGAAGCACCTGCGCGCCCAGGCGGTCGCGAGCGACAACCGGCTGCCCTGCGTCTACCTCGTCGACTCCGGCGGCGCCTTCCTGCCGATGCAGGACGAGGTGTTCCCCGACCGCGAGCACTTCGGCCGGATCTTCTTCAACCAGGCCAACCTGTCGGGCCGCGGCATCCCGCAGATCGCCAGCGTCATGGGCTCCTGCACTGCGGGCGGCGCCTATGTCCCCGCGATGTCCGACGAGACGGTCATCGTCAAGAACCAGGGCACGATCTTCCTCGGCGGTCCGCCCCTGGTGAAGGCCGCGACCGGCGAGGTCGTCACCGCCGAGGACCTCGGCGGCGGAGACGTGCACGCCCGGACCTCCGGGGTCGTCGACCACCTCGCCGAGGACGACGCCCACGCCCTGGCCATCGTCCGGTCGATCGTCGACACCCTGCCCCGTCATGGTGGTTTCGAGACAGGCGCGGAGCGCCTTCCTCAACCACCGAGGGAGGTCGAGGAGCCGCACGAGGACCCGCACACGCTCTACGACGTGGTCCCGACCGACACCAGGACGCCGTACGACGTGCGGGAGGTGATCCGCCGGGTCGTGGACGGCAGCCGGATGCACGAGTTCAAGCAGCTGTACGGCGAGACCCTGGTCTGCGGCTTCGCCCGGATCTGGGGCCACCCGGTCGGGATCATCGCCAACAACGGGATCCTGTTCAGCGAGTCGGCCCTCAAGGGCGCGCACTTCATCGAGCTGTGCAACCAGCGCGGCATCCCGCTGGTCTTCCTGCAGAACATCACCGGCTTCATGGTCGGCCGCGAGTACGAGAACCGCGGCATCGCCCGCGACGGAGCCAAGCTCGTGACCGCGGTCGCCTGCTCCGTCGTACCCAAGTTCACCGTCGTCATCGGTGGATCGTTCGGAGCCGGCAACTACGGCATGTGCGGCCGGGCCTACGACCCGCGCTTCCTCTGGATGTGGCCCAACGCCCGGATCTCGGTGATGGGCGGCGAGCAGGCCGCGTCGGTGCTGGCCACGGTCAAGCGGGACGGCATCGAGGGCACGGGGTGAGAGCTGGAGCGCCGAGGACGAGGAGGCGTTCAAGGCTCCGATCCGCGACCAGTACGAGCACCAGGGCTCGCCCTACTACTCGACCGCCCGGCTCTGGGACGACGGGATCATCGACCCGGCCGAGACCCGACGGGTGCTGGGCATGGGGCTCGCGGCCGCCGCGAACGCCCCGATCCCCGAGCCCTCCTACGGCATCTTCAGAATGTGAATGCGATCGATGACCACACCCTCCTGATCGCCAACCGGGGCGAGATCGCCCTCCGCGTGATCCGGACCTGCCGCGCGGCTCGGCGTCCGCAGCGTCGCCATCTTCACCGAGCTCGACCGCGGGCCCCCCACGTGCGCGAGGCCGACGAGGCCTCCGCGTGCCCGGCTACCTCGACATCGACGCCGTGGTCGCCGCGGCGCAACGGGCTCGGCGCCGACGCCAGTCCACCCCGGCTACGGCTTCCTGTCCGAGCGGGCCGGGTTCGCCCGCGGCCGTCGAGGCCGCCGGGCTCGTGCTGGTCGGCCCGTCCGCCGACGGTGATGGACGCAGATGGGTCGCAAGGACGCGGCCCGCGAGATCGCGATCGCCGCAGGGGTTCCCGTCGTGCCTCACGGCGACGACGACGCGGCGCTTCCCGGTGCTGGTCAAGGCGGCAGCCGGCGGCGGCGGCAAGGGCATGCGGATCGTGCGCCGGGCCGAGGAGTACGCCGATGCCGTGGCCGCTGCCAAGCGCGAGGCGAAGGCGGCGTTCGGCGACGACACGATGCTGGTCGAGAAGTACGTCGAGCACGGCCGGCACATCGAGGTCCAGGTGCTCGGCCGACGCCCACGGGAACGTGGTGCACCTCTTCGAGCGGGACTGCTCCACCCAGCGGCGGCACCAGAAGGTGCTCGAGGAGGCGCCGGCGCCGACCATCAGCGACGAGCACCGCGCGGTCGTCACCGACGCGGCGGTCGCCCTGGCCGCGCACGTCGGCTACACCAACGCCGGCACCGTCGAGTTCCTGCTCGACACGAGCCGGCGCCGGCGAGGCGTCTACTTCCTGGAGATGAACACCCGGCTCCAGGTCGAGCACCCGGTGACCGAGCTCGCCGTCCGGGTCCGGGACGGGCACTCGACCTGGTGGAGCTCCAGCTCCGGGTCGCGGCCGGCGAGCCGCTGCCGTTCGACCAGGACGACGTCACGCGTCGACGGGCACGCGATCGAGGCCCGGGTCTACGCCGAGGACCCGTTCGACGGCTTCCTCCCGCAGGCCGGGCGCGCCGTCCTCGTGCGCTGGCCGGAGCGGCGCACGCGTGGACCACGCGCTGGAGAGCGGGCAGGAGGTCAGCACGTCCTACGACCCGATGCTCGGCAAGGTCGTCGCCCACGGGCCCGACCGCGAGGCCGCGCGCCGGGCGCTGGTCGCCGCCCTCGACGACACCGCGATCCTGGGTCTGACCACCAACATCGGCTTCCTGCGGGTCGCTGGCGGCCAGCGACGAGTTCCGCGACGCCACCATCGACACCGCCTGGCTGGACCACGCCGACCGTCGCCGAGCCGGACGAGGACCTGGCCCGGATTCGCCGCCTGGACGTCCGTGGCGGTGCTGACGATGACCAGCGGTGACCCCCACCCGTTCTCAGCCGGACGGATGGCGGATGCGGCGCCGGCTCCGGCGCCCGGTCCTGGTCGAGCTGGACCGTCCGGTCAGCGTCGACCGGGGCGCCGGACGGGTGGACGACGGCGAGCGCGTGTGGCAGGTCGAGGAGCACCTGGCCGGCCAACCACACCGTCGTGCTCACCGCTCGACGGCAACCGGTGCCGGGCCGTGGTCAACGTGACCGCGCACTCGGTCGAGGTGGTCGCTGCACGGCCAGCGACACGTCTTCGAGAAGCCCGACGTCTTCGCCGACACGGGCCGGCGGCCGGTGACGGCAGCATCGCCGCACCCATGCCCGGCACCGTGCTGGACGTCCGGGTCGACACCGGTCAGGAGGTGGCCGAGGGTGATGTGCTGGGCACCATGGAGGCGATGAAGATGGAGCTCGCCCTGACCGCACCCTTCGCCGGCACCGTCGCGGCCGTGGACGCGAAGGCCGGAGAGCAGGTCGCGCTCGGTGCAAGGCTGTTCCTGGTCGAGGAGAGCCCGGTCGAGCAGCACGCCGGGGACCCGTCGTGACGTCATCCGAAACGGCGGCCATGGCGCGCGAAGCGTATGACGTCCCGGGGTTGCCGGAGCGGGTGACGATCTACGAGGTCGGCCCTCGTGACGGCCTGCAGAACGAGCAGGCTCTGGTGCCGACCGAGGTCAAGGCGGAGTTCATCCGGCGGCTGGTGGCGGCCGGGCTGCCGGTCGTCGAGGCCACCAGCTTCGTCCACCCGAAGTGGGTGCCCCAGCTCGCCGACGCCGCGGAGCTGATGGAGCCTCGCTCGGCGACGGAGGGCCGTGGACGCTGCCGGTGCTGGTCCCCAACGAGCGCGGGCTGGACCGCGCCCTCGAGCTGGGCTGCCGGCACATCGCGATCTTCGGCAGCGCCACCGAGACCTTCGCCCAGAAGAACCTCAACCGCAGCCTGGACGAGCAGTTCGCGATGTTCGAGCCCACCGTGGCCCGGGCGCGAGCGCCGGGCTCGACGTCCGCGCCTATGTCTCGATGTGCTTCGGCGACCCGTGGGAGGGCGCCGTCCCGATCGACCAGGTGGTCGACGGTCGGCAAGCGGCTCTTCGACCTCGGGGCCAACCAGCTCAGCCTCGGCGACACCATCGGCGTGGGGACGGCCGGCCACGTCGGGCGGCTGATCGCGGCGTTCGTCGACGCGGGCATGGCACCGCGACCAGCTGGCCATGCACTTCCACGACACCTACGGCCAGGCCCTGGCCAACGCCCACGCCGCCCTCCAGGAGGGCATCACCACCTTCGACTCCAGCGCCGGCGGCCTCGGCGGCTGTCCCTACGCCCGCAGCGCCACCGGCAACCTCGCGACCGAGGACCTGGTCTGGATGCTGCACGGCCTCGGCATCGAGACCGGCGTCGACCTGGACCAGGTGGCCGCGACCAGCCTCTGGATGGCCGGGCACCTGGGACGGCCCAGTCCCTCCGCCGTCGTGCGGGCACTCGCAGGTGGTACGGCACAATCGCCCGCATGAGTCGGCGCGTCTACCTGCACATCGGCGCCCCCAAGACGGGGACGACGTACCTCCAGGACCGGCTGACCCTCAACGCCGCGAGCCTCGCCGACCACGGGATCCACTTCCCGAGCCGCTCCCCGCTGGTGAGCCCGGGGCTCTTCCACTTCCGGGCCGCGCTGGACCTGCTCGGCCAGGACTGGGGCGGCGAGCCCGGGCACGCCGTCGGCAACTGGGACGCCCTGGTCAAGCGGATACGCCGCAAGTCGGGCACCGTCGTCGTCAGCCACGAGATCCTCGCCCCGGCCCGCGCCGAGCACGTGGCCCGGGCGATGGCCGACCTCGCACGACAGCGAGGTCCACGTCGTCTACTCCGCCCGGGACCTCGGCCGAGCCGCTCCCCGCCGCCTGGCAGGAGAGCATCAAGCAGGGTCGCAAGTGGAGCTACCGCGGGTTCCTCCGCAGGACCCGGCGGGGGAAGCCGTGGTTCTTCCGTGCATTCGACCTGCCCACGGTCCTGGCCACCTGGGGGACGGGGTTGCCACCCGAGCGGATCCACGTCGTGACGGTGCCGCACCGGCCCGACCCCATGCCAGTCGGGGGCAAGGAGTCGCCAAGGTCACCGCGCCCGGTCGAGGCGACCCCCGGAGACCCGCTGTGGCTGCGCTTCTGCGAGGCGTGCGGCATCGACCCGGCGTGGGCGCCTCGGGACAGCGACCGGACCAACCAGTCGCTCGGGGTCGCCGAGACCCAGCTGATCCGCCAGCTCAACCGCCGACTCGAACGCGCGACCCGGCGCGAGTCGGCGTACGACGCCCTGATCCGGGAGATGCTCGCCCAGGACGAGCTGGTGGGCCGGACGTCGGCACCGGTCCGGCTGCCGCCCGACGACTACGACTGGGCCGAGCAGGTGGCCGAACGCTGGATCGACTACCTGCAGCAGAGCGGGGTCGACGTCATCGGCGACTACGGCGACCTTCGGCCGGTGCGCCCGCCCGAGGGCACGCGGTGGCACGACCCCGACCGGGTGCCACCGCGCCAGCGGCTCCAGGTGTCCCTCGACGCGCTGGCCGCCATGACCCGCGAGGCCGCGGCCCGGCCTGACCCCGACCAGCGCTTCACCCACCGGATGCGCCAGCACGCCGAGCGGCTGCGCGGCCAGTGACGGACCGGCGCGCGTGGGGGTGGGTCCAGCACCTCCGTCACGGCGGCTCGACGCCCTGGGCCGACTGGGCCGGCACCGCCGAGCCCGGAGGCGCAGTCGTCCCCGGTGCCCAGCAGCTCGAGCTCCTGCGTCGCCTCAACCAGGCCGGAGCCCCTGGGCCGCTGCTGGTGCAACGGGTCCTCGGCGCCAGCGCCCCCGGCCGCGGGCAGCCCGACCTCGAGCTGCTCGGTGCCGCCGCTGAGTCCCGGTTCGGGCCGCGGCCCGTCGACCCCGGGGCGCTGCCCGACGGCGAGCTGCTGCGGGTGGCCGCCAGCATCCTCGCCGAGGACGTCGTCGCGAGGGGACTGCCCGGGCCGCCCAGGGTCGGGCCGGCCCCGGCCATGGCGGCGCCACTACCGCCTGCTACGGTGACCCCGAGCTCGTCGCCCCGGTGCGGGCCGACCTGGTCGCCCGGGGCCGGCCGCCCGGCGGACGCGCCCCGGTCCACGTGGTTCTCGCCACCGACCTCGGCCGGATGCTCGCGCACCTGTGGACTGACCGCGCCTTCGACGCCGGGATCCCCGGCTGGCGGTCCTGGCTTCGGAGGCTGGAGCGGCGACGGTGCGCTGCCCAGCCGGATCGACCCTCTTCACCTGGCCCGCAACCAGACGGGGCGGACCTCGCCCGACCGGATCCACGTCGTCCTCGACCCGGAGGCGGTGGGGCCCCTGGTCGGCGTACGACGTCCGCTCGCGCAGCCGCCCGAGCTGTCCGCGGAGGCGCGCGAGCTGGGCCGCCGGATCGGTGCCGTGGTGGGTCTCCTGGTGCCGCCCGACCAGCGCAAGGCACTCATGCGCGAGACACTCCGGCCGTGGTTGGCCGAGCAGCCCGGCAGCACGCTGGGCGTCCCGGTCGAGCACCACGGCTGGCTGCGCGACCACGCCGCACGCATCGCCGAAGGGCTGAGCCGGGCTGGCTACGCTGTCCACGGCGACCCCGGGGGCCTGGCGCCGGTGGGCCAGCCGGATGTCGAGGCTCCGACGCCGCGGACGACACTCGCGCTGGCGATGCGGATGATGCTCGCCGGGGGCAGCGGGCCTGACACGAGCAAGGAGGAGGAATGACCAGACGGGTCCTCCTGCACGTCGGCACCCCCAAGACCGGCACGTCCTACCTGCAGGACGTGCTGTTCCGCAACCGGCAGACCCTCGAGCGCGCGGGCATCCTTTATCCCGCAGACCGGTTCGACGCGCACTTCCTGGCAGCGCTGGACCTGATGCAGCTGCCGTGGGGCGGGCTGGAGTCCGAGGCCCACGGCGCCTGGGACCGGATGGCCAGCGCGGTCCGGGCCTGGCCCGACACCGCCGTCATCAGCCACGAGATCCTGGCCACGGCCTCGCGGACCCAGATCGCGCGAGCGCTGTCGTCACTGGGACATCCCGACACCGAGGTGCACCTGATCCTGTCCGTTCGCGACCTGGTCCGCCAGATTCCTGCTGAGTGGCAGGAGAACGTCAAGCATCGCAGCGGCTTCAGCTACCACGACTTCCTCGCGACGATCCAGAACCCGGCGCGCGAGGGGCGGGTGGCCCCCTGGTTCTGGGGGGTCCAGGAGATCCCCGACATCCTCAACCGATGGGCCGCGGACCTGCCGCCGGAGCATGTCCACCTGGTCACCGTGCCCGCTCCGGGCGGCCCCCCCGACCTGCTCTGGGAGCGGTTCTGCGAGGCGTTCGGGATCGGCGGTCTCGACCTCGACCGCGAGGGCGGCGAGCGGACCAACCCGTCCCTGGGTGCGCCAGAGACCGCGCTGCTGCGCCGGATCAACCTCAAGGCCAACTCCGCGGTCCCGCCCGTGCGCTACCGACCGCTGGTCCGCGAGCTGCTCGCCCACCAGACCCTGTCCCGGCGCGCGGGATCGCCCCGGCTGACCCTTCCTCCGGACGTCCACCCCTGGGCCCAAGAGCTGGCTGGGTCCTGGATCGACGAGATCAAGGCGCGCGGCTACCACGTCGTCGGCGACCTGGGCGACCTGGTCGGACCGCCGGTCACCAGTCCGTACGCCGACCCTGACCACCCGGCGGAGTCCGAGGTGGCCGATGCGGCGGTCGACGCGATCCGGGCACTGCTGGTCGAGAACGGCCGGCTGCTCGGCGTCGAGGAGCAGCTGCACGCGGAGCTGGAGGAGACCCGTCGAGCGCTGGACCGGTCCTATCTCCGGCCGACGTACCGGGCGCGCGAGAAGATCGTGCGGAGGCTCGAGTCGAGCCGTGGCGGACGTTGGGCGCTGCGGGTCTACCGCTTCGGTCGCGGCAGGAGCTCGCGGTCGGCGTAGCGGCCGACCTGCCAGGTGCCGAACCCGTCGGCCCCCATGCCGATCACTCCGCCGATGACCGGGATCCGGCGGCCGACAGTCACTGCCAGCCGCTTGCCGGCGACCCGGGCGATCATGTCCGCGGCCACCTCTGCGGAGATGATCCGGTCCAGGTCGGGGTCGTGGGCCGGCGCCGTCGCCAGCGCCATCGGGGGCGCCGGCAGCTTCTTGCGCTTCACCATCTGGTTGACGGTGTCCTCCCCGAGCATGCAGACCAGGATCGCGTTGCGGACGCGCGGGTCGTCGAGGTCGTACCCGCGCAGGTGGGCGATCCCGGCGACCATCCGGGCCTTGACCAGCGTCAGACCAGCGATGTTGGTGGGGATCAGGATCGAGGCGGTCACCAGCCCGCCGAGGTTGGTGAGGAACCCCTGGGCGCCGGCGTACCGGACGTGGTTCTCGATCACCTCGTGGATGCCCCGCTCGACGTTGCCGTGCTGCTCGCGCAGCTGGGTGTCGGCAGCGCGTGCGGCGGGCGGAAGCGGACCGACCCCGTTGATGGCGCGGTTGAGCGACTCCCGGACGAAGCTCGACGTCAGGTCGGGGGCGAGCTCGGTGACGCGCGGGGCGAGACGCCGACCGATGTTGCCCATCATGCTCATGGCGCAGATCCTACGGAGGTGGTCGATACCGTCGTGTCGTGCCCGTCGAACCCGACCCGTCTGCGTGGTCCTTCCCGGGTCCCGGACCGGCACGGCCCGGGGGACGATCTGGTGGGCCTCGGCGCCGATCTCGAGCCCGGCACCCTGCTGACTGCCTACCGCGCCGGCATCTTCCCGATGCCGGTAGGGGAGCCGGGTGATCCGATGCACTGGTTCAGCCCGGTCCGCCGGGCGGTGCTGCCGCTGGACGGCCTGAAGGTCTCCAGGTCGTTGCGGCGTTCGGTCCGGGACTTCGAGATCCGGGTGGACACGGCGTTCGAGGAGGTGATCGACGGCTGCGCCGACGTGGAACGCGACAGCGGCTGGATCGACGCCGACATCCGGGCGGCGTACCTCCGGCTGCACCACCTGGGCTGGGTGCACTCCGTCGAGGCCTGGCGGGGCGGGCGCCTGGCCGGGGGCCTGTACGGCGTCGCGATAGGCGGACTGTTCGCCGGGGAGTCGATGTTCCACCGGGAGCGGGACGCCTCGAAGGTGGCCCTGGTCGGGCTGGTCGACCTGCTCTCGGACGAGCACGCAGCCACCCGCGTGCTCGACACCCAGTGGCAGACGCCCCACCTGGAGTCACTGGGCGTGGTCGAGATCTCGCGGAACGACTACCTCACGAGGCTGCGTGCGGCGCTCCCGCTGCCGCTGCCCGGGGCGTTCGCGGGCTCGTGAGGGCGGAGCCCGGTCACATCACGCGCGGCTGCTGCCCGGTGTCGCTCACCATCGGCCGCCCGGAGTCGGCCCAGTCGACCATCCCGCCGTGGAGGTTGACCGCGTCTCGGCCGTGCTGGTTCAGGTAGGCAACCGCCTGCGCGGACCGGCCACCCACCGCGCACACCACGAGCGTCCGCCCGTCCGGGACCTCCAGCAGCCGCTCGCCGAGCTGGGGCAGCGGGATGTGGACGGCGCCGTCGATGTGACCGTGCTGCCACTCGACCGGTTCGCGCACGTCGAGGACGGTGAGGTCGTCGGGCAGCGGGTCGGGCACCCCCTCGACCGTCACTGCGGGGATCTCGGGCATGTCGTCCCTCATTTCAACAGCTTCGACATCCGGCGGTCGGCCAGTGGCTTACCGCCAGTCTGGCACGTCGGGCAGTACTGCAGGCTGGAGTCGGCGAACGAGACCTCGCGCACGGTGTCGCCGCAGACCGGGCACGCCTGTCCGGTGCGGCCGTGCACGGCGAGGTGGGACTTCTTCTCGCCCTTCAGCTCGGACGCAGCCAGGCCGCGAGAGCGGTCGACGGCGTCGCCGAGCACCACCCGGATGGCGTCGTGGAGGAGATGGACGTCGTCGTCGGTCAGGGTGCTGGCCGGCTTGAACGGTGACATCCGCGCGGCGTGCAGGATCTCGTCGGAGTAGGCGTTCCCGATGCCCGCGATGGTGCCCTGGTGCCGCAGGACGCCCTTGATCTGGGACCGTCCGGCGTCGGCGAGGATCTTGCGGAAGAGCTCGATGGTGAAGTCGTCGGTCAGCGGGTCGGGTCCGAGCGAGGCGATGCCGGGCACCTCGGCGGGAGCGCGGACGACGTACATCGCCAGGCTCTTGCGGGTGCCGGCCTCGGTGATGTCGAGCCCGGACTGGTCGTCGAGCACCACGCGGACGGCGAGCGGGGACTTGTTGCTCGGCTTCGGGGGCAGGGCGGGCACTTCGTCGCGCCATCGCACCCAGCCGGCTCTGGCCAGGTGGAGGACAAGATGCAGGCCGGAGGCAGAGACGTCGAGGAACTTGCCGTGCCGGGTGACCCCGTCGACCAGGGTGCCCTCGAGTGCCTGGAGCGGTGGGTCGAAGGTCTTGAGGGCGCTGAACGCTGCCACGTGCACCTTCACGATCGCACGGTCGGTGAGCCGGCCCGCCAGGTCGAGGGCCAGTGCTTCCACCTCGGGCAGCTCGGGCACGCCCCTCAGTCTAGGTCGCCCGCCGGCGACCGGTGGGGCACACGACCGGTGACAGATCTCCCCCGCGGGCCCACAATGGCGCTATGACCTCAGCCCGACCGTTGCCGAAGACGGGGTCGGTCTTCATCGACGCCCGCGGTGGCGACCGTGCGCTCCGGGCGACCTGGCACCACGAGGCCGGGGTGGTCGTCCTCTCGCTCTGGCGCGACAACGTCTGCGCGGGATCGTTCCGGCTCAGGATCGACGAGGTGCCGGAGTTCATCGACATGCTGCGCGCCGGGCTGGACCGCGCGTACGACGCCGCACTCGTGCGGCCCCAGACCTATTCGGCGGAGCTGCCCTCTGCGACCCGGGCGTGAATCGCCGGGACCAAATCTAAGAACACGCCTAGAGTCCCCGATACGGTCCGATCATGGACCCGATCCGCAACCCCTACGCCCCGGGCGCCGGCCAGCGACCTCCCGAGCTGGCGGGCCGGGATGTCGAGCTCGAGACCTTCGACGTCGTCCTCGAGCGGGTCGCCCGCAGCCGGCCCGAGCGGAGCCTGGTGCTCACCGGCCTGCGCGGCGTCGGCAAGACCGTGCTGCTGAACGCGCTCCGCTCCGCCGCCGTACGCCGCGGCTGGGGGACCGGCAAGCTCGAGGCCCGGCCCGACCAGCCTCTGCGGCGGCCGCTCTCGAGCGCCCTCCACCAGGCCGTCCGTGAGCTGTCGCATCCCAAGCCCGACGACGTCGACCACGTGCTCGGCGTGATCCGCGCGTTCGCCCAGCGCGAGGCCGGCGTCGACGCCAAGCTCCGCGACCGCTGGAACCCCGGCATCGACGCCCCCGTGGTCAAGGGTCGCGCCGACTCCGGTGACATCGAGATCGATCTGGTCGAGCTGTTCACCGACGTCGGCGGCCTCGCGGCTGATGTGGGCAAGGGGGTGGCGGTGTTCATCGACGAGATGCAGGACCTCGGCCCCGACGACGTGTCCGCCCTCTGCGCGGCCTGCCACGAGATCAGCCAGTCGGGGCTGCCGGTGATCGTGGTCGGCGCCGGCCTGCCGCACCTCCCGGCCGTCCTCTCGGCGAGCAAGTCGTACTCCGAGCGACTGTTCCGCTACCAGCGGATCGACCGGCTCGCCCGCGAGGGCGCCGACCGCGCGCTGAGCGCGCCCGCCGCCGAGGAGGGCGCTGCCTACACCGAGGAGGCGCTGGCCGCGATGTACGCCGCGACCGGCGGCTATCCCTACTTCATCCAGGCCTACGGCAAGGTCGTCTGGGACCTCGCGCCGCGCTCCCCGATCACCGCGGAGGACGTCATGGTGGCCGCCCCCGAGGCCGAGGGCGAGCTGGCCGTCGGGTTCTTCGGCAGCCGCTTCGAGCGGGCGACGCCGGGGGAGCGGGAGTATCTCCGGGCGATGGCCGACGCCGCCGTCGCGATCTCCGAGCGGGAGGACGAGGAGCTCGACGACATCCAGAGCGTCCCCACCGCCGACGTCGCCGGCGAGCTCGGCAAGAAGCCGCAGTCGCTGTCGCCGGCTCGCGACTCGCTGCTCAAGAAGGGGCTGATCTACTCCGGCGAGCGGGGCCGGATCGCGTTCACGGTCCCGCACTTCGGGAGGTACCTCCGCGAGCACGCGTGACGGCAGAAACCGGTTGGCCGACCGGCTCCGCTCCGGCAGGCTGCGCCCATGGACGGATTCGACCCGGCGACCAGCTTCGGTGCCGACGTGGCCGCACGGTACGACGACCACCTCCGCGGCGACGAGGCCGAGACCGTCGAGTTCCTGGCAGGTCTGGCGGGATCCTCGCCAGCACTCGAGCTCGCCATCGGTACCGGACGGATCGCCCTGCCTCTGGCGGAGCGCGGGGTCCGGGTCGACGGGATCGAGCTGTCCGAGGCGATGGTGTCGCGGCTGCGGGAGAAGCCGGGCGGTGAGGGGCTCACCGTCGTACTCGGCGACATGGCAAGTGCCGAGGCTCCGGGCAGGTACGCGGCTGGTCTACCTCGTGTTCAACACCTTCCACAACCTGCTCACCCAGGACGACCAGGTGCGCTGCTTCGAGAACGCGGCTCGGCACCTGACCGACGACGGCGTCTTCGTGATCGAGGCCGATCTCCTGGCGATGCGCCGCGGGACCCAGTTCGTCCGCGCCGAGCACGTCGGCGTCGACGCGGTCGTCCTGGACGTCAACCGCTACGACCCGGTGACGCAGATCCTCGACGAGAACCACGTTCACCTCGGCAGCGACGGCGTCCGGATGGGGCCGATCTCCCAGCGGCTGGTCCATCCCAGCGAGATGGACCTGATGGCCCGCATCGCCGGTCTACGGTTGCGGGATCGCTGGGGCGGGTGGCGCGGCGAGCCGTTCACTGCGGAGAGTGCGCGACACGTCAGCGTCTACGCCCGCTAGTGCGGTGACTGGGCACTGCGGGTCCGGGCCGGCGCGTGCGTGGGCGAACAAGCGTGGCGCACGACCGCACGCCCGACGGAACGACACAATGGAGGCATGAGGCCCCAGGTGGTTGCCCATCGGGGTGCCAGTCACGATCTCGCGGAGCACACGTTGGGGGCCTACCTGGCGGCGATGGAGGCAGGCGCGGAGGCGTTCGAGTGCGACGTACGCCTGACCGCGGACGGCCACCTCGTCTGCGTGCACGACCGCAACCTCTGGCGTACGGCGAGCAAGCGGAGTGCGATCTCCACGATGGAGCTGGCCGACCTCGACGCCCTCGACTTCGCGTCGTGGAAGAACCCCTGGGCCGACCTCGACGACGAGGCGCCGGAGCCCGACGCCGACCACGGCCGCGTGCTCACGCTGCGCAAGCTGCTGGAGATCGTGGCCGACCAGGACCGCCGGATCGAGGTGGCGATCGAGACCAAGCACCCGACCCGGTTCGGCGGGCTGGTCGAGCGGCGGCTGGTCGAGCTGTTGCGCGACTTCGGCTGGGACCAGGCCGATTCGCCGGTCCGGGTGATGAGCTTCTCCTGGGCGGCCCTGCAGCGGGTGCAGCGGCTCGCCCCAGAGGTCGCGCTGGTGATGCTGATCGAGAAGGCGCACCACTGGCCGATGCTGCGGCAGGTGATCGGCCCCGACTGGATGGTCGGGCCGGGGATACAGGAGCTCCACGACCATCCGGGCTTGCGGAAGCGCCTCGTCAAGAGCGGACGTGACATCCATGTCTGGGTGGTCAACACCGAGCAGGACCTCGAGCTCTGCCTCGAGCTGGGTGTGAAGGCGATCATCACCGACCGGCCGGCGTACATGCTGGAGCTGCTGGACGGCTAGCTGTGTCTTCCCACCAGCGGAGCGTGCTGCCATCAGCCACCTGTCAGCGTTCCCGTGACCGCTACGACTAGCCTCCGTCACATGGGAAAGAGCTCACGCACCAAGGCCCGTGACCACGTCACCCCGGCGGGGGAGGTCGGGCCCCGCCAGCCGTGCCCGTGCGGGTCGGGGCGCCGCTACAAGGCGTGCCACGGCTCGGCCGCCGGCCCGGCGGCCGTCTTCGTCAGCCGGCCGTTCGAGGGGCTCCCGGGCGAGTGCGACATCGTGGCCATGCGCGAGCTCGTGCAGTCCGCGACCGCGCCGCTGACGCTGGCCGACGACCACGACCGCACGGTCCGGCTCAGCACCCTCCTCCCGATGGCTGCGCCCGCGATGGTGCGCGAGAGCGGCGAGGTCTGGCTCGGCCTGCAGGTCCGCCACAACTTCGGCGACCCCGCCCGCGACCTGGGCGCCGTCCTGGTCAACGCGCTGGAGTCCGAGCCCGGCATCGTCGGCCTCACCGACCCGCCGGGCGAGGGTCCGCGTCTGCAGGACCTGGTGTCCGGTACGACGCTCGAGGTCACCGTGCACGAGGGCTTCGAGCACTGGGTGGACGACCAGGCGGACCCGTCCGGCCTGGCGGCCGCCCTCGACCAGGCGAATGCCTCGGTCAACCCGACGGCCAAGCTGGCCTCGGTCGAGGCGGCGTACTGGACGAATGTGGGGCCCAAGGAGCACCTGCGCTGGGTGATGCCGGAACCGGAGGACCGGCTCCTCGACGCCCTGGCCCGTCTGCACACGGCGGGCCGGGACCACCTCGTCCCGGACGGCCGATTCGTCGGGATGTTCCGGGCCCACGGGCTGCTCACCCCGGTGTGGGACCTCCCGGTCGGCACCGGGGCGGAGGCGGTCGAGGAGCCGGCGGCACGCTTCGCCGAAGACCTGGCCGAGGCGCTCGCCGACGAGTCCGACCTGAGCAGTGACCAGCGGTCGGCCCGCTCCGGACTGGCCAACCGTCAGGTCACCATCCGCTGAAGGGGTGGGTCCGGCTCCGGGGTGGTCCACGACACGCCCACCCCGCCTTGTGTGCGGCTCACGGGTCCCTGTAGATTCCCCTGCACCCGGTCGTTGTTGTGTCCCCCGTCAACAGCGGCCGGGTCTTCATTTTCGTGAAACCGGTTCCGCTACCCCTCGTGCAGCGGGGTCCGGGAGATCGGGCAGCTCATGCACCGTGGGCCGCCACGTCCAGACCCCAGCTCCGAACCGGCGATCTTGACCACCTCGATGCCGGCATCCTCGAGCCGGTCGTTGGTCTCGTCGTTGCGCTCGTAGGCCACGGCCACCCGCGGCGCGATGGCCAGCGTGTTGTTGCCGTCGTCCCACTGCTCCCGCTCGGCCGTGACCGGATCCAGGCCGGTGTCGATCTGGTGCAGGGTGTCGATCTCCATCGCCTTCGCGGCCGCGACCAGGAAGGGCTCGGCGTCGGCCACGTCGAGGACCAGCTCGTGGGCCCCTGCGCCGCGCTCGGCGACCGTGACGGCGAAGGCCCGCAGCGAGTCCGCGACATTGGGGTACATCACGATCTTGTCGACGTCGACCATCGTGCAGACCGTGTCGAGGTGCATCGTGGCCCGCTCCTGCGCGATGGGTACGGCGAGGACGGTGTGCGCCAGGCTCGCGTGGAACACCTGGCGGGCCAGCCGCTCCACGCCGGCCGGCGTCGTACGCTCGCCGACGCCGACGGCGATGACACCGGGCGCCATCAGCAGCACGTCACCGCCCTCCACGTGCTCGTGGTGCCAGCCGTGGATCTTGCGGGTGCCCTGGAAGCGCGGGTGAGCGGTGTAGATCAGCTCGGTCAGCTGGGTCTCGCGCGACCGGGCCGGCATGGCCAGCGACGTGATCGCCACCCGGTCCCGGATCCAGACGCTGGAGTCGCGCGTGAACAGCAGGTTGGGCAGTGGGTCGATCAGGAAGTCGTCATGGGCGAGCAGGGAGGTGACCAGCCCGAAGCCGCCGCGCACCTCGTCGTTGCGGATGCCGGCGGTGAGGTAACCGGTGAGCTCCTCAGGTGGTGCCTCCTGGAGGACCCGCGCGAGGTAGCTGCGCATCGTGTCGCCGAGGTGGAGTCCGCCGAGCGCGGTCGTGATCGCGTGGTTGCGGGCCTGGTCCTGCTGCAGGGCCTCGGTCAGCAGGTCGGTCAGGTAGAGCACCTCGACCTCGCGCGACCGCAGCGCCTCGGCGAACGCGTCGTGCTCCTCCTGGGCGCGGTGGACCCAGGGGATCCCGTCGAAGAGGAGCTTGTCGTTGTTGCGGGGGGTGAGGCGCTTCAGCTCGTTGCCGGGCCGGTGCAGCATCACCGTCCGCAGCCGGCCGACCTCGCTGTCCGCCCCGTGCTGGTCAGGCCCTGGCTGCGCCCCCGCTGGCACCTGCGTCTCCATGACAACAAACTCTAGGGGGTATTCAGCCGGTCTTCCCCTGCGCGCCCTTCGAACGACGCAGCAGCCACGGCTCGAGCCGGGAGTACCCCTTGACGGACTTGCGGGGCAGGCGCCGGAACCGGTAGTCGCCGGCCTGGGTGTACGGCGAGATCTGGGCCAGCTCGTCGGCGGCCCGGTCGAGGATCTTCGACAGCCGCAGCGACTCGTCGGCGGCGGGCAGCTCGGTCGTCTCCACCGAGTCCTCGGCGATCGGCCCGGAGAGCACCTCGTAGGCGCCGCGGTCGACCAGGACGCTGCCGGGCCGGGCCACCGACGTCAGCCGGGAGGCGATGTTGACCTGTGGCCCGTAGACGTCGCCCAGCCGGCTGACCACCTCGCCGTACGCGATCCCGGCGCGCACCCGCGGGAACTTGTCGTCCGTCGTCCTCGCCGCGCTCGGTGACGATCAGGGCCACCTCGGCCGCGGCGACCGGGTCGTCGGCCACGAACAGCACCTCGTCGCCGATGGTCTTGATCACCCGGCCGCCGAGGTCGACGACGGTGCGGGTCATCTCGTTCTCGAAGTACTCCACCCACTCGACCAGCTCGGCGTCGCTGAGCGTCTTGCTCTGGCCGGTGTAGCCCGACGATGTCGACGAAGCCGACCGCCATCGTGCTGGTCGTGCCCGGGCCTTCCTCGGCGAACTGCGAGAGCAGCCGGCTGGCGGCACTCTCCAGATGACGGCGCCAGATGTAGGTCTGCAGCTTCTCCACCCGGGGGAGCACCACGTCCATCAGCTCGGTCAGCCGCGCCTGGGGGTCGTCGTCCTCGATCGCCAGCTCCGCGAGGAGGCTGACCTGCCACTCGGCGAGCCGGGCGAAGCTGCGTCCCCAGGTGCGGACCAGCGCGGCCTGCGACTCCGGCGTCAGGATGCCGAGCGAGATCAGCTCCCGGGTGCGCTGGAGGGCCTTGAGGTCCTCCTTGGTGAAGGCCACGTCGTCGTCGGAGGCGTGGGGAAAGCCGAGCTGTTGCCACAGCTCCTCGGCCACGTCGATCGGCACGCCGGCCTTGTCGGCGACCTCCTTGCGGTTGAACGCCCGCTTCGACCCGAGGAGTGCGCGTTCGATCTCCTCGATCCGGCCCAGCGGATCGTCGTCGTCGCTGTCGCCTGCCAAGTCAGGAACCCAGGCGCTCCTGCGCTGCCCGGTCCAGCGCTTCCTTGAACGCACGGGACGTCGTCGCAGAGCTGTCGGAGGTCGTCGCTGGTGAAGTGCAGCACCTCCGCCTTGTCCAGCGTCACGATGGAGGCGGTGCGGAGCTTGTGGTTGACGATGCCGACCTCGCCGATGATCTCGCCGGGGCCGAGCCGGGCGATCTCCTCGCCGTCCTTGCGCACCGACACCTCGCCCGACAGCAGGATGTAGGCCTTGTCGGACGGTGTCTTCTCCCAGATGGGCGACCAGTCGGCCGGCAGGGTGACGAAGGTCCCGGCATTCTTGATCCTCTGGACCTCGTCGTCGGTGAATCCTTCGAAGATGGGCATGCGGTGATCCTTCCGGACCCGGCAGAGGGTGTCCAGCGCGTCTCGCGATCAGGGCTCGTCATCGGGGAGGTGGGCGCCACTCGTCGGCGAGGACGGCGTACTCAAACGAGTCGGTCCACTCGCCCTTGGACCAGTAGTCACGCCTCTTGTGTGCCTCGCGCCGCATCCCGAGACGCTCGCACAACGCCGCGGACCGGTGGTTGCGGGCGTCGAGCTGGGCGGTGACCCGATGGACGCCGTAGTGGTCGAACGCCAGGTCGATCAGCGCCCGGGACGCCTCGGTGGCGATCCCGCGGCCGGCCACGCTTGGATCGAGCACCCAGCCGACCTCGGCCTGGCTGTACGACGGCCCCTTCAGCATCAGGATCAGGTCGCCCACCATCCGACCGTCGAGCTCGACCACGAGAGTCAGGATCGGCCCTCGACCCTCCCCGGCGTGCCTGGTCACCCGGCGCCGGATCTCGGCCTCGGCCTGCCGCCGGTCGAGCGGCGGCGTGAGGAGGTACAGCATGACGTCGGGGTCGGAGTAGTAGGCGAACAGCGACTCGGCGTCGCCCGGCTCGGTTTGCCGGAGCACCAGCCGCTCGGTGCGCACCGGCAGCGGCGGGTCGACCGGGGTGAGGAAGCGTTCCCGCGGTGCGTCGATCCAGGTCTCTCGCGAGAGCGGGCCGTCGAACCGGAGCCGGTCGTAGCCGGTCATCGGCAGTTCGAGGCCGTCGAGCGTCGCGGTGGCCTCCCCGAGCGAGCCGCGGGCGGTGGCGTCGCGCGGCTCCTGCTCGAGCACGGCGACGGCGGCCCTGACCTGCTCGACCAGTGCGGTCTTGCGGCGGATGGTCACCGGGGTGACCGACTTGAGGCAGACGTACTGCCCCGACAGGTAGGCCGCCCACTCCTCCTCGGCGGTGCCCTGCGCGTCCCCGGGCCAGTGGTCGAGGAACCACGCCGCGGAGCCGGTCGAGGCCACCGGCCCACGCGACGGGCTCGAGGTAGTCGGCCGGCACCATCGGGGTGCCGTCGGCGAGCAGGTACGACGGCAGCGGCAGCTGGCCGGCCACCATCCGGTCGAGCGTGGCGTCGGGGTCGGGCACCTCGACGAAGTGGGCGCGGACGTAGCCAGTCGTCCTCGGGCGACATCGGGTGGTCGCCGTTGACCTCGCGATAGCGCTCCCGAACCCGCTCGATGCTCACCTCGTCATCTCCCAGAGGGTGAGAGCGGCCATCAGCACGCACACGCCCGCGCCGACGTAGTGCAGCACGGACAGCCGCACGTGGTTGAGCAGGACCCGGCCCACGATCACCGCGAGTCCCGACACCGTGAGCAGGGCGCCCCAGGCGCCGAGGAACACCGACACCGGGTCGTCGTACTTGGCCACCAGCGAGAGCGTGAGCAGCTGGGAGAGGTCGCCCCACTCGGCGGCGAACAGGACGAGGAAGCTGGTCACCGACTGCCTTGAGGACCCCGTTGGCGATTCGTCAGAGACCTTCGCGGCGAACTCGCTCTCGGACTCGGCCTCGTCCTCGTCGGCCGACGCGGCGGTCCGGAAGAGGATCACCGCGCCGACCAGGAACATCAGCGCCGTCCCCACGTGGACGACGTCGTCGGGCAGCAGCCCGACCGCCTTGCCGAGCACGACCGCGACCGCTGTCTGGACGGCGAACGCGAGGCCGACCCCGATCCAGACCAGCAGCGGGCGGAACTTCGTGGAGAGCACCAGCGTCGCGATGAACGTCTTGTCGGGCAGCTCGACGACGAAGATCGCGCCGAAGGTCAGCGCGACGACCACGGGATCCATCAGCCCCGGCCCCTCAGCCCAGCAGCTTCCGGCTCGCCGCGACCGCGTCGGCGAGCACGTCGGCGACCGGCCGCCCGACGGCGTCCGCGGCCCGCGCCACGTCGTCGTACTCCGGCATCGCGTTGACCACAGCACCCTCGTGCCGGGCGAGCTTCACCGCGATGGTGTGGCCGTCGACGTCGACCGAGGACAGCTCGCGGTCGAGCGCGTGCTTGTCGAGCCGCTGCTCGCGCACACCGATGGCGGAGGTCTCCCGGAAGACGGTGGCCCGGACCGCCTCCGCCCGGTCGGGCGGGACCAGCACGCTCAGGGTGTGGGCGGGGCGCCCCTTCTTCATCAGGATCGGGGTGAGCCAGGCGTCGGACGCGCCGGCGTCCAGCAGGGCTGCGATGACCGTCGGCCAGACCCGGGGGTCGAGGTCGTCGACGTTGGTCTCGATCAGGAGCGCGGTGTCCTCGCTGGCCGAGCCGAGCTGAGCCCCGGCGAAGAGCCGCAGGACGTTCGCGTGACCCTCCGGGTCACGGCTGCCCGCGCCGACGCCGACCAGCTCGGTGGTCATCGAGGGCTGGGGACCCCAGCGGGTCGCCACCGTGGCCAGGATCGCGGCACCGGTCGGGGTGCACAGCTCCATCTCGGGGGCTCCCGCCGGTCCGGCGTACGACGGCGCACCGCGCAGCAGCTCGGCGACCGCCGGGGGAGGGACGGGCATCGTCCCGTGGGCGCCCGCGATCGTGCCCGAGCCGACCGCGACCGGGCTGACGACGACGTCGCCACCGAGCCAGGTGAACCCCGCGCTGGCGCCGACCACGTCGGCGATCGCGTCGAGGGCGCCGACCTCGTGGAAGGTCACGTCGAGCGGGTCGGACCCGTGGACGGTCGCCTCGGCCACGGCGAGCCGCTCGAAGACCCGCAACGACAAGTGACGCGACCGGACCGTCGAGGGCGGAGTCCTCCAGCAGCGCTCGGATGTCGGCGCCAGGAGCGATGGGCTGCGGATTCGGCGACCTCGACGTGGCAGCGAGTGGCGGCGAAGCCGTGACGGGTGACCTGCTCGACGCGGAGCTGCACCGGCTCGGGCGCGAGCGCGTCGACGGCGTCCTGAAGCACGTCGACCGGGACCCCTGCGCCGACGAGGGCGCCGAGCAGCATGTCGCCGCTGGCGCCCGCCGAGGCGTCGACCCAGACGGTCACGTGGCCTCGCTGCGGGGCCGCGCGGTCCGGCGCGCGACCCGGGCCGCGAACACGCCCGCGCCGAAGCCGTTGTCGATGTTGACCACGGTCACCCCGGGCGCGCAGGAGTTGAGCATGGCCAGCAGGGCGGCCAGCCCGCCGAAGGAGGCGCCGTACCCGACGCTGGTCGGGACCGCGACCATCGGCACGCCGGTCAGCCCGCCGACGACGGAGGGCAGCGCGCCCTCCATGCCCGCCACCACGATCAGGCAGTCCGCCTGCTCGAGCTCGTCGCGGACCGCGAGCAGCCGGTGCAGCCCGGCCACGCCGACGTCGCGCACCTCGTGGACCCCGGCGCCGTGGACGCGGGCGGTGAGCGCAGCCTCGGCGGCGACGGGGGCGTCGGAGGTCCCGGCGCTGATCACCGCGACCGTGCCGGTGGGTGCGGGGACCGGGCCGAGCGTGGCCGCACGAGCGACGAGGTCGACGTCGGCGTCGAGCTCGCGGACGGCGTGCAGCGCCGCGTCGCTGAGCCGGGTGGCGAGCACCGCGCGGTCGGGGTGCTTCGCGTGGAGAGTGCGCAGGATGGCGACGACCTGGTCGGGGGTCTTGCCGGCGCCGTAGACGACCTCGGCGTCGCCGGTGCGGGCGGCACGGTCGAGGTCGACCCGGGCGAAGCCCAGGTCCTCGGTGCGGGGATCCTCGCTCACGCCGTGAATCTATCGCCCAGTGACCAGCACCTGCTGTTCACCGGCCAACCCGTTGCCGCTGTCGGCGGTCGGGTGTTGGGTGACGGGTGGGTTCGAAGACGACGAGAGAGGGAAGCAGATGGCGAAGTTCGAGAAGTACGAGCAGGGCACGCCCAGCTGGATCGAGCACAGCAGCACCGACCAGAAGGCGTCCAAGGAGTTCTACGGCCAGATCTTCGGCTGGGAGTTCGACGACAACCCGATGACCGGTGACGACGGCGAGGACATGGGGACCTACTCCATCGCGCACGATCGACGGCGACCGCATCGCGGGGCTCGGCCCGGTGATGGGGGACGGCGTCCCGCCCAGCTGGGGCGTCTACCTCGCGGCCGACGACGTCGACGCGGCCGTGGGACAGGCGCAGCAGGCCGGTGGCCAGGTGCTGGCCGGTCCGATGGACATCCCGGAGCAGGGCCGGATGGCGTGGGTCTCCGATCCGACGGGCGCCGCGGTTGGCCTGTGGCAGGAGCAGGGCTTCGCGGGGTCCCAGCGCGCCAACGAGCACGGCACCAACATCTGGAACGAGCTGGTGACCCCCGACTTCGACAAGGCGGCGCCGTTCTACGCCGCCACGCTCGGCATGGGCACCGAGCAGCAGGACATGCCCGACGGGAGCGGCGGCCTACTCGATGTTGACGGTCGGCGGCAGGACCATGGCCGGCACGATGACGCCGCAGGTGGCGGGCGTCCCGCCACACTGGAACGTCTACTTCAACGTCGACGACGTCGACGCGACGGTGGCGAAGGCCGAGGAGCTGGGCGCCCAGGAGCTCGCTCCGGCCTTCGACGTGGAGGGCATCGGCAGGATGGCGGTGCTCGCCGACCCGCAGGGTGCGGCGTTCAACCTGATGCAGGACCCTCCCGGGTGAGCGCGGGCGGCTACGACTGCCGGAACGCGTCGGCGGGATAGACCCCGAGCACCTTCACGTCGGTGGTGAAGAACGCGAGCTCCTCGAGCGCGCCGCGCCACCCCGGCGTCCTAGGGGTGCCCGTCGACCTCGGCGAGGAACTGGGTGGCGGTGAAGTGGCCGCCGACCATGTAGCTCTCGAGCTTGGTCATGTTGACGCCGTTGGTCGCGAAGCCGCCGAGGGCCTTGTAGAGCGCGGCCGGCAGGTTGCGGACGTTGAAGACGAAGCGTCGTGACGACGGGCCCGGCGCCGGTCGGCGCCTCGACGTACTCCTGGGAGAGCACGACGAACCGGGTCGTGTTGTGCTCCTCGTCCTCGACGTCCGTGCGCAGGATGTCGAGGCCGTAGATCTCCGCGGCCAGCGGCGGCGCGATCGCCGCCTGCGTGGGGTCCTGGGCCTCGGCGATCTCGCGGGCGGCTCCGGCCGTGTCACCCGAGACCAACGGGGTGAGGCCCAGCTCGCGGATCACCTTGCGGCACTGGCCGAGGGCGTGGACGTGGCTGTGCACCGTCTTGATCGTCTCGAGCGACGACCCCGGCACGCCCATCAGCGTGAACTGGATCCGCAGGAAGTGCTCGCCGATGATGTGCAGGTCCGAGGTCGGCAGGAAGTGGTGGATGTCGGCCACCCGCCCGGCGATCGAGTTGTCGATCGGGATCATCGCGAGATGGGCGTCGCCCGACTCGACGGCCGCGAAGACGTCCTCGAACGACGCGCAGGCGACGGCCTCGTGGTCGGGGTACTGCTGGCGGCACACCAGGTGGGAGTTGGCCCCGGGTTCCCCCTGGTAGGCGATGCGTCGGACGGTCACCGACGCATTTTCACACGTCCCCACTCGCGCCGCCGCGGCTCGCCCGGCCAGCGGTCATAGGGTTTGGTCCGTGCTGATCATCGCCGTCCTCGCCCTCGTCCTGGCCGTGGTCGCCGGGGTGTTCTCGGTGGTCGCGCTGCGGCGGACCGGGGACACCCGCCGCGGCAACGGCCCCGACGCCCTGCCCACCGACGTCCACGGCCTGCGCCAGGAGGTCGCGGCGCTGCGGTCGGAGGCCACCGACGCGCTGCGGCACCTGGCGGTGGTCCGGTACGACGCCTTCGGCGACATGGGCGGGCACCTCTCGTGGTCGCTGGCGCTGCTCGACGACGGTGGGCACGGCGTCGTCCTCACCTCGATCCACGGCCGCAGCGAGGCCCGCACCTACGCCAAGAACGTCTCGGGCTGGACCTGCGAGCAGCAGCTGTCGCCCGAGGAGGAAGAGGCGATCACGCACGCCCGTCCGGCCTGACCGGGCCCTATGCTCCGGCCATGAACCCGATCCGCTGGCTGGCGATCCGGCTGGGACGCCAGCCCTGGCTGCCCAAGTTCGCGAAGTACATCGTGGGCCTCGACGTCCTGATCCAGCGGCTGACCCGGGGCCGGCTCTCCCTGCTGTCGCTGGCCGGGCTGCCCGAGCTCATGCTGACCGCGCCCGGGCGCAAGAGCGGCATCCCGCGCTCCACGCCGCTGCTCTGCGTGCCGCACGAGGACGGCTGGCTGGTGGCCGGCTCGAACTGGGGTGCGCCGAAGCCGCCCGCGTGGGTGGGAAACCTCGACGCCGCCGATCGGGCCACCGTCACCTTCCGCGGGCGGCCGACCGCCGTCGACGCCCCGCCGCGTGGAAGGCGCCGAGCGGGCGGCGTACTGGCAGGTGATGCTGGAGACCTGGCCCAACTACGCGAAGTACGCCGAGCGCACGGACCGCGAGATCCCCGTGTTCCTGCTGCGGCCGTGTGACCGCGCGAGCCGACCGGCTCACCGTCGCCTGTACGTCACCGGATTTCGAGACGCGTCGCGCAGGCCTTCGCTTCGCTCAGGTCTACGCCGACGCTCCTCAATCTGCAGCGTTTCGCGATCACCCCACGGCGCCCTCACCGGGGGACGCGGACCAGAAGCCGGCCGTGGACGACGTCCATCCGCAGCTCGCGACCGGGCCCGATCGAGTCGCCGTCGAGCTGGCGCGGGGTGTCGGCCCCCGCGCGGATCACGACCGACGAGCCGACCTTGCGGTCGACCAGCTCGTCGGTGTGCTTGAGCTTGAGCAGCACCCGCCAGGCCAACGGGATCCACGCGAAGAAGTTGCGGGGGTGCAGGATCACGATGTCCAGCAGGCCGTCGTCGATGGCGGCGTCGGGCAGGAGGGGCATGCCGGCCTGGAGGAAGCCCACGTTGCCGACGACGACCGTCCGCGCGCGGTGGCGGGTGAACTCGCCGCCGTCGACGGAGATCTCGACCCGCTGGGCGGGGAACATCAGCGACTTCAGGGCGGAGATGACGTAGGCGAACCAGCCGATCCGCTTCTTGATGTCCTCGTTGACGCCCTCCATGATCGCGGCGTCGAAGCCCATGCCGGCCATCACCATGAAGTGGGTGTCCTCGATGCCGTCGCCGCTGACCGCCACCATGTCGATCGCCCGGTCCTGGCCGTTGAGCGCAACGTCGATGGCCGCGCGCAGGTAGAGCGGGATGTCGAGGTTGCGGGCCAGCAGGTTGCCGGTGCCGGCGGGGACGATGCCCACGGGGATGCCGGTGCCGGCGAGCTCCGCGCACACCTCGCGGACCGTGCCGTCGCCGCCGCAGACCAGCACCAGGTCGGCGCCCTCGATCGACGCCGCCGCGGCCATGCCGGTGCCGGGGTCCTCGACCGTCGTGTAGTGCCAGGTGGGCTGCGACCAGCCGGCCTCGGCGGCCATCGCGCTCACGATCGACCGGAACTGGCCCGGGTCCTCCACCTTGATCGGGTTGAGGACGACGGCCAGCTGCTTCGCCGTCGGCACCGCCTCGGTCAGCGGCTCGGCCGCCTCGGCGTGGCTCCGGGGCAGGGGGCTGTAGACGGCCACGCCGAGCAGCACGAAGAACGCGCCGAGGAGGACGCCGGCCACGACGTCGCTCGGGTAGTGGCGCCCGAGCAGGACCCGGTCCGCGCAGACGAGTACGACGACCAGGCCGGCCACCACGTAGGCCCCTCGCCGCACGTTGGAGCGGCGGACCAGCATCGCCACGAGCACCATCACCAGCCCGGCGAACGCGGCGATCGAGGAGGCGTGCCCGGACGGGAACGCGTTGTTCACCAGGAGCGACGAGGGGTCCTGCCACGCCGGGCGGGCCCGCCCGAACACATCCTTGAGCAGCGTGGTCGCGACCGACGTCGCGAGCATCACGCCCACCGTGAGGTAGGCCGCCCGCCGGTGGTTCTTCACGAAGAGGGCGGTCGCCAGCACCGCCGTGAAGATCGTCATCGCGATCGTGTTGAACCCGAGCTCGATCGTCCGCAGCGCGGGATGGAGGCCAGGCTCGCCGGCCGCCCATCCCCCGACCGGCTTGCCCTGCTCGTCCAGCGACGCCAGCGGCGCCCACTCGGTCACCACCATCACGGTGAGGACGACGAGGAGGCCCAGGCACAGCAGGGCCCAGGCCAACGGGGCCGTGCGGGATCGCTCGAGCACTCGCATCTCGTTCAGTCGGGTGATGGTCCGCGACAGGGTATCCAGTCGAGTGGCGCTGCTATCCGTGTGACCGGGCTCGGTCCCGACGGCTAGCCTTTGCGTGTGATAGACCCCCGTCTCCTGCGCGACGACCCCGACCGGGTCCGCGCCGCCCAGGTGAAGCGCGGGCTGTCCACCGACATCGTGGACCGGGCCCTGTCCGCCGACGCGGCCAGGCGGGAGGCCATCGCGACCTTCGAGTCCAGGCGGGCCGAGCAGAAGCAGCTCGGGAAGCAGATCCCCCGCGCCGAGGGCGAGGAGAAGCAGGAGCTGCTGGCGCGGACCAAGGTCCTTGCCGCCGAGGTCAAGTCGGCCGAGGCCGCCCAGGCCGCCGCCGAGACCGAGTGGCAGGCGGCCCTGATGTCGATCCCCAACGTCGCGGCCGAGGAGGCCCCGGCCGGGGGCGAGGACGACTTCGAGGTGATCGAGGTCGTCGGTGAGCCACGCGACTTCGCCGCCGAGGGGTTCGAGCCCCGCGACCACGTCGAGCTCGGCCGGATCCTCGGCGCCATCGACCTCGAGCGCGGGGCCAAGGTGTCGGGCTCGCGGTTCTACTTCCTCACCGGCGTCGGCGCCGAGCTCGAGTTCGCGCTGATCAACCTCGCCCTGGAGCAGGCCCGTGACACCGGGTTCACCCAGGTCGTCGCCCCGTCGCTGGTCAAGCCGCGCGCCATGGAAGGCACCGGCTTCCTGGGCCAGGCAGCCGACGACGTCTACCGGATCGAGGGGGAGGACCTCTACCTGGTCGGCACCTCCGAGGTGCCGATGGCGGCCTACCACTCCGACGAGATCCTCGACGGATCGGCGCTGCCGCTGCGCTACGCCGCGTTCAGCCCGTGCTTCCGCAAGGAGGCCGGCTCGCACGGCAAGGACACCCGGGGCATCATCCGCGTGCACTGGTTCGACAAGGTGGAGATGTTCGTCTACACCACCGTCGAGGAGTCCTTCGCCGAGCACCAGCGGCTGCTCGAGTGGGAGAAGCAGTTCCTCGACAAGCTCGAGCTGGCCTACCGCGTGATCGACGTGGCCGCCGGCGACCTCGGCCTGTCGGCGCAGCGGAAGTTCGACTGCGAGGCGTGGATCCCCACCCAGGGCAGGTACCGCGAGCTGACCTCGACCTCCAACTGCACCGACTTCCAGACCCGCCGACTCGACATCCGCGGCCGCTTCGAGTCCCCCGACGGCGGGTCGGTCGTGCGGCCGGTGGCGACGCTCAACGGCACCCTGTGCTCGATCACCCGCCCGATCGTGGCGATCCTGGAGACACACCAGCAGGCCGACGGTTCGGTCCGGGTGCCCAAGGCGCTCCAGCCGTGGCTCGGCGGCCGCGAGGTCCTGGAGCCGGTCCAGCGGTGAGCGACCCCACGTCGGTCGAGCCAGGCCCGACCCGGAGCCCCAACCACGGCTGGACGCCCAAGCTGGTCGCCCTCGACATCGACGGCACGCTGCTGAAGTGGGTCGAGGGCGCGGGCACGACCCACGAGGAGATCTCGCCCGCTGGTCCACGACGCCGTACAACGGGTCCTCGACCGCGGCGCCCACGTCGTGCTCTCCAGCGGACGCTCGCCCCACGGCATGGTCCGGATCGCCGACCTGCTCGGGCTGCCGAGCTGAGGAGGGTGACCGGCTCTGGGTGGTGGCGTCGAACGGCGCGGTGGTCTTCCGCTACCCACCGCTCGAGGTCGTGCACGAGGAGACCTTCGACGCGGCCCCGGCGGTGGCGGCCGTGCTCGAGCACCACCCCGAGGCGCTGGTCGCGGTCGAGGAGCGGGGGATCGGCTACCGCGTCAACCGGCACTTCCCGTTGGGAGAGCTGTCCGGCGACATGATCATCACCGAGGTCGACGACATCGTCGCCGGCCCGGTCAGCCGTGTGATCATCCGGGACCCCGACGCGACCGCCGACGACTTCGTGGAGCTGGCCGCCCGGCTCGGGCTGCACGGCACCGACTACGTCGTGGGCTGGACGGCCTGGCTGGACCTGAGCCCGGTCGGCGTCTCCAAGGCCTCGGGCCTGGCCCTCGCTGCGGAGCGGCTCGGCGTCGGGCAGGGCGACGTCCTGGCCATCGGCGACGGGCGCAACGACATGGAGATGCTGCGCTGGGCCGGCCGCGGGGTGGCGATGGGCCAGGCGGTCGAGGAGGTCCGGGCCGCCGCCGACGCCGTGACCGAGTCCGGTCTACGACGACGGCGTCGCGCTCGAGCTGGGCCGCTGGTTCTCGTGACCCTTCCCGCCGAGATCGCCTCGCCCCGGCTCCGGCTCCCGCTGGTGACGCCGGCGGACGCGGCGGCCATGCGCGCCGGGCGCCGCGACCCGTCCTGGCACCCCGGTTATCCGCGCCCCGACGACGTCGACGCCGCCTCGCTGGCGCGCGACGGGGAGACGTGGGGACCGCGGCACATCATGTGTGACGGCCAGGCGGTGGGGACGATCGGTCCGTCTCGGCCCGCCGGAGGACGGCGAGGTCGAGGTGGGCTACGGCCTCGTGGAGGCCGCGCGCGGACGCGGTCTCGCCACCGAGGCGCTGCGGGCGCTGCTGGCCGAGACCGACGCGGCCGGCGTCCGGGTGCGGGCCGGTGTCCGGCCCGACAACGGGGCCAGCCTCAGGGTCCTCGCCGGCTGCGGGTTCACCGAGCTGCGCGGCAGCGACGACGAGGGCGCGCTGGTGCTCGCGCGTCCGCTGCCCGGCGCGCGGGCCGGGATTGACCGGAGTGCCGCGACTGGTCGCCACCGACCTCGACGGCACCCTCCTGCGCACCGACGGCACCGTGTCGCCGTACACCGCCGAGGTGCTCGAGAAGCTGGACCGGCGCGGCGTCACGGTGGTCATCGTCACCGCGCGGCCGCTGCGGTGGATGGAGGACCTCTGGCAGTACGTCGGCAGCCACGGACTCGCGATCGTCTCCAACGGCGCGATCGTCTACGACGTGGGGGCCGGCCGGGTCCGCGAGCTCACCGGGATCGAGGCCGACGAGGGACTGGCCCTGGTCGAGGCGATCACCGCCGCGGTGCCGGAGGCGGCGTTCGCCATCGAGTGCGAGTCCGGCATCCGGCTGGACCCGCGCTTCCACGAGCGCCACGAAGTGCCCGAGGGCAGCCCGGTCGGCGACTTGGCGGGCTGTGGGAGGAGCCGGCCGTGAAGCTGATGGTGCGGTGCGAGGGCATGGACCCTGACGATCTGCGGAAGAGGGTGGTCGAGGCGGTCGGCGACCTGGCCGTGCCGACCTGGTCCGGTGAACCACCTGGTGGAGATCAGCGCCCCCGGGATCACCAAGGCCTCGACGCTGGCGCGCATCTGCGCAGACCTGGGTGTCGACGCCCGGGACGTGGTCGCCTTCGGCGACATGCCCAACGACCTCCCGATGCTCGCCTGGGCCGGGACCTCCTACGCCATGGCGAACGCCGACCCGGCCGTCATCGCCGCCGCCGACCACGTCGCGCCGGCGAACGACGACGACGGGGTGGCGACGGTGCTGGTTGGGCTCTTCGACCTGTGATCTGCTGGAATGGAGGGGTGTTCGCAAAGACCCCCCGCCTTGTGCCCCGGCTGTTGTCAGCCCTGGTGCTCGCCTGCGTGGGGGTCGTGCTGGTGCAGGTGCCGTCCCACGCCGTGTGCCGGTGCGTGCAGAGCGACGTCCGCACCGACATCAAGCGCGCCGACGCCGTCTTCAGCGGCGTCCTGGTCGACTCGTCCGGCACGGCGGGGCAGCAAGAGCAACTTCGCGACCTACGAGATCGAGGCCGACACCGTCTACAAGGGCGACGTGCGGACCTCCACCGTGGAGGTCCGGTCGAGGAACAACGACTGCTCGCTCGGTGACCTGAAGGCCGACGAGCCGTACGTCTTCTTCGTCACCGAGCAGGGCTCGGAGCTGCGCGCCGACCAGTGCGGTGGCACGGCCTCGAGCAGCGGCAGGCTTGTCCGCCAGGTCGAGCAGGTGCTCGGCGAGGGCACTCCGCTGGGCCGCTCGAACGAGCCCGAGGAGCCGGTGACGGTGGAGTTCACCAAGGTCTCCGACGCGGAGCCGGACAGCCTGACCCGGATCGCCGCACCCGGCGCCGCCCTCGTCCTGGTCGGCCTGCTCGGGCTGCTGGTCGTACGCCGCGTCCGCGACTGACTCCGGGCGCGGCGCCCTAGGACCGGCCGGCCCGCAGCCACTCGTCCGGGTCCGACCACGGTGTCACCGGCCGCGGTAGGGCAGCGCCGTCGACCGTCAGGTCCGTCCGCTCCGCGTAGAAGCACACGTGGTCGCGCACCCGAGCCGCGTCGTGCAGGGGTCGGGGTAGTACCAGGCGACGTCTGCCGCGGCCCCGGACGCCAGCGAGTAGTACGACGCCTCGCCCTTGTAGGCACACACCGTGCGTGTGGTGCTCGTTTCGAGCAGGTCGAGACGCACGTCGTCCCGCGGCAGGTACCACCGGGTCGGGAGCGACGTCTCGTAGAGCGCCATCGCCCGCCGGCTGTCGGCCAGCACCTGGCCTCCGTGGGAGACGACGATCCGGCGGTCGCTGCGCAGCACGTCGATCCGCTTGAAGGGGTCGTGCGGGTGGCCGATCACGGCCTCGTCCTCCTCGACCCAGGCGAACGGCGTGGTCGGGCCGAAGTCGAGCACGACCTTCCCTCCAGGTCGGGGTCGTCCGGCACGAACGCCGCGGCTTCCGCGACCTCTCCGTCCGCCCGGACGGAGAACGACCGACCGGGGCAGGAGTGCGCGGCGAAGTTCTCGGGTCCGAGGAAGGGTGGCATCGGGTCCGGCAGGGGTTGGGACTCCGCCGGCTCGAGGTCCGCGACCAGATCGGTCGCAGGGACGGCGTACGTCGGCACCACGCGTCGGGGCTCCCAGACCAGCACGGCCGACGTGGTGTCGCAGACCAGGCGCCGGCCCAGGCTCACCCGGATCCGCTTGGTGGTCGGATGGAAGCGCAGCTCGTCACGGGAGGCCCTGAGCGAGTGCTCCATCGGGACGGCCATGAGCGCTCAGAGGTACATGCCGCCGCGGTCGCGTTGCGGGGCTGAATCGGCGTCGTCCGACGGTGTGCCCTGCATTCCGGAAACGGAGGCCCCGGGCGGCAGCTGCCGCATCTGCTCGAGCTGGGCGCGGGCGGCCATCTGCTGGGCGTAGATCGCGGTCTGGATGCCGTGGAAGAGGCCCTCGAGCCAGCCGACCAGCTGGGCCTGGGCGATCCGCAGCTCGCCCTCGGAGGGCGTGCCCTCCTCGGTGAACGGCAGCGAGAGCCGCTCGAGCTCCTCGACCAGCTCGGGGGCCAGGCCGGCCTCGAGCTCCTTGATCGAGGCCTGGTGGATCTCCTTGAGCCGGTTGCGGCTGGCCTCGTCGAGCGGGCGCCGCCTTCACCTCCTCGAGCAGCTGGCGGATCATGCTGCCGATCCGCATCACCTTGGCGGGCTGCTCGACCAGGTCGGTGATGCGGCGCTCGCCGTCGTCGTCGTCGTCGTCACCGCCGGCTGCGGCGGCTGCGGCGAGCACGCTGGCCGGCACGGTGCCCGACGGGCTGGCCGTCGGGGCCGACGACGACGACGTGCTGCTCGTCTGCGTCTCCGGAGGGCTTCTCGCTCATGTCGCGCCAGCCTACGCGATCAGGTGGTGAGCAGCGATCTTGCCGACGTGGTCGCCCGCCTCCATCAGCGCGTGCGCGTCGGCGGCCTCCGTCCAGCGGCAGCGCGGTGTGCACGATCGGGCGCACCCGGCCGTCGGCGACCAGCGGCCAGACGTGCTCGACGACGGCGGCGCAGATCGCGGCCTTCTCCTCGGCCGGCCGGGACCGCAGCGCGGTGGCGATCACCGCGCCGCGCTTGCGCAGCAGCGCGCCGAGGTCGAGCTCGCCCTTGGTGCCGCCCTGCATGCCGATGACGACGAGCCGGCCCTCGGTGGCCAGGGCGTCGACGTTGCGGGCGAGGTACTTCGCGCCCATGTTGTCGAGGATGACGTCGGCGCCGTGGCCGTCGGTGGCCTCGCGGACCACCTCGACGAAGTCCTCCTCGCGGTAGTTGATCGTCACGTCGGCGCCGAGGTCGGCGCAGACCGCGAGCTTCTCCGGCCGAGCCGGCGGTGGTGAACACCCGCGGCGCCGAGCGCGGTGGCGAGCTGGATCGCGAAGGTGCCGATGCCGCCGGCGCCGCCGTGCACGAGCAGCGTCTCGTCCGGCTGCAGCCCGGCGACCATGAAGACGTTGGACCAGACCGTGCAGGCGACCTCGGGCAGCGCGGCCGCGGTGACCAGGTCGACGCCGGCCGGCACCGGCATCACCTGGCCGGCCGGGACGGCCACCTGCTCGGCGTACCCGCCGCCGGCGAGCAGCGCGCACACCTCGTCGCCGACCGCCCAGCCCGTCGACGTCCGTCGCCGAGCGGCGGCGACGGTGCCGCTGCACTCCAGGCCGAGGACGTCGGAGGCGCCCGGGCGGCGGCGGGTAGAGGCCCTGCCGCTGCAGCAGGTCGGCGCGGTTGACCGCGGTGGCGGCGACGTCGATGCAGCACCTCGCCCGGGCCGGGCTCGGGGTCGGGCAGCTCGGCGAGCGGTCAGGACCTCGGGGCCGCCGGGCTCGGCGCGATGACGGCACGCATGGCGCATCCTAGCCGAGCGCCTCGCGACGGCGGTCGGCTCAGTCGCTCGAACTCGTCGGCGCTGTGGTCGACCGCGCTGTCGTCGGGGATCTCGTCGTCGACGTCGTCGGGGTCGGGCGCGTCGGCCGGCCGGTCCCAGCCTCGGCGAGCGCCTGGGCCCGGGCGGCCAGCTGCTCGATCTGCGTCCGGGTCGGCGCCCTGGGCGCCGGCGGCGAAGCCGAGCAGGTACGTCGTGATCGGGGCGGCCGGCCTGCTCGACGTTGTGGGCGGCGGCCCGGGCGAGGTCGAGGACCAGGGCCTCGTCGACCTCGGTCTCGATGTCGAGCACGTCGCACAGCTCGTCGATCCAGTCGTGGAGGTTCACAGGTCCACAGTTCCCGACTCGAGCGCTCGCGCCGCAACCCCGTGACCTGCCGGCGATCACGGTCCGTCGTCGCGCAGGTCGCGCAGGTCCGCCCAGCGTGTCGACGTCGCGCGCCTCGTCGCCGCCGGCCGGCACCTCGGCCAGGTCGAGCGGCGCCGAGCAGCCGGTGCAGCGGCAGGCCGTGCGGGTCCTCGCGGGCGCGACGCGCGTCGAGCGCGCGCCGGCGTCGAGCACACCGCGCCAGCTGGCGCCGCCCGTCGGCGTCGACGAGGACGCGCCGTCGTGGCCGCTCGGCGGCGGCGAGCGAGCCGGCGCGACGGTCGCCGCGGTCACCCGCGGCATGTCGACGGCGAGCACCAGCGAGCAGCGCCGGCGTGCGCCGGCCAGCGCGTCGCCGCCCGGCCAGCAGGCCCGGCGGCCGGGCCGCCGAGCGGCGGGTCCTCGCGGACGAACGTCACCGGCCGCGCTGGTCGGCACCTGCTCGCCGACGACCACCACCTCCGCCGGCGCCGGCGACCGCGGCCAGCGCGTGCTCGAGCAGCGTCCGGCCGGCGTGCTCGATCGCGGCCTTGTCGGCGCCGCCCAGCCGCGCGGCGGTGCCGCCGGCGAGGACGACCGCGGCGCGAGCGTGCGGCCATCCCGCGCAGTCTCCCAGCCCGGCGCGGTCGCGTCGGCAGGCGTGGCAGGCTGGCCGTGACGCTGACGCGTGGCCGCTGGTCCAGCAGGCCTCCGGCCTCGACCCGGACGGCCAACCGGGCCCTGCTCGCCGAGCTGACCCCCGACGACGCCGACCTGGTGGTGCTTCCCCGAGGCGTTCGCCCGCGACTTCGGCGAGGCCGGCTCCGACGTCAGCCGCGTACGCCGAGCCGCTGGACGGGCCGTTCGCGACCGAGGTCGCGCGGGTGGCCGACGAGCGCGCGGACGACCGTCGTGGCCGGCATGTTCGAGACCGCCGACGACCCGGCCCGGCCCTTCAACACCCTGGTGGTGCGCGGCGCGCGCGGCGGCCGACTACCGCAAGATCCACCTCTACGACTCCTTCGGCTACCGCGAGTCCGACCGGCTCACGCGCCGGCGCCGCTCGAGCCGCGCGCGTGGTCGAGGTCGGCGGCTTCACGCGTCGGCCTGATGACCTGCTACGACCTGCGCTTCCCCGAGCTGGCGCGCGGCGCTGGTCGACGCCGGCGCCGAGGTGCTGGTCGTGCCGGCGGCCTGGGTGGCCGGCGACGCGCAAGGTCGACCACTGGCGCACGCTGGTGCGGGCCCGCGCGATCGAGAACACGGCGTACGTCGTCGCGGTCGGCCAGCCCGGCCCGCGCTACACCGGCCACTCGATGGTCGTCGACCCGCTCGGCGACGTGCTCGTCGAGGCCGGCGACGGCGCCGGGGTCGCTCACGCGCCACGCTCGACCGCGAGGTGCTCGACGAGGCCCGGCGGACCAACCCCTCGCTGGCCAACCGGCGACTGTAGCCTTCCTCGCCGTGTCCTCGCACCGCCCCGCGCCGCCGCGCCGTCCGCGGCAGCCGTCGCGCTGGACCCGCGCTCGCGCGCCGCGCGCGTCGCCGCGGGCTGCGGCGCAGGAGCTCGCTCGGCCCGCACCGGTCGCCGTCGGGCCGCTCGCTGGCGCTCGGCTGGGGCCTGGGCGTCGCTGGTCGCGGCCGTGGCTCGGCGCTGGCGTCGGCGCCGCGGGCTGCGGCCGCGGGCGAGCTCGGCGGTCGGTGGCTCGGTCGCGGTCGCGACGGCGTACGTCTGGGCGCTGGCGGCCCGCACCGGCGGCCGCCCGGTCGTCTTCGGCGCTGCTCGCCCTCGCCTCGGCGTCGCGGTGTCTGGCCTCGACCGCGACGTCCTGCGCACCGGCGCCGCGGTGATGACGTGCGTCGTCAGCGCGGTGCTCGCGGTGATGGCGACGGTGCCGGCGGTGCGCTTCGCTGCGCGCGCGTCCGCGAGGTGCGTGGTCGCGGTGCTCGTCGCCGCCGTCGGCGCGCTGGCGACGGTCGGCTTCGAGCCGGCGATCGTCGCTGGCCCGCTTCGAGTACGTCACCTTGGCGCTGGCGCTCGTCGGTCGCTCTGGGCCTCGTCTACCGGCTCGGCGCCGGCCTGCACGGCCTCGGCCGGCGCGGCCTGCTCATGGTCGCTCGTCGGCGGCCTGCGTGCTCGCGCTGACCCTGGCGTACGCCGAGCTGCTGCGCCGCTACGGCACCCCCGGCCTGGTCGAGTGGCTCTTCGACGGGGTCCGCTGGATCCGCGACAACCTCGGCGCGTTCCCGCGGCCGATCGAGGCGCTGCTCGGCATCCCGGCGCTCGTCTGGGGCATCCACATGCGGGCCCGCCGCCGGCAGGGCTGGTGGGTGTGCGCGTTCGGCGTCGCGGCGACGGCGCCGATCGCGCACGCAGCCTGGTCAACACCGCGGTCGTCCGCTGCGTCGAGTCGGCGCTGGCCGTCGCTCTACGGCCTGGTGGTCGGGCTGGTGGTCGGCTTCCTGCTGATCCGCGTCGACCTGCTGCTCACCGGCACCGGGCGGCGGCGCGGCGAGCCGGGCGGAGGCGGCGGCCGGCCGGAGCCGCCCCGCACCCGTCCGCTGCTCTAGGCCGGCCCGCGGCCGGTCCCGGGGAGCCGGTTCCGGGTACGCGCCGGTAACGGCTAGGGTCGCGCCATGGCGCGCGCAGGTGACCGAGATCGTCGCGGAGATGGTGGCCAACGTGATGAGCGTCGAGGTCGCCCCGGGCGACCCGGTCGCGGTCGGCGACACCGTCGTGCCTGCTGGAGTCGATGAAGATGGAGATCCCGGTGATCGCCGAGCACGGCGGGCACCGTCACGTCGGTCAAGGTCGCCCCCGGCGACGTCGTCCAGGAGGGCGACGTCCTGGTCGTGCTGGGCTGACTCGTGCTGGGCTGAGACGACGACTCAGGTCGCGTGAGCAGAGGGGGCGGGATTCGAACCCGCGGCTGACATCTCTGCCAGCGACCGCTTTCAAGGCGGTTCCGATCGGCCACTCCGGCACCCCTCCGAGCCGTCCGGGACGGCACCGGAGCAGTGTACGGGCGGCTCCTGCGGCGGCTGGGCCTACTCGGAGCCGCCGAGCTCGAGCTCGACCTCGTCGTAGGCGAGGTCGTGCAGGCGCTGGAGGTGGTGGGAGATGTCGACGAGCAGCCGCTTGAGGTCGGTCGCGGATCCGGTCGACCTCGGCGCTCTCGAGCACCGCGGGCCCAGGGCGGCCAACCGGGTCAGCAGGGTGTTGCGCTCCCGGAGCATCGCCCCGCCCCGGGCGGCCAGCCAGCCGTCGGACCAGTGCTCGCCTTCCGCGACCAGGCTGTCGCGGACGCTGGCCATCCGCTGCCGGACCACCCAGCGCCAGTTGCCCAGCGGGATGCCTTCCTGGTGCGGGGCGTCCAGGGCTTGCTGAAGGTGGAGGAGTGCAGCGGACGTCGCGGTCATGATGACCTCCGGATGGCGGGGCTCCGGTGGTTCCGGTGAATCTTCTGATTTTGGCGCCCGGCGAGGCCGGGCGGCAACCCCTGTGGGGCCGCGAATGTGCTGTCTTGTTCAATCATCCCCATGTCGTCCGACTATCGGCTCTCGCCGGCCCTCGGCGCCCGACTGTGGGGCCTGCCCTGGTCGGGCTCGCCGTCCTGGTCTTCGCGGTGACGTTGGTGGTCGCCGTGCTGGACCTGTCGGCGGTGTGTCGTGGTGGTGGTCGCGGCCCTGGGGCTGGCCGCCGTGCTGGTCGCCGGCCACTGCTGCACCCGGCGCGCGTACGTCGTCCGCCTCGACGAGGACGGGTACCAGGTCCGGATGGTTCGCGGCGCCGGCGTCCGGGCCGCGCGCTGGGCGGAGGTCGAGGACGCCGTCACCGCGAGCCCGCGCGGCAGTCGACTGCGTGGTCCTGCGGCTGCGGGACGGCCGGACCACCACCATCCCGGTCCTGGTGCTGGCTGCCGACCGGGAGGAGTTCGTCCGCGATGTGCGGGCGCACCTCGCAGCGCAGGCTCCGGCGGGTCCGCACCGCGCCGGACCTGATTCGGCAGCACCGGCGCGGCTGCTTGTAGCCTGTGCAGCGCTGTCGGGAGGCGTCGCCTAGTCCGGTTTATGGCGCCCGCCTGCTAAGCGGGTTGAGGGTAAACCCCTCTCGCGGGTTCAAATCCCGCCGCCTCCGCCGCTCCGCCCTCCCCGGACCCGTCCGGGGAGGGCCCTGCTGCCGTCGGACTCCGGCGGCGACGCGCCGAGCAGAACTGCATAAAAATGCAATGCAACTTTATGATGCACGGTTTCGCTGACGGCGACCGATCCTGTGGCCCAGACTGAAGGTCTTGGATGGGCACCCCGGACCCATCCACGGACATGAAGGCGGAGACAATGAGGATCGCAAGCAAGGTCGGCATCGTGCTGGCCACCGTGGCCATGACCATCGGCCTGCTCGGAGAGCCCTGCCGACGCAGCCAAGGACAGCGGCTGGCCCATCAGGCTCGCCAGTCGCCAAGTACATCCCCTGACACGACCCACAGGTTTGAGACCGGGGCCTGACCTCCCCCCACGCGCGTCAGGCTCCCAGCGCCATCCCCCAGGCCGGTCTCAACCGCACGAGGGCAGTGACGTCACGTCACTGCCCTCGTGCTATTGGCGTGAGCTCACTCCTTCTTCCGGCGACCCTGCCCGGCAGTCCTGGTCGTGGTGCTCGTTGCCCGGACACCCCGAGCTGCCCCATCGTGTAGCCGAGCTGGAACCGGGTCTCGGCCTCGTACTCCTCCTTGAGGTCGGCCACGTAGCCGGCGTACGTGCGCGGGCTGACGCCCAGCCGCTTGGCGCTGACCGGGTCGGCGTGGCCCTCGATCAGCATCCGGATGGTCATCGCCCGCTGCTCGCCCGCGATGCCCGACATCGTCGAGGTCTCCCGGTCTGGTGAACGGGCGGGCCCGCTCCCAGGTGCGCTCGAAGATGTCGGCGAGGTAGGCGACGATCGACGGCTCACGGATGGCCATCGCGCTGCGGCGGTCCTCCCGGCCCGGGATCACCGCGATCCGCCGGTCGAAGATGATCATCCGGTTGAAGAACTCGTCGAGCGTGCGCACCTCCGCTCCTCGTTCGGTGACCGCGGCGACGTACTTGCGGGTGATCGCGTGGCGCCTGGCGCTGTGCTGGTAGAGGGTGCGCATCCGCATCCCGCGCTCGAGCATGCGCGGTGTCGCGGCCTGGCGGCCGCGGCGAGGGTCTTGCGGTCGCGCCCGGTCTGCGGCTGGGCGGTCAGCATCTCCTCCTCGCACTCCGCGACCAGGCCGGCGATGAAGGGGTCGATGGCCTCGTCGTGGACCACGGTGAAGGGCCCGCGGGCGGTGTCGGGCGACTTGCGCCAGACCTGGGCCAGCGCGCCGAAGGCCTGGGCCCATTGGGACGACTCGTCCAGCAGCCGGGCGCCCTCCTGCCCGAGCGGCGCCACCACGCGGGACTGGACGGTGCCCGGGTCGACGGCGTGGAAGACGCCGGCCTCGCGGTCGGGGCTGACCAGGCCGAGCTCGACGAGCAGGTCGAAGGCCGGGCGCTCGCTGGCGTCCGCGGCGATCCGCGGGTCGCCCTCCTTGATCCCGCCCTCCGCGACGATCTCCTCGTAGAGCGTCGCGGCGTCGGACCTCAGCAGGTCGCGGTCATCGGGACCGAAGCTGCGCACCCGGGTGAACCCCTCTCCTTGACCCCCCTGCGCACGATGATCCCACAACCGGGGACGCCGAAAGGCCCCTTCCGCGACAGCGGAAGGGGCCTTCTGGTTGTGTGGCGTCGGTCAGGAGCCCAGTCTGGCCCGGAGCCCGTCGAGCTCGGTCCACAGGACGGCGGGCAGGTCGTCGCCGAACTTCTCGAACCACTCCTGGATCTGCGGGAGCTCGGCCCGCCACTCCTCGACGTCGACGTCGAGGGCGGCCGCGAGCTGCTCCTCGGCCAGGTCGAGGCCCTCGGTGTCGAGCGCGCCAGGGGCGGGGACGTGGCCGATCGGGGTCTCGACCGCGGCGGCCTGGCCGTCGATGCGCTCCACGACCCACTTCAGGACCCGGCTGTTCTCGCCGAAGCCCGGCCACAGGAAGTCGCCCTCGTCGTCGCGACGGAACCAGTTGACGTAGAAGATCCGCGGCAGCTTGGCCGCGTCGTTGTCCTTGCCGACCGAGATCCAGTGGTTGAAGTAGTCGCCGGCGTTGTAGCCGATGAACGGCAGCATCGCCATCGGGTCGCGGCGGACGACGCCGACCTGGCCGACGGCCGCGGCCGTCGTCTCGGAGGACAGGGTCGCGCCCAGGAAGGTGCCGTGGGTCCAGTCGCGGGCCTCGAAGACCAGGGGGACCGTGGTCTTGCGGCGACCACCGAACAGGATCGCGTCGATCGGGACGCCGCGCGGGTCGTCGTACTCGTCGGCGAGGATGTCGCACTGCTTGATCGGCGTGCAGTAGCGGCTGTTGGGGTGGCTGCTGAGCTCGCTCGGAGTCCGGCGTCCAGGGCTCGCCCTTCCAGGACGTCGCCTTGGCGGGGGTGTTCTCGAGGCCCTCCCACCAGATGTCGCCGTCGTCGGTGAGCGCGACGTTGGTGAAGACCGAGTTGCCCTTGTTGATGGTCTTCATCGCGTTGGGGTTGGTGTGCTCGTTGGTGCCGGGGGCCACGCCGAAGAAGCCGTACTCGGGGTTGACCGCCCACAGCCGGCCGTCCTCGCCGACGCGCATCCAGGCGATGTCGTCGCCGAGGGTCTCGACCTTCCAGCCCGGGATGGTCGGGGCCAGCATGGCGAGGTTGGTCTTGCCGCAGGCGCTCGGGAAGGCGGCGGCGATGTACTTGACCACGTTGTCGGGGCTGGTGAGCTTGAGGATCAGCATGTGCTCGGCCAGCCAGCCCTCGTCGCGGGCCATCACGCTGGCGATGCGCAGGGCGTAGCACTTCTTGCCGAGCAGCGAGTTGCCGCCGTACCCGGAGCCGAAGGACCAGATCGCCCGCTCCTCGGGGAACTGCACGATGTACTTGGTGTCGTTGCAGGGCCAGGCGACGTCGTCCTGACCCTCCTCGAGCGGCATGCCGACCGAGTGGAGGGCGGGCACCCAGTTCACATCTGTTCCGGCCGCGTCGAGCTCCTCCATCCGCTCCAGGACGTGGGTGCCCATCCGCGCCATCACCCGCATCGAGGCGGTGACGTAGGCGGAGTCGGTGATCTCGACGCCGAACATCGGCTTCTCGGCCTCGAGGTGGCCCATCACGAAGGGGATGACGTACATCGTGCGGCCCTGCATGCAGCCCTCGTAGAGGCCGCGCATGATGGCCTTCATCTCGTCGGGCGCCATCCAGTTGTTGGTGGGGCCCGCGTCCTTCTCGTCGACCGAGCAGATGTAGGTGCGGTCCTCGACGCGCGCCACGTCGGTCGGGTCGGTCGCCGCGTAGAAGGAGTTCGGCTTGATCTGCGGGTTGAGCTGGGTGAAGGTCCCCGACGCGACCAGGGACCTGGTCAGCTCCGACCACTCCTCGTCGGACCCGGTGCACCAGTGGATCCGGTCCGGCCTGGTCATGGCGGCGACCTCCTCGACGAAGTCGAGGATGCCCTGGTGGGTCGTGGGTGCGGGATGGCCCTCGGCGGTGCTCCGGGCGGTGGTCTCGGCCGTGTCGGCGGTCATGCGTTCTGCTTCCCTCTCGCGCATTCGCGGTGGACGCCTGATCTGGTACGTCGGCGCCGCCGGCCGTCGAGCGTGTCGACGGAGGAGTCGTGGAGTTGTGATGGATCGCTCGGCGTCGTTGTCGGCGACTGATGTGGTGCGGGGCGTCCGGGAACCTGCTCCTCGCGCGTCCGCGCTGGCGGTGAGGCTACTCGGGCTGGCCGGTGCCGCATATTGGAACGATCCACGCTGGAACCAACCTGGCCGTCCCCACTGATTTCGGTGGGCTCCGACGGGTCGGCTATCCTCATGCAGTCGCTCAGCCGGGCTGGCGACATGCGCCCGTAGCTCAACGGATAGAGCATCTGACTACGGATCAGAAGGTTTGGGGTTCGAATCCCTACGGGCGCGCCAATCCTGCTTCTAGTTGTGGGTCGTCACGATCGCCTTCAACGCATCGGGCTGCGTCCCGGTGACCGATCTGGTCGTGATGAGGAACACCAGAGTGCTGGGGCTCGGATCGCTACGGGCGCGTTTACCCGAACCGCAGGGCACACCGCTGCCTGCGGTTTCGCGTCAGGCGTTGTTGGGCGAGGCCGAGCACACCGTGGTGGCGGTGTTGCCGGAGGAGTCGATGCCGATGAGCTCGGCGTCCCCGTTCAGGGTGAACTTGTTCTGGACGGCTCCGGTGAACGGCTTGACCTCGACCTTCCCCCCGGGCGTCTGACTGAGCTTGAACGTGGTGCCGCTGGGGTAGGGGCCGAACCGCAGGTTGGATGCGGTGTCCCGGACGTAGACGTCCACGTCGGGATCGACCTCGTCGAGCGCGATCATCCGGTAGTAGCCGTCCTCGTTGATGGTCTGCGCGGTGGTGCCGGCAGGGTTTGGTCCGGGCGGGCAGCTGACGACGGGTGCGGTCACGTCGCCGTTCAGGTTGACGCGGACAGTTTGGACGAAGTCGGGGCCACCGGGCACTCCGTCGAGCGTGAAGTCGATCTGACATGTGAGCGTGCCCTGGGTCGCTGAGGTGTCGACCTGGATGGTCGCCTCGAAGGTCGCTGCCTCACCGCTGGTGACGGTCTGGGATCCGGGCTCGGTGTGCATCGACAGGCCGGGTTCGCATGACGGGTCGGCTGCGACAGCTACCTCGAGATTGGTGAGGCCCTCGAGGATCTTCTCCGCCACCTGATCGGACGCGACGCCGGTGAGCAGGCTGCCGTCGGTGGCGGTGGTGATCCGGGTGGCCTGTCCGCCGGTGTCGAGCTGGTTGTCGCCGACACTCACGGCGACGACCGTGGCCCCGGCCTGTTCCAGGCTGGTCGTGGCGTCGGCCTCGGTGTGGCCGCCGCTGGGGTCGTGGCCGGGCGCGTCGCCGAACCACGCGACGATCCGCGAGGAGTCGGGGCGGAACGTGATGGCGCCGCTGCCGATCTCCCACAGGGCGTTCATCTGGGCCTCCGGCCAGTCGCCCCCGTCGCACAGGGCGATGCTGTCGACCGCCGCGATCACGGCCGCCTCGTCTCCGGTGAGGTCTTGGACGACGTCGAACGCCGGCGCAGGGTCACCGAAGTCGCAGTACTCCGCCACCGCGAACTGAGCGTCGGGCTGGCTGGCCCGCACGGCTGCGATGACGCCGGCCATGTTCTCCTTCACGTTGTCGATCGCGCTGCCCATGCTGCCGGTGCGGTCGACGAGCAGCACCACGTCGGGCGTGGGCGGCAGCTCCGGGGTGGTGACCGTGGCGGTGATCGCGATGGCGTCGCCCGGCCTGGCGTCGTACGACACCTCGGCGGGGCTGACGCCCACGACGCCCGCGGCGGCAGCGGTGGTGGCCAGGGCAAGCGCCCCGCCCGCCGCGGCGAAGGTCGCGATGAGACTGCGTGGTCCGACAACTGACACCTGGAAAACCCCCGAGATTGCGAGGCGGCGGGCGCCTCGAGCGGCGTCGGAGCCGGCTGTTGACGGGCAACGGTGGCGACGCCGATGACGTGTGCCCCGAAAGAATGCGCCAGCTCGACGTGCATCCGCAGCGGTTTCGCCACATTGCCCACCCGGGACACCCGACCTCGTGGGGTGCGAAGGCTATTCGGCTGTGAAGCTGATCGACCCCGTGGTGACGTTGCCCGCCAGGTCCGTCACGGTGATCGTGAGCTGCAGTGAGCCGTCCCGCCACGACGCCGTACGCGATGGCCCTGGACCAGGTCGTGGTCCCGGTGACCGCGAGAGCCTGTCCCGCAGGCAGCCGTAGGTGGTTCCGGTGCCGGTCCAGCAGGTGTTCGTGGCCGTGTTGCGGAGCTCGAGCCTCACGGAGGCGACCCCGGAGCCGGAGTCTGAGGCGGTGCCGCAGGCGCCCGGCGCCCCGGCGCAGGTGTTGGCCCAGCGGTTCGCGGCCGGTCCGGTGGTGTTCCTGTAGGCGAGAGCCTTCGGGTCCGTGATGGTCAGGCTCGGAAGCACGGTGTCGAGGGTGGCCATGATCGCTGTCGAGGCGGGCGAGGTGTTGCCGGCCTGGTCGGTGGCGACGGCGGTGAAGGAGTTGGCTCCCTGCACCAGGGTCACCGGAACCGAGTAGGTGCCGTTGCCGGCCGCGACCACCGAGGGGAAGGTGGTGGCGCCACGGGAGATGGTCACGGTGGAGCCCGCCTCGGCGGTCCCCGTGAGGGTCTGCGCGGCCACGTTCGTCACCCGGTCCCCGGCGGTCCCGGAGTCGTTGCTGATCGAGTTGTTGATCGTCGGGGATGTGGGCGCCGTGGTGTCGATCCTGACGGTGTAGGACTTGGTCGCCTCGACGTTCCCGAAGGTGTCGGTGGCGTAGTAGCGTGATCGTCGTCTGCCCCTGGGCGGAAACCGCGAACGACGTCGACGACCCGGCGACCGTGACCGGGGAGCCGGCGCCGATCCGGTAGGTGATGTTCGCGACCGCCGACGCGTCGGTGGCCGTCAGCGTGATCGTGACCGCACTGTTGTTCCAGCCCGCTCCGTTCGGCGCCGGGTTGCTGGCAACACTGGTCACCGGTGGCGACGCGTCGAGGGTGAAGGGCGTCAGGGGGCTCTCCTGGCCGGTCCAGGACCGGAACCTGGCGACCACGCCGTACTGCACGGCGCCCTGGACGGGAGCCGCGTCGGTGCAGGAGCGGGTGGGCTCCACGGTGGTGCAGATCGGGGTGATGACGCCGAGGCCGCTGTGACGCAGCACGGTGTAGCCGGTCGCCGGCGTGCCCTCGTCCAGGGTCACCGCAGCCCAGTTCAGGCTGACCGATGAGCCCACCTGGGTGGCGGTGGGGGCCGCGGCACGGTGCACGTACGTGGCCGCGGCGGGCGCGTTGCCCGAACCTGTCGCGGCCCAGGCAGCGGACGCGGCCTGGGGCTGGAGCACGAGGAGGGTCGCGACGGCAGCCCCGAACAGGGCGAGTGGTGATCTCACAGCTGCACCGCCGTCACGTGGACGCGTGACCGCGAACCGCACGCCCTGACAGGCGTCGGGCGCGGTCGGGCGCATCCCCACTTCGAGGGTCGAGTCGACCGACGAACCAGAAGGGAGACGCAAGCGAGGTGCCTGCTGGGGCGTGGGCATCAGATGACGGGCGGAGCAACGGGCCGTCCCGGCGGCAGTGACGTTCACCGTGTCGATGGCGATCGGGAAGGAGTACGGGTTCACGTACGTCACCCCCAACTCAACTCGATGTCCTGGATAGAGCCCGCCGACCGAGCCCACGCTGACTCCGGTCCCCCCGGCCGGCCCGTTGGTCGGCACGCCACCCGCAGACTCTTCGGCGACATCAATGGGCACGATGGTCGGCTCGGGTGTCGAGGGAGAGGGGGTGGCTGCCGGTTCGCGAGGCTCGACCAGCTCCGGTTCCAGGGTCACGGTGCCCGACCCCTCGCCGCCGATCATCGGCAGCGCCTGGTTGCCGCCACCCGGCCGTACGACGAAGAGGGCAACGGCCACTCCCGCTGCCGCCATGATGGCGGCAACGGTCAGCACGCGCCCTCGTCGTCCCACGTCAATGCCCTCCGAACCCGACCTTGCGGTCAGGCGCTGGTCAGCTGCTCAGGCCGGTGACACCCAGGGTCACGGTGAACACCGCGTTCTGGCAGTCGTCCGTGACGTCATTGCTCATCGTCACCGGGAAGTCCTGAGAGGTGCTCGTCGCGCCCGAGGCGACGACGGTGCTCAGCGCGACGTCCGAGCCGGTGATCTCGTCCGTGTCGCACAGGCTGTGCCCGGCGTCGACGGTCACGCTCACCAGCTCGGCCTTGCTCAGCGTCACGTCGTAGTCGTTGGTGTTGGTCACGGTGAACGGGACGTCGACCGACCCGGTCGGGAACAGCCCGGTCACGTTGCTGACCGTGACCGTCAGCGGCTGCGCCTGCGCGGCCGTGACGGTGCCGGTGTCTTCGCCGTAGTTGGTCCAGGCCGCGAAGCCGATGCCGATGCCGAAGACCGCCGCAACGGTCCCGCCGACTACGGCTGAACGCTTGATGTTCTTACGCATGTGATCTCCCCTTTGTAAATCGCGCTGCGGCGATTCGGGGCATTGACCCCGCCCGAGCGACTCGTTAACAGTTGTTCACTCTGCGGGCCGCGTGACTGCAGGACTCGGTGGATTGATTCAATCTTGAACAACCCCGGGACCTCTGGACCGCCGGGCCTACCCGACCGGGCCATGGATAGGTGGTCAGTCCGGGCCACTCCCCGGGTTTCGCTCCCGTGTGGCCGTTCGCAGGAAGGCCCCACTCAACGGGCAGGGAAGCCCCATTCAACGAGCGGTGGGGCATGAAATTCCCGCGATCGGATACCGGTAGGTACGTCCATGCACGCGTTCAAATCTGGAGGAGAGCCCATGGGACTCAAGGACAAGGCCGAGAACACCGGCGACAAGCTCAAGGGCAAGGCCAAGGAGGCCGAGGGCCGCGCGACCGGTGACCGGACGCGCGAGAACCAGGGCAAGGCCGACCAGAGCAAGTCGGACCTCAAGCAGGCCGGCGAGAACGTCAAGGACGCCTTCAAGAAGTAGGCGCCTGACCAGAGAGGGAGCACTGCATGACACTGATCCTGTTCATCATCGCGGCCATCCTCGTGATCAGCGGCATCTTCGCGCTGATCCGCGGTTCCGTCCTGTGGGGGATCCTGCTGATCGTCCTCGGGCTGCTCGTGGGGCCGGGGGGCGTGAGCATCTTCGGATGACTCACGGGCTTCACACGTCGGCGACGGGCTCTAGGTTGGAGCCCGTCGCCGACGCATGAGGAGGCCTGGGGTGGCGCTCACGGTGCATCCTGGCGAGCGCACCGACGTACTCGCCGACGGGCTGGCCGATCTGCTGGCGACCCCGCTCGAGGACCCGTTCGCCGAGGAGATCGTGGTCGTTCCGGCCAAGGGGGTCGAGCGGTGGTTGACCCAGCGTCTCTCCCACCGGTTGGGTACGTCGTCCTCGGGCGCTGACGGGGTCTGTGCCGGTGTCCGGTTCCTCAACCCACGCTCGCTGGTCTCGATGCTGCTCGACCGCGATCGTGACGACCCGTGGGATCCCGACCGCCTGGTCTGGCCCCTGCTCGCGGTCATCGACGCCAGCCTCGACGAGCCGTGGTGCGCCACGCTCGCCGCCCACCTCGGCCACGGTCTCGAGGGTGACGACGGCGACGTTGCGGCGCAACCGCCGCTACTCCGTCGCCCGGCGGCTGGCCGGCCTCTACGCGTCGTACGCCGTCCAGCGGCCGACGCTCGTCACCGACTGGCGCGAGGGGCGCGACACCGACGGCGCCGGTGGCCCCCTCGACGAAGACCTGCTCTGGCAGGCCGAGCTCTGGCGGCGCCTGCTCGGCCGCGTCGACGAGCCGCCGCCCGACGTCCGGCACGCCGACACCCTCGCTCGCCTGCGCGCGGGAGGAGAGGGGCTGGACCTGCCGTCGCGGCTGTCGCTGTTCGGGCACACCCGGCTCCCGGTCACCGAGGTCGAGCTGCTGCAGGCGCTGGGCGAGAGCCGCGAGGTGCACGTCTGGTTGCCCCAACCCTCGCCGCGCCTGTGGGACGACCTGGCCGGCATCGGCGGACCGGTGCCGCGGGTCGACGACTCGTCCGCCGAGCTCGTCGGTCATCCGTTGCTTGCGTCGCTCGGCCGCGACACCCGCGAGCTCCGGCGGATGCTGGACTCGGTCACTGACAAGGACCACACGTCGGTCGAGCCTGTCGAGACGCCCGACACCTTGTTGGGCTGGCTCCAGGCCGACCTCCGCACCAACCACGCCCCGACCGTCGCCGAGCGGGCCGACCGCCACCTCGCCGACGACGACCTCACCCTCCAGGTGCACGCCTGCCACGGTTCCGCCCGCCAGATCGACGTCCTGCGCGAGGTGCTGGTCGGGCTGCTCGAGGACGACCCCACGCTCGAGCCGCGCGACATCCTCGTGATGTGTCCCGACATCGAGACGTTCGCGCCGCTGATCTCGGCCGGGTTCGGGCTCGCGCCCGTCGGGGGTACGCCGGGCCAGGGGCACCCCGCCCACCAGCTCCGGGTCAAGCTCGCCGATCGGGCCCTCACCAGCACCAACCCGCTGCTGGCCGTCGCCGGCACCCTCCTCGAACTCAGCGGCGGTCGGGTCACCGCGTCCGACGTGCTCGACCTGGCCGCGACCGAGGCCTGCCGACGCCGGTTCTGGTTCACCGACGACGAGCTCGACCGGGTCAGCCGGTGGGTGGCCGAGGCGGGTGTCCGCTGGGGCATCGACGGCGAGGCCAGGTCGGCGTTCGAGATGGAGAGGTTCGAGCACAACACCTGGCGGGCCGGCCTCGACCGCATCCTCCTCGGCGTCGCCATGAGCGGTGACGACCACCGCCACCTCGGCCGTGGCCTGCCGCTCGACGACGTCGGCAGCAACGAGATCGACCTCGCCGGCCGGCTCGCCGAGCTCCTCGACCGGCTGGCCTCCTGCCTGTCCGACCTGCAGCGGCGCGACCACCGTCGAGGACTGGACCGTGGGGCTGCGGGCCGGCGTACGCGCCCTCACCGACGTGCCCGCCGACGATGCGTGGCAGGTCCCGCAGTTCGAGCGTGAGCTGGCCCGCGCCGCCGCGTCCTCCGACCAGCGCGGGGTCGAGCTCCGGCTGCCCGACGTGCGGGCGATGCTCCAGTCGCGACTGGCCGGGCGACCCACCCGCGCCAACTTCCGCACCGGCACGCTCACCGTCTGCACCATGGTCCCGATGCGGTCGGTCCCGCACCGCGTGGTCTGCCTGGTCGGCCTCGACGACGGCGTCTTCCCGCGCGCGGCGGTCGTCGACGGCGACGACGCGCTCGGCCGTCGGCCACTCACCGGCGAGCGCGACGCCCGCAGCGAGGACCGCCAGCTCCTGCTCGACGCGGCTGCTCGCCGCCACCGAGCACGTCGTCATCACCTACACCGGCGCCAACGAGCACTCCGGCGCCCGCCGGCCACCCGCCGTACCCCTCGGCGAGATCCTCGACGCCGCCGACCGCACCATCGCCGCCCCCGTGCGCCAACGGATCCTGACCCGCCACCCGCTCCAGTCCTACGACGCCCGCAACTTCAAGCAGGGTGACCCGGGTCGCGACCCCGCCGAGTGGCGCGGCGGCGAGCTCAGCGGACCCGCCCGCCGGCCGTTCAGCTTCGACGGCGCCGCCCTCGCCGGAGCGCGGGCGACCTGGGCCCCGCGCCGCCAGCCGCAGCGACTCCTCCCCGGACCGCTCCCCGAGCGACCGTTGGACGACGTCTCGCTCGCCGACCTCCAGGCGTTCCTGCAGCACCCCGTGCGTGCCTTCCTCCGCGGACGCCTCGAGGTGTCGACACCGTTCGAGCCCGACGAGCTGGCCGACGCCATCCCCGTGACCCTCAACGCGCTCGAGGTCTGGCAGGTCGGCGACCACCTGCTGCGCGAGGTGCTCGCCGGGCGGGACCCCGTTTCCGTGATGACCGCCGAACAGCTGCGCGGCACCCTTCCGCCCGGTGGCCTGGGCGAGCTCGCGCTGCGCGGCGTGACCGAGGAGTGCCAGCAGCTCTGGGCGCGCACCGTCGACCTGCGTGACGGCGACCGCCGGTCCGTCGACGTGGACGTCGACCTCGGCAACGGTCGCCGACTCACCGGCACCGTCGCCAACGTCTACGGCAATCGGCTGGTGTCGCTGGGCTACTCCCGGCTCAAGCCCAAGCAGCGTCTCCGCACCTGGGTCGACCTGCTCGCGCTCAGCGCCGGCCGGCCCGACGAGCACTGGACCGCCCACGCAGTTGGCCGCGAACGGGCCGGCCCGAAGCGCGCCCTGTCCGGCCCGCTCGACCACCGGGCGGCCGACTGGTTGCGCCGGCTGGTGGAGCTGCGTGACCGGGGCATGACCGAGCCGCTGCCGGTGCCGATCGCCACCGGCGCGGCCTGGGCCGAAGCGCATGCCCGCGAGCTGATGGGTCAGGACGCCCCGCCGGTCCTGGCCGCGCGGCGCAACTGGGAGACCGACCCCCACAACAAGTTCGGCATCGAGGGAGAGGACGCCGACCCCTACCACCAGCGGGTCTTCGGCACCGGCGCGCCGGTCGAGGACCTGATCACCGCCGGGCTTCCCGACCACGCCTGGACGATCTGGGAGCCGCTCCTGACCGGGGCCGAGAGAGTCGGCCCGTTGTGAGCGAAGCGAAGACCTGCAGCCCTTCGACGTGACCGGCGAGCTTCCTTCCGGCACCGTCCTGCTCGAGGCCAGCGCGGGCACCGGCAAGACCTGGACCATCGGGGCGCTGGTCACCCGCTACGTCGCCGAGGGCCACGCGCGACTCGAGGAGATGCTGGTCGTCACCTTCGGACGCGCCGCCAGCCAGGAGCTCCGCGAGCGCGTCCGGGCCCAGCTGGTCGAGGCCGAGCGGGTGCTCAGCGACGATCCCGCGGCCGGTGCGCTGCTCGACGACGCACAGGTCGAGGAGTCCGACCTGGTCCGCCTGCTGCGCGGCTGGGACGACGACCAGAGACGGCTCGGCCACCGGCGCGTGACCGAGGCGCTGGTCGGGTTCGACGCCGCGACCATCGCGACCACCCACCAGTTCTGCTCGATGGTCCTCGACTCGCTCGGCGTCGCCGGCGACACCGACTCCCGAGCCCGGCTCGTCGAGGACCTCGACGACCTGATCAAGGAGACCGTCGACGACCTCTACCTCCGCGCGTTCGCCTTCGACGACGGCGGCCCGGTCTTCACCCACGACGAGGCGATGGCGATCGCGCGCACCGCCGTCAACGACCCCCAGGCCCGGCTCGAGCCCGCCGGCGAGGACCGCACCACGCCGATCGGCCGACGGGTGGGCTTCGCGCTCAAGGTCCGCGACGAGCTCGAGCGGCGCAAGCGCCGGCTCGGGATCCTGTCCTACGACGACCTCCTCAGCCAGCTCGCGCGACGCGCTCGAGCAGCCCGACGGTGCGGCCTGCCGGCGGATGCGCGGTCGCTGGAACATCGTGCTCGTCGACGAGTTCCAGGACACCGACCCGGTGCAGTGGCGGGTGCTCGACCGCGCGTTCTCCGGGCACGCCACGATGGTGCTGATCGGCGACCCGAAGCAGGCCATCTACGCCTTCCGCGGTGGCGACGTCACGACGTACCTCCAGGCCGCCGAGACCGCGGCCACCAAGCAGACGCTGTCGGTCAACTGGCGCAGCGACGCCCCGCTGCTCGACTCGTTCCAGCGGCTGTTGACCGGCGCCGCACTCGGTGACGAGCGGATCGTGGTCCGCGACGTCGAGGCCCATCACGACGGCAGCCGACTGACCGACGCCCCGTCGGACGCGCCGTTCCGGGTCCGGGTCGTGCGCCGCGAGACGTTCGGCAAGCGTGGCGGCGGCACCCTCACCGTCGGGCAGGTCCGGCCCCACATCGCCCGCGACCTCGCCCTCGACGTACGCCGGTTGCTCGCCTCGGGGGCCAGGTTCGACGGTGAGCCGATCCTGCCGCGCGACGTCGCGGTGATCAGCTACCGCCACGCCGACCTGGCCGAGGCCCGGGCGGCCCTGCAGGAGGCCGGAGTCCCTGCGGTGATCGCCGGCGGCGGCAGCGTGTTCGCGACGCCGGCCGCAGTGGAGTGGCTGAGCCTGCTCGAGGCGCTCGAGCAACCCCACCGCAGCCTGCGCGTCCGGGCGGCGGCGCTCACCTGCTTCTTCGGTCACACCGCCACCGAGCTCGACGCCGGCGGTGAGGACCTCACCGATCAGGTCGCCGACACACTTCGCGGGTGGTCGGAGCTGTTCAGCACCCGCGGCATCGCCGCCGTCGTCGAGGCCGCGAGCGTCGCGGGGTTGCCAGCGCGGGTGCTGGCCGAGGTCGGCGGCGAGCGCCGGCTCACCGACCTGCGCCACATCGGCGAGGCACTCCACGAAGTCACCCTCACCGAACGCCACGGCCTGGTCTCCCTGCTGACCTGGCTGCGCGAGCAGGTCACCGAGGGCCGGGCCGGCCGCGGCACCGAACGCACCCGCCGCCTCGACTCCGACGCCGCAGCCGTGCAGCTGGTGACGATCCACGCGAGCAAGGGCCTCGAGTACCCCGTCGTCTACCTCCCCGCCGTCGCCGACCGTTTCGTGCCCCAGCCGACCCGCCCCCTGTTCCACGACGACGACGGGCAGCGCTGCGTCAACGTCGGTGGCGGGGGCGCCGACTGGAATGACCAGTGCCGCCGCTGGCAGGAGGAGGAGGCCGGCGAGTGGTTGCGGCTGCTGTACGTCGCCGTCACCCGCGCCAAGTCCCAGGTCGTCTGCTGGTGGGCGCCGACCAAGAACGCCGTCGCGTCCCCGCTCCACCGGATGCTGATGCGCGACGCCGGCGCGGCCGACGTGCCCGACACCCCGCGCGTACCGACCGACGACGAGGTGGTCACGCTCTTCGCCGAGTGGCGCGACCGCGGCGGCCCGACCCCGGAGCCGGCACTCCATGCCGACCCGGGCGCCGACCCGCCGCGGCCTGAGGCCCCCGACCTCGGTGCCCGGCGCTTCACCCGCGAGGTGGACGCATCGTGGCGGCGCACCTCCTACTCCGCGCTGAGCAAGGTCGAGGTCGCCACCGGCCCGGCGGGCGCGGTCACCAGCGAACCCGAGGTGTCGGCCAAGGACGACGAGGAGGTGACGGTGGTGGCGGCAGACGTGGTCTCGACAAGCGCGACCGACGTGGTGTCGCCCATGGCTGGGTTGCCGGTGGGTGCGACGTTCGGCTCTCTGGTGCACGCCGTGCTCGAGCACACCGACCCCCAGGCACCCGACCTGCGCGCCGAGCTGCTCGGTCACGTCGACGACCAGCTCGGCTGGTGGCCGGTGGACCTCGACCGGGGCGAGCTCGCCGACGCCCTGGTCACTGTGTGCGACTCCCCGCTCGGCCCCCTCGTCGGCTGCCACCCTGCGGGAGATCCCGCTGGCCGACCGGCTGCGCGAGATGGACTTCGAGCTCCCGCTGTCCGGTGGCGACGTACGCCGCCAGGCTCCCGACGTCCGCCTGGGCGACCTGGCGCCGCTGCTGCGCCGTCACCTCGCCGCCGACGACCCGGTGGGCGCCTACGCCGATTCCCTCGTGGGTGAGCTGGCGGCCCAGAGCCTGCGCGGTTACCTGACCGGGTCGGTCGATGTGGTGCTGCGCGTGCCCGGCAACGCGGGTCCCCGCTACCTCGTCGTCGACTACAAGACCAACTGGCTCGGGCCGACCGACGAGCCGCTCACCGCCCACAGCTACCGTCCCCAGGCGCTGGCCGACGCCATGGGCCACTCCGACTATCCCCTCCAGGCTCTGCTGTACATCGCGGTGCTCCACCGGTTCCTGCGCTGGCGCCAGCCCGCATACGATCCCGAGCGCCATCTCGGTGGCGTGCTCTACCTCTACCTGCGCGGCATGTGCGGTCCCGACACCCCAGTGGTCGACGGGCACCCGTGCGGCGTCTTCTCGTGGCGACCGCCTGTCGCTCTCGTCGAGGAGCTGTCCGACCTGCTCGACGGCGTGGTGACGACGGGGGCGGTGACATGACCGAGCTGTTCGAACCCGCCGGCGAGCTCGACTGGCGGTTCGCCATGGGAGCAGGCGGGCTGTTGTCGAGCTTCAACGCCGCCACCCTGCTCACCGCGTCCGACGTCCACGTCGCGTCCCGGGTCGGTGGGCTCGGGGGCGAGCCACGACGAGCGCGTGCTGCTGGCGGTGGCGCTCGCCGTTCGCGCCGTACGCCGCGGCTCGGTGTGCCTCGACCTCGCCACGGCCGCCGGCGTCGCGCCCGACCTCGACCTCGACTGGCCGCCTGCCGACGAGTGGCGGGCGGCCGTCAAGGCTTCGCCGCTCCTCGAGCAGGGAGTGATCCGCTGGGAGCACGACCTGCTCTACCTCGACCGCTACCACCGGCTCGAGACCCAGGTCTGCGACGACCTCGTGGAGCGTGCCGCCCAACCACCACCGGACGTCGACGAGGCCGCCCTCTCCGCCGCAGTGGAGCGGATCCGGGCGGGCACGGATCAGCGAGGAGCAGCTCGACGCCGCGGTGCGCGCGGTTCGCCAGTGGACCACCGTGATCACCGGCGGTCCCGGCACCGGCAAGACGACGACCGTCGCGCGGATGCTCGCGCTGCTGGCCGACCAGGCCGACCACCACGGTGACCGACTCTCGGTCGCGCTGACCGCCCCGACCGGCAAGGCCGCCGCGCGGCTGCAGGAGGCCGTGGAGACCGAGCTCGGGCAGCTGGCCACCGAGGACCGCGACCGGGTCGGCCGGGTCGAGGCGATGACCCTTCACCGCCTGCTCGGCTGGCGACCCGACAACGCCACGCGATTCCGCCACGACCGCGGCAACCGGCTCAAGTACGACCTGATCGTCGTCGACGAGTCGCTCGATGGTCGAGCTGACGATGATGGCCCGGCTGCTGGAGGCGGTGCGGCCGCAGTCCCGGCTGGTGCTCGTCGGCGACCCGCGCCAGCTGACCTCGGTCGGTGCCGGCGCCGTGCTGTCCGACCTCGTCGCACGGCTACGACGGCGACGCCGACTCGCCGGTCGTGTCGCTCAGCCACAACTTCCGCTCCGCCGGGCACATCCAGACGCTGGCCGAGGCGCTCCGCGGCCGGCGACGCGGATGCCGTGGTCGAGGCGCTGCGCGCCGACTCCGACGAGGTCGAGTTCGTGGAGACCGACGAGCCCGAGGCCGTGCTGCGCGACGACGCCGTGGCCGCAGCCCTCGCCGTCCGCCGCGCGGCGGAAGCCGGCGACGCCGAGGGAGCGATCCGGGCGCTCGACGAGCACCGCCTGTTGTGCGCACACCGGGAGGGGCCCCACGGCGTCCGCCACTGGAACCGCCAGGTCGAGCGCTGGCTGGCCGAGGAGACCGGCCAGGAGATCTGGGGGGAGTGGTACGTCGGCCGGCCGTTGCTGGTGACCGCCAACGACTACACGCTCGCAGCTCTACAACGGCGAGACCGGCGCCGCGGTGCTGCGCGACGACGGTCGGCTGCGGGCGTGGATCTCGGGCTCGGGCGGGCTGCACGACTTCGCGACCGGCCGGCTCGACGAGGTCGAGACGATGCACGCGATGACCATCCACAAGAGCCAGGGCAGCCAGGCGCGGCGGATCACCGTGCTGCTGCCCGACGCCGGTTCGCGGCTGCTCACGCGCGAGCTGTTCTACACGGCCGTCACCCGCGCCCAGGAGCAGGTGAGGGTGGTCGGCTCCGAGGCAGCCGTCCGGGCGGCGGTCGCCACGCACGCCCAGCGGGCGACCGGGCTCAGCCAGCGGTTGCTGCGCCGGCCACCGCTCGGCGGGGAAACCTGTCGAACGTGCCGCCTAGGGTCGAGTCATGCCCTTCCTGCTGCGGGTGGAGCTGCCCGACGTGCCCGGTTCGCTGGGTCGGCTGGCGACCGCGATCGGTGAGGCCGGCGGCGACATCGAGGCCATCGAGATCATCGAGAAGGGGCTCGACGGGCTCGCGGTCGACGACGTACTGCTGGAGCTCGCGCCGGGTGCGCTGCCGGACGCGATCGTGTCGGCCTGCACCGCCCTCGAGGGCGTGCAGGTGCTGTGGATCAGCCGGTACGCCGCCGGCGGGAACCTCTTCCTCGACCTCGAGGCGGTCGAGGACCTGACCGCCCACCCCGAGCGGACGCTGGACCGGCTCGTCGACCTGCTGCCGATGGTGTTCCGGTGCGACTGGGGCGCCCGTGTCCACCGGTCCGACGGTGTCATCCACTCGAGCGAGGCGGCGCCGGAGAAGGTGCCCTGGGTGCCGGTCGATCTGGCCACCATCCGGCTGGAGGTCGAGGACGAGGACAACCTCGCGTGCGCCACCCGGATCGACGACGACGAGATCGTCGTGATGGCCCGCCGGGGCGGCCCGGAGTTCCTCGACTCCGAGCTCGCGCGGCTCGGTCACCTGACCGGCCTCGCCCTCTCGATCGCCCAGCCAACCCGATAGTCCGTCACGAAAAGCTCCTCCAGGCGCGGAGAATCGGTGCTCTTCGTGACGGACTATCCGGGGAGGGTCAGGCGCGCTCGAGCAGGAACACCGGGATCTCCCGGTCGGTCTTCGTCTGGTACTCCGCGTAGTTGGGGAAGGCGGCGACGGCGCGCTCCCACCACTCGGCCCGCTCCTCACCGGTGGCGATCCGGGCGACGTACGACGCCGGCTCGGGGCCGTCCTGGAGGTCGACCTGAGGGTCGGCCACCAGGTTGTGGTACCACTCGGGATGCTCCGGGGCGCCGCCCTTGGACGCGACCGCGGCGTACACGCCGTCGTGCTCGACCCGCATGACCGGGTTCTTGCGCAGGTTGCCGCTCTTCGCGCCACGCGAGGTGATCACGACGATCGGGAGACCCATGATCTCGTTGCCCTCGGCTCCGCCGGAGGCCTCGTACTTCTCCACCTGGTCGCGGACCCACTCGGAGGTGCTGGGTGCATAGGTGCCAGTGAGTGTCATGTCCTGCACAACACCGGGCGGCGCGGCCGGATTCCGGCGCCGGATAGCGTTCGCCCATGAGCGCCATCGACGGGGTGTCAGAGACGTTCGACCCGGAGGCCTGGGACTCCGTGCCCGGGTTCGAGGACCTGACCGACCTCACCTACCACCGCGCGAAGGCACACGGCACCGTCCGCATCGCCTTCGACCGCCCCGACGTGCTGAACGCCTTCCGGCCGCACACCGTCGACGAGCTGCTCCGCGTGCTCGACCACGCACGCACGTCCAGCGACGTCGGCTGCGTCCTGCTCACCGGCAACGGGCCGAGCGACAAGAACGGCAAGTGGGCGTTCTGCACCGGCGGTGACCAGCGGATCCGCGGCCGGACCGGCTACCAGTACGAGGACGGCACCGGCGGCGAGGTCAGCGACGCGCGCACCCCGGCCGAGCAGGCCCGGCTCGGACGGCTGCACATCCTCGAGTGCCAGCGGCTGATCAGGTTCATGCCGAAGGTCGTGATCTGCCTGGTCAACGGCTGGGCGGCCGGCGGCGGCCACTCCCTGCACGTCGTCTGCGACCTCACGATCGCCAGCGCCGAGCACGCCCGCTTCAAGCAGACCGACGCCGACGTCGGCTCCTTCGACGGCGGCTTCGGGTCGGCGTACCTCGCCCGCCAGGTCGGCCAGAAGTTCGCCCGCGAGATCTTCTTCCTCGGCGAGGAGTACGACGCCGCGCAGATGCACCAGATGGGCGCCGTCAACAAGGTGGTCCCCCACGCCGAGCTCGAGGCCCAGGGTCTGGAGTGGGGCCGGAAGATCAACGGCAAGTCGCCCACCGCGCAGCGGATGCTGAAGTACTCCTTCAACCTGATCGACGACGGCCTCGTCGGGCAGCAGCTCTTCGCCGGCGAGACCACCCGGCTCGCCTACATGACCGACGAGGCGCAGGAGGGTCGCGACCAGTTCCTCGAGAAGCGGGAGCCCGACTGGTCGCCGTACCCCTGGTACTACTGAGGCCGCCGTGAAGGTCGTCGTCCTCACCGGCGCCGGCATCTCCGCCGAGAGCGGGGTGCCGACCTTCCGCGACGCCGACGGCCTGTGGGAGGGCCACCGGGTCGAGGACGTCGCCTCGCCGGACGCCTTCGACCTCCAGCCCGCGGTCGTGCACCGGTTCTACGACGCCCGCCGGGCCGCCATCGCCGGGGTCGAGCCCAACCCGGCCCACCTCGCCCTGGCCCGGCTCGAGGAGCACCTCGGCGACGACCTGCTCGTCGTCACCCAGAACATCGACGACCTGCACGAACGCGCCGGCTCCACCCGGGTCGTGCACATGCACGGCGAGCTGCGGTCGGCGCTGTGCCGGGCCTGCCGGACCCGGACGCCGTGGACCGACGACCTCGGCGACTACCCGCCCTGTCCGAGGTGCGGGGTCAGCGAGCTGCGGCCGGACGTCGTCTGGTTCGGCGAGGTCCCCTACGAGATGGACCGGATCTTCGCGGCGCTCCACGAGGCCGACCTGTTCGTGGCGATCGGCACGTCGGGCGTGGTCTACCCGGCCGCGGCCTTCGTCCAGTTCGCCGCCGGCGGGGGCGCCCGGACGATCGAGCTCAACCTGGTGGCGAGCGACGTCTCCGGTGACTTCGACGAGTCTCGGGAGGGCCCGGCCGGCGAGCTGGTGCCGGCCTGGGTGGACGAGGTGCTAGCGGGCGAGCTCTGAGGCCAGGAGGGCGCGGAGCCGGTCCTGCTCGGCGTCCATCCCGAGCCGCGGCATCCACTCGTGGACCATCGCGGCGAAGATCGCGCCACTCTCGATGATCCGCGGGTCGAGGTGGCCGAAGACCTCGAGCGTCACGACGCCGTACAGCGCGGCCCAGGCGTTCATGAAGACCCACAGCAGGCCGCGGTGCCCGTCGGGAAGCAGCGCCAGGTCGACCGGGAACAACGGGCTCCTCGAGCGCCTCGGCGACCGCCGGGTCGAGCTCCGACAGCTCGGGGTGGGGGAACTGGTGCTTCTCCCACACCCGCACCAGCAGTGCGTTGAAGAAGTGACCGGACGTCGCAGAGGTGAGCAGGTCGCGCCGCACGCACGCGCTGTCGGCGATCGGGTTGGCGAAGACCAGGGAGAACTCGCGGGGGCTGCTCAGCGCCCACCGGCGGAAGGCCACCGATGCGCACAGGAGCTGCGCGGCCGGGTCGTCGTCGGGCTGGGTCGCGGCAGCTTCCCGGAAGCCCTCGGTCGCGGCCTTGTCGATCTCGAAGGCGACCAGGTCGACGAGCTCCTGGTAGTTGGCGACGTAGCGGTAGAGCGCCGGCGCGGTGACCCCCATCCGGGCGGCCACGGCGCGCAGCGAGAGCTCGGCACCCGCGGCCAGCAGGTCGCGGGAGACCTGCACGATCTCGGTGTACGTCGCCTCGCGCTGCCGCTCCCGACGCGTCGGCTGCGGGGCCGCTGGCTGGACCGACTGCTGGACCACCCGAGTCCTCCTCATCGCCCGATTCCTTGACACGGACTGTTTACACCGTTTACGGTGAACGGCGTTCACTAGTCTGACACAGTTTCACTCCGAATTCGAGGAGTCGCAATGATGGAGCGGTGGGGGGCCTTCGTGGCCCGACGGGCGCTGGCGATCCTGCTGGCCGGGGTGGCGCTGGTCATCGGCGCCGGTGCTTACGGGTTCGGCGTCTTCGACCACCTGGCCCAGGGCGGCTTCGACGACCCCGACAGCGAGTCGGCTCGCGAGCTGACTCTCGAGCGCGAGGCCTTCGGCAACCGGACCGTCGACGTGGTGGCGATCTACTCCAGCGACGAGCTGACCGCCGAGTCGCCGGAGTTCCGGACCGAGGTCGAGAGGACCCTCGCCGACCTCCCGGCGGACAGCACCAGCTCCGTCGTGTCGTACTACGACACCCAGAGCCCCGACATGGTGAGCAAGGACCAGCACGCGGTCCAGGTCCAGATCTCGCTGGCCGGCGCCAGCCAGGACGCCCTGCTCGACAACTGGGACGAGGTCGAGCCGACGCTGGAGGCCGAGCAGCCTCGAGACCGACCTGGCCGGCTCGTTCGCGGTCTACGGCGACGTCAACGAGATCACCTCCGAGGACCTCGAGCGTGCCGAGCTGATCTCGCTCCCGATCGTGATCCTGCTCGCGCTGCTGATCTTCGGCAGCCTGGTCGCGGCGTCGATGCCCGCCCTGGTCGGCGCGCTGGCGGTCGTCGGCTCGCTCGCCGTGGTCCGCCTGCTCACCACGTTCACCGAGGTCTCGGTCTTCTCGGTCAACGTGATCACGCCTGCTCGGCATGGGCCTGGCCATCGACTACGCCCTGTTCGTGATCAGCCGGTTCCGGGAGGAGCTGGCCCGGCTGCCGATGGACGACCCGGACGCGTCGACCAAGGCGATCACGACCACGATGGTCACCGCCGGCCGCACCGTGCTGTTCTCCGGCCTGACCGTCGCCGCGGCGATGTCGTCGCTGCTCGTCTTCCCGCAGAACTTCCTGCGCAGCATGGGGTACGGCGGCATCTCGGCCGTCGTGATCGCGATGCTGGCCGCCCTGACCGTGCTGCCCGCGACCCTGCGCCTGCTCGGTCGCCGGATCGACGGCGGCCGGATGCCCTGGCGCCGGCACCGTCCGGTCTCGGTCGACGACGACCACGGCTGGTGGGCTCGCCTGGCGCACGGCGTCATGCGGAGGCCCGTCGTCACGGTCATCGTGGTGGTGACTGCAGCGCTGCTGGCGATCGCGTCGCCGTTCCTCGGTGCGCAAGTGGGGCAGCGTCGACTACCGCGTGCTGCCCGACGACGCCTCGGCCCACGTCGCGGCCGACAAGCTCAACTCCGACTTCGGCCCGGAGCAGTCCACCGCCAACCTCCTGCTGCGAGGGTGTCGACCGGGCCGACGTCGCGGCGTACACCCGCGACATCGAGGCGCGTCGACGGCATCTCCCAGGTCCAGCCGGTCGAGACCGAGGGCGACACCGCCTTGCTGCGGGCGTTCTGGGACGGCAACAGCCAGAGCCAGCGATCGCAGGAGATCGTGCAGCGACCTGCGTGACGTCGAGCCGCCCGAGGGCGAGGTCCTCGTCGGCGGGCTCACGGCCGACACCGTCGACCTGATCGCCTCGGTGGGCGACCACCTGCCCTGGATGGGCTTGATCGTGGTCAGCGTGATGCTGGTCCTGCTCTTCCTGGCCTTCGGCTCGCTGGTGCTGCCGCTCAAGGCGGTCGCGATGAACGCCGTGTCGATCACTGCCTCCTTCGGTGTGGTCACCTGGATCTTCCAGGAGGGGCACCTCTCCGAGGCTGCTCGGCTTCGAGTCACCGGGCTATCTCGACGCCACCAACCCGATCCTGATGCTCGCCATCCTGTTCGGGCTGTCGATGGACTACGAGGTGTTCCTGCTGTCCCGGGTGCGCGAGCAGTGGGACCGGACCGGGGACAACGACCTGGCCGTGGCCACCGGCGTGCAGAAGACCGGACGGATCATCACCAGTGCGGCCTTGCTGCTGGCGGTGGTGATCGGCGCGTTCGGCCTTTCCGGGATCGTCTTCATGAAGATGATCGGGATCGGGATGCTGGTCGCGCTGATCATCGACGCCACCGTCGTCCGCGCCCTGCTGGTGCCTGCGACCATGAAGCTGCTGGGCTCGTGGAACTGGTGGGCGCCGGGTCCGCTGCGCCGCTGGTGGGAGCGGTACGGCTGGCGCGAGTCCGACGAGGCACCGTCCCAGCCGTCGACCGAGCGGGAGTTGGTCGACGCCTGACCTGCGACCCGTCTTCGGTCGGCGGACCTGCGGTGTGATCTGATGGTCCATTCACCAACAGGCTGGAGGAGTCGTGACGGCGATCAGGCAAGTGGTGGGCGCGATCGGCGCGCTCGCCGTACTCGCGGCGTGCGGGGGCGGGAGCGGCGACGGCGGCAGCGCCGACAGCGCCGCCGAAAGCGACTTCGCCGAGGAGTCGGCCTCCGCCATCGAGAAGGCGTCGATCGAGGACATGAAGGCTCTCGAGGCCGTGCACATGGAGGGTGACGTCACCCAGCAGGGCAGCGAGATCGGTCTCGACCTGTCGCTGACCACCGACGGCGACTGCGCCGGCACCGTCTCCCGCGGCGACTCCGGCTCGGCCGAGGTGGTCACCCTCGACGGCACCTCGTGGTTCAAGCCCGACGAGGAGTTCTGGCGGGCCCAGGCCGGCCCCGCGGCGGAGCAGATCATCTCCACGGTCGGTGACAACTGGGTGCAGCTACCCGAGGGCGACGAGAGCTTCGCCTCCTTCTGCGACCTCGACGAGCTGCTGGACCAGATCGACGACGACCAGGACAAGCCATCGGAGAAGGGCGCGACCGAGGACGTCGACGGTCAGGAAGCGGTCAAGCTCACCCGCGACGACAAGGAGAGCGGGGGCACGATCACCGTCTGGGTGGCGCTGGCCGACCCGCACCACATCCTCAAGGTCGAGCAGGCCGAGGGTGACTCGCCGGGCTCCTTCACGTTCTCCGCGTTCAACGAGGACGCCTCCATTGCGGCCCCTGCCGACGACGAGGTCATCACGGTCGAGGAGCTGCAGCAGCAGACGCAGCAGTAGCGCTCAGCGGCCGTTCCGGCTGAAGTGCTGGTAGTCCTTCAGCGACTGCCACGAGCCGCCCCACTCCCATCCGATCGAGGCGAACGCCCGCACCACTGGGCCGTTCGCCTCGATCATGCCCGGACGGTTCCGGGCCCGGTGCAGGTAGGCGCTCGCGAGCTCGGGCAGCACCAGGTCGCCGGAGACGTAGGGGTTCTGGAAGCTGTTCACGTCGACTGCCAGGCCATAGGCGTGCTGTGAGTACGTCGTCCCGCCCGTCGTGGGGCGGCAGGCGAACGCCGTTGTCGCGTTACCGTCGCCGGTGGGGGGTGCGTCGAGCTCGCGGCGGGTGACGATGCTCAGCTCCTCGAGCGGGAACCTCGCCGCGTAGAGGCGTGCGAAGACCGACACCAGGTCGCGCGCCACGTCCTCGTGGACGAGCAGCTCGCCGGTGTGCCGCCGCTCGTCGAACCCCCAGAAGGCCAGCCGCAGCCAGGCCAGCTCCGCAGCGTCAACCGGGCAGCGGGGCCGCCAGGACGAGCGGGCAATCACGGTCCGTGGGGCAGGGGTCCGCACTCGCGCGGCGAAGCCGTCGCCGGGGAGGGCACGCACGGTGTCGGGGAGGGTGAACCGCCGGTGCCGCAGCGTCCGCGGCGTGGCCCCGACCTCGCCGAACCCGGTCCCCGTCGTCGGCAGCACCCGGCTCCCCAGCCAGGGCGGCGGGACCGCGCCGGGGACCGGCGCGGGCGCACTGGTGGCCGTCGGGGCGGGCTTGACCGTCGGGCTCGCCTCGGTCCGGGGGCCACCGGAGATGGTCGGCAGCGGCGTCGTCGTTCGACGCTCGGCCTGGTCGCCGCAGCCCACCAGGAGCCCTGCGGCCAGGAGCCCGGCCACGAGGGCCGGCGTACCGCGTCGCATGGCTTCGACGGTACGTCGACAACCTCAGCCGACCAGGGCGCCGGCGTGAGGTGGGAGGACCAGCCTGGTCTGCTCGACCCCCACGCCCTCCCCGGAGGCGAACAGCAGGTCAGCGCCGGCACCGATGTCCACCGACGCAGGGCCGTCGCCGAAGTTGACGACGACCAGCAGGCCGCCGCGCCGCATCCGGAACACCCGTGACTCCTCGTCGACCGCGCACGAGGTGGACCCGAACGCGGGGTCGGTGAGGTCGGGGTGGCCGCGGCGCAGCTCGGCCAGCCGGCGGTAGGCCGCCAGCAGCCGGGCGTGCCGCCCGGACTCCGTCTCGCTCCAGTCCAGCTTCGAGCGCCGGAACGTGTCGGGATCCTGCGGGTCGCGGGACGACGGCCGGGTCCCACCCCATCCGTTCGAACTCCTCGAACCGTCCCTCGGCGGTCACCCGGCCCAGCTCCGGCTCCGGGTGCGAGGTGAAGAAGCAGAACGGCGTCGACGCCGCCCACTCCTCGCCCTGGAAGAGCATCGGGGTGAACGGGCCGGCCATGGTCAGCAGGGCCGCGCAGCCGAGCTGGTGCTCGTCGAGGTGGTCGGTGAGTCGGTCGCCGGCGGCGCGGTTGCCGATCTGGTCGTGGTTCTGGCTGCCGACGACCAGCCGCCAGGTCGGCATCCGGTCGGTGTCGACCGGCACCCCGTGGTCCCGGTCCCGGAACGACGAGTAGGTCCCGTCGTGGAAGAACCCCCGCTCGCACACCTTGGCCAGCGCGGAGAGCGGCTCGAAGTCGGCGTAGTAGCCCTCGGTCTCCCCGGTCAGGGCGACGTGGACGGCGTGGTGGAAGTCGTCGCTCCACTGCGCGTCGAGACCGTAGCCGCCGGCCTCGCGCGGCGTGACGAGCACCGGGTCGTTGAGGTCCGACTCCGCGATCAAGGTCAGCGGGCGGCGCTGGTCGGCGGACAGTGCGGCCACCTCGATCGCCATCTCCTCGAGCAGGTGTACCGGTGAGGAGTCCGAGAGGGCATGCACGGCGTCGAGCCGCAACCCGTCGACGTGGTAGTCCTCCAGCCACATCCGCACGTTGTCGAGGATGTAGCGGCGCACCTCGGCCGACCCCTCGCCGTCGAGGTTGACCAGATCGCCCCAGGTGTTGCGCCCCGCCGTGAGGTACGGCCCGAACTCGGGCAGGTAGTTCCCCGACGGGCCGAGGTGGTTGTAGACGACGTCCTGGATCACGCCGAGCCCGGCGGCGTGGCAGCCGTCGACGAAGCGCTGGTACGCCGCCGGCCCGCCGTAGCAGCTCGTGCACGGCGTACCAGAGCACGCCGTCGTACCCCCAGTTGTGGGTGCCGTTGAAGGCGTTGACCGGCATCAGCTCGACGAAGTCGACGCCGATGGACTTCAGGTGGTCGAGCCGGCCGGCCGCCGCGTCGAGGGTGCCCTCGGGGGTGAAGGTCCCGATGTGCAGCTCGTAGATCACCGAGCCGGCCAGCTGCTTGCCGGTCCACGCTGCGTCGGTCCACGTGAACGACCGGGGCTGGTGGGTTCGCGAGCGCGCGTGGACACCCGCCGGCTGACGCCGGGACCGCGGGTCGGGCACCGGCGTGTCCGAATCGTCGATCAGATAGCCGTAGTCCACCTCCTCGGTCGACGGGTCGGGGACAGGACCGGCCGGGGCTCCACCAGTCGCCCTCGCCGCTTGGTCATCTCGACGATGGCATCGCCCACCGACAATCGGAGATCCGTCGGGATCGGCGCCCACACGTCGAACGGGCCGCGGCCCATCGGTCCTCCCTGACCAGCAGCGCGACCGGGAGCGAGCGCAGCGCTTCGCTCACCAGCAGGCCGTGGTCCTCCGAGCTGGTCGTGACCGCTCCGGTGATGACGTCCCGCCAGGTCCCGGTCGGCAGCTCCAGCGCGGTCGCGCCCCAGCCGTCGCGGGCTGCGAGCCCCACCGGGAGCCGGGTGGCCACCGTGACCGCTCCTCCCCGGTCGAACGCCAGCACGTGGTCGGCCGCCGACCCGGACGCCGCAACGGGCGCGTAGGTCGTGAACAGCTCGGGGCGGTCCCGGCGCAGGGTCAGCGCGGCCCGGGTGACGGCGAGCTTGGCGGCGCCGGGGTCGTCGGGCCTGGCGGTCAGCGACACCGCAGCACCAGGACCCAGCGAGTCGACGAGCCGGGCGCGGGCGTCGAAGTCGACGAACCGACGGTTGTCGGGGTCGACCAGGCTCTGCTCCCACAGCTCGCTGCCCTGGTAGACGTCGGGCACCCCGGGGATGGTGATCGCGACCAGCTTCGCGGCGAGGGCGTTGCTCCAGCCCGGGGCCCGCCAGGTCGGTGAGCAGCTCCTCGATCACGGCCGATCACGCGGGGGTCGTCGTACGCCGCGTCGACGGCAGCGTGCACGGCGGCCTCGTACGTCGCGTCGGGCGCGGTCCACGTCGTGCGGTCGCCGGCCTCGCGCATCGCCTTCTCGGCGTAGGCGTGCAGCCGCTCGCGGGAGATCGGCCAGGCGCCCACGGCCGCCTGCCACAGCAGGTTGCCGAAGCCGGGGTCGGGGAGCGGCGCGAGCTCGAGCAGGCGGGCCAGGGCGTGCATCCAGCGCTCGGGAATCTCGGCGAGGGCGGTGATCCGGGCCCGGACGTCCTCGCCCCGCTTGGTGTCGTGGGTCGAGAGCGTGGTCATCGCGTCCGGCCACCCGGCCTGGCGGGCGGCCATCTGCTCGTGGAATTCCGCGGGCGTGATCGAGAAGATGCCGGGGTCGGCACCGACCTCGTTGAGCGAGGTCAGCCGCGACCAGCGGTAGAACGCGCAGTCCTCGACGCCCTTGGCCATCACCATCCCGCTGGTCTGCTGGAAGCGCAGGGCGGCTGGGGCCGCCGGGTCGGACAGCTGGGGGCGGAGCTGGTCGAGCGTGCCGGCCAGGTCGGGGCGGTGCGTCCGTGCCCGGTCGAAGGCCTGGTCGAGGTGGCGCGCGCCCCTCGGGCAGGTAGGAGCGGTAGACCGGGAAGCAGGCGAGCAGCTCGGCGACCGCGTCCACCAGCTCGTCGGTCGAAGTTCCGGCGACCGTGCTCCAGCTCCCGCACGATGCGGCGGACCTCCGAGCCGAGGATGCCGTCGGCGACCGCCCGCTTGGTGTCGTGGACCATCTGCTCCCAGTCGACCGGCGCCCTGCGGAGCCGGGTCTCGAGGAGGTCGAGCGGCTCCCGGGCGGCCGGGTCGGTCAGCACGCGGTCGAGGAGGGCGAGTGCGTCGTACCCGGTGGTCCCCGCGGTGGCCCAGGACGACGGGAGATCCTCGCCGGGGTGCAGGATCTTCTCGACCAGGACGTACGCGCCGCCGGTGATCCCGGCCAGGTCGTCGAGGTAGCGGCCCGGCTCGCGCAGCCCGTCCGGGTGGTCGACCCGGAGACCGTCCACGAGCCCCTCGTCGAACCAGCGCCTGATCTCGACGTGCGACTCGTCGAACACCGCGCGGTCCTCCACCCGGATCGCGGCGAGGGTGTTGACGGCGAAGAACCGGCGGTAGTTGAGCCCGTGGTCGGCGACCCGCCAGTTCACCAGCTCGTAGTGCTGACGGTCGTGGACCGCCTGGGGGTCCTCACCGTGCGTGCCAGGCGCGATCGGGAACCGGTGGCCGTGGTAGCGCAGCTCGTCGTCCACCACCCCGAGGTTCACGATCGGTCCGCCATCGGTGGCCTGGTCGTCGTCGCCGACCACCGGGATCCGGATCCGGCCCCCGCCGGCGGGCCAGTCGACGTCGAAGGCAGCGGCGTGGACGGATGCCTGGCCGTGCTTCAGGAGGTCCCACCACCAGGCGTTCTCGACCGGGGTGGCGACCCCCACGTGGTTGGGGACGATGTCGACCAGCACGCCCATGTCCAGCCGGCGCGCCTCCTTCGACAGCGCGGCCAGCCCTTCCTCGCCACCGCGCGCGGGGTCGATCCGGTCGTGGGCCACGACGTCGTACCCGTGCGCGCTGCCGGGCTCGGCGGCGAGGAGGGGCGAGAGGTAGACCCAGTCGACGCCGAGGTCGCGCAGGTAGGGCAGGCGCCGGGCGGCCTCGAACAGGTCGAAGTCCTCGGTGACCTGGAGACGGTAGGTGTTCCGTGGGTGTCCGCACGGGTCAGCCGTTGGCCGCCTGCGACGCGAGGGAGGCGGCCACGGAGTGGTCGGGCTCCTCCTCGGGTGCGGCGTGCTCGCGAAGCACGACCAGGCTGCGCGCCTCCAGCGTGATCGGCGTCCCGGCCTTGCAGATCTCCACGTCGTCGAGGGCGTCACCGGTGTCCAGCACGACGTCCCACGCGTCGGCGTACTCCTCGGACGGGAGGGTCACCTCCAGCGGGTCGCCGGCGTTGAAGTAGAGGAGGAAGTGGTCGTCGGTGATGGTGCCGCCGCGGGCGTCCTTGCCGGCGATGCCGTGCCCGTTGAGGTACATCCCGATCGTCTGCGACCCGCTCTCCCAGTCGGCCGCCGCCATTGCCCGGCCCTCGGGGTGGAGCCAGACGATGTCGTTGAGACGCTCGCCGTCGCCGGTGCGCACCGTCGTACCCGGTGAAGAAGCGCTTGCGGCGGAAGGTGGGATGGCTGTGGCGGAGCCTCGCCACCGCCGCGGTGAACTCCACCAGCGGCTGGTCGGCCCGTTCCCAGTTGACCCACGAGATCTCGGAGTCCTGGGCGTAGGTGTTGTTGTTGCCGTCCTGGGTGCGGCCGAGCTCGTCGCCGTGCGCCAGCATCGGCACGCCCTGGCTGAGCAGCAGGGTGGCCAGGAAGTTGCGCTGCTCCCGGGCGCGCAGGGCGAGCACCTCGGGGTCGTCGGTGGGTCCCTCGACGCCGTGGTTCCAGGACCGGTTGTGGCTCTCGCCGTCGTTGTTGTCCTCGCCGTTGGCCTCGTTGTGCTTCTCGTTGTAGGACACCAGGTCGCGCAGGGTGAAGCCGTCGTGGGCGGTCACGAAGTTGATGCTGGCGACCGGGCGGCGGCCCGAGTGCTCGTAGAAGTCCGACGAGCCGGCGAGGCGCGAGGCGAACTCGCCCAGGGACGGCTCACCCCGCCAGAAGTCGCGGACGGTGTCGCGGTAGGCGCCGTTCCACTCGGTCCACTGCGGCGGGAAGTTGCCGACCTGGTAGCCGCCCGGGCCGACGTCCCAGGGCTCGGCGATCAGCTTCACCTGGCTCACGACCGGGTCCTGCTGCACGAGCTCGAAGAACGTCGCCAGCCGGTCGACGTCGTAGAACTCGCGGGCCAGGGCCGAGGCCAGGTCGAACCGGAACCCGTCGACGTGCATCTCGGTCACCCAGTAGCGCAGGGAGTCCATGATCAGCTGCAGGGAGTGGGGATGCCGCACGTTGAGGGAGTTGCCGGTGCCGGTGTAGTCCATGTAGTACTGCGGCTCGTCCTCGACCAGCCGGTAGTACGCCGGGTTGTCGATCCCCTTGAAGCTCAGCGTCGGACCGAGGTGGTTGCCCTCGGCGGTGTGGTTGTAGACGACGTCCAGGATCACCTCGATGCCGGCCGCGTGCAGCGACTTGACCATCGACTTGAACTCCTGCACCTGCTGGCCGAGGGTCTGCTCGTCGCGTGACGTCGCGGCGTAGTCCGCGTGCGGGGCGAGGAACGCGAGCGTGTTGTAGCCCCAGTAGTTGCGCAGCCCCTTCTCCACCAGGGTGCTGTCCTGGACGAACTGGTGGACCGGCATCAGCTCGATCGCGGTCACGCCGAGCTTGGTCAGGTGGTCGGTGACCGCGGGGTGGGCCAGGCCGGCGTACGTGCCCCGCAGGTCCTCGGGGACGTCGGGGTGGAGCTGGGTCAGGCCCTTGACGTGGGCCTCGTAGATGACCGTCTCGTTGTAGGGGACGTGCGGGCTCCGGTCGCCCTCCCAGTCGAAGAACGGGTTGATCACGACGCCGTACGTCATGTGCGGCCCGGAGTCGTCGTCGTTGCGCGAGTCCGGGTCGCCGAAGTCGTAGCCGAACAGCGACTGGTCCCAGTCGATCTCGCCGCTGGTGGCCTTGGCGTAGGGGTCGAGGAGCAGCTTGTTGGGGTTGCACCGCAGCCCGCGCGCGGGGTCCCAGGGTCCGTGGACGCGGTAGCCGTAGCGCTGCCCCGGCTGCACCGTCGGCAGGTAGCAGTGCCAGACGAACGCGTCCTCCTCGGTGAGCTCGATCCGCTCCTCCGTGAGCTCCTCGCCCTCGCCGTGGATGAGGCACAGCTCGACCCGCTCGGCCACCTCGCTGAACAGCGCGAAGTTGGTGCCGCTGCCGTCGAAGCGTCGCGCCCAGCGGGTAGGGCGTTCCGGGCCAGGACTCCACCGGTGTTCCTCCTCGATTGCCGGCGCCCGTCTGGGCGCCCGCCGAGAGTACCCGTCTATTGGAACGATCAAACCTTCGCCGGAGCGTCGGCTGTTACCCGGAAGTAGGATCGGGCCATGAAGCGCACGATCTACGACGAGGACCACGAGGCGTTCCGCTCGTCGGTCAAGGAGTTCCTGGACCGCGAGGTCACCCCTCACCTGGAGGAGCACGTCGCCGAGAAGTCCATCCCGCGGGACTTCTGGATCGAAGCCGGCAAGCAGGGGTTCCTGGGGCTCGAGGTCCCCGAGGAGTACGGCGGGTCCGGGGCTGGCGACTACCGCTTCAACGCGGTGCTCACCGAGGAGCTGGCCAGGGTCAACATGGCGCTGCCCTCGTGTGTGGGCATCCACGGCGACATCGTGGCGCCGTACCTCGTGCACCTGACCACCGAGGAGCAGAAGAAGCGCTGGCTCCCCGGCTTCTGCGCCGGCGAGATCCTGACCGCGATCGGGATGACCGAGCCGTCCGGCGGCTCCGACCTCGCCGCGCTGAAGACGACGGCCGTCAAGGACGGCGACGACTACGTCATCAACGGCTCGAAGACCTTCATCACCAACGGCTACTCCGCCGACCTGGTCCTCGTCGCCGCCCGCACCGACCCGGAGAAGAAGGCGAAGGGCATCACCCTCTTCGCCGTCGAGGCGGACGCGGACGGCTTCTCCAGGGGCCGCAAGCTCGACAAGGTCGGCCAGGACGAGTCCGACACCGCGGAGCTGTTCTTCGAGGATGTCCGGGTCCCGGCCGACAGCATCGTCGGCGAGCTCGACAACGGCTTCATCCACATGATGGAGTTCCTGCCGCAGGAGCGCCTGGGCTCGGCGATCACCAACCTCGCCCACGCTGCGCAGATCCTCGACGAGACCCTGCAGTACACCAAGGACCGCAAGGCCTTCGGCCAGGCCATCGGCCACTTCCAGCACAACAAGTTCCTGCTCGCCGACCTCTACACCCGGGTCGAGGTCACCCAGGCGTACGTCGACCAGTGCGTGCTCGCGCACACCCGTGAGGAGCTCACGCCCGATCGACGCCGCCAAGGCCAAGTGGTGGACCGCCCAGGTGCAGGGAGAGGTGCTCGACCACTGCGTCCAGCTGCACGGCGGCTACGGCTACATGAACGAGTACCGCGTCGCCCGCGCCTGGCGCGACGCCCGCGTGACCCGGATCTGGGCCGGCTCCAACGAGATCATGAAAGAGCTGATCGGGCGCGACCTCGGCCTGTGATTTCGAGATAGTCCGTCACGAAAAGCTCCCCCAATCTGCTGCTCGAGGAGCTTTTCGTGACGGACTATCCGGATGAGCCGAGCCTTGCCTTGCTTGCGGGGGGACCGTCGACGCCGAACGATTGGCCCATGAGCATCGACACCGGCGCGGTCGACACCCCGGTCGGCCCGCACGAGGACGAACCACACGGCGACGGCATCAACAACCGGCTCAACTGGCTCCGGGCGGGGGTCCTCGGCGGGAACGACGGCATCGTCTCGACGGCCGGCATCGTGATGGGTGTCGCCGGAGCGACCAGCGACCGGACCACGATCCTGATCGCGGGGATCGCCGGCCTCGCAGCGGGCGCCCTGAGCATGGCCGCCGGAGAGTACGTCTCGGTCAGCACCCAGCGCGACTCCGAGCGCGCCCTGCTGGCCAAGGAGCGCGCCGAGCTCGAGGACGAGCCGGAGGAGGAGCTCGCCGAGCTGGCCGGGCTGTACGTCGAGAAGGGGCTCAGCGAGAGGCTGGCGCTGCAGGTGGCGGAGGAGCTGACCGCCCACGACGCCCTGGCCGCCCATGCCGAGACCGAGCTCGGCATCGACCCCGACGACCTGACCAACCCCTGGCACGCCGCGTGGGCCTCGATGCTGGCCTTCACGCTCGGGGCCCTGCTGCCGCTGCTGACCATCACCCTGACGCCCGCCTCCGTGCGCGTCTGGGCCACCGTGGCCGCCGTCGGCGTGGCGCTGGCGTTCACCGGCTGGGTGTCGGCCCGTCTCGGGTACGGCGCGGCCGGCCGAGCGGTGGCCCGCAACGTCGGCGGGGGTGTGCTGGCGATGGCCGTCACCTATGCGATCGGTGCCCTGCTCGGCACCCAGATCGGGTGACGCCTCCTCACGGGACGCGGATGTTCGTCGCCCTCGTCCCGCCCCGTGAGGCGATCGAGGACCTCGACGCGTTCCTCGAACCCCGCCGGGAGTCCGGCCCCTTCCGGTGGGCGCTGCCCGAGCAGTTCCACGTCACCCTCTCCTTCCTCGCCGCGGTGGCGGACCGGCACCTCGACGAGCTGGTGGAGCGGCTGGAGCGGGCCGGCAAGCGGCGTACGTCGTTCGAGACCCGCATCGCCGGCGGCGGGGCCTTTCCCAACGCCGGCCGCGCGCGGGTGGTGTGGGCCGGCCTCGACCTCGACGAGCACGGAGCCACCGAGCTGGAGCGGCTGGCAACCGGGGCGCGGGCGGCTGCGTCGCGCACCGGCATCCCGGTGGACGGGCAGCGGTTCCGGGCGCACATCACCGTGGCGCGGCTCGGGCGCCCGGCCGAGGTGTCGAACTGGGTGCGCCTGCTCGACGGATACTCCGGCCCATCCTGGACCGCCGCCCGGATCGCGCTGGTGGCCTCGCACCTGGGCGAGGGACCCGGCCACCGCCCCAGGTACGAGACGGTGGCCGAGATCCCGCTGGGCGACTAGTCAGCCGATGCGGACTGCGGAGACGCTGGCCGCCGCCGTGAACTGCGGCTGGGCCGAGTTCGGCACCCCACCGAAGCCGCTGCGGTCCTCGTTGTAGCCGAACGCGCGCACGTGGATGACGTCTCCGGCGGTGGCGGAGATCACCTGGACCGACTGACAGGTGGTCTCGGTGAAGCCCCTCGGGGAGACGGCCGGGGTGAAGCAGGTGCCCGGGTGACCACCGGTGAAGCCGGCGGGCCCGCGGACCGTCAGCTGGAGGTAGGTGTCGGTGGTGGGCGACTCGTAGCCGGGAGTGCCCTCGTTGCGCCGGTCGAAGAAGCCGTACGCCGAGATCAGGTACTGGCCCGTCCTGGGGACTGTGAATTGGCCGAGATCGGTGGCGTTGGTGGAGTAGGTGCCGCCGATCGTGTCGATGTTGGTGGGGGCGCTGGCGAAGCCGGTGGTGTACTCACCGAACTTGTCCGAGGCGGGGTTGCCCGGCACCCCCTGAGGGCCCTGGGGGCCCTGGGGACCGATCTCGCCCTGGATGCCCTGCTGACCCTGCTCACCCTCGGCGCCCTGCTCGCCCTGGAGGCCCCGGGGGCCGGTCTCACCCTGCGGACCCTGCGCGCCGTCCGTGCCGGCGAAGCCGCGGATCCGGGCCTGGGTGTCGGGGTTCACGTTGCGCCAGGCGACGGCGTCCGCCTTGAGCTCGTTGTTGCCGACGCTGTCGGTCTGCAGGTCCTCCTGCTGGATGGAGTTGTTTCTGATGTCTTCGGAGCCGATCATCCGGGCGGCGACGGCGCCGCCCATCGAGCCGGCGATGAAGACAGCGGCGCCGGTGAGCGCGAGGACGCTGGTCTTGACGAAAGTGCGTGGCATCTGAGGATCCCCCGAAGCTGTTGAGCGGTGAAAACGGTGACAGTTGTCACGCGTCTGACGCTGAGACGTGAGATGGCTGTCCCCATGACGCGACTTGCCCTAGGTTTCAGCGGGTGAAGATCGCTGTAGCCAGGGAAACCAGGGATGGCGAGTCCCGAGTCGCGATCGTGCCCGAGTTGGTGGAGAAGCTCACCGGTCTCGGTTACGAGGTCGCCGTCGAGCCCGACGCCGGCCGGGCCGCGCAGATGGCTGACGAGGAGTACGCCGACGCGGGCGCCACCGTCGACGAAGGCGCGCTCGAGGGAGCCGACCTCGTGGTCTCGGTCCAGCCCCTCCCGACCGAGACGATCCGCAGGCTCCCGAAGGGCACCGCGACGATCTCGTTCCTCCCCACCAACCAGGAGGAGGACGTCGTCCGCGACCTGCGCGACTGCGGGATCACGTCCTTCGCCATGGAGTTCGTCCCCCGCATCTCCCGCGCCCAGTCGATGGATGCCCTGTCCTCCCAGGCGCTGGTCGCCGGCTACCGCTGCGCGATCGTCGCCGCCGGCATGCTGCGCCGGTTCTTCCCGCTGAACATGACCGCGGCCGGCACGGTCCAGCCAGCCACCGTCGTCGTCCTCGGCGCTGGGGTCGCCGGTCTCCAGGCGATCGCCACCGCCAAGCGGCTCGGCGCCGTCGTCCAGGCCTACGACGTTCGCGCGGCCGCCGCCGAGGAGATCGCCTCGATGGGGGCCAAGCCGATCATCCTCGACCTCGAGACCCTCGAGGGTGCCGGTGGTTACGCCCGCGAGATGACCGAGGACCGGGCCGCGAAGCAGCGTGAGCTGCTGGCGCCGTACATCGCCGACGCCGACGCCTTGATCACCACCGCAGCGGTGCCTGGCCGATTTGCGCCACTGCTGGTGACCAAGAAGATGGTCGAGCAGATGAAGCCGGGGTCGGTGGTCGTCGACCTGGCCGCCGAGACCGGGGGCAACGTGGAGGGCTCGATCGCGGGCGAGGTGATCCGGATCGGCAACGCCCAGGTCTGGGGTGGGCGCAACGTGCCCTCCCAGATGCCCGGACCGGCCTCGAGGCTCTACGCGCAGAACATCGTCAACCTCGTCGAGCTGATGACAACGAAGGCACAGGAGGCCGACGAGGAGACCGAGGGCCGCCCGGCGGCATTCGCCCCCGACTTCGAAGACGAGGTCGTGATCGGCGCCTGCGTCACCCGCGAGGGCGCCATCGTGCACGACGGCACTCGTGAGGCGATCGAGGGCGCCGATCCCGCCCCGGAACCGGCCGAAGCCGAACAGACCACCCCGGAAGGTGAGAACAAGTGAGTGAAGCGGTCGTCTGGCTGACGATCTTCGTCCTGAGCGTCTTCGTCGGGATCGAGGTGATCTCGAAGGTCTCCTCCACCCTGCACACGCCGTTGATGTCCGGCGCCAACGCCATCCACGGGATCATCCTGCTCGGCGCGATCATCGTGACCGGCCAGGCCGAGAGCACCGGCGCGCTGGTCGTCGGCCTGGTCGCGGTCGTGCTGGCCGCGGTGAACATGGTTGGCGGCTTCGTGGTCACCGACCGGATGCTGCAGATGTTCACGCGCAAGAAGAAGAAGGCCCCGGCCGAAGGCAGCGCGGCATGACGCCGACCTGGGTCCAGCTCGCCTACCTCGCGTGCGCGGTCTGCTTCATCCTCGCCCTCAAGGGCCTCTCCGGTCCGAAGACCGCGCGGTACGGCAACCTCGTCGGCGCCGCCGCCGCGGTCGTCGCCGTCACCATCCCGTTCTTCTACCTCGACCTCGACCACGTCGCGCTGATCCTGGTGGCGACCCTGGTCGGCACGGTCGGTGGCGTCGTCGGGGCGCGCAAGGTCCAGATGACCCAGATGCCGCAGATGGTGGCGCTGTTCAACGGCGTCGGTGGCGGCGCCGCGGCCCTGGTCGCCTGCTGGAGCTGGCCGAGATCGTCGGGCTCGGCGAGGACGTCGGCTGGTTCGTGCTGCTGGCGACCGCGTTCACCATCGCGGTGGGCGTCGGTGTCGTTCGCCGGCTCGATCGTCACCTTCGCCAAGCTGCAGGATCTGATGACCTCGGCGCCCGGTGGTCTTCCCGGGACTGCCGGTCATCTTCGGGGCCGGCCTGCTCGCCACGATCGGCCTCTCGGCCGTCACCGTCGGCGACCCGGTCCTGTGGGTCGGCGTCGTCCTGGCGCTGGTCGGGCTTGTCGTCGGGGTCCTGCTGGTGCTGCCGGTCGGTGGCGCCGACGTACCGATCGTGATCTCGCTGCTCAACGCCTTCACCGGCCTGACGGTGGCGGCGAGCGGCTACGTGCTCGAGAACACCCTCCTGCTGGTGGCCGGCACGCTCGTCGGGGCCAGCGGTACCTTCCTGACCCTGCTGATGGCCAATGCCATGGGCCGCTCGGTCACCAACATCCTCTTCGGCGCCCTCAAGGGCGGGTCCACGCTCGGCGGCGGCGAGGCCTCCGACCGTCCGGTGAAGTCGGCCGGAGCCGAACGACGTCGCGATCATGCTGGGGTACGCCGACCGGGTGATCATCGTGCCCGGCTACGGCCTCGCCGTGGCCCAGGCCCAGCACTCGCTGCGCGAGCTGGTCGACGTACTCGGAGAGCGCGACATCCAGGTCGACTACGCGATCCACCCGGTCGCCGGCCGGATGCCCGGCCACATGAACGTGCTGCTGGCCGAGGCCCAGGTGCCCTACGAGCAGCTCAAGGAGATGGCGGAGATCAACGGCGACTTCAAGGACGCCGACGTGGTCCTGGTCGTGGGCGCCAACGACGTGGTCAACCCGGCCGCCAAGACCACCCCGGGGGCTCCGATCTACGGGATGCCGATCCTCAACGCCGACGAGGGCAAGCAGATCATCTTCATGAAGCGCTCGATGCGGCCCGGCTTCGCCGGCATCGAGAACGAGCTGCTCTTCGACGAGAAGACCACGCTGCTGTTCGGCGACGCCAAGGACACGATGAGCAAGCTGCTCAACGCGGTGAAGGCGCTGTAGCGACGGGACCTTTGCCGCGATTCGCGCGTTGAAGATGTCGACGGGGTACCACCGGCAGGAGGCACGAGCATGACCGAGAAGGACGAAGAGCGCCCGGCACGCTGGGAAGGGCACCGGTACGACGCCCCCGAGTCCGACGAGACCCGCCGCGGCAAGGAGTGGACTACGGCGTCCTGGGCGCGCTGGTCGTGCTGCTGCTCGTCCTGATCGCGACCGGGAAGGTCCCGATCTTCGGCGGATAGCCGTCGTGGCGCTCCGGCCGCTCGCTGCCCTCCCAGCCGGCGACGCGCGGTGACCGAGATCACCCGGCGGCGTGCCACTGTCGTCACGGTTCGAGTTGTTGTGACAGGTAGCGCCTCGCGATTTCGGAGTCCACTCACGCCATGAGCAACAGCCCAGCAGGTCCCCAGCAGGTCCAGAAGCGGCGACGTCACCTGATGGACCCCAACGCCCCACGCCCGGTGCGCGACCCGCACGCCGATGACCGAAGCCTCACGCGGGTTCAGCGCTGGGTCATGTCGACCCTGGCGGTGACCACCCTGCTGCACTTGTCGGCCGGAGTGATCATCGCCGCGATCGCCGAGTCAGATCCCACGTTGACCGCGCAGATCGGCCTGAGCGTCATCGCCGGCGCGTTCGGAGTGGGGGCGGTCGTGGCCGCGCTGGCCATCCACGGCCGGCGCATCCTCTCCTGGTGGCTCCTGCTCGGCCTCGTGCCGACGGCCGTCGGCCTCTGGCTCACCCTGGGCTGACCTGGCCGTCCGCTACCCCGCGACGCCGTACAGCCGGTCGCCGGCGTCGCCGAGCCCGGGCACGATGTAGCCCTTCTCGTTGAGCTTCTCGTCCATGGCGGCGGTGACGACGGTGCACCGGGACGTCGACCCCGGCCAGGTCCGCCTCGAGCCGCTCGCACCCCTCGGGCGCGGCCAGCAGGCAGATCGCGGTGATGTCGTCGGCCCCGCGCTTGGTGAGGAAGCTGATCGCGGCCGCGAGCGTGCCGCCGGTGGCAAGCATCGGGTCGAGCACGTAGCACTGGCGGCCCGGCGAGGTCCTCCGGCAGGCGCTCGGCGTACGTCGACGCCTCCAGCGTCTCCTCGTTGCGGACCATCCCGAGGAAGCCGACCTCGGCCGTCGGCAGCAGCCGCATCATCCCGTCGAGCATGCCCGAGCCCGGCCCGCAGGATCGGCACGACGAGCGGCTTGGGGCGGGCGAGCTTGACGCCGGTCGTCGGCGCGACCGGGGTGACGATCTCCTTGGCCGAGACCCGCACGTCGCGGGTCGCCTCGTAGGCCAGCAGCGTCACCAGCTCGTCGGCCAGCCGGCGGAACGTCGGCGAGTCGGTCTGCTCGTCCCGCAGGGCGGTGAGCTTGTGGGCGACGAGCGGGTGGTCGACGACGTGGGTGCGCATGGCGCGAAACCCTAGGCCACGGCAGGCGATCCGGCGTCTGCGAGCACGGGTAAAGGGTTGGCCGAGGCCGCTGGTTCTGCCACTCTGGAGACGAACCCCGTTGGGTCCGACCGCGTGATCGGGAGGAGTGAGCATGGCCGACCAGCAGGACGGAGTGGACTTCGCGCTGGCCGCCTACCGGGAGGAAGGCGTCTGGCAGGTGCAGGAGCTCGCCCACGACACCCTCGGGGACATCGAGACCCTCTCCCACGCCCTGCGCCGGTTCCCCGGCGACGGCGGCGCGGTCGGCCTGGTCGCGATCGACGAGGACTTCTTCGTGATCGTCCGGGTCGCCGGGGCGAACACCCGGGTCCTGCTCTCCGACGTCACCGCCGCCGACGAGTGGGAGCTCGCCGGCTCCGCGGTCGACGTTCCTCGGCCTGCCGCCGCCGGAGGACGAGGACGACCAGGTCCCGGCCGGCGACCTCGACCTGCTCGGCGACCTCGGCATGCGCGCCATGGACATGGGCGTGCTCCTCGACGACTTCGACCTCTACCCCGACGAGATGCTCTCCGAGGTCGCCCGCCGGCTCGGGTTCGGGCCGCTGTTCGACGAGGCCGTCGGCCTCGCGTCGGCCTGAACCGACCGATGAGCCCGTCGTACGACGCGCCGATGCGCGCCGCCCTCGACGAGGCCCGGGCGGCGCTGGCCACCGGCGACGTCCCGATCGGCGCCGTCGTCGCTCGACGCCGACGGCACCGTCATCGGCCGCGGCCGCAACATCCGCGAGGCCGAGGCCGACCCGACCGGTCACGCCGAGATCGTGGCCCTGCGCGAGGCCGCCGCGGCGCCGCGGCGAGTGGCGGCTCGAGGGCTGCACCCTCGTCGTGACCCTCGAGCCGTGCACGATGTGCGCCGGCGCCGCCGTCCTGGCGCGGGTCGCCCGCGTGGTCTTCGGCGCCTACGACGACAAGGCCGGCGCGGTCGGCAGCCTCTGGGACGTGGTCCGCGACCGGCGCCTCAACCACCGGCCCGAGGTGGTCGCCGGCGTGCTGGCCGCGGAGTCGACCGCTCTCCTCGACGAGTTCTTCCGCGGTCAGAGGACGCCGTGACCACCGGCGGCTGCCGAGGCGGCACGACCTGGCGCCGCTGATGAAGTTCAAGCGACCGGCCCTGTCGCCGCGGGAGCGCCGCCTGGCGGCCGCGTTGACGATCGAGGACCTGCGGCGGGTCGCCAAGCGGCGCACGCCGAAAGCCGCCTTCGACTACACCGACGGCGCGGCCGACGGCGAGGTGTCGCTGGCCCGGGCCCGACAGGCGTTCGCGGACGTGGAGTTCAACCCGGCGATCCTGCGCGACGTCTCGAACGTCGACACCTCGCGCGACGTGCTCGGGGCGCCTGTGGCGCTGCCGTTCGGGATCGCACCGACCGGGTTCACCCGGATGATGCAGACCGAGGGCGAGATCGCCGGCGTGACCGCCGCCGGGCCGGCCGGGATCCCGTTCACGCTCTCGACCATGGGGACGACGTCGATCGAGGACGTCGCCGCGGCCGCCCCCGAGCGGCCGGAACTGGTTCCAGCTCTACATGTGGAAGGACCGCGACCGGTCGATGGCGCTGGTCGAGCGGGCGGCGAAGGCGGGGTACGACACCTTGATGGTCACCGTCGACGTACCGGTCGCCGGCGCCCGGCTGCGCGACGTCCGCAACGGGATGACGATCCCGCCGACGCTGACTCCCGCGGACCGTCGTCAACGCGATCCCGCGGCCCGCCTGGTGGTTCAACTTCCTCACCACCGAGCCGCTCGCGTTCGCCTCGCTCGACTCGTGGTCGGGGACGGTCGCGCGAGCTGCTGGACACCATGTTCGACCCGACCGTGACCTACGACGACCTGGCCTGGATCCGCGACCAGTGGCCGGGCAAGGTGTCGGTCAAGGGCGTGCAGACCGTCGACGACGCCCGCCGGCTGGCCGATGCCGGTGTCGACGCCATCGTGCTCTCCAACCACGGCGGCCGGCAGCTCGACCGGGCGCCGGTGCCCTTCCACCTGCTTCCGTCGGTGGTCGAGGGAGGTGGGCAAGGACGTCGAGGTGCACCTCGACACCGGGATCATGTCCGGCCAGGACATCGTGGCCGCGATCGCCCACGGCGCCCACTTCACCCTGGTCGGCCGGGCCTACCTCTACGGCCTGATGGCCGGCGGCCGGGAGGGCGTGGACCGGGCCATCGAGATCCTGCGCGGCCAGATCGAGCGGACCATGCGCCTGCTCGGCGTCGCCACGCCTCGACGAGCTCGAGCCCGGTCACGTGACGCGCTTGCGCCGGCTGGTCCCGCCGCGAGTGCCTCTCGGCGACCGATGAGTTCTCGACCCTCGAGCGAGTCCCAACGACATGGATCCCCTCGACTTCGACCCTGCCACGACGACCCTGGCGCGGCTGGTCACCGGCGTGCCGCGACGACCAGCTGGGGACCCGACGCCCTGCCCCGACTACACGGTCGCCGACCTGCTCGACCACATCGGCGGGCTGGCGCTCGCGTTCACCGCGTCGGCGCGCAAGGAGCGACGTGCCCGGCGGTGGCAGGCGCCGGCGCGACGGCTCCCGGCTCGAGGAGGGCTGGCGGGACGGATCGCCGCCCAGCTCGCCGAGCTGGCCGACGCGTGGCGCGACCCGGCGGCGTACGACGGCATGACCAGGCGGGCCCGATCGAGATGCCGGCCGAGGTCGGCCGCACTCGTGGCCCTCGACGAGGTCGTCGTGCACGGCTGGGACCTGGCCGCGGTCCACCGGCCAGGCTTACGACGCCGACGACGCGGCGCCGCGGCCGCTGCCTGGGCGTTCGTCGCGACCTTCGAGCCGCCCGGCGGACGACGACGGCGGCCTGTTCGGCCCGCCGGTCCCCGTCCCCGACGACGCCGCCGCGCTCGACCGGCTGCTCGGCGCGACCGGCCGCGACCCGCGCTGGACCCCCTGATCCGATTTCGGGCCGCTCCGGCCGCCTCCGGTACCTTCCCGGCGGTGGCGTGTCCGAGCGGCCTAAGGAGAACGCCTCGAAAGCGTTTGTGGGTGCAAGCCCACCGAGGGTTCAAATCCCTCCGCCACCGCCAGGGGCCTGCGGAATCAAGTCCGCAGACCCAGAGACGAAAGTCCCAGCGACGCCGCTCCGGCATCCGAATACGGGTGCACCGGGGCGGCGTTGTTGCGTCACCGTGCTGTTCGCGACGAACCGCCGTTGTGCGGTGAGGCGGCTGTGCCGTCGTGCACCGTGTCTGCGGCAGCAGGCCACCCGTTGTCGCCAAGGGGCGGGCCCCGTCGGCAACCGGTCTCGACGTTCACCCCGGACATGACTCGATCCACCAACAGAAGGGGGTTGTCGGTGGATCGAAGTCTGTGCCGACCGTGCTGGCCCAGGGTCAAGCGAACCTCAAACCGCTGGTGGCTGACCGGTGAGCAGCGCCAGGTCCCTGGGCGTCCGAGGGATGGATCTCGCCGACGTACCCCACACCCTGGTCGGGCACGGTCGTCGTGCCCTGCGACTGCGATCGCTAGGGTCGGACCGTGACGGAGATAGAGAATCGTGTCGAGATCCCGGGTTATCGCCCACCACGCTACGCAAAGGGGCGCCTGCGGCCGCGCAAGGGAGCGTGGCCAGGCGATGTCGAGCGTGTAAAAGCGCGCAAGTTCGTCGGCGGCCACTGGGAGGCGCTCGGCAAGCTGCAGGAGGACTTCCTGGTCGAACAGGGCTTGAAGCCCGAGCACCGGTTCCTCGACGTCGGTTGTGGCAGCCTCCGCGCCGGAGTGCGCCTGGTCGACCACCTCGAGCCCGGGCACTACTACGGGATCGACATCAACCCGGAGGCGATCCGGATCGGGTACGACTGGGTGCCCACGGATGAGCAACGCGAGCGCCTGCCGGTCACGAACCTCCATGCGACCGACAGGTTCGACGCCGACTTCGGCGTGAAGTTCGACATGGCCATCGCGCAGTCGGTGTTCACCCATGTCTCGCTGAACGACATCCGGCTCTGCTTGTACCGCGTGGCGAAGGTGATGGCGCCCGGCGGGCGCTTCTTCGCCACCTTCAACGAGCGGCGCGAGGACTATCCGCTCGATGGCACGCGGGGCAAGAGGTACACCGAGAAGAACGTGTACTGGCAGTACCGCCAGGACTTGCGCTGGGTGGCGGAGTTCAGTCCCTGGGAGTTCCGCTACATCGGCGACTGGGGCCACCCGCGTAACCAGAGGATGGTCGAGTACACCCGTCGATCAGACGACTGACCACCCGGGCCGCCTCAGGCGATCGGGCACGCCCTGGGCCAGAGGCCCGTCAGCGAACAACGACGCCGGGGTCCAGCGTCTCGGGACAGCGCCGGCCATGGGGCCACCCGCCCGCCCGGGAGGCCCCACTCGCCGGCGGCCTAGGCCGGTGCTCCTGCGACCGGTGGAGCGGCTTCGGCCCCGTGCTCGCCCCGAGTAGACGAAGCCGGTGGCCATGAACGCGATGCCCCAGACGATGGCGACGAGTCCCAGCACCCAGGCGATGGCCACGACCGACGATCCGGGGTTGGCCACGAACAGGATGCCCAGGATCACGTCGACCCCTGCGGTCACGAGCAGCAGCCACCGGGGAGTGTCATGAGTCGCGCCGAAGGCAGCGAAGACCTCGAAGCCACCGCGAACGATCAGCCAGATGCCCAGGATCCAGGTCAGCGTCACTGCGGCGACGGCCGGACTGAAGATCGCGAAGAAGGCGGCGATCAGGGCGGCCACGCCCATCACGATGAGCAGGATCCGCGCAGAGGTCGGTGTTCCGGTCTCGAAGGCCTGGGCGAACGACCCGACGCCGTCCACCAGTGCCCAGACTCCGAAGAGGATTGCGAGGGCGATGGCGGTCTCGAGCGGCCACGCCATGGCCAGGATGCCGAAGACGACCGCCAGGCCGCCGCGAACCATCAGCATCTTCCAGGAGAGATTGAGCCAGTCTTGGGTCATGGCGACCATCCTTTGCGCAGACGCGCGCTGCGCCTGATTCGATGGTAGGGCCCGGGGTCGGGGCCGTAAATACGGCCGGGCTGGACCGGTTCGGCGGTCGCGGAGGACAATGAGGCAAGGGGGACTCGTGACCAACAGCTCAGCATCGCGTGGATCGGCCACTCGACCGTCATGCTCGAATCGACGGCGTCCGATCTCACCGATCCCCTCCTGCGCCGCCATGCCTGGTTTCTGCGGCGCCGTTTCCCGACCCGAACCAGACCTGTGGCGGGACCCGGATGCCGTACTCATCTCCCACCTCCACCACGACCACGCGAGGTGGCGTCGCTGAAGATCTCCCGCGCGTCCGGTCCGACCGCGGACGAGAACGCCGGGTGGTTGCGAGGCAGGGGGCTCCCCGGCACCGCGCTCGGGAAGACTGGGAGAGGGTGGGCGACGGGCCGGTCGAGGTCCGGCTCACCCCAGCCACCACCGGACCGGCCGATGCCGCACCGGCCCAACGAGGCCAACGGCCACCTGGTCCGCGGCTCCGAGCTGAGCGTCTGGCTGGTGGGGGACACCAGCCTCTACCCCGAGATGGCCGAGATCCCCGACCTGCTGGGGCGTCGCCTGGACCTGATCGCGTGCCGTCGCCGGGTGGGGGCCGCGCCTCTCGCCGGGCCACCTCGGCCCCGACGAGGCCGTCACCGCGTGTGTGAGGTCCGGGGCACGGTGGGCGCTGCCGGTCCACTGGGGGACCCTGCACCGCCGATGCCCACCCTGATGGGCGCCGGCTGGATGGACCGCCCCTACGACGAGTTCGTGCGCGCGCTACACCGCGAGGCGCCGGACTGCCGGCTGGTCGAGCTGATGCCCGGAGGGGTCTGGCGCGGCGGGGACTGACGCGGCGGCCGGTTTCCGGTGGAATGGCCCCATGCACCTCTACGAGTTCGAAGGCAAGCGGCCCACCGTCCACCCCGAGGCTTCGTGGCGCCGACCGCCACCTTGATCGGCGACGTGACCGTCGAGAAGGGCGCGAGCGTCTGGTACGGCGCGGTGCTGCGCGCCGACATCTGCACGATCGTGGTCCGGGAGGGCGCCAACGTCCAGGACAACTCGGTCCTCCACGCCGGACCCGACCAGATCGTCGACGTCGGCCCCGGCGCCACGGTCGCCCACACCTGCGTGGTCCACGGCGCGGTGGTGGCCGAGCGGGCACTGGTCGGCAACGGCAGCACCGTGCTGGACGGCGCCAGGATCGGGGCCGGGTCGATGGTCGCCGCAGGTGCCCTGGTCACCCCGCAGACCGAGATCCCGGACGGCGTCCTGGCGGCGGGGGCGCCCGCCAAGGTCAGGGGTCCGATCGAGGGCACGCCCGCGCAGTTCTGGGTCGAGACCAACCCGGCGTACTACGCCGAGCTGGCCCAGCGGCACCGCGCCGGCGTCTCCGAGGTGAGCGAGTGAGCGTGCACATCGAGGTCGAGGGCCCGGTGACCACGGTGGTCCTGGACCGCCGGAGGCCCGCAACGCGGTGGACCGGCAGACCGCCGAGGCGCTCGCCGACGCCTTCCGCGAGTTCGACGCCGACGAGAGCCAGTCCGTGGCGGTGCTGTACGGCGCCGGCGGCACGTTCTGCGCCGGCGCCGACCTCAAGGCGATGGACAACCGGGTCGAGCCCGACGGCGACGGGCCGATGGGGCCGACCCGGATGCTGCTCGGCAAGCCGGTCATCGCCGCGATCGAGGGGCATGCGGTGGCCGGCGGGCTGGAGCTCGCGCTGTGGTGCGACCTGCGGGTCGCGGCGAGCGACGCGGTGCTCGGCGTGTTCTGCCGGCGCTGGGGCGTGCCGCTGATCGACGGCGGCACGGTGCGCCTGCCCCGGCTCATCGGCACCAGCCGGGCGCATGGACCTGATCCTCACCGGCCGGCCGGTCGAGGCCGCCGAGGCGCGCGGCGATGGGGCTGGTCAACCGGGTCGTGCCGCCCGGCACGACGCGGGACCGGGCCGAGCTGCTGGCCCACCAGCTCGCCGAGCTTCCCCAACGCTGCCTGCGCAACGACCGGCTCTCGGTGCTGGACCAGGAGGGACGACCCGAGGAGGCGGCGATGGCCGGAGAGCTCGGGTACGGCGCGGACTCGCTCACCGAGGCACTGGACGGGGCGGCGAGGTTCGCGGCGGGCGCCGGTCGTCACGGCGCCGAGGCGAGCGACGACTGAGCCGCGCCCTCAGCGAGGAGGGTCGTGGCAGATGGCGACGAGCGCGTGGGGACGAGTGCCCGTGTAGACCTGCCACCCGCGGTCGAAGCTCACGACCTCCAGGCTGTTCTCGTTGCGGATGATGGCCGAACGCGGGGTACTGCCGTCGCCGAAACCGTCGGGGGAGCAGTCGAAGCGCTTCATCAGCTCCAGCTGGGCCGGGGTCGGGGACTGGACGGCGAACGGGCCGGTGGGGACCTCGGCCGGCGGCGCGAGGTTGGCCAGGCCCACGAGGCTCACGGCGGCGACGAGCGTGCGCGCCATCGTGCGTACGCCGGCGCGACCGAACTGGCCGCGCATCGACCGACGCGGCCGGTCCACCGGATGCCGCGTGGCACGCGGCCCCGCGTGGCGTCCGGTGTGGCGCCGGGGGAGTCGCATGATCCTCCTTCGATCGGGCCGGCCTGGCCGCCCGAGAACGTCTCCACCCGGTCCAACGACGAGACCGCGGGACGGTCACGACCCATATGCTCGCGCCGTGACCCCTGGTTCTCCTCGCCCGACGACGCCGTCGACGCGGCTGCGCGACGCCGGCTACCTCGCCGACGCGGCCACCGCCACGACGGCGTACCTCGCCGGGGCGCTGGAGAAGCCGCTGCTCGTCGAGGGGCCGGCCGGCGTCGGCAAGACCGAGCTGGCCAAGGCGGTGGCGCGGGCGACCGGGGCCGAGCTGGTGCGGCTGCAGTGCTACGAGGGGCTCGACGAGGCGCGGGCGCTCTACGAGTGGAACTACAAGAAGCAGCTGCTGCGCATCCAGGCCAGCGGCGGCGACGCGTCCTGGGACGAGACCCACGACGACATCTTCACCGACGAGTTCCTGCTCACCCGGCCGCTGCTGACCGCGATCCGGCGCGAGGAGCCGACGGTGCTGCTGATCGACGAGGTCGACAAGACCGACGTCGAGGTCGAGGGCCTGCTGCTGGAGGTGCTCTCCGACTTCCAGGTGACCATCCCCGAGCTCGGCACCGTCGCCGCCGTCCGCCGGCCGTTCGTCGTGCTCACCTCCAACGCCACCCGCGAGCTGTCCGAGGCGCTCAAGCGGCGCTGCCTCTACCTGCACCTCGACTACCCCGACGCCGAGCGCGAGCGGGAGATCGTCACCTCCCAGGTGCCCGAGCTCGAGGACAAGGTCGCCGCGCAGCTGGTCGACGTCGGTCGCCCGGCTGCGCGAGCTGGAGCTGAAGAAGGCGCCCTCGATCGCGGAGTCCGTCGACTGGGCGCGCACCCTGGTCGCGCTGGAGATCGGCGACCTCGACGAGGAGGCGGTGGCCGACACCCTCGGCGTGGTGCTCAAGCACGCCTCCGACCACGAGCGGGCGGTCCGCGAGCTGCGGCTGCGACTGATGGCCGCGCTGCGCGGGCCTGCTCGACCGGCACATCGACTTCCTCGAGGCGCTGCGGTCGGCCGGGCTGCCGGTGTCGCTCGCCGAGGACCTCGACGCGGTCGCGGCGCTGCAGTCGCTGCCCTGGGGCGAGCGGGCGACGGTGCGGGACGCGTACGCCGCGACGCTGGTCAAGCGGCAGTCGCAGCGGCCGACCTTCGACGCGCTCTTCGACCTCTACTTCCCGCGGCTGGTCGGGTCGGGGGCCGGCGGCCGCGGACGGGACGACCGGCGAGGAGACCGGTCCGCGACGGCGCGGAGGCGCTGCGCGGCTTCCGCGACGAGCTGCTCGAGGCGCTCGGCGACGGCGACGACGCGGAGCTGCAGCGGCTGGCCGTCGAGGCGGTCGGCCGCTTCGGGGCGATGCCCGGCCGGGGGCCGGGCTGTCGGCTGGTCGGCGTACACCGCGCTGCAGCGGGTCTCGCCCGACGAGCTGGTCGAGCAGCTCGTCGCCGCGCTGCTCGCCGAGGGCGCGCGACGACGAGGAGGCCCGGCGGGTCGCCGGCCGCCGGATCGGCGCCTTCACCGCGCTGGTCGAGGGCGACGCCCGCCGCCGGATCGCGGAGGAGAAGGGGCCCGACCACGTCGCCGACGTCGCGGTCCGGCCGACGATCGACCGGCTCGACTTCACCGCCGCCCGCAAGGCCGACCTCGAGGAGATGCGCCGCGAGATCTACCCGCTCGCCCGGCGGCTCGCGACCCGGCTGACCAAGGAGCAGCACGCGCGGCGCCGCGGGCCGCTCGACTTCCGGCGTACCGTCCGCGCCTCGATCTCCACCGGCGGCGTGCCGCTGACGACCCACCACCGGCCCAAGCGGCCGCACCGCACCGAGCTGGTCGTGCTCTGCGACGTCAGCGGCTCGGTGGCCAACTTCGCGCAGTTCACGCTGCTGCTGGTCTTCGCGCTGCGCGAGCAGTTCCACAAGGTGCGGGCGTTCACGTTCGTCGACCACGTCCACGAGGTGACCGCACCACTTCAGGCCCGGCGCCGACGTCGCGGACGTGATGGCCGACCTCGCCGCGAGCACGCGCGCACGCCGCGCTGTGGGGCCGCACCAACTACGGCCGGGCGTTCACGAAGTTCGCCGAGGCAGCACGCCGACGCGCTCGGTCCGAAGACGTCGCTGCTGATCCTCGGCGACGCCCGCTCCAACTACAGCGACCTGACGTCCCGGTGCTCGCGGACCTGGCCGGGCGGTGCCGGCACGCGTGGTGGCTCAACCCCGAGCACCCGCGGCACTGGGACACCGGCGACTCGGCCGCCGGGCCCTACGGCGAGATCGTGCCGATGGTGGAGTGCCGCAACCTCACCCAGCTCGGCGAGTTCGTGCACGACCTCGTGTGAGGCCGGCACTGCCAGAGTCCCCGATTCTTGGGTTGCGCATGCCGCCGATCTGCAACCAAAGATCCGGGACTATCTGTCCAGATCGCCGCGAGGCACGGCTGCCGCCCGCTGCGCGGGGTGGCGACCTACGAGGACGTCTACAAGCTCACCTATGTCCGCGGCCCCAGCGGCATCATCGTGATGCTCGCCGAGGAGCTGGACAAGAGCCAACCGCGGTAGCCATTCGCCGTTGCCTTCACGGCCCACCTGCTAGTCGGCCAGGGCGAGGTCGACGGCCGCCTCGACGTGCAGCCGGGTCGTGGGGAAGGTCGGGACCGGGCAGTCGTCCGGCCCGATCAGGAGCTCGATCTCGGTGCATCCGAGGATGACGCCCTGGGCGCCGCGGTCGACGAGCGAGTCGATGATCCGTCGGTACGCCGCGCGCGACTCGTCACGGACGATGCCGTGCACCAGCTCGTCGTAGATCACGTCGTGCACCACCTGCTGCTCGTCCTGCGTCGGGCACGGTCACCTCGAGTCCGTGGCCCGCGATCCGGTCGGTGTGGAAGGTCTCCCGCATGCTGAAGCCGGTCCCGAGGAAGGCCACCGACTCCAGCCCCGCAGCGACGACGGCCCGGGCGGTCACGTCGGCCAGGTGGACGAACGGGACCGAGGTCGCCTCCTCGATCCGGTCGGCGACCTTGTGCATCGTGTTCGTGCAGAGCAGGAGCAGCTCGGCGCCGCCGTTCTCGAGCACCTGGCCTCCGCGGCGAGCAGGCCGCCGGCGGACTCCCAGTCGCCGGCCCGCTGCATCTCCTCGACCGGGGCGAAGTCGACCGAGGACATCAGGCACCGCGCCGAGTGGTAGCCGCCGAGGCGCTGCGCGGACCAGCTGGTTGAGCAGCGAGTAGTAGAGGGCGGTGCTCTCCCAGCTCATCCCGCCCAGCAGGCCGATCTTCTTCACCCGGCCACCATGTCGGGTGCCGGGGCCGTGGTCCAGCACACGGACGCCCGCCGTAACCCGGCCTCCGGGGCCCTCGTTGGTCCAGATGAACCACCAACCCCCAATCCAGGAGGAACCCATGCCGGTCGGACGACGTGCGCGCAGCATCGCGATCGGCGTGGTCGCCGGCGCCGTGTCCGCGCTCGGGCCTGCCGGCTCAGGCCGCCGCGACCGAGGGCCAGACGCCGGTCGGCGACGTACGCCGGGTGGTCTTCGTCGGCAACAACTGGGCCGGCACCGCCGACGTCCTGGCGCCGGGCACCTTCGAGAAGCTCGGCACGATCAACATCATCCCGGACCAGCGACGAGCGGATGCAGGAGATCGCCACCAACCCGGAGCGGCTCGCCTACTTCCTGGCCATCCGCGAGGCGATCGGCGAGGGCAACGACCAGTACGTCGACGACATGTACTCCTCCAACGACGGCCGGCTGATGATCGTGTCCCGCCCGTCCTTCGCCGACGTCGTCGCGATCAGCCTCGAGACCGGCAAGATCGTGTGGCGGTTCCCGGTCGCCGGCCAGCGCTCCGACCACATGGCGATCTCGCCGGACGGCCGCGAGGTCGTGGTCAGCGCCTCGACCGGCAACGTCGTGCACGTGCTGCGGGTCTCCGACGGCAAGGAGCTCGGCCAGTTCCCGTCCGGCGGCTCGCCCCACGAGAACGTCTACATCGACGGCGGCGAGCAGGATCATCCACGCCAGCATCGGCATGGTCTACACGCCCGCTGGACCAGCCGCCCCTCGACCCCGCCAAGGGCGAGCGGGTGTTCCAGATCGTCGACGCCGACACCTACGAGGTGCTGCGCCGCTACAACCTGCGCAAGGCGCTCGACGAGCGCGGGCTCGAGGACTTCAGCACCGCCGTACGCCCGATGACGCTGTCCCCGAACGAGCAGAAGATCTACTTCCAGGTCTCGCTTCTTCCACGGCTTCCTCGAGATGGACCGGTCCACCGGCAAGATCCAGCGGGTCAAGCGGCTGCCGAACCTCGTGCCGGACATGCCCGCGCGAGCAGTACCTCCTCGACTCCGCCCACCACGGCATCGCGATGAACCCGAGCGGCACCAAGATCTGCGTCGCCGGCACGATGTCCGACTACGCCACCGTGGTCGAGCGCGACACCTACAAGCGCGGCAAGCTGCTCAAGAAGGAGGACGGCAAGCCCTACTGGGTGACGCCGAGCTGGGACGGCGACTACTGCTACATCTCGTGGAGCGGCACCGACCAGGTCTCCAAGATCTCCTACCGCACCGGCCGGATCGTCGACACCGCCAAGGTCGGCGACCACCCGCAGCGGGTCCGCAACGCCTTCGTCGAGCAGTCGCTGATCGACGGCCTGCCCGGCTGACGCGGCTCGACACGGTCGAAGCCCCACTCGACGGTCGAATCCCGACTCGCGGACGGAAGCCCGACCACTCAGCGGGCGAGGAAGCCGGCCAGCCGGTCGAGTCCGGCGACGACGTCGTCGCGTGGGCCGGCGAAGCTGAGCCGGATGTAGCGGTGGCCGACCTCGGTGTCGAAGTCGATGCCCGGGCGCGACCGCGACGCCGGTCTTGCCGAGCAGGTCGTGGGCGAAGCCCATCGAGTCGTCGGTCAGGTGGCCGACGTCGGCGTAGACGTAGAACGCGCCGTCGGCCGGCGCCAGACCGGTGATCCCGAGGGCGGGCAGCCCCTCGAGCAGGAGCGCCCGGTTGCCGGCGTACCGCGCGACGTGGCCGTCGAGCTCGGCGTACGACGCGTCGTCGAAGGCCGCGCATCGCCGCGTACTGCGCGAGCACCGGCGGGCAGATCGTGAAGTTGCCGGTGAGCACGTCGACCGGTCGCCGCAGCCGCTCGGGGACCAGCATCCAGCCGATCCGCCAGCCGGTCATCGAGAAGTACTTCGAGAACGAGCTGAACACCACCGCCTCGCGCGAGGTCTCCCACGCCGAGCGGGAGAGCGGGGTCTCGCCGTCGAGCGGGGCGTACTCGATGCCGTGGTAGATCTCGTCGGAGATCAGCTGCACGCCGCTGCGCTCGCACCAGGCGCGCGATCGCCGCACAGCTCCTCGGGCAGCAGCATGGTGCCGGTCGGGTTGGCGGGGCTGGCGACGACGACGCCCTTGAGGTCCGGGATCCGCTCGAGCTGCGCCACCGTCGGCTGGAACCTCGTCTCCGGTCCGCACGGGACCTCGACCACCTCGCAGCCCAGCGCGGTGAGCACGTTGCGGTAGCAGGGGTAGCCGGGCCGGGCCATCGCCACCCGGTCGCCGGGCTCGAAGGCCGCGAGGAACGCCAGCAGGAACCCGCCGCTGGAGCCGGTCGTCACGATCACGTCGTCGGCGATCGACGTCGACGCCGTGGCGCTGCCGGTGGTGGTGGGCGATCCGCTCGCGCAGCTCGGTGATGCCCGGCGCCACGGTGTAGCCGAGCGGGTCGTCGGACTGGAGGAGCCGGATCGCCTCGGCCTTCACCGGGGCGGGCGCGCCGGTGCTCGGCTGGCCGGCGACGAGGTTGACCAGGTCGCCGTGGGTACGCCGGCGCTGGTCGGCCGCCGCCAGCAGGTCCATCACGTGGAACGGCGGCACGTTGGCGCGGCTGGCGACCTCGCATCGGCTCGCTCATGGATGGACCGTAACCGCTTTGTTGAGTTGGGCCGATGGCCCTCCCAATTGGGCGCCATGGCCCCGGTCGCCACCTCACCCGCGGCCATACGCCCAACTCATGGGGCCATCACGCCCAACTCAACGAGTCCGGCCGGCAGCGTGCCTACCTGCTCGTCGTCCGAAGAACGACCCTTCGCCGAGCTGGGTGCCCGACGCGTAGCCCTTGCCGTCCTGGGCCAGGTTGGAGGCGCAGGCGCCGGCCGCGTAGAGCCCGGTGATCGCCGAGCCGTCGGGCCGCAGCGCCTCGCCGTCGACGCTGGTGCGGATGCCGCCGAGGGTGAAGCCGGCGTAGAGCGCGTGGCCGAGGGTGAGGTCGTAGGCGCCCCACGGGCCCGGTCGACTGCGGCGCCAGCCAGTCGGGGTGCTTGTGGAAGTCGGGGTCCTCGCCGCGGGCGGCGTGCTCGTTGTAGCGCTCCAGCGTCGCCGACCAGGGATCCCGGCGGCAGGCCCAGCCCGGCCTCCATCTCCGGCACCGTCTCCCAGCCGTCGATGAACGGCGCGAGCGGCATCTGCGGGATGCTCGATGTGCTCGCTGTCGACGATGAGGTACGCCGCCGCGTCGGGCTGCTCCATCACGAAGCCGGACGTGCGGGCGTGGTAGGAGTCCTCGGCGACGAACCGCTGCCCGAGCTTGTTGACGATCAGCCCCTTCACCAGCGACGAGGGCGGGTAGAACGGGGCGGTGACGAACGGCTGCTCCATGTGCTTGAGCTCGGCGCCCGCCGAGGCGCCGAGCCGGATGCCGAGCCCGTCGTCGTAGGTCGACCCGAGCGTGAACAGCTTGGAGCCGAGGGCGGGGGTGTGCTCGGCGACCATGTCGGCGTTCATCACGAAGCCGCCGGCGGCGAGTACGACGGCGCGGGCCGCGACCAGCCCGGTCTCGGTGAAGCGGCGCCAGGCCAGCCCGACGACCGCGCCGTCGTCGTCGACCACGAGACCGGTCGCACCGGTCTCGTAGCGGACCTCGACCCCGGCCTCCTCCACCCGTGTCGCGGAGCAGGTCCATCACCAGCTTGGCGCCCTCGGTGTCGCCGGGCACCGGGACCTTGTGGCCGCGGGGGGCGGGCGCGGCCCGGTCGCGGAAGGGCCACACGTTCTCGTTCCCGCTGAACATCAGCCCCTCGGTCCCGGGCTGGATCACCGCCTTCTCGGGGTAGAAGGAGCGCTCGAACTCGAAGCCGAGCGCCTCGAGCCAGTCGAAGTGCTCCACCGAGCCGTCGCAGTAGGCGCGGATCTTCTCCGGCTCCGGGTCGCGGGAGACGGCCAGGAGGTACTCGTACATCTCGTCGGGGGAGTCGGACTGGCCGGTGGCCTGCTGCACCGCCGTACCGCCGCCGAGGTAGAAGTGGCCGCCTGACATGCTGGACGTGCCGCCGTGGACCGCGGCGCGCTCGAGCAGCAGGACCCGGGCTCCGGCCCGTGCCGCCTCGAGGGCGGCGCAGCCGCCGGCGATGCCGAAGCCGACCACCACGACGTCCCAGGACTCCACGTCACGGGGCAGCGCAGCGGCCGGCAGCACCTCGGGCAGGTCGGTTCCGGACAGCTCGGCCATGGCCCCAAGACTAGAACATGTTTCAGTTTGGGGGGAGAGGTGGCTCACCCGCGTGACACGCGCGATGGTCTGGGTAGTGGTAGCCGGATGAGAGGACAGTCAGATGGCGCAGGGGACCATCGCCGGGCGCTACCGCGTCGCTCCGGGAAGTCGGGCGCGGCGGGATGGGCAGCGTCTGGCTCTGCCGGGACGAGCGGCTGGGTCGCCAGGTCGCGGTGAAGCAGGTCGGCCACGTGACCGGCGAGGCCCCCGACCTGGCCAGGGCCATGCGCGAGGCCCGGTCGTCGGCGCCCCTCAACCATCCCCACGTGGTCGCCATCTACGACGCGATCGACGAAGGCGACCACATCTGGCTGGTCATGGAGTACGTCGACGGGCGCACGCTCGCGCAGATCATCGCCGAGGACGGGCCGGTCCCCCCGGAGCGCGCGGCCGAGATCGGCGCCCAGGTCGCGGACGGGCTGGCGGCGGCACACGCGCGGGGCACGATCCATCGCGACATCAAGCCGAGCAACATCCTGCTCGGGCCCGACGGCCGGGCGAAGATCTCGGACTTCGGCATCTCCCGCACCGACGGGCGACGAGACCCTGACCCAGACCGGCATGGTGAGCGGTACGCCGTCCTACCTCTCGCCGGAGATCGCGCGCGGCGAGGATCCCTCGCCCGCCTCGGACGTCTGGGCGCTGGGCGCCACGCTCTTCGCCGCCGTCGAGGGGCGGCCGCCGTACTCCTCGCAACCCAACCCGCTCGCGACGCTCGCCAACATCGTCGGCCAGCCGCCGCCCCGCCCGGAACGTGCCGGCGTGCTGACCGAACCGATCCGCCGGATGATGGATCCGGACCCGCAGTCGCGGTGGGACGTGGCCGATGCCGCGCACGCCCTGCGCCGGATCCACGCCCGGCACCGCACCGACCGGACCCGGGAGGAGACCGCGGCGTTCGGCGCGGGCGCCGGCGCACTCGCGGCCCCCACCCGGCCGCACCCGGAGCCACCGCACCGGCGCCGGACGACAGCGCCGACCCCGGAGCCGACCCCTGAGCCGACGGAGCGGACCCCCGCGCCCTCCCCGCCGGCCCGGACCCCCGCTCCTCCGCCGGGCCGAGCGGCCGCGCCGGAGGCGGGCCGTCCTGCTGGTGCTGGGGATCGTCGCCGTCCTGGTGATCCTGGCGGGCCTCGGGACGCTACCTGCTCGACGACGATCCGACGGGGGACGCGACGGATCCCTCCGCGGACGCCAGCCCCACGGGCCGGCGCCCGAGGAGACGAACCCCGGGCACGGGCGCTGCCGCGGAGCCGTCCGGCCGCGAGCCGCGAGGCCTTCGTCGAGGACTACTACGCCGCGCTCCCGGACGACACCGAGACCGGCTGGTCGCAGTTGTCGCCGGACTTCCAGCAGGAAGTGGGGAGCTACGAGGACTACGACGGATTCTGGTCCACGATCGACTCGGTCACGGTCGAGGACGTCCAGGCCGCCGGGCCCGGCGCGGTCGACGCGACCCTCGTCTACACGACCGATGGCAGCAGCCAGAGCGAGGTGCGCCGGATCGAGCTCACCGGGAGCGAGGGCGACTACCTGATCAGCGGGGACGAGATCGTCGGCTGACCGGTCGGCCGGCTGACCGTACTCCCGGGACACGACCGATAGGATCGGCCACACCGCCGATCGCCCGGAAAGCGAGCCCGTGACCTTCGACGTCCAACAGCTCGACAACTTCGTGCTGGTGGCCTCCGCCGTCACCCTCCTGGCGATCCTCGCAGTCCGCATCTCCTCGCGCGCCGGACTGCCGAGCCTGTTGCTCTACCTGCTGATGGGCGTCGCCCTGGGCGAGCAGGGGCTGGGGATCCAGTTCGAGGACGCGCAGCTCGCCCACGCCCTTGGCTTCATCGCCCTCGCCGTCATCCTGGCCGAGGGCGGTCTGACCACGAACTGGCCCGACGTACGACCCGTCGATGAAGCTCGGCGTCTCGCTGGCCACGATCGGGGTGGGCGTGTCGATCAGCGTCGTCGCCGTCGCCGCGCACTACCTGCTCGGGATCCCCTGGGAGCTGGCGGTCCTGCTCGGCGCGGTCACCTCACCCACCGACGCGGCGGCGGTGTTCTCCGTGCTGCGGGTCGTGCCCCTGCCCAGACGCCTGACCGGTGCGCTGGAAGCCGAGTCGGGCCTCAACGACGCCCCGACGGTCGTCCTGGTCACGCTGATCTCGTCGGGCGCGGTGGCCGAGCAGTCGATCTTCGAGACCACGGGGATCGTGGTCTTCGAGCTCGTCGTCGGCGTCCTGATCGGGCTGCTCTGCGGCTTCGGCGGGGCGTGGGTGATGCGTCGGGCAGCGCTGCCCTCCTCGGGCCTCTACCCGCTGTCGGTCATGACCCTCTGCTTCCTCGGCGTACGGCGGCGCGGCCGCCGCTGCACGGGTCCGGCTTCGCCGCCGTCTACGTCGCTGCCCTGGTGCTGGGCAACAGCGAGCTCCCGCACCGGGCCGCGACCCGGTCCTTCGCCGAGGGGGTGGCCTGGCTGGCCCAGATCGGTCTGTTCGTCATGCTCGGGCTGCTCCTGTCACCCGCCGAGCTCACCGTGTCCACGGTCTGGCTCGCGCTGGTGGCAGGACTCGTGCTGACGCTGGTCGCCCGGCCGTTGTCGGTCCTCATCAGCGCCGTCGTCTCGCCCCTGCCATTGCGGGAGCTCTCCTTCCTCTCCTGGGCCGGGCTGCGCGGGGCGGTCCCGATCGTGCTCACCACGATCCCGCTCGCCGAGGGGGTCGACGACTCCCGCCTGCTCTTCAACCTGGTCTTCGTCATGGTGGTGATCTACACCCTGCTGACCGGACCGACGCTGCCGCTGGTGGCCAAGGTGCTGAAGGTGGCGCGGCGCTCGGAGCCGCGCGGCCTCGAGGTGGAGGTGGCGCCGCTGGAGCGGGTCGCCGCCGACCTGCTGCAGGTGACGATCAGTCCGGTGTCGAAGATGCACGGCGTCGAGGTGGGTGAGCTCCGACTACCCGTCGGCGCCTCGGTCTCGCTCGTCATCCGGGCCGGTCAGATCCTGGTGCCGGAACGACGTACCGTCCTGCGCCACGGCGACGACCTGCTGGTGGTGACGCCGCGCAAGCTGCGGGAGGAGACCGAGGAGCGGCTACGTCAGGTGTCGTCGTCCGGGCGGCTGGCGCAGTGGCTCGGCCGCGCGCCCCGCGACGGCGGTTGATCCCTAGGTCACCGGCGGGCTGCAGATCTCGACTTCCTGCCCCGCCGGCACGGACGGCGGTCCCTTCACCAGCCTGGTGTACCTGTCGCCGACGAGCACCGTGACGCCGACGCCGGGTGCCTCCTGCTGGACCACCCGGGTCGCGCGGCCCAGGCGGCTGGCGACCAGGCGGACGTCGGGGCTCGTGGGCGACGGAGCCCAGATCACGGCGCGGACGACCCGGGCGTCCGGAGGAGCGTTGCCGGTGTTGCCCTCACCGAACCCGGCGTCGACGAACTCGGACATGGTGCGGCTGGCCAGCCCCTCCTGCCCGCTTGCATTGAAGACGCTGACCGTGACCTGGGCGGGGAACACCTTCTCACCGGGTTGGACGATGGTCGCCACGCACCTGGGCGGGGTGGCCTTGCCGGGAAAGGGCTGGGTCATCGCCGACCACCCCCAGAGTCCGCCGAGGACGACCAGCAGGGCGAGGCCGAGGAGGGTCAGTCCCGACCTCGCGGCCTGCTCCATCAGCCGGTCACCGGGTGCACCCGGGCGTGCAGGACGTTGCGTTGCTGGAGGGCGGCCCGGAGCGCGCGGTGCAGCCCGTCCTCGAGGTAGAGGTCGCCGCGCCACTCGACGACGTGGGCGAACAGGTCGCCGTAGAAGGTCGAGTCCTCGTCGAGCAGGAGGTCGAGGTGCAGCGTGTCCTTCGTGGTGACCAGCTCGTCGAGCCGCACCTGGCGTGGGGGCACGGCGGCCCATGCCCGGGACGTCAGTCCGTGCTCCGGGTAGGGGCGTCCGTCGCCGACCCGCTTGAAGATCACGCTCGCGACTATAACTAGCCACCGGTCTAGGCTCCGCGCCATGAGCGGGAATCGTTACGCAGACGACCTCGAGCAGATCCGGCAGCTGAAGTACCGGTACCTGCGGACCCTCGACACCAAGCAGTGGGACGACTTCGGTGACTGCTTCGTCCCCGACGCCACCGCTGACTATGCCGGCCTGGCGTTCGCCGACCGGGCTGCCCTGGTCGACTACATGCGGACCAACCTGGGCCCGGCGATCGTCACCATGCACCACTGTCACCACCCGGAGATCGCCGTCGACGGCGACACGGCGACCGGTCGGTGGTACCTCCACGACCAGGTGATCTCGGCGGAGTACGGGTTCCGGCTCGAGGGTGCGGCGTTCTACGAGGACCGTTACGTTCGGACGGACGCCGGCTGGAAGGTCGCGCACACCGGCTACGAGCGGACCTTCGAGGCGACGTACGACCTCGAAGGACCTGCCCGGCTTCAAGCTGACGATCGGCTCGGCCACCTGAATCGTTGAGTTGGGGATGATGGCCCCGTGAGTTGGGCGCGAAGGCCCCTGCCCAGGGCCGCCGTGCCCAACTGGAAGGGCCGCGAGGCCCAACTCAACTGCTCACACGGACGGGTCGAGCCAGCCCAGCTGGACGACCTCGCGCCCCCGGTCCCGCGACACCAGCCGGCCGCGACCCGGAGGTGCGGGTGCGGGCTTGAGGTTGCCGAGGAGCGGACCCTCGTCCGGGCTCCCCGACAGCAGCAGCCCGGGCATCGCCAGGTCGCGCAGGGACTGGATGACCGGCTCGTAGAGGGCGCGCGAGGCGCCACCGGAACGTCGGGCGATGGCGAGGTGCAGGCCGACGTCGCGGGCCTGGGCCAGCAGCGGCTGCAGCGACGAGACCGGGGAGGTCTGCTGGGTGGCGACGAGGTCGTAGTCGTCGACCAGCACGAAGACCTCGGCCCCCTGCCACCAGGACCGGTTGCGCAGCTGGTCGGGGCTGACGTCCGGACCGGGGATCCGCTTCTGCAGGTAGTCGGCCAGGTCCTTGAGCACGGGCGCAGCCTGCGCCGCCGAGGTCAGGTAGTTCAGGAGGTACTCGTCGGGGACCTCGCCCAGCAGCGACCGCCGGTAGTCGACGACCACGATCTGCGCCTGCTTGGGCGTGCGGGTGCGGATGATCTCGTGGGCGTACGTGCGCAGCAGGGCGCTCTTGCCGGACCGGCCGTCCCCGAAGACCAGCAGGTGCGGCTCGGCGTCGGCGTCCAGCCCGACCGGGGCAAGCTCCTTCTCGTTCACCCCGAGGAGCAGCAGCCGCTCCGGCAGGTTTGCGGAGGCCGCGTGGGCGCGGACCGTCTCGAGGCCGATGCGCTCGGGCAGGAGCCGCAGCTTCGGCCCGACTGGTCCTCGCCAGGCCGCGGCCACGCGCTTGACGAGTCCGTCGACGCCCTCGCCGAGCGTCGCTGGATCCGTGACCCCGTCGGTGCGGGGCAGCGCGCCGAGGAAGTGCTGGCGGCCCTGCTCCAGGCCCCGTCCCGGCCGCGCGGTGGGGACGAGCGCGGCCACCTTGCGGTCGATCTCGGAGTCGGTCGGGTCCCCCAGCCGCAGCTCGAGCCGGGTGCCGAAGACGTCGCGCATGGCCGAGCGGAAGTCCGCCCACCGGGCGGCGCCGACGACGATGTGCAGCCCGAACGTCAACCCTCGTGCCGACAGCTGCTGCAGCTCCACCTCGAGGTCGTCGAAGTCCGCGCGCAGCGTGGACCAGCCGTCGACCACGAGGAACACGTCGCCCCAGCCGTCGTCTGATCGACCTTCGGCTCTCCTGGTCCGGTAGGTCTCGATCGAGTCGATGCCCTGGGCCCGGAAGTACGCCTCGCGGCGGTCCACTACTCCCTGGACCTCGGCCACGATGCGGCGTACGACGTCGGGCTCCGCCCGGGTGCCGACCCCGGCCACATGCGGGAGCGAGGCCAGCGGCGCGAAGGTGCCGCCGCCGAAGTCGAGCACGAAGAACTGCGACTCGAGCGGGGTGGTGGTCAGCGCCATGCTGGTGACGATGGTGCGCAGCAGCGTGCTCTTCCCGCTCCGCGGACCACCGACCACCGCGACGTGACCCGTCGCTCCGGACAGGTTGACCGTCATCGTGTCGCGGCGTTGGTCCCGGGGCCGGTCGACCGTGCCGAGAGGGACGACGAGCCCGCCGAGCCGGCGCCAGTACGGCGAGACCAGTCCCAGCTCGGGGTCCTCCACGAGATCCGGCATCAGCTGGTCGAGGGTGTCGGGCACGTCCAGGGGCGGGAGCCAGACCTGGTGGGCCGACGGCCCGTGGCCGACCATCTGTCCCACCGCGACGTCCAGCAGCGAGTCCTGCTGCTCGCCCTGCCTGACCGGCGTCGGCTCGGGTTCGGCGGCTGGCTCGGGCTCGGCGGCCGCCAGCGCCTGCACCTCCGCGATCGTGAACGGCAGGATCCCCTGAACCTGCCCGCCCTCGTCGCGGCGGACCCGTACCTTCCCGGTCGGCGGCCCGGAGACGTACGCCGCCTTGAACCGCACCAGGCTCGACTGATCGGGCTTGAGGTACCCGAGGCCGGGGACCGACGGCAGCTCGTAGGCGTCCGGGACCCCCAGCACCGAGCGCGACTCCCCGGCGCTGAAGGTGCGCAGGCCGACCCGGTACGACAGGTGTGACTCGAGCCCACGGAGCCGCCCCTCCTCGAGGCGCTGCGAGGCCAGCAGCAGGTGCAGGCCCAGGGAGCGGCCCAGCCGGCCGATGGCCACGAAGAGGTCGATGAACTCGGGCTTCGCCGACAGCATCTCGGAGAACTCGTCGACGACGATGAACAGCGACGGCAACGGCTCGAGGTCCTCGCCGGCGGCCCGGGCCTTCTCGTAGTCGCGGACCGACGCGAAGTTGCCGGCCTCGCGCAGCAGCTCCTGGCGGCGGACCATCTCGCCGGACAGGGCGTCCTGCATCCGGTCGACGAGGGTGAGCTCCTGGGCGAGGTTGGTGATCATCGCCGAGACGTGCGGCATCCCGGACATGCCGGCAAAGGTCGCGCCGCCCTTGAAGTCGACGAGCACCAGGTTCAGGTGCTCGGGCGAGTGCGTCATCGCCAGTCCGAGGACGAGCGTGCGCAGGAGCTCCGACTTGCCGGAGCCGGTCGCCCCGATCACCAGTCCGTGCGGACCCATCCCCTGCTGGGCCGACTCCTTGATGTCGAGGTGGACCATCGCCCCGCCCTCGCCGAGCCCGATCGGCACCCGGAGCCGGTCGCGGGCGGGACGGTGCCGCCAGGCCGCCGAGGGTTCGAAGGAGTGGACGTCGCCCAGGCCGAGCAGGTCCATGAAGTCGGTGGGACCGGTGATCTCGCCCGAGGAGGTCTCGGTCGGACCGGCGGTCACGGTGTGCAGCGGGGCGATGCGCCGGGCGAACGCCTCCGCGGTGGCCAGGTCGCACTGGTCGGCCAGGGCCCGGATCGGCTCCTCGCGGAGCCGGAGCGCGGTCACCGGAGCCTTGCCGTCCTCGGGGCGGCCGGCGGGGCTGTCCCCGACCGCGGGGGTGTCGAACTCGAGCCGCAGCCGGGTGGGGTCCTCGAGCTCGTCCCACCGGGTCGGCAGGTCGAGCACGGTGACGCCGTGCAGCCCGTCCGGCGGGACGACGTGGTTGCCGGGGGGCAGGCGGGCGGCGTCGGTGACCAGCAGGATGTGGGGGGAGGCCGGACGCTCATCGGCGCCGAACCGCGGACGGTCGCTGAGGTCGGGCGGCAGCAGCGCGGCGATGTCGGCCAGCGAGGTGGTGACCATCCGGCTGGGCCCGACGGCGTCCGACTGCTGGGCGCTCTGGGCGTGCGGGAGCCACTTCAGCCAGTCCCAGTGCGCGAGGTTCTGCTCGGTCGAGAGCACCGCGATCGCCAGGTGCTCGGGCGCGTGGAACGCCGCCGCCGAGCAGAGCATCGCCCGGGCGAGGGCCCGGGCCGGCTCCTCCGGGCCGCACAGCTCGATCCGGTCGAAGGCCCTCAGGTCGATGCTGGCCGGCAGGTTCGGCTGCAGCCGGTGGACGACGAGCAGCCGGTGCAGCGCCGAGGCGGCGGCCGGATCGACCTGGTCGATGGGGGCGCTCTCGGGCGGGACCAGCTCCAGGGACAGCGGCTGTGCGCAGACGCCGTACCTGACGTGCAGGAAGTTGGCGTCGGAGCTGCCGTGCTCCCACACCCGGGACCGCTCCTCCGCCAGCGAGGGGAGGGCGGAGGGCTCCGGATGGTGCCAGGTCAGGGCGCGGCGCTGCTGGTCGGCCGCCTCGCGGGCCACCTGGCGCACGTTGGCGAGGTAACGCAGGTACTCCGTGCGCGAACCCGTCACCTGTTGCACCCGCTGCTTACGCTGCCGGTCCAGCTGGACGATGATGAAGCCGAGGGTCGCGAAGAGGAACATGCCCGCCGCGATGTAGCTGCGACCACCGGTGCGTGAGCCCATCGTGGCCACCAGGACGATCGCGCCGAGGCTGCCGAGCATCGGGATGGCGTTCATCAGGACGCCGCTGGCGCCTTCGTGCTCCGGGATCTGGGGCGGCGCCTGGAGCTCGATCTGCCCGGTGGGTAGCTCCGGCGCGTCGAGCCGAGCGCCCCGCAGCGTCGTACTCAAGCAGCAGCCCCCCGTGGTCGATGGTCCGCTGCGATGATAGGCGGGCCCGAACGGGAGCGACTACCCTGCCGACGACGGCCGGCACGGCAGGAGCGACGGGCGAGCGAGGGAGACGACGGGTGGCAGGGATGAGGCCCGCGGGCAGTCTCCCCATCACCGTGCACGGCCCTGCGGGAGTTCTCGACCTGCTGGTCCCGCCCGGGACCACCGGCGCCGACGTCGCCGGGGAGTACGCCGCCCGCACCGGACTCGCCTCGATCCCGCTGATCTACACCCGCGTCGGTGTGCCCGTCGCTCCGGACGCCAGCCTGGTCGCGGCCGGTGTGGACGCGGGCGACCTCGTCGTCGCGGCCACCTCGGTCCCCCGGCCCGGGTCGTCGCCCGGTGACCCGGATCTTCCCCGCTCACCGGCCCCGCCCGGTCCCGCCTCCGTCCTCTGGTTCGCCGTCGCCTCCGCGGTGGCGGCGCTGGCCGGCTGGTTCGCCGCGCACAGCGACTCCTCACTCGCGCGGAGCACGACCGTCGCCGTGCTGCTGGCCGCGGCGCTGCTCGGCGTGATTCCGATCGGCCGGTACGCGTCGCACCGGGCCCACGCCGCACCCGCGTTCGCCGCGGCAGCGGCCTTCGCCGTGGTGTGGGACCCCGATCCCGCCCGGCTGCCCATGGTCGCGGGGCTCACCGGACTCGCCGGCGCGGTCGCGGCCGCCGTGGCCAGGGCGGCGGACGACCAGGTGGACGAGGGCCTCCTGGCCTGGATGGTGGCTGGCTCGGTCGTCTTCGTGACCAGCGCCGCCGCCGCCCTCCTCGGGTTCGGACCCACGGTCGTGTGGTCCGTGCTGCTGGTCTGCTGCGTGCTCGCCGCGCGGCTGGTGCCCGGCTACGCGGTCGACGTACCCGACCAGCTGCTGATCGACCTCGAGCGGCTCGCCGTCACGGCCTGGTCGGCCCGGGACCTGCCGCGCGGCCGTCGCGGGAGGGCGGTGGCCTCGCGCGACGCCGTGGCGGTGGTGGCGACGCGCGGCGCACGACTGGTGACGGCGGCCGGGGTGGCGATCGCCGTCGTCGCGATCGTCTCCTCGGGGTTGCTGCTGTCGAGCGCCACCTTCGACCTGGACCAGATCGGTGCCCGCTGCCAGGTCTTCTTCGCCGGCGCAGCGCTGCTGCTGGCCGGCAGGAGCTACCGCCACATCGGAGCGCGCGCAGCCCTGCGGACGGCGGGGCTGGGCAGCTGGGCCGTGCTTGCGGGGCTGATGCTGTCGGGGTCCGCCCCGGACCGCACGGCGACCGTGGCCGGGGTGGCGATCGGCCTCGCGGCGCTGCTGGTGGTCGTGGCGGTCGCCGCCGGACGTGGCTGGCGATCGGCCTGGTGGGCCCGTCGTGCCGAGGTCGCCGAAGCGCTCAGCGGCGCCCTCACCCTGGCGGCGCTGTTCGTGGCGACCGGCTTCTGCCGGACCATCTGGGAGCTGACGTCCAACGTCGACTTCTGAGGAGCCGGCCCCCCGCGCGGCGTGTGGGGCCAGGTCACTTCTTCCACTGCCAGGTGGCCAGCACCGAGTCGACGACCTGCTGCGACTTCGCCGGCGGGGTGTCCAGGTCGAACCTGACGTAGACGACCGTGTCGTCCCGGATCGCGCCGTACGCGGCGAACCAGATCGTGTCGTTCAGCCGGCCCTCGACGCGGAAGACCGGTACGCCGTCGAGCTTGGTGTCCTTCAGGACCTTCGGGCGACGGTCGTCGGCGACGTTCCTGGCCACGACCCCGGCGACCGCGCCGAGATCGGTGCTGCCGAAGGCGGATACCTCCGCAAGGGTGATGGCACTGCTGCCAGGGCCGCTCTCGTTGGCCGGGATCGTGCCGGCCAGTTTCTCGGCCACCTTGTAGCCCTGCGGGACGCGGTACGACGCGTGGGCGTTCTCCACCTTCGGCCCGTCCGCGGGCTGGTCCGCCTGGCTCTGCGAGGGCGAGCTGGAGCCGGGGTCGCTGGTGGTGGGGTCGGTGTCGGGACCCAGGCCCGCATCGGAGCCGCCGCAGCCCGTGAGCAGCACCGCCACCAGGCAGACGACCGCGAGGCAGGCGCGGCCCGTCTTCGTGGGACCTCCGGCTGCCGACATCGATTTCGAGGCTAGCAAGGCCGCGGACGGGCCGGTCGAAGTCGTTGTCCGCAGGTTCTCGGTGACGAGGTTTAGGGCTGCTTGCGGTGGGTAGACCAATGGTGTTGTCCGGGTCACAACGGGTGTGCCCGGGCGACCACAGCGCTCCTGAGCGAGGGGCACAGGATCTCGAGCGGCGACGTGCCGCCACGGGGAGAAGGGGAAGGCGACATGTCTGCAGCAGAGATGGGGCAGGGCGAAGGCACACTCAGCAAGGGCGCCGCGCTGGTGGCCGATGCGAAGGTCGACTTCGACCGCATCAGCAACAAGCTCGACGGCCAGATCCAGGGCCTGCGTGGTCGTTGGCAGGGCGCCGGCGGGACGGCGTTCTTCACGCTGCACCAGGCCTGGACCGAGAAGCAGAAGGTCATCGTGCAGGCGCTCAACGAGTTCGAGAGCGTCGTTGACCGGCACCGAGCGCGACAACGTCTCGACCGACGAGGCTCAGTCGGCCAACTACGCCCGCACCACCAGCCGACTCGGCTGACCCCACCAGGACTCGAGGAGTGAACGAAATGAGCTTCGACGGACTTCGCGTCAACCACGCCGGTCTCGACACCGCCGCCCAGGACCTCTACGCCACGGTCAAGGAGATCGACGACCGCACTCAACCGGCTCGAGAGCGAGCTGGCCCCGCTGCGCAGCGACTGGGTCGGTAACGCCCAGCAGGCCTACACCACTGCCAAGGCCAAGTGGGACGCCGCCATCCTGGAGATGAAGGACCTGCTCGACCAGACGAGCCAGACGGTCCAGCAGTCGAACGCCGAGTACATGGCCGCCGACCGCCGCGGCGCCGCCTCGTTCGGAGGCTGACGCCCTCGGCCCGGGAGGTCGGGGCTCGGAGTGGGCCCCGACCTTGCGGTCCGTCACCGCACCACATCAGGGAAGGACGACGCCCAGGTGTTCTACATCGGCCCGGTGGTCCAGGCGCTGCAGGACCTCGACGTGGATCCCGAGGGGATCCGCGCCGTCATCAGTGCCTTGAACGCCAACGCCCGCGAGCTCGACGACGGCTCCTTCCAGCGACTGCACATCTCACCGGCCGTGTTCGGCGGCTCCGAGACGGCTGCGGAGCTGGGGTTCCACCACGGCAAGGCGCACCAGATCGTCTCCGACACGATCCTCGGCGTCGTCGAGGACCTGACCCGGTTCCGCGACGGTGTCGAGCAGGCCGTCCATCTCGTCACCACCGCGGACGAGAGCAACGCCGCCGACCTGCAGAGCAAGCAGACCGCGGTCGAGGTGCTGGTGGGCTCGTCCGGATTCGCGGAGGGAGACCGCCGGGAGCAGGCGTCCCGCAACGAGCACCTCGCCGCGCCGGACCCCACCGGCGCAGCGGCACCCGCGACGGGGAGTGATGCCTGATGCCCGGAGGGCCGCAGGAGGCACGACTCGACCGCGCCGTTTCCGGGGCCGCCCGCTCCGCCATCCAGGCGGCGGAGGAGGAGTGGCGCAACGGCGCCAGGGCGCTCGACAACGTCGCCATGGCGCTGGAGATGGCGGGACCGCAGGTCATCGCCAACTTCGGGGGCACGCACACCGGGCCGGCGGCTCAACAGGCCTTCGGGAAGGTCGCAGAGAAGGTCCGGGCCCGCAAGGAGCAGATGGAACAGGCGGCCGACGCCCTCGCCAAAGCCGACGTCGCGGTCGGGGAGGCGAAGCAGGTCCAGGCCTCGATGGGTGCGCTCCCGTCCGAGCCGGCGCGGCCCGACATCGCCCCCGGCACGAACGACGCCGACGCGGTCCGTCAGCAGCGGACCTACAGCACTCAGCTGGGCGGCTACCACGCGGCGATGGCCGACCGTGAGGCCAAGGCCGAGGCCGCGGCGAACGAGATGGACCGGGTCTACCGCGACTCCACGGCGACGATGAAGCAGGTCCACGGAGAGCCGGACGCCCGCAGTGGCGGCGGCTCCGGCAGCGGCGGCGGCGGCGGAGCAGTCACCACGGGCGGCTCGTCGTCCGGTGGCACCGCCGCGACCAGCACGCCCGCCACCACCAGCACCTCCCAGGGAGGCCAGCCGACCTCCGCACCCGCCGGCCACCGGCACCCCGCACGTCGTCGCCCCGCCAGGCGCCACGCCCCCGGTGATCACGGCGCCGGGCACAGCCCAGGACGGGACCGTCCTTCCGCCGATGTCCTCCACGCCCGCGACCGTCGGTGCGACCGGCTCGGCACCCGCCGCGAGCGCGACCGGTGCCGGCGCCGCCGGAGGCCTCGCGGGCGCTCTCGGCGGCGGGTTGCTCGGCGGCGCTGCCGGGATCGGGGGCGCGGTCCGCGGTGGCGGCACCGCCGTCCCCGGCTCCACCGCCTCTGCCGGCCGGTCGATCGGCAGCAGCGCCCGGACCGCCACGGCGGGCGCGCTCGGGCGCGGCGGTGCGACTGCCGCCGCCGGGTCGACCGCGGGTGCGTCCCGCACCGGGGCCGCGAGCGCGGCGCCCAGGACGGGAGCCGCCGGCGCGACCGGACGCGCGGGCGCTGCCACAGGCGGCACCGGTCGCGCGGGCGGACGTGGCGCCTCAGGATCCGCCGGAGCCGCGGGCGGCCGCGGCGCCGGAGGCTGCGGGAAGGACGGGAACCAGGCTCGGGCCGGGCGGCGCGGGGATGGCGACCGGTCGAGGTGGACACCAGCGTGACGAGGACCGCGACGACCGGGACGACCTCTTCGAGTCGCCGCAGGAGTGGGTCGACGACGAGGACGCCGCTCCCGGAGTGATCGACTAGAGGGCGTGCCTCGTGACGGCTTCCGCCCCGGGGACCCCCGCGATCCGGGCGGTAGCATGCGCAGCGGTCCGCGACGGGACCGTCCACGCCAGAGTCCGGGGGAGGGTCGATGAGTCAGGCGCCGGCGAGCGCGTCCGGCCTGGTCCGGGTCACCGTCGCATCGGGGACCCGCCGGGTCGACCTGGTGCTGCCGGGCGCCGTACCCGTCGCCGAGCTGGTGCCCGAGCTGGCCCGCAGCGTGGGGTTGCTCGACCCGGGCACGGTCTACGGCGGCTACCGCCTCGTCACCCGGGAGGGCCGGGAGCTGGCCGGCGACGCCGGCCTCGCCATCCAGGGCATCGAGGACGGCGGCCTGATCACGGTCACCGCCGGCGTTGACGACGAGCCGCCGCGGGTCTACGACGACGTCGTCGAGGCGATGACCGACGTCGTCGAGCGTGACCTGAAGCCCTGGGAGCCGGCCTCGGGACGACGTACGGCGCTGACCGCCGCCGCGCTGCTGATGGCGCTCGGTGCGGTCGCCCTGTTCATCCAGGACTCCACGCTTGCCAGCGTCGCCGCGGCCGTGGTCGCCCTGGCCCTGGTCACCGGCGCCATCGTCCTCTCCCGCGCCCAGCGCGAGCCGGAGGCCGCGGTGGCCGTGGCCTGGATGGGCGCGTTCTACGCCGCCGTCGCGGGCTTCATGCTCGCCCCCGACGGTCTGGTGTTCGGCCTCCCCGTGGCGTACGCCGGCGCCGGCGCGATGATCGCCGGGCTGGTCTGCCTCGTCGGGCTCGGCGAGGGCCGCACCCTGATGATCCCGCCCGTGGTCGTGGGCGCGATCTTCCTGGCCACCGGGCTGGTCATGCGGGCTGCCCCCTTCGACCCCGCCGTCGTGCTGACCACCGCGCTGACCCTCGTGGTGATGGTCGGCAGCATCTTCCCCTGGCTGGCGCTGGGTGCGACCGGCACGACCGTCGACCAGCTCTACTCGACCCAGGACATCACCGCCGACCCCGACGAGGTCGACCCCGATCGGGTGGGCGCCGACGCGCGGGTGGCGCACGAGATCCTGGTCGCGGTGTCCGCCACCGTCGGACTGCTGCTGGTGCTCATCGCGCCGCTCGCGGTGTCGCTCGGTCTCGCGGGGACGCTGCTGGCGGTCGTGTGCTGCCTGGTCGTCATGCTCCGCACCCGTCAGTACCGCACCGGCTCCGAGGTGCTGGTCGGGCTGGTCTCCGGCATCGCCGGGCTGCTGTCGGTGGCGATCGCCCTGCTCTGGCTGCACCCGGACTGGCGGCCGACGGTGGCGCGTCGCCCTGGCCGCGACCGGGCGCCGTGCTGCTCGCGGTCACCCTGCTGCCGTCCACGCCGTCGGTCCGGCGCGGCCGGCTCGGCGACCTCGCCGAGAGCGTCGCCCTGCTGGCCCTGCTGCCCCTGCTCGTGGTCGCGACCGGGGTCTTCGCCGCGATCCGGGGCTGAGCGGACGATGGCGACCAAGAAGGACCTCGTCGAGGCGTACTCGTTCAGCCGACGCCGGCTGGTCACCGCCTTCGTCTCCGGCGCGCCGGGCGGACGCGAGGTCGAGCCCGCCCGACCCGGGCCGCACCATCGTCGGTGGCCTCGCGCTCGCCGTACTGCTCGTGGCCGGCGCCGCGATCGCGGGCATCTTCTCGCCCAGCGTGCCCGAGGACTGGGCCGACAGCCCGGGCTGATCGTCTCCAAGGAGACCGGGGCGGCCTACGTCATCACCGAGGACGCGGTCGAGGAGGCAGAAGCCACCGACGGCGACACCGGTCCCGTGCTCCGACCGGTCATCAACATCACCTCGGCGATGCTGATCCTGGGCGCCGACGTGACTCCGGAGATCGTGCCCCAGTCCGCCATCGACGCCGAGACCATCGGCGACGACATCGGGATCCTCAACGCACCGGCCAGCGTGCCGACCGACGACCTGCTCATCGAGAGCGGCTGGACGGCCTGCACCGAGGAGCGCCGCGGGATCCGCCTGGACGTGGCCGAGTCGCCGGGCGTGGGCGAGGCCTCCGGGGGCGGGTTCGTGGTCGAGAGCGACGACACCTACTACGTCGTTGCGATGGCGCGACCGGAGGGAGCGGCGGAGCCTCGCGCGCACCGCTACCGGCTCCCGGACAACCGCGGCGTCCGCGACGACATCCTGGGCGACCTCGGCCTGGAGTTCAGCGCCAGCGCGAAGCCGGTCTCGCAGGACTGGCTCGCCCTGTTCCCCGCCGGCGGTGCGCTGGACGCCCAGAGCTTCGAGCTCCGGGGAGTCGGTGACCCCGTCACCTACGGCGGCGACGGGACCGGCGTGCCGGCCAGCGCCAGGGTCGGGGACTACATCGTCGGCGCGGAGGGCGCGTTCCTGCTGACCGAGGAGGGGCCCGCACCGCTCGACCCCTTCGCCCTGGCCGTCTACGCCAACCTGCCGGAGCCCGACCAGCCGAGGCTGCTCGAGAGCGACGACCTGCAGGTCGGTCGTGCGCTCGAGCCCTACCTCGAGGCCCACTGGCCCGACACGATCCTCGAGCCGGTCTTCGGGGAGCACTGCGCCCGACTTCAGCCGGAGCCCGGCGAGGCGCCTGTCGTCGAGCTCGGCACCGATCCGACCGACGAGGCGTCTTCGGCGTCCGTGGACTCGGGCGAGACGTCGGTCTCGGTCGACCCCGGCCGGGGTGCCTACGTGCTCTCCGGTGACTGGGACGACACGAGCGAGGGGTCGGCGTACCTCATCGACGCCAAGGGCAACGCCAACGCCCTGGTCGGCCTGGGCGCGGCGGACCTGCTCGGGTACGCCGGTTACGACGCGCCGGTGGTCCCCGACGCCTGGGTCGAGCTGTTCGACGAAGGGGTGCCCCTGTCCCAGGACGCCGCCCTCTGCCCACCGGACCCCGTGGTGGGGCGCACGTGCGACTGACCAGACTCGTTCTTGTGTCGAGCGTTCCGCTTGCGGTGCTCGCCGGGCTGTCGCCGGTCGACGCTGGCGCGGCCGCGGAGCAGACCGACTGCTCGGCCTACGCCCCCGACGATCCGCCCGGCAGCACCGACGCCGAGAGCGTGCCAGCGCGGCTGCTGGGGGTCGAGCAGGCCCACCGCCTGTTCGCCCGGGCCGGCCAGGAGCCGGGGGCCGGAGTGAGGGTCGCCGTCCTCGACTCAGGAGTGACCGCGCGCCCTGACCTCGTCGACGTCGTCGAGGGACCGAACTTCGCGCGCAAGGACGAGCTGGTCTTCTACCACGGCTCCGCCGTCGCCGGGCTGATCGCGGGCAACGCCCGGCCTGACGGGAAGCCGGTCGGCATCGCTCCCGGCGCGGAGATCGTCGATGTCCGGGTCTACGACCAGGTGGCCCCGACCGACACCAGCGAGGTCGGCATCACCACCGAGGCCGTCGTCGAAGGGCTCGAGTGGGTGGCGGCCAACGCGGACCGGCTCGACATCGGGGTGGTCAACCTGTCCGTCAGCGTGGAGCCGTCCGGTGCGCTGAGCGCCGCCGTCCGCAGGGTCGAAGCCCAGGACGTGGTCGTGGTGGCGGCCAGCGGCAACCGACCGGTGGAGGACGGCGACCCGCTCCTCGCGGAGTACGCCGAGTACCGCCCCGGGGAGGACGCGGTCGAGGACGTCTTCCCGGCCGGCTACCTCGACCAGGTGGTGGCCGTGAACGCGACGGCGGGCGGCTACCTCGTCGACGGGGAGCCGGGGGAGGTGCGCGACTGGGTCCTGCAGAGCTCGGCGACGGACGTCGCGGCACCGACGTACCGCGCGGTGACGCTCTCGGCCAACGGCAGCACCTGCGTGCTGAACCAGGTGGCGACGTCGTGGGCGGCGGCCGAGGTGAGTGGCCTGGTCGCGCTGCTGCGGTCGTGGTACCCCGACGAGAACGCCGACCAGATCGTGGCCCGCCTCGAGGCGACGGCCGACGGGACCGTGGACGGGCCCACGGTGCTGACCGGCGCCGGTGTCGTGCAGCCGGTCGAGGCGATGACCCGGCCGCTCTCCCCGGACCGCTCGGGACGGATCGAGCAGGCCGCGGCCGAGGAGAGCAGGATCCCCCGCGCGACCGCGCCCGACCCACGTACCGACCCGCTGGCTCTCGTCCGCGACAAGATGGTCTGGTGGGGGCTGCTCGGCGGAGCCGGGCTGGTCCTGGCTCTCCTGCTGCGGCCGATCCTCGCCCGTCGGCGCCGCTGACACCCTCGCTCGGCTGGGGCTCAGGTCACGGGACCGGGGAGGTGCCGCGGACGCGGGTGCACGTGGTGCGCAATGCCGCGCACGGTGATGCCGACGCACACGGCGAGCACGACCAGGCCGGAGGCCGCGAGCGACGTGGCGAGGCGGCTCGGCTCCAGCGGCGCGAGGCCGGCGTACGTCTGCACCATGGTCGAGGCGATCAGCAGGCCGTACCCGATGCCTCCGAGCGCGACGATCTCCAGCCGCTGGCGTTCGGTGAACTCCGCGACCACGAGCAGGAGGGCCAGCGCGGGGAGCACCTGCACGGCGTGCAGCGTGAACGCGTGGGGCAGCTTCAGCGCCCCGGCCGCGCCGAAGGTGTTCCCGCCCTCGACGATCATCTGGACTCCGACGGCCTGGCTCACCAACATCAGCACCAGGCCGATCCGGATCGCCCAGGCGAGGCTGGCCGGCGCGTCCATCGGCCCGAACGAGCGGATCGTGATGAAGACGGTCGCCAGGGCCACGAACGACACGAGGGTGCCCATCAGTCGAGAACACGGCCCCGTCGAAGGCCGTCGACTCGTTGAAGTGCGAGGCCACGCCCCGCCAGCGCTGCATGCTGATCAGGAAGACCTCGAGGACCGAGGCCACGGAGAGGACGCCCATCACGATCCAGCCCGTGGTCTTCCGCATCCGGATGAGCCCCACGATCCAGCTCGCGGTCATCAGCACGATGCCGAACGAGAGCCCGAACACGATCGGCTTGCGCCACGACACCGGGCCCTCCCACGAGCCTCCGTCGATGAGGAACACCAACCCGTGGAACACCCCGCTGGCGAGCAGCAGCGCCGCGCAGGCGTAGCCGAACTTCTGGTACGACGCGGCCGGCGTGAACCGCCCGGCACGCAGGATCTCGTTGGTCACCGCACTCATGAGGGCACTCCCAGCCGCGTCACCCGGGCCGCTGGACATGGCCGCTCGGGCCGACGCATCTCGATGACTCCATGAAGCCCTACCCAGAAGGGTGGGTCAATGGCCCGGGTGGTCGGTGTCGTCCTCGGGTTGTGGTGCTCCGATGGCGTGCGCTGGGGGCGCTACCCGTTGAACCGGATCCTGACCACCCGACCCGGGGTGCCGTGGAGCAGCACGTACATGGAGCCGAGACGGTGGACCTCCAGGTCCACGGGTCTGCCGAACCCATCGGCGAACCGGGTCGTTCGGTCGGTGCCGGGGTCGTAGCGACGCACCCACCCGCCGCACAGGTCGGCGAAGAAGTAGTCGCCGACGAAGCGGGCCGGGAAGTTCCGGCGCGCCGCCCGGTAGAACTCACCGCCGGTGATCGAGCAGCCGGTGGATCCGGTGGCTCCATGCCGGTAGGCGAAGATCGGTGGGGTGAACCGTGGGCCGCTCTCGGGCCCCTCACGTGCCGGCCAGCCGTAGTTGCGCCCCTTCCTCATCCGGTTGATCTCCTCCCACGTCTGTGCCCCGACGTCGTTGATGTAGCCGCGGGGCGCCCGGGGGTCGAAGGCGAACTTGAAGGGGTTCCGCAGACCGCGGGCCCAGATGGCGCGGTTGCGGCCGTTGGCCCGGTCAAAGAACGGGTTGTCGGCAGGGATGGTGCCGTTCCGGTTCAGCCGCACGATCTTGCCGAGCAGGTTGCCCAGCGACTGGGCCTGGGCGTCCCGGGCGTTCTCTCCGTGGGAGACGTACAGCTTCCCGTCGCGGCCGACCTGCACCGAGCCGCCGACGTGGTTGGTGGCGCGCTGGCCGTTGAACCGGAACAGCAGCCGTTCGCTGCCCGGCGCCAGCCTCCCGTCGCGGACGGTGACCCGGACCAGGCGGTTGTGGATGGGCTGCGTGCCCGTTGCCCGGTGGGTGTAGACGAGGTAGAGGTGGTTGTTGGACGCGAACCGGGGGTCCACGGCGACGCCGAGGAGTCCACGCTCGCCGGTGTCGTTGACCTTCCGGCTGAAGTTCAGCAGTGTCCCCACGCTGCCGTTCGTGCGCCGGAAACGGACGACGCCGCTCTTGAGGGTGACGAAGAGCCGTCCATCGGGCACGAAGGCCATGTCGGTGGCGCGGGGCAGCCGCCGCATCACCGTCCGCTGGGTGAAGCCTGCTGGGACCCGGGCAGCCAGCGCGGGGGCTGTCGCAGCAGCGGATCGGGCGGCCGTCGACGATGGTGGCGGCGCGGCTCCCGCCGCGAGGCCGGACGCCACCAGCCCCAAGGTCAGCAGGGTCGCGGAGACAGGCATCAGGACGGACATCGACGGGCTCCTCAGGTGTGCCGCGGAATGCCGCCCACGCTACTCCGGGCATCTGGGCAGTTCTATGAGCGCAGCGCCAGTGCTTCCAGCACTTGGTCGACGCACGACCGGGGGCTGTCCTTGCCGGCGTCGACGACGACGTCGTACTCGCAGAACTGGTGTACGACGTCGGCGAGTCCCCGCGCGCGTCCGAGCACGCGGTCGAGCCGCTGGATGGCGGGGCCCGGAGCAGGGTCACCATCGAGCTCGACTTCGAGGGGCACGGAGTCGGGAAGCTGCTGGTGCCGCTCCTGGTTCGACCTGAGTCGCGCAAGGGTCTCCCGCGGAATCTCGAGCTACTGCGCGGATGCCTCGGGGGCTAGGGGGTCTGGAGCGCCGCTGGGCCCGACCGGCCCACCGGGAGCGTCATCTCGAACGTCGCTTGCTGGCCAGGACCGGGAGGATGATAGGTAGCCTCGCCGCCGTGTCCGCGGGCGATTTCGCGCACGAGGTAGAGCCCGAGTCCGGTGCCCCCGGATGGGCCACCGAGGGCGAACCGCTCGAACAGGCGCGGAATCAGCCCGGTCGGGACTCCGGGGCCGGCGTCACTGACCCGGATGTGGACTTCCTCGTGGACCGCAGCGCCGAAGAGGTTGATCGGCGGAGCCCCGTGGCGGATGGCGTTGTCGAGGAGATTGTCGAGGGCCTGGCCCAGCCGCCCAGGATCAGCATGAACCATGACCTCGTCCGGGATGTCGACCCCGATCTCGACACCGGGCACTGCGACCTGCGTGCGTGCCGCCGCACTGCGCAGGGACTCGGCGAGCGACACGTCGTCGGGCCGGACCTGAAGCGTGTCGCCGTGCAAGTGGGAGGCCGTGGCGAGATCGGTCACGAGACGGCGCAGTCGGTGCGCGCTGCTTCGCAGGCCAGCCAACATCTCGTCGCGCTCGGCGGCCGGCATCTCGTCCCACGACGCTCGCAGAGCGCCGGCCGTGCCGTCGATGACAGCTGTGGGGGTGCGAAGCTCGTGGGCGGTCACGGCCAGTAGGTGGGCCTGCTGAGCGATCGCATTCTTGCGTTCCTCTTCGTGCTCGCGCACCCTGGTCTGATCGCGGGTGACCTTGGCAAACCCGACGTGACGCCCCGCGTCGTCGTACACAGGGCTGATCACGACGCTTGCCCAGAATCGGCTCCCGTCCTGGCGCACCCGCCACCCGGCCTCGGCGAACGTGCCCGTGCGCAGGGCCACCTCCAGATTGTGCTCCGGGTGCCCGGTCGCCTGCTCCTCCGCGGGATAGAAGACCCGGAAGGATCGGCCGATGATCTCGCTCGCGGCGTACCCCTTGATGCGCTGTGCCCCGGCGTTCCAGCTGATCACGTTTCCTTCGACGTCGAGCATGAAGATCGCGTACTCCCCGACGGCCGTGACCATCAGTCGGAAGGTCTCCTCGCTGCGTCGTAGATCTGCCTCGGCCTCGAGCTGGGCGCTGATGTCCTGAACCTGGGCAAACACGTAGAGCACCTGCTGCTGCGAGTCGCGTATGGGTGCGAGCATGACGCGGACCACCCGGGAGGGGGCCGTGCCGGGGCGGGTGGGCAGATGGTGCTCGAACGTGGTGAGGTCCTCACCGACCGAGCGGATGGCCTCGAGTCCGCGGTCCAGCCGCTCACCCCCTCCGTCGGTCAGCCGGCCATAGTCGACCCCCACGAGGTCGTAGGTGCTGCAGGACATGAGCTCGGCGAGGGCTCGATTGGCCCGCACGATCGTGCCGTTCACGGTCAGGGTGGCCATCCCGATCGCCGCCTGGTCGAACAGCTCCCGGAATTGCTCGATGTGCTCGTTGAGGACCAGCTGCTCCCGGGCAAAGGGGCCCTGCTCATCCCCGGCGACATCGCTCACGACGCTCAACCTGTGGCGACCGCGGGGCAAAGACCCGGGTGATGCCTGGTTCAGGGTCCGCATCAGTCGCCCGGGGAGCTCTTCCAGCGGAATCGACTTCTCGATGAAGTCGGCTGCCCCGAGCTCACGCGCCCGGGCGGCAAGGCCGTGCTCCTCGAATCCGGTGAACATCACCACCCTGGTCTCCGGGCACAGGGCAAGGATCGCCGGCAGCGCCTCGATGCCGTCCATCGTCGGCATCGAGGTGTCGAGCAGCATCAACGTGGGCTCGTGGCGATGGACGAGGCTGATCGCGTCCTCGCCGTCCCCTCCCTCACCAACGACCTCGAACATCCCGGACGATTGGAGTCGCCGGCCGACGAGCGCCCGCACTTCCTTGGAGTCGTCGACCACGACAACGGTAGGTCGAGGACGGTCACGGGCGCCGTTCACGCCTCTACTGTTCCCTAGTTCCCCACGTTCATGCTCACGGCGCAGAGAGCGGCCTCCCCGGACGCTCAGCCATTGGGCGAAGCGAGCTCCACACGAACGCGGGTGTGGTCATCGACGCGACGTACGTCGACCGTGCCGCCGTGTGCCCGCACGATCTCCCGGACGATGGTCAGCCCGAGACCGCGACCTCCGGGCTTGGAGGTGTCGTCGGGTGGGAATCCGGCCCCCTCGTCGGTGACCGTGAGGACCGCGCCGTCACTGGTGGCACGGACCTCGATCGCGATGTCGCCGGCACCGTGGCGGAGCGCGTTGTCGAGGAGGTTCGACAGCGCCCGGTCGAGGCGTGTGGCGTCACCCTGGACCTCGATGGGCCGTGGTGCCGTCACGCTGATGGTGCGTTCGCCGGCGGCCGTGCGGAACCGGTCGGCGGCGCGGGTGGCCAGCGCCACGAGGTCGACGGGCTCGGACACGATGGGCAGGCCGCCTCGTTCGGCGCCTGCGCGTTCAAGTAGGTCGTCGGCCAGTGCGATCAGGCGCCGCACTTCGTCGTTGAGGGAGTGCAGCGCCTGGGTCAGCTCCTCCGGCGGCCGAGGCCGTGCCAGTGCCAGCTCGATCTCGGTGAGCATCAGCGTCAGAGGGGTGCGCAGCTCATGGCTGGCCTCGGCCACGAACTTCCGCTCTCGCTGCAATCCTTCGTCGAGCCGCTCGAGCATGGCGTTGAGGGTGACCGCCAGCCGGCGCAGCTCGTCATCTGCGCTGGGCAGCGGGAGTCGCTCCCCGGCGCTGCGGTCGGAGATCGTGGCCGCGCGGATCCGCATCTGCTCGATCGGGCGGAGTCCCGCTCCCGCAACGGCGTACCCCAGGCCCCCGGCGACGAGGAGCGGCAAGCAATCCGCCGACGAGCAACTGGTCGCGCAGCTGTGCGAGAGCCTCGTCGGCGTCCTCCCGCGAGGTGCCGACGACGAGATAGCCGTCGTCCGTGCGCCGGACCAGCAACAGCGCCCTCTCGCGTTCCGCCTCGTGTTCACCGCCGGCTGCGGCGTCGTCGTCGAACACCAGGACTACGCCTTCGCGGTAACCGCTCGGGGCGTTGTCGAGCGTCCCGTCGTTCGGCGAAGGCACGAGCAATGGGGCGGCGACGAGCCTCGAGGAGGCCCGGACGTCGCCCTCAGACGTGAGCGCCTGGGCGTGAACGTCGCCGCCGAGGGCGCGCACCGCCTCCGACTGGGCCTGGGGCCGGCAGGGCCGCGAGCCGGTCGGCCTCGACGGTGATGGTGTCCCGCAGCCGTTCATCGAGCGCTTCGCCCATCCGCACGTGGACGAACACCCCGAGGCCGGCCAGCGCCACCACCGTGCTGGCGAGGAACGCCAGTGCGACCCGGACCCGCAACGGCCATCGCGCGGGCGTCCACCCCATCACGGATCCTCTCCGGTGAGCCGGTAGCCCACGCCGCGCACGGTGTGCAGGGTGGTGACGCCGAAGGGCCGGTCGATCTTCGCCCGCAGGTGCCTGACGTAGACGTCGACCACGTTGGAGGCGACCTCGTGACTGCCACCCCACGCGAGGTCGAGCAGCTGCTCGCGCGTGAGGACCTGGCCGGGACGACGCATGAAGGCCTCCAGCAGCGCCAACTCCCTGGCCGACAACGACACCTCGCTCGCGCCGCGCCAGACCCGCCGCCCCGCCGGATCGAAGCGCAGGTCGCCCACCTCGAGCTCGATCGGGCGCGGCACCGGGCCGCGCCGCGCAAGGGCGCGCATGCGGGCCAGCAGCTCCTGGAAGGCGAACGGCTTGGCCAGGTAGTCATCGGCACCGCTGTCCAGGCCGGCGATCCGGTCGGCCACCGCCGTGCGGGCAGTCAGCATCAGGACCGGCGTCCACACCCGCTCCTCCCGCAGCCGGCGGCAGACCCGGAAGCCGTCGAGGTCGGGCAGCCGGACGTCGAGCAGGACGACGTCGTACGCTCCTCCGCGCGCCGACGCCACCGCCTCAGACCCGGTCCCGACCACGTCGACCACGTCGCCACGCTCGCTGAGCCCACGGGCCACCAGGGCGGCGAGCTTCGCCTCGTCCTCCACCAGCAGCACCCGCACCCGTCCATGCTAGGGAGGTCGATGAGCGCTGGATGAAAGACTCATGGAGCCGTCATCCTCGCCGCCTACGGTGGGCACATGAACCTGAAGCTGACACCGAAGCGGATCGCCGTGGTGCTCGCCAGCACCGCCGCGCTGACCGCTGGCGCCGTCGGCGGCGCCTTCGCCATCGCCGGCGACGACGACGCGCAGGAGCGCCCCATCCCCGCGGCCGACCTCGAGCAGGCCGAGCGAGCGGCGCTCGAGGAGACCGGCGGCGGCACCGTCACCGAGACCGAGGTCGGCGACGAGGAGAGCAAGTACGAGGTCGAGGTGACCCTCGACGACGGCACCCAGGTCGACGTCCAGCTCGACGCCGACTTCGAGGTCGTGGGCACCGAGAGCGACGGCAATGAGGACGAGTCCGGCAGCAACGAGTCGGACGACGACTGAGCACCACGTCGTGCGAGCCCTGGTCACCGCGGTGAGCCTCGCCGCCCTCGCCGCGCTCGCCGGTTGTGGCGCCGACGAGCCGGCGACGCAGCAGCCCGAAGCTTCGGCAGACACCGCAGCCCCATCGGCGCTCCCGCAGTCCGACGAACCGGTCGAGCTCGACCCCGCCGAGTTCACCGCCGAGGTGACCAACCCGTGGTTCCCGCTCGAACCGGGCACCCGCTGGACCTACCGAGAGACCACCGAGGACGGCGAGGAGGTGCGCGTCGTCGTCACCGCCACCGCAGCAACCCACGAGATCGCCAACGGCGTGACCGCACGCATCGTCCGCGACACCGTCACCCTCGACGGCGAGATCATCGAGGACACCCTCGACTGGTACGCCCAGGACGCCGACGGAACGGTCTGGTACCTCGGCGAGGACACCGCGGAGTTCGAGAACGGCGAAGTCTCCACCCGCGAGGGATCCTTCGAGGCGGGAGTCGACGGCGCCCAGGCCGGGGTGATCATGCCCGCCTCTCCCGACATGGGCATGACCTACCGGCAGGAGTACTACGAGGGCGAAGCCGAGGACCACGGCGAAGTGCTCGCCCTCGGCAAGCAGGCGAGCGTGCCGGCCGGCGACTACGACGGCCTCGTGCAGACCGCCGACACCACCCCGCTCGAGCCCGACGTGCTCGAGCACAAGTACTACGCCGAGGGCGTCGGACTGGTCCTCACCATCGACAAGGAGGCCGGCGGCCGCGAGGAGCTGCTGTCCGTCACCCAGATCCCGCCCGCCGAGGCACGCCGCGCCGGGGAGGCGCCGCTCGGCAAGCCCTACTGATCCCCGAGGAGCTTGGCTCGGTCACGTCGGTGGCCCTGCGCTCAGGGGACGATCGCCTCGACCCCCCACGCCAGCAGGTACAACAGGGCGAAGAGGACAGACACGAGGACAGACACGAGCAAGGACACCCAACACAGCCAGACGATCGTCTTTCCCGCTGTGGCAGGCGTGCCGAACCACTCCCTGAGCCTCTCCACCCGCCCATTATTGCCGGGCTTCCGCGCTCGGATGGGTCAGGGAGCCTCCTCGTGCCGCATCGGGATCTGCGGACGACGACACCTGAAGATCCTTGAGCAGCCGGTCCGAGATGACCACCTGACTCGCACCACGATCCGTTTCGGGCAACGCCTGCGACGATGGCGTCGTGAAGGCGGTGGTGTACGACCGGTACGGGTCGCCCGACGTACTGCGCGTCGAGGACGTGCCGGTGCCGTCGCCCGCCGCTGGGCAGGTCCGGCTCAAGATCTCTGCGACGTCGGTCAACCTCAGCGACTGGGAAGGTCTGCGCGGGTCTCCTGCCTACGCCCGGATCGGTGGCCTGCGCTCCCCGGCTCGTCGGACGCTCGGCTCGGACATCGCCGGCACCGTCGACGAGGTCGGGGAAGGGGTGACCAGCTTTCGCCCCGGAGACGAGGTGTACGGCGACAACCTGGCACTGATGGGCGGCTTTGCGGAGTACGCGCTCGCACCGGAATCCGCACTCGCCCACAAGCCTGTCGAGCTCACGTTCGCGCAGGCGTCGACGATCCCGCAGGCGGGCGCGATCGCGCTGCAGGGGACGGCACCAGTCCGGGCGGGCAGCCGGGTGCTGATCAACGGCGCCGGCGGAGGATCAGGGTCCTTCGCCATCCAGCTCGCCAAACGACTCGGCGCCCACGTGACGGGAGTCGACAACGCGGCGAAGCAGGACTTCATGCGGTCGGTGGGCGCTGACGAGGTGCTCGACTACCGCCGAGCCGACTTCACCCGGACGAGTGCGCCGTTCGACCTGATCCTCGACATGGTCGCGCACCGGTCGGTCTTCGCCTACCGGCGTGCGCTCGCACCCGGCGGCAGGTACCGCTGTGTGGGTGGGCCGGTGCGCTCGCTGCTGCGGGTGCTCATCGCCGGCTCGGTGATCGGTCGCGGTACCGGGCGTTCGATCGGGGTGCTCGTGGTGAGAGAGGGTCCGGCCCACTTCGAGGCTCTCGCCGACCTGTGCGCTGCCGGCGATGTGACGATCCACATCGACCGCACCTTCGCGCTCGACGACGCCCCCGCCGCGCTGGCTCATGTCGGTGAGGGACGCGCTCTGGGCAAGGTTGTCGTCGCTCCCGCCTAGCGAACGAGCCCGGATGCTTCTGCGTTCTGGCCAAAACTGAAAGCGCGTCGCGTCCGTTCAGTCCTGCACCGGTTCCAGGACGATTACGCGCGTGGGCGTCGATCGGAGTGCCGCGTACCGGTCCAGGTTCGGCTCGACGCTTCGCCACCGGGCCCACAACCGGGCTCGTTCATGGTCCTGGGCCTCGTGCGCCGCGACTCGCCGGGGTGGCCCGTCGGCCAGCTCCACGTGACCCCTGGGCTGAGTCTTCAGGTTCAGCCACCAGGCCGGCTCGCCCTCGCCCCAGCCGTTCATGGCCAGCACCACGAGATTCGGGCCGTCCTGGAGGTAGCCGACGATGACCGCACGGTCCTGGCCGGAGCGCCGTCCGACGGTGCTCAGCCGCAGCGCACCCCACCCTCGCTTGTTCGATGGGGTCCACAGACCCTTCCTGCCGTGGGTGACGCGGTACAGAGCGCGGTGGGCCTTCCAGGCGGTGGTGATGAACCAGCGCGGTGGGACTCGCACTGGTCGTTCGACGTTTCGGGCCATCGCACTTGCTCCGTCAGATGTCGGGCGCGTCAACCTCCATGCGCTCCACCCATTGAGCGCGCCAGGCCGGAGGCTCCCAGGGCTCCCCGAAGTAGATGCGCTCGCGCACGACCTTCCCGTCGTGGAATTCCATGATGCCCACGACGTTCACCGGCTGGTCGTCGTACCGGATCGTGTACTCGTTGACCCAGAGGTCATGGCAGCCAATGGTCCGGTGCATGTGGAAGTCCAGGCGCGCAGGGTAGACGGATCTGACGGCGATGATGTTGGCCTTGCCCCGGACCCGCTCGCGCCCCTGGGGCCATTCCAGTACGGCGTCGTCGGCGTAGATCTCCGACGCACGGGCGATGTCGTCACCGGGGCTACCACCGGCGACGCTGATGGTGGACGCGTCGAAGTGGTCCTTGATCATGGCCCGCGCTGAGGCCTCGTTCATGTCCTCGACTCCCGTCCTCCGGTGGCGCTCGTATGCGCCAGCGGACCGAGCGCCGAGATGATCTCGCCGTGCAACGCCTTGAGCGCGGCAACGTAGATCTCCGAGAACGTGGGGAACGGCTGGATCGTGTCGCCCAGGACGTCGAGGGGGACGCGGGCGCGAATCGCCAGCGTTGCCTGCTGCAGCCACTCGCCGGCCTCGGGGCCGAGCGCGTAGGCGCCGGTCAGCCGCTCGCCATCGCTGACCAGGTCAAGGAAGCCGTTGTTGTCGGCGTACGCGCGCGTGTAGGTGGCGGTCTTCGCCACCTCCGACACCGGAACCATGGCGCTGAAGCGGCCTGCGGCGGCGCCCACCGCTGCGGCCTGCGGATCGGTGTAGACCACGCGCGGCACGGCCTCGTAGTTCGCCGCTCGCGGCTCCCCGAGGATGTTCGCGGCGACCACGTCGCCCTGGTACTTGCCGACGTGGGTCAGCGGCCAGAGACCGGTGACGTCGCCGATCGCCCACAGATGCTCGGCCGCACGCAGGTGCGCGTCGACCGGAACTCCGTGGCCGTCCGGCTCGATGCCGACGGTCTCGAGGCCGAGCCCACGCACCCGCGGGCGCCGGCCCGTGGCGACGAGCAGCCGGTCACCGCGCAGCTCGCGTCCGTCGTCGAACTCCAGGACGTAGTCCTCGCCGTCACGCCGCGCCGCGGTCGCGTTCGCGGACAGCACCAGCTCGATGCCCTCGCGGCGCAGAACCTCGCCGAGCGCCTCGCCGAGCGGCGCCGGCTCCCGGGCGAGCACGTGCTCGCCCCTGTCGATGAGTGCCACCTCGCCGCCGAGTCGGCGTACGGCCTGCGCCATCTCCACGCCGACCGGCCCGCCGCCCAGGATGAGCAGGCGCCGCGGGACGGCCTTCATGGAGGTGGCCTCGCGGCTCGTCCAGACGCCTTCGAGCTCGCGCAGGCCCGGCACCGGTGGCATGAACGGATCGGCGCCGTTCGCGAGCACGACGTGGTCGGCGGTGTGGCGCCGCCGTCGACCTCGACGACGCCCGGGCCGGCGAGCCGTCCGGTGCCGCGCAGCAGGGCGATGCCGTTGTCGGCCAGCCAGCGCTCCTGCCCGGCATCGGAGTAGTCCGAGACCATGAAGTCACGCCAGGCAAGCGCCGCCTCGACGTCGACCTCGGCGGTCCCGGCCGCCTCGCGCGCACCCTGGGCTGCCTCGCCCGGCCGCAGCAGCGTCTTCGACGGGATGCATGCCCAGTACGAGCACTCCCCGCCCACGAGCTCGCGCTCGACGACCGCCACCCGCAGGCCGCCCTCGGCCAGCGCGCCCGCGCAGTGCTCGCCCGGTGATCCGCCGCCGAGCACGATCACGTCGTAGTCGTAGGCGTTCATGCGCTTACTGCGGCTGCCGCTCGTCCACCATGTACTGGGCGTACCAGTCCGGCCAGTTCTCGTCGCGCTGCCCGAGCTCGGCCTCGTGCTTTCCGTGCGCGGCCTCGGCTCGACGCAGGGCCTCGGCCAGGTCCGCGGCCGAGTCGTAGGTCGCCCGGCCGGGGGTCACGCGTCCGGGCCGTCGGGTGGTGACCTCCTGCACGAACCAGCCGTTGCCGTCGGGGTCGGTGAAGGACAGGTATGAGCCGTAGCTCGAGCGGTCCGGGGCGGGACCGGATGCCCGTACGGCGCCGTTGGCGTGGATGAACACCCCGTCGGCGGGATGGAACACCTCACTGACGTCTGCACCGTGGTCGGCGAGGTCCTGCCGGGCGGCCTCGATGTCGGAGACAGCCAGGATCAGACCTTCCGCCGAGCCCGGTGCGGCGGAGGTGATGCCGCTGCCGAGGATGACTGAGCTCTCCGAACCCGGGGGTGTCAGCTGCACCACCCGATAGTCCGGGGCGGGTGCGAAGTCGGCATCCTCGCGCCACCCGAGCGCCTTGTAGAACTCCTTGGCCCGGTCCACATTCGAGACCGGCACCACCACAACCTCAAGCTTCATGTCCACGTCTCGGCTCCTCTCGTGTGATTCCGGCGGGGTCGATGCCAGAAGTTGACCCACGTTCCACGCTCGCCCGACCCATGCCGGAAGTCCATAGCGAAAAGGGCGTGGCCCGGAAGGACCCGGCGTGGGTTTGGCACCGCGACGACACCGATGGAGAGAGTGAGACCAGAGACGAGCAGTGCGCGACTCGGGCGCCCGGGTCAGCGTTTCAGCTGCTCAGCGTGGCGGAGGATGCGGGATTCGAACCCGCGAGGGCGTTAACCCAACCCGCTTTCCAAGCGAGCGCCATAGGCCACTAGGCGAATCCTCCGCGGAGGAGAGTACCCGTCGGCCGACGGGCGGGTGAAATCCGGCCTCGCCCCGCGTTGGCGCTCCCGAGCTGCTCACCTACACTCGTCCGCAACCCCCCGCGTGGCGGCATCTTGCCGAACTCCCCCAGGGCCGGAAGGCAGCAAGGGTAAGCGAGCTCTGCCGGGTACGCGGGGGGCCTTTTTCTGCGCACAGGCTGTGTTCCGGTACGGCGTTTCCACAGGCGGTCGGTTGTCACCGAAAGGTGTCGGTGGCGGCTGGTTGAGTCTCCTCATGACGAGCACTCTCGAGGTTCCTCCGGCGCCGCTGGACCCGGGTGTGCCCGGTGTTCTGGAGGCGATCCGGCGGCAGGTCCGGGAGCTCGCCGAGACGCTGTGGGCGGCCAGGCCGGCGCAGGAGCTGACCGACACAGTGACCTCGATCGAGGCCTTGAAGTCGACCCTGGAGGTCATGCAGCTCCAGGTGATCGCTGAGCTCGAGGCCACAGGGGGAGTCCGCGACGAGGGCTGGGCCTCAGCGCGCGACTTCGTCACGGCCGTCACCGGTGGCCACCACGGCACGGGGCCGAGGCTGGTCCGGCTCGCCGAGGATCTGGCCACCGATCTCTTCGCCCCGGTCGCGGCCGGACTGCGCGACGGCTGGCTGTCCTCGGCCAAGGCAGTCGCCATCACCCGTGCCATCAAGGCGCTGCCCTCCACCAGTGACCGGCCGCGTGCGGTGGCGTTGATGCTCGACGAGGCCAAGCGGCTCAACGCCAGCGAGCTGGCCAAGGCCGGTCGGCACCTGCTCTCGGTCATTGATCCGGAGCGTGACGACCGTCAGCTGGAGCGCGAGCTGGACCGTGAGGACCGGGCCGCGCACCTGCACCGTTTCCTGTCCGTCACCGACGACCATGCCGGTGGCGCGTGGATCCGGGGGCGCTGCGCGGCCGAGGACGCCGCCCTGCTCAAGACAACCCTGCAGTCGCAGGCCGCTCCAACCCCGGCCGCGGCCTGCGATCCCGACAGCTGCCGGGTGCCCGGCTGCGGCCACGACGGCCGCGATCCACGCGACCACGGCGCGCGCTTGCTCGACGCCTTGATCGAGACCTGCCGACGCGCCCAGACCGCCGACCTGCTGCCCCACCAGCACGGCGCACCGCCGAGGCTCACTCTCCTGATGGACTACGCCGACCTGCTCGCCGGGCTCGGCGTGGGGGTCACCGAGGACGGCACCGAGATCCCCGCCAGCGCCGTACGACGCCTGTGCTGCGACGCCGAGGTGATCCCAGCCGTGCTTGGCAGCACCGGCGAGGTCCTCGACGTCGGTCGCGGCAGCCGGCTGGTGACGCCTGCCATCTGGAAGGCACTGGTTGCCCGCGACCGCCACTGCCGCTTCCCGGGGTGCCGCCGCCCGCCTCTGATGTGCCACGCCCACCACCTCCAGCACTGGATCGACTGGGGACCCACCAGCCTCGACAACCTCCTCCTGCTCTGCGGCCACCACCACCGCCTCGTGCATTCCGGGCCCTGGCGGGTGGAGCTCGACCCGACCGGCGGGGCGGCATTCCTCCCGCCATCCGGCGCCACCCGAGACCGGCTCGCCACCCCGCGCCCACCGCCCCTGGAGTGAGCGTCAGGAGCGAGGCCAAGCGGCCGGGAAGACCGGTTACCAGGTGTCGGAGCGGATGGTTAGGGTTCAGGAGTGGATTCACCCCTCGCGTTGTACCGGCGCCACCGGCCCGAGACGTTCGCCGACGTCATCGGACAGGAGCACGTGACGGCACCGCTGCGAGCCGCCCTCGCCAACAACCGGGTCAACCACGCCTACCTCTTCTCCGGCCCACGCGGCTGTGGCAAGACCACCTCCGCGCGGATCCTCGCGCGTGCTCTCAACTGCGAGCAGGCCCCGGTCGCGGATCCGTGCGGTGAGTGCGACAGCTGCCGCGACCTGGCACGCGACGGCGCCGGCTCGATCGACGTGATCGAGATCGACGCGGCCTCCCACGGCGGCGTCGACGACGCCCGCGACCTGCGCGAGAAGGCGTTCTTCTCGCCGGTGAAGAGCAAGTACAAGGTCTACATCATCGATGAGGCCCACATGGTGACCACGCAGGGCTTCAACGCCCTGCTCAAGCTGGTCGAGGAGCCGCCGCCGCACCTGCGCTTCATCTTCGCCACCACCGAGCCCGACAAGGTGCTGCCGACGATCCGTTCGCGCACCCACCACTACCCCTTCCGGCTGATCCCCCCGCGGTTGCTGTCGGAGTACCTGTCCGAGCTGTGCGAGAAGGAAGGCGTCGCGATCGAGCCGGCCGCGCTGCCGCTGATCGTGCGGGCCGGCGGAGGATCCGCGCGAGACAGCCTGTCGGTCCTCGACCAGCTCCTCGGCGGAGCGGGACCAGAGGGGGTGACCCACGTCCTGGCGACCGGGTTGCTCGGCTACACCCCCGACTCCCTGCTCGACGACGTGGTCGACGCGTTCGCCGCCGGTGACGGCGCCGCCGTGTTCGAGGTGGTCGACCGGGTGATCGAGACCGGTCAGGATCCCCGGCGCTTCGCGGAGGACCTGTTGCGCCGGCTGCGTGACCTCGTCATCGTGGCGGCCGTCCCCGACGCCCCCGCAACAGGCCTGATCGACTGCTCCGTCGACCAGGGCGAGCGGCTGGTGGCGCAGTCGGCCCGGTTCGGCCCAGCCGAGCTCAGCCGCGCCGCCGATCTCGTCGCCGCCGGCCTGACCGAGATGCGGGGCGCGACCGCACCCCGGCTGCTGCTCGAGCTGATCTGCGCCCGAGTGCTGCTGCCCGGAGCGGATCACGGCACCGACGGGCTGATGGCGAGGATCGACCGGCTGGAGAAGCGCGCCGCCATCAGCGGCGGAGCGCCCAGCCACCCGGTGGCGAGCCCCGCCCCGTCGCCGCCGGGGGAGCACCCCGTGGCACCTGTCGCCGAGGCGAGTGCGCCCCCGGTTCCGCGGCCGGACCCGACCCCACCTGCCCCCGAGGCGCCGCCGCCCCGAGCCCGCCCAGGAGGCACCGACGCCCGCGCCGCCCCCCGAGGAGGCAGCTCCCCTCCCACCGCCAACGCCCGCACCGCCGGCGCAGGCCAAGCCGGCGGGCGGGCTGACGCTGGTCGAGGTACGCCGCCTGTGGCCCGACATCGTCGAGGCGACCAAGCTCCGCCGCCGGGTGGCCTGGATGCATCTCACCCAGAACTCCCAGGTCATCGGGGTCGAGGGCAACACCCTGGTCCTCGGCTTCAACAACGCCGGCGCCCGCGACTCCTTCATCAACGGCGGCTGCGACGAGATCCTGCGTCAGGCCGCGATCGACGTCGTCGGGATGGACTGGCAGGTCGACGCGATCGTCGATCCCGGTGCCAAGCCCGACGCGCCCGCGACGCCCGCCACCGGATCCGCCCGGCCTCCGACTGCCGAACCCGCTGCCCCCGACCGCGCGCCGTCGGCAGTGGACGACGCGCAGACCGCCGCCCCGGACGCGACCCCGGGCGACCCCGCACCCGAGGCGACGACGTCCGCGCCCCAGCAGCAGGCCTCCCGACCGGCCGACCCCGGCGCCGTTGCCGCCGCCCGCGGGGCGATCTCCCGGACCCGCACGAGCGAGCCGGCCGAGGATCCCCGCGCCCAGGCCGACGCCGATGCCCACCCGGACGACCCGGACGCCGACGCCGGCGGCGTCGACACCACCGAGCTGCTCCAGCGCGAGCTGGGCGCCCAGGTGATCGAGGAGACCCGAAACCAGTGACCCGCACCAGTGACCACCCACGACTCAACAACCAAGTGAGGCGACCATGACCCAGAACCCATTCGACGCGCTGGGCGGAGGCGGAGCCGGCGGAGGGGGCATCGACGTGAACGCCCTCATGCAGCAGGCCCAGCAGATGCAGCAGCAGCTCCAGGACGCCCAGGCCCGGCTGAGCGAGGCCACCGTCGACGGGACCGTCGCCGGCGGCGCCGTCACCGTCACCCTCAACGGCGTCGGCGACCTGACGGGCGTCCAGATCAAGGCCGGCGGGTTCGACGGCAGCGACGTCGACGACCTCTCCGACCTCGGCGACATGATCGTCGCCGCCTACCGTGACGCCAAGGCCCAGGCCGACGCGCTGGCCCAGGAGGCGCTCGGGCCCCTCGGGGGTGGCGGTCTTCCCGGGCTCGGCTAGAGGGTTTGGGCTAGAGGGTTTGGGCTAGATAGCGAGGTCGGTGTGTACGAAGGGATCGTCCAGGACCTGATCGACGAGCTGGGGCGACTGCCCGGCGTCGGTCCCAAGGGCGCGCAACGGATCGCGTTCCACCTGCTCCAGGCCGAGCCCGCCGACGTACGCCGCCTCGCCGACATCCTGGTCGAGGTCAAGGCGAAGGTGAAGTTCTGCAACATCTGCTTCAACGTCTCCGAGGACGACCAGTGCCGGATCTGTCGCGACCCGCGTCGCGACCTCACCGTCCTGTGTGTCGTCGAGGAGTACAAGGACGTGGTGGCCATCGAGCGGACCCGTGAGTTCCGCGGGCGCTACCACGTGCTGGGCGGGGCGATCTCGCCGATCGACGGCATCGGCCCCGACCAGCTCCGGATGCGCGAGCTGATGACCCGGCTGGCCGACGGCACGGTCACCGAGGTCATTCTCGCGACCGATCCGAACCTCGAAGGCGAGGCCACGGCGACCTATCTCACCAGGTTGCTCAAGCCAATCGGGTTGCGCGTGACGCGGTTGGCGAGTGGACTGCCGGTAGGTGGTGACCTCGAGTACGCCGATGAGGTCACTTTGGGGAGAGCGTTCGCAGGGAGGCGATCCGCAGAATGAATGAACCGCAGAAGGTCGACGGCGAGACCCGTGAGTTCGCCCAGCAGATCGCCGATCAGGTCGAGAGCTTCCTGATCGCCCTCCAGGCCATCGCCCGCGAGGGCGACGTCGGCCGCGCCATCTCGCTGCTGTTGCTGGAGATCAGCCAGGTCCTGCTCGCGGGCGCCCGGCTCGGCGCCCAGCGTGACTTCGCCCCGCGAGCCGAGTACCAACCCGACGTGGGCCCCGAGCCCGACATCGACGAGATGCGGCTGCGGCTGGCCGAGATGCTCGACAGCATCGACACCTACGGCCTGGTGTTCGACCCCTACGTGCCGGAGCTGGTCGAGAGCCAGCTCTCCGACGACCTGACCAGCATCGCCACCGACCTCGAGAACGGCCTGCGCCACTACCGGCTCGGCAACGTCGACGAGGCGTTGTGGTGGTGGCAGTTCTCCTACGTCTCGTCCTGGGGCAACCTCGCCGGAGCGGCGCTCAACGCGCTGCTGTCCGTCGTCGCCCACGACCGGCTCGACGCCGACATCGAGGGCGAGGACGAACAGGTCGCCGCGGCGATTGAGATGCTGGAGGCCGACCCGTCGGCGCCCCGGTAAACTCAGTGCCCTTGCCGCCGATCAGCAGAGGTAACTGACCAGTGGGCATTGTCGTGCAGAAGTACGGCGGCTCGTCGGTCGCCGACGCGACCGGCATCAAGCGGGTCGCACAGCGCATCGTGGCGACCCGCAAGGCGGGACACGACGTGGTCGTCGTCGTGTCCGCGATGGGCGACACCACCGACGAGCTGCGCGACCTCGCCGAGCAGGTGACGCCGCTGCCCCCGCCCCGCGAGCTCGACATGCTGCTCACCGCCGGGGAGCGGATCTCGATGGCGCTGCTGGCGATGGCGATCGCGCAGCTCGGCCACAAGGCCCAGTCGTTCACCGGCTCGCAGGCCGGCGTCATCACCGACTCCGCCCACGGCAAGGCGAAGATCATCGACATCACGCCGGGCCGGATCGAGAACGCCATCAAGGACGACGCGATCGCGATCGTCGCCGGCTTCCAGGGCGTCTCGCAGGACACCAAGGACATCACCACCCTCGGCCGCGGCGCCTCCGACACCACCGCGGTCGCCCTCGCAGCGGCGCTCGGGGCCGAGGTGTGCGAGATCTACTCCGACGTCGACGGTGTCTTCACCGCCGACCCGCGGATCGTCCCGACGGCCCGCAAGCTGCACCGCGTCTCCACCGAGGAGATGCTGGAGATGGCGGCCTCCGGGGCCAAGATCCTCCACCTCCGCTGCGTCGAGTACGCCCGTCGCTACAACATGCCCGTCCACGTGCGCTCCTCCTTCAGTCAGAAGGAAGGCACCTGGATCATCCCCACCGCTGAGGGAGAAGAGATGGAACAGGCCATCATCGCCGGCGTCGCCCACGACCGGAGCGAAGCCAAGATCACCGTCGTCGGCGTACCCGACAAGGTGGGTGAGGCGGCCCGGATCTTCGAGGCGCTGGCCGCGACCGAGGTCAACATCGACATGGTCGTCCAGAACGTCTCTGCCGCCGCCACGGGGCTCACCGACATCTCGTTCACCCTGCCGCGCGAGGACGGACAGACGGCCATGGGCGCGCTGGCCCGGATCCAGGACGAGGTCGGCTACGACAAGCTGCTCTACGACGACCAGATCGGCAAGGTGTCGCTGATCGGCGCCGGCATGCGGTCCCACCCCGGCATCACCGCCAAGTTCTTCGCCGGGCTCGCCTCCGCGGGCGTCAACATCGAGATGATCTCCACCTCCGAGATCCGGATCTCGGTGATCGTCGACGAGGCCCAGATCAACGCCGCCGTCCAGGCCACGCACACCGCGTTCGACCTCGACGCCTCCGAGGTCGAGGCGGTCGTCTACGGCGGGACCGGTCGATGAGCCTGCGAATCGGGATCGTCGGCGCCACCGGACAGGTGGGCGTCGCCCTGCGGCAGATCCTCGCCGAGCGGTCGTTCCCGGCCGACGAGGTCCGCTTCTTCGCCTCCGCGCGCTCGGCCGGCACCACCCTGCCCTTCGCCGGCCGCGAGATCACCGTCGAGGACGCCGCGACCGCCGACCCGACCGGCCTCGACATCGCCCTGTTCTCCGCCGGGGCGTCGACTTCGCGGGCGCTCGCCCCGCGGTACGCCGAGGCTGGAGCCGTGGTGGTCGACAACTCCTCGGCGTTCCGGATGGACCCCGACGTCCCGCTCGTGGTCTCCGAGGTCAACCCCGACGCGATCCGTGAGGCCCGCAAGGGGATCATCGCGAACCCGAACTGCACCACCATGGCCGCGATGCCGGTCCTCAAGCCCCTGCACGACGACGCCGGGCTCGTCCGGCTGATCGCGTCGACGTACCAGGCCGTGTCCGGGTCCGGTGTCGCGGGCGTCGAGGAGCTGGCCGCCCAGCTCGCGGCGGCCGGCGACAAGGCGCGCGAGCTGGCCTACGACGGCGAGGCGGTGGCGTTCCCAGAGCCGGTCAAGTACGCCCGGACGATCGCTCACAACGTCCTGCCGATGGCCGGGTCGATCGTCGACGACGGGCTCGAGGAGACCGACGAGGAGCAGAAGCTCCGCAACGAGTCACGCAAGATCCTCGGCATCCCCGAGCTGAAGGTGTCCGGCATCTGCGTCCGGGTGCCGGTCTTCACCGGCCACTCGCTGGCGATCAACGCCGAGTTCGCGGCTCCCATGCCGGTCGCGCGGGCGCGCGAGCTGCTGACGGGCGCGCCGGGCGTCGAGCTGTCCGACATCCCGACCCCGCTGCAGGCCGCGGGCAAGGACCCGTCGTACGTCGGCCGGTTGCGCCAGGACCCCGGTGTCGACGACGACCGGGGACTCGCGCTGTTCGTGAGCAACGACAACCTGCGCAAGGGCGCGGCCCTCAACACCGTGCAGATCGCCGAGCTGGTCGCCGCGGACCTGCGCTGGCTAGTCCCTGCCGCTGTCGACGAACGACGTCGTGACCCACGCGGAGAGCGTGTAGGTCAGCAGGGTCACGCACGGGATGACGATGATCATCCACCAGTTGAAGAGCAGGTCAACGAGGAACAGCAGCACCACCACCGCGAGCAGCCCGACGGCGAGGAAGCTGGTGCTGCCCGCCTCGGCAACCCCGAAGATGCGAAGCAGGCCGGCGCCGAGGAAGACCATCGCCACCAGGATCAGCAGCAGCAGGAAGAGACCGGTGCCTCCGCAGGAGGATGCCCCCTGACGAGCTCGCAGAGCTGCAGCGATCCCCAGGTCAGCCCGACGGTCAGCGCCCCGACCAGGATCCCGGTGAGGATGGCGCCCGGGATCGCCCCGATGGAGAGCCGGAACGACCTCCGCGGCTTCTTCGCTCGCGCACCTCCGGCTCGGGCTCCACCCGCTCCTCGGTCGCGGCGACGGTGGTGGCGGTCGCAGGCGTCTCGTCGGCGAACAGCGGCTGCCCGGGGGTCTCGCGTGGTCGGCGGGCTGCTCGGCGGAGCTCTCGCGGGCCACCGGGATCGGCTCGGTCGCGGGCTCCGGTGTCGGTTCCGGGGCTGGTTCGGCCGCGGCAACGGCTGTGTCGGCTCGGGTTCCGGCTCGGGCTCGGCGGCTCGGGCTCCGCGGCTCGGGCGCTGGTTCGGGCTCGGGCGCCGGTTCGGGCTCGGGCGTCGGTTCGGGCTCCGCTACCGGTTCGGGCTCCGCCACCGGTTCGGGTTCCGGGGTCGGTTCGGGCTGGGGAACCGGCTCGGCCTCGGCGGCAGCGCGAGCCTTCTTGCCCCGCTTGCGCCGGAAACCGAAGGACGGGAGCTCCAGCGACGGCCCGTCACGATCCTGATCAGCCATGCCGCGAAGTCTGCCAGAACGCCTGGCAGTGGGCGACGGGAACGACCGAGCGCGCCGACCCGTGGATCGACGCGCTCACGATCTCCTCGGAGATCACCGGGTCGGGCTGACAGGATTTGAACCTGCGGCCTCCTCGTCCCGAACGAGGCGCGCTACCAAGCTGCGCCACAGCCCGAAAGTGCCCTGGTCTCGATCCCGACCGATGAAGGTCGGGCACCACCGCCAGGGCACGGCGAGCATACCGGAGCGGTCGCGCGCCGCTCCAATCGCGTCGGACCGCGGTGAATCAGCCGTGCGAGGTGAGGGTCAGCAGGGTCGCCTCGGGGCGGCAGGCCACCCGCACCTGGGCGTAGGGGCTGGTGCCGAGCCCGGCCGAGACGTGCAGCCAGGCGGAGCCCGGGTCGCCGGGCACGCGAGTGGGCCGGGTGGCGGTGCAGGCCCTTGGCCCGGGCCGGCTCGAGGTCGCAGTTGGTGGTCAGCGCGCCGACGCCGGGCACGCACACCTGGCCGCCGTGGGTGTGGCCGGCCAGGATCGCGTCGTACCCGTCGGCCGCGAACTGGTCGAGCACCCGCAGGTACGGCGCGTGGGCGACGCCCAGCCGCACGTCGGCGTCCGGATCGGCCGGGCCGGCCACCTCGTCGAGCCGGTCGTAGCGCAGGTGCGGGTCGTCGACCCCGGCGAACGAGAACGTCGTCGCTCCGACCTTCAGCGAGGCACGCTGGTTGGTCAGGTCGAGCCAGCCGGAGCCGGTGAACAGCGTCCTTGAGCTCGCGCCAGGGCAGGAGGGCGCTGTCGGTGTGCCGCTTGCCGTTGTCGGGGAGGAGGTAGCGCAGAGGGTTGCGCAGCGTGGGCGAGTAGTAGTCGTTGGAGCCGAGGACGAAGACCCCGGGGACGTCGAGCAGCGGCCCCAGGGAGTCGCGCAGCCGGGGGATGGAGTCGCGGTGGGCGATGTTGTCGCCGGTGTTGACCACGAGGTCCGGGTCGAGGGCGCAGAGCCCGGCCAGCCAGTCCTGCTTGCGCTGCTGCCCGGGCGTCAGGTGGAGGTCGCTGAGGTGCAGCACCCGCAGGCTCGGCTGGCCGGGCGGCAGCAGCGGCACGGTCACGTCGCGGAGGCGGAACGCCCGCGTCTCCCACACGGCGTACGCCGTGAGGCCGAGCACCGGCGGCCATCCCACCCGTCGCCAGGGCGCGACAATCGGGGGGAGGCGCATGCCGCAAGGCTGCCACAATGACGCCCATGAGTGCTCTCAAGGACCGGCTCCGCTCCGACCTCACCGCGGCCATCAAGGCGCGTGAGGAGATCCGGTCATCGACCCTGCGGATGGTGCTGACGGCGATCACCAACGCGGAGGTGGCGGGCAAGCAGGCCCGGGAGCTCAGCGACGACGACATCGTGGGCGTGCTGTCCACCGAGGCCAAGAAGCGTCGCGAGGCGGCGACCGCCTTCGACGACGGCGGGCGGCCGGAGATGGCCGAGCGCGAGCGTGCGGAGGCGGCGGTGCTCGCCGACTACCTGCCCGAGCCGCTGTCGGACGCCGAGATCGAGACGATCGTCACCGAGGCCATCGCGCAGACCGGTGCCGAGGGTGAAGGCATGCGCGCCATGGGCAAGGTGATGGGCGTCGTTCAGCCCCAGGTGAAGGGGCGGGCCGACGGGGCCGCCGTCGCCGCGGTGGTGCGAAGCCGGCTGGGCTGGCCTGAGCCGCCGGCCGTTGCCGCCGGCCGTTGCCGCGGCCGTTCCCGCCGTTGCCGTTCCCGCCGCCGCCGTTGCCGCCGCCGCCGCCGCCGCCGCCGCCGCCGTCACCGCCGCCGCCGCCGCCGTCACCGCCGCCGCCGTTGTCCGGGGGTGGTGGCGCGGGCACGTAGCCGATGGAGGGGTAGATCGTGACCACGTCGCCCTGGGACGCGATGTCGTCGGCTCCGGGGCTGGTGTAGGCGACCGTGCCGGCCGGGTAGTTGGAGAAGACCTCGTCGCTGGCGACCAGGACGACGAAGCCGGCGTCCTCGATCTGCTGCGTCGCGGTCGAGATGCTCATGCCGTAGGTGTCTGGCACGGAGGCTGGCTCGCCCTCGAGCTGCTCGAGCGACGGCGGCACGAAGGTCGCGTCGTCGAGCCACTGCTCGATCACCCCCATCGCGTCACCCCACATCGGGCCGGCGATGCCGGAGCCGGAGGCGCTGGCGATGAACGAGCCGCCGACGGTCTGGCCCGCCAGCGGGATCGGCTGGCCCTCCGCGTTGGCGCCGGCGATCATCGCGGCCGTGGCGAGGTTCGGGGTGTAGCCGACGAACCACACGGACTTGCCGTCCTGGGTGGTGCCGGTCTTGCCGGCGTCCGGCTGGACCGTCGTGATCGCGGAGCCGAACCCGCCGGGCTCCATGACGCCCTTGAGGATGTCGTTGACGGTGTTGGCGACGTTCGCCTCCAGCACCTGGGTGCACCGGGAGGGGTACTCCTTGAGCAGGTTGCCCGGCGGCGTCCTCGATCGCGGTCACGGCGCGTGAGGCGCAGTGCTTGCCCTGGGCGGCGAAGGTGGCGTAGGCCTCGGCCATCTCCAGCGGGCTGGTGTTGACGACGCCGAGCGTGAACGACGGGACCCGTTCGCGGTCCGGGTTGGTGAGGTCGATGCCCATGCTCTTGGCCAGCTCGTAGGGCTGGCACAGCCCGGTCAGCAGCTCCAGGTTGGCGAAGAAGGTGTTCACCGACAGCTGGGTGCCGGAGTACAGGTCGAAGGTGCCGCCGCGGCCGTCGTAGTTCTGCGGGTCCCAGATCTCGGTGCTGGTGTACGGGCCGTCGCAGGTGCGGTAGTCGTTCATCGGGATGAACTCCTGCGACGGCACGCTCAGCGTCGTGCGTGGGTCGATGCCCTTGGCCAGCGCGGCGGCCAGGACGAACGCCTTGAAGGTCGAGCCCGCCTGGAAGCCGGCGGAGTCGCCGTACCTGGTGGGGACGACGTAGTTGAGGTAGGTCTCGCCCTTCGGCTTGTTGCGGCCCATCGGCCGCGACTGGGCGATGGCCCGCACGTTGCCGGTCCCGGGCTCGACCATGGCGAGACCGCCCAGCGCCTGGTCGGTCGGGAAGACGTGCGCCCGGACCGACTTGTCGGCCGCCGCCTGGTAGCGCAGGTCGATCGTGGTGCGGATGGTGAGGCCACCGGACCGGATCAGCTTCTTGCGCTCCTCAGGGGTCTTGCCGAGGGACTCGTCCTCCATCAGGACGTTGAGCGACGTAGTCGCAGAAGAAGGGTGCGCGGGAGAGCACGCAGCCGTTCTCTGCTGGCTGGACGTCGAGCCCCAGGTCCCGCTTCTTGACCTTGGCCGCCCGCTCGCGGCTGATGACGTTGAGCTCGGCCATCCGGTCGAGGACCACGTTGCGGCGACGCTTCGCCTCGATCGGCCGAGTTGGTCGGGTCGTAGCCGGTGGGGTTCTTCACCAGGCCGGCGAGGAGCGCGGACTCCCGAAGGTCGAGGTACTTCGCGTTCTTGTCGAAGTAGTGGCGAGCGGCCGCCTGCACGCCGAAGGCGCCGTCGCCGAAGTAGGCGAGGTTGAGGTACTGCTCGAGGATCCAGTCCTTGGAGTACTTCTCCTCGAACGCGATGGCGTAGCGCAGCTCGCGGATCTTGCGGGCGTAGGTGTCGTCGGTGGCGGCCTCGCGCTCGGCCCTGGTGTTGGCCTGGCTGACCAGGGTCAGCTTCACCATCTGCTGGGTGATCGACGAACCGCCCTGGACCGTGGCCTCGCTCGCCTGGTTGGTGATCAGCGCGCGCAGGGTGCCTTTGAGGTCGAGGGCGCCGTGCTGGTAGAAGCGGGAGTCCTCGATGGAGACGATCGACTTGACCATGGTCCGCGACATCTGGCTCAGCGGCACGTTGACGCGGTTCTCGTCGTAGATCGCGGCAATCACGTTACCGTTGGCGTCGATGATCTTGGTCTTCTGCGGGAGGGCCTCGGTCTCGAGCTCGGTGGGGAGGTTGTCCATGCCGCGGGCCACGTCGCGGGCCGCGAGTCCGACCACGCCCGCGAACGGGATGGCCAGACCGGCCACGACGACGCCCAGCACGGCGGCTACGGCGGCCATGACGCCGAGATGGGAGAGCACGCGATTGGCCGGCAGGCGCTCGTCGGGAGGCACGGACATGGCCCCTAATGTACGTGAGCGGGTGTATCCCGGCCGATTCGTGACACCTGATGACTAGTCATACCGGGCTATGTGATCTGGGCTGATCGAGTCTTACGGCGAAGTAGTTGATTCCTCTACCTTCTTCTCGGGGAACGGAATGGCGCCAGCAGGCGTCACCGAATATCGGACGGATGTGGGGACGTCATCATGTGGGTAGAGAATTGGGCTCCTTCGGCGGCATGCCGCCAGGCCTCGCCGGACCAGCTCTTCGTTCGCGGCGCCGAGCAGAACAAGGCCAAGCAGCTGTGCACGGGCTGTCCTGTGCGCACCGAGTGCCTGGCCGAGGCCCTCGACAACCAGATCGAGTGGGGGGTGTGGGGTGGCATGACCGAGCGTGAGCGTCGGGCACTCCTCCGCCGCCGGCCCACCGCATCCTGGCGGGCCGTGCTCGAGGCCGCTCGCGAGCAGGAGACCAAGGGCGCGACGAAGGTCGCCGCCACCATCTGAGGGTTCAGCCCTCCGCCAGCAGCTCGCCGACCCGGCGCAAGCCGGTCAGGTCGTGCACGTCGCCGGCCAGAGCAGGCACCACCACGGTGGGCACCTTGGGGTGCGCGGCGGCGAACCGCTCGCGCAGCCGCGCCTCGCGCTCGACCAGTCGCGTGCGGTCGGCGTGCAGCCGCAACAGGCCCCCGGACAGGGCCGTGTCGTCCAGCTTGTTGAGCCGGGCGGCCGCAGCCATCGCCTCGTCGGCGGAGAGGTCACCGAGCGGGGCCGGGCTGGCGCGGTTGACCACGAGTCCCGCCAGCGGCATCCGGTCCTCGCTGAGACGTTCGACGAAGTACGCCGCCTCCCGCAGCGCATCCCGCTCCGGTGCCGCCACGACCAAGAACGCCGTACCGTCTGCCTGGAGCAGCTCGAAGGTCTTCTGGGCCCGCTGTCGGAACCCTCCGAAGAGGGTGTCGAACGCCGTGACGAACGTCTGCATGTCCCGCAGGATCTGGGCGCCCAGGATCTTGGTCAGGGCGTTGGTGATCAGCCCGACCCCGGCGGTCATCATCCGCGCCGGTCCGCGCGCCGGCGCCAGCAGCAGCCGGATGAACCGGCCGTCGAGGAAGCTCGAGAGCCGCTCAGGGGCGTCGAGGAAGTCGAGGGCGGAGCGGGACGGCGGTGTGTCCACCACGATCAGGTCGTAGCTCCCGTCGACCCGGGACTGCTGGTGGATCTGGCCCAGCTTCTCCATCGCCATGTACTCCTGCGTCCCGGCGAACGAGCTGGACAGGGCGATGTAGAAGGGGTTCTCCAGGATCTGTTTCGCCTTCTCCGGGGTGGCCTGGCTCTCCACCACCTCGTCGAAGGTGCGCTTCATGTCCAGCATCATCGCGTCCATCTGAGGGGAACCCTCCCGCCCGGCCGCCCCGTCGGCCCACGACAGTCCCTCGACCGGACGAGGGGTGTTGTCGAGTGCCTCGATCCCCATCGACTGAGCCAGCCGCCGGGCCGGGTCGATGGTCAGGACCACGACCTTGCGGCCGCGCTCGGCCGCCCGCAGGCCCAGCGCCGCGGAGGTGGTGGTCTTCCCGACCCCGCCCGAGCCGCAGCACACGATGATGCCGGTGCCCGGGTCGTCGAGCAGGGCGTCGACGTCCAGGTCCGGCGCCGACGACGCGGAGGCGGCCAGCGGGCCGAACCTGTGTGCAGCGGCTTCGTGAGCTGTTCATGCCATGCCCTGGGTCTTCAGCTCCGCGGCCAGCTCGTACAGGGCACCGAGGTCGGCCCCTCCGGGCAGGCGCGGCAGCTCGTACGTCGGTACGTCGAACCCGCGGACCAGCTCACGCTGGGCGTCCTCGAGGGCACGCCGCTCGGCGTGGTCCCGGGCCTCGGCGAGCAGGTCGGTCACGACCTCGTCACCGGCCTCGATGCCCGCCGACTTCAGGTCCGCCACCAGGCTCTCGACCTCGACCGTCTCCGCCCGGATGGCCTCGAGGGCGCCGTTGTCGAGATCCTGGGGGCGAACCTGGTTGACGACCACGCCGCCGACCGGCAGCCGGGCGCCTCGCAGCTCGGCGATGGCGTCCGCGGTCTCCTGGACCGGCATCTCCTCCAGCACGGTGACCAGGTGGACGGCCGTCCGCTTCGACCGGAAGAGCGTCATCACGGTGTCGGCCTGGGTCTTGACCGGCCCCATCTTCGCCAGGCCGGCCAGCTCGCTGTTGACCCCGAGGAACTGGGTGATCCTTCCGGTCGGAGGCGCGTCGAGCACGACCGCGTCGTACTGCCGGGTGTTCTTGCCGCGGCGACCTTCCTTGGCGGCCTCGAAGACCTTGCCGGTGAGGAGCACGTCGCGGACACCGGGGGCGATCGTGGTGGCGAACTCGATCACCCCGAAGCGGTCGAGGGCGCGACCGGCGCGGCCGAGCCGGTAGTACATCGCGAGGTACTCCAGGAGCGCGGACTCCGCGTCGATGTGCAGCGCGTAGACGTTGCCGGGCGTCCCGTCGTCACCGGTGAGGCCCGCGGCGATCCGGCGCTCCTCGTAGGGGAGCTGGTCGACGTCGAACATCCGCGCGATCCCCTGCCGCCCCTCGACCTCGCACAGGAGGACGTTCTTGCCGTGGGAGGCGAGCGCGAGGGAGAGCGCGGCCGCGACGGTGGACTTGCCGGTGCCGCCCTTGCCGGTGACGACGTGCAGCTTCACGCGCGGCCAGTCAGAGCGGTGCTGGGGTTCGCTCACGGTTGGAGCCTAGTGGGGGCGCCCCTCTTGTGTGTGCCCACCTGTGTGTGCCCAGTGTGTGGGCCCGGCCCATACGGCGGGCGGCGCACGCGTGGCTAGGGTGGGGCCCGGTGCAAAAGGCTTCGGGCAACCGAGGAGTGCGGGAGGACGTTCGTGGACAAGGTCGTGGCCAGTGCGGCCGAGGCGGTGGCGGACATCGGGAACGGAGCGACGCTCTCGGTCGGCGGCTTCGGCCTCTGCGGGATCCCGTCGGTCCTGATCGAGGCGATCCTCGAGAGCGGCGCCACCGACCTGGAGGCGGTCTCCAACAACTGCGGGGTCGACGAGTGGGGCCTGGGCCGGCTGCTGATGGCGAAGCGGCTGCGCCGGATGGTCTCGTCGTACGTCGGCGAGAACAAGGAGTTCGCCCGGCAGTACCTCCACGGCGAGCTCGAGGTCGAGCTCACCCCGCAGGGCACCCTGGCCGAGCGGATGCGGGCCGGCGGCTCCGGGATCCCGGCCTTCTTCACCGCGACCGGCGGCGGCACCCAGGTCGCCGAGGGCGGGCTGCCGTGGCGGTACGACGCCGACGGCAACGTCGTGGTGTCGTCGCCGCCGAAGGAGACCCGCGACTTCGTCGATCGGATGGCGACGCGGGAGTACGTCCTCGAGGAGGCGATCATCGCCGACTTCGGCCTGGTGCGGGCCTGGAAGGGCGACCGGCACGGCAACCTGATCTACCGCGACTCGGCCCGCAACTTCAACCCGCTGGCGGCGATGTGCGGGCGGGTCACCATCGCCGAGGTGGAGCAGCTCGTCGAGCCCGGCGAGCTCGAGCCCGAACGACGTCCACACGCCCGGGGTGTTCGTGCAGCGCGTGGTCGCCCTGACCCCCGAGCAGGCGGCCGACAAGCGGATCGAACGGCGGACGGTGCGTCCCCGCCCCGCGGCTCCGGTCGAGTCGAAGGAGGGTGACGTCTGATGGGTGGATGGTCGCGGGAGGAGATGGCGGCCCGGGCGGCGTCGGAGCTGACCGACGGCTCCTACGTCAACCTCGGCATCGGCCTGCCGACGCTGGTGCCCAACTACGTCGCCGACGACGTCGAGCTGGTCCTGCAGTCGGAGAACGGCATCCTCGGCGTCGGCGCCTACCCGATCGAGGGCGAGGAGGACCCGGACCTGATCAACGCCGGCAAGGAGACGGTCACCCTGCGCAAGGGCGCGTCGTTCTTCGACTCGGCCACGTCGTTCGGGATGATCCGCGGCGGCAAGATCGACGCCGCCATCCTGGGCGCGATGCAGGTCTCGGCCGCGGGCGACATCGCCAACTGGATGATCCCCGGCAAGATGGTCAAGGGCATGGGCGGCGCGATGGACCTGGTCCACGGCGCCAAGCGGGTGATCGTGCTGATGGAGCACGTCGCCCGGGACGGCTCCTACAAGATCGTCAACGACTGCTCGCTGCCCTACACCGGCCGGGCCGTCGTGCAGCGGATCATCACCGACCTCGCCGTCCTCGACGTCACGCCGGACGGGCTGAAGCTGGTCGAGCTGGCGCCGGGCGTCACCGAGGACGAGGTCCGCGAGAAGACCGAGCCGGAGCTCGTCTGACGTTTGTGTGCATGATGGACCGATGACTCACCTCGGGAGGCATTGATGACGACGGAGCAGGAAAGCAGCAGCAGCAGGCGGAGCGGCCGCCGAGGTGGAGGGTGGTCGGGCCCGGGCTGGTGGTCGCGGCGACCGGTGTGGGCGCCGCGGACCTGGTGGCAACCCTCGTCGCCGGCGCGAAGTTCGGCTACACACTGCTGTGGGTGGCCGTGCTGGGCGCGGTGATCAAGGTGGTGCTGGTCGAGGGGGCGGGACGGTTCTCGCTCGCATCCGGGCTGACCATCTTCGAGGGCTGGCGCAGCATCGGCCGCTGGACGACGTGGTACTTCGCGCCGTACATCGTGGTCTGGGGCCTGGTCTACGGCGCGACCGCGATGTCGTCGTCGGCACTGCCCGTGGTGGCGATCTTCCCCGACCTGTCGCTGCGCTGGACCGCCGTGGCGTTCGGCCTCGTCGGGCTGGTGATGGTGTGGTTCGGCTCCTACGTCACCTTCGAGCGGATCACGGTCGCGCTCGTCGGAGTCATGTTCGTGACGATCGTCGGCGCGGCCGCGGTCACCGCGCCCAACCTCGGCGAGATCGTGCTCGGCCTCCGCCCGATCCTCCCGGACGACTCCTTGATCAACATCCTCGCCCTCGCCGGTGGTGTCGGCGGCACGATCACGCTCGCGGCGTACGGCTACTGGTTGCGCGAGAAGGGCTGGTCGACGCCGCGCTTCATGAAGGTCATGCGGATCGACAACTCGGTCGCGTACGCCGCGACCGCGATCTTCGTCGTGGCGACGCTGATCGTCGGCGCCGAGCTCTTCTACTCCGCCAACATCGCGGTGGGGACCGATGAGGGGGCGCTGGTCGAGGTCTCCGACGTGCTGGCCGACCGGTACGGCGAGACGTTCCGCTACGTGTTCCTCGTGGGCTTCTGGGCGGCCTCCTTCACGTCGCTGATCGGCGTGTGGAGCGGCGTGAGCCTGATGTTCGCGGACTTCGTCGGCAACCTCCGCAACCTGCCGTCGGGCCACGCGGACACCCGCACCGGAGGCCGCTTCTTCAGGCTCTACCTGCTGTGGCTGACGTTCCCGCCGATGCTGCTGCTCCTGCTGGACCAGCCGGTCGGGCTGATCCTCGCCTACGGGACGCTCGGCGCTCTCTTCATGCCCTTCCTGGCGATCACGCTGCTGGTGCTGCTCAACCGCCGCGACGACGTCGTGCCGCGCCAGTGGCGCAACGGCTGGTTGTCGAACTCGCTGATGGCGCTCTGCGCGTTGCTGTTCCTGGCCCTGGCCGTCAACGAGCTGCGCGAGCTGCTGGCGCCGTACGTGTCGTTCTTGTAGCGCGCCGATGAGTTCGCAGCGGCGGCGACGGTCGGTCCTGACATGAACAAGGTCATTGCCTCCATCACGCACATCACTCGACGGGTACGTCGTCGGACCGGACGACCACGAGGGCCAGGGCCTCGGCATTGGAGGCGAACGCCTCCACTACTGGGTCATGGGCGGCCCGTGGACCTATGCCGACGACGGCGCTCGACACCGACGGGATGCACGGCCCCGACAAGGAGTACTTCGACAGCGTCACCGAGGGTCTGGGCTGCTCGATCGTGGGCCGCAACATGTACGAGGCCGCAGGCGCGTGGGGTGGGACCAACCCGTTCCCCGGCACGCTGATCGTGCTCACCCACCGCGATCGAGGACCAGCCCGACCCCTCGACCGGCTTCCTCTTCATCGACGGCTTCGACGCGGCGCTGACCAAGGCGCGAGAGCTCGCGGGCGATGGCGCCGTGGCGCTCGGCGGCGGGGCGGACCTGATCCGTCAGGGCCTCGAAGCCGGGGTCGTGGATGAGCTGGCCATCTCGACCGCGCCCGTGGTGCTCGGCGGCGGCAAGCGGCTGTTCGAGGGATTCGGGCACGACCTCGATCTCGAGGTCCTTGGCGTCTGGAGCTCGACGTACGCCACCCACGTGCGGTATCGCGTCCTGCGCTAGTGACGCTCCTCCAGGCCGACGGCCTCGCGGAGGCGGCGCACGGCATCCTCGAGCTCGGGGTCCTGCCGGGCCTGTGACTCCATCAGGTCCGAGAGCGCCTCGGCCAGCACGTTGAGCTTCTCCTGGATCGACTCCTGGCTGCGACGGCCGGCGTTCTCGAGCAGCACCAGCAGGAGGAGCGACAGGATCGCCGACCCGGTGTGCAGCGCGAGCTCCCACTTGGTGGCGCTCGACCAGAGGGGGTAGCTGACGGCCCACAGCACGAGGGCGACGATGATGACCATGAAGAACGGGCCGCGGCTCACGACCAGGTTGGCCGCCTCCACGAATCTCTCGAACGGGTCGCGCCCGTCGTCCTTCTTGCGATCCTCGGCCGCGTCGGTTCTGTCCACTCCGCCACCGTAGTGCCCTGACGGCCTAAGGCCGTGTCTCCCAGTCCCATGGCCTGCTGCGCGCCGCCCACCACGCACGCTGGCTGCGAAGTCGCCACCCCACGGAAAGCGCTCGCTGCGCTCGCGTTTCCGCGGGGACCCCGGCCAAGCGTCAGTCGTCGGGCCTCCGGCCCGCCTCCCTCCTCCGCCAAGCCACCACCCCACAGAATCGCTCGCTACGCTCCCGATTCCGCGGGGACCCCGGACAGGCGATCGCACGCGTTGGACGTCGCTCGCGACGGCCGAGGACTGGGAGACACGGCCATGGGTAGAGTCCCCGGCATGACCAAGTGGGAGTACCTGACCGCGCCGATCCTGACGCACACCGCCAAGCAGATCCTCGACAACTTCGGGTCCGAGGGCTGGGAGCTGGTGCAGATCGCACCGGGCATGAACCCGGAGAACCTCGTGGGCTACTTCAAGCGCCCGGTGTCGTGAGCGAAGCGGGAGAGCGCGGCGGCCCGCACCTGCCCGCCGGCCGTGCGAAGGCGCTCGAACTGCGAGCCACGGAAAGCGAGGGCTGAGTCGTGGCGCATCCCGAGGAGCGGCTCGCCGATCTTGGCCTGTCGGTCCCCGAGGTTCCCAAGCCGGTGGCGGTCTACGTCCCGGCCGTGCGCTCCGGCAACCTCGTCTTCACCTCGGGGCAGCTCCCGATGCGGTCGGGCGAGCTGATGCGGACCGGCAAGGTCGGGGGCGACGTCAGCCCGGACGAGGCCGTCGAGTGCGCCCAGCAGTGCGCCCTCAACGCGATCGCCGCGGTCAAGGCCGAGCTCGGCGACCTCGAGCTGGTCAAGCGGGTCGTCAAGGCGGTGGTCTTCGTCGCGTCCACGCCCGACTTCACCGGCCAGCCGCAGGTCGCCAACGGTGCCTCGGAGCTGTTCGGCTCGGTCTTCGCCGACGCCGGCGTACACGCCCGGTCGGCGGTGGGGGTGCCCGTGCTGCCGCTGGACGCGCCGGTCGAGGTCGAGCTGGTCGTGGAGTTCTGAGCCGTGCTGCGGATCCCGTTGCCGGCGCACCTGGTCGAGCAGGCGAAGGAGTACGCCGACGGCACCCGGCAGCCCGCCGAGCCGCGTGACGCCGCGACCGTCGTACTCCTGCGGGGGACGGAAGCGGGACCTGCGATCTACCTGCTGCGCCGCCAGACGTCGATGGCCTTCGCGGGCGGCATGTGTGTCTTCCCCGGCGGCGGGGTCGACCGGCGCGACTTCGACGCCACGGTCGCCTGGGCCGGACCGCCGCCCGCCGACTGGGCGGCGAGGCTCGGCGTCGACGAGGCCGAGGCGCGGGCCCTGGTGTGTGCCGCCGTGCGGGAGACGTTCGAGGAGTCCGGCGTCCTGCTGGCCGGCACCTCACCGACCGACGTGGTCGCCGACACCACCGGCGACGACTGGGAGGCCGACCGGGTGGCGCTGGAGTCCCGCGAGCTCGCGATGTCGGACTTCTGCTCCCGCCGCGGGCTGGTGATCCGCAGCGACCTGCTGGGCGTCTGGGCGGGGTGGCTGACCCCGGTGTTCGAGCCGCGCCGCTACCGCACCTGGTTCTTCGCCGCCTCGCTGCCGGAGGGGCAGCGGACGCGCGACGTGTCGTCCGAGTCGTCGTCCGTCGCCTGGCTGCCGGCGCTGGAGGCGGTGCAGGCCGTCGACGACGGCGAGCTGATGATGATGCCGCCGACGTACCTCACCTGCCTGGAGGTCGGGCAGTACGCCGACCCGGCCGCCGTGCTGGCCGCGGCGGCCGACCGCAGCATCGACATGTTCACCCCCGAGGTGACCGGTGAGGCGGACGAGGCGACCCTGTCCATGCCGGATCGGCTCCGCCCCCTCGTCGAGGAGCGGCTCGGGCGATGACGTGGGAGGGCGGGTCGTTCGGCTCGCGCGGCGAGTGCGTCCTCGCTCCGAACGCCAGCGTCATGACGCTCGACGGCACCAACACGTGGGTGTTGCGCGAGCCGGACTCCTCGCGGTCGGTGGTGGTCGACCCCGGGCCGTCGATCCTGTCCCACCTCGACGCGATCGAGGCGGTCGCCGGCGAGGTCGCGGTCGTCCTGCTCACCCATCACCACGCCGACCACGCCGAAGCGGCGCGGGAGTTCGCCGAACGGGTCGGGTGCGGCGTGCGGGCCCTGGACCCGGCGTACCGGCTGGGGTCCGAGGGCCTGACCGGGGGCGACGTGGTGTCGGTCGACGGCCTGGAGATCCGGGTGGTCGCCACACCGGGGCACACGGCGGACTCGTTGTCGTTCGTGCTGCCGGCGGAGGGGGCCTGCCTCACCGGTGACACGGTGCTCGGGCGCGGCACGACCGTGGTCGCCCATCCCGACGGGCAGCTGGGTGCGTACCTGGACTCGCTCGACCGGCTGCATGCGCTGGCCTCCGAGCAGGAGATCACGACCATCTGGCCCGGCCACGGACCGGTCATCGACGACGCCCTGCCCGCCCTGGACTACTACCTCGCCCACCGCCGCGAACGCCTCGAGCAGGTCGAGGCCGCCCTCGCCGAGCTCCGCGACGCCCCCCACCCCGAGGGCATCGCCGTCGACGAGCTGCCCCGCAAGGTCGTCGAGATCGTGTACTCCGACGTCGACCCGGTCCTCTGGGGCGCCGCCGAGCTCTCCGTCCGCGCCCAGCTCGCCTACCTCCAGACTCGTTGAGTTGGGCATGATGGCCCCTCGAGTTGGGCAAGATGGCCCCTTCCGCCGGCGGCTAATCGTCCAGAAGCTCTGTTCCGGTGCGACTTATCCACAGCCGAACCAACGTGCCAGGCGTCATCTGCTCGTCGAGCGGGGACGCCGCGTGCATGATGTCGACCGCCGTTCCCGGACCAGCCCTTCACGACCTGTCCACGCGAGTGCCTCGGCATCACTCGCAAGCGATTACGCCGCGCCGTGGAACAGGGCGAGCGTGCGGCGGGTCTTCACCGGCGTCTACGTGCGGGCGGACGTCCGGACTACCACCGCAGCTTCGAGCGAGGGCGGCCGCGCTGGTCATGAGCGAGCACTCCGTGCTCTGCGACCGTACGGCGGCGTGGATGTCACGGGATCGACGTCTTGAGGTACGCCGAGCTCGACGTGATCCCGCCGCTGGAGACCTATGTGCTGCGTGGCCGCGACCCGACGGATCGACCCGAACTGCCGATGGCGGAACGCGGGATCTGCTGCCCGAGGACTGGGCAGGTGATCGGCGGCGTCCGGGTGACGACGCCGTTGCGCACCGCGCTCGATCTCGCGCTGCAAGCTCAGCCGTCGAGCGGCCTGGCGGCGCTCGATGCCTTCGCTCGCGAGGCCACGGGTTCACGCGTCGCGCGATGCATCAGGCGGCTGCTCGTGCGGTACTTCCGGCGGCGCGGGGTGGTGCAGGCCCGCGAGCTGGTGCCGCTGGCGGACGGCAGCGCTCGAGTCGGCCCGCGAGTCCTGGGTCGGCTGGAGATCCACGACCACGGGCTTCCGGCACCCGAGCCGCAGTACTGGGTGCGTGGTCGGACGGCGTGCCGACGTACCGCGTCGACTTGGCCTATCCGCACGCCAGGGTCGTCGTCGAGTACGACGGCGAGGAGTTCCACTCCAGCCGCGAGAAGAAGGAGGCCGACGAGAAGCGCCGAGAGTGGCTGCGCCGGAACGGCTGGCGCGTCATCGTCGTGACCAAGGAGACGTTCGCCGACGCGCCGGCCGTGGATCGCCGAGGTGGATCACGCCGAGCTGCGCGGCCTGACCTCGCATCGATCGTGAGCGGGGACATCGGCCCCAACTCGAGGGGCCATGACATCCCCAACTCAACGGCCAGGCATGCCCAACTCAACGAGTCAGCGGGCGCGGCGGGCGAGCCGCTCGATGTCCATGATCACGACGGAGCGGGGCTCGAGGCGCAGCCAGCCGCGGGAGGCGAAGTCGGCCAGCGCCTTGTTGACCGTCTCGCGGGAGGCGCCGACGAGCTGGGCGAGCTCCTCCTGGGTGAGGTCGTGGTGGACGTGGACGCCGTCGTCGGCGGTGCGGCCGAAGCGGTCGGCGAGGTCGAGCAGCGCCTTGGCGACCCGGCCGGGGACGTCGGAGAAGACCAGGTCGGCGTTGACGTCGTTGGCCTTGCGCAGCCGGCTCGCGATCTGGGACAGCAGCCCACGGGCGACCACGGGCCGCCCCTCGAGCCAGCGCAGCAGGTCGTCGTGCGACAGCGAGGCGAACGCCGCGTCGGTCACCGCGGTGACCGTCGCCGAGCGGGGCCCGGGGTCGAAGAGGGAGAGCTCGCCGAACATCTGGCCGGGGCCCAGGATGGCGAGGAGGTTCTCGCGGCCGTCGCTCGAGGTGCGGCCGAGCTTCACCTTGCCGTCGAGCACGATGTAGAGCTTGTCGCCGGCGTCGCCCTCGTGGAAGAGCACGTCGCCTCGCTGCAGGCGACTCTCGGACATCGACGCCCGCAGGGCCGTGGCCGCCTCGTCGTCGAGTGCGCTGAACAGCGGAGCCTGACGGAGTACGTCGTTGTCCACGGTGCCTCCCGGAGTCGTCTCGCCCGCCGTCCTCGACGGGTCGGGCCTGATCCTAGCCAGTGGCGCAGGTCACATGCGCAACCCAGTCTTGCGGACCGGTGACCGGGGGTCGAGGGCGGGATGGGCCATTGGTTGGCTGCGGGCCGTGCCCGGCGACGCTCGGCGCAGCCCGACCAGGAGGCCTGAGCATCGGTCGGGTCGGGACCGGCATCTACGCTTGCGCCCATGGTGAGCACGCAGCCGGAGCCGGCCGCGCCGTCGCCGCACGGCGCTGGTGCGCCGCGCCCGCAAGATCGACCGCGTCCTCGCCGAGACCTACCCCGACGCCCGGTGCGAGCTCGACTTCGACAACCCGTTCCAGCTGCTCGTGGTCACCGTGCTCAGCGCCCAGACGACCGACAAGCGCGTCAACGCCGTCCGGCCGACCCTGTTCGCCGCCTACCCCGACCCGGAGGCGATGGCGGCCGCCGAGCGCGCCGACCTCGAGCAGATCATCGGACCCCTGGGGTTCTTCCGCGCCAAGACCGAGTCGCTGCTCAAGCTGAGCCAGGCCCTCGTGGAGCGGTACGACGGCGAGGTGCCGCCCCGGCTCGAGGACCTGGTGACCCTGCCCGGCGTCGGCCGCAAGACGGCGAACGTCGTCCTCGGCAACGCCTTCGGCGATCCCCGGGATCACCGTCGACACCCACTTCGGCCGGCTGGCCCGGCGGTTCGGGTGGACCGACCTGACCGACGCCGTCAAGGTCGAGCACGCCGTCGGCGAGCTCTTCCCCCGCCGCGACTGGACCATGCTCAGCCACCACCTGATCTGGCACGGCCGGCGGGTCTGCCACTCCCGGCAGCCCGCCTGCGGTGCCTGTCCGGTCGCACGCTGGTGCCCGTCGTACGGCGAGGGGCCGGTCGACCCTGAGGCCGCGGCCAAGCTGGTGCGCACCGAGGGCCGGGCATGAGGCGGACCGTCGTCGCCCTGGCGGCCGCGCTCGTCCTCACCGGCTGCGGCGGTGGTGGCGACGTCGCCCTGCCTGGTCCGGCGCAGATCGACGTCGACACCCCCCAGCTGCGCCAGATGAAGGCCACGCGCCGGGGTCGAGGACTGCGCGCCGTCGCGGGGGGAGCACGTCGACGGTGGGCTCCCGCCGGTCACGCTGCCCTGCTTCGGAGGTGGTCCCGACGTCGACCTCGGCGCCCTGCGCGGGCCGATGGTGGTCAACCTGTGGGCGTCCACCTGCGGCCCCTGCCGCCGGGAGATGCCGATCCTCCAGGACTTCCACGAGGAGTACGGCGACCAGGTCCAGGTGATCGGCATCGACTACCAGGACGTGCAGACCGAGGCGGCGATGGACCTCGTGCGGCAGACCGGGGCGACCTACCCGCTGCTCGCCGACCCGCAGTCAGACCTGAGCGGGGCGGCGCCGTTCCCGGTGCTTCGGGGGCTGCCGTTCCTGGCCCTGGTCGACGCCGAGGGCCGGGTCGCCCACCAGGAGTTCACCATCGTCGAGAGCCGTCAACAGCTCGTCGGGCTGGTCAACCGGCATCTCGGGACCAGCCTGTGATCCCCGAGTGGCTGCGCCCGGTCAAGGAGGGCGCCGAGTCCATCACCGTGCACGAGCTGACCAGGTTCATGCCGCCCGAGGACGCCGACACCCGCCCGGGCGCCGTCCTGGTGCTCTTCGGGGAGGGCCCGTCCGGCGGCGAGCTGCTGCTGACCGAACGCGCCCACCACATGCGCTCCCATCCCGGCCAGGTGTCCTTCCCGGGTGGGTCCATCGACGAGGGCGAGACCCCCGTGCAGGCCGCCCTGCGCGAGGCCGAGGAGGAGACCGGGCTCGACCCGGCCGGGGTCGAGGTGTTCGGAGAGCTCCCCGAGCTGTGGCTGCCGCCGAGCAACTTCGCCGTGACACCGATCCTCGGGTGGTGGCACGAGCCGAGCCGGGTCGACGTGGTCGACCCCGACGAGGTCCACGACATCTACCACGTCGCGATCAGCGACCTCCTCGACCCCGACCACCGCATCTCGGTCCGTCATCCCAACGGCTGGGTGAGCCCGGGCTTCCTGATCGGTCCGGAGCGGGACGTGATCCTGTGGGGCTTCACCGCCGGGATCATCGCCCGGCTGTTCGACTTCGTCGGCTGGTCCATCGAGTGGGACGAGACACGGGTCCGGGACCTGCCGTCGTACATGCTGCAGGGTGAACCCCGTCCCGGAGAAATGAAGACCAGCGACGTGCAGCCCAACACGCGATTCCCCGACCCTCGCGAGGAGCGCCGGTGAACGTCCTGGACTGGCTGCTGCTCGTGCTCGTCCTCGCCTACGCCCTGTCGGGCTACTGGCAGGGGTTCGTCACCGGCGCCTTCGCCACCACCGGGCTGGTCCTCGGCGGCCTCCTCGGGGTGTGGCTCGCCCCGATCGTCCTCGGCGACGCCAATCCCTCCCTGTTCGTCTCGCTCGGCGCGCTGTTCATCGTGATCCTGGCCGCCTCGCTCGGGCAGGCGGTCCTGCAGTTCTCCGGCGCCCGGGTCCGTGAGCGGATCACCTGGCAACCGGTGCGCGCGCTGGACGCCGTCGGGGGCGCGGCGCTGAGCGCGGTCGCCGTACTCCTGGTCTCGTGGGCGCTCGGCGTCGCGGTCGCCGGCGCCGGCCTCGGCGGCGTCTCCCCGATGGTCCGGAACTCCGCCGTGCTCGGCCTGGGTCGACGAGACGCTCCCCGACTCGGCCGACGGCGTGCTGAACGCCTTCAACAACGTCGTCGGGACGACCTTCTTCCCGCGCTACCTCGAGCCGTTCGCCCCCGAGCGCATCGTCGAGGTCGGCCCCGGCCCGCGGCGCCTGCTCACCGATCCCGACGTCGAGGCCGCCGGACCGGCCGTGCTCAAGGTCCGGGGCACCAACGACTGCGGGCGCGGCGTCGAGGGCACCGGCTTCGTCTACTCCGCCGGCCGGCTGATGACCAACGCCCACGTGGTCGCCGGCGTCGACGAGCCCGAGGTGATCGTCGGCGACAGCTCGGTGACGGCGGAGGTCGTCTACTACAACTCCGACCTGGACATCGCGGTGCTCGAGCTCGACACCTCCGGGCTGCCCTCGTTGGCGTTCGACCGCGAGCGCGCAGCCGCAGGACGGCGTCGCCATCCTCGGGTATCCCCAGGACGGTCCCTACAACGTGCAGCCCGGGCGGATCCGGGCCGAGCAGCGGCTGCGCTCCCCGAACATCTACGGCGAGGGCACCGTCATCCGCGAGGTGTTCTCGCTGCGCGGACTGGTGCGGCCGGGCAACTCCGGCGGCCCGATCGTCTCGTCGGGCGGCGACGTGGTCGGCGTGGTGTTCGCGGCCTCGGTCACCGACCGCGACACCGGCTACGCCATCACCGCCGACCAGGTCGGGCGGAGTGCCACGATCGGGATCTCGAACGACGACCCGCGTCGCCACCGGAGACTGCGCTGGCTGACCAGAGCGCTCCTGCAACCATGGGCAGGGCGTGACCGAAGCTCAGGCCACTGGGTCCGCGGTCCGTGTCGGCCTGACCCTTCAGGGCGCGGGGGATCTCCTTGCCCTGGTGGATCGCCTTGTCGGGCGGGCGGACCTGCCTGACCTTCCGGTAGCCCACGAAGCCCAGCAGTGCGGCGATGAGGAGGTAGAACGCGAAGACGATCAGGAACGCCCAGTGCAGGTCCAGGCCCTCGCCGTTCCAGTTGATCAGGTAGGCGAACGCCACCGACAGCATGATGATCGCGAGCACGGCCACGAACGCCGCCGCGGCGAACAGGCCGATCCCCACACCGCCCGCCTTGACGCTCACCTTCAGCTCGGACTTGGCGAGCTGGATCTCCTTGGTGATCAGCGAGGAGATGTCGCGGCTGGCATCGGTGACCAGACGGCCGATGGTCGGATCGGTGTCCTTGACCGGTTCGGTTGCCATGCGCGCGACCCTATCGCGGGGCGTAGGCTGGGCCACGGTGAGCCGGGAAGTCTGGTCGGCAGGTCCACCGTTGCCGACCCCGAAAAGGACACCATGAGCCGCAGTGCCCGCCGCCGGCCGCTGCTCTTCCCGGAGCCCGGTCTCGCGGAGACCACGTATCTCGGCGACGTCTTCCGGCGCGAGACCGTCGGCGGCGCGGTCGCCCTGGTGGCGGCCGCCGTGGCAGTGGTGTGGGCGAACTCGCCGTGGGGCGCGTCGTACGACGACCTCCGGCACGTCACCGTCGGCCCGCTGGACCTGGAGCACTGGGCTGCGGACGGCGCCCTCACCCTGTTCTTCTTCGTCGCCGGCCTCGAGCTCAAGCGGGAGTTCGTCGTGGGGTCGCTGCGGCGCCCGGCCGACGCGGCCGTACCGGTCGTGGCAGCGCTGTGCGGCGTCGCGGTGCCGGCACTTCTCTACCTGGCGGTCAACACCGCGCACGCCGACGGTGAGCCCGGTGGGTGGGCGATCCCGGCCGCGACGGACATCGCCTTCGCGCTGGCCGTGCTGGCCGTGGTCGGCTCCAACCTGCCGACTGCGCTGCGGGCGTTCCTGCTGACCCTCGCCGTCGTCGACGACCTGGTGGTCATCGTGATCATCGCCGTCTTCTACACCTCGACGCTGGACGTCGTCGCGCTGCTGGGCGCCCTCGTGGTCTTCGCCGTCTGGGCCGTGCTCCAGCGGCAGCGGGTCGGCTCACTGTGGGTCTACCTGCCGCTCGCGGTCGCGGCCTGGTGGCTGGTGCACGAGAGCGGCATCCACGCCACGATCGCGGGGGTCGTCCTCGGTCTGCTGGTCCGGGTACGCCGCGACGACGGCGAGGAGCGCAGCCCGGCCGAGCGGCTCGAGCACCTGCTCTCACCCCTGTCGGCCGCGGTGGCGGTCCCGTTCTTCGCGCTGCTGTCGGCCGGCGTCGCAATCGATGCTGGCACCAGCCTGCTGACCGAGCCGGTGGTGATCGGCGTCGTGCTCGGCCTCGTCATCGGCAAGCCCGTGGGGGTCCTCGGGGGCACCTGGCTGGTCACTCGTCTCACCCGCGCCGAGCTCGCACCCGGGCTCGGCTGGCGCGACTTGGTCGGGCGTGGCCATCATCGCCGGGATCGGGTTCACCGTCTCGCTGCTGGTCTCCGACCTCTCGTTCACGGGGGAGACCCGGGACGTCGCGAAGGCCGCCGTACTCGCCGGCTCGCTGTTCTCGGCGATCATCGGCGCCCTCGTCCTCGGGCACCGCGACCGTTTCCACATCACCCCCTGACGCGGGCGGCTAGTCCTCGTCGGAGCCCTTCGAGGAGAGGTTCTTCTCGATCAGGTCCATCACCTTGGAATCGGCGAGGGTGGTGACGTCGCCGACCTCGCGGTGTTCGGCCACGTCCCGCAGCAGGCGGCGCATGATCTTCCCGGACCGGGTCTTGGGCAGCTCGGGCACGACCATGATCTGACGCGGCCGGGCGAGCTTGCCGATCTCCTTGGCGACGTGCTCGCGCAGCTCGGTGATCAGCTCCTCGGAGGCGGTCTCGCCCTCCTCGAGGGCCGACTCGCGCAGGATCACGAAGGCGCACACCGCCTGCCCGGTGTCCGGGTCGTTGGCGCCGACCACCGCGGCCTCGGCGACCTTGGGGTGGGACACGAGTGCGGACTCGATCTCGGTGGTGGAGAGCCGGTGCCCGGACACGTTCATCACGTCGTCGACCCGGCCGAGCAGCCACAGGTCGCCGTCCTCGTCCTTCTTCGCGCCGTCCCCGGCGAAGTAGTAGCCCTGCTCCTCGTAGCGCGACCAGTAGGTGTCCCGGAAGCGGTCGTCGTCGCCCCAGATGGTGCGCAGCATCGCCGGCCACGGCTCCTTGAGGACGAGGTAGCCGCCCGAACCGTTCGGCACCGACTCGCCCTCCTCGGTCACCACGTCGGCGCTGATCCCGGGCAAGCGGGGTCATCGCCGATCCGGGCTTGCCGTGGGTGACCCCGGGCAGCGGGGAGATCATGATCTGGCCGGTCTCGGTCTGCCACCACGTGTCGACGACGGGGCAGTTGCCGCCGCCGATGACCTCGCGGTACCAGACGTAGGCCTCAGGGTTGATCGGCTCGCCGACCGAGCCGAGCAGCCGCAGCGAGGACAGGTCGGCCTTCTCGGGGACCTCGGACCCCCACTTCATGAAGGTGCGGATCGCCGTGGGGGCGCAGTAGAGGATCGTGATCTTGTACTGCTCGACGATGTCCCACCAGCGTCCCTTGTGCGGGGTGTCGGGCGTGCCTTCGTACATCACCGACGTCGCGCCGTTGGCGAGCGGGCCGTAGACGATGTAGGAGTGCCCGGTGACCCAGCCGATGTCGGCCGCGGTCCAGAAGATGTCTGTCTCCGGCTTGAGGTCGAAGACCGCCCAGTGCGTGTACGACGTCCCGACCAGGTAGCCGCCCGTCGTGTGCAGGATCCCCTTCGGCTTGCCCGTCGTGCCTGACGTGTACATCACGTAGAGCGGGTGCTCGGCGTCGAATGCCTCGGGGGTGTGGTCGGTCGAGGCCTTGCCAACCGTGTCTGCCCACCAGACGTCGCGGTCGTCGTTCCAGTCGACCTCCTGGCCGGTGCGCTTGACCACGAGCACGTTGCGGACGTCGGGGCACTGCTCGCAGGCCTCGTCGACGGCCGGCTTGAGGGCCGACGGCTCCCCGCGCCGGTAGCCGCCGTCGGAGGTGATCACGACCCGGGCGTCACAGTCCTGGATCCGGTCGCGGAGGGCCGTCGACGAGAAACCGCCGAACACCACCGTGTGCGGTGCGCCGATCCGCGCGCAGGCCAGCATCGCCACAACGGTCTCCGGGATCATCGGCATGTAGATCGCGACCCGGTCGCCGGTCTTCACCCCGAGGTCGGTCAGCGCGTTGGCGGCCTGGCAGACCTGGTCCTTCAGCTCGGAGTAGGTGATGTCGCGGGTGTCGTCGTCGGGCTCGCCCACCCAGTGGAAGGCGATCTTGTCGCCCTTGCCGGCCTCGACGTGGCGGTCCACGCAGTTGTACGCCGCGTTGAGCTTGCCGCCGACGTACCACTTGGCGAACGGGGGGTTGTCCCAGTCGACGACCCGGTCCCACTTCGTGTCCCAGTCGAGCCGCTCGGCGGCCTCCGCCCAGAACGCCTCCCGGTCGGAAGCGGCGCGTTCGTAGGCCTCCTCCTTCACGTTGGCGTCGCGAGCCAGGTCGGCCGGCGGCTCGAAGCGGCGGTCCTCGCGGGAGAGGTTGGACAGGGTCTCGTCTGTCATGCGAATGCTCCTGGGTCTCGTCGGCGCTGTCCGGGCCAGTGGCGTTCCGGTTGCGAACCTACTCCCGGATGGCCGTCCGGACGACCCTCGTTGAGAGGGCCGCCCGGACGGTCGGGGGCTCGATCAGTGGTGGACGGCCACCTCGGCTCCCGCCCCGGTGAGGGAGCGGACCTCGAGCTCCGGGTAGGCCTCCTCGGCCTCCGGCTCGCGCGAGGTGATCGTGCCGAGCCAGCCGAAGATGAAGCCGGCCGGGATCGAGATGATGCCCGGGTTCTTCAGCGGGAACCACGACCAGTCGCTCTCGGGGAACATCGCCATCGGGTCGCCGGAGACCGCCGGCGAGGAGATGACCAGCACCAGGCAGGTGATCAGGCCGCCGTAGATCGCCCAGGTGGCGCCGCGGGTGTTGAACCGGCTCCAGAACAGGTTGTACAGCAGCGACGGCAGGTTGGCCGAGGCCGCCACCGCGAACGCCAGCGCCACCAGGAACGCGATGTTCTGGTCCTTCGCGAAGATCGAGAGCCCGATCGCGACGCCGCCGATGCCGAACGCGGCGATCCGGGCCACGCTGACCTCCTGCTTCTCGGTCACGTTGCCCTTCTTCCACACGTTCGCGTAGAGGTCGTGGGCCACCGACGACGCCGAGGTCAGGGTCAGGCCGGCGACCACGGCCAGGATCGTCGCGAAGGCGACGGCCGCGATGAAGGCGAGCAGGATCGCACCTCCGGCCGTGCCTTCCCCACCGCCGACCGCCTCGGCGAGCAGTGGCGAGGCCAGGTTGCCTCCGGAGTCGAAGACCGCACTTCCCTCGCCGGTGGCGAGCAGGGCGGCCGCGCCGAACCCCAGCACCAGCGACATCAGGTAGAACGAGCCGATCAGCCCGATCGCCCAGTTCACCGACGTCCGCGCGTCCTTGGCGGTGGGGACGGTGTAGAAGCGGATCAGGATGTGCGGCAGACCGGCGGTGCCGAGGACCAGGGCCAGGGCCAGGCTGACGAAGTCGATCCTCAGCGTCGTGGTGTTGTAGGTCAGTCCGGGCTCCAGGAACGCGGTGCCCTTGCCGGAGTTGTCGGCCGCAGCGCCGAGCAGCTCGGACAGGTTGAAGCTGAACTCGGCCAGCACCAGCACAGTGATCAGGATCGTGCCGGTCATCAGCAGCACGGCCTTGACGATCTGCACCCAGGTGGTGCCCTTCATCCCGCCGACGACCACGTAGAAGATCATCAGCAGTCCGACGGCGACGATCGTGAGGTTGATGTACAGCTCGCCCTCCACGCCGAGCAGCAGGGTCACCAGCGCGCCGGCGCCGACCATCTGGGCCAGCAGGTAGAAGATCGACACGACCACCGTCGACGTCGCCGCGGCGGTGCGCACCGGACGCTGCCGCATCCGGAAGGCGAGCTGGTCGGCCATCGTGTAGCGGCCGGAGTTTCGCAGCAGCTCGGCCACCAGCAGCAGGGCCACCAGCCACGCCACGAGGAACCCGATCGAGTAGAGGAAGCCGTCGTACCCCGTGAGGGCGATCAGCCCGGAGATGCCCAGGAACGACGCGGCGCTCATGTAGTCGCCGGAGATGGCGAGGCCGTTCTGGAAGCCGCTGAAGTTGCGTCCGCCGGCGTAGTAGTCGGCTGCGCCCTGTGTCTGCCGGCTGGCCCAGAAGGTGATCCCGATGGTGATCGCGACGATCACCACGAACAGGATGCTGGCGAGGGTCTCCGAGCTCATCGGGCCACACCTCCGTGCCCCTCGGCCTCGTCGACGTACCGCTGCTCGAGCCCGCGGGCGAGCGGGTCGACGTTGCGCTCCATGTACCGCCCGTAGAGCCAGGCGATGAGGAACGTGGTGACGAACTGCAGCAGGCCGAACACCAGGGCCACGTTGATGTTGCCGACGACCTTGGTGGACATGAAGTCGTGGGCCCAGTTCGACATCACGACATAGAGCAGGTACCACGACATGAATGCGATCGTCGCGGGGATGACGAAGCCGCGGAACTTCTTCCGCAGCTGGACGAACTCCGCGGTTTCATGCAGCTCGAGATAGAGCGGATGGGCGGACGTCTGATGGACGCCGCTGCCTTCTGACTGCTCGGACACGGGGGCTCCTCCTCCAGAGGTGTGGTCACCGTCACCGTAGGGAGCCGCTGCGGTGGTTGTCGAGGGGAGGAGTGCCCGCGCGAGCCTCGACCGCTACCGGAAGTCGATGAGGAGCATGCCGTCGTCGGGCCCGTCGGTGGGCGGCTCGGGGTCCTGCGGAGCCTCCGGGGCGTCGTTCGTCGGTTGCCGGCTCTCCGGGTCGCTCGACGACCACGGCCCGGAAGCAGTGGCTGTCGTAGGCCAGCCGCATGCCGTCCATGCCGCGCCCGTAGTCGTCGTAGAAGGCCACCACCTCGGCCAGCTTGGCCTCCCGGGCGTCGTCATCGAGCAGAGCGATGTTGGAGCGGGAGAGCACCATGTCCTGGATCGTCTCGCGGTTGATGTCCTGCCAGAACGGGAACGTCGCGTCCTCGACGAAGCCGAAGAGGCCGGAGTGCACGAGCGGCTCGGCGATGTCCTTCGCCAGCAGCTCCTGGTTGCCGATCAGGGTGCCGAGCTTGCGCACCCACGGGATCTTCTCGTTGCGCAGGTTCCAGACGAGGGAGAGGTGTCCCCCGGGCCGCAGCACCCTCGCGATCTCGGGCAGCGCCCGTTCGAGGTCGAACCAGTGGAAGGACTGGGCGGCGACCACGACGTCGATCGATCGGTCGGGGACCGGCAGCTCCTCCGCCGAGGCCTGGGTCGTCCGGGTGTCCGGAAGGTTGCGCCGGAGGACGTCGAGCATCTCCTGGGCGGGCTCGGTGGCGTGGACGTCGTGGCCGAGCGCCACCAGCTGCTCGGTGAGCTTGCCGGTGCCGGCGCCCACCTCGAGGACGGTCGCGGCGTCCTGGCCAACCATCCACTGCACCGCTTCGCGCGGGAACGACGGGCGGCCGCGGTCGTAGGCCTCGGCCACAGAACCGAACGAACGCGCGAGTCGCTGGTGCTCTTCATCCATTGGCTGCAGGCTAACCCGATAGTCCGTGACGCAACGCACCCGTTTGCCGGGTACGGCGGTGCGGATCGTCACGGACTACCGCCATAGCCTTCCGCCATGACCGACGACCCCCTGGCCGGGCTGATGTCCTTCGAAGGAGTCCCGTCCGCCTTCGCCGCGGTCCGCGACGGGATCGACGCGATGCTGCGGGACCGCGGCCTGCGGCGGACGTCGCCCGAGACCACGGCCGAGTCGTTGCTTCGCGGCGCGCACGCCAGCGCCGTACTCGAAGGTTCCGGGTCCTCCCTCGCCGAGGTCCGCGACGGTCGCGGGGACGAGGTCGCCCAGGCCTCGCTGCGGGTGTCGACCGAGCTGCTGGGGCAGGCGCAGGTGCTCGGCCGGTCACCGGGGCAGGCGCTCGCCCGGCTCCACGCCCTCGCCGGCGCCGGGGCGCTGGCCCGCGAGGACCTCGGCCGGCCCCGGGACGCCGCGGCCGCCGACCGGCTCCAGGGGGTGACGACGCTGCTGACGACACCGACGTCGGCCCCGGCACTGGTCCTGGCCGCGGTCGTGCACGCCGACCTCGCCGTGGCCGCACCCTTCGCCTCGCACAACGGGATCGTGGCGCGCGCCGCCGAGCGTCTCGTGCTGGTGGCCCGTGGCGTCGACGAGAAGTCGCTCGTGGTGCCGGAGGCAGGGCACCTCGCCAACCGGGCGGCGTACGAGTCGAACCTGAGGGGCTACCGCGACGGAGGGCGTGGCCGGCGTGCACGCGTGGCTCCTGTACGCCGCTGAGGCGTACGCGGCCGGCGCCGAAGCCAGCCCATTGCGTGACAGTTGACCCGCGAATGCGAGCGGCACCCGAAGCGAGTTCGGATGCCGCCGCTGACACGTGAGACCGCTGGCTACCAAGCGTGCATCTTTTAGTTGCTGCCACGGGAGTTTCCCGAACGGCAGGCGCCCTGTAGGAAGGGTGGATCGCCGCGTGGGTACCCGGCTCACGTGCGGGTCTTGACTTGTTGTTGTCCGTTCTACGCTGCATCCGTTCCGACTTCAAGGCTTGACTTATCGGCCTGCTGGCGGCGGGGGGTCAGGCGCTGTGTCGGCGCTTGCGGCCGGCCCACCACATGCCGCCGAGCGCCACGACCCCGCCGAACGCGAAGGCCGCCAACGTGGGCTTCGCCGGCGGCAGCGGGACCCGGGAGCGCAGGGTGACCGGCTTGGTGAAGACCAGCACCGGCCAGCCCCGGGCTGCGGCGACCCGGCGCAGCTCGCGGTCCGGGTTCACCGCGTGGGGATGACCCACCGCCTCGAGCATGTGGACGTCGGTGACGGAGTCGCTGTAGGCGTAGCTGTGGTCGAGGTCGTAGCCGGCCGTGCGGGCGAGCTCCTCGATCGCACGGGCCTTCTCCTCGGCGTACGCGTAGTACTCGATGCCGCCGGTGTACTTGCCGTCCTCGATCTCCATCCGGGTGGCGATCACCCGGTCGGCGCCGAGCATCTCGCCGATCGGCCCGACCACCTCCGCACCCGACGTCGAGACGATGACGATGTCGCGACCGGCGAGCCGGTGCTCCTCGATCAGCGACACGGCCTCGTCGTAGACGATGGGGTCGACGATGTTGTGCAGGGTGTCGGCGACGATCTCGCGGACGGTCGCGACGTCCCAGCCGGCGCACAGCTGCGACATGAACTGCCGCATCTTCTCCATCTGGTCGTGGTCGGCACCGCCGACGAGGTAGACGAACTGGGCGTACGCCGACCGCAGCATCGCCCGGCGGGAGATCAGACCCCCGGCCTGGAAGGACTTGCTGAACGCCAGAGTGCTCGACTTGGCGATGATCGTCTTGTCGAGGTCGAAGAAGGCCGCGGTCGGGCGGTGCGACATGCCGCCATCGTAGGAGGCAGCCCGCCACAGCCCGGCCCACCAACCGTCCACCGCGCGCCGTCCGACACCTCTCTGTCCACAGGTCCGTACCTGCGGCGGCGTCTGCACAGGCTCCCGCGGGCAGCATCCCGGCCATGAGCAACCCGATGTTCGTCACCGCTGACGAGGCCCTGCTCGACGAGCTGCTGCGACTCGCGGCCGCAGCCGGCGTCACCCCGGACGTCGCCCGCGACGCGTGTCGGCGGCCTGCGCGGCTGGTCCGGTGCCTCCCTGGTCCTCGTCGGCGCCGACCAGGCACTGGCGATGGCCCGGACCTCTCCGCCCCGGCGGCCGAAGGTGCACGTCGTGGCCTGGGGCGAGGTTCCCCACGAGCTCTTCCGGGTGGCGCTCGCGGTCGGCGCCGAGAGCGTGGCGGCATTCCCGGGCTCGGAGGCATGGCTGGTCGAGGAGCTGACCGACCTCGGCGACGCAGCGCATCGAGCGGGCGCTCACGATCGGTGTCGTGGGCGGCTCGGGAGGAGTCGGCGCCACGACCTTCGCCTGCGCGCTGGGCCAGATGGCGGCCCGCACGGGTCAGGCCGTGGTGATCGACCTCGACCCGCTGGGTCCGGGGATCGACCGGGTGCTGGGCCTCGAGGCGCGGGAGGGCGTGCGCTGGGACGAGCTCGGCCAGCCGACCGGCCGGCTGAGCGCGCGCTCCCTGCGTCAGTCGCTGCCGCGCAGTGCCGGACTCGGTGTCCTCACCTGGAACGCCGGGCCGCACGGCACCCTGCAGGCCTTCGCCGTGCGCGAGGCGCTCTCGGCGGCCCAGCGCGGCCACGACACGGTGGTGCTCGACCTGCCGCGCTGTCGTGACGACCTGATCGAGGAGATGGTCGCGCGCTGCGACAAGGTGCTGGTCGTGACCGCTCCCACGGTCTCGGGGGTGGCCTCGGCGGCGCGGGTGTGCGCCGGGTTTCCTGACCCCGGGCTGCTCGGCCTGGTGGTCCGCGGCTCGGGAGCGGATCCTCGCGACGTCGCCCGGGTCGTCGGGGCGCCGGTGATCGCCGAGATGCCGGACCAGCGCGGGCTGGCCGAGAGCATCGACCTGGGGCTCGGGCCGGTTCGTTCCCGGCGCGGGCCGCTCGGGCGGACCGGCCTCCGGGTGCTCGACAGCGCTGCAGCAGCGCCGCTCCTGGCCGACACGGCGGCATGAACATGGAGGTGGCGACCGACGTCGTCGACGCCGTCCGCGACCGGCTCGCGCGCCGGCCGGGCACCCTGACCCCCCACCGGGTGGCGGAGGCGCTTCGGGAGACCGGGCGACCGGTGGGCGACGCCACCGTCCTGGCCGTCCACGAGGCGCTGCGCCGCGACGTGGTCGGCGCCGGGCCCCTGGAGCCGCTGCTGCGCACCGACGGCGTGACCGATGTCCTGGTCAACGGTCCCGACGAGGTCTACCTCGACCGGGGCGCGGGCCTCGAGCCCACCGACGTGCGCTTCCGCGACGACGATTCCGTACGACGGCTGGCGCAGAGGCTGGCGGCGGTGGGGGGTCGACGACTCGACGACGCCTCGCCCTACGCCGACAGTCGGCTCCCCGATGGCACCCGCTTCCACGCCGTACTCTCCCCGGTCGCCCGGCCGGGCACTGTGGTCTCGCTCCGGGTCCCGCGGGCACGCGGGTTCTCCCTCAGCGAGCTCATCGAGTGCGGGACGGTCACCGACGAGGGGGCCCGGCTGCTGCGGCGGGTGGTCGTCGCGCGCGGCTCGCGTTCCTCGTCTGTGGCGGCACGGGTTCCGGCAAGACCACCTTGCTCGCGTCGCTGCTGTCCCTGGTGTCGCCCGACGAGCGGATCGTCCTCGTGGAGGACGCGAGCGAGCTCCGGCCGGTGCATCCCCATGTCGTCGCCCTCGAGGCGCGGCCTGCCAACGTCGAGGGCGCCGGCGTGATCACGGTCCGGGACCTCGTCCGTCAGGCCCTGCGGATGCGGCCCGACCGCCTGGTCGTCGGCGAGGTTCGGGGCGGTGAGGTGGTCGAGCTCCTCGCGGCTCTCAACACCGGGCACGAGGGCGGGTGCGGCACCATCCACGCCAACTCCGCCATCGACGTACCGGCCCGCATCGAGGCGCTGGCCCTGGCGGCCGGGTTGGGCCGCGAGGCGGCCCACAGCCAGCTCGCGTCGGCGGTCGACGTCGTGCTCCATCTCGCCCGGCAACGCGACGGCACGCGCCGGCTGGCCCAGGTGGCCGTGCCCCGGCGCGATCCCGCGGGTCTGGTGACGATGCTGCCGGCGGTGGAGTTCGACGGCCGGCCGCGCCCTTCCTGGCCCCGGAGCCGACCTGTTGGCCGGCCGGCTGGAGTGGTGATGCTGGTCGCGGTGCTGGCGGCCGTGATCGCCGCCGCGCTGGCCATGCCGCGGTCACCTGCCCTGGCCGGGGGCTCCCGCAGGTCGCCGCCGCGAGCGGTGGCTGTCGGGGCCCTCGGGGTCGTGGCGCTGCTGGCCGTCTCCACTCCACGGGTGGCGGCGCTGGCCCTGGTGGCCCTGGGGGTGCTCGCGGCGACCGGGCTCCTCGTGCGCCGCCGCCGCGACCGTCGGGCTGCGCGGCAGGTGGCCGGGCGGGTGCTCGAGACCTGCGAGCTGCTGGCCGCCGAGCTCGCCTCCGGCCAGCCGCCGGGTCGGTCGCTGGGCCGGGCCGCGCTGAGCTGGCCGCCCCTGCGCCCGGCCGCCGAGGCGGACGAGCTCGGGGGCGACGTGCCGGAAGCCCTGCGCCGGCTGCGCGACCCTCCCGGGGGCGGGCGATCTCCGCCTCGTCGCCGCGGCCTGGGCGGTGTCCAGCAGGTCAGGGCAGGGGCTGGCCGACAGCATCCGTCGGTGCGCCGCGGGTCTGCGAGACGCGCACCGTGCACAGCGGATCGTCGAGGGCGAGCTCGCCTCGGCGCGGGCGACCGCTCGGCTGGTGGCCGCGCTACCGGCACTCGCGCTGCTCATGGGCTCCGGAGCCGGCGGAAGTCCGCTGGCGTTCCTCCTGGGTCACCCCGGCGGGCTCGCCTGCCTCGTCGGCGGACTGCTGTTCGGCTTCGCCGGACTGTGGTGGATCGAGGTGATCGCAGGCGACGTGGAGGGCGGGTCATGACCACCCCAGCCAAATGCTCGCTTCGCTCCGCAAGCTCACCCCACGAAATCGCTCGCTGCGCTCGCAATTCCGCGGGGACCCCGAGTGTGGGGGACCCCGAATGAGCGTCCTGGCAGGTCTGGCGGCTGCCGTCGCCGCCCTGCTGGTGGTCCCGGCCCGGACGCGGTTGCGGACCACGGAGGAGCCGACGCCTGCGCCGCCGAGGGGTGACTGGATGCAGCGGTGGCGGTGGGTGCTGGCGGGCCTCGCCGGAGTCGCGGCGTTCGTGTTCGTCGGCGGCCGGGCTGCCCCCATGGCGGCCGCGGTCGCGGGAGTCGCCGCCTGGTGGTTCATCGGACGGACCGAGTCGCCCGCGGTGCGCCGGATCCGCCGCCAGGTGCGCCGCGACCTGCCCCACCTCGTCGACCTGCTCGCTGCCGCACTGCGCGGCGGCGCCACGCCGGGCGCAGGGGTCCGGATGGCGTGCGGAGCCCTGCCCGGACCCGCCGCCGATCGGCTCTCTGGCGTCACCGAGCGCCTCGAGCTGGGCGTCGACCCTGAGCGGGTCTGGGCCTCCCTCGCCGACGACCCGGATCTCGCGCCACTGGGGCGCGCGCTCGCCCGGTCGCACCGCACCGGAGCGGGCGTGGTCGCCACGATCGAACAACTCGCCGACGAGCTCGGCCGGTCGGCCAGGGCACACGTCGAGGAGCGAGCCCGGGCCGTGGGGGTCAGGGCCGCCCTGCCACTCGGCCTGTGCCTCCTGCCGTCGTTCCTCCTGCTCGGCATCGTCCCGCTGGTCGTCGGCATGCTCTCCGCGCTGGACCTCTGACGCAGTGGGCCACCAGGTCTCCACCGGCGCCGCCCCGGTCGGGTCCTTCCACAGCACGTCGTCCAGGCAGTGCGAGCCGTCCCCGGTTGGGCGAGGGTCGCGTCGGGTGCTCGCACCGGGCGAGCGTCGACGGAAAGGAATGGACATGAGGAACGCATGGACGCGGGGCGAGCAGGGCATCACCACCGCGGAGTACGCCGTCGGCACGGCGGCCGGCGCGGGGCTGGCCGGGCTGCTCTACAAGCTGCTGACCGGCGGTTTCGGCGACCAGCTGCTCCGCACCCTGTTCGACCACGTGCTCGGGCTGCTGGGCATCGGGTGAGCACCAGGGCGGCTGCGACGGGGAGCCGTGAGCGCGACGCGCGGGGCGCGGTCACGGCCGAGCTCGCGCTCGTCCTGCCGCTGCTCGTCGCGGTCACCATCGGCCTGGTGTGGCTCCTCGCGGTGGGTGCCGACCAGCTGCGCGCCGTCGACGCAGCCCGCGAGACGGCCCGCGCGCTGGCTCGCGGCGACACACCCGAAGCTGCCGTGGCCGTCGGGGAGCAGGTGGCACCCGACGGCGCAACCGTGCGCGTCGACACCCGAGACGGCCGGGTGCACGTGACCGTGACCGGCGAGGTGGCCGGGCCGGGCGGGATCTTCGACGCCCTGCCGCCCGCGCAGCTGCACGCGGAGGCGGTCGCGGTCCTGGAGGAGGGCCCGACATGAGCCGGGACCAGCGAGGGGCGGCGAGCCTGCTCGTCGGTCGCCCTCCTGGCGGTCCTGCTGCTCGTGGGCGCCGCCCTCGGAGTGGTCGCGGCGATGGTGTGGGCGCACCGGATCGCCCAGTCAGCGGCCGACCTCGCGGCCCTCGCCGGCGCCGCCGATCTCCAGGAGGGAGGCGACGCCTGCGCCACGGCCTCGCGGATCGCGGGCGCGAACGACGCGAGCCTGGCCTCGTGCCTCGTCCAGGGGGAGGAGGTGGTGGTGGAGGTGACGGTCGCCGGTCCCCGATGGCTGGGCCAGCAGGCGGACCTCTCAGCCCGGGCCCGGGCGGGACCCGGCTGACGCCGCGCGGTGGTCGTCGGCTGGGTCGGCTGACCGGCCACCTGCCGGGCCGAGCAGCGCGTCGAGGAGCTCGACGGCACCGACCTTGTCGAGGGGCTGGTTCTGGTTGCCGCACTTCGGCGACTGGATGCACGACGGACAGCCCTCCGTGCACTCGCAGGCCGAGATCGTCTCCCGGGTCGCGGTCAGCCACGGTCCGGCCGCCTCGAACCCACGCCGGGCGAAGCCGGCGCCCCCGGGATGGCCGTCGTAGACGAACACGGTGAGCTGGCCGGTATCGGGGTGCACCGCCGTCGACACGCCGCCGATGTCCCAGCGGTCGCAGGTGGCGAACAGCGGCAGCAGCCCGATCGAGCAGTGCTCCGCGGCGTGGGCGGACCCGGGGAGGTCTCGGCGAGCCGGTCCGGACTCGTCGAGTACGTCGTCCGGGACGGTCCACCACACGGCGCGGGTCCGCAGGTTGCGCTCGGGCAGGTCGAGCGGCTCCTCGGCGATCACCTCTCCGGAGGGCTGCCGTCTCTTCAGGAAGGACACGACCCGGTGCGACACGTCGACGTCCCCGAACGCCAGGCGGCCGCCGGGCCAGGCCCGGTGCTCGAGCTCGGAGACGATCGTGATGTCGGTGATCTCGCGGGCCGAGGTGGAGTAGTCAGGGTCGGCGGCGACGATCACGGCCACGTGTTCGTCGAGGTCCAGAGACTTCACCAGCCAGGTCTCGCCGCGGTGGACGTAGACCGCACCGGGGTGCGCGGTGTGGTGGGCGCCGGCCGTGTCCACGGTGCCGACCACCCGGCCGGTCGACTCCTCCACGAGCTGGAAGGGGCCGCCGCCGGTGGACCGCAGATCGGCCAGGTCGGCGGCCCGGCTGCGATCGGTCCAGAACCAGCCGCGGGGGCGGCGCCGCAACAGACCCGACTCGGTCAGCTCGTCGAGCACCGCACGTGCGCCGGCGCCGAACAGTGCCAGGTCGGCCTCGACGAGCGGGGACTCGTGCGCAGCCGCGCACAGGTGTGGACCCAGGACGACCGGGTTGTCGGGGTCGAAGACGGTCGCCTCGACCGGTCGCCCCAACAAGGCTTCGGGGTGGTTCACGAGATAGGTGTCGAGTGGGTCGTCGCGGGCGACGAGCACGGCCAACGCGTCCTGGGCTCCCCGCCCCGCCCGGCCCACCTGTTGCCAGAAGGCCGCGCGGGTCCCGGGGAACCCCGCCATCAGTACGGCATCCAGGCCGCTGATGTCGATGCCGAGCTCGAGAGCGTTGGTCGCGGCCAGGCCGACGAGCTCCCCGGCACGCAGGGCTGCCTCCAGCGCTCGGCGCTCCTCCGGGAGGTAGCCACCGCGGTAGGCGGCCACCCGCCCCGGGAGCGACGCGTCGACCTCCGCCAGGAGCTGGGCGGCGGTCATGGCGACCTGCTCGGCGCCGCGACGGGACCTGACGAACGCCAGCGTGCGCACGTCCTCGGCCACCAGGTCGGCCAACAGGTCGGCGGTCTCGGACGAGGCGGCGCGGCGGACCGGTGCGCCGTTCTCGCCGATCCAGGAGGTGAGGGGCGGCTCCCACAGCGCCAGCGCCACCTGGCCGCGCGGCGACGCGTCGCCGGTGATCGGCAGGATGTCCAGACCGGTCAGCCGGCCAGCGGTGGTCGCGGGTTCGGCCATCGTCGCCGAGGCGAGGACGAACGTGGGATCGGCACCGTGGAGGGCACAGATGCGGCGCAGGCGGCGCAGCACGTGGGACACGTGGGCGCCGAACACGCCCCGGTAGTGATGGCACTCGTCGACGACGACGTAGCGCAGCGACCCGAGGAACGACGCCCACCGGCCGTGGACGGGCAGCAGGGACCGGTGGAGCATGTCCGGGTTGGTCAGGACGTACTCCGCGTGCTCGCGGGTCCAGTCCCGTTGGTCGCGCGGGCTGTCGCCGTCGTGGGTGCTGAGGCGCACGTCGAGGCCCAGCGAGGCGAGCCCGGCCAGCTGGTCGTGGGCGAGGGCCTTGGTGGGCGCGAGGTAAAGGACGGTCGCTCCCCGCTCGCCGCGAGAGCCGCGCGCCGACCGGATGGCGCTCAGGGTCGGGAGCTGGTAGGCGAGGGACTTGCCCGAAGCGGTGCCGGTGGCCACCACGACGTGGGTGCCGGCATGGGCGGCGTCGGCCGCGGCGGCCTGGTGTCGCCACGGCTGGGCGATCCCACTCCGGGCGTACGCCGCCCGCACCTCATCGGGCACCCAGGCCGGCCAGTCCGCCAGGACGGCCGAGCGCGGAGGCAGTACCTCCAGGTGGGTGAGCCGGTCGGCGCGACCGGGTCCGGCCGCGAGCCTCTCGATCAACCCGGCCACGGCTGTTGCCGTCGGGTCCGCCGCGCCCACGGTCGCAGTCTGGCAAACGCCGCGGACATCGCGCAGAGCCGAACCGGAGCGTGATGCTCACGCGTCTGTAAGGAGCCACCGTCTTCAACAGGTTGATACAACTTGAGGCGCGGAGCCGGTCCGCGTGGTTTTATGGTCAGATAACATCATCCGGCGAGCGGGATGACACCGAAGGCCATCGCCGCCCGTGAACGTTTGGGAGAAACCGTGGACCTGACTCTTGCGACGCACGAGGTCGATGGACGGACCGTCGTGGCTGTCGGGGGCGAGATCGACGTCTACACGGCACCCAAGCTGCGCGACAAGATCACCGAGCTCGTGGCAGCGGGTGTCTACGACATCGTCGTCGACATGGGAGCAGTCGAGTTCCTCGACTCGACCGGTCTCGGGGTCCTTGTCGGAGGGCTCAAGAAGGTTCGGGCCCACGACGGTTCGCTGCAGCTCGTCTGCAGCCAGGAGCGGTTGCTGAAGATCTTCCGGATCACCGGCCTGGCGAAGGTCTTCGTCATCCACGAGTCGGCCGACCAGGCCCTCGCCGCCGGCTGATCGGCCTCGAGAGCGCCTCGCGTTCGGCCCCACCGGCCCCTCCCGTGTCCACCGTCACACCTGCGTGTCGGGCCGTCATGACTCCTGCGTAGACTCCGCGTCGTTCGTGAGATCTGAACCACTCCCAGGAGGAAGCACATGACCGGGATCCTTCCCGCCGTCGTGGACGTCTCCGGAGGCAACCTCGTCCTGGTCATCGTCGTCGCCCTGATCGCGCTCGGCGCGCTCGGGATGGCGTGGATGTTCCGCCAGGAGGTCCTTGCCGCCGGTGAAGGCACCGACAACATGAAGAACATCGCCCAGGCGGTGCAGGAGGGCGCCAACGCCTACCTGACGCGGCAGTTCCGGACGCTCGGCGTGTTCGCCGCGGTGGCCTTCTTCCTGCTGCTGGCACTGCCCGCCGACGACGCCGGCGTGCGGATCGGGCGTTCGGTCTTCTTCCTCCTCGGTGCCGGCTTCTCGGCGGCCGTCGGCTACCTCGGCATGTCGCTCGCGGTGCGGGCCAACCTCCGGGTGGCTGCCGCGGCGAACGAGACCGGGCGCGACCGGGCCATGCACATCGGCTTCCGCACCGGCGCGATGGTCGGCATGCTGACCGTCGGCCTGGGTCTCCTGGGCGCCAGCCTCGTGGTCCTGTTGTTCAAGGAAACGGCGGCCCACGTGCTGGAGGGCTTCGGCTTCGGCGCGGCCCTGCTGGCCATGTTCATGCGAGTCGGCGGCGGAATCTTCACCAAGGCCGCCGACGTCGGCGCCGACCTGGTCGGCAAGGTCGAGCAGAACATCCCCGAGGACGACCCGCGCAACGCTGCCACCATCGCCGACAACGTCGGCGACAACGTGGGTGACTGCGCCGGTATGGCCGCCGACCTGTTCGAGTCGTACGCCGTCACCCTGGTCGCCGCGCTGATCCTGGGTGCCCAGGCCTTCGGCGACAAGGGCCTGGTCTACCCGCTCCTGATTCCCGCGATCGGCGCGCTGACCGCCGTGGCCGGCGTCTACCTCTGCAAGCCACGGCCGGGCGAGAACGGCCTGGTCACCATCAACCGCGCGTTCTACCTCTCGGCCGGGATCTCCGCGGTCGCCTGCGTCGCGCTCTCCTTCATCTACCTGCCCGGCGAGCTTCGCCGACCTCGCCAACGTGGCCGGCAGTGACATGGCCGGTGCCGAGGGCGATCCCCGGATCATCGCCTCGCTCGCGGTCGTGATCGGCATCGTGATGGCCGCCGGCATCCTCTCGCTGACCGGCTACTTCACCGGCACCGAGCGCCGTCCGGTCAAGGACGTCGGCAAGACCTCGCTGACCGGCCCGGCCACGGTGATCCTGTCCGGGCTCGCGGTCGGCTTCGAGTCCGCGGTCTACACCACGCTGGTGATCGGCGCGGCCGTCTTCGGTGCGTTCCTTCTCGGCGGCGCGACCCTGACGGTCTCGCTGTTCGCCGTCGCGCTCGCCGGCTGCGGCCTGCTGACCACCGTCGGCGTGATCGTCGCCATGGACACCTTCGGTCCGGTCTCCGACAACGCCCAGGGCATCGCCGAGATGTCCGGTGACGTCAGCCCCGCGGGCGCGCAGATCCTCACCGAGCTCGACGCCGTCGGCAACACCACGAAGGCGGTCACCAAGGGCATCGCGATCGCGACCGCCGTGCTGGCCGCCACCGCCCTGTTCGGCTCCTACGCCACCTCGGTCACGGAGGCCCTGCAGCGAGGCACAGCCCACCAGCGACGAGTTCGCGCTGCTCAACTTCCAGGTCTACAACCCCCTGGTGCTGGTCGGGATCCTGCTCGGCGCATCCGTGGTGTTCCTGTTCTCCGGACTCGCGATCAACGCGGTCGGGCGCGCGGCGGGCGCCGTCGTGTTCGAGGTACGTCGTCAGTTCCGCGACATCCCCGGGATCATGCAGGGCACCGGCCGGCCGGAGTACGGCAAGGTCGTCGACATCGTCACCAAGGACTCGCTGCGCGAGCTCGTGACGCCCGGCCTGCTCGCGGTCCTCGCACCGGTTGCGGTCGGCTTCGGCCTTGGCGTGACCGCCCTGGCCGGCTTCCTGGCCGGTGCCATCGGCGCCGGCACCCTGATGGCGGTGTTCCTCGCCAACTCCGGTGGCGCATGGGACAACGCCAAGAAGCTGGTCGAGGACGGTCACCACGGCGGCAAGGGCTCGCTGGCCCACGAGGCCACGATCATCGGCGACACCGTCGGTGACCCGTTCAAGGACACCGCCGGTCCGGCCATCAACCCGCTGATCAAGGTGATGAACCTGGTCTCGTTGCTGATCGCCAGCGCCGTGGTCTCGATGGGCGTCGGACGAGGACCAGAACGACGCGCTGCGCATCGTGATCGCCCTCGCGGCGGTGGCCGTGATCGCGGGTGCCGTGTACGTGTCGAAGCGTCGCTCCATCCACATCGGCGACGACGACGCCGACACCCCGGCGACGACGCCTCCGGCGGAGGACAACGACCCGGTCCCGGCCGGAACTCCGACCGGAAACCCGGCTGCGCATCCCTCGACGCCGGCCTCGGCGCCCGCGCAGACCGACCCGGCTCCGACGCAGCAGTTCGAGCCGCCCGGGCGCTGACCTCGGGAGCAAACTGGTCGACCCGGCCCGGTCCGACACCTCGCGTGTCGGATGGGCCGGGTCGCCGGCATTTCGAGTCACAATTGCGGGGCGGCCTCGACCGCCGGGAACAGCGGTTCCCGGGGTCGCGCTACCGTAATCGGCCGTGAGCCCGATCGGGCCCACCCCGCAACCAGCGAAACGGAGCACCCACCCACGTGGCACACAAGTTGGTGATCGTCGAGTCCCCGGCCAAGGCCCGCAAGATCGCGGAGTACCTCGGCGCGGGATACGTCGTCGAGTCCTCCATCGGCCACATCCGCGACCTGCCGAACAACGCCGCCGACACTCCCGCGAAGATCAAGGACAAGCCGTGGGGGCGGCTGGCGGTCGACGTCGAGAACGACTTCGAGCCCTACTACGTCGTGCCACGTGACAAGAGGAGCCACATCTCCAAGCTCCGGGGCCTGCGTCAAGGACGCCGACGAGCTCTATCTCGCCACCGACGAGGACCGCGAGGGCGAGGCGATCGCCTGGCACCTCCTGGCCGAGCTGAAGCCGAAGGGCATCCCCGTCAAGCGGATGGTCTTCCACGAGATCACCAAGCCGGCGATCCAGGCGGCCGCGGAGAATCCCCGCGACCTCGACATGGACCTGGTCGAGGCGCAGGAGACGCGCCGGATCCTGGACCGGCTGTACGGCTACGAGGTCTCGCCCGTGCTGTGGAAGAAGGTCATGTCCGGCCTCTCCGCGGGCAGGGTCCAGTCCGTCGCGACCCGGCTCGTCGTGGACCGCGAGCGGGACCGGATGAAGTTCCGGATCGCGTCGTACTGGGACCTCGAGGGCACCTTCGACGCGGGTGCGCAGCACAGCCAGCGGATGTTCCCCGCGCGGCTGCACTCCATCGACGGCGCCCGGGTCGCCCGGGGCTCGGACTTCGACCCGGACGGGGAATTGAAGGTCTCCACCAAAGGTGACCGACGCAAGCCGCAACCGAGGCACCTCGACCGCGCCAGGGCCGAGACGCTGGCCGACGCGCTGCGCGACACGACGTACGCCGTCCGGTCGGTCGAGTCCAAGCCCTACCGCCGCTCGCCGTACGCGCCGTTCCGCACCACGACCATGCAGCAGGAGGCCTCGCGGAAGCTGGGGTGGTCGGCGTCGATCACGATGTCGGTGGCGCAGCGGCTCTACGAGAACGGCTTCATCACCTACATGAGGACCGACTCGACCACGCTGTCGGGCGCTGCCGTTCAGGCCGCGAGGTCCCAGGTGCGGGAGCTCTACGGCACCGAGTACCTCCCCGACAGCCCCCGGACCTACGCCTCGAAGGTGAAGAACGCCCAGGAGGCGCACGAGGCGATCCGGCCGGCCGGCGACTCGTTCCGGACGCCGGCGCAGACCGGCCTGACCGGCGACCAGTTCCGTCTCTACGAGCTGATCTGGATGCGCACGGTTGCCTCCCAGATGAAGGACGCGGTCGGCCAGTCGGTCTCGATCCGGCTCGGAGGCGCGGCCTCGTCGGGTGAGGACGTGGTGTTCTCGGCGACCGGCCGGGTGATCACGTTCCACGGGTTCCTCAAGGCGTACGTCGAGGGCACCGACGACGTGTCCGCGGCGCGCGACGACGCGGAGACCCGGCTGCCGAAGCTGGAGGAGGGTGACGCCGTGTCGGCGGCCTCGGTGTCGGCCAGCGGGCACGAGACTAAGCCACCGTCCCGCTACACCGAGGCGACCTTGATCAAGGAGCTCGAGGACCGCGAGATCGGCCGACCCTCGACGTACGCCTCGATCATCGGCACGATCCTCAACCGCGGCTACGTCTACAAGAAGGGCACCGCACTGGTGCCGGCATGGCTGGCGTTCTCGGTCACGAGGCTGCTCGAGGAGCACTTCGAGCGGCTGGTCTCCTACGAGTTCACGGCCGGCATGGAGGACGTGCTGGACGAGATCGCCTCCGGCCGCGCGGACCGCGCGACCGAGCTCGGGGAGTTCTACTACGGCTCCGAACGGGTCAAGGGCCTGCACCCGCTGGTCACCGGCCTCGGCGAGATCGACG
>CAWKEX010000011.1:0-255036 GCA_963848795.1 uncultured Actinomycetota bacterium
GGACCGGGTCCGACGATGTTGCGCTGGTCCTGGACCTTCGACACCCCGTCGAGCCCGGCCACCGCGCTGGTGATGCCTTTGTACTCGTCGGGATCCTTCAGGGTGATCCAGATCGACTCGGCGAGGTCCTCTTCCTTCAGGGCGGCGTTGACCCCCTCGAAGTCCTCGTCGTAGAGCTCCTTGACCTTGTCGAAGGCCTCGGCCTTGGACTCGAAGTCGTAGCTGTCGACCTCGGGGTTCTCCTCGACGACCTCCTGCGATGGCGTTCTTCTGCGGCTTGGTCACCTCACCGGTGCACGCGGGGTTGTCGTCGCGCTCGCGGCACAGGAACACCGCGATCTGCAGCTCGCTCCCCCACTGGTCGGCGGTGCGCGCGGCCTGCTGGTTCAGGACGACGCCGAGGCCGACGAGGGTGAGCGAGACGAACAGGGTGAGGACCACCGCGATGTGCATCGACAGGTTGCGGCGCAGGCCCTGTCCGAGCTCGGAGTAGACGTATCGCAGCTGCATGAGTCAGAAGGCTCTCTTCGGTGCTGGTCGGGTCGAGACGTTGGTGTCGTGCCGGTGGCCGGGTCAGTGCTGGAAGCCGTAGACGCCCTGGGCCTGGTCGCGGACCACCCGGCCGGCGTCGAGCTCGATCACCCGCTTGCGCATCTGGTCGACGATCCCGGAGTCGTGCGTGGCCATGACCACGGTGGTGCCGGTGCGGTTGATCCGGTCCAGCAGCTTCATGATGCCGACCGAGGTGGTGGGGTCGAGGTTTCCGGTGGGCTCGTCGGCGATCAGGATCATCGGCCGGTTGACGAACGCCCGGGCCACCGCGACCCGCTGCTGCTCGCCACCGGAGAGCTCGTCGGGCATCCGGTCGCCCTTGCCCTCGAGGCCCACCATCTCCAGGGTCTCGGGAACGAGCGTTCGGATCTCGGACTTGCTCTTGCCGATCACCTGCAGGGCGAAGGCGACGTTCTCGGAGACGTTCTTGTTCTGGAGCAGCCGGAAGTCCTGGAAGACGGTGCCGATCTGGCGGCGAAGCCGCGGCACCTTCCAGCTGGCCAGCCGGTTGATCTCCTTGCCGGCGACGTAGACCCGGCCGGAGGTCGGCCGGGACTCGCGCAGCACCAGCCGCAGGGCGGTCGACTTGCCCGAGCCGGAGGTGCCGACGAGGAAGACGAACTCACCCTTCTCGACCTCGACCGAGATCTGGTCGAGGGCAGGATGTCCCTGGCCGGCATAGGTCTTCGTGACCTTTTCGAAGCGAATCACCGGATCGAGAGTAGTCGAGCGCGGAAGCGGCTCCGAATTCCCGCCGCATGTCGGCGCGTGCGATGTGATCCACCGCTCGTACACCATCCAGATGACCCATCGGGTCACGACGCGCTGGCCGATCGGCCAGTCTTTCCGCGATCCCCGGACCGACCCCCGCCATCCCTTTACTACAGTCTTGTCAACCACATCGAGGGGGTGTCATGGACAAATCCGCTCGCCGTCGGCTGACCGCCGCCACCACGACGGTCTGCGCCATGTTCATCGGCGCCCTCGTCGCGCCCGGTGCCGAGGCCACGCCCTCGCCGGCGCCGGAGGGCGAGCCGGGACCGCCTCCCCGACCTCATCACCGGCCACGACCGGCCCGCCCATGGACGCGCGGCGGTGGAGATGCTCGGCGATCGGCTCCCCGAGGCCGCCCGCCGCAACGGGATGGCGGCCGAGCGGCTGCGCGAGATCCTGGTCGAGGATTCGAGCGCCTGGCTCGACGGTGACGCACGCCTCGTCTACCAGGAACCCGCTCGCACGGAGGGCGCGGCCGCATCGACCACCGCCGAGGCAGCCGCTCTTGCACCGCTGAGCCAGAGCTTCCTCCTGCACAGCAGGCCGGGCTCACAGCACACGATCTACCTCGACTTCGACGGGCACGACGCTGACCGACACCGTCTGGACCGACAAGCTACGGGCGTGGCCACCGGCTTGCACCCGGCCTGGAGCCTCGACACCAACCGGTCTGCCTTCAGCTCCGCGGAACGGGAGGCGGTGCAGAGCGTGTGGCGGCGAGTGGCTGAGGACTACGCGCCGTTCGACGTCGACGTCACGACCCAGGACCCCGGCGCCGCGGCCCTCACCCGGACCGACGCGGCGGACCAGGTCTACGGCACCCGTGCCCTCATCTCGCCGAGCACCAACGCGGCCAACCACATCTGCAGCGGGGGTTGCGGTGGCTTCGCCTACGTCGGCGTCTTCGACATGACCGCCTCCCACGCGCACTACCAGCCGGCCTGGATCTTCCCGCAGTCCCTGGGCAACGACGCCAAGAGCATCGCCGAGGCCGTCAGCCACGAGGTCGGGCACACGTTCGGGTTGAGCCACGACGGAGTCACCGGCGGGACGAGCTACTACGGGGGCCACGACACCTGGGCGCCGATCATGGGCGTCGGCTACGGCCGGCCGATCACCCAGTGGAGCCAGGGCGCCTACACGGGCGCCAACAATGCTCAGGACGACTTCGCGGTGATCAGCGGCGGCGGCGCTCCCCTGCTCCCGGACGAGGCCGGAGGAACGACAGCATCAACGACCAGCCCGCCGTGGGGGACGGCGTACATCACCACCAACGCGGACCGCGATGTCTACGCGCTCGGCACGTGCTCCGGACCGGTCTCCCTGGCCGCGGAGCCCGCCGCACTGAGCCCAAACCTCGACCTCGAGCTCACGCTGCTGAAGAGCAACGGCAACGTTGCCTCCGCCAACCCCCCGTCGCGGGCCGGCACCCCGGCCCGGGACAAGGCGATGGGCCTCGACGCGGGCGTCGTGCTGGACCTGAACGCGGGGACCTACTTCGTCGCCGTCGACGGGGTCGGCAACGGCACGCCCACCGCGGGGTACGACGGCTACGGAAGTGTCGGCGGCTACATGCTGAGCGTGGACGGCAACTGCTCGGACGGCCGGGCGACACCGTCGAGGCCCCAGAACGTCACCGCTGCTGCCGGCAACGGCTCCGTGACCGTTCGGTGGTCGACACCCGCCTCGCCCGGCGCCAGCGCCATCACGCACTACGTCGTCACCCGGACCGGCGCCGAGCCGGTCACCGTGACCGGACTCAGCCACACGTTCACCGGACTGACGCCGGGGAAGGGCTTCGCCTTCACGGTGGCGGCGGTGAATGCGTCCGGTGCCGGTCCCGAGTCAGGTGCCGCTGCCGCCATGCCCAACCTGCCGGGCACGCCGGGCTCCGTGCGCGGCGCCAGTGGAGCGGCCGGGGGCAAGGTAACGGCCGTCGCCAGGTGGAAGGCCCCGCTCTCGAACGGCGGCGCGGGGGTGAACGGCTACCGGGTCTACGGCTATCGGCTGAATGATCGCGGTGCCGTCGTCCAGAAGGTCACGTCCCGGGTGCGCGCCGCCAGCGCCCGCTCCTGGCAGCCGACCCTGCGCAGGGGGCGGTGGAAGTTCGCGGTCCGGTGCCAGGAACGCGGTCGGGTGGGGTCACCTCAGCGCGCGGTCGAAAGTCCGTGACGGCGCGCTGACGCGACCAAGGTCAGTTCGCGGCGGCTCTTGTCAGCGCCGCCGCCTCGGCGCCAGCGGATGCCGGCCTCGAGGAATCCGTCGAGGTCACCGTCGAAGACGGCCTGGGCGTTGCCGGCGGTGTACTCGGTGCGGAGGTCCTTGACCTGCTGGTAGGGGTGCAGCACGTAGTTGCGCATCTGGTCGCCCCACGATGCGGCGACGTCGCCGCTTGATCTCGTCGAGGTGGGCGGTCTCCTCGGCCTTCTTCATCGCGAGCAGCTTCGCCTTGAGGATCACCATCGCGCTGGCCTTGTTCTGCAGCTGGCTCTTCTCGTTCTGGCAGCTCACGACCGTGCCGGTCGGAATGTGGGTGAGTCGGACGGCCGAGTCGGTGGTGTTGACCGACTGGCCGCCCGGACCGGACGAGCGGTAGACGTCGATCGCGGACGTCCTCGTCGGGGATGTCGATCTCGTCGGTCTGCTCGAGGACCGGGACCACCTCGACCGCGGCGAAGCCGGTCTGCCGCCGCCCCTGGTTGTCGAACGGGCTGATCCGGACCAGCCGGTGGGTGCCGGCCTCGACCGAGAGCGTGCCGTAGGCGTACGGCGCGTGGACGGCGAAGGTGGCCGACTTGATCCCGGCCTCCTCGGCGTAGGAGGTGTCGAAGACCTCGACGGGGTACTTGTTGCGCTCCGCCCAGCGGGTGTACATCCGCATCAGCATCTCGGCGAAGTCGGCCGCGTCCACACCCCCGGCTCCGGCGCGGATGGTGACCAGCGCCTCGCGGGCGTCGTACTCGCCGGAGAGGAGGGTGCGGACCTCGAGGGCCTCGACCGCCTTCTTGATCTTGGCCAGCTCCTTCTCGGACTCGGCGAGCGAGTCGGCGTCGCCCTCTTCGGTGGCCATCTCGACCATCAGGCCGAGGTCCTCGACCCGGGTCTCCAGCGCGATGAACCGGTCGAGCTCGCCCTGGAGCAGTCGACAGCCGGCCGGTGACGCGGGTGGCGTTGTCCTGGTCGTCCCACAGGTCGGGGGCCGCGACCTGCTCGCTGAGGTCGGCGATCTCGGCGCGCATCCCGTCCAGGTCGAGCACCTGGGCGACGGTGTGCATGGTCGCCTGGAGGTGCTTGATCTCGGAGTCGTAATCGGGGCCTGCCACGACAGTCGAGCCTACGTCAGGCGGTGCGCCCCACGTCATTCGAGTCGGAGTCGGTCGGCCCGGCCTCCGCGGACGCGTGCGGGACCGGGCAACCGGTGGGGAAGGTGCCCAGCTGGGCGAGGTCGTAGCCGTCGGGATAGCTGCGCACCCACGAGAAGTCCTCGACCAGCTTCGGGCGTGCGCCGCGGCGGGAAGAGCCGGAGCAGCCGGCCGCGTGCCCTGAGCGCCGCCCGGCAGACGCGTACGACGACCGGGTGCGGGGCGTCGTACCGGAACGCGCGCAGCAGCGGCTCGTCCATCAGCGACCGGCTGAACACCTCGACCGCGCGGCGGGCGGGCCTCGGGTAGAACGTGGTGACCAGGCCCAGGGTGACGTCGGCGACCCGGCGGGCGCCCTCGTCGAAGGCGAAGTGCTCGGCCTCGTAGGAGTCCATCAGGTCGCTGAACTCGTCGAAGGTCTCCGGGATGTCGGTGATCCCCATGTGCCGACCGAGGGTCCGGTAGTAGTGCACCACCGCAGACACCTCGTGGGCCGTGAACGGGCGCTTGCCGTAGGCGTCCATCCACCGCTTGGGCACCACGACGAACGTGCTGAGCACGTAGCGCATCTGGTCGTTGGGGATGTCGTAGCTGCGGTGCATCTGGTTGATCCGGCGGATCGCGGTCCGGGTGTCGGGATGGTCGAAGCCGAGGAGACCGGGCGGCTCGAGCAGGAGCGCGGTGTCGTCGTACCTCTTCTGGACGTCGCCGGCGAAGGCCCCGTCTCGTCGAGCAGCCGACCGATCCCGGGCACGGCGTAGGTGCGGAACAGCGCGAAGCTGAGCGCCTGGATGGTGTCCCACGGGAACTCGTGCGTGACCAGGTTGCGGACGATCTCCGCGAAGTCGGTCTCCGGATCGAGCCGGTCGTTGCGGACTCTCCAGTGGTCCCGCCTCATGCGCGGCAGCCTACGGCGGTCGGCCATGTCAGGTCTGGCCAGTCGCACCAGGCCGGAGGTAGCCAGGTTGTGGCTCGCCGGCTGGGTCAATGGTGGTTGAATGGAAGCACAAGTCGCGGGGACAGGGCGCGAACGACAGGAGTGATCTCGTGCAAGCCCTGATCCTGGCCGCCGGCGAGGGCACGCCGCCTCGATGACCACCTCGGACGACCCAAGTGTCTGCGCGAGGTCGGCGACGTTCCCCTCCTGCACCACCAGCTCGCCGCCCTCGCTGCAGTGGACGTCCTCGACGTGCTGGTCGTCGTGGGCTACAAGCAGGCACGCGTCCGCGACTCGGTCGGCTCGTGGGCCAGGTTCGTCACCAACGAGCGCTTCGCCGAGACCAACAGCATGTACTCCTTCCTGCTCGGTGAACGCGTCCTGGACGACGACCTGCTGGTGATGAACTCCGACATCTTCTGCGACCCGAGGATGTTCCAGGTGCTCCTCGCCGCCGACGGCGACGCGCTGCTCTACGACTCCTCCTCCGGGCGACGAGGACGAGCAGATGAAGGTGCACGTTCGCGACGGCGCACTGGTGGAGATGTCGAAGACCCTTCCTCCGGGCATGGTGAGCGGGGAGAACGTCGGGATCCTCCGGCTGTCCCGCGAGACAGCCGAGTCCGCCGCCGCTGCGGCAGCTGCTCTGATCGCGGCGGGACACGAGCGTGCGTGGCTGGCGGAGGCGATCAACTTCGCCGCGGCCGACCACCCGATCACCTGCCTCGACATCAAGGGGTGGCCGTGGGTCGAGATCGACTTCCCCGAGGACCTCGCCCGGGCGCGGAAGGAAGTCCTCCCGAGGGTGGCCGCCGCGCTCGAGCCGCTCGCGGCGGTCAGCGAGGGGCTCGTCCATGCCCGGAGGATTCTCGTGAGGATCCTGTTCTCCGGCTACGCGCCGGTCCACTTCCTGTGCTTCAAGCCCCTCTACGACCGGCTGCGCGAGATCCCGGGCACCGAGGTCGACCTGTCGGGCGGGATGCGGACGAAGTCGCCTCACGCCCCGGGCGGCTACCTCTACGACCACGAGAGCATGTACCGCCACTTCGACCTGCCCGAGGGCGCGGTGCGGTCGGTGGGCAGCCTCGCCAAGGCGGACTACGACGTGCTGTTCGCCGCCAACACCCGACGGATCGAGCCCCGGCAGCGTCCGGGAGCGGATCCAGATCTTCCACGGCATGTCCTTCCGCAACCGCGCGATCCGCCCGGAGACCGACGGCGCCGACCACTACTTCCTCTTCGGCCCCTACATGAAGCGCGGCTTCGAGGAGTCCGGGATCCTGGCCGCCGACGACCCGCGGGGCGTCGAGATCGGGTTCCCGAAGACCGACCGGCTGCTCGACGGCTCCCTGGACCGCGGCGGAGATGCTGGCCGCGCACGGCGTCAGCGGGGACCGGCCGGTCGTGCTCTACGCGCCGACCGGCGAGCGCCACAACTCGATGGAGACCACTGGGCGAGGAGCTGATCGCGAAGCTGGGTGCCGTCGACCGGTACGACCTCCTGGTCAAGCCCCACGACCACCCGCACTCCACGGTCGACTGGTGGGACCGGCTGGCGCCACTGGAGAGCGAGCACGTCCGGCTGGTGCACGAGCGGGACGTGATCCGCACCCTGTCGATCGCCGACCTGCTGATCACCGACGCCTCCTCGGTCGCCAACGAGTACGCGCTGCTCGACCGTCCGATCGTGTTCATCGACGTGCCCGAGCTGTTCGAGCTGACCCTCAGGAAGAACGCGCGGCTGGACCTCGAGACCTGGGGTCGCCGGGGCGGCGAGGTCGTGGCCGGGGTGTCCGATGCCCTGGAGGCGGTGGAGGCCGGGCTCGCCGACCCTGGCGCGCGGTCCGACGTACGCCGCGCGATCGTCGCCGACCTGTTCTTCAACCCCGGTCACGCGACCGCTGCCGCGATGGACTGGATCAGCCGCGAGCTGGAGTGGACATGACCACCGCACCGTCGGCGGTGCTGCCGACCCGCGGGGAGCGCCTGACCGCGATCCGGGACCGGCTCGGCCCGTTCGCCCGCCCGCACCGCCGGCACCTGCGAGCGGCCCTCGCCGCCTCGGTCGTGGTGACGGCCGCCCAGCTTGCCCTGCCCTGGCCGCTGACCTGGCTGGTGGACCTCGCCTCGGGCGATGGAGCCGGGCCGGCAGCCACGGCCGGGCTGCCCAGCATCGGCGGCCCCGCTGCCTGGCCCATCGTCGCGCTGGTCGCGGTCGGGCTGGTGCTCGGCGGGAGCGAGTACTTCCAGCGCGTGGCCGTCGCGAAGTACGTCGTCCGCTCGGTCAACGACGCCCGCGTCGGCATCCTCACCCACCCGCAGGGAGCCGGGTGCGCGGCACGTCGCGCGAACCGGGCGACGTCCTGACCCGGGTGGTCAGCGACACCGCACGGCTCCGGGTGGGCTTGAAGGGCGTGCTGGTGCACGTCCTCCAGCACGGGCTCTTCCTGCTCGGGGTGTCGGTGGTGCTGCTGGCACTGGACGTGTGGCTCGGGCTGGCCTACCTCGCCGGGCTGGGGGTGGCCATCGGCGTCGCTCTGGTCGGAACCGACCGGGCGGCGGCGATGGCCCGGCTCCGGCGTGGACGCGAGAGCCGGGTCGTCAACGACGCGCTGCGCGCCGCGACGTCCGGGCAGGGGCTGATCGCCCGGCCCACCGACCGGGAGCGATCGGTCGCGATCCTCACCCAGGTCAAGGGACGCACCGCCTGGGCGGTCCAGGGGCTCCTGGGCGTGACCGCTTGCCTGGTGCTCACCCTGGCCGTGCAGTTCACCGAGACCGGGCGGCTGGACACCGCCGACCTGGCCCTGGTGTCGTCGTACCTGCTGATGCTGCACTACCCGATGATGCGGCTGGGCCGGCAGATCACCCGGCTGGGGCCACAGCTCACGAGTGCCGAGCGGCTGGCCGGGCTCGCCGAACCGCCGACGCCGAACGCCGCCGAGGCGCAGATGACCCCCAAGGCCGCCCGGGCCGTGCTGACCGCGTCCCCTGAACTGCCGGGCGAGACCCCGGCGGAGATCATCGCTGCCCCCGACCACGCATCCCGCGTGGACGCCGCGCGCTGCGGCGGGTGCGCACGCGTTCGTCGACGAGCTGCCGGAGGCCTACCACACGCCGGTCGGCCGCCGGAGGAATCGTGCTGACGGACTCCCAGCGCCTGCGCCTGGCCGTGGCCCGGCTGCTGGCCGAGGACCCGCCCGCCGTCGTGTTCGAGGACCCCACCGCCGGGCTCGACGCCGCCGGTGAGGCCGCCTGCCTGCCGGGGCTGGCGGCGCTGGCCCGGGGGCGCGAGGTGCGTGTCGGCGACGCCTCGCCGGCCGTCCGCGCCGTCGCCGAGCAGGACGCTCCCCCGGACGCCGGCCGCCCACCCGCACCGCCGGAGGACTCCGCGCTGCCGTCCCTGTCGCGCCTGCTCGACCCCGTCGCGATGGCGCCACTGCTCGGCTCGCTGCTCGTCGACGAGCAGGTGCCCGACGTGCGGGTGCAGTCGGTGCGCTACAAGCCCGGGAACAACGTCGTCGTGCAGTACGACGTCCGCACCGGGTCGGGCTGGCACACCGCGGTCGCCTTCGCGCGGGCAGGAGCGCGACTGCACCGCAAGCGCAAGCAGGCGGACAACCGCAAGCGCGCCTCACGGGCGGTCGACCGCACTCCGGCCCGCAAGGCCCTGGGCTACCTCGGCGAGGTGTCCGCGCTCGTGCAGTGGCTCCCGCTCGACATCCGGCTCAAGCTGCTGGCCGACCGCCCCGAGCGGATCGCCGAGCGGCTGAACAACAAGGGCATCCCGGCCGATCCCGCCGAGCCCGAGCTGCTCCGCTACTGGCCTCGCCGCCGGGCCGTCGTGAAGTACGGCCCCCACATCCTGAAGGTGTATCGCGACCGGCTCGACTTCGAGGACGCCCGACGGGCACTCCGGCTCGCCGCCGGGCTCGAGGCGGTGCACGTGCCGGCGTACGAAGGTGCGTTCACCTCCCGCCAGACGACCGTGCAGGAGTGGGTGCCGGGCCACACGCCGTCGCTGTGGCCGGCGTCGTCCGAAGCGGCGGGCGAGGTCCTGGCCGCCCTGCACGGCGACTGCCGCCTCCAGCTGCCGAAGGTGACGGCCAGGAACCTCCTGGCCAAGGCGGCGGTGCGGGCTGACTTCGTCACTCGCCTGCTTGCCGGACCTGCAGTTCGAGGTCGACGCGCTGCTGGCCGACCTGCGGCTGACCGCGCCGGAGCTGCCGCGGGTCATCAGCCACGGCAACTTCCACGCCGGCCAGCTGCTCGCCGGCCCTTCGGGTCTGGTGGTCCTCGACGTGGACCGGCTGTGCCGGGCCGCTGCTGCCTACGACCTGGCGTCGTACGTGTCGCACGCTGTCTTCGGCCGTCCCGGCGACCGGGAGGTGCTCGAGGCCACCCTCGACAGCCTGGTCAAGGGGTACGGCGCCCGACCCCCCGGCCTCGAGTGGTACCTCTCGACCTGCCTGCTGCGGCGGGCGGCGGTGCCGTTCCGCTTCCAGGACGAGCACTGGCCCGAGGCCTCGACCGCGCTGGTGCACCTGGCCCGGGAGGTGCTCCGATGAACCCGCTCCGCGACGCCCTCCTCCCGTTCGCCCGTCCGCACCGCGGGAGTCTCGCCCGCGGTCTCGTGTTCACCTGCCTGCTGGTGGGCGCACGCCTTGCCCTGCCGCTCCCGCTGACCGCCGTCGTGGGCCGTGCGTCGTCGTCCGACAGTGGGACGGCGCCCGCGGCCGTGCTGTCGGCGGCGTTCGTGGGCCTGGCCCTCGTCGCCGGGCTGGCGGAGCACCAGCAGCGGCTGGCGTTCGCCCACTTCGCCGGCCGGACGATCACCGACGTTCGCGAAGCGGCGCTGGCACGCGTCCAGCAGGACGGGGGCGACCGGTCCGGGGACCTGACCGCGCAGGTGGTCGGCGACGCGCTGCGGACCAAGCAGGGTCTCAAGGGCGTGCTCAACCACATCACCGTGAACGGGCTGCTGGTGGTCGGGGTGTGCGTCGCCCTGGCCGTCGCCGACGTGTGGCTCGGGCTGGTGCAGCTGGCAGGAGCACTGCTCCTCGTCGTCGTCGCGGTGTTCGGCGCGGCCCGGGTGGGCACCGTCGCCGCCGAACACCGCGGCCACGAGGTCGCCCTCGCCGGGTCGGTGCACCGGCTCGCCGGGGGCGACCGCTCCCTCGACGCGGACACGGTCGCGGCGCTGCGGGACCTCGACGCGGAGAGCGGGGTCGCCGACGTCGCCATGACCCGCTGGGAGGGAGCCACCACCTGGGTCGGTGCACGGGGTGCTGGTCGCCAGCGCGGCGGCCGTGCTGCTCCTCGGTGTCAACGAGGTCGACAGCGGGCAGCTGACCACTGCGGGACTGTTCGGGGTGATGGCCTACCTGCTGGTGCTGCACGGCCCGGCGATCCGGTTCGCCCGCCAGATCACGCGGACGGCTCCGCTGCTGGTCAGCGCCCGACAGCTGGGGCTGGCGGTCGGCGCTCCCGTCCCGCACCCGACGGCCTGATCGCTCGCGCCGACCGGCCTCACCCGCGGCCACCACTACGGTGTCCCCATGACGACACCGGACGTGGCCGCGCTCCTCGAGCGGGCCCGGGCCTGGGCGGCCGAGGACCCCGACGACGTGACCCGTGACCGAGCTGGAGGCGATCGTGGCGGACGTCGAGAGCGGTGGGGACCCCGCCGACCTCGCCGACCGGTTCGACGGGCACGCTCGAGTTCGGTACGGCGGGGCTGCGCGGCGCGCTCGGGGCCGGACCCAACCGGATGAACCGCGTCGTCGTGACCCGGGCCGCCGCCGGTCTCGCGGCGTACCTCGTCGAGAACGGCGCGACCCGCAGCTCGGCCGTGGTGATCGGCTACGACGCCCGCCACAACTCCGACGTGTTCGCGCGGGACACCGCGGAGGTGATGGCCGGCGCCGGCCTGCGCGCCCTGGTCCTCCCCCGGCCGCTGCCGACACCGCTCCTGGCCTTCGCGATCCGCGAGCTCGGCTGCGTCGCCGGCGTGATGGTCACCGCCAGCCACAACCCGCCGCAGGACAACGGCTACAAGGTCTACCTCGGCGACGGCAGCCAGATCGTGCCGCCCGCCGACACCGAGATCGCCGAGCGGATCGCCGCGGTCGGCCGCCTGGCCGACGTGCCCCGCGCGGACCCCGGCAAGGTCCTGACGGAGGACGTCGTCGACCGCTACCTCGACACCGTCGCCGGGCTGGCCGGCGACGGGCCGCGTGACCTCACGGTGGTCTACACCCCGCTGCACGGGGTGGGCGGCTCCTCGGTGACGCAGGTGCTCGAGACGGCCGGCTTCGAGCCGCCGTACGTCGTGACGCGGCAGGAGGAGCCGGATCCGGACTTCCCGACCGTCTCGTTCCCGAACCCGGAGGAGCCGGGGGCGATGGACCTGGCGATGGCGCTCGCCGAGGACAAGCACGCCGACCTGGTGGTCGCCAACGACCCCGACGGCGACCGGTGCGCGGCCGCCGTGCCGAGCCCGCACGGCTGGCGGATGCTCCGCGGCGACGAGGTCGGCGCCCTGCTGGCCCAGCACCTGCTGAGCTCCGGGCAAGCAGGGGGTCTACGCCACCTCGATCGTGTCGTCGTCGCTGCTGTCGCGGATGGCCGCGGCGGCCGGGCAGCCCTACGCCGAGACGCTCACCGGCTTCAAGTGGCTCGGCCGGATCGAGGGGCTGGCGTTCGGCTACGAGGAGGCCCTCGGCTACTGCGTCGACCCCGAGCACGTCCGGGACAAGGACGGCGTCTCGGCGCTGCTCCTGCTGTGCGAGGTCGCGGCGGCCGCGAAGGCAGCGGGCCGCACCCTCGGCGACCTGCTCGACGACATCGCGGCCGAGCACGGCCTGCACGCCACCGACCAGGTGTCGGTCCGGGTCAGCGACCTGGCCGAGATCGGCGCCGCCATGGAGCGGCTGCGCGCCAACCCGCCGGAGGAGCTGGGCGGACTCGCGGTGGAGCAGGTCGAGGACCTCACCGAGGGTTCGGCCGACCTCCCGCCCACCGACGGTCTGCGCTACCGGCTGGCCGACGGCGCCCGGGTGATCGTGCGGCCGAGCGGCACCGAGCCCAAGATCAAGGCCTACCTCGAGGTCGTCGTACCGGTGAACCCCGAGGACGGTGTCGACGCCGCCCGGATCTCCGCCGCCGGCCGCCTCGATGCGTTGGCCAGCGACATCCGGAAAGCGGCCGGGATCTAGCCGGCCCGTCTCACAACCCCAGCTCCTCGTCGAAGGCCGCCACCGCCTTCTTGGTCGCGGTCATCCGCCAGGCGTCGGCCAGGATCTCGAACACCTCCTCCGCGTCGGCCTCGGCCAGCTCGATCGAGACCCAGGCGGTGCTGCGGGACGCCCAGCCCGCCGAGAAGGTCTCGGGGTCACTGCCGATGATGGCCTCGCGTTCGGCGTGGGTGGACTTGACCATGGCGGTGTCCGCCTGATGATCGACCCAGGCGAAGCCCCTGCCCCGGAACGTGATCGACGTCCAGTGCCGGTACTCCTTGAGCACGATGTCGGGCAACCCTGCGGTGAGGGCAACGAAGGCGACGGCGTCCACGGCACGATTGTGGAGCAAGCCACCGTCAGACCAGCAGCGCGACCATGAGGCCGAGGGCGGTGAAGCCGAGCAGCACGATCTCCGGCCACGCCAACTCGCGGCGTACCTCCTTGGCCAGCGCGAGCTGCTCGTCCGACATCAGGGTGATCCCCGCCTTCGTGCGCGCGTCCTCGGCGAGCTGGCTGAGCCGCTCCTCGACGAAGACCGGGTACGGCGCGTCCTCCTCCGGCTTGCGCGGCCGGTCCGACTTGAGGGCCTGCCGCCAGCTCTTGCCCACCGCCGAGGAGATGTAGCGCTGGTCCCCCGCCCTCACCGACAGCACCTGCCGGACCACGATCTGCTCGATCGCGGCCAGCGGCACCGAGATGGTGGTCAGCATGTTGCGCAGGCGCAGCTCCGAGCCGGTCACCCGCACCCGCGGCCGCAGCGTCGCCGACCAGAAAAGGACGCCGCTGAACAGCGCCGCCCACACCACCGCCGGCGGGAACCCCTGGTCGAACTCGGCCACCCCGAGGACGACGATCGCGACGCAGATGCCCACTCCCAGGACACCGGTGATCCGACCGCTGGAGGGATGGAAGTCCTCGACCACCTCGTCGGGCATCGGCCCCCTCCTTGATTGCCGTCCGGATGCGCGGCCACCCTATGCTGGGAGGCGTGACGAGCTCCCCCACCCTGGCCCCTGCGACGGACGCCGACCTCGCGGAGATCACGCGGTCGGACTCCTCGCTCCGGCGCTTCCTGCACGGACTGCCGGGGGTCGACCAGGTCGGCGCTGACGCGCGGGCCGCGACCCTCGGGACCCGGTCGATCAAGACCACCGCCAAGGAGTCGGCGATCGACCTCGCGATCCGCATGGTCGACCTGACCACCCTCGAAGGCCAGGACACCCAGGGCAAGGTTCGCGCGCTGGCCGCCAAGGCGATGCGCCCCGACCCCGCCGACCCGACCTGTCCCTCGGCCGCGGCCGTCTGTGTCTACCCCGACCTCGTGGCGACCGCCCGGGAAGTCCTCGGCGACAGCGGGGTCAAGATCGCGGCAGTCGCCACCGCCTTCCCCAGCGGCCGGGCCGCGCTCGACATCAAGCTGGCCGACACCCGCGACGCGGTGGAGGCTGGTGCCGACGAGATCGACATGGTGATCGACCGTGGGGCGTTCCTGTCGGGCCGCTACCTGCAGGTGTTCGAGGAGATCGTCGCGGTGCGCGAGGCGTGTGCCAGACCCGATGGGCACAGCGCGCATCTGAAGGTGATCTTCGAGACCGGTGAGCTCCAGACCTATGACAACGTGCGTCGCGCGTCCTGGCTGGCGATGATGGCCGGCGGCCACTTCATCAAGACCTCCACGGGCAAGGTGCAGCCGGCGGCCACGCTGCCGGTCACGCTGGTGATGCTCGAGGCGGTCCGCGACTTCCGCGAGGCCACCGGCCAGATGGTCGGCGTCAAGCCCGCCGGCGGCATCCGCACCAGCAAGGACGCCATCAAGTACCTCGTGATGGTCAACGAGGTCGCAGGCCCCGACTGGCTCGACCCGGACTGGTTCCGGTTCGGGGCCTCCACCCTGCTCAACGACCTGCTGATGCAACGCACCAAGATGAAGACCGGACGGTACTCCGGCCCCGACTACTTCACGCTGGACTGAGGCAGATGAAACTCGAGTACGCACCCGCTCCGGAATCGCGGAGCATCGTCGACATCAAGCCGTCGTACGGCCTGTTCGTGGGCGGTGAGTTCGTCGACGGCCACGGCAAGGCTTTCAAGACGATCAGCCCGGCCACCGAGGAGGTCCTGTCGGAGGTCGCCGACGCCAACGAGGCCGACGTCGACGCCGCGGTCAAGGCCGCCCGCCGCGCCTACACCCGAGTCTGGTCGAAGATGCCGGGCCGGGAGCGCGCCAAGTACCTCTACCGGATCGCCCGCATCATCCAGGAGCGCAGCCGCGAGCTCGCCGTGCTCGAGTCGCTCGACAACGGCAAGCCGATCAAGGAGTCGCGCGACGTCGACGTACCCATCGTCGCCGCGCACTTCTTCTACTACGCCGGCTGGGCCGACAAGCTCGAGTACGCCGGCTACGGCACGCAGCCGCTCGGCGTGGCCGGGCAGGTCATCCCGTGGAACTTCCCGCTGCTGATGCTGGCCTGGAAGATCGCGCCGGCCCTGGCGTGCGGCAACACCGTCGTCCTCAAGCCCGCGGAGACGACTCCGCTGACCGCGCTGCTCTTCGCCGAGATCTGCCAGCAGGCCGACCTGCCGGCCGGGGTGGTCAACATCGTGACCGGCGCCGGCGAGACCGGCCGGGCGCTGGTGGCCCACCCGGACGTCGACAAGGTCGCCTTCACCGGCTCGACCGACGTCGGCCGGGCGATCGCCAAGGTCGTCGCCGGCTCCACGCAAGAAGGTCACGCTCGAGCTGGGTGGCAAGGCCGCCAACATCGTCTTCGACGACGCCCCCATCGACCAGGCGGTCGAGGGCATCGTCAACGGCATCTTCTTCAACCAGGGCCACGTCTGCTGCGCCGGCTCCCGGCTGCTGGTGCAGGAGTCGATCGCCGAGGAGCTGCTGGGCAAGCTCAAGCGCCGGATGTCCACCCTGCGCGTCGGCGATCCGCTGGACAAGAACACCGACATCGGCGCGATCAACTCCGCCGAGCAGCTGGCGAGGATCCGCGAGCTCTCCGACATCGGGGAGGCCGAGGGCGCCGGCCGCTGGTCGCCCGAGTGCGAGCTGCCGCAGCACGGGTTCTGGTTCCCGCCGACCCTGTTCACCGGCGTCTCCCAGGCCCACCGGATCGCCCGCGAGGAGATCTTCGGGCCGGTCCTGTCGGTGCTGACGTTCCGCACGCCGGCGGAGGCGATCGAGAAGGCCAACAACACGCCGTACGGCCTCTCCGCGGGCGTCTGGACCGACAAGGGCTCCCTGATCCTGCACATGGCCAACCACCTGCGCGCAGGGGTCGTGTGGGCCAACACGTTCAACAAGTTCGACCCGACCAGCCCGTTCGGCGGCTACAAGGAGTCCGGCTACGGCCGCGAGGGCGGCCGGCACGGACTCGAGGCGTATCTGAAGGGAGGCCAGGCATGAGCAGGGTCGACGTCCGCAAGACCTACAAGCTGTTCATCGGCGGCGCCTTCCCGCGCTCCGAGTCCGGCCACTCCTACGCCGTGAACGACAGCAAGGGCAAGTTCGTCGCCAATGCGGCGCTCGCCTCGCGCAAGGACGCCCGGGACGCGGTGCAGGCCGCCCGCAAGGCGTTCGCCGGCTGGTCGTCGCGCACCGCCTACAACCGGGCCCAGATCCTCTACCGCGTCGCGGAGGTCATGGAGGACCGTCGACCGCAGTTCGTCGAGGCGGTGCGCCAGTCGGAGGGGCTCGCCGCGGCCCGCGCCGAGAAGGTCGTCGACGAGTCGATCGACCGGCTGGTCTGGTACGCCGGCTGGGCCGACAAGATCACCCAGGTCGTCGGCAACGCCAACCCCGTGGCCGGGCCCTACTTCAACCTGTCGACGCCCGAGCCGACCGGGGTCGTGGCGGTGCTCGCCCCGCAGGAGTCCTCGCTCCTGGGGCTGGTCAGCGCGGTCGCTCCGGTGATCGTCACCGGCAACACGGTCGTGGTCGTGTCGTCGTACGACCGTCCGCTGCCGGCGGTCACGTTCTCCGAGGTGCTGGCCACCTCCGACGTGCCCGGCGGCGTGGTCAACATCCTCACCGGCGCTGCGGCCACCGTGGCGCCCTGGCTGGCGGGGCACATGGACGTCAACGCGATCGACCTGACCGGGGTGGCCGGCGACGCCGACCTGGCGCGGAACCTCGAGATCGCGGCGGCCGAGAACCTCAAGCGGGTACGCCGCGCGCCGGAGACCGAGCCCGACTGGACCCGGGATCCCGGCATCGACACGATGACGTCGTTCCTCGAGACCAAGACCGTCTGGCACCCGATCGGGGTGTGAGGAGCCGGTTCCTCGGTGGCTCGCCCAACCGCCCATCCGCGAGAATGACCGCGTGCGAGCACGTGTGATCGTCCTGGCCGGCCCGTCGGGGGCCGGCAAGTCCCGGCTCGCCGAACGGCTGGGGCTGCCGGTCCTGCGACTCGACGACTTCTACAAGAGCGGCGACGACCCGACGCTCCCCAAGATCACGAGCGGCGCCAACGCCGGGCTGACCGACTGGGACCACCCGGACTCCTGGCTGCTGGAGGACGCCCTCGCGGCCCTCGCGCAGCTGTGCCGCGAGGGGTCGGCCGAGGTGCCGGTCTACGAGATCGCGCGGAACGGCCGGTGCGGCTCGCAGGTGCTGGACCTCGACGGGTCCTCACTCTTCGTGGCCGAGGGGATCTTCGCGCCGGAGGTCGTCGAAGGGTGTGCCGACCGCGGCCTGCTCGCGGCGGCGTACTGCGTGCGGCAGCACCGGCTGGTCACGTTCTGGCGCCGCCTCACCCGCGACCTGCGCGAGCGCCGCAAGCCGCCGCTGGTGCTGCTCCGGAGGGGCTGGGCGCTGCTGCGCGACCAGGACCGCGTGGTCGCGCACGCCGTCGCGCGCGGCTGCCGCCCGGTGACCCCGGACGAGGCCTACGCCGACGTCCAGCGGCTCAGGGTCCTTCCGCCAGGGCGGCGTAGCCCGGCTTGACGACGTCGTCGATGATCGCCAGCCGCTCGTCGAAGGGCAGGAACGCCGACTTCATCGCGTTGATGGTGAACCAGCGCAGGTCGTCGAGGTCGTAGCCGAACGCCTCCACCAGCGCCCACATCTCCTCGGTCATCGAGGTCCGGCTCATCAGGCGGTTGTCGGTGTTGACGGTGACCCGGAACCGAAGCCGCTTGAGCAGGCCGATCGGGTGCTCGGCGATCGAGGCTGCGGCACCGGTCTGCACGTTCGAGGTCGGGCACATCTCCAGGGGGATCCGCTTGTCCCGGACGTACGCCGCCAGCAGCCCCAGGTCGACCGACGGCTGACCGGTCGCTCCGGGATCCCCGTGCACGGTGATGTCGTCGATGATCCGGACGCCGTGGCCGAGCCGGTCGGCGCCGCACCACTGGATCGCCTGCCAGATCGACGGGACCCCGAACGCCTCCCCGGCGTGGATCGTGAAGTGGGCGTTCTCGCGCTGGAGGTACTCGAAGGCGTCCAGGTGCCGGGTGGGCGGGTAGCCCGCCTCCGCCCCGGCGATGTCGAACCCGGCCACCCCGCGGTCCCGCCACGCGACCGCCAGCTCGGCGATCTCCCGGGACCGGGCCTGGTGCCGCATCGCCGTCAGCAGCTGGCGGACCACGATCCTGCCCCCGGCCGCCTCCGTCCCCGCGTCGAAGCCCGCCTGGACGGCCGCCACGACCTGGTCGAGCGTGAGCCCGTCGGAGACGTGCTGCTCGGGGGCGTAGCGGACCTCCGCGTAGACCACCCCGTCGGCCGCGAGGTCCTCCACGCACTCGCGCGCGACCCGGGTGAGCGCGTCGGCCGTCTGCATCACCGCGACGGTGTGGTCGAAGGTCTCCAGGTAGCGCTCCAGCGAGCCGGAGTCCGCCGCCTCCGCGAACCACCTGCCGAGCGACTCGGCGTCGCCGGCCGGCAGCTCGTGGCCGACCTCACCCGCGATGTCGACGATCGTCTGCGGGCGCAGTCCGCCGTCGAGGTGGTCGTGGAGGAGCACCTTGGGCGCCCGGTGTACCTGGTCACGGCTGGGAGTCGTCACCCGCCTATCCTTCCACCATGCGTGTCTTCACCAGCCTCGACGAGGTCGCCGCCGCCAAGGGCGAGGAGCTCGGCACCACCGACTGGGTCACCATCGAGCAGGACCGGGTCGACAAGTTCGCCGACGCCACCGGCGACCACCAGTGGATCCACGTCGACGTCGAGCGGGCGGCCTCCGGGCCGTTCGGCGGCACGATCGCGCACGGCTACCTCACGCTCTCGCTGGTGCCGTGGCTGGGCAGCCAGGTGTTCTCGCTGGAGACCCCCGGCGCGAAGCTGAACTACGGCGTCAACAAGGTGCGCTTCCCCAACCCGGTGCGGGTCGGCTCACGGGTCCGCAACACCGTCTCGGTCGGCGACGTCACCGACCTGCCCTCGGGCAAGCAGCTCACCCTCAAGCACGTGGTCGAGATCGAGGGCGAGGACAAGCCCGCCTGCGTCGCCGAGACCGTCGTACTCCTCCTCCCGTACGCTCCATCGTTGAGTTGGGCCTCGCGGCCCCTTGAGTTGGGCCTCGCTGGCCCCTAACGAGGGCCATCACGCCCAACTCGAAGGGCCATCACGCCCAACTCAACGAGTCAGGAGATGCGGTCGATGACCAGGGGTGAGGGTTGGTACGACGACCCGTCGGGCTCGACGTCGTAGCCGCCGTCGAGGGACTCGAGCGCCCGCTCGAAGCGTGACTCGTCGTCGGTGAGCAGCGTGAACAGCGGCTGAACCCTCCGTGACCCGCTCGCCGGGGCGGGCGTGCCAGACCACGCCGGCTCCCGCCTGGACCGGGTCCTCCTTGCGGGCCCGGCCGGCCCCGAGCCGCCAGGCAGCCATCCCGACCGCCAGGGCGTCGAGGCGGGTCAGCACCCCCGTCGCCGGAGCGGGTACGACGTGCGACTCCCGCGCCTCGGGAAGCGTGGCGTCGGGGTCGCCACCCTGGGCGGAGATCATCGACCGCCACGCGTCCATCGCCGACCCGTCGGCCAGCTGTTCGGCGGGGTCGACGTCGGAGCGGCCGGCACCCGGCGAGCATCTCGCGGGCCAGCGCCAGGGTCAGCTCGACCACGTCGGCGGGGCCACCGCCCGCCAGCACCTCGACGGACTCGGCCACCTCGATCGCGTTGCCGGCCGTGAGCCCGAGCGGGGTGGACATGTCGGTGAGCAGGGCGACCGTGTGCAGCCCGGCGTCCGTGCCGAGCTCCACCATCGTCGAGGCCAGCTCCCGGGCGTCGTCGACGTCCTTCATGAACGCACCGGTGCCCACCTTCACGTCGAGCACCAGCGCGCCGGTCCCCTCCGCGATCTTCTTCGACATGATCGACGACGCGATCAGCGGGATCGCCTCGACGGTCCCGGTCACGTCGCGCAGCGCGTAGAGCTTCTTGTCCGCCGGCGCCAGCTCGGCCCCGGCGGCACACACCACCGCCCCCACCGACTCGAGCTGGTCGAACATCGCCGCGTTGGTGAGGTCCGCCCGCCAGCCCGGGATCGACTCCAGCTTGTCGAGGGTGCCGCCGGAGTGGCCCAGCCCGCGCCCGGACAGCTGCGGCACGGCGACCCCGCAGGCGGCGACCAGCGGCGCCAGCGGCAGGGTGATCTTGTCGCCGACGCCCCCGGTGGAGTGCTTGTCGGCGGTGGGCCGCGAGAGGCCGGCGAAGTCGAGCCGCTCCCCGGACGCGATCATCGCTGCGGTCCACCGGGCGATCTCGCGGCGGTTCATGCCGTTGAGCAGGATCGCCATCGCCAGGGCGGACATCTGCTCGTCGGCGACGTCGCCCTTCGTGTACGCCGACACCACCCAGTCGATCTGGCTGTCGGACAGCTCGGCACCGTCGCGCTTGGCGATGATCACCTCGACCGCGTCATGCATGCTGCACCTCCCACGGGCACCCTACGGAAGCCCCGCAGCACGAACGTCCCCCGGCTCTCCGGCTCGCCGGCCAGCGCCAGGCCCGGGAACGCCGTCGAACAGCGCCGCGACCGACTCGACGCAGCTCCATCCGGGCCAGCGGCGCGCCGAGGCAGAAGTGCAGCCCGGCGCCGAAGGCGAGGTGCGGGTTCGGGTCGCGGCCGACGTCGAACTCGTCGGGCTCGCGTCGAAGACGGCCGGGTCGCGGTTGGCCGCGCCGAGCAGCGCGGCGATCTTCTGGCCCGCCTCGACGACCACGCCGCCCACCTCGCACGTCGCCGTCGCGGTCCGCTCGAACAGCTGCAGCGGCGAGTCGAAGCGCAGCATCTCCTCGACGCGGTCGCCGCGAGGTCGGCGGCCCGGGCCGCAGCGCCGCGCCGCGAGCAGCGCGACCAGCGCCGTTGCCGAAGCACGTTCACCGACGCCTCGTGGCCGGCGTTGAGCAGCAGGACGCGGCGGCGACCAGCTCGTCCTCGGTGAGCCGGCTCCGGTCCGGCCGCGACCAGGTCGCTGACCAGGTCGTCGCGCGGCGTCGGCCGCGCGCTCGGCCGACCAGCTCGCGCACGTAGGCCGGCGAAGTCGCGGCCGCGGCGACCGCCGCGTCCACCACGCTCCGGCGCGGCGTCGACCTCGTACATCCGCACGATCGCCTGCGACCAGTCGCCGCAGCGGCGGCCGGTACGACGCCGGGCACGCCGAGCAGCTCGGCGATCACCGAGCACCGGCAGCGGCTCGGCGTAGTCCGCGACCAGGTCGAAGCCGTCCGGGTCGACCGCGTCGAGCAGCGCGCCGGCCAGCGCCGCGACCCGCGGCCGCAGCCGCTCGACGTGCCCGCGGGCGAACGCCGCGGCGACCAGCCGGCGCAGCCGGGTGTGCTCGGGCGGCTCGTTCTCCATCATCTGGTTGCGGTGCAGCAGGTTGAACGGCTCGAGGTGCGTCGGCCGGCTCCCGGTCGCGCCAGATCCGGCCGAGCCGCCGGTCGCGCAGCACCGCGTTCGCCGCGGCGTGGCTGAAGGTCAGGCACATCGCCGCGACGGCTCGTGCCAGGCGACCGGGTGCGCGGCGCCGCTCGGCTCGGCGAAGAACGGGTACGGGTCGCGCGACGACGCTCGGCCGACGCCGCAGGTCAAGCGAGGTCGTCGGGGCCGAACGCATCGGGCAGCACCTCGTCCATCCGGCGGCACGCCGCGGGCGGTCAGCAGCAGCAGCTCCGGGCCGCCGTTCTCCCAGAGCAGCTGGCGGCACCGGCCGCACGGCATGAGCACGCTCGCCGTCGCCGCCGACGCAGACCGACTGCACGAGCCGGCCGCCGCCGGTGGCGTGCAGCTGCGGAGACCAGGCCGCACTCGGCGCACAGCCCGACGCCGTAGGCGGCGTTCTCGACGTTGCAGCCGACCACGACCCGGCCGTCGTCGACCAGGCCGGCGGCGCCGACCGGGAAGTGCGAGTACGGCGCGTACGCGTGGCCCATCGCCTCGCGGCCGCGCGCGCGCAGCGCCGTCCCAGTCGACGTCGTCCCGGCCGTCGGCGTCGGGCATCGGCTCATCCCCCTGCCCTTGCGATAGACCTGCCCGTCGGCCGCCGGCATTCGGAGCCGCTGCGAGGCGAAGGCGAGCACGAGCAGCGTGGTGACGTACGGCGTCATGCCGGTGAACTCCTGCGGCACCGCGTCGGTCAGCGAGGTACCACGCCAGGACGGCGACGCCGATCACGGCCGATGACACGCGCCGCGAGCCGACGCGCCTGCCGCGCAGATCTGCCAGACGGCCAGCGCCAGCAGCACGACCGCGACCAGCAGCAGCAGGGCGTGGACCGACTCGCCGCCGCCGCGCAGCTGGAGCGCGTCGGTGTAGCCGAACAGGCCGGCGCCCGATGAGCAGGCCGCCGGGGCGCCAGTTGCCGAAGATCATCGCGGCGAGGCCGATGTAGCCGCGGCCGCCGGTCTGGCCGTCGCGGTAGACGCTGGACGCGACGATCGCGAGGAACGCGCCGCCGAGGCCGGCGAGGCCGCCGGAGATCAGCACCGCGATGTACTTGTAGCGGTAGACGTTGACGCCGAGCGACTCGGCCGCCGCCGGGCTCTCGCCGCAGGAGCGCAGCCGCAGCCCGAACGGCGTGCGCCACAGCACCCAGCAGGTGACGACGACCAGAGCACGACGCGATGATCGTGAGCACCGAGACGTTGGTGGTCAGCGCGCGCGACGAACGCCGGCGACGTCGGAGACGAAGAACCAGTCCTTGCTCTCGAGCGTCGCTGCAGCCGCGTCGGCGACGCCCGGGCAGGTGACCGTCGGCAGGTCGGCGAGCGGCGGCGACTGGGTCGGCGCCGCCGCCCGGCGAGGTCCGGCGAACGTAGCGCCGGCGAGGTACTGCGCCGACGCCGAGCGCCGATGATGTTGATCGCGACACCGGAGACGATGTGGTCGACGCCGAAGGTGACGGTGGCGACCGCGTGGAGCAGCGCCGCCGACCGCGCCCGACGACGATCGCGCCGAGCACGCCGGCCCACGGGCCCGTAGTGGTAGCCGAAGAAGCCGGCGCCCCAGGTGCCGAGGATCATCATGCCCTCGAGGCCGATGTTGACGACGCCGGCCCGCTCGGACCAGAGCCCGCCGAGACCGGCCAGCGCGATCGGCACGGCGAGCGATGCGCCGCGCGCGAGCGTGCCGGACGAGGTCGAGGTCGTCGGCGCCGGTGACGACCCGAGCACCGCGAGCAGACGATCGCCGCCAGCGACGCCGAGCGACGATCGGCCCAGCGCGCGGCGCTCGTCGACGCTGCGGCGGCGCCGGTCGGGGTCGGCTCGCGGCCGGTGCGGTCGCGACGCTCATGCCGGCACCTCCTCCGCGTCGCTCGGCTCGCTGCGCGGCGAGCTCGCGGCGACCGCGCTGCTGCTCGAGCCGCGACGCCGTAGCGGCGGACGACCTCGTAGGCGATGACGACGGCGAGCACGATGACGCCCTGGATGATCGTTGACGATCTCCGTGCGAGACGCCCGCCAGGATCTGCAGCGGGTTGGACTGCTCGTCGAGGAAGCGAACAGCAGCGCGCCGAAGGCGATGCCGACCGGGTTGTTGCGGCCGAGCAGGGCGATGGCGATGCCGGCGAAGCCGAGCCCGGACTGGAAGGTCGTGCCGTAGGTGTAGGCCTCGCCGAAGCAGCAGCGGCATGCCGACCAGGCCGGCGACCGCGCCGGAGAGCAGCATCGCGATGACCACCATGCGCTTGACGTTGACGCCGCTGGCGACGGCGGCGGTCTCGGACCGGCCGGTGGCCCGCAGGTCGAAGCCGAAGCGGGTCCGGTTGAGCACGAACCAGTAGCGCGAAGCCGGCGAGCGACGGCGAGGACGATGAAGCCGTAGACCTGCGGTCGGGCGCGCTCGGGATCAGCGCGATGCCGTCGAGCCGGCTGCACTCCGGGATCGGCGTCGGTGCCGATGATGTTGCTGCCCGCTCGCCGGACCGCGACCTTGCGCAGGAGGTAGGCCGACGAGGGCGGTGGCGATGGCGTTCAGCATGATCGTCGAGATCACCTCGCTGACGCCGCGCGTCACCTTGAGCACGCCGGCGATGCCGGCCCACAGCGCGCCGGCCACCATCGCGACGAGGATCGACGACGACGGTGTTGAGCAGCCCGGGCAGCCAGGCCTGGCCGGCCGACCACCGCGGCGGCGAACGCCGCGACGCGGTACTGGCCCGTCGACGCCGATGTTGAACAGGTTCATCCGGAAGCCGATGGCGACGGCGAGCGCGGAGAGGTAGAGCACCGTGGCGCTGTTGATGATGTTGACGACGTTGCGCGGCTCTCGGGCGCGCGAGCAGGATCGTCTGCCAGACCTCGCCGACCGGGTCGCCGGCGGCGACACGAGGACCAGGCTGCGTGATCAGCGACCGCCGCCGACGAGCGCGAGCGACCGGCGCGGCCAGCGGCGCGTCAGCGACGCGCTTCGGTCGACGCTCACGCGGCGCCTCCTCCGTCGTCGGCCGGCGCCGGTCATCGCCGCGCCGAGCTCCTGCGGGGGTGACCGTCGCCGGGGTCGAACTCGCCGACCAGCCGGCCGCGCAGGATCACCTCGATGCGTGTCGGACAGGCCGATCAGCTCGTCGAGGTCGGCGGAGATCAGCAGCACGGCGAGGCCCTCGCGGCGGGCCTCCCGGATGTGGTCCCAGATCGCCGCCTGGGCGCCGACGTCGACGCCGCGGGTCGGGTGGGCGGCGATCAGCAGCTTCGGGTCGTGGCTCATCTCGCGGCCGACGATCAGCTTCTGCTGGTTGCCGCCGGACAGCGCGCGCGGCCAGTGACGTCGATGCCGGGCGTGCGGACGTCGTACTCGCTCGACGATCCGCTCGGTGTCCGCGCGGGCGCCGCGCGCGGTCGATCAGCAGGCCCTTGCCGTTGGGCGCGCGCGGTCTGGTGGCCGAGGATCCGGTTCTCCCACAGCGGGGCGTCGAGCAGCAGCCCGTGCCGGTGCCGGTCCTCGGGGATGTAGCCGATGCCCGGCCTCGCGGCGCTCGCGGGTCGGCCAGCTCGGTGATGTCGTCGCCGCCGAGCGTGACCGTGCCCGCCGTCGGGCTTGCGCATGCCCATGATCGGCCTCGACCAGCTCGGCCTGGCCGTTGCCCTCGACGCCGGCGATGCCGAGCACCTCGCCGCGGTGGATGGTCAGGTCGATGTCGTCGAGCAGGGCGCGGCCGACCGCGCCGTCGGCAGGGTGAGCCGCTCGACCTCGAGCAGCACCTCGTCGGTGACGGTCGACTCCGCGGTCTCGGGCGAGGGCAGCTCGGAGCCGACCATGAGCTCGGCCAGCTGGCGCGGCGGTGACGTCGGCGGGCTCGACGGTGGCGACGGTCGTGCCGCGGCGGATCACGGTGATCGTCGTCGGCGACGCGAGCACCTCGTCGAGCTTGTGCGAGATGAAGAGGACCGTGAGGCCCTCGCGCCTTGAGCTCGCGCAGGTTGCCGAACAGCTCGTCGACCTCCTGCGGCACCAGCACCGCGGTCGGCTCGTCGAGGATGATGATCTTGGCGCCGCGGTAGAGGACCTTGAGGATCTCCACCCGCTGCCGCTCGCCGACCCCGAGGTCCTCGACCAGCTCGTCGGGGTCGAGGCCGAGGCCGTAGGCGTCGGAGATCTCGCGGATCTCGCGCGCGGGCCGCGGTCGCCGATGCCGTGCAGCTTCTCGGCGCCGAGCACGACGTTCTCCAGGACGGTGAGGTTGTCGGCCAGCATGAAGTGCTGGAACACCATGCCGATGCCGCGCGGCGATGGCGTCGCCGGGCGAGTGGAAGGTGACCTGCTCGCCGTCGACCGTCGATGGTGCCCTCGTCCGGCTGCTGCACGCCGTAGAGGATCTTCATCAGCGTCGACTTGCCGGCGCCGTTCTCGCCGACAGGGCGTGCACGGTGCCGCGCCGGACGGTGAAGTCGACGTCGTGGTTGGCGACGACGCCCGGGAACCGCTTGCCGATGCCCGCGCAGCTCGACGGCGTCAGCCGCCGTCCGGCGTCCGCGGTCGCTGGCGCGTCGATCATCGCCTCCCTCGCTGCTGCGACTACCGGGCGACGGCTGCCCGACGCTCACGGAGCGGAGCCCGGGGTCACGCTACCGCGTGGCCCCGGGCTCCGTCTGCCGGTCGCGTCACTCGACCTCGGTCAGGGAGTCGGTCGGGACCTTGATGTCGCCGCTCGATGATCTGCTCGGCTTGAAGTCGTCGAGCTGGGTCGATGATGTCGTCGAGGAAGCCACCCGACGTGGCGTAGCCGACGCCGTCGCCTGGCCAGGTCGTAGACCGGTAGCCGGCGAGCGGCTTGCCGTCGGCGAACGCCTTGAGAAGTCGAAGACCGCGGTGTCGACCCGCTTGAGCATCGAGGTCAGGATGTGCGGCTTCTGGCCTCGTCGGCCGGTCAGGTACTGGTCGGAGTCGACACCGATCGCCCACTTGCCGTCGCCGGCCTCGGCCGCGGCGTCGAAGACACCCGCGCCCGATCCGCCGGCGGCGTGGTAGACGATGTCGGCGCCACCCTCGTACATGGCCGTCGGCCGCGGTCTTGCCGCCGGCCGGGTCGTTGAAGCCCTGAGAGTCGGTCGTCCTGCGATGAGGTACTGGATGTCGACCGTGATGTCGGGGTCGACCGCCTCGACACCGGCGACGTAGCCGGCCTCGAACTTCTTGATCAGCGGCGCTGTTGACGCCGCCGACGAAGCCGACGTGGTCGGCCTCGGTCTTGAGCGCGGCAGCGGCGCCGACCAGGAACGAGCCCTGCTCCTCGGCGAAGCCGAGGTACGCGACGTTGTCGTTGGGCTCGCGTCGGGGTCGAAGCCGTCGACGATCGCGAAGCTGACGTCCGGGTAGTCCGGGGCCACCTTGGCGGCGTCGCAGTAGGCGAAGCCGACACCGATGATCGGGTTGTGGCCGGCGTCGGCGAGCGGCCGGAGGCGGTCCTCGCGAGCGGCCTCGGCCTCGCCGTCCTGGCCTCGGCCTCCGTGCAGGTCGCACCGAGCTCGTCGACGGCCTGCTCCATGCCCGCCGCGGCGGAGTCGTTGAACGACTGGTCACCACGGCCGCCGACGTCGTAGGCCAGACCGACCTTGGGCCCGTCGCCGCTTCCGTCGCACAGGCTCTTCCGACGCCGTGTCGCTGGCCCGTAGCCGACTCTTCCTCTGCGCAGCCGGTCAACGCCAGAGCGAACACCGCGGACACTGCTGCGATCTTGGTCAGTGCGACGCAAGATGCCTCCCTCGATGTGATGTGCACCAACTGTCTCTGGCGCGAAAACGTCGTCACCCTAGTGCGTGCACCGGCCCCGGCAGAGGACGCGCGCGAACCTTTTCGCGGTTGTTACCTCTCGGTGACCACGGCGCCGAGCGCCGAGCGCGGCCTCGGCGAGCACCCGGGCCGCGATGGCGGTGGCGCGCTCGTCGACGCGCAGGTTGCCCTGGTGCAGGTCGTACGTCGGTCCGCCCGGCGTGCGGGTGCCGAGCCGGGCCATGGCGCCCGGGACGCGGTCCAGGTACCAGCCGAAGTCCTCGCCGCCCAGGCTCTGGGTGGTGGCCACCCGCCCGTCCGGTCCCGAGCGCGCGCTCGACCGCGCCGGCCGAGGAGCTGCGGTCGAGCTCGCGGTCGTTGACGACCGGGGGCACGCCCCGGCGGTAGTCGACCACGGCGCTCGACGCCGTACGGCGCGACGATCTCGTCGATCACGCCGCGGACCAGCGCCTCGGCCTCGGCCCAGGCCACCGCGTCGAGCATCCGGACCGTGCCGGCCACCTGCCCGGCCCGGGGATCACGTTGTGGGCCGAGCCTGCGCGGACCATGCCCCAGACCAGGCTCACCCCGGCCCGCGGGTCGAGCCGGCGCGAGACGATCGCCGGGCAGCTCGGTGATCACCTTGCCCAGGGCGAAGGTGAGGTCCTCGGTCAGGTGTGGCCGCGACGTGTGTCCGCCGCGGCCGGTCAGCTGCACCGACAGCGCGTCGGCGGCGCCGGTGAGCGGGCCGTCGCGGAGGCCGATCTGCCCGACGTCGAGCGTCGGGTCGCAGTGCAGGCTGAAGATCCGGCTCGACCTCGTCGAGGGCGCCCGGCCTCCATCATCCGCAGGGCGCCACCGGGCATGACCTCCTCGGCGGGCTGGAAGAAGAGCCTGACGACTCCGGGGAGCTGGCCCCGCGCGTGGGCCTCGGCCAGCGCCAGCGTCGGCCCCACCAGTCCGGCGGTGTGCACGTCGTGGCCGCAGGCGTGGGCGACGACCGGGGACCGCGCTGCCCAGGGGTCCCCCGTGGTGTCCTCGACGGGCAGCGCGTCCAGGTCGGCGCGCAGGGCGACGATCGGGCCGCCGTCACCGACCTCGGCGACCAGACCGGTCCCGTCCAGTCGGGTGACCCGGGCCCCTGCCTCGTCCAGCCGGGCGGCCACGATCCCGGTCGTCCGCTTCTCCGCCCAGGAGAGCTCGGGGTGCGTGTGAAGATCACGTCGGAGGTCGACGAGCTCGCCGGAGTACTTCTCGACGACGTGCTCGATGGTGCGGGAGGCGAGGACGGGATCGGTGTCAGACATCTTGATGTAGAGGTTAGTTCACCGCGGGTGGCGGGAAGAATCCGTCCGGACGCACGCGAACCCTGGGCGCGCCATGGCCCAGGGCCCGCGGGTGCGTGCCGTAGGCGAAGTCCGGCACGCATGGCGTTGACCTCCGGAGAGGTCGAATGAGTGACCCCCATGCTGGCCTGTCGCCGGGCGGGGCAACAGGTCCAGACAACCCAATTTCGGGTGGCCCGTTCGGGCGGTCAGACCCCAGCGTCGTAGGCAGAGAGAACGCGAACGACGACCGACGACGACCGACGACCGACGCTACTCGCTTCGCCGCGTCACGAGTAGCTGCCACGAGGTCGTCGAGGGCGCCTCGATGTCCGCCTGGAAGGGACGGCCCCGCACGGTGTAGATCTGCGCACGGGACACGACGCCGTCGCATGGGACCTTCTGTGGGGCGACACGGGGGAAGTCGGTACGGAGTTCCGTGCTCCGTCCGTGCTCGCAGACGGCGTAGACGATGACCAGTTCGCCAGCGATCCCGGAGACTCGCCCGTCGCCGGTTCCCGCGCCCCGGTCCACCACGACCTCGTCGGGACGCAGCGGCTGCAGCGCAGGAGCGTCCAGCTCGGCGCCCGGTACGGCGGCGCGTGACGCGCTCGAGGCGGAAGCGTCTGACGGCCGCTCGACGTCCCCGCTGGAACACGCGACAGTGGCGGCGGCCGTGATAGCCGCCGTCACGGTGAGTGCCGGGATGGATCTCAGTAGATCCACCAACGAGCCCGCGTCGGGGCCTTGAACTTCCAGTACTTCTTCACCGTGCCGCAGCCACCGCCGCAGTAGCTCAGCCTGGTGAAGCCCTTGATCGTCTCGTTCACGGTGCCTCGGTCGCAGTACACAGTGTCGTGGGCCGGGATCTTGAACTCGGCCGACGTCACGTACCCGGTCGTGGTGCTCCTGGAGACACTGGCGTTGATCTCCGCCTTGACCCCGCCGAAAATGCCGGCCTTGACCTCGGTCCCGAGAGTCGAGCCCACGCTCCAGGAAAAGGTCTTGGACGTGGCCGCCTCGCACGATCCCTTGATGGCGTAGTTGCGGCCGTTGGAAATGCTGTCGCGCCACCCGTAGCTACGGTAGTTTTCAAGATTTGCGGTCATGTAGTTGCACCAAGACGAGTTCTGATTCGACCCGCAACTGAGCTTGCGCGGTGCGGCGTTCGCTTGCGATGGCACCAGCACCACCAACGTGGTCGCCATCAGTGCGCCCACGCAAGCGACCGTACGAAGCACTCGAAAAGTCCTCATGGATGTTCCCCCGAGATCAGAGTTGGATTGCAGGTCACGCGCGACGAGTATGTACTAGGGGTCAGCCCCATGGCGTCGCATTCGCGACATCAACCTCCACCAGTGGTGGCTGGGCCGTCGTAGGCAGCAAGGATCTGGTCCGCCGCCACCGTGGCCGGGAGCTCACCGGCCAGGACCTGCTCCCTGATCTCGTCCCGGATCGCCGCCACGCCGCGGGACCGGCGCAGCCGCTGGGCGAGCTCGTCGCGCACCAGCGACCAGGTGAACTCCAGCTGCTGGCGGGCCCGCTTGGCAGCGAGTCCGTCCTCGCCGAGGTGGTCGCGATGGCCCAGCACGCGTGCCCAGACGTCGTCGACCCCGGTGCCGGTCAGGCCGGAGCAGGTCACCACCGGGGGCACCCAGCCGCCCTTGCCGTGCACGAGGCGCAGCGCCCCGGCCAGCTCGCGGGCCGCGGAACGGGCCTCCCCCTCCCGGTCCACCGTCGCGCCTTGTTGACCGCGATCACGTCGGCGATCTCGAGGATCCCCCTCTTGATCCCCTGCAGCTGGTCGCCGGTGCGGGCGAGGGTGAGGAAGAGGAAGGTGTCGACCATGCCGGCCACGGTGATCTCGCTCTGCCCCACGCCGACCGTCTCGACCAGCACCACGTCGTACCCCGCCGCCTCGAGGACGGTCATCGACTGGGTGGTCGCCCGGGCCACTCCCCCGAGCGTGCCGGCGGCCGGGGACGGCCGGATGTAGGCGTTCGGGTCGCCGGCCAGCCGCGCCATCCGCGTCTTGTCGCCCAGCACCGAGCCGCCGGTGCGCACGCTGGAGGGGTCGACGGCGAGTACGCCGACCCGGTGGCCGGTCGCCGGTCAGCTGCGTCCCGAGCTCCTCGATGAACGTCGACTTGCCGACGCCCGGCACTCCCGAGATCCCGACCACGCGACCGAGTCGACCGGCGCCCGGGCTCGGTGAGCTCGGCCAGCAGCTCGCGCGCGGCCTCCCGGTGCTCCGGCTTCCAGGACTCCACCAGGGTGATCGCCTGCGAGACGGCCGCCCGCCGCTGCGCCCGAACCCCCTCGACCAGCTCGGCGACCTGGCGCCATCAGTGGCCGAGCTGCCCGGACAGCTTGCCGAGCAGGTCGAGCGCGGACTCGGCGATGACGGTGCCGGGCAGGAACACCGCGGCCGCCCCCATCTCCTTCAGGGTGGCCACGTCGTCGGGCGGGATCACTCCGCCGACGACCACCATGATGTCCGGGCGGCCCTGGTCGGTGAGCGCCTGGCGCAGCTGGGGCACCAGGGTCAGGTGACCGGCCGCCAGCGACGAGATGCCGACGATGTGGACGTCGGCGTCGACCGCCTGCTGGGCGACCTCCTCGGGCGTGGAGAACAGCGGGCCGACATCGACGTCGAAGCCCATGTCGGCGAACGCGCTGACGACCACCTTCTGCCCCCGGTCGTGGCCGTCCTGGCCCATCTTGGCGACCAGGATCCGCGGCCGGCGTCCCTCGGCCTCCTCGAACGCGTCGGCGGCCTCGATGACCTGCTGCACCAGCTGGTCACCGGCGGTGCCGGACTCGTCCCTGAACACGCCGCTGATCGTACGGATCGTCGCCCGGTGCCGCCCGTAGACCTTCTCGAGGGCGTCGGAGATCTCCCCGACCGTGGCCTTGGCCCGGGCCGCGTCGACGGAGAGGGCTGAGGAGGTTCTGGTCGAGCGAGCCGCCGTGGACGTGTCCGTCGCCCGCCGACTTCGTGAGGGCCTCGAGCGACCTCCGTACGTCGTCCTCGTCGCGCTCCGCCCGGAGCCGCTCCAGCTTGGCGAGCTGCTGCTGGTAGACCTCGTTGTTGTCGACCTTCAGCACGTCGAGCGGGTCCTCGTCGGCGAGCCGGTAGGTGTTGACCCCGATCACCTTCTGGGTGCCCGAGTCGATCCGGGCCTGGGTGCGGGCCGCCGCCTCCTCGATCCGCATCTTCGGGATGCCCTGCTCGATGGCCTTGGCCATGCCGCCGGCCCGCTCGGCCTCGAGGATGTGGGCCCACGCCCGCTCGGCGAGGTCGTGGGTGAGCCGCTCGACGTACCAGGAGCCGCCCCACGGGTCGATCGTGCCCGTCGTACCGCTCTCCTGCTGCAGCAGCAGCTGGGTGTTGCGGGCGATCCGGGCCGAGAAGTCGGTGGGCAGCGCGATCGCCTCGTCCAATGCGTTCGTGTGCAAGGACTGGGTGTGGCCCTGGGTCGCGGCCATCGCCTCGATGCAGGTCCGGGCGACGTTGTTGAACGCGTCCTGCGCCGTCAGCGACCAGCCGCTGGTCTGGCTGTGCGTCCGGAGGCTGAGGGACTTGGGGTTCTGCGGGTCGAACTGGCGGACCAGGCGCGACCACAGCGCCCGGGCGGCGCGCAGCTTCGCGACCTCCATGAAGAAGTTCATCCCGATCGCCCAGAAGAAGGACAGCCGCGGGGCGAACCGGTCGATGTCGAGCCCGGCCTCGAGGCCGGCCCGGATGTACTCGACGCCGTCCGCGAGCGTGTAGGCGAGCTCGAGGTCGGCGGTCGCCCCGGCCTCCTGGATGTGGTAGCCGGAGATGGAGATCGAGTTGAAGCGCGGCATCCGCTCGGCGGTGTAGGCGAAGATGTCGGAGATGATCCGCATGCTCGGCTCGGGCGGGTAGATGTAGGTGTTGCGGACCATGAACTCCTTGAGGATGTCGTTCTGGATGGTCCCCGTGAGCTGTTCCGGCTTCACCCCCTGCTCCTCGGCCGCGACGATGTAGAGCGCGAGCACCGGCAGCACGGCGCCGTTCATCGTCATGCTGACGCTCATCTCGTCGAGCGGGATCCCGTCGAAGAGGGTGCGGGCGTCGTAGATCGAGTCGATCGCCACGCCGGCCATCCCGACGTCGCCGCGCACGCGGGGGTGGTCGGAGTCGTAGCCGCGATGGGTGGCCAGGTCGAAGGCGACGCTCAGGCCCTTCTGGCCGGCCGCCAGGTTGCGCCGGTAGAACGCGTTGGACTCCTCGGCGGTGGAGAACCCGGCGTACTGCCGGATCGTCCACGGCTGCGTGGTGTACATCGTCGGGTAGGGACCGCGCAGGAACGGGCTGAGCCCGGGCCAGGTGTCGAGGGCGTCGAGTCCCTCGAGGTGCTCCGGACCGTAGACCGGCAGGATGTCGATCCCCTCCGGGCTGTGCCACGGCTCTCCGTTGGTTGAGGCGCGAACGCGCTCTGGCGTCTGAGTCCTCGAGAACCGCCGTTCGGCCCGAACCGCGAACCGTCACCGACCAACGGCAGGCCGGCGAAGCTCTTCGGGACGGTCATGCCAGCTGCTCCCTCGTCCGGGTCAGGAAGTCGAGCGCGTCGACACCCACCGCGCAGGAGTCGTCGACGCCCGAGGTCGCCCGGCTTGCCGGCCAGGATCACCCATGGCGGGCCCCGGCGTCGCGCAGCGCGTGCGACCAGGTCGGCGCCCCACTCGGCGTAGGCGGAGTCGGCTGCCCGCAAGGCAGACGACGGCCTGGCCGTCGTACGCCGCCAGCACGTCGTCGACGCCCTCGGTCGCACCGGCGGCCTCGACGGGGACGCCGCCGGCGGCGAACAGGTTGGTGGCGAAGGTCGCCCGCGCGGTGTGCGGCGGCGACGGTGCCCATCGTGGCAAGGAAGACCGGGCTCGTTCGCGGGTTCGTCGCGGAGCGCCTCGAACGCCGCGCCGTACCGGCGCACGCTCGCCGTCGTCGCGGCTGGCGGGCGCGCTCGGGCAGCTCTCGCCGAGGTGCGGGAACTCGCTGAGCCCGGTGAGCGGTCGCTTGCGGGTCGCGACCTCGCTGGTCCCGCTCGCTGACGGTCGCCTCGACCAGCGCGTCGAGGGACTCGCCCTCCTCGAGCCGGCCGAAGAGCTCCCAGGCGGCACGGGCCAGGTCGTCGGTGAGCTTCTCGACGGCGAAGGAGCCACCGGCCGGGTCGGCGACCCGGGCGACGTGGGACTCGGAGATCAGCAGGCTGGAGGTGTTGCGGGCGACCCGGCGGCCGAAGGCGTCCGGCACGCCGAGGGTGGAGTCGAACGGCAGCACGGTGACCGCGTCCGCTCCCCCGACGCCCGCGGCGAAGGCGGCGACGGTGGTGCGGAGCATGTTGACCCACGGGTCGTACTTGCTCATCATCGGCCGGCTGGTGACGACGTGCTGGCGCTGGACCCGCTCGGTGGCCTCGCTCAGCTCGAGCACGCGCGCCCACAGCCGGCGGGCGGCGCGGAGCTTGGCGATGGTCGGGAACTGCTCGTCGGTGGCGGCGTAGCGGAACTCCAGCAGCCGGGCGGCGTCGTCGAGGTCGACGCCGGCGTCGACGAGGGTGCGGAGGTACGCCGCGCCGGTGGCCAACGACCAGGCCAGCTCCTGTGCGTCGGAGGCGCCGCGGTCGTGGACCCGGGTCGCGTCGACGACGAAGCCGAGCACGCCGGCGTCGAGGGCCCGCTGGGCCGCCTCCGTCGGTGGCCTCGGCTGCGGCGGATGCCCAGGTTGGTGGCCGGGTGGAGCGTGCGGACCGTCGGCGTACGCGAGGAAGGCGTCGGGGGCGATGCCGTCGAGGACGACCGGCGCGAGGTCGAGCAGCACGCCGTCCAGCACGGCGCCGAGGTCGGTGTCCGGGGTGACCTCCAGCCACAGCGAGGTGACTCCGTTGTCGAGGTCGACCAGGGCAGCCTCGTTGGCCTGCTTCGGGTCCGACCCGGTCAGGTGGGCCCGGATGTCCCAGTCGCCGGTCCGGTTCGGTCGGCCGCTGGTCGCGAGGTCCTCGACGAGCTCGGGGGTGCCGAGGGGGCTGACCGGGATCCCGTCGAGGGTGCGCAGTGCCAGCCGGTCCCAGACGTCGGTGTCGGAGTCGGCGTCCCGGAGGCGTCCGGCCTTGCGGAGCACTGCGGCCGCGGCCTTCTCCCAGTCGTCCCTGGAGTAGCGGTCCTCGGCGTCGGCGAGCGCGAGGGAGCCCTGCTCCGGCTCGAGCTCCTCAGGCTCGTCCAGGCCGCCCGCTACGGTCCCCTGGTCTGTCATGGTGCGAACGATAGGCCGCGCGCCGCGTCGGCGACCACGTCGAACGCTATGGGAAACCTCTCATGCTCGTGCTGGCCGAACTGCTCCGACAGGAGCGGCCAGCTGATCATCTCCACCCGGACCGCTTCTCCTCAACGCCGGTCGATCCGGGTCGCCCAGAACTCGATCTGGTCGGGATCGTCGAACTTCGCGTTGGGCAGGTAGAGCGACTCCCCGAGCCGGGCGACGGTCGTCGGCACGTTGAAGTCGTCGGAGGTCAGGTAGCCCGTGACGGCGCCGGAGGTTCCCCGACGATCGAGCTCGATGACCGCGACGCGGTTGAGGCGGTTCTGCACGACGTACAGCCTGCTGCCCACGAGGAGCAGCCCGTCCCCGTTGGTCATCGGTACGCCGCCGAGGTCGACCCGGGCCGCCTCGCCGGTGGCGGGGTCCACCCGGAACAGGGCGGCTTCGGAGGAGTTCATCACGATCAGCCCGTCACCGTCCGGCGTCGGGGCGATGCCGTTGGCGCTGCTCGTGCCGGGGGCAGCCTGGACCCACTCGCCCGTCAGCGGCAGCCGGTCCACCTCCCCGGGCGTGGGCAGCCCGTCGCCGCCCCTCGGCAGTCTGTAGAGCTCCGCCTGCCGAGAGTCGGTGAACCAGGCGGAGTCGCCGGTCAGCAGCACGTCGTTGACGAAGCTCTCCCCGGTGGTGAACGGGTACGTCGCCAGGATCTCGCCCGTCGCGGCGTCGACTGCACGCCCGGTCCCTGACGGTCCGCCCGCGACGAAGATGCGCCCCGCGCGGTCGACCTTGAGCCCGACCGACGCGGTCCCGGGGCCCTGGCTGAACACCTCGCCCTGGCCCGTGCGGAGATCGGCGCGGTAGAGATCGCCGTCCGCGCGCGAGCCGAAGTACGCCACCGGGCCACCGTCGCGCCCGATGGAGATGCCCTCGGGCAGGAAGCCGTCCGGCAGGTCGATCCGGTCCGGGAACGCCGGTGCGGATGACGCGATGGGCGTCAGGGCCACCGGACCGAGGAGCGCCAGGCCGGCCACGACGACGCCGGCGTGGACAAGTTTCCGGAAGTGGGTGATCACGATCGCTCCTGGCTGGTTCGAGGCCCGCCCCGCACTGGAGACCCTTCCTGCCTTCGAACCTAGCCCCGCCACCCAACTGGCACACCTGTGCCGGGCAGCGGTCCACCACGTCCGGGAGTTCGCGAGTCGCTGCGCGACCTCACCAACCACCGGCAGGCGGGCTCAGACCTCGTCGCGGCCGTCGTTGTCCTTGTTGCGCACACCGATCTTGCTCCCGAGCCAGACCAGCGGGTCGAACCTCCGGTCGGCCACGCGCTCCTTCATCGGGATGATCGCGTTGTCGGTGATCTTGATGCCCTCGGGGCAGACCTCCGTGCAGCACTTGGTGATGTTGCACATGCCGAGGCCGGCGGCGTCCTGGGCGTAGGAGCGGCGGTCGTCGATGTCGAGCGGGTGCATGTCGAGCTCGGCGTACCGGAGGAAGAACCGCGGCCCGGCGAACGCCTGCTTGTTGTCGTCGTGGTCGCGGACGACGTGGCAGGTGTCCTGGCACAGGAAGCACTCGATGCACTTGCGGAACTCCTGGCCCCGCTCGACGTCCTCCTGCATCATCCGGCGCTTGCCGTCCGGGTCGCGCGGCGGCAGCGTGATCGGCGGGAACTCCCGTGGCCTTCTGGTAGTTGTAGGACACGTCGGTGACCAGGTCGCGCACCACCGGGAAGGCCCGCATCGGGGTGACGGTGATCGTCTCCGCCGGGTCGAAGTCGGAGAGCCGGGTCATGCACAGCAGCCGCGGCCGACCGTTGATCTCCGCGCTGCAGGAGCCGCACTTGCCGGCCTTGCAGTTCCAGCGGATCGCCAGGTCGCCGGTCTGGGTCGCCTGGAGGCGGTGCAAGGCGTCGAGGACCACCTCGCCCTCGGAGACCTCGACGGTGTAGTCGGCCAGGTCGCCACCGTCCTGGTCGCCCCGCCAGACGCGCATCTTCAGGTCGTAGCCCATGTCAGGTCAGCTCTCCTCGAAGTACTTCTTGAGCTCGTCGGGCATCTCAGGCAGTGGCTTCTCGCTGAGCTCCACGCCCTCGCCGCTCTCGTTGAGGGCGACGATGAGGTTCTTCTTCCCCCACACGTCGTGATCGGTCTGCGGGAAGTCGTCGCGGGTGTGCCCTCCGCGGGACTCGGTGCGGGCCAGCGCAGCCTTCGCGATGGACTCGGAGACGATCAGCATGTTGCGCAGGTCGATCGCGAGGTGCCAGCCCGGGTTGTACTGGCGGTGTCCCTCGACCACCATCGTCTTCGCCCGCTCCTTGAACCGCTCGATCTCCTCCAGTGACTGCTCGAGCTCCGGACCTGTGCGGATGATGCCGACCAGGTCGTTCATCGCCTGCTGGAGGTCCTGCTGGATCGTGTAGGGGTTCTCGCCCCCTTCGACCTCGAACGGCGCCAGGGCATCCTCACTCGCGGCCTTGACCCGCTCCTCGGCGATCTTGGGGCGGCCAGCGCCGAGCCCGTTCGTGTACGCCGTGGCCGCCTCGCCGGCCAGCTTGCCGAACACCAACAGGTCCCCGAGCGAGTTGCCACCCAGACGGTTGGAGCCGTGCATGCCGCCAGAGCACTCGCCGACGGCGTAGAGGCCGGTGACGGCACTCTCCTGGGTGTCCGGGTCGACCTCGACCCCGCCCATCACGTAGTGACAGGTCGGCCCGATCTCCATCGGCTCGGCGGTGATGTCGACGTCCGCCAGCTCCTTGAACTGGTGGTACATCGACGGCAGCCGCTTGCGGATGAACTCGGCATCCCGCCGCGAGGCGATGTCGAGGAAGATCCCGCCGTGCGGTGACCCGCGCCCGGCCTTGATCTCGGAGTTGATCGCCCGGGCGACCTCGTCACGCGGCAGCAGCTCGGGCGGCCGGCGGTTGTTCTTCTTGTCGTCGTACCACTTGTCCGCCTCCTCCTCGTTGTCGGCGGTCTCGCTCTTGAAGAACTCGGGGATGTAGTCGAACATGAACCGCTTGCCCTCGGAGTTCTTCAGCACTCCGCCGTCGCCGCGGACCGACTCCGTGACCAACAGCCCCTTCACCGACGGCGGCCAGACCATGCCGGTCGGGTGGAACTGCACGAACTCCATGTTGATCAGGCTCGCGCCGGCCCGCAGGGCGAGGGCGTGGCCGTCGCCGGTGTACTCCCAGGAGTTCGACGTCACCTTGAAGCTCTTGCCGATCCCGCCGGTCGCCAGAATGACGCTGGGAGCCTCGAAGACGATGAACCGGCCGGTCTCCCGCCAGTAGCCGAACGCACCGGAGATGGACTCCCCGTCCTTGAACAGCTCGGTGATCGTGCACTCCATGAACACGTCGATCCCCAGCGCGACGGCGCGCTGCTGGAGGGTGCGGATCATCTCCAGACCAGTGCGGTCGCCGACGTGGGCGAGCCGGGCGTACCTGTGCCCGCCGAAGTCGCGCTGGGAGATCAGGCCGTCCTCGGTGCGGTCGAACAGCGCGCCCCAGTCCTCGAGCTCCTGGACCCGCTCGGGTGCCTCCTGGGCGTGCAGCTGGGCCATCCGCCAGTTGTTGAGCATCTTCCCGCCACGCATGGTGTCGCGGAAGTGCACCTCCCAGTTGTCCTCGGGCCAGCGGTTGCCCATGGCGGCCGCGATGCCGCCCTCGGCCATCACCGTGTGGGCCTTGCCGAGCAGCGACTTGCAGACGATCGCCGTCCGGGCGCCGGCCTCGTGCGCGGCGATGGCGGCTCGCAGGCCGGCCCCGCCGGCGCCGATCACGATCACGTCGTACGTGTGGCGCTCCAGGCCGCCGGCCTCGGCGCCGGACATCTCGTTCCCGGTCATCGGATGCCGCTCACTCGTCATTAGAAGAACCTCGGGTCGTCGAACGCGTTGACTGCGAGCAGGTAGATGTAGAGATCGACCAGCGCCACGGAGAACAGGGACACCCACGCATACTGGCCGTGCTTGGCGTTGAGCTTCGAGACCCAGGTCCAGAGCCGGTAGCGGACCGGGTGCTTCGAGAAGTGCCGCAGCCGCCCGCCGACCGCGTGCCGGCAGGAGTGGCAGGACAGGGTGTAGAGCCAGATGTAGGCGACGTTGATCGCCATCAGCACGGTGCCGAGGCCCATGTGGATCCCGTCGGGCTCACCCGGGGCCGGCCGGAACGCCAGGAAGACGTCGTACGTCAGGATCAGCGCGACCAGCAGGGCGGCGTACCAGAAGTAGCGGTGCAGGTTCTGCAGGATCAGCGGGAGGCGGCTCTCGCCGGAGTACTTCTGGTGCGGCTCGGCCACGGCGCAGGCAGGCGGGGAGAGCCAGAACGCGCGGTAGTAGGCCTTGCGGTAGTAGTAGCAGGTCATCCGGAAGCCGAGCGGGAAGATCAGGATGATCAGCGCCGCGGAGAGCGGCCACCACGCGAAGGGCTGCCCGAAGTCCGAGGAGCCCTCGACGCAGTCACCCAGGCACGGGGAGTAGAACGGCGAGAGGTACGGCGACGCGAAGTAGTCGGTGCCCATGAATGCGCGCCACGTGGCGTAGACGACGAACGCCGAGAACACCACGAACGTGGTCAGCGGCGACAGCCACCACCGGTCCGCCCGCAACGTCTTCTCGTCGATGCGGGCCCGACTGGGCCCGGTCACGCCTGTCGTCATCTGCTTCCCTTCGGTGGGCCCCCCGGCTCCGCGGGGCCGGCGGTGTGCAGTCTGCAGTCTCTCCGGCGCGAGGGTAACGGGCCACACCGGGGGTGTTCACCCAGTGGTCACGTGTCGGCCGGATCCTCGCAGCGTCGGCGTCGCCCTGCTCCCGCACGCTGTCCGCATGCGGATCGCGCTGGTCTCGGAGTCATTCCTCCCCGCGGTCGACGGCACCACGACCACCGTCAAGGCGGTCGCAGACCGGCTCATCGACGCCGGTCACGAGGTCCTGCTGGTCGCGATGGCCCCGGGCCTCACGTCGTACCGCGGCAGCCGGGTCGCCCGGATCAGCCCGGACGGACTGGGCAGCCGGGTCCGAGCGACGATGGAGGAGTTCCGGCCCGACCTCGTGCACGTGACCTCGCCGGGGCGGATCGGCCGCAAGGCCCTCAAGCACAGCCGCCGGATGGCTGTCCCCACGGTCGTCGTCCAGCAGACACCGGTGACCGGTGTGACGGCGGACTACTGGCGGGCCAAGGTCGCCGACCGGGCCGACCGGATGCTCGTCACCACGCCCTGGATGACCACCGAGCTCGAACGCCTCGGCGTCGCCTCCGCCCTCTGGGTCCCCGGCGTGGACAGCCGGGCGTTCACACCGGAGCTGCGCGACCGGTGGCTCCACGACAGCTGGGCGCGCGCCAAGTCGGCGGACGGGCCCCGCGTCGTGGTCGGGTACGCCGGCAGCCTGCACCAGCGGCATGGCGTACGCCGCCTGCCGGAGCTGACCCTGGTCCCCGGCATCCGGCTGGTGGTGGTCGGCGAGGGGCCGCAGCGCGGCTGGCTCGAGGACCGGCTGCCGGGCGCGAGGTTCACCGGACCGCTCGAGACCGGCGACCTGACCCGGGCGCTCGCGTCGATGGATGTCCTGGTCCATCCGGGCACGACGGAGACCTGCTGCCACGTGCTGCGGGAGGCGGCGGCCAGCGGCGTGCCGGTCGCCGCGCCGCGGGCGGGCGGCGCTCGACACGTCGTACGACACCTGGAGACGGGCCTGCTCTTCGACCCGGACCACCGCCACGGGCTGCGCGACGCGGTGGCCGCGCTCGCCGCAGACCGGCACCGGGGGCTGCTCGGTGGGCGGGCGCGGGAGCTGGCGCAGCAACGCGACTGGACCACCGCCGTCGACGAGCTGCTGCTCGATCACTACCCGCGCGCGTTCTGGCGCCGACCGGACGCGGCCTGACCAGCGTCGGCACCACAGAAATGTCACACGCCCCATCGGCGTCGGGGCGGCGCCCGGGACGGTAGCGTTTGATGTCGTGGCGACGACGACTCCCCGGCCCGATGTGGGCCGCAGCCTGGTCAGCGGAGCACGCGCGGCGCGCTCGACCATCGCGCTGAAGATGCTGATGGCCGTCAGCGGCATCGTCTTCATCCTGTTCGTGCTGTGCACATGTACGGCAACCTCAAGGCCTTCGCCGGCCACGACGCCTACAACGAGTACGCCGAGCACCTGCGCGAGATCGGCGAGCCGATGCTCCCGCACGGGGCGCTGCTCTGGATCATGCGCGTCGGCCTGATCGTGGCGCTGGTCGTCCACGTCTACTCCGCCGTGGTGCTGTGGCGCCGGGCCCGCCGGGCGCGGACGGTCAGGTACGTCGTCAAGAAGCACACCGGCGCCACGTTCGCGAGCCGGATGATGCGCTGGGGCGGCGTCACGATCCTGCTCTTCGTCGTGTGGCACCTGCTGAACTTCACGATCGGCAAGGTCAACGTCGACCGGCGGGCCGACCAACGACCCCTACAACCTGCTGGTCGACAGCTTCTCGACCTGGTGGCTGACGCTGATCTACCTGGTCGCGATGGCCATGCTCGGGGCTGCACCTGCACCACGGCATCTGGAGCGCCGCGCAGACCCTCGGCCTGACCAACAACGCCCGGGCCCGCACGCAACGCCAAGGGACTCGGGTTGATCCTCGCGCTGGTCATCGCCGTCGGCTTCTCCCTCGTCCCGATCTTCGTCCTCGCCGGCGTCATCTCGAAGTAAGGCCAGTGCCAGCCATGACCGACATGCCCGACACCACCAGCGCCTTCGACGCCTCGCACACGACGTCGCACGAGGAGGAGTACGACGACGCCGCGGGCTTCTACGTCCCCGGCGACCCGATCATGGACACCAAGGCCCCGGGCGGCCCGCTCGACGAGCGGTGGGGGACCCGCCAGTTCGAGGCCCGGATCGCCAACCCGGCCAACCGCCGCCGGCTCTCGGTGATCGTCGTCGGCACCGGCCTGGCCGGCGCCTCGGCCGCGGCCACGCTCGGCGAGGCCGGCTACGTCGTGAAGTCCTTCTGCTACCAGGACTCCCCGCGCCGGGCCCACTCGATCGCCGCCCAGGGCGGCATCAACGCGGCCAAGAACTACAAGGGCGACGGCGACTCCGTCTACCGGCTCTTCTACGACACCATCAAGGGCGGCGACTACCGCTCGCGCGAGTCGCAACGTCTACCGCCTGGCCCAGGTCAGCGTGAACATCATCGACCAGTGCGTCGCGCAGGGCGTCCCGTTCGCCCGCGAGTACGGCGGCCTGCTCGACAACCGCTCCTTCGGCGGCGTCCAGGTCTCGCGCACGTTCTACGCCCGCGGCCAGACCGGCCAGCAGCTGCTGATCGGCGCCTACCAGGCGCTCGAGCGGCAGGTCGCCGCCGGCACCGTGCGGTGCTACACGCGCCACGAGATGGTCGAGCTGATCGTCGTCGACGGCCGGGCCCGCGGGATCATCGTCCGCGACATGGTCACCGGCGAGATCGAGACCTACTTCGCCGACGTCGTCGTGCTCGCCAGCGGCGGCTACGGCAACGTCTTCTTCCTCTCCACCAACGCGATGGGCTGCAACGTCACCGCCACCTGGCGGGCGCACCGCAAGGGCGCCTACATGGCCAACCCCTGCTACACCCAGATCCACCCGACCTGCATCCCGGTCTCCGGCGCCCACCAGTCGAAGCTCACCCTGATGAGCGAGTCGCTGCGCAACGACGGCCGGATCTGGGTGCCGAAGAACAAGGCCGACTGCGACAAGGACCCGCGGGAGATCCCCGAGGAGGACCGCGACTACTACCTGGAGCGGATCTACCCGGCGTTCGGCAACCTGGTCCCCCGCGACATCGCCTCCCGGCAGGCCAAGAACATGTGCGACGAGGGCCGCGGCGTCGGCCCCGAGGTCGACGGCGTACGACGCGGGGTCTACCTCGACTTCGCCGAGGCGATCGAGCGGCTCGGCCGCCAGGCGATCGAGGACAAGTACGGCAACCTCTTCGACATGTACGCCCGGATCACCGGCGAGGACCCCTACGAGGTGCCGATGCGGATCTACCCCGCCGTGCACTACGTCATGGGCGGGCTCTGGGTCGACTACGACCTGCAGTCGACGATCCCCGGCCTGTTCGTCACCGGCGAGGCCAACTTCTCCGACCACGGCGCGAACCGGCTCGGCGCCTCCGCCCTGATGCAGGGCCTCGCCGACGGCTACTTCGTGCTGTCGAACACGATCCGCGACTACCTCGCCGACGGGCCGTTCGACAAGGTCCCCGAGGACCACCCGGCGGTGGTCGAGGCGCAGCAGTCGGTGCAGAAGCGGATCGACCACTTCATGAACACCAACGGCACCCGCAGCGTCGACTCCTACCACCGCGAGCTCGGCCACATCATGTGGGAGTTCTGCGGCATGGAGCGGACCGAGGACGGCCTGAAGAAGGCCATCGACCTGATCCGCACCCTGCGCGACGACTTCTGGCGCAACGTCAAGGTGCTCGGCACCGCCGACAGCCTCAACCAGTCGCTGGAGAAGGCCGGCCGGGTCGCCGACTTCCTCGAGCTCGGCGAGCTGATGTGCATCGACGCGCTGAACCGGCGCGAGTCCTGCGGCGGCCACTTCCGGGCCGAGTCGCAGACCGAGGAGGGCGAGGCGCTGCGCCACGACGACCAGTACTCCTACGTCGCCGCCTGGGAGTGGGCCGGCGAAGGGGAGAAACCGGTCCTGCACAAGGAGAACCTGGTCTACGAGTTCGTCGAGATGAAGCAGAGGTCCTACAAGTAATGAAGCTGACCCTGAAGATCTGGCGCCAGGCCGACCACGCCACGGAGGGCCGGATGCACACCTACGAGGTCGACGACATCTCCCCCGACATGTCCTTCCTCGAGATGCTCGACGTGCTCAACGAGCGGCTGAACTCGGAGGGCGAGGAGCCGGTCGCCTTCGACTCCGACTGCCGCGAGGGGATCTGCGGCATGTGCGGCCTGATGATCAACGGCGAGGCGCACGGGCCGGAGGTCACCACCACCTGCCAGCTGCACATGCGCACGTTCAGCGACGGCGAGACGATCACCATCGAGCCGTGGCGTGCCGACGCCTTCCCGGTGCTCAAGGACCTCTGCGTGGACCGGAGCGCCTTCGACCGGATCATCCAGCAGGGCGGCTACATCTCGGTCAACACCGGCGCCGCCCCCGACGCCCACGCCACCCCGGTCCCGAAGGACAAGGCGGACCGCGCCTTCGACGCCGCCACCTGCATCGGCTGCGGCGCCTGCGTCGCCTCCTGCCCCAACGGCTCGGCGTCCCTGTTCGTCGGCGCCAAGGTGACCCACCTCGGCGAGCTGCCCCAGGGCCAGGCCGAGCGCGACAGCCGGGTGGTCAACATGGTCGCCCAGCACGACCACGAGGGCTTCGGCGGCTGCACCAACATCGGCGAGTGCTCCGCGGCCTGCCCCAAGGAGATCCCCCTCGACGTGATCTCCCGCCTCAACTGGGACCTCCACGCCGCCCTCCGCCACGGCCACTAGCCGACCGCGCCAGCGACCGCGAGAACTCGCACGAGCCGTCGCGAGTTACACGAACGACGAGGGTGAACGCGCGACGGCTCCAGGCGGTGCACGGCTGAGCAGGCTCACACGCGTCGGCCGCGCAGGGCCTTCCAGCCGAGGGAGCCGAGGAGGGCGGCGATGGCGAAGTTGACGACGATCAGGATGGTGTGGGCGACCCAGTAGCCGGTGGCGCGGTCCTCCCCGGACTCGTAGGCGGCCCAGAGGTTCCGCGCGAACGTACCGAACGTGACGACGTTCCAGACCGCGACGGCCAGCAGCAACACGGCGTGCCTGCGCTCGAGCTTCACGACTACTCCTTCTTCCGACGGGCCACGGCGACCAGGGCGAGCGCTGTCGCCCCGCCGGCCGCGAACGACTTCGCCACCCTGCTCCTGCTCGGCGGCTCGGGAGCCGGCGCCTCGTGCAGGTCGACCCGGGTCAGCTCCTCCATCTTCGCTCGCTCCAACGCCGCCCGCTCGCGGATCTCGCGGGCCGCGACCGTGGTGTGCGCCCAGGCGGCGGCGTACAAGGTGCCGCGCGAGGTGTAGTTGATCCAGACCAGGAGGATCAGCGCGATCCCGAATGCCTGGAAGGCCGGGTTGCCTTCGGTCGAGGCCAGCAGCAGGAACGACAGTGCCTTGAGCACCTCGAACGCGACCGCACCCAGCAGCGCCCCCGACCACAGTGACCGGTTCGGCGTGTGCGGCCGCGCAAGCAGCTTGAAGAATGCATAGAAGAGCAGCATGTTGGCGCCGAACCCGATCACGCGGCCGATCAGGGTGACCAGCCAGCCGATCTCGTCGTCCAGGGTCAGCCAGTCGAGGACGACGTCGGAGAACCCGGTGACGAACCCGGCGAGGGCGACGCTGAGCAGCAGCACGACGCCGAGCACGACCATCGTGGCCAGGTCGCGCAGCTTCCCGACGACGAAGTTGGGGTGTTCCTTGGCGGGTTGCTCGAAGACGACGCCCAGGGCGCTGCGCATCGCCGACAGCCAGCCGAGCCCGGCGTACAGCAGACCCAGAAGACCAAGCAGTCCGACCGTGGTCGCGGCCTGCTCGATCTCCTCGACCGAGATCTGGTTGGCCTTGCCGCCGATGATGCCCGGCAGCACCGTGTTGATCGCCTCGACCAGGTTCTCGTTCGCGTCTGTGAACACCTGCGAGATCTGTCCGACGACGTAGAACGCGATCGCGAGGATCGGGAACACCGACAGGAACGCAAAGTAGGTGACCGCACCTGCCTGCTGGCCGCCGCCGACCTCGCTGTAGTGCTCCTGCATGCGTACGGCGTGGTCGACGCTGGGTCGGCGCTTGCGCAGCCGATCGACCCGCTGGGTGATCCGGTCCTTCAGGGCCACGCTCAGGACTCCACCGGCACCAGCGGGAAGTCGCGGCTCGGCTGCCAGCCCTTCACTTCGTCGTGGACGTAGAGATGGAACTGCTCGGCGTCGAAGACGCTCTCGAATCCGGCGAGATCCCCGAACGCCCGGTCCAGGACCTCGTCGGGCAGGTGGTGGGCGATGGTCACGTGCGGGTGGTAGGGGAACTGGAGGTCGACGCTGAGCGGGCCCCGGCGCAACGCCGCGGCCAGCTGCTCGCACGCCGAGATGCCCTCGACCACCGTCACGAACACGACGGGAGAGACCGGCCGGAAGGTACCGGTCCCGCGCAGGTGGATGCGGAAGGCGGCGGAGCCGCTCGCCACCTCCGTCAGGTGCTTCTCGACGACGGGCAGGTCGTCCTCGGCCACCTCGATCGGCGGGATCAGCGTGATGTGGGTCGGGATCATCGTGGCCGTGGTGTCACCGACCGAGGTGCGGTAGTCCTGGAGCTGGCTCGCCCAGGGCTCCGGGATGGCCAGGGCGACTCCAATGGTGGGCACGCGCAGGACCCTACTGCGCCGGGGCCACGAAGCCGACTCGCTGGTAGACGTCCCGGAGGGTGGCCTCCGCCACGTCACGAGCCCGCTCCGCTCCCCGGTTGAGTACGTCGATGAGATGGGCCTGCTCGTCGAGCAGCTCGAGCGTGCGATCCCGGAAGGGGGTGACCACGTCGACGACGATCTCCGCCACGTCGGACTTCAGGGCGCCGTACCCTCGGCCTTCGTACTCCTCCTCGAGCGAGGCGATCGAGCGGGCGGCCAGTGCGGAGTAGATCGTCAGCAGGTTGCTGATGCCCGGCTTCTCCTCGGGGTCGAAGCGGATGTCCGAGCCGGAGTCGGTCACCGCCGACTTGATCCGCTTGGCGCTCACCGACGGCTCGTCGAGCAGCCACACACAGCCGTTGCCGCCGATGCTCTTCGACATCTGCTTGTCCACCAGCTGCAGGTCGTAGATCTTCGACGTCGCCCGCAGGATGTAGGGCTCCGGGAGCCGGAACGTCTTCTTGTGACGGTGGTTGAACCGCTGGGCGAGGTCGCGGGTGAGCTCGAGGTGCTGTCGCTGGTCCTCGCCGACGGGCACGAAGTGCGGGCGGTAGAGCAGGATGTCGGCGGCCTGGAGCACCGGGTAGGTGAACAGCCCGACGCTGGCGGCGCCCTCGCCGCCCTTGGCCGACTTGTCCTTGAACTGGGTCATCCGCCGGGCCTCGCCGAAGCCGGTCAGGCCTTGCAGCACCCAGCACAGCTGGGCGTGGGCGGGGATGTGGCTCTGGATGAACACCGCCGAGCGATTCGGGTCCACGCCCATGGCGAGCAGCTGCGCGGCCGCCCGGAGCGTCCGCTCCCGCAGCAGCTTCGGATCCTGTTCGACGGTGATCGCATGCATGTCGGCGACGAAGAAGAACGGCTGGTAGTCCTCCTGCAGCTCCACCCACTGCCGCAGCGCGCCCAGGTAGTTGCCGAGGTGAAAGGAGTCGGCCGTCGGCTGGATCCCCGACAGGATCCGCGGCTTGGCGATGCCGGACGCGGCCTCCTGCACGGCAACCTCGAGCTCGGTGGTCGTGGACATGGGCTGCATTGTTCCCGATCCGGCGCGATCCTCACGCTTCGGGTCGCGGGCTGGGGCACCCGCGGGCTCAGCCGACCTCTGACCGGCCGTTCTGGACGACGGCCGAGGCGACCACGACCAGGAAGCCGGCGACCGCGAGTGCCACGCCGACGAGGATCGGTGCGCGGAAGCCGAGCCCGGCGGCGATCACCAGCCCGCCGAGCCAGGCACCCAGCGCGTTGCCGACGTTGAGCGAGGAGTGGCTCATCGCGGCCCCCAGGGTCTGGGCGTGGCCCGCCACGTCGATGAGCCGGACCATCATCGACAGCGCCAGCACCGAGCCGACGAACGTGACCGCGAACGCCGCCGGGAGGGCCACCCAGCCGTAGGGCGCCACCGCCCAGAAGCAGAGCAGCACGACACCGAGGCCGATCGATGAGCCGAGCAGTGACCCGAGGACCGACCGGTCCACGAGGATGCCGGCCGCCCAGTTGCCGACGACCATGCCGAGGCCCAGGGTGAGCAGGAAGACCGGGACCGCCGAGGCCGGCAGCCCGCTCACCTCGGTGACGGTCGGTGCGATGTAGGAGTAGAGGGCGAACATGCCGCCGAATCCGACCGCGCCGGCCACCATCGTGAGCCAGACCTGCGGCTTCCCGAACGCCGACAGCTCGCGCCGTCCGGTCGCCTCGGGGTTGCCCGGGCAGGCCGGCACGAACGCCACGACCAGGGCCATCGTCAGCGCGGCCAGGGCCGCCACCAGCCAGTACGACGCCCGCCACCCGAGGTGCTGGCCGAGCACGGTGGCGGCAGGGACACCGATCACGTTGGCGACAGGGAGGCCCAGCAACACCCACGCGATCGCCCGACCGCGCCGCTCGGGCGCGACCATGCTGGCGGCGACCAGGGACGCGACGCCGAAGTACCCGCCGTGCGGCAACCCGTCGAGGAACCGGGCGACGACCAGCATCTCGAAGCTCGACGCGACCGCGCTGAGGGCGTTGAAAAGGGCGTAGGCGCCCATCAGCACGACCAGCAGCCCCCGTCGCGGCCACTTCGCGCCGAAGAACGCCAGCACCGGCGCTCCGACCACGACGCCGAGTGCGTAGGCGGCAATGATGTGGCCGGCCTGCGGGATCGAGACCCCCACGCCCTCGGAGATCTGCGGCAGCAGCCCCATCGTGACGAACTCGGTCGTCCCGATCGCGAAGCCGCCCACCGCCAGCGCGAGCACGGCGAGCCGGAAGTGCGTCGCCCGTGCCGGGCGCACGTCGGTGGTCGTCGTCATCGTCACGATCCTCCAACGGCCCGGCGACGAGGACCTATTCCACGACCCGTCGAGTTGGGCATGATGGCCCCTCGAGTTGGGCGTGATGGCCCCTCGGTTGGGCATGGGCCAGCCGGTCCGGGTGGTGCGCGACGTGGTCGGCCATGTACTTCTTCAACGCCCGGAGCGGGCGCTTCGAGGGGTGGCGGCACGGCAATCGAGGAGCCGCACGTCCGCGACGCCAACGACGTCTACTCGCGTGGCCCCGTGCTCGACGTGTGGGTTGAGCCCGATCCGCAAGGACGAGGACGAGCTGGCGCTCGCGGTCGAGGCGGGATGCCATACGCCGGACGAGGCCGTGCCTCCCGACGCCTGACCCTGCCGAGGGCCATCACGCCCAACTCGAGGGGCCATCACGCCCAACTCAACGAGGTCAGAGGGAGGCGAGCGCCTCGTTGAGGGTCTTCGACGGGCGCATCACCTGGGACGCCTTCTCGTCGTCGGGGCGGTAGTAGCCGCCGATGTCTGCGGGCGAGCCCTGGACGCCGATCAGCTCGTCGTTGATCGCCGCCTCGTTCTCGCGCAGCCTCGTGGCCAGGTCGCCGAAGTCCGAAGCGAGCTCGGCGTCGTCCGACTGCGCCGCCAGCTCCTCGGCCCAGTAGAGCGCCAGGTAGAAGTGCGAGCCGCGGTTGTCGATCGAGCCGACCTTGCGGGCCGGCGACTTGTTCTCGTCGAGGAAGGTGCCGGTCGCGCGGTCGAGCGTTTCGGCGAGGACCCGTGCCCGGGCGTTGTCGGTCTTCTCCGCCAGGTGCTCGAAGCTCTCCGCGAGGGCGAGGAACTCGCCCAGGCTGTCCCAGCGCAGGTAGTTCTCCTTCACCAGCTGCTGGACGTGCTTGGGCGCCGAGCCTCCGGCGCCGGTCTCGAACAGCCCGCCACCGTTGATGAGGGGGACGACGGAGAGCATCTTCGCCGACGTACCGAGCTCGAGGATCGGGAACAGGTCGGTGTTGTAGTCGCGCAGCACGTTGCCGGTGACCGAGATCGTGTCCTCGCCCTTGCGGATCCGCTCGAGCGAGACCGCGATCGCCTCGACCGGCGGCAGGATCGAGATGTCGAGCCCCTCGGTGTCGTGGTCACTGAGGTAGAGCCGGACCTTCTCGATCAGGTTGGCGTCGTGGGCCCGGTCGGCATCCAGCCAGAAGATCGCGGGCGCACCGGTCGCGCGCGCCCGGGTCACGGCGAGCTTGACCCAGTCACGGATCGGGACGTCCTTCGTCTGGCACATCCGCCAGATGTCGCCGGCGGAGACCACGTGCTCGAGGAGTACGTCGCCTGCTTCGTCCACCACACGCACGGAGCCGGTGGTGGGGACCTCGAAGGTCTTGTCGTGCGAGCCGTACTCCTCGGCCGCCCGCGCCATCAGCCCGACGTTCGGGACCGACCCCATCGTGGCGGGGTCGAAGGCGCCGTTGGCGCGGCAGTCGTCGAGCACGACCTGGTAGATCCCGGCGTAGGAGGAATCCGGGATCACCGCGAGGGTGTCTGCCTCGTTGCCGTCGGGGCCCCACATGTGCCCGGAGGTGCGGATCATCGCCGGCATCGACGCGTCGACGATGACGTCGGAGGGCACGTGGAGGTTGGTGATGCCGCGGTCGGAGTCGACCATGGCCAGCCGTGGCCCCTCGTCGAGACCCTTCTGGATCGCGGCCTTGATCTCCTCGCCGTCGTCGAGCCCCTCGAGCCCGGAGAGGATCCCGCCGAGCCCGTCGTTCGGGGAGAGTCCCGCGGCGGCGAGCTGCTCGCCGTACTCGGCGAAGACGTCGGGAAGGAACGCGCGGACGACGTGGCCGAAGATGATCGGGTCGGAGACCTTCATCATCGTCGCCTTCAGGTGGATCGAGAACAGCACGTCCTCGGCCTTGGCCCGGGCCACCTGCTCGGTCAGGAACTCGCGCAGGGCCGCGACCCGCATCGCGGTCGCGTCGATCACCTCATCGGCCAGGACCGGCACCGACTCGCGGAGGACAGTGGTCGAGCCGTCGTCGCCCTGCAGCTCGATCCGCACCGAGCCGTCCTTCTCGACGACCGTGGACCTCTCGTTGTTGCGGAAGTCCTCGGCGGTCATGTGCGCGACGTTCGTCTTCGAGTCCGCCGACCACTCGCCCATCGAATGGGGGTGCTTGCGGACGTAGTTCTTCACCGACGCTGGAGCACGGCGGTCGGAGTTGCCCTCCCGCAGGACCGGGTTGACCGCGCTGCCCTTGACCTTGTCGTAGCGGGCTCGCGCCTCGCGCTCCTCGTCGGTCTTCGGCTCGTCGGGATAGTTCGGCAGGTCGTAGCCCTGCTCCTGCAGCTCCTTGATCGCGGCCTTGAGCTGCGAGACGGAGGCGGAGATGTTGGGCAGCTTGATGATGTTCGCCTCGGGCGTCTTCGCCAGGTCCCCCAGCTCCGCGAGCGCGTCGTCGACCCGCTGCTCCTCGGTCAGCCGGTCGGGGAACTGCGCGATGATCCGCCCCGCCAGCGAGATGTCGCGGGTCTCCACCTCCACGCCGGCCTTGGCGGCGTATGCCGCGATGATCGGCAGGAGGGAGTACGTCGCCAGCAGCGGCGCCTCGTCGGTCCGGGTGTAGATGATCGTGGAGTCGCTCACAGCGAGTGACGCTACCGGAGGCAGCGGCGGACTACGATTGCAGGAGGCGGGCTCCCGTCGTGAGAGCCCCGGGAGGGAGTGTCCGATGGCTGAGTCATCCAACACCGTCCACCAGGTCAGCGCCGAGTTCCTGGGCACCTTCGTCCTGGTCTTCTTCGGTTGCGGCACGGCCCTCATGAGCGGTGGCGACTACGTCGCGACCGCCCTGGCCTTCGGTCTGACCGTCCTGGTCATGGCGTACGCCGTTGGCCGCGTGTCGGGCGGGCACTTCAACCCCGCCATCTCGCTCGGGGCCGCGGTCGGAGGCCGGATCGCGTGGCGGCAGGTCCCCGCCTACATCGGCGCGCAGCTCGCCGGCGCCCTCGCCGCAGGACTGTGCCTGTTCGTGCTGATGCACGGCTTCCCGGGCTTCGACGCCACGGGCAACATGGCCCAGAACTCCTTCGGCGACGCCGGCAGCGGCTACGCCTGGTGGGCGGCCATCCTGCTGGAGATGCTGATGACGGCGGTGTTCCTCTGGGTGATCCTCGCCGTGACGGACGTTCGCAACGAGCACCCGGCGCTCGCCCCGCTCGCGATCGGACTGACCCTGACGATGCTCCACTTCGGGTCGATCGCTGCCACCGGTACCTCCGTCAACCCGGCGCGCTCCATCGGCGTCGGGGTCTTCGCAGGTGTCGACGCGATCGCCCAGCTCTGGCTCTTCATCCTGGCCCCGCTCCTGGGTGGGGCGATCGCCGGGATCACCTACGCGCTCCTGTTCGGCCGCGGATCCGAAGACGTGCCAGGCTCCGGCCTGAGGCTCGTCCGCGTCGAGTTCGGTCCGGGCGCGGCGGCTCCGGGCGCGGCGGCTCCGGGCGTGGCTGCCCCGGACGTGGGCGCGGTGCCCGGGTACGGCGCACCCGACCAGCTGCAGGAGCAGTGGTACCCGGAGACCGACGAGGATCAGCCGCCGTCGTAGGACACCAGCTCGACGCGCTCCGCGCCGCCGAGCACGGTCTCCTCGAGGACCAGCCCGACGCCGGGGGCGTAGTACTTCTGCTCGACCAGCCCCGGCTCGAGCGGGGTGGTGTCCTCGGTCTGGAGCACGTCGGTGAAGGAACCGAACGCGACGTTGACGGACTCGTCCAGGGACAGCACCTGGCCCTGGTCCTCGGCCTCGCCGGGGTAGGACTCCTGCTGGTATCCGTCGCCGACCCTGGGCTCGGCGAGCATCACCACCCCGGCCTGCGCGCCGTCGACGCCGGCCTCCCACGATCCGGAGTCGTCGGGTCGGCCGCGGTCGTCGTACTCCGTGGTGTCCTCGCCGAAGTACCAGACGTTGCCGGCGGAGTCCTGGGCGAACCAGTCGAAGGTGTCCTCGACCACCTTGCCGTCGGAGTCCCTGACGACGTCGTGGACCACCGTCGTGGTCACGCCCTGGACCTCCCTCGTGTCCTCGGTGACGGTCACCGTGATCGTCTCCGGGTCGACGCCGGAGGACTCGTAGACCCACCGGTTGCCGGGCTCCAGCGGCAGGTAGGGGTTGTCGATGCCCTCGACGAAGTCGTCCGGATCGGCGGACGGGGTCGGGATCCGGAGGCCGTCCACGCCGGTGGGCGGGCTCTTCTGCGGCGCGGATCCGCAGCCGGCGACCAGCAGCGGAAGAGCCGCCGCGAGCGCGAGCAGCAACGGCCGGCGGATCATGCCCTCAGCATGGCGCACCATCCCCGAGCGAGGCCGAACCCCCTCCCCCGGCGTGGTACGACGCTGCTAGCGTCATTTCCCGGGTACGCCCCACCGCATCGTCCGCCCGTCGTACGTCCCAAGGAGTCGTCGTGAGCTCTCCCCTGAAGGTGGCCGTCACCGGTGCCGCCGGCCAGATCGGCTACAGCCTGCTCTTCCGTCTCGCCAGCGGCTCGCTGCTCGGCAACGACCGGCCGGTCGAGCTGCGGCTGCTGGAGATCGAGCCGGCCCTGAAGGCCCTCGAGGGCGTGGTGATGGAGCTCGACGACTGTGCCTTCCCGACCCTCGCCGGCGTCGAGATCGGCGCCGACCCCAATGAGATCTTCGACGGGGTCAACCTCGCCCTGCTGGTCGGCGCCAGGCCCCGCGGGCCCGGGCATGGAGCGCAGCGACCTGCTGGAGGCCAACGGCGCGATCTTCACCGCTCAGGGCAAGGCGCTCAACGAGGTCGCCGCCGACGACGTACGCGTCGGCGTGACCGGCAACCCGGCCAACACCAACGCCCTGATCGCGATGACCAACGCCCCCGACATCCCCAACGAGCGGTTCTCCGCGCTGACCCGGCTCGACCACAACCGTGCGATCTCCCAGCTGGCTGCCAAGACCGGCGCCCCGGTCACCGACATCAGGCAGATGACGATCTGGGGCAACCACTCGGCCACGCAGTACCCCGACATCTTCCACGCCGAGGTCGGCGGCAAGAACGCCGCCGAGGTCGTCAACGACCAGGCGTGGATCGAGAACGACTTCATCCCCACGGTCGCCAAGCGGGGCGCGGCGATCATCGAGGCCCGCGGCTCCTCGTCGGCCGCGTCCGCCGCCTCCGCCACGATCGACGCCGCCCACGACTGGCTGCTCGGCTCGGCCGACGGCGACTGGGTGTCGATGGCGGTCGTCTCCGACGGCTCGTACGACGTCCCCGAGGGGCTCGTGTCCTCCTTCCCGGTCACCACCAGCGGCGGCAACTGGGAGATCGTCCAGGGCCTGGAGATCGACGACTTCTCCCGGGGCCGGATCGACGCCTCCACCGCGGAGCTCGCCGAGGAGCGCGACGCCGTCCAGGGCCTCGGCCTCATTTGACCCGCGTCGTCCGCGACGTTACCGTCCGTGGCGTTTCGCGGCTGTGCTCGGTGAGCTGATATCCACAACCCGAACGTCACGGACGAGCGGCGCTAGAGGGGCTGGTTGGGGATCGACTCCGAGAGGAAGATCAGGGTCGCGCCCGCGACGCTGAGGAGGCCCGCGTCCACCGCGCGGTTCCGGACCGCGAGCATGCCGGCGTCCCTGCGCCTCAGCACCAGCCTCGCCACCGCCCCCAGGAGCAGCGACGCGCCGACCCACTTGACGCCGAGGCGCCAGTCACCGGTCCAGGCGATGGCGATCCCGACACCGGTGGTGGCCAGCACCACGAGGTAGCAGAGCCCGCCGATCGTGGACGGATGGCGACGCGGCTCGCTCCTCGAACGCCTCCTCGTCCGGGAGCGGATCGACGGGGGGCTGGTCCACGTCGGTCAACTCAGCCCCGGGCCGGTCCGGAGAGTGCCTTCTCGGCCATCTCCACGATGTTGGAGAGCAGCATGGCGCGGGTCATCGGGCCCACCCCGCCGGGGTTCGGTGAGACCCAGCCGGCGACGTCCCAGACGTCGGGGGCCACGTCTCCGGCGAGCTTGCCCTCCACCCGCGAGACGCCGACGTCGAGGACGGCTGCGCCGGGCTTGACCATGTCGCCGGTGATGATCCCCGGCACGCCGGCGGCCGCGACCACGATGTCGGCTCGCCGGGTGTGGGCCGCGAGGTCGCGGGTGCCGGTGTGGCAGAGCGTGGTGGTGGCGTTCTCGGAGCGACGCGTCAACAGCAGCCCCAGCGGGCGGCCAACGGTCAGGCCACGACCGACCACCACGACCTCGGCCCCCCTGATCTCGACCTCGTGCCGGCGGAGCAGCTCGATGATCCCGATCGGCGTGCACGGCAGCGAGCCGCGCTCCCCGAGCACCAGCTTGCCGAGGTTGACCGGGTGGAGCCCGTCCACGTCCTTGTCGGGGTCGACGCGGGAGAGCAGGGCGAACTCGTCCAGCCCGGTCGGCTGCTGCACCAGGAAGCCCGTGCAGGCCGGGTCGACGTTGAGCGCGTCGATGACCCGCTCGACCTCGGCCTGGGTGGCGGTGGCGGGCAGGTCGACCCGGATCGACTCGATCCCGATCTCGGCGCAGTCCTTGTGCTTGGCGCCGACGTACCACCGCGAGCCCGGGTCGTCGCCGACCAGCACGGTGCCCAGGCCCGGCACGACGCCGAGTTCACGCAGCTTGGCGACCCGCTCGGTGAGCTCCGCCTTGATCGCCTCGAGCGTGGCCTTGCCGTCGAGTGTCTGTGCCGTCACGGGTTCATCCTTTCATCGTTGCGCTGGTTGACGGGTTGCGGTGGGCGGGTATCTCACCGGGTTTCGACATGCTCCGTCGCGACCTCGCAGGCTCGGTCGCGGTCGCTGCTCAACCTGCGCACTCGCGCCACGGCTTCGCCGTGGCTAGTGCGCAAAGTGCCGAGTTCCGGTGAAGTACGTCGTCACACCCGCAGCCCGAGCGGCGGCGATGACCTCCTCGTCGCGGATCGAGCCGCCGGGCGCCACGATCGCCCGGACGCCGGCGTCGATGAGGACCTGGGCTCCGTCCGCGAACGGGAAGAACGCGTCGGAGGCGGCCACCGAGCCGGCCGCCCGCTCCCCCGCGCGAGTGACCGCGAGGTGGCAGGAGTCGACCCGGTTGACCTGGCCCATCCCGACCCCCACCGAGGCGCCTCCGGAGGCGAGCAGGATGGCGTTGGACTTCACCGCCCGGATCGCCCGCCAGGCGAACTCCAGGTCGGCCAGGGTCTCCTCCGACGCGGGGTCGCCCGCGACGAGCCGCCACCGCGACGGATCGTCCCCGGTCGGGTTGCCGTCCTTGTCCTTGCCCTCGGCGTCGAGGGCGTCACGTTGCTGCAGCAGCAGCCCGCCCGAGATCGGCCGCATGTCCCCACCCGCGGCGGGCGGCGCGACCCGCAGCAGCCGGAGGTTCTTCTTCGCGGTCAGCACCTCGAGGGCGTCGTCGTCGAAGTCGGGGGCGAGGATCACCTCGGTGAAGATGTCCTTGACGGTCTCGGCCATCTCGCGGGTGACCGGCCGGTTCGTGGCGATGACCCCGCCGTACGCCGACACGGGGTCGCAGGCGTGCGCCCGGGCGTGGACCGCGGCGATGGCCTCTCCGTCGCCGCCGACCGCGATCCCGCACGGGTTGGCGTGCTTGATGATCGCGACGGTCGGCCGGTCGCCGTGGTCGTGCGCCGCGCGGTAGGCCGCGTCCGCGTCGACGTAGTTGTTGTAGGACATCTCCTTGCCGTGCAGCTGCTCGCCCTGGGCGAGGCCGGGCTGCGGCTGGAAGCCGTTGACGTAGAGCGCGGCCACCTGGTGCGGGTTCTCGCCGTACCGCAGCGTGGCCTGCTTGTTCCAGGTCGCGCCCATCCAGGCCGGGAAGCCGTCGCCGCCGGAGGTGTCGCTGAGCACGTTGCCCATCCAGGAGGCCACGTGGACGTCGTACGTCGCCGTGTGGACGAAGGCCTCCGCGGCCAGCGCCTGTCGCTCGGCGAGCGTGAACCCGCCCTCCCCGGCGGCCCGGAGGATGTCGGGGTACCGGGCCGGCGAGGTCACGATGGCGACCGACGGATGGTTCTTGGCGGCCGCCCGCACCATCGAGGGCCCGCCGATGTCGATCTGCTCGACGCACTCGTCGGGCGACGCCCCCGACATCACGGTCTCGGTGAAGGGGTAGAGGTTGGAGACCACCAGGTCGAACGGCTCGACCCCGAGCTCGGCGAGCTGCGCGACGTGGGTGTCGAGGCGGCGGTCGGCGAGGATCCCCGCGTGCACCTTCGGGTGCAGCGTCTTGACCCTCCCGTCGAGGCACTCGGGGAAGCCGGTGAGGTCCTCCACCTTCGTCACCGGGAGCCCGAGGGACTCGATCAGGGCGGCGGACCCGCCGGTCGAGACCAGGGCCACGCCGGCGTCGTGCAGGCCGCGCACGAGCTCCTCCAGCCCGGTCTTGTCGTAGACGGAGACGAGTGCCCGCTTCAGCGGAATCCGGTCGGTCCCTGCGTTCATCGGCCGAACCGCACCTTCCTGTCGGTGATGGTGAACCCTTCGCGGGCCATCCTGCCCACGTTCTCGACGAGCATCGCGCGCTCGGCGACCTTGATCCGCTCGTGCAGCGACTCGACGTCGTCCTCGTCCTCGACGGGCACGACCGTCTGCGCCACGATCGGTCCGGTGTCGACCCCACCGTCGATGACGAAGAGGGTGCAGCCGGTGACCTTGACGCCGTACTCCAGCGCCTCGTGCGGCCCGCGCATCCCGGGGAACGCCGGCGAGAGCGCGGGATGGGTGTTGACGACCCGGCCGCCGAACCGGGCGAGGAACTCCTCGCTGACCAGCTTCATGAAGCCGGCCGACACCACCAGGTCGGGATGGTGCTCGGCGCAGGACGCGGTGAGGGCCGCATCCCATTCCTCGCGGGTGGCGTAGTCCTTGACCCGGTGGACGAAGGTCGGGATGCCGGCACGCTCGGCACGGGCCAGGCCCTCGATCCCGTCCCGGTCGGCGCCGACGGCGACCACCCGGGCGCCGTACGCGGGGTCCGCGGACGCGTCGATGAGCGCCTGCAGGTTGGTGCCCGAGCCCGAGACGAGGACGACCAAACGCGCGGTTGGGCGCGCGGGGGTGGGTGCGGACACGCGGCGCAGTCTAGGCGCTGGCCGGGGCCGCCCGGCGGGCGGTTCGCCGCTGCCACCAGGTCATGGCCAGGCCCCCGAACAGGCCGCCGATACCGAAGGTGGTGATGGCGTGGACCAGCACCTCGAAGGCGAACGGCTCGACCACCTGCATCCGGCCCGGGCCGACCGCGCCACCGGCGACGGCCGCCAGGATCCCGACGACGACACCCGCAAAGACCCCGCCCGTGCACCCACGCAGCCCGCCCTCCTCCCAGCGGAGGGTGGGATGGCGCTGCTGGGCCCGCGCCGCGGCCACCGCGGCGACCACCGGGGGCAGCGCCAGGAGGTACGGCGTCCAGGCGCTGGTCGGGCCGCCGTCGGGGAGGGCGGCCAGGAGCGGGAACATCGGCAGCGGACCCAGCGCCACCACCGTCGGCGAGACGATCGTGCCGGTGCCGACCGCGAACCCCGGCCCCAGCAGATAGGACCCGGAGAAGAGGACGGCATTGGGGACGACGAGGACGGCGGCGAGGATGAACAGCGTGGCCTCGCCGGCGTCCAGCCGGAGCTGCGAGAGCACGTTGGCGGCGGTGCCGAGGTCGACCGCGAAAGCGCCGCGACGAGCATGACCGCAGCCACCAGGAGGTGCCAGCGGACGACGGACACCAGGCGGCCACCGTGGCCCGCACGGACACCGGCACGAACGCGGCCCAGATCGCCGCCCGCCCCGACCCCACCGCGAGCGCCGGTCCGCCCACGCAGACCGTCAGCACGACCACCCACAGCAGCGTCCGACCCGTCGACGGCGCGGTCTCGGGCGTGGCGGCCAGGGCGAGGGTCACGCACGCGACGAGCGCGTAGCCGAGCGTGAAGGACGCCAGCGCCGTCGGGACCGTCCAGTCGCGCTCGCCGTCGGCGATCGCGTCCGCGTTGGGGCCGTGCCCCGAGATCGAGTCGCCGACCCGCTGCCCCACCCGCCACGTGGCCCAGGCGCAGAGCAGGGTGAGGAGGAGGGGTACGGCGGTCACCGCGACGCCGTCGACGGAGATCCCCGAGCCGTGGGCCATCAGCCAGCCCAGCGCCCCCACCTGCAGGGCGTCGCGGGGCTCGCCGTGGGTGCCGGCGTCGCTGACGAACCATCCGACGACGCCGACCGCCAGGCACACCAGCAGGACCGAGCCGGCCGCCACCACGCCGCCGAGCGTGGCGAGGATGACCAGCGGACGGCGGTGCCGGGGGTCGGGCGGGCCGTCGGCGACGGCGTGCTGGGAGGCCCTGCCGTCGAGCGTGGAGAGCAACGAAGTCATGGCCCGGCCATCCTCCCCCGGGGGTCCGGGCCGACCGGCGGTCCCACGCCGATGTGCGCCGGGCCGCCGCCTCCCGTATTTTCGGTAGGGCCATGCTCATCCCCCGACCACGCCCGCCGCACCCGGGCTGCGAGGACCCCGGATGAAGCGCGCGGACGAGTTCGACGCGTTCTACAAGGACACGCGCTCACGGTTGCTGCTCCAGACCTACGCGCTGACCGGTGACCTCCCGGCGGCGCGGAGCGCGGTCCGCGACTCCTTCATCGTCGCCTGGCACCACTGGCGCAAGGTCTCGCGGCAGGACGACCCCGAGGGGTCGGTCCGGCCGTACGCCTGGTCCCACGCGCAGCGCCGCCACACAGCGCGGATCTGGCACCGCGACAAGACCCTCGACCCGGAGGTCCGGGCCACCCTCGAGGCGCTGGGGAAGCTGCCGCTCGCGCAGCGGAAGACCCTGCTGCTGGCCCACCTCGCCTCGCTGAGCATGGGTGAGATGGCTCAGGAGGCGGGCATGTCCCGCGCCGAGGCGGAGAAGAAGCTCCAGCTCGCCACGGCCCAGTTCTCGGTCCACCGCGGTGTCCCGACGACGAGCATCCGGCCCCTGATCGAGGCGCTGCGCGGCCCCGTCGACGCGGCACCATGGCCCCGCCCGACCATCGTGCGGCGGGCGGGCGCCGCCCGGCGTCGTACCCACACGCTGATCGGGGTGGCCGCCGCCGCGGTGGCCGTGGTCCTGTCCGGGACCCTGGTCACCGACCTGGACGGGGTCAGGGCCAGCCTGGACCGCGACCCGTTGGCGACGTCGCCGGCGCAGGCCACCGAAGGCTCGGGCGACGAGTCGGTGCCCGAGCCGGTGGAGTTCTCGGGTGACGACCTGCTGAGCGCGCACCAGGTCGAGGACTACGTGGCGGGGCGGAAGTGGGAGGAGCTCGAGACCTCCGACAACACCAACGGGAGACGGCCTGGTCCTGCCCTGCCAGCAGAGCCGGTACGCCGACCCGCGGGGCATGGGTGCCCTGCTCCGCACCTTCGGAACCAACCCCCGCAAGGGCGCCGAGGAGGCGTCGGCCTTCCAGCTGACCGAGATCTCCGAGTCCATCCGGTCGGCGCGACGGGCCTTCGACACCACGCTGGCGTGGTACGCCGGTTGCACCGACCGACGCCTCCAGCTGATGACGACCCGGCGGATGACCCAGGTCGGCGACTCCGGGAACGTCCTCGTGCTGCGGTCGTGGGCCGGCAACCGTCCGACGATGGTCGTGGGGGTGACCCGCAGCGGTGCGATCACGACCACGACGATGACCTGGACCCCGCCCGATGCCGCCCCCAGCCTGAGCCGGGCCGCCCGTCTCGCGGCGGCCGCGGTCAACGGCGTGTGCGCCCGGCCGGAGGCGGGCGAGTGCGCGTCCCGTGCCGAGGTCCGGGCAGCCGCCCCGGTCCCCGTCGGGGACGCGCCGGGCATGCTCGCCGAGGTCGACCTCCCGCCGGTCAGCCGCGTGATGAAGCCGTGGGTCGGCACCGAGCCCCGCCGGGCCAGCGTCAACGTGGCGGCAACCGGGTGCGACAACACCGCCTTCACGGGCAAGCAGATGAGCAACAACCTGACCCGTTCGTTCGTCATTCCCGCCGCGAAACTGCCCGCGGCGTTCGGGATCACCGAGACGGTCGGCACGATGCCGGGGGCTCGCGCCCGCGCATTCGTCGCCGACGTACGCCGCGAGGTCGACGCCTGCCCCGACCGCGACCGGGGGCTGGGCACCGAGGTGACCCGGCTGGCGCACCGGCAGTCGACGGCGCGCGACATGACCGTGTGGCGCCTGACGACCGAGCTCGACGACAGGCGGTCGGTGACCTACCTGATGGGCATCGTCCGCGAGGGCACCGCCGTCGGCCAGGTCGGGTTCGTCCCCGAACCCGGCGTCACGATGGGTCAGGATGCAGTTCGTCGCTCTCGTCGCCCGCGCCGGCGAACGGCTGCCCGCCATGCCGCCGCCCGCCGGCTGAGGACCTCGACCGTATCGGGCCCAGCGTCAGGACTTCTCGAGGATCTCCCGCATCAGCTGCGCGGTCTCGGACGGCGTCTTGCCGACCTTGACGCCCACGGCCTCCAGTGCTTCCTTCTTCGCCGCGGCGGTGCCGGACGAGCCGGACACGATGGCGCCCGCGTGGCCCATCGTCTTGCCCTCGGGAGCGGTGAAGCCGGCGACGTAGCCGACGACCGGCTTGCGGACGTGGTCCTTGATGTACGCCGCGGCGCGCTCCTCGGCGTCGCCGCCGATCTCGCCGATCATCACGACCGCGTCGGTCTCGGGGTCCTCCTCGAACGCGGCGAGCGCGTCGATGTGGGTGGTCCCGATGATCGGGTCGCCGCCGATGCCGATGCAGGAGGAGAAGCCGAAGTCACGCAGCTCGTACATCATCTGGTAGGTCAGCGTGCCGGACTTCGACACCAGCCCGATCCGGCCGGCCTTGGTGATGTCGGAGGGGATGATGCCGGCGTTGGACTTGCCGGGGCTGATGATGCCGGGGCAGTTCGGACCGACGATGCGGGTCTTGCCCGACGACTCGGCGTACGCCCGGAACTCCGCGGTGTCGTGGACCGGGACGCCCTCGGTGATGACGACCGCGAGCCCGATCCCGGCGTCGACGGCCTCGACCACGGCGCCCTTGGTGAACGCCGGCGGCACGAAGAGGACCGACACGTCGGCGCCGGTCTCCTCCATCGCGTCCGCGACCGAGCCGAAGACCGGCACCGAGGTGCCGCCCTCGAAGTCGACCGTGGTGCCGGCCTTCTTGGGGTTGACGCCGCCCACGATGGTGGTGCCGGAGTCGAGCATCCGCTGGGTGTGCTTCATGCCCTCGGAGCCGGTCATGCCCTGGACGATGACCTTGCTGGAATCCGTCAGGAAGATTGCCATTGAGTTGTTCGGTCCTTGTCAGGCTCTGCCGATTAACGGGCTGCCAGCTCGGCGGCCTTGTCGGCCGCGCCGTCCATGGTGTCGACGATGGTGACCAGCGGGTGGTCCGCCTCGTCGAGGATCCGTCGGCCCTCCTCGACGTTGTTGCCGTCGAGGCGTACGACGAGCGGCTTGTTGGCCTCGTCGCCCAGCGCGTCGAGCGCACCGACGATGCCGTTGGCCACCTCGTCGCAGGCGGTGATGCCGCCGAAGACGTTGACGAAGACCGACTTGACCTGGTCGTCGCCGAGGATGATGTGCAGCCCGTCGGTCATCACCTGGGCAGACGCCCCGCCACCGATGTCGAGGAAGTTGGCGGGCTTCACGCCACCGTGGGCCTCGCCGGCGTACGCCACCACGTCGAGCGTCGACATCACCAGACCCGCGCCGTTGCCGATGATGCCGACGGCACCGTCGAGCTTCACGTAGTTCAGGTCCTTCTCGGCGGCCGCCAGCTCGAGCGGGTCGACGTCCTCGACCAGCTCGAAGGCGGCGTGGTCCTCGTGCCGGAAGTCGGCGTTGCCGTCGAGCGACACCTTGCCGTCGAGCGCCTCGAGGCTGCCGTCACCCAGCTTCACCAGCGGGTTGACCTCGACCAGCGTCGCGTCCTCCTCGACGAAGACCGTCCACAGCTTCTTGATCATGTCCCGGGCGAGCTCGCGCACGTCCTCGGGGAAGCGGGTGGCCTCGATGATCTCGTCGACCTTGGCGTCGTCGACTCCGGTCTGCGGGTCGATGGCGACCTTCGCGACCGCGTCCGGCTTCTCCTTCGCGGTCACCTCGATCTCGACGCCGCCCTCGATGGAGGCGATGCAGAGGTAGTTGCGGTTGGCCCGGTCGAGCAGGAAGGAGAAGTAGTACTCGTCGGCGATCTCCGCCGCCGGCGCGATCAGGACCCGGTGGACCGTGTGGCCCTTGATGTCCATCCCGAGGATCTCGCCGGCCTTCTCGACCGCCTCCTGCGGGTCGTTGGCCAGCTTCACGCCGCCGGCCTTGCCGCGGCCGCCGATCTTGACCTGGGCCTTGACCACGACCTTCCCGCCGTGCTCCTCGGCTGCCGCCTCGGCGTCGGCGGCGTCGGTGATGACGGTGCCGACCTTCACGGGCACTCCGTGCTTGGCGAAGAGCTCCTTCGCCTGGTACTCCATCAGATCCACGTCTCGACCCCAGTCCTTTCAAACCAGCCTTCCGGATGCTCACAGGCTCATTCCTTGGCACCCTAATGCCCGGCGGACTGGCGCGACCACGCCGGGGCGGGCCAACTGTTGCCTAGGGTGGGTGGGGTGACGCGCACCCAGTACTACACCGCCACGTCCGCCGACGGCTTCATCGCCGACGAGCACAACTCCCTGGACTGGCTCTTCGAGGTGGGCCGCGGCGCCGAGGTCGACCCGGCCGACAGCCACGAGACGGAGTGGGACGAGTTCATCGCCGGAGTGGGATCGATGGCGATGGGCGCGACGACGTACCAGTGGGTCCTCGACCACGACCAGCTGCTGGAGAACCCGCAGAAGTGGCACGACTACTACGGCGACCGGCCGGCGTTCGTCTTCACCCACCGCGACCTACCGCCCGATCCCGGGCGTCGACCTCCGGTTCGTGTCCGGCCAGGTCGCGAGCGTGTACGACGACCTGGTGGCGGCCGCGGACGACCGGAACATCTGGGTGGTCGGCGGCGGGGACCTGGTCGGCCAGTTCGACGACGCCGGCCTGCTCGACGAGATCCTGCTCAGCGTGACCCCGGTGTTCCTCGGGGCGGGCGCTCCCCTGCTGCCCCGCCGGATCACCTCCGAGCGCGTCTCCATCCGGGAGGCCCGGCAAGCGGGTCAGACGGTCCGGATCGTGCTCGACGTACGCCGTCCGTGACGATCGAGCTGCCGAAACGCGACATCCGCAGCGCGAACGTCACGGACGACGAGGGTCAGGCCTCGGCGAAGTGCCCCGAGACCCAGCCGGTGATCTCGCCGGTCGGCGCCCCGGGGGTGAACACCTTGGCCACCCCCATCTCCTCGAGGACGGGGATGTCCTCCTCGGGCACGATGCCGCCGCCGAAGACGACGATGTCGGAGGCGTCCCGCTCCGCCAGCAGCTCGATCAGCTTGCGGAAGAGCGTCATGTGGGCCCCGGAGAGCACCGACAGGCCGATCAGGTCGGCGTCCTCCTGGATCGCGGTCTCGACGATCTGCTCGGGAGTCTGGTGCAACCCGGTGTAGATGACCTCGTGACCTGCGTCACGCAGCGCGCGGGCCACGATCTTGGCGCCGCGGTCGTGGCCGTCCAGGCCGGGCTTGGCGACGACGATGCGGATCCGCCGGGCCTGAGACTGTGACATGTGGGCAGGCTATCCGACCCGTGACGCGGGTCACCCGGGCCGGTGACCAGTGGCCGCACCGGCCCAGCATGCGTCGATCGAAACGTTGTTCACAATCACACTCACCAGGAGTTCACGCTGGTCTAGCCATCAGTTAGAGTCGTGCACCGTTGTCTTCTAGCCCCCGACCCAACGGAGAACTCAAACAATGGGTGCCCACCGAGCGCATCGTCGCGGCCTGCGCCGCGCACCCTCGGTGAACCCGATCAGGCCGTGTCGAACCGGTGTCCACAGCCCCCGCTCCGGCACCCGCAGCCCGCCGGCAGGCTTCCGCGAAGGCCCCGGCGCCGGGTCGTCGGAAGGCGGCCAGGCACACCGGCTCCCGCCGTCGTCTCTTCCCGGTTCTGCCCCCGCTCCCGATCGCCGTCGGCATCGCGGCCCTCGCGGTCTCGGCCGGTGGCGCCATCACCGTGGCGAACCCCGCCCTGGTCGCCGGTGACCCGCGCGTCTCCGGCGCCAGCGCCCTCAACGGCACCAGCGGGGCGGCCTCCACCAGCCTCCTCAACGACCGCACCGCGGCGGTCAGCCGCGACTCCCGAAGGGACGCACTCGAGGACGCCGCCGACGAGAAGCTCGTCGAGCAGGCCGAGCAGCAGGCCCGCGAGCGCAACGCCGCCCTGGCCAAGTTCGCCAAGCAGGCCGAGGCCCAGGCCGCGAAGATCGCACTCAACCAGTGGGTGCTCCCGCGTCGACGACTACCACCTGACGGCCGAGTTCGGCGACTGGGGGCTGTGGGCGAGCTACCACACCGGTCTCGACTTCTCCGCCGACTACGGCGCTCCCGATCAAGGCCATGGCCAACGGCGTGATCACCGAGGTCGGCTACGACGGCTCCTACGGCAACAAGGTCGTGATCACGCTCGACGACGGCACCGAGCTGTGGTTCTGCCACATGTCGAGCTACGACGTGAGCTCCGGCGAGGAGGTCCGCGCCGGCGAGGTGATCGGCTACATCGGCACCACCGGCAACACCACCGGCCCCCACCTCCACGTGGAGGTCCGGCCCGGCGCGGGCGACCCGGTGGACCCCTACGCCGCGATGCTGGTGCACGGCCTGCAGCCCTGATCTGAGCTGCGGCCGGTTCGGCTCAGCTGCGTGGTCGGTCGAGCACGCCGTCGCGACCGAGCCTCGCGAGGGCGGCGACTCGGCGCTGTCGAGACCGGTCGAAGTGTAGTCCGCGCTTCGCACGGCTACAGCTTCTCTACCGGCGCATACCGCAGCAGCAGCCGCTTGACGCCCTCGGACCCGAAGTCGATCGACGCCACGGACTTCTCGGCCACTCCTTCCAGCGCCACCACGGTGCCCATGCCGAACGAGTCGTGGACCACCCGGTCGCCCGGCTCGAGCGACGGGATCTCGCGGGCGGTCTTGGCCTTCGCCGCGGCGTCGGCCTTGAGGGCGGCGGAGGAGAAGTTGCGGCGCCCCGCCGCCGTCGGCGTCCCCAGCCGTGCCGCCGAGCCGCCGACCAGGTCGGGCCGGCCCCAGCGGGTCTGGGCGGCCTCGGTGCGGCGCCAGTCGACGAGGTCGACCGGCATCTCGTCGAGGAACCGTGAGGCCGGGTTGTGTGCCGGGGCGCCCCACGCCGAGCGGACGACCGCCCGGGAGAGGTAGAGCCGCTGCCGGGCGCGGGTGACGCCGACGTAGGCGAGGCGGCGCTCCTCCTCGAGCTCGGGCTGGTCGCCGAGGGAGCGGGAGTGCGGGAACACGCCGTCCTCGAGCCCGGTCAGGAAGACGACCGGGAACTCCAGGCCCTTGGCGGTGTGGAGGGTCATCAGCGTGACCACCCCGTCGTCCTGCTCGTCGGGGGTGTCGGGGATCTGGTCGGTGTCGGCGACGAGCGCCACCCGCTCCAGGAAGTCGGCGAGCCCCGGGAGCGAGCGTGCCGGCGTCGACGTCGGCCGGGTCGGCCGAGGGCCCGGCGACGGGGTCGTCGGAGAACTCCCGCGCCACGGCCACCAGCTCGGCGAGGTTCTCCACCCGGGTGTCGTCCTGCGGGTCGTCGGAGGCCTCGAGCTCGGCGAGGTAGCCGGTGCGGTCGAGGACCGACTCGAGGATGACGTCGGCACGCTCCCCCGCGTCGACCATCGACTGCAGCTCGTCGACCAGGCCGACGAAGCCCTCGATCGCCTTCAGCGACCGGGTGGCCAGCCCGGGGGCGTCCGCCGCGCGCCGCAGGGCCTCCCAGAACGTGGTCCGGTCGCGGTCGGCCAGGGACTGCACGCACTCCACGGCCCGGTCGCCGATCCCGCGCTTCGGGGTGTTGAGCACCCGGCGCAGGGAGATCTCGTCGGCCGGATTGACCAGCATCCGCAGGTAGGCGAGCGCGTCGCGCACCTCGCGGCGCTCGTAGAAGCGGACCCCGCCGACCACCTTGTAGGGCATGCCGAGCCGGATGAAGATCTCCTCGAACACCCGCGACTGGGCGTTGGTGCGGTAGAACACCGCGACCTCGCCGGGCCGGGCCGCACCGGCTGTCGGTCAGCTTGTCGATCTCCTCGGAGACGAAGCGCGCCTCGTCGCGCTCGTCGTCGGCGACGTACCCGACGATCCGCTCGCCGTCGCCGGCCTGGGACCACAGCCGCTTGGGCTTGCGCCCCTGGTTGTGGCCGATCACCGCGTTGGCGGCGTTGAGGATCGTCTGGGTGGAGCGGTAGTTCTGCTCCAGCAGGATCGTGGTGGCGTCGGGGAAGTCCTGCTCGAAGTCGAGGATGTTGCGGATGCTGGCGCCGCGGAAGGCGTAGATCGACTGGTCGGCGTCGCCGACGACCATCAGCTCGGCCGGGCTCGACCCGCTCGCCCTGGATCTCCTTCGGGATTCAGTCGGCGCACAGCTGGTGGACCAGGGCGTACTGCGCATGGTTGGTGTCCTGGTACTCGTCGACCAGCACGTGGCGGAACCGGCGCCGGTAGGTCTCGCACACGTCCGGGTGGGCCTGGAAGAGGTGCACCGTGGTCATGATCAGGTCGTCGAAGTCGAGGGCGTTGGCCTCGCGGAGGCGCCGCTGGTAGAGGGTGTACGCCGAGGCGTAGGCCTCCTCGAGCCCGTTGCGGGCGTCCTTCGCCGCCTCCTCGTGGTCGCGCAGCTCGTTCTTGTGGTTGGAGACCCAGTGCAGGATCGCGTTGGGTTGGTACTGCTTGGGATCCAGGTCGAGGTCGCGGCAGACCAGGGTCATCAGCCGCTTGGAGTCGGCGGCGTCGTAGATCGAGAAGTTGGACTTGTAGCCGAAGTGGTGGATCTCCTTGCGGAGGATCCGGACGCAGGCCGAGTGGAACGTGCTGACCCACATGATGCGGGCCCGCTTGCCGACCAGCGCCTCCACCCGCTCCTTCATCTCCGCGGCGGCCTTGTTGGTGAAGGTGATCGCCAGGATCGAGCCCGGGTGCGCCTTGCGCTCGGCGACCAGCCAGGCGATCCGCCGGGTCAGCACCCGGGTCTTGCCCGACCCGGCCCCGGCCACGACGAGCAGCGGGTGCCCGGCGTGGACGACGGCCTTGCGCTGGGGCTCGTTCGAGCCCGTCGAGCAGCTCCTCGGCCGTCGGGCCGCGCCGGGTCGTGCGGCGCCTCGGCCGGGGTCTGTCGGGGTCGAGCTGGTCGTGGCCGAGGAGCCGACGGGGGCGGCGGTGGGGACGTACTCATCTCTCGCGCCAACCCTACGTGTCCCCATCGACGTGCCCGGGCCGCCCGTTGGCGTGTAACACGTCGTCTGCTGACCTTCCATGCCGTTGCAACGGGAGGGAGGTCCGGCGAACGACGTGTTACATCGGCGAACGAGCCCGCCAACACCCACAGGGAGCGGATCGGGGCAGCCTCTCCACAGGAGGATCGGTGACGCAAGGCGGTCACCTCTGATTCCGGTCAGGCTCGAGGCGTGCACCCCACCATCACCGGCATCATGGCCAACCAGCACGGCCTCATCACCCGGCGACAGGCGATCGAGGCCGGTCTCACGGCGGAGCACATCGACCGACTGGCCAGGACCGGCGTCTGGGTGACGGTGCGGCGCGGCGTCTATGCCGAACAAGAGCTCTGGGAGGGCCTCACCAGACCCGGGGACATTCAATTGACTCGGGGACCGCGCTGCCAGCCTGCGGATCTCGCGGCCCCACGTGATGAGCTACGACTCCGCGGCGCTCGAGCTCGGGATGGACATCCTGCGGTCCGCGAAGCCGATGACGCACGTGACCCGGCCCGGAATTGTGGGGTCGCACCTGCGGTACGGCGTCAAGCACCACCTGGCGCCGTACCGGCCGGACCAGGTGATCGAGACCAACGGTCGTCGGGTTCTCGACCCGGCCCGAACAGCCGCGGACATCGCACGAGAGCACGGTCTCCAGCACGGGTGTGGTGGCGTTCGACTCGGCGTTGCGCTTCGGCTACTCCGAGCACGATCTCGACGCGGCCTGGCGCGCCGATGACCAACTGGCCGAACGTCACCGTGGTCCGTGCGGCCTGCGAGCTCGCCGACCCCGGGGTCGGACTCGGATCGGCGAAACCCTGGCGAGGTTGCTGCTGACCGAGCTCGGCCTCGGCCGGCCGGAGACGCAGTTCGGTCTCACCGACGGGAGCCGCACGGTCGTGGTGCGACCTGCGCATCGGGCCGGCAGGTCTTCGAGTTCGACGGCAAGATCAAGTACCTGCGTCAACAAGACGGCGGCGTCGCCACCCGCTGACCCCGACGAGGTGTTGTGGGCCGAGAAGCAGCGTCAGGACTGGGTGTGCGGCTTCAAGCCTCGGCATGTCCCGCATCGTGTGGGACGACTTCTGGGGAGGAGCGCCGGCGCCTGGCGCTCGCCAGGCTGGCCCGTGAGTGCGCCGAGACGACCGCCCGCTTCGGGGAGTCGAATCGCACGACCTCGCCCCGTTCATCGCGCGGACATCGAGACGTCGCGCGTCCTGACTTCGGGGCGCCGAGAGACGACCTGCGTCCGTGGACAACGCCCGATGATGCCGCGAGGCTGGGAGGGTGGCCGAGTCGATGAACGTGTTGATCGTGGGCGACGGGCCGGTGGCGGAGGCCCTCGGTGCGATGGTTTCCGCCCTGGGCTGGACGCGTCGTCGGCGACCACCCTGGCCGAGGCGGAGGCCGCGATCCCCTCCACCGACGCGGTGGTGGTCACCAGCCACCACGAGGGCTCGACGCCCCGGCGATCAGGGCGGCGCTCGCGGCCGGGACGGCGTACGTCGGCGCGATGGGCTCGCGGCGGACCCAGGCCCGGCGCCGCGAGTGGCTGCTGGCGAACGACGTCGCGGAGGCCGACCTGGCCGCCCTGCACGCGCCGATCGGGCTCGACATCGGCGCCGACGAGCCCGGCGAGATCGCGGTGTCGATCCTGGCCGAGATCGTGGCCGTACGCCGCGGCCGAGCGGCTCAGGTCGGCTCGATCAGCGAGCGCGACGGCGCGATCCACCCCGACCAGGAGCCCGGGGACGGCGTACTGCCCCGGCGGCTGACGCTCGCTCAGGCGTGGACGGGCGACCAGAACACCGCGACGCCGATGTTGAGCACGGTCAGCAGGAGGAGCCCGTAGAACAGCCCGTTCGGGATCCGCGGCTTGCGCACGTTGGCCATCACCAGCATCAGGATCGACCAGGCCGATCGCGAACTTCACGCCGATCTTGGCGTGGTCGACGTCGCCGTCACCCGCCTCGAGCACGCCGACGAGGGCAGCCCGGCGAGGAACGCCGTGCCGGCCCCGTCGCGCATCGCGGCGTTGACCGCCTTCTCGGGGGCGCGGACCTGCACGATCAGCCCGCCGAGCAGGGCGGCGAAGCCGAGCATGTGCAGGAACAGCAGGACCAGCCGCAACGTCTCCATGGCGGCAGCCGACTGATCGGCGTGCGTCCGGCACTTCCTCGCCGCCCGCTGCGGCTTGCGCCGCGGCGCGGGGCGTACGACGAGCACGGGGCACGGCGCGTAGTGCTGGACCCGCTGCGCGGTGCTGCCGACCAGCACCGTGTCGCTGATCCCGCGGCCGCCGCTGGCGACCACGACCAGCCCGGCGTCGAGCTGCTCGGCGGCCTTGATGATCTCGTTGGCCGGCGAGCCGCTGCGGACCTTCTTGTGCACCTTCGGTCCCCAGCCCGTCGAACTCCGCGGCGACCGCGTCGACCGCGCTCTCGGCGGCCTCCCGGAAGCCGCCGGCCTCGGTGCCGGCCTTGGCGCGGTCGATGGTGCGACAGGTCGTCGGCGAACGCGACCGCGGCCAGCGGCCGGATCACCGCGATCACCGAGATGTCGGTGATCTTGGCCGGGTCGGCGAACGACTTGAGGTGCTTGGCGGCGGCGCAGCGACTGCTTGCGAGCCGTCGGTGGCGACGATGACGTGCATGTCAGAGCTCCTCTTCACGTTGGCGGCCTCGGGGTCGCCGCGCTCGGCGCCCGGCGGGCGGGTCCGCTTGCCGAAGAAGTACTCGACCAGGAACAGCACGACGCCGACGGCGACCAGGCCGGCGCACCAGATCAGCGACGTCGGGTCGTCGTAGATCGACCAGCCGAGGATCGCGAGGTTGCCGAGCAGGCCGACGCAGCAGCAGCGGCGTGTTGGCGCGGTAGGTCCGCTCGTCCTCGTCCTGCCCGCGCAGCTTGAGGCAGGAGACGATCACCAGCGCGTAGATGAACAGCAGGAACACCACGGTGACCAGGGCCAGCCGCTCGATCAGGGTCGACCCCTCGACCTTGGGCGCGCAGCGTGCCGACCACGAGCAGGGCGCACGACCACGGCGGCGCTGAAGAGCAGGCCGACCCACGGGCTGCGCCGGGTGGCGTGGATCTTGGCGAACACGCCGGGCACGACGTCCTCGTTGGCCATGCCGTAGAGGATCCGCGGCTGGGTCACCACGGCGACCAGGGTGGTGTTGGTGATCGCGATCATCGCGATCACCGAGAACAGCGTGGTCATGAAGCCGGTGTCGATCGGCAGGATGCCGGTCTTGACGACCTCGAGCAGCGCGGCGTCGGAGTCGGCCAGCGTCGTCGATCGGCACGGTCAGCGCCGCCGCCATCGAGACCAGCACGTAGATCACGCCGGCGGTGATCATGCCGCCGATCAGGGAGCGCGGGAACGAGCGGTGCGGGTCGATCGTCTCCTCCGCGACGTTCGCGGTGTTCTCGAAGCCGGTCATCGCGAAGAACGAGAGCGCGACACCGGCGAGGATCGCCAGCGCGGGGCTGGTGCCGCCCTCGGTCTCGAACTCGGTCAGCACCCCGAAGTCCGCGTTGCCCTCGGCGATGTACCAGATCGCGATGATCAGCACGATGATCAGGCCGGCGATCTCGACGAAGGCCATCAGCATGTTGATGACGACCGACTCGGTGATGCCGATGAAGTTGACGATGCTCAGCACCAGCGATGAACACCAGGGTGACCAGCAGCGCCGGCGGGCCGGCCCACAGCGTGGCGAAGTACGGCGAGAAGCCATCCGCCAGCGCGCCGGCGGCCGCGAAGCTGGCGGACAGGAAGGAGACGGTGATCAGGAACGTCAGCGCCTTGTTGCCGAACGCCTTGTTGACGTAGAGCGCGGCGCCGGCCGCCTGGGGGTACTTCGTGACCAGCTCCGCGTACGCCGTACCGGTGATCGCCGCGACCGTGACCCCGACCGCGAAGGCGATCCAGAACGCGCCGCCCACCGCCGCGGCAACCAGGCCGATCAGGACGTAGATGCCGGAGCCGAGGACGTCACCGAGGGTGTAGAAGAAGAGCTGCGGCCCGGTGATCGACCGTTTCAGGTCGCCCTCGTGGCCGGGTTCGTCGTACGGCGTGGCGTAGGTGGTTCCTTCGGCCATGACGGCCTCACTTCCAGGTGTGCGACCAAACAACTCCGTCCCATTACCGAACCGCAACCGGCGCCGGGTTGTAAAGGGCATGAATGGCGCGGTTCGGGGTAGCAAGCCGACTCGCGGGCGAACGGCTGGCAGGATTCGGAAATGCGAGGGCGCCTGCACCACCTCATCGTCGACTGTCCCGACCCGGCCGCTCTCGCGCGCTTCTACGCGGCACTGCTTGGCCGGCCCATCACCTACGAGAGTGACGTCTTCGTGGTGGGTTGCCGAGAACGACACCACCTCCGGGCTGGCGTTCCGGCGCGATGTCGACCATCGGCCTCCCACATGGCCGGACCCAACGATCCCGCAGCAGATGCACCTCGACGTCATGGTCGAGAACGTCGCCGACGCGACGCCTCAGGTGCTCAGTCTTGGCGCCGTTCAGCTCGCAGAAGGAGTGTTCGCTGAGCCGGCGGGGCGGGGCACCCGTTCTGCCTCATCACGCGTCCTGGGTGGGCCGAGCCCGATCCCGGACTGAGCCGGGCCATGACCTGCCCTCGTCGTGTCAGGCTGGAGCCGTGGACATGGAGGGGCTTCGGCCAGCTCGCGTCCTCGCTGCCGCTGGTCCGTGAGGCGCGCAGTGGCGGTCTGCTGCGCTGGCAGTGCAAGGGACGACTCATCGCACGGCAACTCGACGGCGATCTGGTCGCGGTCCGAGCATCCTTCGACACCCGCGATGTCCTGATCCACCAGTTCCCCGAGACGTTTTCGGTGCCGAGAAGATTCGAGAAGCACATGATGGTCGTCGCTACCTGGCGAGCGGCGACGAAGATGCGATCGAGGATGCCGTGACGTCGGCGTGGCGGCTGCAGACGCGAGACCGACTTCGAGCTTACGCAGTGGTTGGACGGCCGCGCAGGTCGTGTCGATGACCATCGGTGCCGCTCTCGTGCTGGCACCGTTGCGATCCTGCCGGATGGCTGACTTCATGTGTGGCCGGGACCTCTGCCGCGCGTTCGTTCGAGGAGGCGGTGGCGCACAGGTCGGCCGTCATGACGCGAAGAGAACACTGGCGACGAAGATGCACAGGTCCTGGTCGCACTTCTCGATTCCCCAACCTGACCGGACCGGCGGGACTAGCCTGGTTCATGGGGGAGCCGTCGGTGCGCATGCGGGTCGGGTCTACTTCCTCGTGTCGAGGCCGAGTTCCGTGGGGGCATCGTCCGCGCCGTCTCCAACTTGGCCAACCGAGCTGGTGGAGCGATACGACGTCGAGTTCGTCGGATGCGCCCTTACGGGCGCGAGCGTGCCTACTCGCTCGATCCCGCGGTGAAGGTCAGCTACATCGTCGACGGCTCGCGCCGCTGGAGATCGGCTGGATCGCCTGCCGTCCACCGTGCACCCACAGGCACGAAGAGCCGGCCTATCGGCCCTGACCGACCTGCGGTTGCGCCGCCGGCTGCGCGCTCTGCCGCCAGGTGATCGTCATCTCCACGCGACCGATGCTGCATCTGGCGGTGACCCGCTTGTCCCGCGGCCGGCATGTCGTGGTGGGTCAGGATCACCTGAACTTTCCCGCCGCCAGCAAGTGGGTCACGTTCCCGCACTCGGGCAGGCGCTGGCGGAACTCGACAGGTTTGTCGTACTCACCGAGGCCGACGCACGCGACTACCGCAAGGCCTTCCCCAGCGAGGCGAGCAAGGTGCGTGTCATCCACAACTCGACGCCCTGGGCTGCGACTCCGTCCCGCACCGCGCCGCCCCGATCGCAAGGTCGTGGTCGCCGCCGGCCGGCTGGTCGGACAGAAGGGCTTCGACCGACTGATCACCGCCTACGCCCCCATCGCGCGAACACGCCCCGACTGGCAGCTGCATATCTACGGCGAAGGCCCGGCCCGGTTGCGTCTGGAGCGCATGATCGCCCGCCTTGGCCTGGTCGGACACGTCGTCCTGAAGGGCTACGTGGTCTGACTTCGACCGGGCGCTGGATTCAGCCTCGGTGTACGCGCTGACTTCCCGGTTCGAGGGATTCCCGATGGTGCTGCGTCGAGGCAATGTCCAAGGGCGTCCCCGCCATCAAGCTTCGACTGCCCACGCGGCCCCGGCGAGATCATCACCGACGGCCAGAACGGACGACTGGTCGCCGACGGCGACATCTGCGGCTTCACCCTGGCGCTACTGAACCTGATGGACGATCCGGAGCGGCGCAACCGGATGGCGGCAGAGGCGTTGCGGACCGCCTCTCAGTACCGAACCGAGGCGGTCGTGCAGCAGTGGGAGAGAACTCTTCGTCGAGCTACAGCAGGAGCACCGACGAAGTCTGACGGATGCGCATGTCCAGAGTTCCGTGGCACTTCGGTGGCGGCCCAGTGCCGCGTTAGGCGCCCACGTCGTGGCGCCCGCCGATGCCCTTAGGCGAGTTCCCTCGAAGGGCGGTTGCCCGTCAGAGATGGGTGGGTCGGCCGCGCGATCCGGACACCCGGCTAGAGCAGTCTGCGGTCCGACGCCCACCGGGCGAGCTCGTGCCGTGAGGAGAGCTGCAGCTTCCGCAGCACGCTGGACATGTGGGTCTCGACCGTCTTGATCGAGATGAACAGCTCCTTCGCCACTTCCTTGTAGGCGTAGCCGCGGGCGATCGAGCCGCATCACCTCACGCTCCCGCTCGGTGAGCCGGTCGAGGTCCTCGTCGACGTGCGGCCACCTCGATCGAGCCGGCGAAGGCGTCGAGGACGAAGCCGGCGAGCCGGGGCGAGAAGACCGCGTCGCCGTCGGCCACCCGGTGGATCGCTACCAGCTGCGGCCGGTGCGTGTCTTCGTCGGTCAGTAGCCCGGGCTCCGCCGCGGATCGTGCCGATCACGTCCTCGGCTGCGGAAGATGCGTGCGGTGTTGAGTGCGATCGAGCCCTGCTCGGCGTCAGCAACCGGCACGTAGCGATCGGTCTCCGGGTCCCACGCCCAAGACCCGTTTCGGGGATCGGTCTCGAGAACTGGGCGCAGCTCTGGCCAACGGTCCAGCAGAAATCCGACGTCCTGGAGCAGGACGTTGTTTGGATCGTCGACCTCCTCATGCGACTCGTCTCCTACAAGTGCCCGCCATCCTGAGTCGCTGTCATTGTCGGGCGCTTCCCGGTAGACGTAGCCGGGCCGGATGTCCTGTTCGTGGCTCCGCCGGCTGACGAAGATCTTCTTCTCGAGCAGGGACCAGTCTTCGAGAGTGCTGATCACGTGCTCAGGACCGAACTCCACGTGTCCACCCTGCTCGATGGTGGTGATGGCCGTTGGAGCGTTCGTCAGGACACCGACATAGCGCCCGCCGGCAGTTTCGAGCACCTCAACCCACATGCGTTCCGCCCCCGGATCACCTTCTCCAGGATCGACGAGCTCGAACAAGAGCTTCGCAAGATCCCCAGGAGCGAGGTTCTCGCGCTCCGACCGCTGCGGGATGAAGAACGCTCGCGGAGCAGCGGCGTGCTTCTCCTCAGCATTGCCCAGCCGGTAGTCGACTACGCGATCGGTCACGGCCGACATCCTGCCAGCGGATGACGACGCGAACCGCGCGCAGGGGCGGCACGTCAATTCGTTAGCGATCAGGGCGTGCCCGCCGCGCTCGCACCCACGGGCATGAGCGTGTCTCACCCGAAGGCGAGACTCGACGAGCACGCACTTGGGCAGTACCCACCAGCGGCGGAGCAAAACACACTGGCTCCGCCCCCCGGTCGTCTCTCGACATCGGGAAGAGGTTGGCCCTACCGTCGTTGGCAGTCCAAGCGAGGGATGTGGTGGCAGATGCGCAGTCTGCTGAGCCGGTTCAGTGACTGGGTCGTGGTCCATCCCGTCCGGTGGGGCGTGGGCTCGGGAGTCCTGCTGGTGCTACTCGGCTTTGCTCTCAATCTGGCACCGATCGTGGTCATCGCTGCCGGAGCCGCCATCGGCGTGCTGAACATCGTTCATGCGAAGAGACGGGGCTACTGCCCACTGCCGGCAGAGCCGGGTTCTCATCCGGGACGAGCGGAGGCCGAGTAATCGATCCGGGAAGCAGCGACGACTGTCCCATGTGTGCCGATCTGGGCGCGCCGCTAGAGCAGTCTGCGGTCCGACGCCCACCGGGCGAGCTCGTGCCGCGAGGAGAGCTGCAGCTTCCGCAGCACGCTGGACATGTGGGTCTCGACCGTCTTGATCGAGATGAACAGCTCCTTCGCCACTTCCTTGTAGGCGTAGCCGCGGGCGATCAGCCGCATCACCTCGCGCTCCCGCTCGGTCAGCCGGTCGAGGTCCTCGTCGACGTCGGCCACCTCGATCGAGCCGGCGAACGCGTCGAGGACGAAGCCGGCGAGCCGGGGCGAGAACACCGCGTCGCCGTCGGCGACCCGGCTGGATCGCCGCCACCAGCTCGGGGCCGGTGATGGTCTTGGTGACGTAGCCCCGGGCTCCGCCGCGGATCGTGCCGATCACGTCCTCGGCGGCGTCAGTCACGCTGAGAGCCAGAAAGCGCGAGCGTAACCACGGATGTCGCGAGGTCGGGGACGAGGCAAGCCTCCGCATCACCTCGGCGCCGCCACCGCCGGGCAGGTGCACGTCGAGGAGTACGACGTCGGGCCGGTGCTCGTCGACGGCGGCGACCGCCTCGTCGACGTCGGCCGCCTCGGCCACCACGTCGACCGCGTCCCCCAGCTCGGCGCGCACGCCGGCGCGGAACATCGCGTGGTCGTCGACCAGCACGACGCGGATCGGCTCAGCCATGGGAGTCCTCCTGCCTGGGGAGGTGCAGCCGCACCTCGGTGCCCTCACCCGGCGTCGACTGCACCGTGCGCGGTGCCGCCGTGCCGTTCCATCCGGTCGATGATGCTGTGCCGCAGTCCGTGCCGGTCCTCGGCAACCCGCTCGAGGTCGAAGCCACGTCCGCGGTCGCGGACGAACACGTCGACCGCCGCGGGTGACACCTCGGCGTACACGTCGATCTGGCCGGTGCCCGGCGTGCTTGGCGGCGTTGGTCACCGCCTCGCGGGTGGCGTTGACGACGGGTCGCAGGCTCTCAGCCAGCGGGCAGTCGCCGACGTTGACGACGTCGACGGAGACCCCGTGGGTGTCCTCGGCCGCGGCGGCGACCCCGCGCAGCGCGCTGGCGACGGTGCTCTCGTCGGTGGCCTCGCCGGCGTACAGCCAGGACCGGAGGTCACGCTCCTGGGACCGGGCGAGCCGGGCGACGGTGGTGCCGTCGTCGGCGTTCTTCTGGATCAGGGCCAGCGTCTGGAGCACCGAGTCGTGCAGGTGCGCGGCCAGGTCGGCGCGCTCCTGGGTGCGGACCCGCTCGGCCCGCTCGGCGGTCAGGTCGGAGGCCAGGCGGTAGATCCACGGCCCGACCACGATGCCGAGGCCGACCACGGTCAGCAGCGCGGCGATCGTGACGTCGCGGGCCATCTCGAGGGAGCCGCCGCGCAGCGCGAAGACCACGAAGGCGGAGACGATCAGGCCGATCCCGGCCGCGAGCCGCGCGTACGCCGCCCACCCGCCGCGGCCGAGCACGGCCCGCACCGGGTCGATCCGGCCGGTGGTGTCCAGCCAGCGCTCGCGCTGCGCCTCGTCGGCCTGGCGCCACAGCAGGGCGATGCCGACGAGCCCGAGGAAGATCGGCCAGAACACCAGCCCTCGGCCGAGGACCGCCTCGAGCAGGAAGACGGCGCCGAGGCCGAGCGCGGCCAGCGCGATCGCCGGACCGATGTCCCCGAGCCTCCGGATCCGGCCCGGGCGCCGGCCGCCGCGGGTCGCGCTCTCCAGGCCGGGCGCCCCCGCCTCGAAGTGGGAGTCGGTGGGCAGCACCAGCCACAGGGCGGCGTACATCGCGATGCCGACGCCACCCAGGGCCGCGGCCACGACGAACGCGACCCGCACCCAGAGCACGGGCAGCCCGAGGTGCCGGGCCAGGCCGCCGGCGACGCCGCCGATGATCGGCTCCTGGCTCTCTCGGGTGGCCCGGCGGACGTCGCGCACGGGCGCGGCCGGGGAAGGGGTGGTTGTCATGACCCGGCAATCGTCACACAGCGCAGGGGCGCGAACCATGAGGTGCAACCCCGGCCCGACCCTGACCCGCCACCCGCCCTGGTCGGGCAGGATCAGGGTCGTCCCCGATGGTGCCCGGCAGGTCTGGGCCGCAGGCTTGGAGCATGACCACGACACCACCCGAAGCACCCTCCGGCCCGGCCGACGAGTCGGCGCCCGACGAGGGCCCCCGCGTCACCCGTGACGAGATCCGCGACCTCGGCCGGCTCCGCCGCTCCGTCGACGACCGGAAGGTCGCCGGCGTCGCCGGCGGCCTCGCCCGGCACCTCGACGTCGACCCACTGATCCTGCGGGTGGCGTTCGTCGTGCTCGCCTTCTTCGGCGGCGCCGGCCTCCTGCTGTACGGCGCCTGCTGGCTGCTCGTGCCCGAGGACGGCTCGGACGAAGCAGCGATCACCCTCGACGACCGCAGCCGCACCCTCGCCCTGCTGGCCGTCGGCGTGCTCGCGGCGTTCGCGCTGCTCGGCGACTCCTGGGGCGTCTTCTGGTTCCCGTGGCCGCTGGCCATCATCGCCCTGGTCGTGCTGCTGTTCGTGACCCGCAAGGACCGCCGCTCGGCCGGCCCCGCCCCCGGGATCCGGGGGTGGCGCGGTCGCTGCCTCGGCGAGGCTGAGGGCACACGACCTACGACGCGTCCGGCTACGTGGGCACCTCGTACCAGGGCCCCGGGCCGTATCAGGACACGACGTACCAGGTCCGGCCACCAGGGCACGAGGTACTACGCCGCCGCCCCGCGACCCGCGCCGGCGCGGACCGATCCTCTTCTGGTTCACCCTCGCGCTGATCGCGCTGGCGATCGGGGTCCTGGGGATCGTCGACGTCGCCGGCGTGGCCGTGGCGGACGCGGCGTACCCGGCGCTCGCCGTCGGCATCACCGGGCTCATGCTCCTGGTCGGCTCGGTCTACGGCCGGGCCGGCGGCCTGATCCTGGTCGGCCTGCTCGCGACCGTGCCCATGGCGGCGGTCACTGTCTTCGGCCAGTGGGAGGGCGAGCGGATCCGCGAGACCCCGGCGACCGCCGCCGAGGTCGAGAACAGCTACGAGTTCGGCGCCGGCGAGCTGGTGCTCGACCTCACGCGAGGTCGACGACGTCGAGGCTCTGGACGGCCGGCAGATCAGCGTCGAGGGCGGGGCCGGCCGGATCGAGCTGCTCGTCCCCGACGACATGGACGTCAGGGTCAACGGCCGGATCGACGGCCCGGGTGCGATCACCCTGTTCGGCGAGCAGGAGGGCGGGATCGAGACCAGCTCCCGCGGACTCCACGACGCCGGAGCCGACGCCCCCCGCCTGACCATCGACGCCGACCTCGGCGTCGGCGAGATCTACGCAGAGAGCGAGTGAGGACATGAACGAGCTGGACAGCGGGCGTCACCCCGTGAACATCGGCCACCTGGTGATGGGCATCGCGTTCCTCGGCCTGGTCGGCATCTGGGCCCTGGTCCAGGGCGACGTCGTGAACAACGACGACATCCGCTGGCTGTTGCCGATCCCGTGGGTGTTCGCCGGCGTCGCCGGCCTGCTCGCCACGACCCTGTCGGCGAGGAACCGGTACCTCACCCGCCAGACCGGTTGGGTCGGCCCCGGCTCTGACGCTGACAACGGGCAGGACTGATCAGGCGGTCCGGTCGGCCCTCCGTCGGGATAGCGCCGACGGGCGGCCGACGCAGGTGATCGCCGAGTGGCGATGATGGGACACATGTCCCTGCCCCGGATCGACGGCCTGCACTCGCTGCCCGCGCTCGAGCACCCCGAGCTGGTCTGCCCCGCGGGTGGCTGCCGCGCTGGCCTCGTGGCCGCGGGCGAGGACGTCGCCGTCGTCGAGATCGACCCCGCCCTGGCCGACACCGCCGCGATGAGCGAGGCCTACTCGCTGTCGATGGACACCGGCGCCAACTGCGTCGTGGTGGCCGGCCGGCGCGGTGGGGAGGAGCGGGTCGCCGCGTGCGTCGTACGCGCGGACACCCGCGCCGACGTCAACAACCTGGTCAAGCGCACGCTCGACGTGCGCAAGGCGTCGTTCCTGGCGATGGAGCGCGCGGTCGAGGAGTCCGGGATGGAGTACGGCGGGATCACCCCGCTCGGGCTGCCCCCGGAGTGGCGGGTCCTCGTCGACGCCCGCGTGCCGGAGATGGAGGTGGCGATCATCGGCTCCGGCGTACGCCGCTCCAAGCTGCTGGTGTCCGGCCACCTGCTCGCGGACCTCCCGGGCGCCGAGGTGGTCGACGGCCTCGCCGGCTGAGAGATCGCCGGGGCCGGGCGGTCCCCATCGTGGAGCGCGGCACCCCGTAGGGTGGGCGGCGACCGTTCGGGGAGGGAGCCGACGAGAGGCCCCGCCCGATGCCGCACCGCCGCTGGACCACCCCGGCCGTCCTGATCGTTTCCCTGGCCACCGGCCTGGGGCTGGCCGCACCGACGGCCGCGGCCGACCGGGACTCGCTGCCCCACGCCGACAGCGGCCATCGTCCCGGACCGGACGCCCTGTACGCACCACCGCCGCGGGCTCCGCAGCTCGAGAACACCGGGCCGTGGGCGGCCAAACCGATCCTGGTCTCGGGCGCGGAGCTCCTACCGGCGACGGCGAGTGGGTCTACCAGGACTTCCTGTACGACGACCACGGCGCCACCGGGGTCCCCGACCTGGACGACCCGCTACGGTCCGCGCGACCACCTCTTCTCCCCGGCCGGCGGCACGTTCGCGTACCCGACCGACCCGGTCTACGCCCACAACGCCGCCGACCTGGTCGAGCTGCGCGCCCGCCCGCTGCCCGAGGCCACGGCCTTCCGGGTCACCCTCAACACGCTGCAGGACCCCGCGCGCACGGCGTTCACGATCGCTCTCGGTGGTCGGCGAGAGCCGGGACTGGCCACACGGCGCCGGAGTCTCGCTCCCCGGCACAGCTGTTCCTGACCTGGCACGGCGACAGCGTCGGAGCTGCTCGACGCCACCACCGGGCAGCCGGTCACCCCGCAGCCGACGGTCGCGGTCGACGAGCGGCGCCGGCAGGTCGACGTACGCATCCCGCACGCGGCCTGGGACCCGCAACGACGCGAGGTCCGCACCAGTATCGGCGTCGGACTCTGGGACACCGAGAGCGGCGGCTTCCTCGCGCCGAGCCCCGGCGGCGCTTCCGAGACCGTCCCGGGAGGCGGTACGCCGAACGGCGTGGCCATCGTCAACGTCGGCCCCCGGGTCGACGAGCCGCTGCCGTCCGAGCCGTCGGCGTGACGATCGCCGATTCCGCAGCAGCTGCGGCCGCGAACGCCCCCTGGTGGAGAGAGAGCGCCAGCAGTCGCTCCAGCTGACCCAGGGCGATGTCACGCCGTTCGCCGCAACGGTCGACTTCGGCAAGCTCGCCGACCGGGTCCGGGACGACTCCGGGGTGCCGCAGCACGGGCACTATCAACCGGATCATCGCCAGCCGCCACGTCTTCGGCCAGGGGCTGGACCTCACGAAGGACTGCTTCGACATCACCTCAGGAGAGGACCCCTCCCCGACCTGCCAGGGGCGCTTCGTCGGCCAGCTGCAGCCCTACTCCCTCTACATCCCCGAGAAGCCGCGGCTCCCGATGACGGATGGGGGCTCACCCTGCTCCTGCACTCGCTCTCGGCCAACTACAACCAGTACTCCGCGACCCGCAACCAGACACAGCTCGGCGATCGCGGGCCGGGGTCGCTGGTGCTGACTCCGGCCGGCCGCGGACCGGACGGCTTCTACCAGGGCATCGCCGAGGCCGACACGTTCGAGGCCTGGGCCGACGTGGCCAGGCGCTACGACCTGGACCCGGGGTGGACCGCCGTGAGCGGCTACTCCATGGGCGGCTTCGGGACCTTCCGGATGCTCGCCCGCTGGCCGGACCTCTTCGCGTCGTGGTTTCTCGGTCGTCGGAATCCCCGGTACGGCGCTGACGACCAGCTCGCCGTCGCTGCGCCACACGCCGGTGCTTTCCTGGGGTGCGGCTGGCGACGAGCTCGTCAACCTCGCCGAGCAGCGCGAGATGGTCGACGCCCTGACCGCTGTCGCGGTCAACGGTTCGCGCACGACCTTCCCGGGCGCCGACCACCTCACCCTGGCCGGCAACGACGAGTACACCCCCGGCGCCGAGCTTCCTCGGCATCGCATCGGGCACGACCGCAACCCGAGCCGGGTGACCTACGTGGTCGACCCGCGCGAGGACAACGCCGAAGCGGGTGTGGTCGCCGACCACGCGTACTGGCTCTCCGGCCTGCGGGTCCGCGACGACACCACTCCCGGCACGATCGACGTCCGCTCGCTGGCAGCTCGGCGCGGGTCGCAGAGGTTCAGCCGGTCGAGCCGGGCGCGGGCGTGCTCACCGGCGGTCAGAACCAGGCCATGCCCTACTCGACCGAGACCCGCTCATGGGGCAAGGCCCCGGAGCAGCGCCCGCGGAACGTGCTCCGGATCCGAGCCGACAACGTACGACGAGCGGTCATCGACCCGGACCGCGCCGGGGTCACCTGTGCGGCCCGGTTGGTGGTGCGCACGGACGGCCCTCTCACCGTCGTACTGGCGGGGTGTGGCCGTAGGGTTTCCTTCCCGCGCTAACGGCTGGACGTTCGCGGTACGGTGCGCGCCAGGGAGGGAAGTCGATGAACGACGGCCGGAACGAGACCGAGGACGAGAAGCTCGACCGCAAGTGGGGCGACCTGCTGCAGGAGCTTCGGGTCATGCAGACCGGGGCGCAGTTGACCGCCGGCTTCCTGCTGACCCTGCCGTTCACGACGAAGTTCCCCAGCCTCGACGACTTCCAGCAGACCCTCTTCCTGGTCCTCGTGATCGTGGCCGCCCTGACCACCGCCGTCGTGATCACCCCGGTCGCCGTGCACCGGCGGATCTCCGGCGAGCATGTCAAGGAGCGGCTGGTCGCCACGGCCCACAAGCTCGTCGGCGTCGGCCTGACCCTGCTGGCGGTGCTGGTCACCGGCATCGTGGTGCTGATCTTCGACGTGGTCGTGGACCGGACGGCGGCACTGGTGACGGGGGCCGTGGTCGCCGCGATCCTCGCCGGCCTCCTGGTCGCCCTGCCGCTGAAGCTCGTGGGCTCGACCGACTGAACTCGACCGACCGAGCTCGGTCGACCTAAAACGGGTCGCTCACTTTCCCCCTGGTCCGTACCGTTGGATGGGTGCGCAAACTCCCCCTCGACCACCCAGGAACCGCCGACCACGGGTCGCCGGGCCGGTACCTGTGGTGGTTGGCCAAGGGACAGTGGCACACCCTGGCGCTGGGCATGCTCTTCGGCATCATCTGGATGAGCACCCAGGCCGTGATGCCCTTCGTCCTCGGCCGGGCGATCGACCGCGGCGTCGCCGACCGGGACTCCGCTGAGCTGCTGAAGTGGGCGGGGCTGCTGTTCGCCATCGGCCTCGTGCAGGCCGGGGCCGGGATCATGCGGCACCGGTTCGCGGTGACCAACTGGCTGACCGCGGCCTACCGCACCGTCCAGCTCGTCGGCCGTCAGGCGGTGCACCTCGGCGGCACGCTGCCCCGCAAGGTCTCCACGGGCGAGGTGGTCGCGATCGGCACCAACGACCTCTCCCACGTCGGGAACGTCATGGACGTCACGGCCCGGTTCGCCGGCGCGATCGTGTCCTTCCTGCTGGTGTCGGTGATCCTGCTGTCCACGTCGATGACGCTCGGCCTGGTCGTGCTGCTCGGCGTGCCGGCCCTGATGCTCCTGATCGGTCCGATCCTGAGCCCGCTCCAGCGACGCAGCGCCCACCAGCGTCACCTGATGGGCGACCTGGCCAACACCGCCAGCGACATCGTGAGCGGGCTGCGGGTGCTGCGCGGGATCGGTGGCGAGCAGGTCTTCCACGACCGCTACCGCCGCGAGTCGCAGACGACCCGTCGCGCGGGAGTGGACGTCGCCAAGCTCCAGTCGGTGCTCGACGCGCTGCAGGTCTTCCTGCCGGGCGTGTTCGTGGTGCTCGTGGTGTGGCTGGGTGCGCGGTCCGCCGTCGCCGGACAGATCACGGGCGGGGAGCTGGTCGCTTTCTACGGCGTATCCGCGTTCCTGATGATCCCGCTGCGGACCGCTACCGAGTACGCCAACAAGCTGATCCGGGGTCGGGTGGCCGCGCAGCGGATCTGTCGCGTGCTGATGCTGACCCCCGACCACACCGACCCTGAGACGCTGGCGCCGTCACCGCCGGTCGGGCTCCGACCTGCACGACGTGCGCACCGGCCTGCACGTGCGCGCGGGCCTGCTGACCGCGGTCGTGGCCGACCAGCCCGACGAGTCCGCGGCCCTCGCCGACCGGCTCGGGTTGTGTGCCGCTGTCGTCGACGACGACGTCCGGCTGGGCGGCGTACCCCTCTCTGCCCTGGCGCGCGCCGAGGTGCGCGAGCGGATCGTGGTCTCCGACACGGGTGCCACGTTCTTCTCCGGGCGGCTGGGCGACCGGCTCGACGTGCGGGGCCGCGGCGGCCTCGAGCAGGCCCTCGACACGGCGTCGGCCGACGACATCTTCGACGCCATCGACGACGGGCTCGACACGATCGTCGCCGAGCGGGGTCGCACGTTCTCCGGGGGCCAGCGGCAGCGGCTGGTCCTGGCCCGTGCCCTGACCAGCGACCCGGAGATCCTGGTGCTGGTCGAGCCGACGTCCGCCGTCGACGCCCACACCGAGGCCCGGATCGCCTCCCGGCTGCGGGCCCACCGGGCCGGCCGGACCACCGTGGTCACCTCGAGCAGCCCGCTGGTGCTCGACGCGGTGGACGAGGTGGCGTTCCTGCGGGGCGGGCGTGTGGTCGCCGTGGGCACACACGCGGACCTGCTCGACCGCGAGCCGGCGTACCGGGCCGTGGTGACCCGCGAGGTCGGCCTCGACCAGCGAGAGGGGGTTCTGCGATGAACACCATGCTGCCGGTCGCCGACGGCCGGTCGGTGCGTCGCTACGCCACCCAGATCGCGCGGCGGCACCCTCGGCTGCTGTGGGGTGCGCTGGCGCTGCACGTGGGTGCCGCGCTCGTCGGCGCTGGCCGCGCCGCGGCTGCTGGGCGACCTGGTCGAGGCCGTGGAGGCCGGCACCACCGTCGGGTCACGTGGACCGGATCATCCTGCGTCCTGGCCGGCGTTCCTGCTCGTCCAGACGGTGTTCACCCGGTTCGCCCGCTACGCCAGCCAGGTGCTCGGCGAGCAGGTGCTGGCCGAGCTCCGCGAGGACTTCGTCGGCAACGCCCTCGCGCTGCCGGTGGGGGTGGTCGAGTCGGCCGGGTCCGGCGACCTGCTGACCCGCACCAGCCGCGACGTCGACCAGCTCGGCTGGTCGGTGCGCTGGGCGCTGCCCGAGTGGACGATCGCGGTGGTCTCCGCGGTGCTGACCTTCGCCGCCGCCCTGTCGGTCGGCTGGTGGGTCGCGCTGCCGTGCCTGCTCGGCGTGCCGCCGCTGGTGATCGGGCTGCGCTGGTACCTCGCCCGCGCCAAGGACGGCTACCTCCGCGAGAGCGCGTCGTACTCCGTGATCAACGCGACCCTGACCGAGACCGTCGAGGGCGCCCGCACCGTCGAGGCTCTGGGGATCGGCGAGGAGCGGATCGGGCAGATCGACGAGGACATCAAGGAGTCGTACGACGCCGAGCGCTACACGCTCTTCCTGCGCACGGTGTTCTTCCCGAACATGGAGATCGCCTACCTGATCCCGACCGTGCTGACGCTGCTGTTCGGCGGCTGGCTCTACACCCAGGGGTCGGTGTCGCTGGGCGACGTCACGGCGGCGACGCTGTACGTGCAGATGCTGATCGACCCGGTGGACCGGATCGTGTCGATCCTCGACGAGCTGCAGATGGGCGCCGCATCGCTGGCCCGGCTGCTCGGGGTGGCGCAGGTGCCCGACGACCGTGAGGTCTCCGGCGCCCAGCCGCTGGACGAGAAGCTCGAGGCGGACGGACGTGCGGTTCTCGTACGTCGACGGACGCGACGTGCTGCACGGCGTCGACCTCGACGTCGGGGTGGGCGAGCGGATCGCGATGGTCGGTCCGTCCGGGGCCGGCAAGTCGACCCTGGGCCGGCTGCTGGCCGGGATCCACCCGCCGCGGACCGGCTCGGTCACCGTCGGCGGTGTCGGCCTGGTCGAGCTGCCGCTCGGCGACCTGCGCGGCCACGTGGCGCTGGTGACCCAGGAGCACCACGTCTTCGTCGGCACGCTGCGGGAGAACCTCGCCCTCGCTGCGCCTCCTGGCGCGGGTGACGAGGAGATCCGGGCCGCCCTCGACGCCGTCGATGCGCTGGAGTGGGTCGACCAACTGCCTTCCGGCCTCGACACGCTCGTGGGATCGGGTGGCCGGGCGCTGACCGCTGCGCAGGCCCAGCAGATCGCGCTGGCCCGGCTGGTGCTGGCCGACCCGCACACGCTCGTCCTGGACGAGGCGACGTCGCTGATCGACCCGCGGGCCGCGCGCCACCTGGAGCGCTCCCTGGCCGCCGTACTGCACGGGCGGACGGTGATCGCCATCGCCCACCGGCTCTTCTCCGCGCACGACGCGGACCGGGTCGCGGTGGTCGAGGACGGCGTGATCTCGGAGTTCGGCTCGCACGACGAGCTGGTCTCCACCGGTGGGTCCTACGCCGCGCTCTGGGAGTCCTGGAACGGCCACCGCTGAGCTCTGCGGTTGATCCGGTGCAGGGGGTGCACCGGATCAGCTGCGCTCCGCTGATGGGGTACAGCTGCCGCAACAGTGCAGATTCTCAGGCATCGAGTGCTTGCAGGTCTGCACTAACGCCCTGCTACCAGCGCGCCGCCCACCTTCCGCGGTTTCGACGGCGCTGCTCAACCACCGGAGGGTGGGGTGAGCCGGTAGCTGCCGACCACGATTCCGGTCGGTGAAGTAAAGGTGCGCTCGACCTCGAGGTCGATAGGTGTTCCCTCGAACAGCCGGGTGCCGCTTCCGATGACCACTGGCAGGATCGTGAGCTGGTAGCGGTCGACCAGCCGTGCGGCGGTGAGCGCCCTCACCAGCTCGCCGCTACCGAGGATCACCAGGTCACCATCGACCTCCGCCTTGAGGGCGTTCACCGAAGCGATCGGGTCGCCGGCGAGCAGCGTCGAGTTGGGGTGTTCCAGAGGCTCGGTGAGGCTGTTCGAGACGACGTACTTCCGGGTCTTGCGCAGCACCTCGGTGAAGGGGTTCGGTTCGGAGGTTCCGAGCCAGTGACCCACCAGGTCGAGGTAGGTGCGCCGGCCAAACAGCATGGCGCCCGTGCCGCTCGGGTCACCCATCGAGGCCTGGGCGGCCTCTGGGTCGCGCGCCATCGCCGCACTCGCCCAGCCGCCGCGGTCGAACCCGCCGCGCTGGTCCTCGTCCGGGCGTCCCGGTGCCTGCATCACCCCGTCCAGGGAGACGAACTCGACCGCAGTCAGCGTCGTCATGAGCGCACAGCCTCCCTCTCTGGATCAGACGCCGGAGATGCGGATCCCGGACTGGGTCTTGTAGGCCTTGTTGATCGAGATCAGCACGGCGGTGAGCGGCTCCAGCTGGCGGGCCAGGCGCAGCTTGCCGGCGTCGATGCCGTCGCGCCCGGTGACACAGCGGGCCAGCTCGATGGCCATCGCCTTGCCCTCGGCGGAGTCGCCGCAGACCAGGACGTCCTCGTGGTCGAGGTACTCCTCGTCCGACCACAGGTTCTTCGCCGACACGTGGTGGAAGGCGCCGACGACGGTGGCCTCAGGGGCGATCCGCTGGGCGGACTCGGCCGCGGAGCCCTCGCCGCCGTCGATCACCCGGCCGTGGGGGCCCTGCTTGTCGAAGGCGAGGGGGTTCACGCAGGAGATGACCGTCCTGCCCGCGAGCGGGAGGCTCGCGACGAGCTCGTCGTGGCCGTCGTACGGCACCGCGAGCAGCACGACGTCCGCCTCGGCGCACGCGTCGGCGTTGGCTGCTCCGGTGACGCCACCGCCGTCCAGCCGGGCGTTCACCTCGTCCGCCGCGGCGAGCGCCTTCTCCTCGGCCCGCGACCCGAGCACCACCGTGTGGCCGTGCTTCGCGAAGCGGTAACCCAGGCCCTTGCCCTGGGGGCCGGTGCCGCCGATCACTGCGATCCGGTACGTCGTCTCCAACGGGGTCTCCTCACGTCTCGCCACCCGGTCATCCTGCTACCGTGACAGTGATCCTGTCACAGTTGTGGACAGCCAGCCGAACCCGGACCGGAGGACCACATGAAGCTCTCGATGCCGCTGATGTACGCGGGAAACCCGCGCGAGACCGCCGACCAGCTGGCCGCGCTGGAGAAGGCCGGGCTCGACACCATCTGGGTGGCCGAGCCCTACGGCTTCGACTCCCCCACCCTGATGGGCTACCTCGCGGCGAAGACCGAGACGGTCGAGATCGGCGCGGCGATCCTCAACATCTACTCGCGCACCCCGGGCGCCCTCCTGCAGACCGCCGCCGGGCTGGACAACGTCTCCGGCGGTCGGGCCGTGATCGGCCTCGGCGCCTCCGGGCCGCAGGTGATCGAGGGCTTCCACGGCGTCCCCTACGACAAGCCGGTGACCCGCACGAAGGAGATCGTCGACATCCTGCGCCGCGGCCTGCGCCGCGAGGCGGTCACCAGCGACGGCCTCTACAAGCTGCCGCTGCCCGCCGACCAGGGCCTCGGCCTGGGCAAGCCGCTGAAGCTGCTCAACAAGCCGGAGCGGCCCGCCGTACCCCTCTTCATCGCCGCGCTCGGCCCGAAGTCGGTCGAGGGAGCGGCGGAGTACGCCGACGGCTGGCTGCCGTTCCTCTTCCTTCCCGAGAAGGCCGACCAGGTGTGGGGCGAGGCGCTCGCCGCCGGGACCAAGAAGCGGCAGGAGGGGCTCGGACCGCTCGAGGTCTCCGCCGGCGGCATGGTCGCGATCGGCGAGGGGGAGGACACCAAGGCGCTGCTCGACTTCGCCCGGCCGACCTACGCCCTCTACGTCGGCGGCATGGGCGCCCGGGGCAAGAACTTCTACAACGACCTGGCCTGCCAGTACGGCTTCGAGAAGGAGGCCAAGGAGATCCAGGACCTCTACCTCGACGGCCACAAGCGGGACGCCGAGGCGAAGGTGCCGCTGGAGTGGCTGGAGGCCGGCAACCTGGTCGGGCCGGAGTCCTACGTCAAGGAGCGGATCGCCGCGTTCGGCGAGGCCGGGGTCACCAACCTGCAGCTCCTGCCCGCCACCGACGACCCCGCGGCCACCATCGCGCAGGTCAAGGAGTGGGTCTCCTGATGCCCGACAAGCCGTCGATCTACACCCAGGAGCACGAGGACTTCCGCAGCACCGTCCGTGAGTTCCTGGAGCGCGAGGTGGTCCCCCACCACGACCAGTGGGAGAAGGACGGCCAGGTCAGCCGCGAGGTCTGGACCAAGGCCGGGGCCCAGGGGCTGCTCTGCTTCGACGTCGACGAGGAGTACGGCGGCGCCGGCGTCAAGGACTTCCGCTACAACATGGTGGTCGCGGAGGAGATCAGCCGGGTCGGAGCCAGCGGGCTCGGATTCCCCGTGCACACCGACGTGATCGTTCCCTACATCAGCTCGCTCGGCACCGACGAGCAGAAGCAGCGCTGGCTCCCCGGTCTGGTGAGTGGCGAGCTGATCTCGGCGATCGCGATGACCGAGCCCGGCGCGGGCAGCGACCTGCAGGGGATCCGCACCAGTGCCGTCGACAAGGGCGACCACTACGTGGTGAACGGTTCCAAGACGTTCATCAGCAACGGGATCATGTCGGACCTGGTGATCGTGGTGGCGCGGACCAATCCCGAGGCCGGACACCAGGGCATCAGCCTGGTGGTCGTCGAGCGCGGGATGGACGGGTTCGAGCGGGGCCGCAACCTGGAGAAGGTGGGCCTCAAGGCGCAGGACACCGCCGAGCTCTTCTTCGACAACGTGCACGTGCCGAAGGAGAACCTGCTCGGCGAGGAGGGCTCCGGCTTCATCTCGCTGATGACCAACCTGCCCCAGGAGCGGGTCTCCATCGCCGCCATCGCCGTGGCCGCCTGCGAGCACATCCTCCAGCTCTGCCTGGACTACGCGAAGGAGCGCGAGGCCTTCGGCCGGCCGATCGGCAAGTTCCAGCACAACCGCTTCCTGCTCGCCGAGATGGCCACCGAGGTCCACATCGCGCGGGTCTTCGTCAACGACTGCGTGACGAAGCTCAACGCCGGCGAGGTCGACACCTCGCTGGCGTCGATGGCCAAGTGGTGGACGACCGAGCTGCAGAAGAAGCTCGTGGACCAGGCCGTCCAGCTGCACGGCGGCTACGGCTACATGCTGGAGTACCCCATCGCCCGCGCCTTCGTCGACAGCCGGATCCAGACGATCTACGGCGGGACGACCGAGGTCCAGAAGGAGATCATCGGGCGGATGCTCGGCTTCTGAGTCGCCGGGGGTTCCGTCGGCCGGCCCGGTCCACGAAGATCGCGGGTGAGACCGCCGAGCCGAGGAGCGACCACCAGATGACCACCGACGTACTCGCCACGCGCGCCGAGATCGAGGAGCAGATCGCCGGCAAGACCCTGGTCGACGCCCTCGCCGAGACCGTGGAGAGGTACGCCGGCGAGCCGGCGTACTCCGACAAGCACGACCTCCCCGACGGCGAGACCTGGCGCACGCTCACCTGGACCGAGGTCCGAGACCGGGCGCTGGACGTCGCCGCCGGCCTGATCGACCTCGGCGTCCAGCCCGGTGACACCGTCGCGATCATGGCCACGAACCGGATCGAGCACGTCCTCGCCGACATCGGCACCGTGCACGCGGCGGCCACGCCGATGTCGATCTACAACACCCTGTCGCCCGAGCAGGTCGCCTTCGTCGCCGGCCACGCGGAGCCGACGGTCGCGTTCCTCGAGAACGCCGACCACCTGGCCCGCTGGCAGAAGGCGATCGACGCGTCCGGGAGCCTGCGCAAGGTCGTGGTGATCAATGCCCAGGACTTGCCCGACGGTGACCTCTACACCACCTGGGACGCCCTGCTGGCCGCCGGGGCGGCGTACCGCCGGGACAACGCGGAGCAGGTCACGGCCCGGCCCGGGGCGCTCAACCCCGAGGCGCCGGCGACGATCCTCTACACCTCCGGGACCACCGGGAACCCCAAGGGCGTGGTGCTGACCCACCACAACGTGCTCTACGAGGGCGTGAGCACGATCGCCGCCGCCGGACTCGAGGGCCCGCAGCGCGCGATCAGCTACCTCCCCTTCGCCCACATCGCCGAACGCACGCTCGGCATCTACATCCCGCAGCTCCAGGGCAGCCACATCCACGCCATCGGCGACCCCGCCGAGCTGCTCGGCGCCCTGGGCGAGGTGCACCCGACGGCGTTCTTCGGCGTGCCGCGGGTCTGGGAGAAGATCAAGACCGGGCTCTCGGCCAAGCTCGCCGCCGACGACAACCCCGACAACGTCAAGCTGGTCCAGGACTCGATGGCCGCCGGGCTGGCCTGGGTACAGGCGCAGGAGACCGGCGGGACGATGACCCCCGAGGTCGAGGAGGCCTACCGGAAGGCCGACGAGGCGATCCTGGGCTTCCTCAAGCTCGTCCTCGGCCTCGACCAGGTGACCTGGGCCGCCTCCGCGGCGGCGCCGATGCCACTGGAGGTCGCGAAATTCATGGCCGGCCTCGGGCTCAAGGTGTACGACGTCTACGGCATGACCGAGACCTGTGGCGCAGTGACGGCCTGCGGCCCCGACGGCTTCAAGCTCGGCACCGTCGGTCGTGCCACGCCCGGGATGGAGGTGACCCTCGCCGACGACGGGGAGATCCTGATCCGCGGGCCGGTGAACACCCCCGGCTACTACCAGCAGGACGACGCCACCCGCGCCCTGATCGACGAGGACGGCTGGGTCCACAGCGGCGACATCGGCACGATGGATGAGGACGGCTTCATCGCGGTGGTCGACCGCAAGAAGGAGCTGATCATCACCTCCAGCGGCAAGAACATCGCGCCGTCGAACATCGAGAACTACCTCAAGGAGTCGCCGATCGTCGGGCACGCGATGGCCATCGGCGACAACAAGCCGTACGTCGTCGCCGTACTCACTCTGGACGGCGAGATCGCCCCGCTCGTCGCCGAGAAGATCGGCGTCGGGTTCACCGACCTCGCCGACCTGGCCGCGAAACCGGAGATCCAGGCCATGGCCCAGGACGCGGTGGACAAGGCCAACGAACGGCTCTCGCGGCCCGAGCAGATCAAGGCGTTCGAGCTGCTGCCCGTCGAGTGGACCGCCGAGTCCGAGGAGCTCACTCCCACCCTGAAGCTGAAGCGCCGCGTGGTGAACACGAAGTACGCCGACGTGCTGGACCGCCTCTACTCCTGAAACGGCGATGAATCTAAGGGGCGATCCCGGTCAGATAGGGGAAAACCCTGATGCCGACTGTCCCCGCCTCATGATGGAGTTCTCCCATGCATCGTCAGATCGCCGGCAAGCTGACCGGCCCCGTCACCAAGTGGATCGTGCTGGGCTTCTGGTTGATCGCGGTCGCCGGCCTGGGCTCCTTCGGCTCCAAGCTCGCGGAGGTCCAGAACAACGAGGCCTCGTCCTGGCTCCCATCAAGTGCCGAGTCGACGCGCGCGCTCGAGAAGCTCGAGCCGTTCCAGGACCCCAACGCCATCCCCACCGTCGTCGTCTACGAGCGTGAGTCCGGGCTCACCGAGGCCAATCTCGCCGAAGCCCAGGCCGACGTCGCCGAGTTCCAGGCGATGGACGGAGTGGAGGGCCAGGTCGTGGGGCCGATCCCGTCGGAGGACGGTCAGGCGGCGCAGACGGTCGTCACGTTCAACTTCGGCAAGAACGGCTGGGAGGACATGCCCGCCACCGCCGACGAGTCTGACCGACATGGCAGCCATCGACGGTGTCAACACCTACATCGCCGGCTCGGGAGGTCAGGCCGCCGACTCCTTCGAGGCCTTCGCCGGCATCGACAGCACGCTCCTCCTGGCCGCCCTCGGCGTGGTCATCGTGATCTTGCTGTTCACCTACCGGAGCCCCGTGCTCTGGGTGCTGCCGATCTTCTCGGTGGTCGTCAGTCTCGGCACCAGCCTCGGGCTCGTCTACTTCCTGGCGAAGTACGCCAACCTGACCGTCAACGGGCAGAGCCAGGCCATCCTGAGCATCCTGGTCATCGGTGCCGGCACCGACTACGCCCTGCTGCTCGTGGCTCGCTACCGCGAAGAGCTGCGGCGCCACGACGACCGGCACGAGGCGATGGCCTTCGCCCTGCACCGTGCGGCCCCCGCGATCCTCGCCAGCGCCGCCACGGTCGCGCTCGGCATGCTGTGCCTGCTGTTCGCGGAGATGAGCTCCACCGCCGGCCTCGGCCCGGTCACGGCCATCGGCATCGCGGTCACGTTCCTCGCGATGGTGACCCTGCTCCCCGCGCTGCTGGTCATCTGCGGCCGGTGGATCTTCTGGCCGAGGCGACCCCACTTCGGCTCACCCGAGCCCACGAGCACCGGCATCTGGGCCAAGGTCGGGCGCCGGATCGCAGTGCGTCCCCGGTCCGTGTGGTTGATCACCGGCGGGCTGCTGCTGGTGGCCTGCCTCGGCCTCTTCCGCCTCGACGCCAACGGGTTGGACGCCGACGAGCAGTACACCAAGGAGTTCGGATCGGTGACGGGCCAGCAGGTCCTGGCCGACCACGGCCTCGTCGACGCCTCCAACCCGATCATGGTGGCGGCCGATGCCGACAGCGCGGGAGCCGTCGCCGACGCGATCGCCGAGGTCGACGGCCTCGGTGAGGTCTCCGAACCCGTGACCCAGGACGGTGTCGCCTTCGTCACCGCCGCGATTCCCGGTGACCCGATCGGACAGGCCGCCTTCGACAAGGTCGAGGACGTCCGCGACGCCGTCAGCGAGGTCGAGGGCGCGAACGCCCTGGTCGGCGGCTTCTCGGCGATCTACCTCGACACCAAGATCGCGTCGGCACGCGACAACGTCGTGATCATCCCGATCGTGCTGCTGGTGGTCTTCCTGATCCTCGTGATGCTCCTGCGGGCCCTGACCTCTCCCCTGATCCTGATTGGGACGGTCATCCTGTCGTTCGGAGCCGCACTCGGCATCTCGACCCTGATCTTCGAGTACGTCTTCCCTTTGTTCGTGGACCGCTGGCCCGACTCGGCGCAGGTGGACCCAGGGTTCCCCCTGTTCGCCTTCGTCTTCTTGGTCGCACTGGGCATCGACTACAACATCTTCCTGATGACCCGGGTCCGCGAGGAGACCATGGACCGCGGGACCCGCGAGGGATCGCTGGTCGCCCTGACGTCCACCGGTGGCGTGATCACCTCCGCCGGGATCGTGCTGGCCGCGACGTTCCTGGTGCTCGGCTCGCTGCCGCTGGTCTTCCTGGCGGAGCTGGGCGTGGCGGTGGCGCTGGGTGTGCTGCTGGACACGATGATCGTCCGCTCGGTCCTGGTGACGGCGATCAACCTCGACCTCGGCGGCAAGATCTGGTGGCCGAGCCGGCTCGACCGGCACACCTCATCGGCCGATCCCGACCCGGAGCCGGAGCGCGTCAACGCCTGACCGGGGGCGCCGGGGCACCCCGGGCCGGCGCCGGGAATCCGACACCGGACACTGCCGTCTTGTGCTGGACTTGGCCACATGCACCGCCGGATCGCAGGCCGGCTGACGGGACGCGTCAGCAAGTGGGCCGTCCTCGTGCTGTGGCTCCTGGTGGTCGGAGGGTCGCAGACGTTCGCGTCCCAGCTCACCGACGTGCAAGACAACGACGTGGCCTCCCGGCTGCCCGCGAGTGCCGAGTCCACCCGCGCGCTGGAGAAGCTGGCGCCCTTCCAGGACCCCGACGCCATCCCGACCATCGTCGTCCACGAGGCCGAGGCCGGCCAGCTGACCAGCGAGCAGTTCCAGGCGATCGTGGACCAGAAGGGTGAGCTCGCCACGCTCGACGCGGTCCAGGGCGAGGTCTTCGGGCCGTTCCCTTCCGAAGACCGACAGGCCACGCAGACCCTGGTCACCTTCAACTTCGGTCCCAATGGCTGGAAGGAGATGCCCACTGCCGCCGAGCAGATCCGGGACGTCGCCGCGTTGGAGGGCGCCTCCGTCCACCTCACGGGCGCGGGCGGCGCGGCCGCCGACGCCGCCAAGGCCTTCTCCGGTCTCGACTCCACCCTGCTGTTCGCCACCCTCGGGGTCGTCGTCCTGCTGCTCCTGTTCACCTACCGCAGCCCGGTGCTGTGGATCCTGCCGATCCTCAGCGCCGTTGTCGCTCTCTACACCGCCGAGGCGTTGGTCTACCTCCTGGCGAAGCACGCCGACCTCACGGTCAGCGGCCAGAGCCAAGGCATCCTCACCGTGCTCGTGATCGGCGCCGGCACCGACTACGCGTTGTTGCTGGTGGCCCGCTACCGCGAGGAGCTGCGCCGCCACGAGGACCGGCACGAAGCCATGGCTGTCGCGCTGCAACGGGCGACGCCGGCGATCCTGGCCAGCGCCGCGACCGTGGTGCTCGGCATGCTCTGCCTGTCACTGGCCGACCTGAACTCCACCGCCGGCCTGGGCCCGGTCAACGCGATCGGCGTCGCTGTCACCTTCGTGGTGATGGTGACCCTGCTCCCCGCGCTACTGGTGATCCCTGGCCGTTGGGTGTTCTGGCCGAAGCGACCCGCGTTCGGCTCGCCCGAGCCCAGCTCGTCCGGTTTCTGGGCCATGGTCGGCCGCAGGATCGCCCCGCGTGCCCGGACGGTCTGGATCGGCACCGCGGCGGTCCTCGCGGTGGCATGCCTGGGAATCTTCGAGCTCGACGCCACGGGCCTGTCGTCGGAGGAGCAGTACACCCAGAAGTACGACTCCATCGTCGGCCAGGAGGTGCTCGCCGAGCACGGCCTAGACGACAACTCGACCCCGATCATGGTGGTGTCCGACGTCGGGCAGGCCTTCGAGGTCGCCGCGGCGATGGAGGAAGTGGAGGGCTTAGGTGAACCGACCAGCCCCGCGGTCCAGGGCGGCGTCGCCCTGGTCACCGCACCGATCACGACCGACGTCGCCTCCCAGGCCTCGTTCGCCACGGTGCGAGACGTGCGCGACGTGGTGCACGCCATCCCAGGTGCGAACGCCCTGGTGGGCGGCACGGCCGCGACCCTCCTCGACATCGAGACCGCCTCTGCCCGCGACAACGTCGTGATCATCCCGGTGGTGCTCCTGGTGGTGATGCTGATCCTGACGCTGCTGCTGCGGGCCCTGGTGTCGCCGCTGCTCCTGGTCGCGACGGTGGTGCTCTCCTTCGGCGCCGCGCTTGGCATCTCGGCACTGATCTTCCAGTACGTCTTCGGCTTCGACCATGCCGACCCGGCGTTCCCGCTGTTCGTGTTCGTCTTCCTGGTGGCCCTCGGCATCGACTACAACATCTTCCTGATGTCCCGAGTGCGGGAGGAGACCCGGGAGCGGGGGACGCGGCAGGGCTCGCTGGTTGCGTTGTCGGCGACCGGTGGTGTGATCACGTCCGCCGGACTCGTGCTCGCGGCCACGTTCGTCGTCCTCGGCACCCTGCCGCTCGTCTTCTTCGTCCAGATGGGCATCGCCGTCGCGCTCGGCGTCATGCTGGACACGATGATCGTTCGTTCGGTCCTGGTGACCGCGCTCAACCTCGATGTCGGCAGCAGCATCTGGTGGCCGAGCCGACTCGACCGGCACGCCCCGTCGGGCGAGCCTGAGCCGGAGCGCGTCAACGCCTGAACAGGGCCGGCACGTCCGTGGGGTGATCCCGCGGACGCGCCCCTTGCCGTCCTTGGGAGACTGGCCCGCATGGAGCAGGTGGACCGCAAGCCGGACGTCGAGGCGAACCCGGCACAGATCCGGCGGTCTCTGGCCCGTGCCGAGCGCGGCGCCGCCCTGGATGTCACCGAGGCCACGGCGCTGCTGGGCGCGCGCGGGGAGCAGCTCGATCGTCTCTGCGTCGCCGCGGCCCGGGTCCGCGACGCTGGTCTCCGAGCCGCCGGTCGCCCCGGGGTCGTCACCTACTCCCCCAAGGTGTTCATCCCGGTGACTCGCCTCTGCCGAGACCGGTGCCACTACTGCACGTTCGTCACCACGCCGGGCCATCTCGCCCGGGTCGGCGAGGCGCCGTACCTCTCGCCCGACGAGATCCTCGACATCGCTCGCCGGGGCGCCGACCTGGGCTGCCTCGAGGCGCTGTTCACCCTCGGCGACCGCCCGGAGGACCGCTGGCCCGAGGCGCGGGCCTGGCTCGACGAGCAGGGCTACGACTCGACCCTCGCCTACGTCCGGGCGATGGCGATCCGGGTGCTGGAGGAGACCGGGCTGCTGCCCCACCTCAACCCGGGCGTCATGTCGTGGGAGGAGATGAACCGGCTCAAGCCGGTCGCCCCCTCGATGGGGATGATGCTGGAGACCACGTCCCGGCGGCTCTTCGAGGAGAAGGGTGAGGCCCACTACGGCTCCCCCGACAAGGACCCGGCCGTCCGGCTGCGCGTGCTCGACGACGCCGGTCGGCTCTCCGTCCCGTTCACGACCGGGCTGCTGGTCGGGCATCGGCGAGACCCTGACCGAGCGCGCCGAGACGATCTTCGCGATCCGGGCGTCGGCGCGGCGCTTCGGCGCGGTGCAGGAGGTCATCGTCCAGAACTTCCGGGCCAAGCCGGAGACGGCGATGCGGCACACCGACGACCTCGGGCTCGACGAGTTCCGGGCCGCCATCGCGGTCAGCCGGCTCGTGCTCGGCCCGAAGATGCGGGTGCAGGCGCCGCCCAACCTGGTCGACACTGCGCCGGACTCTGGCGAGTGCAGGGCACTGCTCGACGCCGGCATCGACGACTGGGGCGGGGTCTCCCCGCTGACCCCGGACCACGTGAACCCCGAACGCCCCTGGCCGACGCTCGAGCGGCTGCGGGCGATCACCGCGGAGTGTGGCTTCGAGCTGCGCCCGCGGCTCACCCTCCATCCCGAGTACGTCGTCGCCGGTGAGCCGTGGCTCGATCCGCGGCTGGCCGGCCACGTCGCCGCGCTGGCGGACGACGACGGTCTTGCGCGCGCCGGCGTACTCCCCTCAGGTCTGCCGTGGCAGGAACCGGACGGCGGGCTCGAGGCCCTGCACCACGGCGAGGGCGTGGGCCGCACCGACCTGCACGCGTCCGTCGACACCGACGGCCGCACCGACGACCGCCGCAGCGACTTCGACGCCGTCTACGGCGACTGGGACGAGCTGCGTGCACGGATAGTCCGTCACGAAAAGCTCCAAAGTCCCGCCGGATCAGGTGCGGATCGTGACGGACTATCGGCATTGGCGGCGGCGGAGAGGGATCCGGCGGGGATCACCGACGAGCAGGCGCTGACCCTGATGACGGCCGACGGGGAGCTGCTGGAGCAGGTGTGCCGGCTGGCCGACGACCTGCGCCGCGACACGGTCGGCGACGAGGTCACCTACGTCGTCAACCGCAACATCAACTTCACCAACGTCTGCTACGTCGGCTGCCGGTTCTGCGCGTTCGCCCAGCGGCGCACCGACGCCGACGCGTTCTCGCTCTCGCTCGAGCAGGTGGCCGACCGCGCGCAGGAGGCCTGGGAGCTCGGGGCGACCGAGGTCTGCATGCAGGGCGGGATCGACCCGGAGCTGCCCGGCAGCGCGTACTTCGACCTCGCGGCCGCGGTCAAGCGCCGCGTCCCCGGCATGCACGTGCACGCCTTCTCGCCGATGGAGATCGTGAACGGCTCGTCGCGCACCGGGCTGCGCGTCGAGGACTTCCTGATCAAGGCCCGCGAGTCCGGCCTCGACACCATCCCCGGCACCGCCGCCGAGATCCTCGACGACGACGTCCGCTGGGTGCTGACCAAGGGCAAGCTGCCGACGCAGACCTGGATCGACGTGGTCACCACCGCGCACCGGGTCGGCCTGCGGTCGAGCTCCACGATGATGTACGGCCACGTCGACAACCCCCGCCACTGGGTGCAGCACCTGCGCGTGCTGAGCCGGGTCCAGGACGAGACCGGCGGCTTCACCGAGTTCGTGCCGCTTCCGTTCGTGCACCACTCGTCGCCGATCTACCTCGCCGGCGTCGCCCGGCCCGGGCCGACCCTGCGCGACAACCTGGCCGTGCACGCCCTCGCCCGGATCCTGCTGCATGGCCGGATCGACAACATCCAGACCAGCTGGGTCAAGCTCGGCACCGACGGCACCCGGGCCATGCTCCGCGCCGGCGCCAACGATCTCGGCGGCACCCTGATGGAGGAGACCATCTCCCGGATGGCCGGCTCCGAGCACGGCTCCGCGCGGACGGTCGCCGAGCTGACCGAGATCGCCGCCGGGGCGGGTCGCCCGGTCCGGGAACGCACGACGACGTACGGCGTGCCGGCGGCCCACCGCTAGGCGTCCGGCAGCCCGTCGACGAACTCGGCGATCTCCCGCAGCGTCGTCGGATCGCCCTCGAAGTGCGGCAGGTGCGCCACGCCGTCGAGCCACAGCAGCCGTGCGTCCGGGAGTGCCTCGGCCAATGCCTCATCCACGGCCCGGATGTCCTCGACGTCCAGCCGGCCGACCATGACCAGGACCGGCACCCAGATGTCTCCCAGCCGGGGCCAGGCGGCCTCGACGTCCGCCCGATCGCCGGGGTCCGCGGCGCGAAGGGCGCGACCGTTCATCTCCAGGAACAGCTCTCGGGTTGGCCCGTCGACCCGCCCTTCGTCCGCGGTGGGACCGTCCAGCCAGATCCAGGCCTCGAGCCGGTTGACCTCATCCCAGTCCTCGGCCTCCTCCGCCGCCTCCGCCCGGTCCACCAGGTCGGCCGTCTGGGGATCGGTGATCTCGGGGTAGGGCGCGCCGCGCACCGCCGACCCGATCAGCACCAGCGCCCGGACCCGGTCCGGATGCGCCAGGGCCAGGTCCAGGGCAACGGCGCCGCCCATCGAGCCGGCCACCACCACCGCCGACGCGGCGCCGGCAGCGTCGAGCACCGCGACGGCGTCGTCGACCGGCGACCACCCGGCTTCTGGCTCGTAGGTCGTCTCGCCGTAGCCGCGGGCGTCGTACCGCACGCAGCGGTGCCGGTGGGCGAGCGCGTCCACGAGGGGTTGCCAGCTACGGCGGTCGGTGACGCCGGCGTGCACGAGGAGCACGTCGAGGACCGGATCCTCCGGGCCCGACACGTCGTAGGCGAGCTGGGCAGAGCCTGAGTTGGTGAACATGGCGGCCACGCTAGCCACTGGCGTTGGGCCCAGCCATGCGTTTCCGGCGCTAGCGTGACGCCATGGGTGACATCGACTTCCATGGCCCACCGGTCGAGCGCTCCGACGAGATCCTGACCCCGGACGCGCTGGCGTTCGTCGCCGACCTGCATCGGCGGTTCGGTCCGCGGCGCGACGAGCTGCTGGTGGCGCGCGCGGAGCGTCGTACGGCGATCGCGGAGGCGGGCACCCTCGACTTCCTGCCGGAGACCGCCGAGGTCCGCGCCGGCGACTGGACCGTGGCGCCGGTGCCGGCCGACCTGCAGGACCGGCGGGTCGAGATCACCGGCCCGACGACCCGGAAGATGTCGATCAACGCGCTCAACTCGGGCGCCAAGGTGTGGCTGGCCGACCTCGAGGACGCCAACACGCCCCACTGGGAGAACGTCGTCGGCGGGCAGGTCAACCTGCGCGACGCCGTACGCCGCGACCTGTCCTTCACCTCGCCCGAGGGGAAGGACTACGCGATCGCGGATCCCGACCGGATCCCGGTGATCGTGCCCCGCCCGCGCGGCTGGCACCTCAGCGAGGCCCACCTCACCGTCGACGGGACCGCGGTCGCGGGCGGCCTGGTCGACTTCGGCCTCTACTTCTTCCACAACGCGAAGGAGCTGCTCGCTCGCGGCTCCGGCCCCTACTTCTACCTGCCGAAGATGGAGTCGCACCTCGAGGCGCGGCTGTGGAACGACGTGTTCACCCACGCCCAGGCCACGCTGGAGGTCCCGCACGGCACGATCCGGGCGACGGTGCTGATCGAGACGATCACGGCGGCGTTCGAGATGGACGAGATCCTCTTCGAGCTGCGCGACCACATGGCCGGCCTGAACGCCGGCCGCTGGGACTACCTGTTCAGCATCATCAAGAACTTCCGCGACGCCGGTCCCGCGTTCACCCTCCCGGACCGCAACGCGGTCACCATGAACGCTCCGATGATGAAGGCCTACAGCGACCTGCTGGTGCGGTCCTGCCACCGGCGCGGGGCGTTCGCGATCGGCGGGATGGCGGCGTTCATCCCGAGCCGCCGCGACGCGGAGGTCAACGAGCGGGCGTTCGCGAAGGTGCGCGAGGACAAGAACCGTGAGGCCGAGGCCGGGTTCGACGGCTCCTGGGTCGCCCACCCCGACCTGGTGCCGGTGTGCGGGGAGATCTTCGACCGGGTCCTCGGCGACCGGCCGAACCAGGTCGACGTACTCCGCGAGGACGTCGAGGTCTCGGCCGCCGACCTGCTGGCGGTCGACCGGACGCCCGGCGAGCGCACCGAGCAGGGTCTGCGCGGGAACGTCCGGATCGGGATCCAGTACCTCCAGGCGTGGCTCTCCGGCAACGGCGCGGCCGCGATCAACAACCTGATGGAGGACGCCGCCACCGCCGAGATCTCCCGCTCCCAGGTCTGGCAGTGGATCTACAACGACGCCACCCTCGACACCGGCGAGACGGTGACCCGCGAGCTGGTCCAGCGGATCGTCGAGGAGGAGTACGCCGCCCTGCGCGCCGAGGTGGGCGACGACGCCTTCGCCGCCGGGCCACTGGGACGTCGCCCGAGACCTGTTCGTCGACTCGGCCCTCGCCGAGGACTTCCCCGCGTTCCTGACCCTCCCGGCCTACGCCGCCCTCCTCGCCGCCGAATCCGCCGAGCCGGCGTGAGTTACCTCGAAACTCATCGCCGAGCCGGCGTGAGTTCCCGGTAACTGGCGACGGCTCAGCGTGAACTGCTGGTAACTGGCGACGGGTCAGCGCTTGATGCGGTCGCCGCCGACCCAGACGCCGGCGAGGTCGGAGTCGCCGCCGAGGGCGAAGATCTTGGCCACCGCGTCCTCGGCGCTGGAGGCGTGTCGGAGGCAGACGTCGAGGGGGTCGTCGTCGAGCGGCCGGACCCAGACCGCGTCGAACTGCTTCCCGACCGACAGGTCGCCGACCTCGTCGCCCAGGCCCAGCGCCAGCGCGCCGGCGCGGGTGGCGAGGTGGAGCAGGTGGGTGGCCGTCAGCGGGAGTCCCTCCGGACCGAGCAGGGACTGCATGAAGTAGGCCTGCAGCCCCTCCTTGAACAGTGAGAAGCCGGTGCCGGCGCCGACGTCGGAGCCGAGCGCCACCCGGACACCGTGCTCGACGTGCCGACGCAGCGGGAAGAGCCCGCTGCCCAGCGCGGAGTTGCTGGTCGGGCAGTGGGCGACGCCGGCGCCCCTGCCCGCCAGCACGGACAGCTCCTGGTCGGTGGCGTGCACGTTGTGGGCAAGCACGGAGCGTTCGCCGACCAGGCCGTGCCGGTCGTAGGTGTCGACGTAGTGCAGGGCGCCCACGAACAGCCGGGCCACCTCGGCGACCTCGGTCGGGTTCTCGTTCACGTGGGTGGTGAACCAGGCGCCCGCGACGTCCTTGGTCACCGACGCACAGGCGTCGAGCATCTCGTCGGCGGTGGAGAAGGAGAAGCGCGGGGTCACGGCGTACCTCGCCCGCCCGACGCCGTGCCAGCGGCCGGCCAGGGCCATCGCCTCCTCGTAGGCCCGCTCCGGGGTCGTGAGCAACGGCTCGGGGAGTCCGCGGTCGCTCACCACGAGCCCGGAGGTGACCCGGACCCCGACCCGCGCGGCCTCGGTGAAGAGCGCGTCGACCGCGGGCGCGAAGTGGGAGCCGAACACGAGCGAGGTCGTGGTGCCGGCCGAGACCAGGCCGAACACGAACTCCGCGGCCACCTCGCGCGCGTAGTCGACCGACTCGAGCTTGAGCTCCTCGGGGAGCGCGCACCGCTCCAGCCACTCGAGCAGCGGCATGCCGAGGGCGCCGATCGCGCGGACCTGGGGGTAGTGGACGTGGGTGTCGACCAGCCCCGGCAGGAGTACGCCGCCGCGCAGGTCCACGACCTCGGCCTCCGGATGGTCGGCCCGCACCGCCGCGAAGTCCCCCCGCGCGGTGATCACCCCGTCGGCCACGGCCAGCCCCGCGTCGTCGGCACTGCGCAGCACCCCGCCGGTGAACGGGTCCTCCGGGGTGTCGACGACCCGGGCGCGGTAGATCGTGGTCATGACGGGGCCACGCCCACCCGGACGGTCCGCAACAGCTGGGCGGCGACGCTCAGCGCGATGACGGCGGGATCCTTGCCGGGGATCTCGGGGGTGCCGATCGGGGACTGGATCCGGGCGATGGCCGCCTCCGGGTGCCCCTCGACCCGCAGCCCCTGCTGGAACCGCCGCCACTTCGCCGCCGACCCGATCAGGCCGATCGAGCCGAGGTGGGAGGTGCGGAGCGCCGCGTCGCACAGCGCGAAGTCCTCGGCGTGGTCGTGGGTCAGGATCAGGACGTGGGTGCCGCTCGGCACCTCACCGAGCGCCAGCTCGGGGACCGGCGAGTGATGGGCGACCACGTGCGCCGGGCCGTCGTCGAGGCAGGCCAGCCGGTCCGCGGCGACGTAGGACTTCCGCGAGTCGACCAGGTGGAGGTCGAGGTCGTGGCGGGCGAGGATGCGGGCGAGCTCGAGCCCGACGTGGCCCATGCCGAAGATCGCGACCGAGGGTACGACGGGCAGCGGCTCGAACAGCAGCGTCACCTCGCCGCCGCAGCACTGCCGGCCGTGCTCGGTCCGCGCCTTGTCGGTGAGCGGGATGGTGACGGACTCCGGCTCGCCGCGGCGCCGCGTCGAGCAGGGCCCGCGCCCGCACCAGCGCGGTCTCCTCGAGGTTGCCGCCGCCGATCGTGCCCCAGACCTCGGACGCCGAGACGACCATCTTCGCGCCGGCATCGCGCGGCGCGTGCCCGCGCACCTCGGTGACGGTGACCAGCACCCCCGGTCGGCGTTCCCGGCGGAGCCGCTGGACGGCCGAGACCCAGTTGGTCATGACCGCACCTCCGCGGGGACCGACCGGGCGGCCCGCTCCGACCGGGGATGCAGCCGGTGGGCGTCGGCACCCGGCTGGTCGGGGACCCGGCCCGGGAACCCCTCGACGACGTGGCCGTCGGAACGGCCGCTCCTGGCCGCCTCCACCGCCCAGTAGACCGCCTCGGGGGTGGCCGGGGAGGCGAGGTCGACGCTGGTGCCCGCAGGCCCGAAGGCGGCCGCCGCCTGCCGCAGCGCCTCCCGGACCGAGAACGCCAGCATCAGCGGCGGCTCCCCCACCGCCTTCGAGCCGTAGACCGCGCCGTCCTCGTGCGCCCGCTCCAGCAGCGACACGTTGAACACCTCGGGCATCTCGGAGAAGCTCGGCAGCTTGTAGGTGCTGGCCGCCTGGGTGGCGAGCCGCCCGCGGGTCTCCCCGTCGGACTCGTCCCAGCGCAGGTCCTCCAGCGTCAGCCAGCCCGCCCCCTGCACGAAGCCGCCCTCGATCTGGCCGAGGTCGACCAGCGGCGACAGCGAGTCACCGACGTCGTGGACGATGTCGACCCGTCGGGTGCGGTAGGCGCCGGTGAACCCGTCGACCTCGACCTCGGTCGCCGCGACGCCGTACGCGAAGTACTTGAACGGGTGGCCCCGCATCACCGAGGAGTCCCACTCCAGCCCCTCGGTGCGGTAGAAGCCCGCGGCCCACAGCTGGACCCGGCTGAAGTAGGCCTCGCGGACCAGCTCCTCCCAGGCGACGTCGCGCCCGGCGGCCACCTCGGTGAGGCGGCGCCTTGATCTGCTCGCACGCGTGCTTGACCGCGCCGCCGTTCAGGTCGGCGCCGGAGCTGGCGGCGGTGGCCGAGGTGTTGGGCACCTTGTCGGTGCGGGTGGGCGCGAGCCGGACCCGGTCGAGGGGTACGCCGAGCGTGGTCGCGGCGACCTGCAGCATCTTGGTGTGCAGGCCCTGGCCCATCTCGGTGCCGCCGTGGTTGATCAGCACCGACCCGTCCTTGTAGACGTGCACCAGCGCGCCCGCCTGGTTGAAGGCGGTGAAGTTGAACGAGATGCCGAACTTCACCGGCGTCAGCGCCAGCCCGCGCTTCGTGTGCTGGTGCCGCGCGTTGAAGTCGTCGATCTCCGCCCGGCGGGCGGCGACGTCGCCGGACTCCAGCACCCGCTGCCACGCGGTCGCGACCCGGTCGGGGTGCCGCACCGGCTGGCCGTACGGCGTGCTCTGGCCGTCGACGTAGAAGTTGCGGCGGCGCAGCTCGTCGGCGTCGATGCCGAGCAGCGGGGCGCAGCGGCCGAGGATGTCCTCGATCACCAGCATCCCCTGCGGTCCGCCGAACCCGCGGAAGGCGGTCTGCGAGGTCTTGTGGGTCCGCGCGATCCGGCCGTTCACCCGGACGTGGGGGATCCAGTAGGCGTTGTCGACGTGGCACAGGGCGCGGGCCAGGACCGGCTCGGAGAGGTCGAGGCTCCAGCCGCCGTCGGAGGTCAGGGTCGCGTCGAGCGCCTGCAGCCGACCCTCGGCGTCGAAGCCGACCCGCCACTGGGCGTGGAAGCCGTGCCGCTTGCCGGTCATGGTGATGTCCTGGGTGCGGTTGAGCCGCAGCCGCACCGGGCGACCGGTGAGGGTCGCGCCGAGCGCCGCGATGGCGGCGTACCCGTGCGGCTGCATCTCCTTGCCGCCGAAGCCGCCACCCATCCGCAGGCACTGCACGGTGACCGCGTGGTTGGACAGGCCGAGGACGTGGGCCACGATCTCCTGCGTCTCGGAGGGGTGCTGGGTGCTGCTCTGCACGAACACCTGCCCCGCCTCGTCGACGTGGGCGAGCGAGCACTGGGTCTCGAGGTAGAAGTGCTCCTGCCCGGCCATCTCGACCTCGCCGCTGAAGACCCGCGCCGACGCGGCCAGCCCCTCCTCGACGTTGCCGCGCTCGACCGTCGGCTGGCCGCCCTGGAAGCTGCCCGCCGCGATCGCCTCCCGCAGGCCGATCACGGCAGGCAGTGGCTCGTAGTCGACCTCGACCGCCGCGGCGCCCAGCCGCGCGGCCTCGAGGGTCTCGGCGAGCACCCAGCAGACGGGATGGCCGTGGTACATCACCTCGCTCGGGAACAGCGGCTCGTCGTTCTTCACCCCGGCGTCGTTGACCCCCGGGACGTCGTCGGCGGTCAGGACCCGGACCACGCCGGGGACGTCGTACGCCGCGTCGACGCGCAGGTCGGTCACCCGGGCGTGGGCGTGCGGCGCCGGGACCGGATGGGCGTGCAGGACGTCGCGGGTGCGGCCGACCAGGTCGTCGGTGTAGAGCGCCGCACCGGTGACGTGCAGGGCCGCGCTCTCGTGGGGGATGGTCAGGCCGACGACGGCGTCGTCGGGTCGTCGCGACAGGTCGCTCATCCGGGGTCCCCGTTCATCGGGGTCCCCGCGGAGTCGCGAGCGCAGCGAGTGACTTCGTGGGGTGATCTGGCGGAACGAAGTGAGCATTCGAATGGGGTGTTCATGCCGGCACCCGCCTCCGGTGGTTGGGAAGGCGCGCACGCCTGTCTCGAACCCAACCGCAGCAGAGCGTTGCCGAGCATCGCCGAGCGGTACGCCGCGCTCGCTCGGTGGTCGTCCATCGGCGTGCCCTCGGTGCGCAGCACGGCGGCGGCCGCGCGGACCGTGGACTCGGTCCACGGCTGTCCTTCGAGCGCCGCCTCGGAGGCCAGCGCCCGCATCGGGGTCGCCGCGACCCCGCCGAGGCCGATCCGCGCGGTCTTGACGAGGCCGTCGGCCACGTCGATCGCGAACCCGACCGCGACGCTGGAGATGTCGTCGTAGCGCCGCTTGGCGATCTTGTGGAACGCCGTCACCCCGGCCAGCGGGAGCGGGATCCGCAACGAGCGGATCAGCTCGCCCGGCCGCCGGACCGTCTCGCGGTAGCCGGTGAAGTAGTCGGCCAGCGGGACCTGCCGGTCGCCCTCCGCCGAGGCGAGGACGACATCCGCGTCGAGGGCCAGCAGCGCGGGTGGGAAGTCGCCGATCGGGGACGCGGTGGCGAGGTTGCCTCCGATGGTCGCGGTGTTGCGGATCAGCCGGGACGCGAACTGCGGGAAGACCTCGGCCAGGATCGGGACCCGGCCGGCGAGCAGGGCCTCGACCTCGGAGAGGGTCAGCGCCGCCCCGATCTCGAGGGTCTCGTCTCTCACGTCGAAGGACCGCAGCTCCGGCAGCCGGTCCACCGCGACGACGTACGCCGCCCGCTCACCGCGGAGGTTGACCTCGACGCCCCAGTCGGTGCAGCCGGCGATGACGGTGGCGTCGGGACGCTCCTCGATCAGGGCCAGTGCCTCGGCCAGGTCGGCCGGCCTGGCGAACCCGTCGACCCGGGTGGCGACCACGTCCGGGGCGGGCGTGCCCACCCGCTCGGCGAGCCGGTCGCCGGCCTCCGGCAACTGGAGCGCCCAGGCCGCGTCGCGGATCGGCCGGTAGCCGGTGCAGCGGCACAGGTTGCCGCTCATCGCGTGCAGGTCGAAGCCGTTCGGACCGTGCTCGGCGTCGCCGTCGCCCGGAGCCCGGTCCGCCCGGTAGAACTCCGCGGCCATGCTGCAGACGAACCCCGGCGTGCAGTAGCCGCACTGCGACCCGCCCCGCTCGGCCATCTCCCGCTGGACGGGGTGCAGGTCGTCGGGCGTGCCGAGACCCTCGGCGGTCACCACCTCCTGGCCGTCGAGGGCCAGCGCCGGCACCAGGCAGGCGTTGATCGCGGTCCACTGCGAGGCTCCGTCCGCCGCCGGACGGACCACCATCACCGAGCACGCGCCGCACTCACCCTCGGCGCAGCCCTCCTTGGCCCCGGTGAGGCCCAGGTCGCGCAGCCAGTCGAGCGCGGTGACGTGGGTCGGCACACCGTCGAGCGCGCGGGGCACCCCGTTGACGGTGATCGAGGGACTGGTCATCTCCACCTCCCGGGCACGCCATGCTCGCGCATGGTTCGGAGATGACCCGGGTCGCCGGTTATCCATGCCGAACGACGAACCTGCCGTCATCGTACGTGAGACCAGGGTCGTGTGCCTCACACCGACCTCCAGGTCGTTCTCGGACGCACGACCCGTCATCGGGGGGAGAGCTTCGGGTGCCGGTTCACGTCCTTGTAGAGCAGGTACCGGAACCGGCCCGGCCCGCCGGCGTAGCAGGCCTGCGGGCAGAAGGCCCGCAGCCACATGAAGTCGCCCGCCTGGACCTCCACCCAGTCGCGGTTGAGCAGGTAGACCGCCTTGCCCTCGAGCACGTAGAGGCCGTGCTCCATGACGTGGGTCTCCGGGAACGGGATCGACCCGCCCGGCTCGAAGTTCACGATGTTGACGTGCATGTCGTGGCGCACGTCGTCGGGGTCGACGAACCGCTGGGTCCCCCAGGCGCCGTCGGTGTCGGGCATCGGCTCGGAGGGCACGTCGGACTCCTGGGTCACGAACGCGTCGGGGACGTCGATGCCGTCCACCCGCTCGTAGGCCTTGCGGATCCAGTGGAACGTGGCGGTGTCCTCGCCGCCGTTGCCGACCGTCCAGGCACACCCCGGCGGGACGAAGGCGTACCCGCCGGGCCCGAGCACGTGGTCGATGCCCTCGAGCACGAGGCGCACCGTCCCGTCCACGACGAACAGCACCGCCTCGGCCTCCGGGTCGGGCTCGGGCCGGTTCGCAGCCGCCGCCGGGGCCGATCTCGACGACGTACTGCGCGAACGTCTCGGCGAATCCCGACATCGGCCGGGCCAGCACCCACAGCCGGGTGTCCGTCCCAGTGCGGCAGCCGGCTGGCGGTGATGTCGCGCAGGGTGCCGCGCGGGATCACGGCGTAGGCCTCGGTGAAGACCGCCCGGTCGGTGGTGAGGTCGGTCTGCGGTGGCAGCCCGCCTCGCGGCACGTAGTAGCTCATGGTCACGCCCCTCTCCTCAGCAGCCGGCCGCGCGGCGCGGCGTCGACGTCGATGAGTACGCCGTGCAGCCAGGTCTGCCGGACCGTGCCGGTGAGCGTACGCCCGGCGTAGGCCGAGACCGGGTTGCGGTGGAGCAGCCGCGCCGGGTCGACGACGAACGACTCGTCGGGCGCGAAGACGCACAGGTCCGCCGACGCGCCCACCTCGATCCGGCCCCGGTCGGTCAGTCCCGACCCGGTCGGCGGGGGCGGTGGCCATCCAGCGGACCACGTCGGCGAGGCCGTGGCCGCGCTCCCGCGCGCCCGTCCACACCGCAGGCAGGCCCAGCTGCAGGGAGGCGATCCCGCCCCACGCCAGGGCGAAGTCGCCCGCGTCGCGGCGCTTGAGGTCGGCGACGCACGGCGAGTGGTCGGTGACCACGAAGTCGATGTCGCCGTCGGCGAGCCCGTCCCAGAGGCGGTCGCGGTTGTCGGCGTCCCGGATCGGCGGGCAGCACTTGAACTCCGTGGAGCCGTCGGGGATCTCGGCGGCGTCGAAGGTCAGGTAGTGCGGGCAGGTCTCCACGGACACGTCGACCCCGTCCGACGCGGGCGGCCCGCAGCGCCGGGATCGCCTCCGCCGCGCTCAGGTGCACGACGTGCGCGCGGCCCCCGGTCCGCCGCGCGCCGTCGATCACGACGTCGATCGCCCGCTCCTCGGCGGCGGGCGGACGGGAGTCGAGGAAGCCGGCGTACGCCGTGCCGTGCGCCCGGGAGTCGTCGATGAGGCCGGCGTCCTCGGCGTGCACCAGCATCAGCGCCCCGAGCCGCGCGGTCTCCGCCATGGCGTCGGCGAACTCGTCGGTCGAGAGGTGCGGGAACTCCTCGACACCGGAGTCGAGCAGGAAGCACTTGAAGCCGAAGACGCCCGGCCTCGTGCAGCGCGCGACAGGTCGGCCAGGTTGCCGGGGACGGCGCCGCCCCAGAAGCCCGACGTCGACCCACGCCTGGTCCCGCGGCCGCCGCCCGCTTCTCCTCGAGCGCGGCCACCGTGGTGGTCGGCGGGATGCTGTTGAGCGGCATGTCGACGATGGTCGTGACCCCGCCCGCGGCCGCCGCGCGGGTCGCGGTCTCGAAGCCCTCCCACTCGGTGCGGCCCGGCTCGTTGACGTGCACGTGGGTGTCGACCAGCCCGGGGAGCAGGACCTCGTCGTCGAGGAGCTCGACGACGGCCTCGCGCGTCGGCCGGGTCGTCGTACGCCGCGAGGGCGGCGATCCGACCGGCCCGGATCCCGACCGCGACCGGCGTCTCGCGACCGTCCACCACCGCGCGCCGGGCCCGGATCAGGACGTCGAGCTCAGGAGCCACGGTAGGTCGAGTAGCCGTAGCGGCTGAGCAGCAGCGGCACGTGGAAGTGCTCGTCGGCGGCGATCGTGAACGTCGACCACCACCTCCGGGTAGAACGCCTCGACGCCGGCGTCGGAGAACCACGCGCCGGTGTCGAAGCGGAGCCGGTAGTCGCCGGGCGCGAGGTCGCTCGCCGATCGAGCCGACCCGGCCGTCGGCGTCGGTGCGCGCGTCACCGAGCACCTCGCCCGACGCGCCGACTCGAGCGCCACCGTGCACCCCGGCCGCCGGTCGGCCCGGCGCCGGTGTCGAGGACGTGCGTGCTGAGGGTGGCCATGTCAGAGCACCTGCTCCAGCCGGAGCAGCGCGATCTCGCGCAGCTGGGTCGACGGTCTCGGCGCGCTCGGTCGCGGCGTCGTTGCCGAGGCGGCGGTCCAGCTCGGCCAGGATCTCGGGCCCGCTCCGGCCGGCGGCGCGGATCAGGAACACCCGGTCGAACCGCTCCTCGTAGGCCCGGTTGCCCGCGGCCAGCCGCGCGGCCACGTCGCGCGTCGGCCGGGTCGACGCCCGCCTGCTCCCGCGCCGAGTGCTCCGCGTCGTGACCGCCGGCGGCCGCGTTCGCCGATCCGCGGGTGCCGTGGCCAGCGCGGACTCCAGCTCGTCGTCGGTCATCGTGCCCGCGGCCACCTCGGCGACCGTCAGCAGCGCGGCCGCGGTCGGCGTACGGCCGGCCCGCGAGCACCGTGTCGACCCAGCGCGGCACGTCGAGGCACGTCCGCCAGCCGCTCCCGCGCCTCGGCCTCGGGCAGGGCGTTGAACTCCTCGAGATCGGTCACGGGTCCTCCCTGCGTCACGGTGGCCTCGATCAGGCCGTAGGGCCGGTCCGCGGCGATGAACACCTCGCCGGGGTTGTCGAGCCCGAACGGCGACAGGTCGACGAGGTGGTGGTGCTTGTTGGGCGCGGCGAAGCGAGATCTCGGCGACCTCGGTCGTGCGCCTCGAGCACGGCGCGCCCCATCGCGTAGAGCGTCTCCTGCAGGGCGCGGCTGTACGTCGTCGCGAACGCCTCGAGCAGCAGCGCGCCGGACGTCGTCGTACGCCGCGTTCCAGTCGTGCGCCGTCCGCGTCGGCGTAGCGCCAGGCGCGCCGTCAGCGAGGTGGCCAGGATCCGGTCGTCGGCCTCGGCGAGCGTCGTGTACTCGTCGCGCAGGAAGCCCTTGAACTCCGACCCGGTCGACTTGAGCACCACCAGGTCGGTCAGCCCGGACTCGACGGCGGTCGCCGTCGGCCGTCACGTCGACGACGGTGGTGCGGACCTCGCCGCCCCGCCGGACGAAGGCGTGGTCGTGGCCGCTCGCCGTCGACCGGGATCCGGTCCCAGGCGTACTCCTCGACCTCGACCCGGGCGCCGGTCGCCGCCGGGGTGGCCTCGAGCAGCCGGCGTCGCCCAGCGCGATCGCGTAGTCCTCCGGCGAGGTGACGCCGTGCTCCTTGGCGTAGGCGAACGCGGTGTTCTTCTGGGTGTCGGTGGGCAGCACGTGCGACTGGTCGCCGTCGACGTGGGCGCCGTCGAAGTCGCCGCGCAGCGATGGTGGAGACGTTGAGGTCGCGGATCTCGTGGCGCGCGGTGTCGCGGTAGATCCGGACCACGCGGTTCTCGGCCTTGCCGTACTGGTTGGGACCCAGGACGATGCCCATCGCTCAGCCCCCTTCCGCTGCGCGGCCGGGCGAGCCAGGCCAGCCGATCGCGTCGAGGTCCAGCCCGCTGGCTGTCGCGACCTCGCTCGGTCGACAGCGCGCCGCAGTCGAGGCCGCGCACCAGGAAGTCGGCCAGCGCCGTGCGGTCGCCGGCTCGTCGGCACGGATGCGCCGAGCTCCGGTCTGCTCGACGTAGGCGCGCAGCCGCGCGGCCGCGTCGGCGCGAGCCCGCCGCGGAAGAACGCGAAGGTCGCGGCGAACCGGGTCGGCAGCTGGGCCGGGTGCAGGTCCCAGCCCTGGTAGAAGCCGCGCTCCAGCGAGCGGCGGACCAGCCGCAGGTGGTTCGCCCAGGCCGCCCGCACGGCGTCGGCGTCGCCGACCGGCAGCACGTTGGTGGAGCCGTCGGAGAGGCGGACGCCGGTGCCGGCCGCCGCCGCCTGCATCACCGCCTTGGCGTGGTCGGCGGCCGGGTGGTCGAGGCTCTGGTAGGCGGCGGCGATGCCGCAGGACGGCGGAGTAGTCGTAGGTGCCGTAGTGGAGGCCGGTGCAGCGGCCGGCGGCGGCGTGGATCATCCGGGCGACCAGGGCGGTGCCGTCGGGGCCGAGGATGGCCTGCGGGGTCTCGACCTGGAGCTCGAAGCGGAGCGCAGCCGAGGCGCCAGCCCGAGGCCTGCTCGAGGCGCTCGGCGGCGACGGACCATCGCCTCGACCTGGTCGACCGAGGTGACCTTGGGCAGGGTCACCACGAAGCCGTCGGGCAGCCCCGCGTCGGCCAGGAGCGCCTCGAGGAACAGGGCCAGCGTGCGGACCCTCGCCGCGGGTCGGCTGCTCGAGGCTCTTGAACCGGATCCCGTGGAACGGCGGCGCGCCGCCCGCGTCGACGCCTGCGCGCAGGACGCGATCCGGCCGCCGCGTGCCGCCGCGTCCTCCTCGTCGTCGGCCGCGGTCGCCGTAGCCGTCCTCGAAGTCGATCCGCAGGTCCTCGACCGGCTCGCGCTCCAGCTTGGCCAGGACCCGGCCGAGCAGGTCCTCGTCGCCGTCGAGCACGTCGAGGAACTCCTCGCCGTGCTCGACGACGACATCTGGGCCTGGTTGCCGTACGACGCCAGCAGCGCGGGCTCGAACTGGTCGGCCGGGACGTAGACGGTGTGGACCGGCTGCCGTCCCGCGCGCTCGCCGGGGTAGTCGCGGCGAGCGCGGCGTCGGCGTCCTTCAGCCGGTGGTCGATCTCGGCCGTCAGCGCCTCGATGTCGACGCCGGCGCGCTGGTCATCCTGCATGCCCGAACCCTAGACCGCTGCGGGCCGCTGGCCCGGCAATGGACCGTCTCGCGTCAACGCCCCGGGTCTGGGCCAGCGCCGCACAGGTGGCCTACTCGAGGCCAGAGAGGCCGCGGCGACCGCGAAGCCGAGCACGGTGACGAGCCCGGCGACCTTTCCCGCCTTGAGGACGGCCTCCGGGATCATCGTGTCGATCAGCATGACGAAGAGTGCCCCGGCCGCGAAGCCGTTGATGACGGCCTGAAGGTCACCCGAAGCGGTGTCGGCGATCGCGAAACCTGCCACGGTGGCGAGCGTGCAGATGACTGCGACCAGCCCCCAGAGGCGCATCACCGCGCCGGCCGAGTGTCCCGCCTCGCGCATGGCGGTGGCGGAGCCCACCGCCTCGGGCAGGTTCGAGACGAAGATCGCGGCCAGCAGACCGATGCTGACGCCCCGCCCGGGATTAGGCCATTCCGAGGACGAGCTGCTCGGGCATCCGTCCGGAAGCCCGAGTGCGAGCGCAGACCCCGCGCTCGAGCCCGCCGCCGGGCTACGCCCCTCAGGTGGGCGGGCCGCTCGATGACCCGGTCGGCCAGGAAGTAGATGAGGGCGCCGAGAGCCAGACCCCGGCCGCCGAGTCGGCACCACCCAGACGAACGCCTTCCTCGGCGAGGTCGAAGCTTACAGCGCTGATCAGCGCTCCGGCGCCGAACCCGGCACCGCACCCACGGCGCGACCCGGCCATGGGCGCGCCAGCCCGATCGCCGCCCCCAGGACCAACGACGAAGCGGCCAGGGCACCCCAGGCGATTGACGCGATCACCCTGACAGTCTGGTGGCTCCCCGCTGGCTCCGCACCCGAGTGACCGGGTCCACGTTGCTCGGCAATCATTGGGTCGATGACCGGCGCCTGAACACCCGAGAGTGAACCGACCAGCACGGACGAAGCCGTCACCCTGGTGGAGGGCTCTTCCTTCTGCATCTGCCTCGGCACCGGCGACTTCCGATCCGGAATAGCCGCTCGGGGTCTACTTTGAGGACACCCGCATCCTGTCGCGCTGGAATCTGACCGTGAACGGCCAGCATCCGGCACCCCTGGCCTGCCGGCCCCCGAACCGTACCGGGCGCCTTTTTGCGGCCGCGTGCCGCGTCCGGACTGCGGACAGTCCGCTCATCGTCGAACGCCTCCGCGAGGTAGGGGCCGGAATCCTGGAGCAGATCACCGTCCGAAACTTCGTCGGCCGCGCCCGCGGGCGAGCGTAGTACTCCTCGGTGTAGGCGGACTTCGCTGACCTCTTCGAGGTGAAGGAGCGCCGGCTCTGGGACGAGCTCGGGGAAGCGCGGCGACGGGCTGAGGATCCGGCTGCACCTGATCAACGTTCGGGCAAGCGTCTGGCAGCGACATCGTCGAGGCCGCCAGTCGGCGCCATCGCCCTCAGCCCGAAGACGCGACCTTCCTCTACTTCGTAGTTGTCCCACCGCACGGGCAGATGGAGCGCCACCGTCATGGTGCGCCCCGCGGTCGACGGAGGGCGGTCGCGCCGTCGCGCCCACTCGATCAGGTCCGGCGAAGAGTAAAATCTACCCGCGGTGCGACTCTGCCGCCGGCAGGAGTCGAAGAATCCAGGTGCACATGGGCAACCATTCCTCGCACGGGCGGGCTTCGGCGCAGCTAGGAGGACCTGGGCGCGCTGCGCATCTTCGACCCGAGCACCCCGACGCGCGCCGTCGTCGCCGCCGGCGCGCCGTGGTTCATGACGCTGTTCGGCCGCGACTCGCTGCTCACCGCCTGGATGGCGCTGCCGGTCGACCCGAGCCTGGCGCTCGGCACGCTGCAGACGCTGGCCCGCTTCCAGGGCAGCGGTCGATCCGCTGACCGAGGAGGAGCCGGGCAAGATCCTGCACGAGATGCGCTCGCGGTCTCGAGCCGGGCTGTCGCTCGGTGGCGGCGGCTGCCTACTACGGCACGGTCGACGCCACGCCGCTGTTCGTCATGCTGCTCGGCGAGCTGCGCCGCTGGGGCCTGGCGACCCGGAGCAGATCCGTCGGCTGCTGCCGCACGCCGACCGGGCGCTGGACTGGATCGACAGTACGGCGACCGGGACGGCGACGGCTTCGTCGAGTACCAGCGGCTCAACGACCACGGCCTGATCAACCAGGGCTGGAAGGACTCCTGGGACGGCATCACGTTCGCCGACGGCACGCTCGCCGAGCCGCCGATCGCGCTGTGCGAGGTGCAGGGCTACGTCTACGCCGCCTACCTGGCCCGGGCCGAGCTGGCGCAGGACTCGGCGACGACGCCGGAGCCCGGCACTGGACCGCGCGGCCGACGAGCTCAAGGTGCGCGTTCAACGAGCGGTTCTGGCTGCCCGAGCCGGCGGCTACTTCGCCGTCGCCCTCGACGGCGACAAGCGGCCGGTCGACGCGTGCGCCTCCAACATGGGCCACTGCCTGTGGACCGGCATCGTCGACGAGGACAAGGCGCCGCGCGTCGCCGAGCAGCTGCTGTCGCCGGAGATGTTCAGCGGCTGGGGCATCCGCACGCTCGGCACCGCCATGGGCGCCTACAACCCGGTCAGCTACCACAACGGCTCGGTGTGGCCGCACGACAACGCCATCATCGCGGCCGGGCTCATGCGCTACGGCTTCGTCGACGAGGCCCAGCGGGTGGCACGGGCTCCTCGACGCCGCCGAGCACTTCGGCGGCCGGCTGCCCGAGCTGTTCTGCGGCTTCGACCGGGAGCAGTACCCGTCCCGGTGCCCTATCCGACGTCGTGCTCGCCCCAGGCCTGGGCCGCGGCGGCGCCGATCCTGCTGGTCCGCACGCTGCTGCGGCTCGACCCCTGGGTGCCCGCGGGCAGGTGTGGCTGGCGCCGGCGCTGCCGGCCTCGATCCGCCACCTGTGGGTCGACCGCATCCCGCTGGGGGGCGGACGGGTCGACCTCGAGGTGACCGAGGCGGGAGCGTCGGTCACCGGGCTGCCGGACGACGTCCGGCTGCACCTCGAGCCCTCCCGCCAGCAGGCGTAGCGTCAGGGCACAGGTCGATCCGAGGAGGGAACATGGCGTACGCGTACAAGGTCGTGGAGGTCCGGGAGAAGATGATCGGCGGCAAGATGTCGGGCGAGAAGCTCGAGCAGCTGCTCAACGACCACGCCGCTCAGGGCTGGCGGCTGAAGACCATCACGGCTGCAGAGATCAAGGGACGAGTCGGCCCGGGTAGCGTCGAGGGGCTGCTCGTCACGTTCGAACGCAGCTCCTGAGAGCGCTCCTACCGCTCACAGACTCCGACACTCTGACGATCTGCCCGGTGGTAGCGCTCCTCGCGCGGGTGCACGTCATAGCCGTCCCGGGAGTCGTACCTGGCCTTCCCCAGCCCGGCACGGATCTGCGCCAGCCCGGCGTCCCTGTCTCCGACGTCGACGAAGCGCAGCAGGCGCCCGTACCCGTCGAGATCCTGAACGCCGTCGGGATTGACCAGGACCACCCTCCGGTCCTCGACCATCCGCCGCATCGCTCTCGTCGCTGCCTCGTACCCACAGGTGTCGCGCTCCGGGGTGTCCACACCGATCAGCCGGACATGCTTGCCCGAGTCGATCACCACCGTGTCGCCGTCGACCACCTGGGTCACGACCGCACGTGAGTCGGCACTCCCGCGGTCATCGTCGATGAGGGTCGCTGCCACAACGCTGCCCGCTACCACGAGACTGCCCAGCGCCAGGACGATCACCGCCAACTTCCCCATGGCGGGAGTCCATCACGCGTGCCGATGCCCGGCCCGCGGTGGCTGCCGGGCGGGGTGTGGGGCGGGGTGGTTACTCGTCGGGCCGGGGTGCGGGTGAGCGTCGCTTGCTGGTGACGTCGAGGGTGCCTTCGTGGTTGCGGAGGTACTGGTAGCGGTGCGGGCTCGACCAGAGGTAGGTGCCGGGTTCGAGGATGGTGTAGGTCCAGCCGCCGTGGGTCTTGAGCCGGTGGTGTCGCCGGCACAAGGGCGCGAGCTGGCAGGTGCAGGTGGCCCTGCCCTGGGCGTGGGGGACGACGTGGTCGCAGTCGCAGCCGTGTTCATCAGTTCGGAGCCGGCGGGCGGGCCTGGTGCACCAGGGGAAGACGCAGGTGTGGTCGCGCAGCGCGACGGCCTCGACGATCCGGTCGGGAACCTCGTAGGCCTCGACGTGGACGTGGTCGGCCAGGTCGAGCACCGGCTTCACCACCACCTGGGCGTCCCGATTGCCGCACCAGGTCCGGATCTGCTCGACCGTGACCGGGCTGCGGGTGTTCTCCACCCGGCCCACCTGATGGCCCACACCCTCCAGGGCGCTCTGGTGCAGGTGCAGGAACAGGGTGATGGGGCGGGGAGGGTTCGATTCGAGACGGTTGCTGCGCACCTCGGCGACGGTTGCTGCGCAACCTCCTCAACCACCGGAGGGTCGCCGGTTGAGAGGTCGAGGGCGAGCTGACGGCGGGCCAGGTCCCCGACGGCCATCGCCCGCCGCACGTCCAGAGGCTCCGCACACCCGAGATCCTTGAGGTGGTCTGCGCGGACGCCGACCGCCTGGTCCAGGTCGAGGGCGTCGGCCAGGTCGAGCTCGCCAGAGATGAGTGAGGTGCCGGCGAAGGAGACCTGGTCGTGGTCGATGGTGAAGTGCCGCCCCTCGGCGGCGCGGCGGCGGGTCTCCTCGGCGGTCTCGGGCATGAACCGGGCGATCGCCTCGGTCACCAGCCGGTCCAGGACGGGGCCGGCCCGATCTTGTGCGCCACCGGCGCCGACGTGCCGGTCGACGTAGGCCGGCGCCCTCATGGGATCAGGCATGGGAGATGGTCTGCCCGGGCGATCCGCCGGGCCCGCCACGCCGGCAGGTCACCGTCGGTGACCCGGCGCCAGAGCCGAGGAAGGCGGTAGCGCAGCTCCAGTGCCTCGCCCACGGAACAGCCTGCCCGACCTCGGTCGGACACCCCCAGCGCGGCCGCGAACTCGGCCACACAGAACTCCGCCACCAGCGGCGCACCCGGCCCGGCCACCGGGACCGCCTCCTCCTCGAAACCGAACCGCGGCGCCCACAACGTGGCCGCATCGTGGATCGAGTCCACCGAGTGCATCGCCGCCCAGTCCACGGCCAGCCGCAATTGACGAGCAGCCTCGACGTTCTCGGCGGCCTTGGAGGCCCGCACGGCACCCAGCACCTCGCCCGGGGAGTCGACCTCGGTCCGGGGAGTCGCGGTTGCTGTCATGGCTCAACTCAAGCACTCACCACCGACATTGATGATGGCTCATCCGGGCGTTGCATTTCGGCGAGCCGAGCACGGTTGACCGCCTGAGGCCGCACCGAGATCAGGGCGGTTCTGTCTCAATGAGACCAACTGTCCCCCGGCCACCATCGGAGCAGGACGACGCCGTCTGGCTCGACCCGTTGCTCGGCACTATCGATCTCCCTCGTGCTACTCGCCTCGTCCAGGGCGATCGCGACCTCGCTGGCCCACTCATCGACCGAGTTGCGCACCTCCCCGGTCAACGGCCCGACCGGTAGGTGCGCGAGGGAGAAGCGGACGCCGTTGAGCACGTCGGCGTGGAGACCGCTGAGGACGACCAGGACGTCGCCGTCCACGAGGTCGAGCCGATCGATGCGGAGCGGGCGCTCGAAATGCCACGTCGCTAGGTGGCGGCGGACGGACTCCATCACTGCGTGGGGAGTCCAGCCCGGGTCCATGCAGGAATGGTGGCAGAAGGTACGAGGCTCCTGACCTTCACGAGGCGCACTCTCCTGCCCGGGATGTGCGCGGTCGTGCCGGTGAGGGGACTGACCGGACCGCAAGTGGCCTACGGTCCTCCCTTGTCGTTGTCGTGCCCACGCTGTGACGGACAGGGAGAAGTGGCGGCCTCCCGCGTAGATCAAACCGGCGAGCAGGTGCGCGTATGTGACGAGTGCGAAGCCGTGTGGCCTGCCGGTGTGGAAGTGGCGGCTGGAACGTTCGTGGACTTGAGCACGTACTTGGAACAGCGGGGTCGCCCTGGAATTCGGGACGAGTGAGGCGCCCGCGGGCTCGACCCCTGAGCACCAGTATCCGCTCATGCCGCCACCCGCTCGGTTGTCCGAGATCAGTGCGGGCGTGCGGACGTCCGGACCTCAACCGCGTGGCGTCGTCGTCGAGTGGACGCTGCGCGACCGGCGGGGCTAGCCGCGGGACGACGACGTCCGGGGTGGTTGCCCACGATCCATAGGGAGTTTTATGGCCTGTTCACGCTGACCCTTCAACATTGGAGACGAACCGCCGGGGACCCGAGACCCCGGCGGTTTATTACGTGTCGGCAATCAGTCAGGCACACCTCCACGGTGATCGACTGGGGGAATCCAGTCGACGCCGGGAGCCATGCAGGTGACGGCGATGTGCGCGGATCTGCCCGCTGCCAGTGGACTGAATCTTCGCGCCGTCTGGATCCCGTCTGGGGCAGAATCCTGACGTGGGCTCCTGGGGCGTCGGCATTTTCAGCAACGATGGCGCGTCCGACGTGCGTGAAGGCTTCCGCGACCTGATCGCGGAACGTCTCGTTGCCGCGCAAGCCACTGAGCGCCTCGTGGAGGAGTTCGGTATCGGCCAAGACGGTGATGAAGACAACGACTTCTGGCTCGGGCTTGCGGCCACTCAACACAGGGTTGGCCATGTCGTCCCCCACGTCCTCGACCGGGCCCTGTCGATCATCGACAGTCCCAGTGAGTTGGAGCGGTGGGAGCCGGCGCAGCGGACGCGGCGCAAGGCGGCGCTCGACAACCTGCGAGACCAGTTGCTTCGGCCGCCTCCGCCGCCAAAGAGACTTCGCCCCAGGCCCACGGTGGAGACGAGTCTGGAGCCACACCGACTGCCGGCCCTACCCAACCCGTGGCCCCAGCGAGCGGACGAGGCGATGGGATTCATCCTGGTCAGGGAGCGTTCAGACCCCGACAAGATTCAGGTATTGCCCCAGATCGCCGACCGGCGCACGCCAACCAGCCGGTGGAGTCAAGCCGTCATCAAGTGGTCGGAACTCGAGAAATGGTTCGGCCCGGCTGGCCACATCGCGTCCTCGCCGTACCACCACATGACGCGCCCCAACGAGAGTGGCGAGGTGATCGCGTACTTGACCACACCGCATCCTCACACCTCTCGGGACGTGCGACACCTCCGAACGCCTTGACGTGCACCCACATGCCGCGATCCGCTCAGTCGCGCCGGGGCCGCCGTCGTCCAAGGGTGGGTGCGACACCATCGCTCCATGCCAAGGGCAACGACGGTCGAGACCAATACAGGGCGCTGATCGATGCACTTGTCGACGAGTGTCGGAACGGTGGAGGCACCGTTCCGGCGACGTGGGCGCGCCGTGGAGTCTGGAACACCTATGCGCTCGACCATCCGGATGAGATGCCCGAAGAGCAGCGCATGAACGAGGTGCTTGCTCGAACCCCTGACGAGGACCGCGAAGACCTGGCGCGGATGCTGATCCAGACGTACGAGGGCGGGGTGCACGACACGCTTCGCGTGCTCCACGACCACGAACTTCCACCCTTTGACGATGGGTACGAGGAGACGCCCTATCACGACTTCATGGGTCGACTCAGGACGGACTGGGACTGGCCCCGCTAGGAATTTCCTCTGGGCGCATCCGCCACGATGAGCGCCAGCTGCCGAGATCCGGTCAGCCATCGGGCACTCCCGAGCCGCGCACATCAGAACGTCGCGACCCAGGCCGGAGTAGCGTGAGGGGCGTCCTTCTGAGCGAGGAGATCTCGCGATGGCTGCTTCCGGCGGTTCCGGGTGAATGCCTCGACCAGCGCTCTCGTGCGTCGCTGGGGAGGGCGCGCGGTCGGCCTGGCGATCACCGGGATCGGGCTGTACGTCGTCGCGCCGAGCCTGGTGACCATCTTCGGCTCCTGGCCGGGGCTGCGAGCTGTCCAGCCGTGGTGGTTCCTGGTCCTCGTGGCGCTGGAGTCGTGCAGCCTGGTGTCGCTGTGGTGGCTGACGCGGCTGGCGCTTGCCCCCCGCTGACCGGAGGCCGCCGCGCGAGTAGCTCCGGCTCGGCTGGGGCTCGGTGGCCTCGGCACAGCTGGCCGGCAACGCGGCCAGCAAGGTCGTCCCGGGCGGCCGGCCACCGGCGGCATGGTCCAGGCACGGGTGCTCATCCAGGCCGGCCAGCCACCGGCGGCCGTGGCCTCGGCCCTCACCGCCGTCGGCCTGTTGACGAACGCGGTCCTGCTGCTGCTTCCGGTCATCACCGTGCCGGCCCTGATCATCGGTCCGCCGCCGGCCAGGCAGCTCCAACTCGGCTTGCTGGTCTCGCTGGTCATTGCCGTGGTCATCGTGGGTGATCGGGGTGACCGCACTCACCTGGCCGCTGCTGGTCGCCGGTGGGCGCGCGGTCGGACACGTCGTCCACCTCGTACGCCGAGCATCTCGCCGAGTCGGTCGCGCCCCGTCTGGTCGCGCAGCGCGACCGCATCGCGAGGGCGTTCGAGGGGCGCTGGTGGCGAGCGGTGTTCGCAGCGGCGGCGAACCGGATGTTCGACTACGCCGCGCTGGTTGCTGCACTGGTCGCGTTCGGCGCGCACGCCCGGCCGTCGGAGGTGCTGCTGGCCTACGTCGTCGCGCAGGCCCTCGCGATCATCCCGATCACTCCGGGTGGTCTCGGCTTCGTCGAGTCGGCCTCACGGCCATGCTGGTGCTGATCGGGATCAGCGCCGCCACGGCGCTGATCGGCACCCTGCTGTACCGGCTGGTGTCGTTCTGGCTGCCCGATCCCCGTCGGCGCGCTCGCCTGGGCAGGCTGGCACATCCACCGCACCACGCGACCGGACCCGACGGACGCCGCCGGCGCCTGAGGCCGAGTCAGTCAGGAAGCGGACGAGGCGCGGCGGCCACGGAGCCACTGCCAGAGCCCGGTGACGAGCACCGCACCGACCAGAGACCCGAGAATGCCGCTCAGGGCCAGGTCGAGCCCGTCGCCGGCGAGCAAGCTGATCAGCAACCCCCCGACCAGGGAGCCGAGGAGGCCCGAGGCGAACGCCATCGGCCAGTCGATGCCGGATGCCGATCGGCCGAGCAGCATTTGCGCTCCGGCGCCGATGAGCATGCCGAAAAGGATGATGGCGATGATCAGCATGCTTCGAGAATAGGGGACGAGCGTCCACGCGGGCGCACTCGCCGACGACGACCTGATCTCGACCCTCACGGAGGACTCTGCAGATCCGATCCCTCCCGTGCCGTCGGGCCCCTTGCTACCGCGCCCCAGGTCCGAGCATCACGTGCTGCGGAACCGGCGGCGCGCTCCAGAGGTGACGCTCGCTACGGAGCAGCGCGCGGTTGAGGTCTCCGCTACCGCAGTGGAGCTGCAGGCGGCCCTGGTGGTGGGTTCGGCGGCCCCGGCGGAGGGTCGGGTGGCCCCGGCGGAGGGTCGGGTGGCCCCGGCGGAGGGTCGGGTGGCCCCGGCCGCGGCGGGTCGGTGGCGGCGGCGGAGGAGGAGGCGGCGGGGGCGGAGGCGGAGGCTGGGGAGTTGGAGGTGGTGGGCAGTTCGGCTGGCACGGCGGCGGCGGGCAGTTCGGCTGGCACGGCGGCGGCGGGCAGAACGGGTGGCACGGCGGAGGACAGTTCGGGTGACACGGCGGCGGGCAGAACGGGTGACACGGCGGCTTGCACCGCGGGTGACACGGCTGCGGGTTATTCCGGTTCCGGTCGAGGATCGTGGCTCGGCCGAAGGTGTCGCCCCTGGTCGCCCCTCTGACGTCGAACACGCGGAGGAAGAAGGACTGGTCGCCCTCGCGTTTCCGGTCCTTGAACGTCTCCACAGTGACAAAGACATGTCTGCTGCCTGGGCGGAAGGAGCGTGAGCCGGACACTTCTTCGTAGTCACTGCCTCCGCGAGCGGAGCCGTCCTGGGTGAAGAAGCTGACGGTGACCCGCCGGTGGGTGAACTTGGACAGGCTCAGCTCGAAAACTGCGTCCTCACCCTCGAACACCGTGTCGCCGTCGACGAACAATCGCGGACGGATCGCTTTGATGCGGCGTTCGGGAGTGGGGTTGGCAGCGGGCGCCCGCATGCCACCCTCGGTCGCGGAGGGGGCCTGGGTGCGGAACGCCGGCGCCGCGACCGCGGACGCGGGCAGCTGCATCAACCCGGAGGCGATGAGACCGGCTGCCAGCAGCACACCGACTCGTGGTCGCCGACCCGAGCGCCTGCTGCGAGACTTGTCGAACGTCCTGCCGAGAGTCAGGACCCTGTCGTCCATGACTGGCCTTCACATTCTCGTTCCCCAACGGTCCATTCTTCGTCGCTCGGTTGATGATTCAAAGACACATGAGGGCGAGCCCGTTCGGGCCAGCCCGATGGGGCCATGGATCCCGGCGCAACGCCGGCGACGAAGATCGCAGCCAGATGTCGGGCTCAGGCGCCCTAGCAGACTCCCGGGACCCCGCCAGGGGCCACTCGGTCTGGCTCACTCCCACTCGATGGTGCCCGGCGGCTTGCAGGTGAGGTCGAGCGCGACCCGGTTGACCTCGCGGACCTCGTTGGTGATCCGGGTGGAGATCCGCTCGAGGACGTCGTAGGGGACGCGCGCCCAGTCGGCGGTCATCGCGTCCTCGGAGGTGACCGGCCGCAGCACGATCGGGTGGCCGTAGGTGCGGCCGTCGCCCTGGACGCCGACGGAGCGGACGTCGGCGAGCAGCACCACCGGGCACTGCCAGATGTCGCGGTCGAGGCCGGCGCGGGTCAGCTCCTCGCGGGCGATCGCGTCGGCCTCGCGGAGGACGTCGAGCCGCTCGCGGGTGACCTCGCCGATGATCCGGATGCCGAGGCCCGGGCCCGGGGAACGGGCTGGCGCCAGACGATGTCGGCCGGGCAGGCCGAGCTGCTCGCCGACCAGCCGCACCTCGTCCTTGAACAGCGTCCGCAGCGGCTCGACCAGCTCGAACTCGAGGTCGTCGGGCAGCCCGCCGACGTTGTGGTGGGACTTGATGTTGGAGGTGCCGGCGCCGCCGCCGGACTCGACGACGTCGGGGTAGAGCGTGCCCTGGACGAGGAAGGCGACCTTCTCGCCGTCCTCGCCGGTCACGGCGTCGCCGAGGATCTCGGCCTCGGCGGCCTCGAAGACCCGGATGAACTCGCGGCCGATGATCTTGCGCTTCTCCTCGGGGTCGGTGACCCCGGCGAGCGCGTCGAGGAACCGCTTCTCGGCGTCCACGACGTGCAGGTCGACGCCGGTGGCGGCGACGAAGTCGCGCTCGACCTGCTCGGCCTCGCCCTGGCGCAGCAGCCCGTGGTCGACGAAGACGCAGGTCAGCCGGTCGCCGATCGCCCGCTGGACGAGCGCGGCGGCCACGGCCGAGTCCACGCCCCCGGACAGGCCGCAGATGGCGTGCCCGCGGTCGCCGATCTGCGCGCGGATCGCCTCGACCTGCTCCTCGACGATGTTGACCATGGTCCAGGTCGGGCGGCAGCCGGCGATCTGGAGCAGGAAGTGCTCGAGCACCTTCTGGCCGTGCTGGGTGTGCAGACCTCGGGGTGCCACTGGACGCCGGCCAGGCCGCGGTCGACGTCCTCGAAGGCGGCGACCGGCGTGACCGCCGTGGCGGCCAGTACGTCGAACCCGGACGGCGCCGCGGTGACGGAGTCGCCGTGGGACATCCACACGCTGTGCTCGGCCGGGATCTCGGCGAGCAGCGTGCCCGGGGGCGCCGACGACCACCGGCGTGCGGCCGTACTCGCGGGCGCCCGGTGTGCGCGACGGTCCCGCCGAGCGCCTGGGCCATCAGCTGGAAGCCGTAGCACATGCCGAAGACCGGGACCCCCGCCGTCGAAGATCGCGGCGTCGATGCCCGGGGCGCCCGCGGCGTAGACCGACGACGGGCCGCCGGAGAGGATGATCGCCTTCGGCTCGCCGCGCCAGCATCTCGGCCACCGGCATCGAGTGCGGGCACGATCTCGGAGTAGACCCGGGCCTCGCGGACCCGGCGGGCGATCAGCTGGGCGTACTGCGCCCCGAAGTCGACCACCAGGACCAGATCGTGCTCGGGGTGCTCCACCATGGCCGCAGCCTATAAGCGCCGGGTCGCGAGCTCGCGAGCGGCGCGATCAGCGGCGCAGGTTGAGGAGGCTCGGCACAGACACGAGCGCAGCGAGCGACTGTGCGAGCCGTCTCGAAACCCCCGCACCCGACTGCCGACGGTGCGTGGGCACCGCCCTGCCCACGGTTCCGGGGTTTCGAGACGGGCCGCACGAGACGGCCCTCCTCAACCACCGGCGGCACGACTTGCCGGCGCTCGCCGCTCAACGACCGGCGGTGGTTGAGGTGCGAAGACCGTGATGGCACGTCGGTCATGCAAACGATTGCGGTTGGTGAAGATCTGCACGCACCAGGTGCATGAGAATCCACACTGTCGGCCACCCCATCGCCGTACGGCCCTCACTGTTTCGACGACACTCGCAGCTCAACCACCGGAGGTCCTGCGGTTGCTGCCCTGCTTCGCGCACCGGGTTTCGAGACGGGCCGCCGGACGGGCCTCCTCAACCGCCGGGGCCGTCGTCACCGCCCTGCCTCGCTCACCGGGTTTCGAGACGGCCTGGACGTCCCGTCGCTGCGCTCCGGTGCGTCCGGACCTCCTCAACCTCCTCGCTGATCTGACCGCCGAGCTCCGCTCGCCGGTCAGGCGAGTGAAACGCATCAGGGCCCGGCCGGGGAGGGAGGGTGGCCGGGCCCTGATCGTCCACGCAACTGCTGGACAGCGCCTGGACACGGGATCCGACCTGGGAGGGAGCAAAAGCGCCGGATCCGCTGGCTCAACGAGCCGCTTTACCTTGGGTTACGACCGGGTACGGCGAGTTTCGAGACTTTTTTCGGGGCTGGGCAGGGTCAGCTCACGCCGACGATGGGCAGCCGCAGGGCGCCGGGAGCGGCGTCCGGGACGGTCGGGTGCGCGGGCGGCACCGGGGCGACCGGCTCGTACGCCGTCCCGGGAGCCGGTCGGGGGTCGGCCTCGCCCCGGTTCGGCCAGTAGGCCATCGCCCGCTCCGCCTGGGCGGTGATGGTCAGGGACGGGTTCACGCCGAGGTTGGCCGAGATGGTCGAGCCGTCGACGACGTGCAGCCCGGGGTAGCCGTAGACCCGGTGGTAGGGGTCCACGACGCCGGACTCGGGCGTGTCGCCGATGGTGCACCCGCCGATGAAGTGCGCGGTCAGCGGCCGGTTGAACGGCTCGCCGACGGAGCCGCCGGCGGTGCCGCCCATGACCCGCGCCATCCGGCGTACCGCCTCGTTCGCGGCCGGGATCCACGTGGGGTTCGGCTTGCCGTGGCCCTGTCGCGATGACAGCACCCACCCGAACGGCGTCTTCTTGGGGAACGTCGTGATCGAGTTGTCGAGCGACTGCATGACCAGCGCGATGATCGGTGCGCTCCGACCAGTGCTTGAAGTCGTAGAGCGCCTTGACGTTGCCCCGCTGTGCCCACATCTCCCGCAGCCACGTCCGCCAGCGCGGGACGGGCCCGTCACCGTCGGTGAGCACGGTCTGCATCAGCGACATGAAGTTCGAGCCCTTGCCGTAGCGGACCGGCTCGATGTGGGTGTGCTCGTCGGGGTGGAACGACGAGGTGATGGCGATGCCCTGGCTGTAGTCGATCTTCAGGTCAGGGGCGATGGCGCCCAGGATCGCCTCGGAGTTGGTGCGGGTGAGGTAGCCGAGCCGGTCGCTGAGCTTCGGCAGGTCGCCCTCGGCCTTGAGCCGGTGCAGCAGCTTCTGGGTGCCGAGCGCAGCGGCGGAGAAGACCACGTGCTCGGCGGTGAACGTCTTGGTGGCGGTCCGGCGCGAGAGCTTGGCCTTCGTCCAGCGGGCGTCGACCGTGTAGCCGCCACCGCTCGCGAGGGCGGACCCGGGTGACGGTGGTCAGCGGGTGGACGACGGCGCCGGCCTGCTCGGCGAGGTAGAGGTAGTTCTTCAGCAGGGTGTTCTTGGCGTGGTGCCGACAGCCGGTCATGCACTCGCCGCAGCCGATGCACGGCCTGCCGCTCCGGACCGGCCCCGCCGAAGTAGGGGTCGGCGACGGTCTCGCCGGGCGCCTGGTCGCCGGTGCCGAAGAACACGCCCACCGGGGTGGGGTGGAACGTCTCGGCGACGCCCATCTCCCCGGCCACCTTCTCCATCACCTCGTCGCTGGGGGTCCGCAGCGGGTTCTCGACCACGCCGAGCATCCGCTTCGCCTGGTCGTAGTAGGGCGCGAGCTCGGCCTTCCAGTCACAGATGTGGGACCACGACGGGTCGCGGTAGAACGCCTCGAGCGGCTCGTAGAGGGTGTTGGCGTAGACGAGGGAGCCACCGCCCACCCCGGCGCCGGCCACGATCATGCAGTCGCGGACCATGTCGATGCGCTGGATGCCGTAGCAGCCGGCATCGGGCAGGAACAGGAAGTTCTTCACGTCCCACGACGTCTTCGGGTACGACGCCTCGTCGAACCGGTCGCCGGCCTCCAGCACGCCGACCCGGTACCCCTTCTCGGTGAGCCGCAGGGCGGTCACCGAGCCCCCGAAGCCGGAGCCGATGACCAGGACGTCGTAGTCGAAGTCCCGCTCCTCGACCACCCGAGGCTCGTTCATGCCCGGCCCAGCTTGTTCAGCACCCGGAGGCTGAGCGTCATCGCCTTGGCGTACTGCTCCTGCGAGAGCCCGAACGACGGCCCGATCCGGACGCCGCGCTGGGTGGCGACCGACTGGGTGTCGGTGTAGCGCAGGATGCCCTCGGCACCCTGCCGCCGGCCCATGCCGGACTGACGCATCCCGCCCATCGGCGCAGCGAGCGAGCCGAACGTGGATCCGAACCCCTCGTTGATGTTGACCGTCCCGCACTTGATCTGACGGGCGAGCTCCCGGGCGCGTCCCCCGTCCTGGCTGTAGATGGAGCCGTTGAGGCCGTACTCCCCCGCGTTCGCCCGCGCGACGGCGTCCGCCTCGTCGTGGAAGCGGTAGAGGGCGACCACCGGCCCGAAGGTCTCGTTCCCGAAGCAGGTCATGTCGGGGGTGACGCCCTCGAGGATGGTCGGCTCGTAGAAGTAGGGGCCGAGGTCGGGGCGGGCGCGGCCGCCGGCGAGGACCCGGGCTCCCTTGGCAACGGCGTCGTCGACGTGGGCGGTGACGGTCTCGAGCTGGTCGGCGGAGATGAGCGTGCCCATGTCGACGCTCCAGTCGAGGTTGGCCCCGAGGGTCATCGCCTGGGTGCGAGCCACAAAACGCTCGACGAACCGGTCGTAGATCTGGTCGGCCACGAAGAGCCGCTCGGTCGACACGCAGAGCTGACCGGCGTTGGAGAACGACGCCCGGGTGGTGCCCTCGGCGGCCTTCTCGACCGCGGCGTCGCGCAGGATCAGGATCGGGTTCTTGCCACCGAGCTCGAGCGAGCAGCCGATCAGCCGCTCCGCGCACTGGCTCGCGATCAGCTTGCCGGTGGCGGTGGAGCCGGTGAAGCACATGTAGTCGACGCCCTGGATCAGCGGCGGGCCGATCTCGCGGCCCGGACCGGCCACGACCTGCCACACGTCCCGCGGGAAGCCGGCCTGCTCGAGGAGCTCGGCGCCGAGGAGCGCGGTGAGCATGGTCTGGGCGTCGGGCTTGATCACCACGGCGTTGCCGGCCAGCAGCGCGGGCAGGCCGTCGCACAGCGCCAGGGTGAAGGGGTAGTTCCAGGGCGAGATGATGCCGACCACGCCCTTGGGCAGCCGGTTCACCTCGACGTGGGTGAGGCCGGGGAACATGCCGGGCACGCGCCGGCTGTCGAGGTGGTCATGGGCGGTGCGCGCGTAGTAGCGGGCGGTGAGTGCGACGTGCGCGAGCTCCAGGAAGGCGTCCTTGCGGGCCTTGCCGGACTCGACGCCGATCAGGTCGCAGATCTCCTCCTGCCGGTCGAGCACCAGGTCGTGGAGCCGCAGCAGCGCGGCGGAGCGCTCGGCCAGCGGGGTGCGCGCCCAGGACTCCTGCGCCCGCCGGGCCCGCGCCACGGCCTCCCGGACGTCGGCCTCGCTGGACTGCGGGACGTGGGCGACCGGCTGCCCGTTGAGCGGGGACTCCACCGGTGCGGTCTGGCCGGTGCTGGCCAGGATCCGCCGGGTGAGGTTCTGCGCGTAGTCGGGCTCCAGGGCGTACGACGCCCTCGGGTCGTGCTCGGGGTCGGCCGGACCGTCGAGAAGCGGCCCTCCTGCGGGATTCTGGGCGCTCATGAGACCGAGAGTATGTGAGCGCGGTCTCGCTATCTACCTTGCGGTAGCCCGATGAGACGGTTGACACATCTGCTGCGACTGTAAAGCAGGCCCTAGACGATGTCGGGGGCACTCACCCGGGCCTCGTCGGCCTCCTGGTCGGTGCGCTTGGCCTGGCTCTGGCGCTCGGCCTCCACGCGGCGCAGGTAGTGGTCGACCTCGTCCTCGGTGCGGGCGTCGTCCCAGCCGAGCTCGCCGGCCATCAGACCGGCGACGGCCGCGGCGGCCTTGACGCCCCGGTCGAAGGTCTCGATCGAGATCCGGGTCCGGCGGGTGAGCACGTCGTCGAGGTGGCGGGCGCCCTCGTGCGTGACGGCGTACACCACCTCCGCCGAGAGGTAGTCGTCCGCGCCCTCCAGGGGCACCGCCAGCCCGGGACTGGCGGCGCACAGCTCGAGTACGTCGTCGACGAGCCCCCCGAACCGCCCCAGCAGGTGGTCGATCCGGGCGACGTGCAGGCCGGCCCGGCGCGAGAGCATCACCCGCTGGTTGGAGCGGGTCTCGAAGTCGGCGGCGCCCACCAGCGGTACCCGGTCGGTGATCGAGTCGCGCACGGTCATGTTCATGGTTGTCTCGAGGGAGTGTGCGGCGGCGTCGATGGCGTCCTTGGCCATGACGCGGTAGGTCGTGAGCTTGCCGCCCGCGATCATCACCAGGCCTGGTACCGGGGTGACCACCGTGTGCTCGCGGGAGATCTTCGACGTCGGCTCCCGGGCACCGCGCAGCAGGGGCCGCAGCCCGGCGTACACACCCTCCACGTCCTCGTGGTCGAGCGGCTCGCGCAGCATGGTGTTGACGTGGGCGAGCAGGTAGTCGATGTCGGCCCGGCTGGCCGCCGGGTGGGCCTTGTCGAGGTTCCAGTCGGTGTCGGTGGTGCCGATGATCCAGTGCCGGCCCCACGGGATCACGAAGAGCACGGACTTCTCGGTCCGGGTGACGAAGCCGGCCTGGGAGCGGATCCGGTCGCGCGGCACGACGAGGTGGATGCCCTTGCTGGCCTGCACGTCGAGGCTGCCGCGGCCGCCGACCAGCTCCTGGATCTCGTCGGTCCAGACCCCGGCCGCGTTGACGACCACCCGGGCGCGGACCTCGAGCTCCCGGCCGGTCTCGAGGTCGACCGCGCGGACGCCGACCACCCGCTCGCCCTCGCGGAGGAACCCGGTCACCTTGGTGCGGGTCGCGACGTGGGCGCCGTGGCCCGCCGCCGTACGGGCGAGGGTCATCACCAGCCGGGCGTCGTCGACCTGGCAGTCGTAGTAGCGGATCGCGCCGACCAGGTCCTCGGTGCGCAGGTCGGGGGCGATCCGCGCCACCTGCTTGCGGAACAGGTGGCGGTGCCGCGGGACCCCGACGTCGTACTTGCCGAGCATCGCCATCGCGTCGTAGAGCGCGAGCCCTGCCCCGACGTAGGGCCGCTCGAGGGTCCGGTGCAGCGGGTAGAGGAACGGCACCGGCCGGACCAGGTGCGGGGCCAGCCGGGTGAGCAGGAGACCCCGCTCACCGATCGCCTCTCGGACCAGGCCGAAGTCGTACATCTCCAGGTAGCGCAGGCCGCCATGGATCAGCTTGCTGCTCCGGCTGCTGGTCCCGGACGCCAGGTCGCGCTGCTCGATCAGCCCGGTGGCCAGGCCGCGGGTCACCGCGTCCAGCGCCGTCCCCACTCCGACGATCCCGCCGCCGACGACGAGCACGTCGAGCTCGGTCGTCGAGTCGGCCAGGTGGTCGAGCGCCGCGGACCGAGCCTGCGGACTCAGGGCGCTGGTGCGGCTCATGCCCGCCAGTGTGTCAGGCCGGGGCTCCGTGTCAGGCAGTTCCGAAATCCGGGGGCCGGTAGTCCTGACAGCGGCCGCGGGCGTCGGCCGGGTAGCGCTCGCGCACGGTGCACACCCTGCGCATCTGGTCGCGTGCGTCCGGTGGGAGCAGCCAGCCCCGCCGGACCGCGCGGTCGGTGGCCGCCCGCATCCGCTGCTGGTAGTCGGCGAAGGTCGGGTAGAGCGCCTGCACCTGGGCATCCGTGAACGGCGCGGTGATGCCGCCGAGACCGCAGGCGGTGGTGAGGTACGTCGCGACGGGCACCTCCACCGGCGGCATCCGGATCCCGCCCCTGGTGTTGCCGTGCTCGTCCTTCGCCAGCTGACCCGTGGCGTCGAAGGCGAACCGCGGGGTGATCGCCGGTGCCGCACCGGTCCGCACCCAGCGGTCCAGCTGGTACAGCGCGGTGGAGGCGGCGTAGTGCATGGGCATGGTCGCGCCGGCCACGGTGCACGTGGCATGCAGGGGTGCCGGGTCCTGGCCATAGTTGCCGGCCGCGTCGATGAGCTCGTCGTACCCGGCGCGGTCCATGGCCGGCTGGTCGGCGGTGCGTGGGCCGTTGCCGAAGATCGACTGGTAGCCGATGAAGTAGTCCGAGTGCGCCGTGGCCGCGACCTCCCACAGCCGGTAGCGGGGGTCGTCGCTGGGCGGCGAGGGATCGGCCTCGAGGTCGCTCAGCAGGTGGAGCACGGGGACGGCGAGCGGACCCCCGAAGGTCTTCTCACCGCCCCCGTGGATCAGGAACCCGTCGATCACGTCGTCGCGGGCGGCCTGGCCCGAGGAGACGTAGTCGTACAGGCGGTTCGCCGACTGGGACTGGCCGGACGCGAGCACCCGGCGCGGCGTGAGCGGCCCGAGCGGGGCGATGCTGTCGGCGGCCCGAGCCCGCATGGAGCGCGCGACCTGGGCGAAGATGTCGGCGGCGTAGGCGTCGCCGGGGTGGTTGATCGACTCGTAGCGGACCGGGTCCCAGATCTTCGGCGTGAGCGGCGTGCAGCACAGGCCGGCGGACTGAGCGCTCACGTGGACGAAGGCGTAGCCCTCGCGGAGCAGCATCTCGCGCGCCTCGAGGATGTCCACGGCGTTCTCGAACTGCGCGGTCACGTTGACCCAGTCCAGCAGGACGGTGCCGTTGAAGCGCTCGTCCGAGCGCGGCCGGAAGACCACGATCCGGGTGGTGTACGGCGCCGTGGTGCCGTCCTCCGCCCTCGCCCGGCCGGAGACGAGGTACTCGCGTTCCTGGTAACCGAAGGGCTTGAGCTGGTGCCAGGAGTCCCAGAGCGGGTGGCCGTGGACTCCCTCGGGTGGCTCGCTGAGCTGCGGGACCGGGACCGTCGTCCCGTCCGTGTCGGGCGCCTGCGCGACGGCGGGCCAGGACGCCGCGCCCAGCAACGGGGTCAGCAGCAGGGCGAGCACCAGGCTGACGGTCGTGGTGAGCTTCACGAGAAGTGAAACGAGTTCTAGTGGCGAAGGGTTACGGTCCGCTAGACCCCGGGACGCTGACGCCGGGAGGAGACCACTCGGTTCGATGTGGTCTACGGCTCCGGGGGTCGCGGCTCGGAGGGCTGGCCCGCACACTCCTCCTTCGACTGCGGCCCGACCCGCTCGATCCCGCAGTTGACGCACACATCCAGGTAGCCGCCCACCATCCGCTGTCGCAGCGGCGGCCTCGTCCAGTCATGCCCCTTCTCATCCCGCATGGGTCTCCCTCCCCCGAACTTTCCCCTTCTCAATCCGTTCCACGAACTGCCCCGAGCCAAACCCCCAGGCAGGCCGAGGAAGGTACTCCGGGCAGCCCTACGGGGCCCAGGAGGCGGGCGTGAGCCCGGCGTTGTCGGCTCGCAGTGCGCGGCGCGCGGACAGCGCTACTCGACGACGACCTCGACCCGCTGGAACTCCTTGAGGTCGGTGTAGCCAGTGGTGGCGAGCGAGCGGCGGAGCGCGCCGATCAGGTTCATGGTGCCGTCGGCGACGCGGGAGGGGCCGAAGAGGATCTCCTGCATCGTCCCGATGCTGCCGATCTCGACCCGCTCGCCCCGCGGCAGCTCGGCGTGCCAGGACTCCGCGCCCCAGTGGAAGCCGCGGCCGGGGGCATCCGAGGAGCGCGCGAACGGCGACCCGACCATGACGGCGTCGGCGCCGCAGGCGATCGCCTTCGCGATGTCGCCGGACCGGCCGATCGAGCCGTCGGCGATCACGTGGACGTAGCGGCCACCGGACTCGTCGAGGTAGTCGCGCCGGGCCGCGGCGACGTCGGCCACGGCGCTCGCCATCGGCACCGCGATGCCGAGCACCGTGCGGGTGGTGTGGGCAGCGCCGCCACCGAAGCCGACGAGTACGCCGGCCGCTCCGGTACGCATCAGGTGCAGGGCGGCCTGGTAGGTGGCGCACCCGCCGACGATCACGGGGACGTCGAGCTCGTAGATGAACTCCTTGAGGTTCAGCGGCTCGGCCTGGCTCGAGACGTGCTCGGCGGAGACGGTGGTCCCGCGGATGACGAACATGTCGACCCCGGCGTCCACCACGGTCTTGGCGAACTCCTTGGTCCGCTGCGGGGAGAGCGCCCCGGCGACGGTCACCCCCGACTCACGCATCTGGCGGAGCCGCTCGGTGATCAGCTCGGGCTTGATCGGCTCGAGGTAGATCTCCTGCATCCGCTTCGTGGCCTCGAGCCCGTGCAGGCCCGCCACCTCGTCCAGCAACGGCGACGGGTCGTCGAACCTGGTCCACAGGCCCTCGAGGTTGAGCACGCCGAGACCCCCGGCCCGACCGAACGCGATCGCGGTCTCGGGGCTCATCACCGAGTCCATCGGCGCGGCGAGGACCGGGAGCTCGAAGCGGTAGGCGTCGATCTGCCAGGCGACGCTGACCTCCTCGGGGTCGCGGGTGCGCCGCGAGGGCACGATCGCCACGTCGTCGAAGGAGTAGGCGCGGCGGGCGCGCTTGGCCCGGCCGATCTCGATCTCGGTCACCGGACCAGCGTAGCGATGGCCGCCCGGCCACAGACGTCGCTCTTAGGGTGGCGCCATGACCTACACGCTGGCACGCCATCGACGGCCGGATGGCCGAGCTGTGCGACGAGTGCGGCTTCGACGCCCGCGAGCTGACCGGCGGCGCGGACGAGGCGGCGCGACTCGACACCGCGTACGCCGACCTGGAGCGGTTGCTGGACCACCCGGACGCGGATCGTCGCCCGGCACCGGAGACGTGGTCGGCCCGGGAGTACGCCGACCACTGCGTCGAGGTGGCCGGGGCGCTCTTGGAGTTTGCGTGCACCACCGCAGGCGCCACGACTCCCCCGCCACCGACCGACCTCGCCGGGTGCCGGCGGGCGGTCGCCGACGTGGTCCCGGCGTTCACGACGGCCCAGCGCGCCGAGGTGCTCCCCGACGCCTACGCGCAGCCGGTGACGGTCGAGTGGCTCGTGCGGCACCTGCTGCACGACACCGAGCACCACGTGCTCGACGTGCGCCGCGGGTACGCGACGTTGGCGATGGGCGACCTCCCCGAAGTTTCCTTCCGCGGGTAGCCGGCTCAGCGTCCGGTGTAGTTGGGCGCCTCGACGGTCATCTGCACGTCGTGGGGGTGGCTCTCCTTGAGCGAGGCCGAGGTGATCCGCACGAACTTCCCCTTCTCCTGGAGCTCGGGGATGGTGCGCGCACCGACGTAGAACATCGACTGGTTCAGGCCCCCGACGAGTTGGTGTGCGACGGCGGAGAGCGGGCCGCGGTAGGCGACCTGGCCCTCGATTCCCTCGGGCACGATCTTGTCGTCGCTGGTCACCTCGGCCTGGAAGTAGCGGTCCTTGGAGTAGGACTTCTTGCCCCGGCTCGACATCGCGCCGAGGGAGCCCATGCCGCGGTAGGACTTGTACTGCTTGCCGTTGACGAAGACCAGCTCGCCCGGCGACTCCTCGCACCCCGCGAGCAGGGAGCCGACCATGACCGTGTCGGCGCCGGCGGCGATGGCCTTGGCGATGTCACCGGAGTGCTGCAGGCCGCCGTCGGCGATCACGGGCACGCCGGCCGGGCGGCAGGCGAGGGCCGCGTCGTAGACCGCGGTGATCTGGGGTACGCCGCAGCCGGTCACCACGCGCGTCGTACAGATCGAGCCGGGGCCGAAGCCGACCTTGACCGCGTCGGCACCCGCGTCCACGAAGGCCTGGGCCCCGTCGCGGGTCGCGACGTTGCCGCCGATCACCTGCACGTGCCGGGTCGCGGGGTCGCTCTTGAGCCGGGCCACCATGTCGAGCAGCAGCCCGACGTGACCGTGGGCGGTGTCGGCGACCAGCACGTCGACGCCGGCCTCGACCAGGGTGGTGGCGCGCTGCCAGGCGTCGCCGAAGTAGCCGACCGCGGCACCGACCATCAGCCGGCCGTCGGAGTCCTGCGAGGTGTGCGGGAACTGCTCGTTCTTGACGAAGTCCTTGACCGTGATCAGGCCGCCGAGGCGGCCCGCCTCGTCGACGAGCGGGAGGCGCTCGCGCTTGTGCTTCCGCAGCAGGGCGGTGGCGTCTTCGCGGGAGATGCCGACCGGTCCGGTGACCAGCGGGGTCGGGGTCATCACCTCGTCGACCTTGGTGGTGGCCCACTCGGCGACCGGGGTGAAGCGGAGGTCGCGGTTGGTGCAGATGCCGAGCAGGCGGTTGTCGGTGTCGACGACCGGGAGCCCGGAGACGCGGTACTCGCCGCAGATCTGGTCGAGCTCCTCCAGCGTCGCGTCCGGCCCGATCGTGACCGGGTTGGAGATGATCCCGGTCTGGGTCCGCTTGACCAGGTCGACCTGGTAGGCCTGGTCCTCGACCGACAGGTTGCGGTGGAGCACGCCGAGGCCGCCCTGCCGGGCCATCGCGATCGCCATCCGCGACTCGGTGACGGTGTCCATCGCGGCACTGACCAGCGGCACCCTGAGGGTGATGCCCCGCGTGAGCCGGGTGGTGGTGTCGATGTCGGTGGGGGCCAGGTCGGAACGGCCCGGCAGCAGCAGGACGTCGTCGTAGGTCAGGCCCAGCGCAGCGAACTTGTCGGGGACTCCGGCGTCGGTCATGGGGTCCTTTGCAGGTCGGGGCGGCAGGCCATCATCCTACCGTCGGCCCCGGTCCGGTCAGGCGGGCACGCCCGCGTGGGGCACGCGCCGCCCGATGCGACCGAGCCAGAACTGCCAGCCGACGGCGACCGTCACGGCGATCACCCAGAGCTGGGCCTCGGCCCATACCCAGTGCGGGTTGTTCTCGGGAGCCAGCGACGCGATCACCGTGTCGATCGCCAGCCAGACCACCATCATCGCCGCCACCGTCCCGACGACTCCCAGCACGCGCATGACGAGGGACCGCCCGGCGGTGATCGCCAACCCGATCGACACCAGGCCGACCGCGAACAGGATCATGCCGAGAATGAAGAGCGGACCCTCGGCCGGGCTCTTGTTCAGGCCCCCCGCGATGCCGATGGCAAGGGCCTTGACCGCCCAGACCGCCACGGCACCGATTGTCGCGTAGGTCGCCACCCTTGCTGCTGTCATGCGCACAGTTTGGAGCCCCAGCCGCTCCTGCAGCGGGAAATGCGCTGACCCGCCCGAAACTTTCGGGCGGGTCAGCGTCAATTGCGGTTGGTTGCGGGCGGGTCAGTGGCCGTGGCCGTGGCCGTGCCCGTGGCCGGCTCCGCCGTCGTCCTCGTCGTCCTCGGGCTTGTCGACGATCAGCGTCTCGGTCGTGAGCAGCATGCCCGCGATCGAGGTGGCGTTGACCAGCGCGGAGCGGGTGACCTTGACCGGGTCGAGGACGCCCTGGGCGACCAGGTCGCCGTACTCGCCGGTGGCGGCGTTGTAGCCCGTGCCGACGCCGGCTTCGCGGACCTTGGCGACCACGACGTGGCCGTTCTCGCCACCGTTCTCGGCGATCCAGCGCAGCGGCTGGTCGAGCGCCCGGCGCACGATCCGGATGCCGGCGGCCTCGTCGCCGTTGAGGCCGAGGTCGTCGGAGAGCACCGCGGCGCAGTGGATCAGCGCGGAGCCGCCGCCGGCGACGATGCCCTCCTCGATGGCCGCGCGGGTCGCCGAGACGGCGTCCTCGATGCGGTGCTTCTTCTCCTTCAGCTCCACCTCGGTGGCCGCACCGACCTTGATCACGCACACGCCGCCGGCCAGCTTCGCGAGGCGCTCCTGGAGCTTCTCGCGGTCCCAGTCGGAGTCGGTGTTCTCGATCTCGCCCTTGATCTGGTTGACCCTGGCCTCGACCGCGGCCGCGTCTCCGGCACCGTCGACGATGGTCGTGTCGTCCTTGGTGACCACGATCCGGCGGGCCTGGCCCAGCACCTCGAGCCCGACCTGGTCGAGCTTGAGGCCGACCTCGGGGGCGATGACCTGGCCACCGGTGAGGGTGGCGATGTCCTCCATCATCGCCTTGCGGCGGTCACCGAAGGCGGGGCTCTTGACCGCGACGGCGTTGAAGGTGCCGCGGATCTTGTTCACGACCAGGGTCGAGAGGGCTTCGCCCTCGACGTCCTCGGCGAGGATGAACAGCGGCTTGCCGGCGGCGATGACCTTCTCGAGCAGCGGCAGCAGGTCCGCGACCGCGGAGATCTTGCCCTGGTGCAGGAGGATGTAGGGGTCCTCGAGGACGGTCTCCATGCGCTCCGGCGTCGGTGACGAAGTACGCCGAGATGTAGCCCTTGTCGAACTGCATGCCCTCGGTGAACTCGAGCTCGGTGCCCATGGTGTTGGACTCCTCGACCGTGATCACGCCGTCCTTGCCGACCTTGTCGAAGGACTCCGCGAGGAGCGAGCCGATGTGGCTGTCGCGGCTGGAGATCGTGGCGACCGCGGCCATGTCCTCCTTGGAGTCGACCTCGCGGGCCGCCTCCTTGAGCGCGTCGCTGACGGCCCCGCGGCGGCGTCCATGCCGCGCTTGAGACCCATCGGGTTGATGCCGGCCGCGACCGCGCGCAGGCCCTCGTGCACCATCGCCTGGGCGAGCACCGTGGCGGTGGTGGTGCCGTCGCCGGCGATGTCGTTGGTCTTGGTGGCAACTTCCTTGGTCAGCTGCGCACCGAGGTTCTCGAACGGGTCGTCCAGCTCGATCTCGCGGGCGACGGTCACGCCGTCGTTGGTGATCGTCGGCGCGCCCCACTTCTTGTCGAGGACGACGTACCGGCCCTTGGGGCCCAGCGTCACCTTGACCGTGTTGGCGAGGGCGTCGACGCCCCGCTCGAGCGAGCGGCGGGCTCGCTCGTCGAACTCAAGAATCTTCGGCATTGCTCTCCTCTAATGGAGATAGTCCGGAACGCTCGGCACCTCGGGACGGGCCCATGAGGTGCGGAACGTTCCGGACTATCGGGAAATCAGGAAACGACCGCGAGCACGTCGCGCGCGGAGAGGATGAGGTACTCGTCTCCGGCGTACTTCACCTCGGTGCCGCCGTACTTGCTGTAGATGACCTTGTCGCCGACGCTCACGTCGAGCGGGACGCGGTTGCCGTTGTCGTCGATGCGACCCGGACCGATGGCCAGGACCTCGCCCTCCTGGGGCTTCTCCTTGGCCGTGTCGGGGATGACCAGGCCGGAAGCCGTGGTCTGCTCGGCATCGAGGGGCTTGACGACCAGGCGGTCCTCGAGGGGCTTGATGTTGATCGACACTCTTGATCGACCTCCACTTTCGTGTCTCTGATGGACGAGGTTGGCAGACGGGACGAGTCCCCGGACGTTTGGGCCTGCGGTTTCGGTACGCCGTCGCGGGGGTCGCACCTCGTCGCAAGCGCTGGCACACTCGGGCTGAGAGTGCCAAGTCAGAACTTAGCACTCGCCCCTGTGGAGTGCCAGAGGGGCCCGGTCAGGTGCGGTCGGGCAGGGCGAGCCACTCGTCCCAGGTGAGGTCGCGGCCGACGTACCGCGGTGCCGACAGCGGCCAGGACTCGGCGATCCAGCGCGGCACGAGCTCGTCGAGGGCGGCCTCCAGGTCGGTCCCGACGCACTCGTCGACGACCCACCACGAGATCTCCGCGTCGGCGCCCTGCCTTCTCCGGCGGGTCGATGTAGACGCATCCGAGCAGCGCCGTCTCGTCGGCGTCGAACAGCGCGTAGTTGAACGACTCGTGGGTCTCCATCTCCGCGGCGTGATGGGCCAGGTCCTCGCGGTCCTGCTCGCGGGTCATCGTCGCCGGCGGCCAGCCCCATGCCTTCCCGTAGATGCTCCACAGCCGGGGCTGGGAGCCCATGACCGCGATCATGTCCAGGTCGACGTCCTCCGCGCGGATCGGCCGCAGGTGGTGGCCGAAGGGCAGCGGCACGCGGGTCGGGTGCACGAAGTCCGCGGGCAGCCAGGCGGTCTGCTGGTTCGTCATCGGGTTCCTCTCGGTGTCGGGTGGTCAGCCTGCCGGTCCACCACGCCGCGGCGGACGGTGCGTCCGCCGCGGCGTGGCTCCCGAATGGCATCTCATCGGTGATTCAGCGGGCCTCGCGGCGGGACGCAGGAGGGCGATCGAGATGATCGTCAGCCAGAGCGGGCCGACCATCCCGGCCATGTACTGCAGCGGGCTGACGAAGAAGAACGCCGCCAGGCCGCCCAGCACGACGCTGGTCCACCCGACCAACCGCGAGTAGCTGCGGTGACGGAGCGCGGCGATCGCCACGACGAGACCGGTCAGGCCAGCGCCACCCCAGAGCCACGGGACGGTGTCGATCCAGTGTCCGAAGAAGACCGCGACCTCGGGAACGATCTGGTCCGGGTCGGCGACGCCGAACACGAACTCCGTGGTCAGGGCGCCGCCCATCAGCAGCGCGACGGCGGTGAGCAGGAGCCCGGACGACGCGACCTGCGGGAGCAGGCTGTCGGACCCGAGCCGCTGCCGCAGGTCACGCTGCAGTCCGGCGGCGAAGACCACGAGCAGCGCGCAGCTGACCATCGTGGCGGTGTGGAAGAACATGATCTGCGAGGTCATCTCGGCCAGCCGGTCGGTGATGGCGACGGCGTCGCCGGCGATCCGGTCTTCGTAGACGGCGCCCGAGAGGCTGCTCCCGACGATCGATCCGATGCCAGCAAGGCCCGCGCCCAGGCCGGCGAGCTGCCAGCGCCGGGACGTGTCGGCCGGGCGCTCCGCGGCGTGGGTGGAGCCGGCGGTGAGAACGGTGGTGGTCACGGTGGAACTCCTTGGTGAGGGACACGGCACCGGGTTCGGTGCCGCGAGCCCAAGCCTCGGTCCCGCGGGCCGCACGCCACCACAGACAGTGCGAGGTGTACGAGTGGTGTGCGGGTCGCGTCGTCAGCCGACGGGGGCACGCTCGCCGAGGGCGAGCGCGACCGCCTCCTCGGGGCGCAGTCCCCGACCCACGTCCAGGGCGTCGTCGTACCGGTCGGCGCCGAGGTGGGCCCGCGCCTCGGACTCGGCCGCGGCCGCCGCCTCGGGGTCGGGCCGGTAGAAGCCGTAGCCGCGGGCTCCGACCACCTCCCGGATCCCCTGGGCGGCCCCGAGCAGGAGCGGCACCCGCGCGTGGGTCCCCTCGGCCGCCTCGAGCACGGCCATCGCGTCCAGGAAGTAGGCCAGGTTGGCGTGGTCGCCCGTCTTCAGCGAGAGCCGCATCCCGGCATCGAGATGGTGTCGGGCCTCGGCGTGGTCGCCGCGGGCGAGCTCGACCTGGGACAGGTTGTAGCGGGCGACGTACATCGTGAGGCGGTCACCGCGCCGGTTCGCCGAGTCCAGCCCGCGCTCGATGTGCCGACCGCGGCGTCGCGGGTCACCGGACAGCAGCGCGACGGTCCCCGTCCAGACGTGGGTGAGGCCCGCGGTCCACTCCCCCGCCGGACCGGCCCGCTCGGCGAGCGGTGCCGCCCGGTCGAAGCACGCGCGCGCCGCGGCCAGGTCGCCCACGGCGAGGTCGGCCAGGCCGACACCGGCGATGGAGTTCGCCTGGGCGAGCAGGTCGCTCCCCGCCAGCGCGTGCTCCTCGGCCTGCTGCCACCAGTGCCGGCTGGCGGGGATGTCGTCCATCGCGAAGGTCATCGTGGCCGCGGCCAGCTCGGCGCGCGGCCGGACGTCGTCGGGCAGGTCGTGCGCGAGCGCTGCCTCGGCGAGCCGACGCCCGTGGGCGTGGTGCCCGCGCAGCCACCAGTACATCCACAGGGCCCAGCTGAGCCGGGCCACCAGCGTGTTCTCACCGGCCGCGAGGCCGCGCTCGGCGGCCGCCGTCAGGTTGGCGTGCTCGGCGTCGATCCGGGCCAGCCACTCGACCTGCTCGCCGTCCTGGTAGTGCGGAGCGGCCTGCTCCGCGAGGCCGAGGTAGTGGTCGAGATGGGTGGCGTACGCCGCCGTCTCCTCACCCTCCTCGACCAGCCGGTCACGGGCGTACTGCCCCACGGGCTCCAGCAGCCGGAACCGCCGGGAGGGACCCGCACCTGGGTCGGCGGTCACCAGCGAGTGCTCCGACAGGCTGGCCAGGAGCGCGAGCGGGTCCGCGGACACGCCGCGGACCGAGCCTGCGACGGACTCGAGGTCGTCGAGCCGGAATCCGCCGACGAACACCGACAGCAGCCGCAGGAGCGCCTGCTCGTCGGGGCTGAGCAGGCCGTAGCTCCAGTCGAGGGTGGCTCGCATCGTGCGCTGGCGCTCCGGCAGGTCGCGCGCGCCCGCCTCCACCGCGTCGTCGAGCCGGTCGAGCAGGGACGCCGGATCGAGCAGCCGGGCCCGCGCCGCCGCCAGCTCCAGGGCGAGCGGGACTCCGGCGAGGCGCAGGCAGATGGCCTCGACGGCCGCCGTGTCGGCAGGAGCATCGCCCCAGCCGGGTGAGACCGCCCGGGCCCGCTCGAGCAGCAGCCGCACCGAGGCGGCCTGCTCGCCCGGGTCGGCCGCGGATCCCGGCAGGCCCAGGGGTTCGACCGCCAGCTCGGCCTCGCCGCGGACGCGGAGCGGCGCGCGGCTCGTGGCCAGGACGGTCAGTCCCGGGGCGGACTGGATCACGCGGGCCACGTCGGGAGCCGCGTCCAGGACGTGTTCGAAGTTGTCGAGCACCAGCAGCAGCTGGCGGTCCCGGAGCCGGTCGGCGATCGCTGTCGCGTGGTCGCCGTCGACGGCCGGTCCGGCGTCGATCGCGTCGGCGATGGCGGGCAGGACGGCCCCGGGGTCGAGGAGCGGCGCGAGCTCGACGAAGCAGGCGCCGTCGGCGAACCGGGCGCGGACCGCCTTGGCCACGGCCAGGCCCAGCCTGGTCTTGCCGACCCCGCCGGTGCCGGTCAGGGTGACCAGCCGGCTGGAGCGCAGCAGCTCGGACACCCGGTCCGCCTCCGCGTCGCGCCCCAGCAGGGCGGTGGCCGGCTCCGGCAGGTCGTGGGTGCGCGGGGACGCGGCGGCGTCGCCGGGACCGGACGCCGTACGACGTCTGGCCGGGACGGCGGCGATCAGGGCCGCCCGGTCGGCGTCACCCGCGTCGAGGGCGTCGGCCAGCGAACGGATGGTGTGCGGGTAGGGCCGGGTCCGGGCACCACGCTCGAGGGCACTGACCGCGTGGCTGCTCAACCCGGCCCGCTCGGCCAGCTCCTCCTGGGACAGGCCGGCGGCCTCGCGCAGGGCACGCAGCAGCGAACCGAATGCCTGTCCGTCGGGCGCCACCGGCACCACCCCTCTCGTTCCGGCCCCTTCGTTCCGGGACCGGAGTGTACGGCGCGCAGCGCACCCGCGGACGGAGTCACGGGACCCCGGCTGGAACACTGGGCCGATGGACCTCGACGCCTTTCGCTGGCTGCTCACCGATGCCGGGCAGCAGCTGCTGGCACAGGCGGCCGAGGCCCCCGACGACGAGCTGAAGGCGCAGGCCCAGCTGCGCCGGGCCGCGACCGGATCGACCGAGGAGCGCGCCGCCCACGTCGCAGCCGCACTCGGCCAGGTGACGCTGCGCCGCAAGGCGGCCGCGAAGCTCGGCGACGACGCCGCCCGGATGTACTTCACCCCCGAGGGGCTCGAGCAGGCCACCCGGGCGACGGTGGCCGCCCACCGGGCCGCGCGCCTCGCCGGCCGCCTCGGCCGGGTCGGTGATCGACCTGGGCTGCGGCATCGGCGGCGACCTGGTCGCCTTCTCCCGAGCCGGGATCACCAGCGCCGGGGTCGACGTGGACCCCCTGCGGGTCGAGGTGGCACGCGCGAACCTGGACGCCCTGGGCCTGCCGGGAGCCGTCTCGGTCGCCGACGCCACGACCGTCGACACCAGCCCCTTCGACGCGGCGTACGTCGACCCGGCCCGCCGCACCGGCCGGGGCCGGACCTTCTCGATCGACGACTGGACACCGCCCTGGGCCTTCGTGGAACAGCTCCTCCTGCGCCGTGACACCTGCGTGAAGGCGGCTCCCGGCATCCCCCACTCGCGGCTGCCCGAGGGAGTGGAGGCCGAGTGGGTCAGTGACAACGGCGAGGTGAAGGAGGCGGCCCTCTGGTCGGGTCGTCTGGCGACCACCAGCCGGCGGGCCACCGTGATCGGTCACGGCGGGCTGGCGACCCTCACCGACGAGGACGACCCCGGCGGGGCGGCCCGCGACATCGGCGAGTTCCTCTACGAGCCGGACGGCGCCGTGATCCGGGCCGGGCTGGTCACCGCCGTGGCCGCCGGGGTGAAGGGCGGACTGGTCGACGACCACATCGCGTACGTGACGTCGGACGAGGCGTTTCGAACCCCGTTCGCCCGGGGCTTTCGCGTCATCGAGACCCTTCCCTACCGCGAGAAGGCGCTCCGCGCGGCCCTGCGCGAGCGGAACATCGGCAGCCTGACCATCAAGAAGCGCGGCGTGGACGTCGTCCCCGACGAGCTGCGCAAGCGGCTTTCCCTGAGCGGGGACGAGGCCGGGACCATCGTGCTCACCCGCGCCCGCGGGCACGGGACCGCCCTTCTGGTCGAGCCCTTCTGAGATTCAGCATCCGCGTCGGGGCAGCCCGCGCACCTCGACTGGCAGCCGCCCGGGCGCTGCAGCGCGACCCTGCAGCACCGCGACCAGAGCACGCATCGCGCCGGGCGTGTCGCCGTACGTCGCGATCCTGATCGGTGCGTCGGAGCTCCCCAGCACGTACGGCGTGTCGACGGCGACGGCCACGTCGCCGGAGACGGGGCTGTCGCCGTAGCCGGCGAACCCAACCTGTGTGCCCTGCGCCAGCCGCTCCTGCTCCCGGTCCCGCCAGGTCGACAGCCGGTCGGCACGACGGCTCTCCCGGGCGCGCCAGCGGGTGCGCAGCGCCGGGCGTTTCGGCCGCGGCTCCGCCCGGGCGAGCCGCTGTGGCGGGGTCCGCGGCAACAGAACCTGCAGCCCGGCGACCTGGGCGGCGGTGGTGAACGCCGACACGGCGTCGTCGTCACCGGAGGGCGAGACGGTCGACTCGGCCAGCCGGTCCGCGGCAGGGTCCGGCTGCGACCGTGATCGCGGCCGCGGACAGGGCGCGGGAGGCCGGGGCGCCGGATCCGGGCGGACGGCCGCGCCTGTGCCCGCTGCGTGTCCGGCTCGCTCGCGAGGAGCAACGCGATCTGGCGGGCTGCGGCGCGCTCCAGGATCGTGCGGGCGAGGGCGCCGTGGCGCACGGCCGAGATGATGCCGCGCCGGGCGGCGGCCGGGTCCGGCGGCATCAGGAGGACGTCGTTGCCCGCCCGCAGCGCGCGGACCGCCTGCCGGGCCCCACCGTCGCGCCCGGGTCGGGCGCCGGCCATCTGCAGCGAGTCGGTGACCACCAGCCCGTCGAAGCCGAGGTCGCGACGCAGGACGCCGGTGACCACGCGGCGCGACATCGACGACGGCGTGCCCGGATCGAACGCGCGGACGTCCAGATGACCGGTCATCACCGCCGGGACTCCCGCGTCCACGGCGGCCCGGAAGGGCGCGAGGTCGATCGCGTCGAGCTGGTCGCGCGTACGCCGCTGCACGGGCAGCGTGGTGTGACTGTCCGCAGGAACCGAGCCGTGCCCGGGGAAGTGCTTGAGCACCGGCACGACGCCGGACTCCGACATGCCGGTGGCCGCCGCGACCACGTGCCGGGCGACCAGGTCGGGGTCCGAGCCGATCGAGCGCGAGCCGATCGTCGGGTCACCGGGACCGCTCGTGACGTCGGCATCAGGAGCGAAGTCGATCGTGAAGCCCAGGCCCCGCAGCTCGGCACCGCTGGCGGTCGCAGCCCTCCGGGTTGCGGCCACGTCGTCGGCTGCCCCGGCACTCATGAACGCGGGAAAACGCGTCGCCTCTCCCTGGACGCGCTCGACGATTCCGCCCTCCTGGTCGACCGCCAGGAACAACGGCCAGCGTCGAGGGACGTCGCGCTCGAGCGTGCGGTTGACCGAGCGGATCTGGGCGGTCGAGGCGACGTTGTCATCGAACGCGATCACACCGCCCAGGTGCAGCGACCGGACCAGCCTGACCGGGGCAGCAGTCCCTGACCACTCCGCCACGATCACCTGACCCGCAAGGTCGGGAAGGCGCATCCGACGTACGAGGTGGGCCGCGAGGTCGAGCTCGCGCGCGGTAGGGCCCCAGCCCGTGGCCAGCCCCAGCTTCTCGGCCGGCGTAGGCGGTCTCGGCTCCGTCGGAGGGAGCCGGTGTCGAGGCGTCCGCGCCGGGATCCGGCGCGTCTCCGTCGGAGCAGCCGGCGAGCAGGCCCGCGACGAGAGCAAGCGCAGCCGCCGTGCCTGCGCCGTATCGCCTCATTGCTCCAGTGTCTCGCGCTCCGCACCGATCGTGGTGTCGTCGCCGTGGCCGGTGTGCACGACGGTCTCGTCGGGAAGCCGGAACAGCACGTCGCGGATCGAGGCCAGGATCGTGGGCTCGTCGCTGAACGACCGGCCGGTGGCGCCCGGCCCGCCCTGGAAGAGGGTGTCGCCGGTGAACACGCAACCGAGGTCGTGAACGTAGACGCACACCGCACCGGGAGCATGGCCAGGCGTGTGCAGGATCTTCAGCGCCGCTCCCGCGACCTTGATGCTCTGCCCGTCCTCGAGGTCGGCGTCCCAGAGTGTGTCGGCGTGGGTCAGCTCCCAGAGAGGCCGGTCGGCGGGGTGCAGCAGGATCGGCGCCCCTACGGCGTCGCGCAGCGCCGGTGCCAACCGAACGTGGTCGTCGTGGGCGTGGGTGCAGAGAATCGCCTTGACCTGCCGCCCGCCCACGACCGCGAGGATCGCGTCGACATCATGTGGGGCGTCGATCACCACGCACTCCTCGTCGTCCCCGATCACCCAGATGTTGTTGTCGACGTCGTGGGTCTCCCCGTCGAGGGAGAACGTCCCCGACACGACGGCGTGGTCCACGCGGAGGCTGCCCATCAGTCCGGGGTCCCCGCGGAGGCGTGTGCGGAGCGAGCGGCTTCGTGGGGTGGTTCTAGCACCACCACAGATCGCAGTACGTCGCCGGCGTGCATCCGGCCGAACGCCGCCTCCACGTCGTCGAGCGCGATCTCCTCGGTGACGAACGCGTCGAGATCGAGCCGCCCCTGCCGGTAGAGGTCGACCAGCATCGGGAAGTCACGTGAGGGCAGGCAGTCGCCGTACCAGCTCGACTTCAGCGACCCGCCGCGGCCGAACACGTCGATCAGCGGGATGTCGGGGATCCTCATGTCGGGCGTCGGCACCCCGACCAGCACGACGGTGCCGGCGAGGTCGCGGGCGTAGAACGCCTGCTCCCACGTCTCCGGTCGGCCGACCGCGTCGATCACGACATCGGCACCGAACCCGTCGGTCAGCTCCTGGATCGCGGTGACGGGGTCGGTGCTCGTGCTGTTGACCGTCTCGGTCGCGCCGAGCTTCCGCGCACCCTCCAGCTTGCGGTCGTCGATGTCGACGGCGATCACCTTGCCGGCGCCCGCCAGCACCGCGCCGGCGATTGCCGCGGCACCGACGCCGCCACAGCCGATGACGGCGACCGACTGGCCGCGACGGACGTTGCCGGTGTTCATCGCGGCGCCGAGCCCAGCCATCACACCGCAGCCCAGCAGCCCCGCGGCCGCCGCTCGCGTCGAGGGGTCGACCTTCGTGCACTGACCGGCGGCCACCAGCGTCTTCTCGGCAAAGGCGCCGATGCCGAGCGCCGGCGAGAGCTCGGTGCCGTCATCGAGGGTCATCTTCTGGGTGGCGTTGTGGGTGGCGAAGCAGTACCACGGCTCACCCCGGCTGCACGCCCGGCAGTCGCCGCAGACCGCTCGCCAGTTGAGGATCACGAAGTCGCCTGGCGCCACCGTCGTTACGTCGTCACCCACGGCTTCGACGACACCGGCCGCCTCGTGGCCGAGCAGGAACGGGAACTCGTCGTTGATCCCGCCCTCGCGGTAGTGCAGGTCGGTGTGGCACACCCCGCTCGCCTGGACCCGGACCAGCGCCTCTCCCGGCCCGGGGTCGGGAACGTTGATCGTCTCGACACTGACCGGTGCGCCCTTCGTGCGGGCGACGACGGCGCGGACCTGGTGCATGCGTGCTCCTCGACGATTCGGTGGGAGATTCAGTGCCACCCATACGGAGACCCTCCGCGGGCGTCATCTCCGTCCCCGCGGTCTCTCCTGCACGTTGCAACCCCCCTCCCCCGAATCGCGTCTTGGAAGCGATTGGATGGGAGGTGCGAAGTGCACGCACAAGGGCAGACGCTCACGGGAGCGGGGGTGATCATGGTCGACCGGACACGACCCCGCGACGAGGAGTTCGCGGCGTACATGGCGGCCCGGCAGCCCAGCCTGCTGCGGACGGCGTACCTCCTGACCGGTGACCGGCACACCGCCGAGGACCTGGTGCAGACCGCGCTGGCCAAGCTGTACCTGTCGTGGGACAAGGTGCAGAAGCGGGACTCGGTCGACGGCTACGTCCGGCGGATCCTGGTCAACGAGAACAACTCGCTGTGGCGGCGCGGCTGGAAGAAGCGCGAGTACGCCACCGGCGACCTGCCCGAGCCGGCCAGCTCACCGATGAGTACGACGAGGGCCAGCGCGCCGCGGTCTGGGCCGTCGTGCAGACACTGCCGAAGAAGGCCCGCGCGGTGGTCGTGCTCCGCTACTACGAGCAGCTCACCGAGGCCGAGACCGCCGAGGTGCTCGGCATCTCCGTCGGGACCGTGAAGTCCCAGGCCAGCCGCGCGCTGGCCGCCCTGCGCGAACGCGCGCCCCAACACCTGAACCCCCTCAACCACGAGGAGGAGGAGCGATGAACACCACTGATGACCTGACCCGGTCGCTTCGGGAGCAGGCGGACCGGATCGGCGGGAGCGCGATCGACCTCGAGTCAGTCCGCGGCAGGGCCCGGGGCATCCAACGACGTCGCCGCGCGGCGGGCGTCGTGACCGCAGCCGCCGTCCTCGCCGTCGCCGCGCCGGTCGGGATCACCGTGGCCGGCGGGCTGGACGGTGCCCCGCGACCGGCTCTACCCGCGGGACCCACGATCGAGCCGGCTCCGCGGCAGGACGACGCGTCCTTCGAGCTGACCCCGGAGCATGCACCGGAGGGCCCGGTGCCGCAGGTGCCCTACATCGTGCTCGACGACAACCGCCTCTCCACCCCTGACCGGTCGTTCGAGCTCCCGGACGACATCGTGCAGCTCGCGCCGTACGACGGCGGCTGGATCGCGATCCAGGCCGGTGACTTCGGGGGCATCGGTACCCGCGTCATCGAGCTGGACAGCGACTTCGATCCCGCGGGCGGCGGTGTCGTGTCTGGACCGAACCTGGTCGCCAACGCCGACGGCAGCCGGGTCGCCTGGGTGGAGGTCGAGGACGGCACGTCGATCCTGGTGAACGCACCGACGGACGGCGGCACGGCCACGCGAACGCCGCTCCAGAGCGAACCGCACTCCCCGGCTGCACCGGTCGGGTTCCTCGCCGGCGGCTCGGTGGTGTTCACGACCACGGACGCGGCGACGTCCGAGTCCGAGTTCGGGTCGCGACCACGAGCGGCGAGGTGACGGCGTTCGGGGGATTCAACGTCCTCGCGAGCGCCTCCGAGGTGACCGGCCTGGTCGCCGGGCAGACGCAGTTCCTCGGAGACGGCTCCTGCTCCGGGGTGACCGACCCGCTGGCCGGCACGAAGCTGCTGTGGGAGACCTGTGACTACCAGCTGGGCCAGTTCAGCCCCGACGGGCGCTACATCGTCGGTCTCGCCGCCTACTCCGACGGCCCCGGCTCACCGAGCCTGTCGATCCTGGACGCCACGACGGGCGAGCCCGTGGTCGACTACAGCGCCCCCAAGTTCCGGCGGATCTACATCGCGGTCGACCAGGCGGTCTGGGAGGACGACGACACGTTGCTGGCCACGGTGGAGCAGGACGGCAAGCAGAGCATCGTCCGGGCCGAGTTCGACGGTGTCCTGTCCCGGGTGACGCCGTCGCTGCCGACTTCGGACCTGAGCATCGAGTACCGCTTCCCCAACCACCCGTTCGGGTGAAGCACTCGGAGTCGTCAGACCAGCACGGAGGTGACCGGCTGGGACGAGTCGGCCGGGAGGTCGAGCGCCGAGGGCGCTCGGCCTCTCGTCACCATCTCGGCGCCCAGCGCGGCCACCATCGCGCCGTTGTCGGTGCACAGCCCCGGCCGCGGGACGCGGACCCGGATCCCGCGCGCCGACGGCCCGCTCCTCGGCCATCGAGCGCAGCCGCGAGTTGGCCGCGACCCCGCCGCCGATCAGCAGGTCGATCGATGCCGTGGCGTGGCGGCGGCGTCGACCGCCTTGCGGGTGAGGACGTCGCAGACGGCCTCCTGGAAGCTGGCCGCCACGTCGTGGAGCGGGACCGGCTCGCCGGAGCGCTCCCGCGCCTCGACCCAGCGCGCGACGGCGGTCTTGAGCCCGGAGAACGAGAAGTCGAACCGGTGCCGCTCCAGGTCCCTCCGCGAGGTCAGCCCCCGCGGGAAGTCGACGTAGACGCTGTCGCCCTCGCGGGCCGCCCGGTCGATGTGCGGGCCACCGGGGAACGGCAGCCCGAGGAGACGGGCCACCTTGTCGAACGCCTCCCCGGCCGCGTCGTCGATCGTGGCTCCCAGGGGGTCGACGTCGCCGGTGACGTCCTCGACCCGGAGCAGGCTGGAGTGGCCGCCGCTGACCAGCAGGGCCAGGCACGGCTCGGGCAGCGGACCGTGCTCGAGCTGGTCGACCGCGACGTGCGAGGCGAGGTGGTTGACGCCGTACAGCGGCTTGCCCAGCCCGAGGGCCAGCGCCTTGGCGGCGGCCACCCCGACCAGGAGTGCGCCGGCGAGGCCCGGGTCCGCTGGTCACGGCGATCGCGTCGACGTCGTACGGCTGGACCCCGGCGGTCTCGCAGGCACGCTCGATGGTCGGCACCATCGCCTCGAGGTGGGCGCGGCTGGCGACCTCGGGTACGACGCCGCCGAACCGGGCGTGCTCGTCGACGCTGCTGGCGACCGCGTCGGCCAGCAGCGTGTTGCCGCGGACGATGCCGACGCCGGTCTCGTCGCAGGAGGTCTCGATGCCGAGCACCAGGGGACCGTCGCTCATGGTGGTCATCATGCCCGCGTCACCCGGACCGCCGTCCGCCGCTGGAGGTTGCGGCTCATCACCACGGCCGTGCCGCCGTCGCGGAAGTAGCGCGGCCGCCGGTCGATCTCGACGAAGCCGCGTGCCGCGTAGAACGCGATGGCACCGGCGTTGTCCTCGCGCACCTCGAGCAGCAGCCGGTCCGCCCCCTCGCTCCGGGCCAGACCGACGGCCGTCGTCCAGGAGGCTGGTCGCGATGCCCGTGCGCGCCGGTGCGCGGCGTCGACGGCGATCCGTTGCAGCTCGGAGATGTCGGCCACCACGCTGACCACCGCGTGGCCGACCACGACGACGCCGTACTCGGCCACGAGGTAGCGGACGGTCGGCAGCTTTCCCGCGACGCCTTCCTCGACGAGGCCCCGGGACCACGCGTCGTCCCCGAGGTTCTCCTGCTCGAGCCACGCGATCTCGTCGACGTCAGCCGCGGTGGCTGGCCGGATCACGAGGCGGGCTTGCGCGGCCCGGGCGTCGCGGCGTCCGGCCGGCGCAGGTAGAGCGGCTCGGGGTCACGGAGCTCGGCCCGCTCCTCGGCCACCGCGCGGGCCAGCCAGGTCGCACTGGGCCGGGTCGGCCCGACGGGTCGGGGGAAGGCGTCCGGATAGAGCACGGCTCCCTCTCCCACGGTCGGTGCGTCGGTCGTGAGGGTGGCCGGCTTGTCGACCACCGGGCCGTCCAGCCGCCGGCCGTCCGCGTCGTACGACGCCAGGTAGACCTCACGTCGCCGGGCATCGGTCGCCACCACGAAATCACCTGAGACCGTCCCGGTGTCCACCGCCTCCAGTGCGAGCACGTCGAGCGAGCAGACGCCGTACACCGGGATCTCGAGGACGAAGCCCAAGGTCCGGGCGGTGACGAGACCGACCCGCAACCCGGTGAAGGGGCCGGGACCGACCCCGACCGCGATCGCGGTGAGGTCCTGCCGGACGACACCCGCCTCGCCCATCGACCGTTCGATCAGCGGGGCCAGCTGCTCGCCGTGCTTCATCCGCTGCTCCGACGTGTGCTCGACCACGACGTCCTCGCCGTCGTGCAGCGCGACCGTGACCAGCGGCGTGGCGGTGTCGAAGGCGAGCAGCACGCAGCCGAGGCTACTGGCCACGCGCCGATCGCCAGCCGATCCCAGACGGATCAGTCGCGGCGAAGCACGCCTCAGCTGCCGGACAGACGGGACTCGAAGACCACGTGCCGCGCCTGGTCCACCACGACCAGATCGTCGCCGAGCGACCATTCCGCCACCCGGGCTACCTGGGCGGCGGGTACGGCGACCCGGTCGCCGTGGGCGGGAATGTCGTGGGTGGAATGGGCGTCGCGGGCCAGGATCACCGTGAAGCCGCGAGCGAGCGCACCACGGGAGGTGGCGGCGACGCACATCTCCGACTGGAGGCCGCCCACCGCGAGCGAGGTCACCCCAGCCTCGCGCAACAGCGCCTCCAACCCGGTGCCGACGAACCCGTCGTCGACCTCCTTCGGCACGACGACGTCCTCGGGCTCGGTCGCAAACGCCAGCTCGCGGCCGGGGCTGCCCTGCGGGACCGTGGCGTCAAGGTCGCCGACGTCCTGCAGGAAGACGACGAGCGCACCCGCCTTGCGGGCGGCAGCGATCTGGTCACCCAGAACCGTCATCAAAGGTTCCGCATCACGTACGGCGGCCCGTCCCTGCACCCAGCCGACCTGAACGTCGACGACCAGCAGGGCCTGCGCCCGCGGACGATCGGTCACGTGGCGCCGATCGCCAGCCGGGCGAGGTGCTCGTCGATCGGCGAGAGCCCTTCGTAGTCGCGCACCGTGTCCCACCAGGCCAGCTTGTCCACCTCGTCGGTCGCGTCGAACTGCGCGAGCCCGGCGAGGCGGGTGCGGAAGACGGCGACGTACTCGATGCTCCGCTCGTGGCCGAGCTGGACCGTGCCGACGCCGACGAACTCGACGTCCTCCACGCGGGTGCCGGTCTCCTCGGCGAACCTCCGCACCGCCGTCTCGCGGGGGGTCTCGTCGTCCGGGGTCTGCCCCACGGGCAGCTCCCACTCCTGCCGCCAGCTGTTGTGGACCAGCACGACCCGGCCGTCGTGCTCGGCGACCATCAGCGACAGCCGCAGCGGGATCGATGGGTCCAGCGAGCCGAGATCGGACTCGGGGCAGTGGCGGAAGTCGAGGAGGAGGTTCTCGTTCAGCTTCTCCGCCAGCGGGGGTCGCCGGTTGGGGACCTCCATCTCGTACCACCGGGGCCCGATCGGCGTCATCAGCACCCGGCGCGGGTCGAGGTCGGCGTGCTCGTCCTGATGGGCGAGGGCGCGGATGATCCGGATCTCGAGGCGGGACTCCGCCAGTCCCTCGGCGATCCCCTCCCCCCACTCGACGACGGTGACGGCGTCCTCGAGCGAGGTGTCGAGGTCGAGGTCGTCGAGCTCGTCGATGCCCCCGAGCCGGTAGGCGTCGACGTGCACGAGCGGCGGGCCGCCGTCGACCGGCGGGTGCTCGCGCGAGATCACGAACGTGGGCGAGGTGACCTCGCCCGCGGACCTGGAGCCCGGCACCGATGCCCTGGGTGAACGTCGTCTTGCCGGCTCCGAGCTCGCCGCTGAGCACGATCAGGTCGCCGGCCCGGAGCTGACTCGCGAGCCCCTCCCCGAGCGACCGCATGGCCTCGGGGTCGGGGACGTTGTAGATGAAGGTCCGCAGCGGCCGGCGCAGCTCGACGTTGGGCGAGTAGCGCAGGATCTCCCGGAAGCCCTGGCGCTCCCAGAAGCGGATCGTCTCGGGCAGCTCCTCGCGGGCCACCACGGTGAGGTCGTCGAAGCCGTCGGAGGCGTCCACGGCCCAGTCGATGAGCAGGGCCGCGATGCCGTGTCCGCGGGCACTGGGTACGACGCCGAAGCGGCGCAGGTACATCGTGCTGCCGACCGGGTCGAGCACCAGCGCACCGACCGGCTCGTCGTCGAGCATGGCCAGCAGCCCGCCGTGCTGCTCCAGCAGCCTCGCGAGCGACTCGGGGGTCTCGGACAGCGCGGCGGCGGGCGGGTCGAGCGGCGGGCGCACCTCGAAGGCGGTGCGGATCACCGACAGCATCTCGATGGCCGCCTCCGGCCCGACGCGTCGTACGTCGACGCTCACCGGCTGTCGACCCGCTCCGCGGCGGCGGCGATCAGCTGGTCGAGGGCGGCGTTGACCCGGTCGTGCCGCTCGAGGATCACCATGTGGCCGGCGCCCTCGCACTCGACGAGGTCCGAGTCGGGGATGCTGCGCGTGCAGCTTGCGGCTGTGCCCGATCGAGGTGAGCTTGTCCTCGGTGCCGCAGATGACCGTGGTCGGCACCGCCTGCAGCGCCTCGACCGCGTGGAACTTGTCGAGCGCGCCGAAGTCCGGGAAGAACTCCGCGACCACCTCGAACGGCGTCGCCGACAGCATCTCGTCGACGAACTCGACGTAGCTCTGCCGGCACGTCGTCGCCGAAGGCGAACAGGTCGGTCGCCACCGATCGCGACGTACTTGCCCACGCGGCGCAGGCCGTCGACGTGCCGGTGGCCGCGCGCGAGGGTCGCCACGAGCCGCGTCGCCAGCTGGCCGCCGATGCCCTCGGGCAGCAGCGGCAGGAGGATCCGGTGCGGGTCGAGCCCACCGGCGGTCGTCGAGATCAGGCCGACCCCGACGACCCGGTCGCCGAACAGCTCCGGGTGCTGCTCGGCCAGCGCGATGATCGACATGCCGCCCATCGAGTGGCCGACCAGGACGACCGGGCCCTCGGGGACGACCTCGTCGATGACCGCCGCAGGTCGTGGCCGAGCTGGTCGATGGTCGCGTGCCCGCGGTCGAGCGGCCGGACCGGCCGTGCGAGCGCTGGTCGTAGAACACGGTGCGCACCAGGCCGCGGTAGCCGGCCCGCTGGAAGTGCCAGCAGTCCAGGTTGAGCGCGTAGCCGTGCACGAAGACGACGGTGAGCGCGGCTCCGCGGCGGCGCGTTGCGGCGGCGGCCGCGTTGCGGCGTGCTGGGCGAACTCGTCGACCTCGACGTGCAGCGGTACGCCGTCGTCGGCGACCACGGTGATCGGCGTCGGAGCGCAGCGACCCGAACGGCGTCGTCGTCGCCCGCGCCGCGGCGGGCGATGACCCGGCGCCGGCGGGCGACGCCGACCGCGGCACCGGCGGCGGCGACGCCGACGGCGCCGGCGGCGACGCCCGCGATCGCTGCGCGCGCAGGCTCACCTGGTCGAGCTCCTCTCGTCGACGTAGCGCGCGGTCATCCGGCCGCCGATCCGGGTGACGATCTCGTAGTTGATGGTGCCGCACGCCTCGGCCCAGTCCTGCGCGGTCGGGCTCGCCGGCGAGCCCGGGCCGAACAGCACGACCTCGTCGCCCGGGCCGGGCAGCGTCGCCGTCCAGGTCGACGACGAACTGGTCCATGCAGACCCGGCCGCGCATCGGGCGGCGCCGGCCCGCCGAGCCAGACCTCGGCGCGGTTGCCGGCGTGGCGCGGGCACGCCGTCGCCGTACCCGACGGGCACCAGGCCGACCGTGGTGTCGCTCGGTCGGCGGTCCAGGTGTGGCCGTAGGAGACGCCGGCGCCGGCCGCGACGTGCTTGACCATCGCCAGCGCGGCGCGCGGCGGTCATCGCCGGGACCAGCCCGAGGTCGGGCGTGCGCGCCCGGCGCCGGGTCGAGGCCGTAGGACGCGATGCCGCAGCGGACCAGGTCGAAGCGGGACGCTCGGGCGCAGGATCGCGGCCGCGGAGTTGGCGAGGTGCCGCACCTCGGGCCGCAGCCCGGCCCGCTCGGCGACGTCGAGCGCCTCGCGGAAGACCTGTCTCCTGGGCGTCGTTGGCGGGGTGGTCGGGCTCGTCGCTGCAGGCGAAGTGCGACCAGACGCCGGTGACCGTCCAGTCGCCCGCCTCCTCGCCGGCGCGGGCCGCGGCGACCAGCGTCGGCCAGTCCGCCGCGGCGCGCCGCCGCGGGAGAGGCCGGTGTCGACCTTGAGCTGCACCCGGGCCGGGCGGCCGGCGCCGGGCGGCGGCCGGCGATCTCGTCGAGCTCGGCCACGGAGTAGGCCGTCACGTCGATGTCGGCCGCGATCGCCGCGGCGTAGTCCTCGCCCGGGCACCGCCAGCCAGCAGAGCACCGGCCCGGTGTCGCCGGCCGTCGCGCAGGGCGAGCGCCTCGTCGATGGTGGCGACGCCGAGCCAGTCGCGCCCCGGCCTCCCGGGCGGCCCGGGCGGCCTCGACCATGCCCGTGGCCGTAGCCGTCGGCCTTGACCACCGTCATCATCGCGGCCGGTGCCGCCAGCTCGCCGGAGCAGCCGCGACGTTGTGCCGGATCGCCGCCAGGTCGACGACGATCTCGGCGCGGGCGACGGCGCGCTCATGGCGGCCGATTCTTCCATTCCGGCCGGGTCGTCAGTCCCGCCACGCCAGCAGCCGGACCGACCGCGGGGATGGCTGCGGGCCACGTCGCCGGCCACGAGCGGGCCGTCCCCCGAGGCGAGGGTCGCGGCCGCGCCGTGCAGCCAGGAGCCGACCGAGGCGGCGTCGTACGGCGTCAGGCCGGCCGCGAGCAGCGCGCCGATCAGCCCGGCCAGCACGTCGCCGGCGCCGGCCGTCGCCAGCCACGGGACGCCGGTGGTGGTGACCCGGACCCGGCCGTCCGGGCTCGGCGACCAGCGTGTGCCGGCCCTTGAGCAGGACGACGGCGTCGTACCGCGTCGGCCGCGGCGCGGGCGTGGTGCGAGCGGCCGGGCCTCGACGTCGGCGCGCTCGACGCCGAGCATCGCGGCCAGCTCGCCGGCGTGCGGGGTGAGCACGGCCGGCACGCCGAGCGGGTCCGGTCGAGGTGGGCGAGCGCGTCGGCGTCGACGACGACGGCACGCCGTCGGCGAGCGCCGCCGCCAGCGCGTCGCCCGGCGCCTCGCCGCCGCCGGAGCCGACCACCCAGGCCTGGACCCGGCCCGCGCCGACGACCTCGGGATGGGCCCGCCGGACCCGGTCGGCGACCGCGGCGTCGCCGACGTAGCGGACCATGCCGACCAGCCCGCTGGCGGCGCCGGCGACGCAGAGCAGGCCGGCGCCGGGGTACTGCGCGCGAGCCGGCCCGGACGCCGACCACGCCGCGGGTGTACTTGTGCGCGTGCGGCGTCGGGCCGCGGCAGCAGCGCGGCGACGTCCGCGCGGCTGCAGCGCCTCGACCGGCGCGGTCCGGCAGGTCGAGGCCGATGTCGACGAGGTGGACGGCGCCGCAGGCGGCGGCCGCCGGGTCGACCAGGTGGGCGACCTTGTGGGTGCCGAAGGTGACGGTCAGCGTCGCGCCTCGACGTGCGGCCCGTCGAGCTCGCCGGTGTCGACGTCGACCCCGCGACGGGATGTCGACCGCGACGACCGGGACGCCCGTCGACCGCTCGCCAGCGCCTCGACCGCGTCGGGGCGCAGGCCCGGCCGACCGCCGATCCCGACGATCCCGTCCACCACCACGTCGGGTCGTGTGCTGCGGTGGCTGCCGGGACGACCGTCTGAGCACACGACCCGGCCTCCGGCGGCCCGCAGCGCGGCCAGCCCGCCCTCGTGCGCCCGGTCGGACAGCAGCCACGCCTCGACCGGCGCAGCCGCGGCGGGCCAGCATCGCGCCGGCGTACAGCGCGTCACCGCCGTTGTCGCCCGACCCGACCAGCAGCAGCACCCGGCGCCCGTAGGCCGAGCCGAGCAGGTCGAGGACGGCGTAGCGCCAGCCCGGCGGCGGCCCGCTGCATCAGCGCGCCCTCGGGCAGGCGTCGCCATCAGCGGCGCCTCGGCCGCCCGCACCTGCTCGACCGTGTGCGCACGCCTCACGCCGGCCACGCTAGCGGGGCCGAGCTCAGGACTCCAGGACGACGACGGCCGAGGCGATCCCGGCGTCGTGGGAGAGCGACAGGTGGACCGAGCCGACCCCGAGGTCGTTGGCCCGGGCGAGGACGGAGCCGCGCAGCTCGAAGTACGGCCGGCCCGACGGCTCGGAGAACACCTCGGCGTCGTGCCAGGCCATCCCGCCGGGCGCTCCGAGCGCCTTGGCCATCGCCTCCTTCGCGGCGAACCGGGCCGCCAGCGACGCCGGGTGCAGCGCGGCCTCGGCCGGGGTGAAGAGGCGCTCGCGCAGCCCCGTCGTCCGATCCAGCGACTCGATGAACCGCTCGATGTCCACGACGTCGATGCCGAGCCCGATGACCGGCCATCTACTCGACCGTGACCGACTTGGCGAGGTTGCGTGGCTGGTCCACGTCGTGGCCCATCACCGAGGCGAGCTCGCAGGCGAACAGCTGCAGCGGGACCACCGCGACCAGCGGCTGCAGGAGCGTCGGCACCCGCGGGCAGCGGGATCAGCTCGTCGGCGTACGGCACGATCGTGTCGTCGCCGACCTCGGCCAGGCAGATCGTGCGCGCACCTCGCGCCCGCACCTCCTGGATGCCGCTGAGCATCTTGCCGTGGAGCTGGTCCCGGCCCTTGGGGGGTACGACGCACAGCACCGGCATCCCCTGCTCGATCAGCGCGATCGGACCGTGCTTGAGCTCTCCCGCCGCGAACCCCTCCGCGTGCAGGTAGGCCAGCTCCTTGAGCTTCAGGGCGCCCTCGAGCGCCACCGGGTAGCCGGCGTGCCGGCCCAGGAACAGCACCGACCTGGTGTCGACGTGCTGGCGGGCCAGCTCGTAGACCGCCTCGCGCTGGTCCAGGACCGACTGGATGTGGGCCGGCATCGACTCCAGCTGGTCGAGGACCTGCGCGATCTCCTCGCCGTAGCGCGTGCCCCTTGAGCTGCGCGAGGTAGAGGGCGAGCAGGTAGCAGGCCACGAGCTGGGTGAGGAAGCCCTTGGTCGACGCGACCCCGATCTCCGGCCCGGCGTGGGTGTAGATCACCGCGTCGGACTCCCGCGGGATGGTCGAGCCGTTGGTGTTGCAGATCGCGAGCACCCAGGCCCGCTGCGCCCGCGCGTGCCGGATCGCCTGGAGCGTGTCGGCGGTCTCGCCGGACTGGCTGATCGCCACGACCAGCGTCGAGTGGGTCAGGATCGGGTCGCGGTAGCGGAACTCCGAGGCCAGCTCCACCTCGACCGGGATCCGGGTCCAGTGCTCGATGGCGTACTTCGCGACCATGCCGGCGTAGAACGACGTACCGCAGGCGATGATGATGACCTTGTCGATCTCGCGCAGGTCCTCGTCGGAGATCCGCACCTCGTCGAGCTGCAGCTCGCCCGACGTCGTACGACGCCCCAGCAGCGAGTCGGCGACGGCGCGCGGCTGCTCGTGGATCTCCTTGCGCATGAACCAGTCGTGGCCGTCCTTCTCGGCCGCCGACAGGTCCCAGTCGACGTGGTAGCGGCGTCCCTCGGCCGGCGAGCCGTCGAAGCCGGTGACGCGCGACGCCCGTCGCGGTGATGGTCACGACCTGGTCCTGACCGAGCTCCAGGGCGTCACGGGTGTGCTCGATGAAGGCGGCGACGTCGGAGCCGAGGAAGTTCTCGCCCTCGCCGACGCCCACCACCAGCGGCGAGTTGCGGCGGGCGGCGACCACGCGGGACGCGTCCAGCGCGTCGACGGCGACCAGGGTGAACGCACCCTCGAGCCGGCGGCAGACGTCCTGCATCGCGGTGGTGAGGTCCGCCCCGGCCAGCACCTCGTTCTCGAGCAGGTGGGAGACCACCTCGGTGTCGGTCTCCGAGACCAGCTCGTGCCCGGCGTCCTCGAGCTCGGCGCGCAGCGTCACGAAGTTCTCGATGATCCCGTTGTGCACCAGCGCGACCCGACCGGTCGGGCCGGGGTGGGGGTGCGCGTTGACGTCGTTGGGCGCGCCGTGGGTCGCCCACCGGGTGTGGCCGATGCCGGTCGTGGACTCCGCGAGCGGCTCCTCGGCGATCGCCTTCTCGAGGTTGGCGAGCTTGCCCGCCCGCTTGGCCGAGGCGATCGTCCCGTCGGCGACCAGCGCGATGCCGGCAGAGTCGTAGCCGCGGTACTCCAGGCGGCGCAGGCCCTCGACCACCACGCCCTGCGCCTGCTTCGGACCGACGTAGCCCACGATTCCGCACATGGCAGGGAGTCTAGGATGCCCGCCATGTCTCCGAACGGCGGCGCCCAGCCGGGCTCCGACGACGTCCGGCGCGAGTCGTCGCCCTACGTCGAGCTCGACCGGACCGCCTGGGCGGCGCTCGCCAACTCGACGGCCAGCCCCCTCACGCGCGGACGAGATCGCCCGGTTGCGCGGTCTCGGGGACGCCCTCGACCTCGACGAGGTCGAGCAGGTCTACCTCCCCCTGTCGCGGCTGCTCAGCCTGTACGTCGAGAGCGCGGGTCGCCTGCACCGGCAGCAGGAGGAGTTCCTCGACCAGCCGCAGCCGCCGCGGACGCCGTTCGTCATCGGCCTGGCCGGCTCGGTGGCGGTCGGGAAGTCCACCACCGCCCGCGTCCTGCAGCAGATGCTGGCCCACTGGCCCGAGCACCCCAACGTCGCCCTGATCACCACCGACGGCTTCCTCTACCCCAACGCCGAGCTCGAGCGCCGCGGGATCCTGCACCGCAAGGGGTTCCCGGAGTCCTACGACCGGCGGGCGCTGCTGCGGTTCGTGGTCGACATCAAGTCCGGCGAGGACGAGGTCGAGGCGCCGATCTACTCCCACCTCGTCTACGACGTCGTCCCCGACGAGAAGGTCGTGATCAAGCGGCCCGACATCGTGATCATCGAGGGGCTCAACGTGCTCCAGCCGGCCCGGGTCCGCGAGGACGGCCGCACCGGCCTGACCCTGAGCGACTTCTTCGACTTCAGCGTGTACGTCGACGCCGGCACCGACCACATCCGCTCCTGGTACGTCGAGCGCTTCCTCCGGCTGCGGGAGACCGCGTTCCGCGACCCGGCGTCGTACTTCGCGAAGTACGCCGCGCTCAGCGAGGAGGAGGCCGTCGCCGAGGCCGAGCGGCTGTGGGACACCATCAACGGTCCGAACCTGACCCAGAACATCCTGCCCACCCGGTCCCGGGCGACCCTGGTGCTGCGCAAGGACCGCGACCACTCCGTGCGCTACGTGCGTCTACGGAAACTCTGAGCCACTTTCCGTCGCTTCAGCTCACGGCGCCGGCGGGCCGAACTCGCCTCGCGGAGGGTGTCGAGCCCGCGCTGACGGGCCAAGGCCGGGTTCAGGTATTCGTACATGCCACCAAGGCTCGGGCTAAGGCACCCCCTCACACATCGGGAGGATGCCCGATTCAGCGGGCCGGCTACCTCAGAGCGCGAGCTGGGCGCGTACGACGCCCGCGAGCCGGTCGGCGATCGACTGGGCCTCCTCGGCGGTGCCGGCCTCGACCATCACCCGGACGATCGGCTCCGTGCCCGAGGGCCGGAGCAGGATCCGCCCGCCGTCGCCGAGGGCGGCCTCCTCCTCGGCCACGGCCGCCGCGAGGACGGCGTCGTCGTCGGTGCGGGACTTGTCCACCCCGCCCACGTTGACCAGGACCTGCGGCAGCCGCGTCATCACCGACGCGAGCGACTTCAGGCTCTGACCCGTGGTGGCCATCCGCTCGAGGACGTGGAGCGCGGTCAGGATGCCGTCGCCGGTGGTCGCGTGGTCGGTCATGATCACGTGGCCGGACTGCTCGCCGCCGAGGGAGTAGCCCGACACCTTCATCGCCTCGAGCACGTAGCGGTCGCCCACCTTGGTCTGGCGGACCCCGATGCCGGCAGCCCGCATCGCCTGGACGAAGCCGAGGTTGCTCATCACCGTGGCGACGACCGTGTCCTTGGCGAGGCGACCGCTGCTCGAGGAAGGCGTGCGCGAGCACGGCCAGGATCTGGTCGCCGTCGACGACGTTGCCCTCGTGGTCGACCGCCAGGCAGCGGTCGGCGTCACCGTCGAGCGCGAAGCCCACGTGCGCCTCGTCCTGGAGCACGGCCTGCTGCAGGCGCTCGAGGTGGGTGGACCCACAGTCCTCGTTGATGTTCAGCCCGTCCGGCTGGGCGTGGATCGCGGTCACCTCGGCGCCCGCGTCGACCAGCGCCTGCGGGCCGGCCTCGTAGGCGGCCCCCTCGGCGCAGTCGAGGACGACCCGGATCCCGGCGAGCGGGTGGTCGATGGTGCGGACGAGGTGGGCGGCGTACTGGCTCACCGCCGCAGGGGTACGGCGTCACCCGGCCGACGTCGCCGCCGACCGGCCGCTTCCACTCCTGGCCGAGCCGGCGCTCGATGGCGCTCTCGATGGCGTCGTCGAGCTTGTGCCCGCCACGGGCGAGGAACTTGATGCCGTTGTCGGGCATCGGGTTGTGGGAGGCGGAGAGCATCACGCCGAGGTCGGCCCCGAGGGTGCCGGTGAGGTGGGCGACGCCCGGGGTCGGGAGGACGCCGAGCAGGAGCACGTCGACGCCGGCGGACGCGAGGCCCGCCACCACCGCAGCCTCCAGGAACTGACCGGAGATCCGGGTGTCGCGGCCGACGACGGCCAGCGGGCGGTGCCCCTCGAACTCACCGCGGTCGGCGAGGACCTGGGCCGCCGCGACGGACAGGTCCAGGGCCAGCTCTGCGGTCAGTTGACCGTTCGCCAGGCCCCGGACCCCGTCGGTGCCGAAGAATCGCGCCATCGAGCCACGACCCGTAGGCGTCGATCAGCGCTTGCTGAACTGCGGCGCCTTGCGGGCCTTCTTGAGTCCGGCCTTCTTGCGCTCGATGACGCGGGCGTCGCGGGTGAGCAGCCCGGCCTTCTTCAGCGACGGCCGGTTGGCCTCGACGTCGATCGAGTTCAGGCAGCGGGCCACGCCGAGGCGCAGCGCGCCGGCCTGGCCGGTGATGCCGCCGCCGTGGATGCGGGCGATCACGTCGAAGCGGCCCTCGAGCTGCAGCGCGGCGAACGGCTCGTTGACGACCTGCTGGTGCAGCTTGTTCGGGAAGTAGGAGTCCAGGGTGCGGCCGTTGACGGTCCACACTCCGGTGCCGGGGACGATGCGGACGCGGGCCACGGCCTCCTTGCGGCGGCCGGTCGCGGCCGCGGGGGCGATGGTCGCCGCGCGCAGCGGCGCGTCGGCGGACGGGGCGCTCTCGGAGCTGTAGGCAACGCCCTGCTCGTCGGTCTCGTAGGTCTCCTCGACCTCAGTGCTGTTCTCAGTCACGGGTGTTCCTCAATCAGTTCTGGGTCGCGTGCTTACTGGGAGACCTGGGAGATCTCGAACGGCTTGGCCTGCTGGGCCTGGTGCGGGTGGTGGGGGCCGGAGTAGACCTTGAGCTTCTTCAGCACCTGCCGGCCGAGCTTGTTCTTGGGGAGCATGCCCCAGACGGCCTTCTCGACCACCTTGCGGGCGTCCTTCTCCAGCAGGTCTCCCGACCGGGGTGGCCGACAGGCCGCCCGGGTAGCCGGAGTGGCGGTAGGCCAGCTTCTTGGTGGCCTTGTCGCCGGAGAGGGCGACCTTCTCCGCGTTGATGACGATGACGAAGTCACCGGTGTCGACGTGGGGGGCGAAGATCGGCTTGTGCTTGCCGCGGAGCAGGTTCGCGGTGTGGACGGCGAGGCGACCGAGGACGACGTCGGTCGCGTCGATGACGTGCCACTCCCGCTGGATGTCAGCGGGCTTGGGGCTGTAGGTACGCACGGCTGGTTTTCCTTCTTCGTTCGTAGGTCCCGGCCGGGTCGGCCCGGTCGGCGGTGGTGATGCGGCGGCTTCTGACGAACACGGCCCGGCTGACCACCCTGAGGTGAGGTCCGGATCTGCACCCCGATCGCCGTGGCGGGAGATCGGAGCGCGGCAGGAGTCGCGACCGTCAAGACTACGGGGGGCGTTCGTGCAGGTCAAAACGCCGGTCGAGCCGTGCTCGGCCCGATCTGCGAAAGAAGATTCGCCCCCGCGGGCGAGCGGGGCTAGGTTTGGACGGTGACTGAATCGCTCACCGTCCGTGACAATCGCACGGGGCAGGAGTACGACGTCCCGATCACCGACGGCACCATCAAGGCCGCGGACCTCGGGACCATCAAGGCAGGCGACGACCAGCCGGGCCTCGCCGTCTACGACCCGGGCTTCGTCAACACCGCGTCCTGCCGCAGCGCCGTGACCTTCATCGACGGCGAGGAGGGGATCCTCGAGTACCGCGGCTACCCGATCGAGCAGCTCGCGGAGAAGTCGAACTTCCTCGAGGTCGCCTACCTCCTCATCCACGGCAGCCTGCCGACCAAGGCGGAGTACGAGTCGTGGGTGCACGAGATCACCTACCACACGTTCGTCCACGAGAACGTGAAGAGCTTCATGGAGGGCTTCCGCTACGACGCCCACCCGATGGGCATGCTGATGGCCTCCGTCGGGCGCCCTCTCGACGTTCTACCCCGACGCCCGCAACATCGCCGACGCCGAGAACCGCCACATGCAGATCGTGCGGATGATCGCCAAGATGCCGACGCTCGGCGCCTGGTCCTTCCGGCACGCCCAGGGGAAGCCGTTCGTCTACCCCGACAACGACCTCGGCTACACCGCCAACTTCCTGTCGATGCTGTTCAAGATGAGCGAGCGGAAGTTCGAGGCCGACGAGCGGCTGGTCAAGGCCCTCGACGTGCTGTTCATCCTGCATGCCGACCACGAGCAGAACTGCTCCACCAACGCCGTACGCTCCGTGGGCTCCTCGCAGGTCGACCCCTACTCCGCCGTCGCGGCCGGCGTCGCCGCCCTCTTCGGCCCGCTCCACGGTGGCGCCAACGAGGCCGTGCTGCGGATGCTCCGCCGGATCGGCTCCAAGGACAACATCCCCGACTTCATCACCGGCGTGAAGGAGGGCAACGAGCGGCTGATGGGCTTCGGCCACCGGGTCTACAAGAACTACGACCCGCGCGCCACGATCATCAAGAAGGCCTGCGACGACGTCTTCGAGGTCACCGGCGTCAACCCGCTCCTCGAGATCGCGCAGGAGCTGGAGAAGATCGCGCTGGAGGACGAGTACTTCGTCAAGCGCAAGCTCTACCCCAACGTCGACTTCTACTCCGGCCTCATCTACGAGGCCTTCCAGTTCCCGCCGGAGATGTTCACGGTCCTCTTCGCGATCGGGCGCACGCCCGGGTGGCTCGCGCAGTGGCTGGAGCTGGTCCAGGACAAGGAGCAGAAGATCGCCCGGCCCAAGCAGATCTACACCGGCGACCGCACCCTCGACTTCACCCCCGCCTCCGAGCGCTGGTCCTGACTCAGACGACGGCGCCGTGCGGGCGACCCGGGTCGTCGTACGCCGGCGCGGCCTCCCCGCAGCGCAGCGCCTCGAGCTGGGCACACACCGCGACGCCGTAGAAGAGACCCATCGCGGACAACAGCGACCACAGCAGCAGCGCGAACACGCCGGCCAGCGGACCGTAGGTGCTGCCGAAGGAGGCGCTGAGGTTGACGTACGCCGCGAGCCCGACCGTCGTGACCATGCTCAGCACGACTGCCACCGAGGCGCCGAGGGCCAGCCAGGAGAGAGCCGGCTGCCGGCGCCGCGGGGCGTGGTCCAGGACGACGGCGATCGTGAGGACGAGCAGGGCCAGACCGACGGGCCAGCGCAGGATGTTCCAGACGAGGAGGGTGTCAGCGGACCAGGCGTACTCCTTCACCATGGCGTCACCGATGGCACCTCCGGCGACGATCAGCAGGAAGCCGGTCCCGACCGGCAACGCCAGGATCGCCGTGAGCACGGCCGCTCGCCCGTACTTGGCCAGCGCCTTGCGGTCCCGACGGATGCCGTAGATGCGGTTGCTGCCGCGCTCCACCTGCGCCATCGCCGTGGTCATGGAGAGGAAGCGCGAACGCGAGCCCGAAGCCGAGCGCGACCTCGCCGCTCTCCTCGGACCCTTCCGCGACGGCGGACGCGAGGGCATCGTCCGAGCCGCCGCCGGGTGACACGGCCTCGATCGTGGCGGCCACGACCCGGGCCGGCCGGTCCTCGTCGATGTCCGCGGCGAGGCCGGTGAGCGCGATCAGGAACGGTACGACGGCCAGGCAGGCCTGGAGCGCCAGGGCGCGGCTGTTGGTGAAGCCGTCGCCGTACCGGAACCGCACGAACGAGTCGACCAGGATCCGGCCGCAGTCCGTGGTGGCGGGCGAGGTGCCAGGCGTCCTCGGCGTCGAGCTCGTCACCGTCCAGCTCGGTCGTGACCGGGACGGTACGGGCAGTGCTCATGCACGCAGGCTATGCGGCGCGGATGGGACAGGAGGCCGCCGGACCGGCCAGACTGTGCGCATGACTCTCCGCACGACCGACGAGCTGACGGCCCGTCTGGATCACCTGCGGGCCGCGCCCGACGAGGTGGGCACGCTCGACCTGGTCGTACGCCGTCCGGCCCACGGCGAGCGGGAGGTCCTGCTGGAGGGCGTGCTGGACGAGGCCGACGGCCTGGTCGGCGACAACTGGCTCACCCGGGCCACGTCGCGGGCGGTCGCGGAGGGACGGCACCTCAAGGCGCAGGTGACCGTGATGAGCTCCCGGATGATCCGGCTCCTGGCGGACACCGACGAGGAGCGGGCCCTCGCCGGGGACCAGCTCTACGTCGACCTCGACATCTCCCACGCCAACCTCCCGGCCGGAACCCACATCGCCCTCGGCGATCCCGAGGACGGCGGCGCGGTGATCGAGGTGTCGGACAAGCCGCACACAGGCTGTGCGAAGTTCGTGCGCCGCTTCGGCGAGGAGGCCACGGGCTTCGTGAACTCGGACGCTGGGCGGGAGCTGCGACTGCGCGGCCTCAACGCCCGGGTGGTGCGCGGCGGGACGGTGCGTCCCGGCGATCCGGCCCGCAAGGTCTGACCTGGGATGGAGCCCGTTCGCACTTCTTGAACGGTCCCCAGCGTCATCTCAGCGTGATCACAGGGTCGCCCGGCACCGTGTGGGTGTGACCGACTACGAGACCCGACCGATCGTGCCCCCACCCGCTCCCCACGGTGAGCCTCCCCCGCGCACCCGCGGGCGCGGGTTGATCGCGGGCTCCGTGCTTGTTGGCGCCCTCGTGCTGGGTGGCGGTGCTGGCCTGGCCGGTGCCGCCGCCTGGCAGGAGTGGGGCGCCGATGAGCCGGTCGCGACCGGCGGCACGTCCTCCGCCGGGTCGATCCCGGTCGTGAACACCGGAGACACCCCCGCCGCGGACGGCTCGGTCGAGCAGGTTGCCGCCGAGGTGCTTCCCTCGGTCGTCAAGATCAATGTGGCGGGCGAGGCCGAGGGCCAGCCGGCGAGTGGGTCCGGCTCGGGGATCATCCTCAGCGAGGACGGCGAGATCCTCACCAACGACCACGTCGTCGAGCTGGCCGGGGACGGCGGTCGCATCTCGGTCTCCTTCCAGAACGGCGACCAGGCGCCCGCCGAGATCGTCGGCACCGACCCCTTGACCGACACCGCGGTGATCAAGGCCGAGGGCGTCGACGGGCTGGCCAAGGCGACGATCGGCAGGTCGGACCACCTCGACATCGGTCAGGACGTGGTGGCCGTCGGGTCGCCGTTCGGGCTGGACTCCACCGTGACCAGCGGCATCGTCTCGGCGCTCGACCGGCCGGTCAGCGTCGGCACGGACGCCGAGGGCCAGAGCACGACGTACCCGGCGATCCAGACCGACGCCGCGATCAACCCCGGCAACAGCGGCGGGCCGCTGGTCGACATGAACGGCGACGTCGTCGGCATCAACTCCTCCATCAGGACCAGTGGGGAGTCGGCCGGACAGGGCGGCTCGATCGGCCTCGGCTTCGCGATCCCGATCGACGAGGTGATGCCGGTGATCGAGCAGATGCTCGCCGGGGACACCCCGACGCACGCTCGCCTGGGCATCTCGGTCTCCGACGTCGAGCAGCAGACCGGCCAGCTCCCCGTCGAGGGAGCCCAGGTCCAGGAGGTCAGCAACGGCTCCACCGCCGACGACGCCGGGCTCGAGAACGGCGACGTGATCACCCGGCTCGACGACACGCACATCACCGGCGCCGACTCGTTGGTCGCGACGATCCGGTCCTACCGGCCCGGCGACGAGGTGACGGTCACCTACCGCAGGGGCGACGACGACCACCAGGCCACGCTCGTCCTCGACTCCGACGCCGACTGACCTCAGCAGGCCCAGCGCGAGCCGGCCCGGATCCCGTGCGGGATCCGGGGCCGGCTTGCGCCGTGGGTCAGCGCGCGGCGGCCTTCACGACCGGCCCGAACACCTGCAGCTCGGCGATCCGGACCTGGTCGTACGTCGGCGCCAGCACCGCGCGGTCCGGAGTCTGCTCCTCGCTGTCGCAGTCCGGGTTGCTGAACACGGGGTCGTTGGACGGGTTGGCCTCGTCCTGGTACAGCGGCCCGCCGGTGCATTGGTTGTCACGCACCCGGATCCGGATGTGTGTGGCATCGACGTCCTCGACATTGAACGTCCGGAGCGTCAGGTCCGGCGCGGTCGGCCGCGGCCGAACACCGGGGAAGGCGTCCGGCGGCGCTGCGATAGATGATGTCGAACTCCGCTTCGTCATCGGTGCAGGTGTTGCCTCCCACCGTGGCGTCACAGGCGAGGATCTCGAAGGAGCGCAGCGCCGAGAACCGGCTCTGGGATCCCGAGTCCTCGTTCTCCTCGTCCGTGGGCCGCAACGCAGCGCTCACGTTCACCTTGCGCACCGCGACCGGCGCGTCGGACAGCTGCACCGTCACCTGACGGCCCTGGACCTGCTGGCCCTCGCCCCGGCCCTCGCTGGCCGTGCCGGCCGACTCCAGGGAAGCCCAGTTGGTCTCCTCGGTGTCGTCGATCAGGCTCTCGAGGTTGATCCCGTCGCCGGTGGCCGTGGCGCCGTTGGCAGCCGACGCGAGGTTGCGCCGCATCGGCACCGACACCACGAGGTCCTGGCCTGCCGCGAACGTCCGGGTGAACCGGATCGCGCCGTAGCCGGGCGCCGTGGCGAGGAACTGGTAGGTCCCCGGCACGAACTCCACGGTGTCGGAGGTCTCGGACTCGGCGTCCGTGTCGGCCGTCGGGCTGATCCTGGCCTCGTAGACGCCGGTGTAGACCGTCATGTCCTCGGCCGCGCCGCCACCGGTGTCGGCCGCCTCGAACCGGACCGTGGCCTCGTTGTCCGCCAGCGGCGAGGACCAGCCGGGCACCGGGTCGCGGTCCTCGGCGTTGGGCGACGACGCCGTCTCACCCATGCCGCGACGGGCGAAGTTGTCCCACAGCTCGGCCTGGTTGGCGCCGTCGAAGCGGAGCCGGTCAGCGGCCAGCATCGCGTCACGGGAGTCGAGCATGGTCGACCCGCTCGGCGTCAGCAGCAGACCGTCGAACATGATCTGCGCCCAGCGCCGGTTGCCCGGGCACTCGTCGGCGGGCTGCTCGCCCTTCGCGCACTCCAGCTGCAGCGTCTCGTCCGACGACGGGAACTGCGCGTCGTACTTGTCGTTGAGCGCCTCGGCGATGTCGAAGTTGACCGCGCTCCAGATCTCGCTGTCGGCGTGCGGCGTCTCGGTGCCGTTGGCGTCGTACTCGAGGTCGGAGTAGTTCAACGGGCTGTCGTTCATCCCGTAGTTGCGGATGCCGCGGTCCTTGTTGCCGCTGACGTACGGCGCCAGCGCGAACGGGTTGGCGCCCTCACCTGCGCTGATCCCGTAGCCGCGGAAGTACTCCGAGAAGATCAGGTCCGACCAGCTCTCGGTCTGGCCCTGGGTGTTCCCGGTGCCGGTGTCGGGACCGGCGACCATCCGGTTGCTGATGGCGTGGCCGTACTCGTGCGCCACCACCGCCATGTCGTAGGCACCGTCGGTGCAGGCGGCGTAGAACGCGCCGGCCAGCGGCTGCCAGAGGTACTGGTTGGTGATCGGCGCGATGCCGTCCTGCAGCGTCATCTGGTTGGCGTTGTCACGGCCGTTGAACGTGCGTCGACCCGACTGGGCGTTGCCGACCTCCGGGTCGTTCTCACGCGTGGGACCGGTGTTGCCGAAGTTGGACTGCTGCATGTTGGAGTTCAGCTCGGTGAAGCCGAGGTAGTAGCTCCAGTCGTGCATCCGGTTGTGGCTGACGAACAGGTTCGTCGTCGAGGCGTCGTCATCGTTGCCGCCGGGCTGGTCGAACGTGGCGGGGTCGCAGCTCGACTTGAACCAGGTGTTCTTCCACTCGTAGTCGTAGTTGCGGTCGGGGCTGATCGGACGGCGGAACGCCGTGTCCGGCGACCGGAAGCTGACCTCGGAGATCGCGGTTGTGGCGTTGTTTCCGGAGGTGGTGAAGCTCGGCAGGCTCGGGGGCACCACGTCCCACGGCAGCCGAGCCGCATCGTTGGCCTGCTGCCTCGTCGCACGCGTCGCTGTCGTTCACCCAGCACCACAGCTCGCGGGTGTCCGCGTCGGGCGCCGCCGAGTCGGTGAAGTTCGGGTTGGAGGGGAACACCCGCCAGCGCGGGAGCTGCAGGTCGCTTCCGGTGCGCGGTCCGGCCGAGAACGAGCCGGCGTACCCGATCGAGCCGGCGCCGGAGTTGAACTCGCAGACCTCCACGAAGTAGTCACCCGCGGGGACCCCGCCCGCAGGGGCGTAGGTGAGCACCTCGGGGCTGCCGAGGAAGTCCTGCGAGGCCACCTGGTCGTCCGACCCACCCTGGTAGAGGTTGATCGTGATGTCGTCGTCGGTCCCGTTGGGCAGGGTGACGGCCGCGGTGACCGTGATCTGGTCGTTCCCGTCCTCGACGGCGAACGGGCCGTGACGCGCGTCCTGCGGGGTGCAGGCACCGGTGTCGTCGGTCTGGCCGGAGAACGGCGCGCCGGAGGGCGCGGCGGCCGAGCGGACGGAGGGCGCGGCGGCCGGAGCGTTGACGGAGGCCGCGACGCCCATGCCCGAGGCCGCCTGGTCAACCCGGTTGTCGCGGAGCAGGACCGCCCCGGTCTCGGCGTCGACGAAGCTGATGAACGCGGCCGGCTCGCCCTGACCCTTTTGGTCTGTGTGGTCGGACTTGATCAGGGTTGTCTCCCAGACCAGTCGGACGCCGTTGGTCGGCGTCGGCATCGCCATCAGCCTGGCCCGCTGGAGGTCTCGCGAGATCGACGAGGAGAACGTGGTCCAGGGACCGGGGGCCTCGACCGGCGCCAGGCTGCCGAGGTCGAGCCCGGCGTCCGCGGCGGCCGCGTCGATGGCGTCCGTCGCGCCGAGCGACCGGGTGCCGGAGACGGTCTCGTCGCCGGTGATCGAGGAGGAGATCCAGGCGATGCGCCCGTCCCGCTGCACGCCGACGGTCAGCAATCCGTCCCACGCGGCGTCGAGGTCTCCGAACGTCTGGCGGAAGGTCACGACGTGGGCGACGTCGGGGTTGCGGACCTGCCTGCCGTCGCGGGCGCGGGCCAGGTCAGGGCTGTCCAGGAGCGGGGAGTCGGTCACGACGTCGAGGGCGGCCACGGAGTCCTCGGACATCCGGAACAGGTCGCGGTGGTCGAGCACGAACCCGCGCGCGACATCGGCCGCGTCGCCGGCCCGGGGACCGGACAGATAGCCGTCCCGGTTCATGAGCACGTGCGGAGTGCCGAACCGGTTCCACCGTACGGCGGTCGCGCCGAGCGCGTCCGCGGCCGCCTCCTGTGCGGCCGTTGGCGCGAGGCTGCCCTCACGAGCGTCGGCGCTGTCCACCCGGCTGCCGTCCTCCCCCTGGAAGGAGAAGGAGATGCCGTCGAGATCCGGCTCCGACGGAGCCTGTCCCGACGCAGGCAGGACGGTGGCCGCCATGAGCAGGCCGAGGACAGAGGCGCCGAGGAGGGAGAGCCTCCGACGCTGGGTGTTCCCGAGTTGTGCACGCACTGGGGATGCCTCCTTCGCGACCGCGGATCACGCCATCGCTGTACGGCGGCCTCGTGAGCCGCTTGCGTCCGACTGTTGTCGCGGGCCAGGAAAAAGCCCCATGCACCGGGCCCGCACAAGGTCTCAACGAGCAAATGTGGGCCAGGTCACGCCCCCGACGAGGAAGTCAGCGGACCCGCTCGACCCGACCCTCGTCCCAGACCGGCCCGTCGGACTCGTAGACGTCCCCGTCCGCTCCGTAGACGAGGAACCGGTCGAAGCCGCGGGCGAACCAGCGGTCGTGGGTCACCGCGATCACCGTGCCCTCGTACGACGCAAGGCCGTCCTCCAGCGCCTCGGCGGACTGGACGTCGAGGTTGTCGGTCGGCTCGTCGAGCAGCAGCAGGGTCGCTCCGGAGAGCTCCAGCAGGAGGATCTGGAAGCGGGCCTGCTGACCGCCCGAGAGCGACTCGAAGGTCTGGTCGGCCGCGTGGGCGAGCTCGTAGCGGTCCAGCACGCGGCTTGCCTGCTCGCGTCCCATCCCGTCTCGATGGTCGTCGCCCCGGTGCAGGATCTCCAGGAGCGTGCGCCCCTTCAGCTCGGGATGCTCGTGGGTCTGCACGAACCAGCCGGGCCGCACCCGGGCGCCGAGCTTGGCGTTGCCGGTGTGGCGGACCGGGGTGATCGCACCGGCCGCCCCGACCGGCCGGTGCTCGACGTCGGGGTCGCTGCCGCCGGCGGCGAGCAGCCGCAGGAAGTGGGACTTGCCCGAGCCGTTGCTGCCCAGGACCGCGACCCGCTCGCCGTACCAGACCTCCAGGTCGAACGGCTGCATCAGCCCGCTCAGCTCGAGGTCTTCGCAGACCACGGCCCGCTTGCCGGTGCGACCACCCTTGAGCCGCATCTTCACCTGCTGCTCACGCGGCTGCTCTGTGGGCGGGCCGGCCTCCTCGAACTTGCGCAGCCGGGTCTTCGCGGCCTGGTAGCGGCTGGCCATGTCGGAGTTGTAGGCCGCCTTCTGCTTGTACATCAGCATCTGGGCACGGAGCTTGGCGTGCTCCTCGTCCCAGCGCTTGCGGAGCTCCTCGAAGCGCGCGAACCGGGCCCGGCGCGCCTCGTGGTACGACGCGAAGCCACCTGGATGGGTCCACACCCTGTTGCCGGCGGCGCCGAGCTCGACCGTCACGACCCGGGTCGCCGTGTTGTCGAGCAGCTCGCGGTCGTGGCTGATGAACAGGATGGTCTTGTCGGACTCCCGGATCCGTTGCTCGAGCCAGATCTTGCCGGGTACGTCGAGGAAGTTGTCGGGCTCGTCGAGCAGCAGCACCTCGTCGGGCCCCGCCAGCAGGAACTCGAGGACCAGCCGCTTCTGCTCGCCGCCGGACAGGGTGCGCAGCTCGCGGTACTTCGCCCGGTCGAAGGGCACGCCGAGCGCCTTGATCGAGCACACGTCCCAGGTGACCTCGAGGTCGTATCCGCCCGCGTCGGCGTACTCGGAAAGCGCCGCGGCGTAGCGCAGCTGCGTCTTCTCGTCGTCGGTCTCCATCAGCATCCGCTCGCAGCGGTCCACCTCGGCGGTCGCGCTGCGTACCCGCGGTGGCGAGACCGACAGCAGCAGGTCGGCGACCGTGGGCTCCTCGCCGGCGGCCGTCCGCAGGCCGTGCCCGACCATCTGCCGCATCACCCCGAGCCCGCCCGATCGGGTGACGGCCCCCGCGTGCGGCTTCAGGTCGCCGGTGACGATGCGCAGAAGCGTGGTCTTGCCCGCGCCGTTGGCGCCGACCAGGGCAACCTTGGCTCCTTCGCCGACCCGGAACGACACGTCATCGAGCAGCACCCGCCCGTCGGGAAGCTCGTAACGCACTCCGGAGATGTCCACGTGACCCACAAAGTTCGATTCTCCGCTACCGCGCAAGCAAGCGCATCCGTGTTTTGTCGGCGTCGTGTGCTGACACTGTCGCTCCGGCGGCCGTTTCGGCACACGACCCGGAGGATGGGAGGGCGGTCAGTCCTCGGTCTGCTTCGCCCACAGGTTGACGCCGGCCTCGACCGCCTCCTGGTCGATCACGGACAGCTCCTCGTCGGTCAGCGCCGGGAAGGACAACGCGTCCAGGTTGGTATCCAGCTGCTCGACCGAGGAGGCGCCGATCACGGCCGAGGTCACCCGCGGGTCGCGGACGGCCCACTGCAGCGCCAGCTGGGCGAGCTTCTGCCCGCGGCCGGCTGCGATCTCGTTCAGCTTCCGGACGTGGTTCAGGGTGCCCTCGTCGAGGTGGTCGGACGCGATCGTGCTGTCCTCCCGGGCCGCGCGCGAGTCGGACGGCACCCCCTCGAGGTAGCGGTCGGTCAGCAGGCCCTGTGCGAGGGCTGTGAAGACGATGCAGCCCATGCCCTGTACCTCGAGCTCGTCGAGCAGGTCCTCCTCGATCCAGCGGTTGAGCATGGAGTACGACGGCTGGTGAATCAGCAGCGGGGTGCCGAGGTCCCGGGCGATCGTCGCGGCCTCGCGGGTCTTCGCCGCGGAGTACGAGGAGATGCCGGCGTAGAGAGCCTTGCCCTGCCGCACGGCGGTGTCCAGCGCCATCATCGTCTCCTCGACCGGTGTCTCCGGGTCGAAGCGGTGGCTGTAGAAGATGTCGACGTAGTCCAGCCCCATCCGGGCCAGCGACTGATCGAGCGAGGCGAGGACGTACTTCCGCGAGCCGCCGCCCTGGCCGTAGGGGCCTGGCCACATGTCCCAGCCGGCCTTCGTGGAGATGACCAGCTCGTCGCGGTAGGGCTTGAAGTCGTCGGCGAGGTAGCGGCCGAAGTTCTCCTCGGCGCGGCCGTAGGGCGGGCCGTAGTTGTTGGCGAGGTCGAAGTGGGTGACGCCCCGGTCGAAGGCCCGGCGCAGGATGGCGCGCTGGTTCTCCTCGGACCGGTCGTCGCCGAAGTTCTGCCACAGTCCGAGCGACAGGACGGGCAGCTTCAGCCCGCTCCGACCGGCGAAGCGATACACCATGCTGGTGGCGTCGTCGTAGCGGTTGTCGGCGGCTTCGTACGTCGTCATGTCCCCATCCTGCCCCCGACGCCTGCCCAGCCTGCGAGGGCCCTCATGCCGCGAGCAGCTCCGCCACCAGGGTTTCGACCCGTTGTCGGATCGCGTCGCGGATGGGACGCACCGCCTCGATGCCCTGGCCGGCCGGGTCGTCCAGTGGCCAGTCCTCGTACCGCTTGCCCGGGTAGAACGGGCAGGCGTCCCCGCAGCCCATGGTCACCACGACGTCCGCCTCCTCGACCGCCGCATCCGTGAGCAGCTTCGGCGTCGCGGCCGCCAGGTCGATGCCGACCTCGGCCATCGCGGCGACCGCTGCCGGGTTGATGGCGGTCGGCTGGTTGCGAGCCGGCCGAGAGCACCTCGACCCGGTCTCCGGCCAGGTGCTTCAGGAAACCGGCCGCCATCTGCGACCGGCCGGCGTTGTGGACGCACACGAACAGCACGGTGGGGAGGCTCACGCCGTGGCCTTTCTGATGGTCGGGTAGAGCAGGAGCACCACGCCCGCGGCCAAGGTCGCCGCCCAGCACCTGCATGGCGATGAACGGCAGCACGGACGGCGGCGCGATGCCCGCAAAGGTGTCGGAGAGCATCCGGGCCACGGTCACCGCGGGGTTGGCGAAGCTGGTGGAGCTGGTGAAGAAGTACGCCGCGGAGATGTAGGCGCCCACCGCGAAGGCGACGGCCTCGGTCCGACCCGAGCGGAGCGTGCCGAAGATGACCAGCAGCAGGCCGAAGGTGGCGACGACCTCGGCCAGGAGTACGCCGCCGCCGCCGCGGTCCGTCGTGGCGAACGAGACCGCGTCGAGGCCGAACATCAGGTTCGCGACCACTGCTCCGAGGCAGCCGCCGAGCATCTGGGCGGCGACGAGGGCAGCCGCGGTCGGGGTGTCGACGAGCCCGAGCGCCCGTTCGACCAGGGTGACCACCGGGTTGAAGGCCGCGGACACCGGCTGGAGGGCCAGGATCAGGGCCACCAGGGCGGCTCCGGTGGCGATGCTGTTCTCCAGCAGCTGCAGCCCGACGTCGCCGGGCGACAGGCGGGTCGCCGCGATGCCGGAGCCGATCACGGCCATGACCAGGAACGCCGTACCGAGGAGCTCGGCAGCGGCGCGACGCGCCAGGGTCACGCGACCGTGCCCCCGAGCAGCGCACCGACGTCGGCGAGCGCGGTCGCGTTGACCCGGTAGAAGACCCAGACTCCACGCTTCTCCCGGTCGATCAGTCCGGCCGCGTGCAGCTGCTTGAGGTGGTGGCTGATCGTCGGCTGGGAGAGCTCGAAGGCGTCGTTGAGGTCGCACACGCACGCCTCGCGGCCGGCATGGGAGGCGATCAGGGACAGCAGGCGCAGGCGGACAGGATCGGCGAGCGCCTTGACCAACGGTGCGATCCGCTCGGCCTGCTCGAGGCTGATCGGCTCGATCGTCAGCGGCGGGCAGCAGGCGACGGTCTCGACCGGCGTGAGCTCGAGGGTCTTCGGCATGGGTACATATTGACAGATATCAATGTCTCGTGCCAAGCTCTCGGACATAGACATTCATCGATATCATTGGAGGATCCCATGTCGCGCATCCAGCTGGCCCTCAACGTCGACGACCTCGACGCGTCGATCGCGTTCTACACCGGCCTCTTCGGCACCGCCCCGGCCAAGACCAAGCCCGGGTACGCCAACTTCGCCGTGGCCGAGCCGCCGCTGAAGCTGGTCCTGATCGAGAACCCCGGCCAGGGGGGATCGGTCAACCACCTCGGGGTCGAGGTCGCCGACACGACCACCGTCGAGCACACCCAGGCCCGGCTCGCCACCGAGGGCCTGGCGTCCACGGAGGAGCGGGACACCACCTGCTGCTACGCCCGGCAGGACAAGTTCTGGGTCGAGGGCGCACCGGACGGCGAGCGCTGGGAGGTCTACACGGTGCTCGAGGACAGCGAGACGTTCTCAGGAGACGTCGCCGAGGAGGCCTGCTGCACGACCGACGCCGCAACGAGCCCCACCGAGGCCGCCGCCTGCTGCTGAGCCCGGCGCATCGGTTCGCGGTCAGCCCTCGGCGGCGCGGTCGCGGCGCCCGAGGGGCGTCGGCGGCTCGTGCTCCTCCAGGATCGGCCCGGCCTCGGCCGCGTCCTCGCCGCGGGCCTCCGGCTGCTCGGCGCCGCGCGGAGCCGCCGGCGTACCCGTGGCCATGGCCTCGAAGTAGCGCAGCATCTCCACCGGGAACGGCAGCACGAGCGTGGAGTTCTTCTCGGCCGCCACCTCCACCATCGTCTGGAGCAACCGCAGCTGGAGCGCCGCCGGGGTGGCGGCCATGGCGCCCGCAGCCTCGGAGAGCTTGCGGGAGGCCTGGTACTCGCCGTCGGCGGTGATGATCCGGGACCTGCGCTCGCGCTCGGCCTCCGCCTGCCGCGACATCGAGCGCTTCATCGTCTCGGGCAGGGCCACGTCCTTGATCTCGACGCGGTCGATGTCGATGCCCCAGGAGGCCGCGGGGGTGTCGAGCATCACCTCGAGTCCCTGGTTGAGGTGCTCGCGGTTCGACAGCAGGTCGTCGAGCTCGCTCTTGCCGATGATCGAGCGCAAGGAGGTCTGCGCCACCTGGGACATGGCGTAGACGTAGTCCTGCACCTCGACCGCGGCGCGGACCGGGTCGATGACCTTGAAGTAGACCACGGCGTCGACGCGGACCGTGACGTTGTCACGGGTGATGCCGTCCTGGGCCGGGATCGGCATGGTCACCACCTGCACGTTGACCCGCTTCATCCGGTCCACGACCGGGACCAGCATGGTCAGGCCCGGGCGCCTGGGCTCCCGCTGGACCCGCCCGAGACGGAAGACCACGCCGCGCTCGATCTGCTTGACCACCTTCGGGCTCATCGCGAGGAGGACGAGCGCCAGGGCGGCCAGCGCCACCAGGGTGTACATCAGGACGTCCATGACGACCTCCGGCAGACGAGGGCCTTTCCCACGAGAGTACGCCGACGTGGGCGCTCACGCGGTCACTCGCGGCCCGAGCGGTTGAGCAGCCAACTCGGCCAGCACTTGGTGTACGTAGTCGGGCGAATGCATGACCTGATCCCAGCTGAAGCGGAGCACCAGCCACCCTCCCAGCGCCAGAGCGTTGTAGCGACGACAGTCGCGAGAGTGTCCTTGCCGACTCGCGTGGAATCGCCACGAATCCGCTTCCAGGACGACCCGACGGCTCGCATCGACCAGATCGGGGACGTAGGTCTGACCGCCGACCACGACCGGAACTTGTGGTGCGAGGTCCAACGGAAAGTCGAGGGCGATCGCGCGCAGGACCGACTCGAATGGATTGGCGGCCTTCTCCGTGGCCGCCGCGGCCACGGTGCGACACTGCGCGGCCGCACGCCCGCGGACCCTGGCGGCCGCCCGGACCAGCTCCGCCTTCGTCACGCGCCCGTCACGAAGCGCCGAATCCGCCACGGCGAGAGCCTCGTCGAACGGAAGGCGCCGGGCGCAGTCGATGACCGTCCGCAGGGGCGAGGTCACGCCCTCGATGACGTCGTCTCCGATTTCGGCGTAGATCAGGTGCACGGCCTCGCGCCGCGCTGCCGCGATGTGCCGTGATCGTGCGACGGTCACCCACGGACGGTCCGGTGGCCACTTGACTGCCCATCCCCAGTGCAGGGCCGCACTCAGGTGCGACACCACCCCGTCGAGGGCCCGAGCCTCGGCGTGGCTGACGGCGAACGCGTAGCGGCCGGCCCCGACGCCGACGATGTCGCCGGCCTGCGCGGCCCGGCGCAAGCTGCGTCGCGAGGACAGCTCGACGATGTCCTTGGCCCGGGCGATCCCACCGAGCCGGATCAAGGCTTCGACTGCGTCCACCTCGCCACCCTCGCTCATCCCGAGCCTCAGCGTCGGCGGCTATCCACAGGTACCGATCTGCTGCAAACGCAGACGCCGCTCTCCGGGCCCCACGCTCAGCTGCGATCACAGCCTGGCCGTCTGCAGCAATCCGGTACGCCAACCCGACGACCCGCCGGGTCACTCGCCCGCGCGTGACTCCAGCACCCGGAACCCCTTGGCGCTCGCCAGCCGGCGCGTCGGGTAGCCCCGCTCCCCCAGCCACCGCTGGAGGGAGTCGGCGCCGAGGTTCTTCCCGACGACCATCACCAACCTGCCGTCGGGCCGGAGCCGGGGCAGCCACGTCAGCAGGAGCTCGTGCAGGGCCGGCTTGCCGATCCGGATCGGCGGGTTCGACCAGATCTCGTCGTACGTCGCGTCGGCCGGGACCGCGCCCGGGAGGCAGGCGACGAACCGCCCCTCCACGCCGAGCGCCTGGGCGTTCTCGTTGGCCAGGGCGAGTGCTCGCTCGTTGACGTCGACCGCCGTGACGGTGGCCAACGGCACGGCCCGGGCGATGGCCAGCCCGATGACGCCGTACCCGCAGCCCAGGTCGAGGAACTGCCCCTGCGCCGGCGGCTCCGTCTCCCGGAACAGCACGGCGGTCGCGCGGTCGAGGTGCCCGCGGCTGAACACCCCCGAGCCGCTCACCAGCCTGAGCTCGTGTCCCCACACCTCGCAGGTGAACGCTTCCCGCTCGAACGGGGTGGACGGGTCGGCGCTGAAGTAGTGGTCAGTCATCCCGCCGCGCCCTCGTCTGCACCGCCCGCGCGGCGAGCTCGTCGTCGGGCGGGAAGCAGACCTCCTCGAGGGTGAGTCCGTGCGCCTGGACGACGGTCACCGCCGGGTCGCGGACGGCGGCCTGCAGGACCTCGGCCGCCCACAGGACCGGCCGGCGACGCTCACCGACCGCGAGCAGGCAGCCGACCAGGGACCGGACCATGCTGTGGCAGAACGCGTCGGCCCGGACCGTCGCGACCGCCAGACCGTCGTCGTCCCGGGCCCACCTGAGCTCGAGCAGGGTCCGGATCGTGGTCGCGCCCTCACGCTGTCGGCAGAACGACGCGAAGTCGTGCTCGCCGAGCAGGGCGGACGATGCCTCGTTCATCGCGTCGAGGTCCAGCGGCCTCGGCCAGGTGAGTACCTGCCGGCGGGCCAGCGGGTCGACGGTCTCGGCCCGGTCCGCAATGCGGTAGCAGTAACGCCGCCAGAGCGCGGAGAAGCGGGCGTCGAACCCGTCCGCCGCCGCCACCACGCGGCGTACCCGCACGTCGGGGGGCAGGATGCCGTTGAGGCGAGGCAGGAGGGCCTCGGGGACCGGTTGGGTCGAGCGACCGGCGGCCTGCTCAAGAGCGTCGACGTCGGCGTCGAGGTGGGTGACCTGGCCACGGGCGTGGACGCCGGTGTCGGTGCGGCCGGCACACACCAAGGAGACCGAGGGGGTCCGCAGCAGCGTCGCCAGCGCCGCCTCCAGGGTCCCCTGGACGGTCCGCAACCCCGGCTGGGCAGCCCAGCCGTGGAAGTCGGTGCCCTCGTAGGCGAGGTCCATCCGGATCCGCATGCCGCGCATCCTCTCAGGGGAGCTCGGAGGCGTACGGCGGGTCCGCGCCGGGACGCGACACGGTCACCGCGGCGGCCCGCACGGCCCGGGTCAGGACCTCCCGGACTCTGGCCTCGTCGAGGGAGGCGAGGTCCGCCCGGCGATCCCCCGCCCGAGCAGGCCGTCGACCAGGGCAGCCGCGAACGTGTCGCCGGCGCCGATCGTGTCGGCCACCGACACCGGGATCGAGGAGACCTCCACCCGAGCGGTGCGGCGAGAACCACACGGCGCCCTGCTCACCGCGCGTCACGACGACGGCGGACGGTCCACGCTCCAGCAGTCCACGGGCGGCGTCCGCCAGGGCGAGGGCCGGGTAGAGCGCCGCCAGGTCCTCGTCGGAGGCCTTCACCAGGTCGCTGGACGCGACCATCCGCTCGACCCGCTCGAGCAGGTCGGGACCGCTCCCGGTGATGACGGGCCGGGCGTTGATGTCGTAGCTCACCAGGGCGCTCCCCCGCAGGCGCGACACGACGGCATGGACCACGTCCGAGCCCGGCGACAGCACCGCCCCCAGCGAGCAGACGTGGACGGCGGCCGGTGTCGCGTCCACCATCGGCGGGTCCAGGACCCAGTCGAGGTCGAACTCGTAGTGGGCGGCCCCGTCGGCGTCCAGCGTCGCCACCGCCGTCGACGTCCGTCCGATCGAGTGCGGCCGGTTGGCCAGCCGCACCCCGGCGCGGTCGAGGTGCCCGGCCACCATCTGACCGTGTGTGTCGTCGGCGAAGCTGGTCGCGAACCGGACCGGCCGCCCGAGCCGGGCCAGGGCGACCGCGACGTTGGCCGCGCTGCCACCGACGTACTCGGCCACCGAGCCGTCGGGGGCGCGGACGACGTCGATCAGGGACTCGCCCATCACCAGCACGTCGTCGGCCACGCCTTGTCTCTACCACGCGTAGGGTCCCGACATGGACTTGATCCCGCTCGACCCGGGTGCGTCGGAGCCGCCGTACGAGCAGCTCCGTCGGCAGATCGCCACCCGTGCCGCCTCCGGGGAGCTCGCGCCGGGCACCCGGCTCCCGACGGTGCGAGCGCTGGCGGCCGAGCTCGACCTGGCCGTGAACACGGTCGCGAAGACCTACCGGGCGCTCGAGACGGACGGGGTCGTGGTCACCGAGGGACGCCGCGGCACCTTCGTGGCCCTCGGCGCGGCCGCCGGGCGGACCGAGGCCGGTGCGGCAGCCGCGGCGTACGTCGCCGTGGCCCGCCGCCTCGGCCTGGGGCTGACCGAGGCCACTCTGCTCGTCGAGCGCTCCTGGTCGACGTGAGCCACTGGCAGGTCGACTTCGCGACCCCCATCCCGCGTCGCCCTGCGCTAGCGTTCCATTGAGAGCGGCGCGCGATCGGGTGACGCGCCCCGGCTGATGGGAAGTGCGTCATGGGATTCGTCGAAGCAGTTCAGACCTGCCTCAACAAGTACGTCGGATTCTCGGGTCGGGCTCGGCGCTCGGAGTACTGGTGGTTCATCCTCTTCACGATCCTCGTCGACATCGTGGCGTCCGTGCTCGACTCCATTTTCGGCACCAGGTCCGAGGACATGTACGTCGGCGTCATCCAGTCGATCGCCAGCCTGGCCCTGTTCCTGCCGACCATCGCCGTCGCCATCCGCCGCCTTCACGACACCTCGCGATCCGGGTGGTGGATCCTGCTCGGGCTCATCCCGATCGTCGGCTGGATCATCCTGATCGTGTTCTACTGCCAGGACAGCCACGGCGACAACGAGTACGGACCTGCGCCCAAGGCCGCAGCGCCGACAGTGTGAGCCCGCGCGCTGCGCATTCCCCGGACCGCCCCCCGCCGGGAGCGGTTCGCCGATGAGGTACGTCGTCTACGGGGCCGGCGCCGTCGGTGGCGTGATCGGGGGGCATCTCGCCCTCGCCGGTTACCCGACCACCCTGGTCGCCCGCGGCGAGCACCTGGAGCGGATCCGGGAGGGCGGACTGCGGCTGGACACGGGCACCGGCATGCACGTGATCGAAGCACCGGCCACCGACACCGCCGCCGACGTGGACTGGGGCAGCGACACGGTCTGCCTGCTGGCCGTGAAGTCCCACCAGGCAGCCGCCGCCCTCGACGACCTCGCCGCCCACGCACCCGCCGGCACGCCCATCTTCTGCGCGACGAACGGGGTCGCGACCGAGCTGGCGGCGCTGCGGCGGTTCGCCCATGTCTACGCGGTGTGCGTGATGCTGCCCTCGACCCATCTCGAGCCTGGGGAGGTCGTCGCCAAGTGCCACCCCGTCCCGGGCATCCTCGACCTCGGCCGGGTGCCCGAGGGCACCGACCACCTGACCGGGTCGGTCTCCGCCGATCTCCGCGACGCCGGGTTCGCGTCGTCCCCGCGGTCGGACATCATGGCCTGGAAGTACCGCAAGCTGCTGATGAACGTCGGCAACGGCGTCGACGCGGCTTGCGTCGAGGGCGAGGCCGCCGACGAGCTCGCCCGACGAGCGGAGGCCGAGGGTGAGGAGGTCATCCGCTCCGCCGGCATCCCGCTGGTCACGGCCGCACAGGACCAGGAGCGACGGGGCGACATCCTGCAGCGGCGGCCTGGCGCTGCCCCGCCCGGTGGCTCCACCTGGCAGAGCGTCACCCGCGAGACCGGCAGCACCGAGGTCGACTACCTGGCCGGCGAGATCGTGCTGCTCGGCCGGCTGCACGGCGTCCCCACCCCCGCCTGCGAGCTGATCCAGCAGGTCACGAACGATCTCGCCCGCCGGCGGGCCCGTGCCCGGAGCCTGGACGCCGCGGACCTGCTCACCCGGCTCCACTGGCCTCCGGACAGCGCGAGGGCCCCTCACCCCTGATGGGTGACGGGCCCTCGACCGCTGTCGTTCGTCAGGCGTCCTTGGACTCCTCGGCGGAGTCCGCCTCCTCGGCGGGCTCGTCCGCAGCCGCCTCGGGTGCCTCCGGCTCGGCCGCCTCGTCCGCGGGAGCCTCCTCGGCCTCCGCAACCACGCTCTCCTCGGGCGACGCCTCCTCGGTCATCTCGACCGGAGCCTCCTCGGCGGGGGTCTCCTCGGCGGGAGCCTCGTCGGCCGGAGCCGGCGCAGGCTTCGCCGTGGTCGTGGACCGGGCGGACTTCGCCGGCTTGGCCTTCGGGGCGTACTCCTCGGTCACCAGCTCGATCACCGCCATCGGGGCGTTGTCGCCCTTGCGCGGACCGATCTTGGTGATCCGGGTGTAGCCGCCCGGACGCTCCGCAAACGTCGGCGCGATCTCGGTGAAGAGGGTGTGCACGACCGACTTGTCGCGGATGGTCTTGAGCACCTCGCGCCGGTTGTGCAGGTCACCCCTCTTGGCCTTGGTGATCAGCTTCTCCGCGACCGGGCGCAGCCGGCGCGCCTTGGTCTCGGTGGTGGTGATCCGGCCGTGCTCGAAGAGCGCGGTCGCCAGGTTCGCCAGGATCAGGCGCTGGTGGGCGGGGCTGCCGCCGAGGCGGGCACCCTTGGTGGGGGTAGGCATCTGTCTCTCTCGTTTCTCCCGAGCCGTATGAGGTACTCGAGTAGATCCAACTTGTAACCCCAGAGCTGGCCGCGACCCAGGTTTCGGTCGTCACCACCCCTTGGGGGTCCGGGGGCGGGAGCCCCCGTGAACAGCACCGGGCGAAGCCCGGTTCGAACTAGTACTGCTCGTCCTCGACAAACGCGTCATCGTCGTCGTCGCCGTACGCCGCCAGGGCAGCGTGCGGGTCGAAGCCGGGCGCGCTGTCCTTCAGGGACAGGCCCATCTCGACCAGCTTGGCCTTGACCTCGTCGATCGACTTCGCGCCGAAGTTGCGGATGTCGAGCAGGTCCTGCTCCGAGCGGGAGATGAGCTCACCCACGGTGTGGATGCCCTCACGCTTGAGGCAGTTGTAGGAGCGGACGGTCAGCTGGAGGTCCTCGACCGGGAGGGCGAGGTCAGCAGCGAGCTGCTCGTCCACCGGCGACGGACCGACGTCGATGCCCTCGGCCTCGACGTTCAGCTCGCGGGCCAGGCCGAACAGCTCGACCAGGGTCTTGCCGGCCGAGGCGATCGCGTCGCGGGGACGGATCGACGGCTTGGTCTCGACGTCGATGACCAGCTTGTCGAAGTCGGTGCGCTGCTCGACACGCGTGGCCTCGACCTTGTAGGTCACCTTGAGGACCGGGCTGTAGATCGAGTCGACCGGCATCCGGCCGATCTCGTTGTCCGCGCCCTTGTTCTGCACCGCGGAGACGTAGCCACGGCCGCGCTCGACGACGAGCTCCATCTCCAGCTTGCCCTTGTCGGACAGGGTGGCGATCTTCAGGTCGGGGTTGTGGACCTCGACCCCGGCCGGGGGCGCGATGTCCGCAGCGGTCACGTCGCCAGCACCGGACTTGCGCAGGTACATCGTGACCGGCTCGTCGTGCTCGGAGGAGACGACGAGGCCCTTGAGGTTGAGGATCACCTCCGTGACGTCCTCCTTGACGCCCTCGATGGTCGAGAACTCGTGCAGGACGTTGTCCACCTTGATGCTCGTGACCGAGGCACCAGGGATCGAGGACAGGAGTGTACGGCGGAGCGAGTTGCCGAGCGTGTAGCCGAAGCCGGGCTCCAGCGGCTCGATCACGAAGCGCGAGCGGAACTCGTCAACGGATTCTTCCGACAGGGTCGGTCGCTGAGCGATAAGCACTGAATCTTTCCTTTCCGGGCCCAACCACCATTTGATGGGCCCGAACTGCAGGGCGAGGAGTTGTGGTGCGGACCACGGGGTGGGACCCCCGCGGCTTACTTCTTGGAGTAGTACTCGACGATCAGCTGCTCCTGGACCGGGATGTCGATCTGGGCCCGGACCGGGAGCTGGTGAACGAGGATGCGCATGCGGGTCGGGATGGCCTCGAGCCACGCCGGGACGACTCGCTCGCCGTGGGTCTCGCGAGCCACGATGAAGGGCGTCATCTCCAGCGACTTCTCGCGCACGTCGATCACGTCGTGGGCGCTGACCTGGAAGGACGGGATGTCCACCTTCCGGCCGTTCACCTTGAAGTGACCGTGCACGACGAGCTGACGCGAGTGGCGACGGGTGCGGGCGAACCCGGCCCGGTAGACCACGTTGTCGAGGCGGCACTCGAGCAGCTGGAGCAGGTTGTCACCGGTCTTGCCCGCGCGACGCGACGCCTCGACGTAGTAGTTGTGGAACTGGCGCTCCAGGATGCCGTACGAGATACGCGCCTTCTGCTTCTCGCGAAGCTGGAGGAGGTACTCGCTCTCCTTGATGCGGCCACGGCCGTGCTGGCCGGGCGGGTAGGGGCGACGCTCGAACGCCGAGTCGCCACCCACGAGGTCGACACCGAGACGGCGCGACTTCTTGGTCATTGGGCCGGTGTAGCGGGCCATAACTCTGTTGTCTCCTTCGGTCTCGGGTCGTCAGACGCGCCGGCGCTTCGGCGGGCGGCATCCGTTGTGGGGGGTGGGCGTGACGTCCTGGATGGTGCCGACCTCGAGGCCGATCGCACCCAGGGAGCGGATCGCGGTCTCGCGGCCCGAGCCGGGGCCCTTCACGAAGACGTCGATCTTCTTCATGCCGTGGTCCATCGCCCGGCGACCCGCGGCCTCGGCGGCCATCTGCGCGGCGTACGGCGTGGACTTGCGCGAGCCCTTGAAGCCGACGGTGCCGGCCGAGGCCCACGCGATCACCGCACCGGTCGGGTCGGTGATCGTGACGATGGTGTTGTTGAACGTGCTCTTGATGTGGGCTTCGCCGATGGCGACGTTCTTCTTGATCTTGCGGCGCGCCTTGCGGGCGCCGGCCGCTGCGCGGCTCTTGGGAGGCATTCGGTAACTCCTGAGGTAGCTGGTCTGTGAGTTCGTGGTCAGCGGTGATCCGGGCCGGCCGAGGTGCCTCGGCGAGTTCGGCCTGCGGTCACTTGGTGGCCTTCTTCCTGCCGGCGACCGTCCGCTTCGGACCCTTGCGGGTGCGGGCGTTGGTCTTGGTGCGCTGACCACGGACCGGGAGGCCCTGGCGGTGGCGGCGACCCTGATAGCTGCCGATCTCGATCTTCCGACGGATGTCGGCCTGGACCTCGCGGCGGAGGTCACCCTCGATCTTGATGTCGGCGCCGTCGATGGCGTCGCGGAGCTTGACCAGCTCCTCGTCACCCAGCTCGTGGACTCGCAGGTCGGGGTTGACCCCGGTGGCTGCCAGCACTTCCTGGGCGCGGGTACGGCCGATGCCGTAGATGTAGGTGAGTGCGATCTCGATGCGCTTGTCGCGCGGGAGGTCGACACCGACGAGGCGTGCCATTGGCGTTCCTTCTCTGTTCGCACAGTGGTTTCGGTCGTGTCGCGCCCCAACCTGCCTCGGGTGGGCCCCGGCCACTGCTCCGGGGGTGCTTCAGCCGGCGACCCAATGAATCAGGTTGGCGACCTAGCGATCACGATGCTTGTTCAGTTGTGTCGTGCCGGGGACTCAGCCCTGGCGCTGCTTGTGGCGCGGGTTGTCGCAGATCACCATGACGCGGCCGTGGCGACGGATCACCTTGCACTTGTCACAGATCTTCTTGACGCTCGGGTTGACCTTCACGAGGAGGGCCTCTCTTGCTCGATCGGCTGCTTACTTGTAGCGGTAGACGATGCGACCCCGGGTGAGGTCGTACGGCGAGAGCTCCACCACCACGCGGTCCTCGGGGAGGATCCGGATGTAGTGCTGACGCATCTTGCCGCTGATGTGGGCGAGCACCTTGTGTCCGTTGGTCAGCTCGACCCGGAACATGGCGTTGGGGAGGGCCTCCACGACGGTGCCCTCGATCTCGATCACGCCTTCCTTCTTCGGCATGTCCTCACAATCTTCTGCTCGACTCGCCCGTTCTGGGCCGCTGATCTACCGTTGTTGCACTGCCCGTGGGCAGGTGGCCCGGGAACCTCCGGGGCCGGAGCCCCGGTGGACCTCGTGGACGGCTCCGGAACCTCGACCCGAGCACGCTCGACAGCCCCTCGAAGAGGTCGTTCGAGGAGTGCTCCGGGCAGCCGCGAGGCACCACGAAGCGCAGCCCACGTTGGGCCGACGCACAAGTCTAGGGGGAAGCGGACCCGAATCCCTAATCCGACGGATCACCCCGCCAGCAGCCGGAGTGTCTGCTCGCGCCCCAGCCCCGTGCGCGGGTCGCCGCCGGCGTGGGCCCCGGCGACCGGATGGACCATCACCTCGTCGACGTCGTACGTCGCTGCCAGCCGCGCCACCTGCTCGCGTACGCCGCGACCGGCGTCGCCGATGACCCAGCGCGACCGCATGGCCTCGAGCAGGCCCCGGTGCTGCTCCGGCACCTCGACCTTCTCCGCCTCCTCGACCAGGCGCTGCGCCGTCAGCGGGGCCGCCCGTCCGCAACGCCACCATCGCGAGCAGCTGTGGGAGAGCGAGCCGCTCGGCCTCTTCGGCGGTGTCAGCCGCCGACGACGTTGACCGTGAGGAAGGTTCTGGGCTCGGGACACCGGGTCGAGGGCCGGAACTCCCGGCGGTAGAGCTCGAGTGCCTCGGCGGTGCCGGAGCCCGAGAAGTGGTGGGCGAACACGTAGGGCATGCCCTTGGCAGCGGCCAGCCGGGCCGAGAAGTCGGACGAGCCGAGCAGCCAGATCGGCCGGCACCGAGGTGGCGGCCGGGGTCGCGCGCAGCTCGTGGACCCGGCCCGGACAGCTGGAGGCCGACCCCGGCGGCGTCCATCATCGCGAGCACGTTGTCGACGTACTCCGGGAACCGCTCGACCGCCTCGTCGGTGACCCCGCCCGCACCGTGCCGCAAGGCCCAGGCGGTCACCGGGTCGGTGCCGGGTGCCCGGCCGATGCCGAGGTCGATCCGCCGGGATGCGCGGCCTCGAGCAGGGCGAACTGCTCGGCCACGACCAGCGGCGCGTGGTTGGGCAGCATCACCCCGCCCGAGCCGACCCGGATGGAGCGGGTGGCGCCGGCGACGAGGGCGATCAGCACCGGCGGGTTGGTCGCGGCGACCGCCGGCATGTTGTGGTGCTCGGCCAGCCAGTAGCGCTCGGTAACCCGAGCTCGTCGGCGACCCGGGCGAGCGACAGGGTCGCCGCGAGGGCGTCCGCGGTGGTCTGGTCGCTCCGGACGGGGACGAGGTCGAGCACGGACAGCCGGGGCACGGGGGTCGTCATCCTTGGGGCAACGAGCCCCCGCGGCCGGCTATTCCGGTCAGGTCGCCGCCTGTTCCTCCTGCCGGGTCTTGCGGAGGCTGGCCAAGGCGGTGACCGCCAGTGTCACCAGGATGACGGCGAGGCTCATCAGCGACGGGATCTCGACAGTCGATCACGGTGGCCCTCGTGCATCGCGTGGAGGATCAGCTTCACGCCGATGAAGCCAAGGATGAACGCGAGCCCGAGCGACAGGTAGATCAGCCGCTTGAGCAGCCCCCCCAGCAGGAAGTAGAGCTGCCGCAGTCCCATCAGCGCGAAGACGTTGGCGGTGAACACCAGGTAGGGCTCCTGCGTGATGCCGAAGATCGCGGGGATCGAGTCGAGCGCGAACAGCATGTCGGTGATGCCGAGGGCGATGATCACGATCAGCATCGGCGAGAAGACGCGCTTGCCGTTCTCCGTCCACCAGAGCTTCAGGCCGCGGAACTCCTCGCTGGCGTTGAGGTGCGTCCGGGCGAACTTCACGACCCGGTTGTTCTCCGGGTGCTCGTCCTCGTGCGATCGGTAGCTGCGGACGAGGCCGATCGCGGTGTAGATGAGGAAGGCACCGAAGGCGTAGAAGACCCAGCGAGAAGCGGTCGATGAGCTGGAAGCCGACGGCGATGAAGATGCCGCGGAAGATCAGGGCCAGGATGATGCCCACCATCAGGGCTTCCTGCTGGTACTCCCGCGGCACCTTGAGCGCCGCCATCAGGATGATGAAGACGAAGAGGTTGTCGATCGGAGAGGCAGTACTCGGTCAGCCAGCCGGCGTAGAACTCGATGCCGAAGTTCTGGCCGTGGTAGATCCAGATCCAGGCTCCGAAGACGACCGCGGCGCCCACGTAGAACGCCAGCGCGATCGCGCATTCCTTCATCGTGGGTTCGTGCGGGTCGCGGGCGATGACCAGCACGTCGAACAGGAGCACGGCGACGGTCACGCCGATCGTGATGGCCCAATCCAGGGTGCTGATGTCCACAAGGCCTCCGATGATGTCGCCGTGTGCTGACTGCACCGGAGGTCTCTTCCGCCGCGACGCGCGGCCCACGGCCCCGGACCGCCCGTGGCCGATCGTGATGACGAGACCGAAGCGAAGGAATACTCCCCTCCTGCGCGCCCTTATCCTCGCATCCAGAGGCGCTCACGCCCGCCGAACGGGACGTCCGAGCGCGGCCAGCACGCTCCTCGCCACCGTCGATCGCGGTCAGCACCCAGGTCCCGGTCGGGCGTGAGCGTGAACGTGTGCTCGTAGTGCGCCGCCGCGCTGCCGTCGCTGGTGACCACGGTCCACTCGTCGTCGAGGAGCACGGTGCGCTTGGTGCCCAGGGTGACCATCGGCTCGACCGCCAGGGCCATCCCCTCGACGAGCGTCGGGCCCCGGCCGCGGCGGCCGTAGTTCGGCACGTTGGGCGGCATGTGCATCTCGGTCCCGATGCCGTGGCCGGTGTACTCCTCGAGGATGCCGTAGCGACCCTGGGAGCGCACGTGCGACTCGACGGCGTGGGAGATGTCGGAGACCCGGCCGCCGAGCCGGGCCGCCGCCAGGCCGCGCCACAGCGACTCCTCGGTGACCCGCATCAGCTCCCGCACCTCCGCCGGAGACCTCACCGACCGCGACCGTGGTCGCGGCGTCGCCGTGCCAGCCGTCCACGATCGCGCCGCAGTCGATGGAGATCACGTCGCCCTCGGCGAGCTCGCGCGAGCCCGGGATGCCGTGCACCACCTCGTCGTTGACCGAGGCGCAGATGGTGCCGGGGAAGCGGCGGGTGGGAGTACCCCTTGAAGGACGGGATCCCGCCGTGGGACCTGATGTTGTCCTCGGCGAGGGCGTCGAGCTGTCCGGTGGTGACTCCGGGACGTACGGCGTCGCGGAGCAGCTCGAGGGTCTCCCCCACCAGGAGCCCGGCGACCCGCATCAGGTCGATCTGCTCGGGGGTCTTGATCTCGATGCCGCGGTCAGACCATCCCATGACGTCGTCTCGGCTCCGCTCAGGACTGAGGAACGACGTCCAGCGCCTCGAAGATGCGCTTGGTGACCTGGTCGACCTCGCCCATGCCGTCGACCTCGACCAGGATCCCCCGGTCGCGGTAGACCTCGATCAGGGGCTCGGTCTGCTCGGCGTAGACCTCCTGGCGACGGCGGATGACGTCTTCGGTGTCGTCCGCTCGGCCCTCCACCTCGGCGCGCTGGAGCAGCCGCTGCACGATCTCCTCGCCGTCCACGGTGAGCACCACCGCGGCATCGAGCCGGTGGCCGGTGAACTCGACCATCCCGTCGAGCTCCTCGACCTGGGCCAGGGTCCGCGGGTAGCCGTCGAGAAGGAACCCGGGGTCGGCGTCCGGCTCGTCGATGCGGTTGCGGACCATCTTGTTGGTGATCTCGTCGGGGACGTACTCGCCGGCGTCCATGTAGCGCTTGGCCTCGACGCCGAGCGGGGTCCCCTCGGCGACGTTGGCCCGGAAGATGTCGCCGGTGGAGATCGCCGGGATGCCGAAGTGTTCGGCGACGAACGTCGCCTGGGTGCCCTTCCCGGCGCCCGGGGGGCCCATCATGATCAGTCGCATGCTTTTCCGGGGTCGCCGGCGAGGCGGCGAGCGCAGCGCTTGTCCTGAGGAGGTCTCTCCGCGACCGTCTCGAAGGGGAGCGGCTTGTTGGGGTGGTCACTAGCGGAGGAATCCTTCGTAGTTGCGCTGCTGGAGCTGGCTCTCGACCTGCTTCACCGTGTCGAGGGCGACGCCCACCATGATCAGGATCGACGTACCGCCGAACGGGAAGTTCTGGTTGGCGTCGATCAGCACGAGCGCGATCAGCGGGATCAGCGAGATCAGACCGAGGTACAGCGAGCCCGGCAGCGTGATGCGGGACAGGACGTAGGACAGGTAGTCCTCGGTCGGCTTGCCCGCCCGGATCCCGGGGATGAAGCCGCCGTACTTCTTCATGTTGTCCGCGACCTCCGTGGGGTTGAAGGTGATCGAGACATAGAAGTAGGTGAAGAAGATGATCAGGAGGAAGAACGTCGCCATGTAGACGGGGTGGCTTCCACTGACGAAGTAGCGGTTGATCCACTCGATCCAGTTGCGAGCCGCTGTTGGCGTTGAACTGGACGGCCATGGCGGGGAGGTAGAGGAGCGACGAGGCGAAGATGACCGGGATGATGCCGGCCTGGTTCACCTTCAACGGGATGTAGGTCGAGCTGCCGCCGAACATCTTGCGGCCCACCATCCGGCGGGCGTACTGGACCGGGATCCGCCGCTGGGCCTGCTCGATGAAGATGACCGCGGCGATGATCACGAGCCCGATTGCCATCACGACGCCGAAGACCCACCAGCCCTGGCTCTGCTGGACGTCCCACATCGAGGCGGGGAAGGTCGCGACGACCTGGGTGAAGATCAGCAGCGACATGCCGTTGCCGATGCCGTGCTCGGTGATCAGCTCGCCCAGCCACATGATCACGGCCGTGCCCGCGGTCATCGTGATCACCATGACCAGGAAGGTCGTGGTGCTGTCGCTGTGGAGCAGGTTCTCCTCACACCCCTGCAGGAGGTTGCCTGACCGGGCCAGAGCGACGATCCCGGTGGCCTGCAGCAGCGCAAGACCGAGCGTGAGGTAGCGGGTGTACTGCGTGATCTTCGTCTGCCCGGACTGGCCCTCCTTCTTGAGGGCCTCGAGCCGCGGGATGACCACGACCAGGAGCTGCAGGATGATGCTCGCGGTGATGTAGGGCATGATCCCCAGCGCGAAGATCGTCAGCTGCAGCAGCGCGCCGCCGGAGAACAGGTTGATCAGGCTGTAGATGCTGCCCGTCTGCTGGTCGAGGCAGGACTGGACGTTCGCGACGTTCACCCCGGGGGCGGGGACCTGGCTGCCGAGCCGGAAGACCGTGATGATCACCAGCACGAACAGCAGCTTGCGACGCAGGTCCGGGGTCCGGAAAGCGTTGGCGAACGCGCCTAGCACGACATCCTCTTTCTCCAGGCGGGGCGTGGCCCGTCGGCAGGTCTCGACGAGCTCGACCGACGGTGGGCGAGTTGCCCCGGGAAGCCTAACAGTCATCCCGTGGGCCCCTCACTCAACGGCGATCAGACGACCGTGGCGGTGCCGCCGGCGGCCTCGATCTTCTCTCTGGCGGAGCCGGAGAAGGCGTTGGCGCTGACCTGCACGGACACCGAGAGGTCGCCCTGCCCGAGGATCTTGACCGGGTGTCCGCTGCGCACGGCACCACGGTTCACCAGCTCCTGGACGGTCACCTCTCCGCCATCGGGGAAGAGCTCGCCGAGGCGGTCGAGGTTGACCACCTGGAACTCCACCTTGAACGGGTTCTTGAAGCCCTTGAGCTTCGGCAGCCGCATGTGGATCGGCATCTGGCCACCCTCGAAGGAGGCCGGGACCTGGTTGCGGGCCTTGGTGCCCTTGGTGCCGCGACCGGCGGTCTTGCCCTTGGACCCCTCGCCGCGACCGACGCGGGTCTTGGCGGTCTTCGCGCCGGGGGCGGGCCGCAGGTGATGAAGTTTCAGTGTCATGTCAGTCGACCTCCTCGACCGTCACCAGGTGGCGCACGGTCTGGACCATGCCCCGGATCTCCGGACGGTCCTCCTTGACGACCACGTCGCCGATCCGCTTGAGCCCCAGGCTGCGCAGGGTCTCGCGCTGGTTGGCCTTGCAGCCGATGCTGGACCGCTTCTGCTGGACCTTGAGCTGCGCCATCAGCCGGCCACCTCCTGCGAGACGCCCTCGGGGACCTCGGCCCGCGCCCTCAGCAGGGCAGCCGGAGCCACGTCCTCGACGCGCAGACCCCGGCGCGACGCCACGGCCTCCGGCTGCTCGAGCATCCGCAGGGCCTCGACGGTCGCGTGGACGATGTTGATCTGGTTCGACGAGCCGAGCGACTTGCTCAGCACGTCGTGGATGCCGGCGCACTCCAGCACCGCGCGCACCGGGCCACCAGCGATCACGCCGGTACCGGGCGCGGCCGGGCGCAGCAGGACGACACCGGCCGCCTTCTCGCCCTGGACCGGGTGCGGGATGGTGCCCTGGATGCGGGGGACCTTGAAGAACTGCTTCTTGGCCTCCTCGACACCCTTGGCGATCGCGGCCGGCACTTCCTTGGCCTTGCCGTATCCGACGCCGACCATGACCTTCGCCGTCGCCGACGACCACCAGGGCGGTGAAGCTGAAGCGACGACCACCCTTGACGACCTTGGCGACACGGTTGATCGCGACGACGCGCTCGATGTAGGCGGTCTTGTCGCCTCCTCCGCGGCGGTCGTCGCGTCCGCGACGGTCGCCGGAGGCGCGCTCGCCACCGCGCTGTCCGCGCTGGGCTCCGCTCATGAGACTGTCCTCAACTCTCTCTAAGTTCTCTCTGCAAGTCGTTCGATCAGAAGGTCAGGCCGCCCTCGCGGGCCCCGTCTGCCAGGGCCGCGACGCGACCGTGGTACCTGTTGCCGGCGCGGTCGAACGTCACCGACTCCACGCCCTTCTCCTTGGCCCGCTCGGCGACCAGTTCGCCGACCTTCTTGGCCTTGGCGGTCTTGTCACCCTCGAAGGAGCGCAGGTCGGCCTCCATCGTCGATGCCGAGACCAGCGTGTTGCCGACCAGGTCGTCGACGACCTGGACCGTGATGTGCTTCGCGGACCGGGTGACCACGAGGCGCGGGCGCTCGGCGGTGCCGAAGACCCGCTTGCGGCCCCTGACCTGGCGGCGCAGGCGCGACTTGACCCGCCGGGCGGTGTTCTTGTTCTTCGAAAGTGTGATCGCCATGGTCACTTACCAGCCTTTCCGACCTTGCGGCGGATGTGCTCGCCCGCGTAGCGAACGCCCTTGCCCTTGTAGGGCTCGGGCTTGCGCAGCTTGCGGATGTTCGCCGCGGTCTCGCCGACCAGCTGCTTGTCGATGCCCTGGACACCGAGCCTGGTCGGCCCGTCCACCGTGAAGGTGATGCCTTCCGGGGCGTTGAACGTGATGGAGTGGGAGTAGCCGAGCTGGAACTCCAGCTGGGTCGGCCCCTTCGACAGGACGCGGTAGCCGACGCCGACGATCTCGAGCTTCTTCTCGTAGCCCTCGGTCACGCCGATCACCATGTTGTTGATCAGGGTGCGGGTCAGGCCGTGGAGCGACCGGCTCTCACGCTCGTCGTCGGGCCGCTTGACCTCGAGCGTCCCGCTGTCGTCCTTCCCCACGGTGATGGGGGCGGCGACCTGGTGGGACAGGGTGCCCTTGGGGCCCTTGACGGTCACGAGGCGTTCGTCGATGGCGACGTCCACGCCCGATGGCACCGCGATGGGCAGCTTGCCAATGCGCGACATGCTTGTTCTCTCCTTCGCAGTACTCGGGCTACCAGACGTAGGCGAGGACTTCCCCACCCACGCCCTTCTGGTTCGCCTGGCGGTCGGTCAGCAGACCCTGGCTCGTCGAGATGATGGCGACGCCGAGTCCGCCGAGCACCTTCGGAAGACCGGTGCTCTTGGCGTACACGCGCAGACCCGGCTTGCTGATCCGGCGCACGCCCGCGATGGAGCGCTCCCGGTTGCGGCCGTACTTGAGCGTGATCGTCAGGGTCTTCCCGACAGCCGTCTGGCCGTCGTTGCCGTTGTCGGCGACGTCGTACGAAGTGATGTAGCCCTCCTGCTTGAGGATGTCGGCGACGCCCTGCTTGAGCTTGCTGTAGGGCATCGTCACTTCGTCGTGGTACGCCTGGTTGGCGTTGCGCAGACGGGTGAGCATGTCTGCGATCGGGTCAGTCATCGTCATGGCCGTGAGGCCCTTTCTCGTTGTGGTTTCCGCAACCGACTTCTCGGCCGGACCTGCAGCGTTTTCTAGTTTTTTGGTCTTTCGGTGGTCGAGCAGGTCGCGCAGCGACCGTGGCGAGACCAGCTGGCCTTGGTCACGCCGGGCAGCTCGCCGCGGTGCGCCATCTCCCGCAGGCAGATGCGGCACAGGCCGAACTTGCGGTAGACGGCCTTGGGCCGGCCGCAGCGCTGGCAGCGGGTGTAGCCGCGGACAGCGAACTTCGGCTTGCGGGCCGCCTTCACCCGGAGGGCAGTCTTCGCCATGTCAGTTCTCCTTGCTCATCGCTCAGCGAAGGGGAAGCCCGAGCTGCTTCAGCAGGGCCCGCCCCTCGTCGTCGTTGCTGGCGGTGGTCACGACCGTGATGTCCATGCCCCGCGACCGGTCGATCTTGTCCTGGTCGATCTCGTGGAACATGGCCTGCTCGGTCAGCCCGAACGTGTAGTTGCCGCGGCCGTCGAACTGCCGGGGCGAGAGCCCGCGGAAGTCGCGGATCCGGGGCAGCGCGAGCGACAGCAGCCGGTCGAGGAACTCCCACATCCGGTCGCCGCGCAGCGTCACGTGAGCACCGATGGGCATGCCCTCACGCAGCTTGAACTGCGCGATCGACTTGCGGGCCCGGGTGACCTGCGGCTTCTGGCCGGTGATCGTGGCGAGGTCCTTGATGGCACCCTCGATCAGCTTCGAGTCGCGAGCAGCCTCGCCGACACCCATGTTGACCACGATCTTGGTCAGCCCGGGCACCTGCATGACGTTCTTGATCTCGAACTCGCTCTGCAGCGCGGGGAGGATCTCCTCGCGGTAGCGGGTCTTCAGCCGCGGCGCGACCGTCTCCTGGGTCGTCTCCGCCGAACCCGATTCGATCTGTGTCTCGGTCATCAGATCTCCTTCCCGGTCTTGCGGGAGATGCGGACGCTGCGCGTCGAGGGGTACGTCGACCCGTCGGGACGGCGCTTGGTGACCTCGTCCCGGCGGAAGCCGATCCGGGTGACACCCTCGCCCTCGACCAGCATCACGTTGGACACGTGGATCGGGGCCTCGGCGGTGATGATGCCGCCGGTGGTGCCCGAGCGACCGCCCTGGTTCACGACCTTGGTGTGCCGCTTGACCCGGTTCACGCCCTCGACGATCACCCGCTGCTGCTCGCGCAGCACCGAGATGACCTTGCCTTCGGCGCCCTTGTCCTTGCCGGCGATCACCTTGACGGTGTCGCCCTTCTTGATCTTCACGGTGTTCTTACCCATGTCTCTAGAGCACCTCCGGCGCGAGCGAGATGATCTTCATGAACCGCTTCTCGCGCAGCTCGCGGCCCACGGGGCCGAAGATGCGGGTGCCGCGCGGCTCGCCGTTGGGGTTGAGGATGACCGCGGCGTTCTCGTCGAAGCGGATGTAGGAACCGTCGGACCGGCGGCGCTCCTTGACGGTGCGCACGACGACGGCCTTGACGACCTCGCCCTTCTTGACGTTGCCGCCGGGGATCGCGTCCTTGACGGTCGCGACGACCACGTCGCCGATGCCGGCGTAGCGTCGACCCGAACCGCCGAGGACCCGGATGCAAAGGATCTCCTTGGCACCCGTGTTGTCGGCGATCTTGAGTCGGGACTCCTGCTGGATCATTTCGCCTTCTCCAGAATCTCCACGACGCGCCAGCGCTTGGTCGCCGACAGCGGACGGGTCTCCATGATCCGGACCCGGTCACCGAGGCCACAGGCGTTCTGCTCGTCGTGCGCCTTCAGGCGCGACGTCCGGCGCAGGACCTTGCCGTACAGCGCGTGCTTGACGCGGTCCTCGACGGACACGACCACGGTCTTGTCCATCTTGTCGGACACGACCAGGCCCTCACGCACCTTGCGCGGGCTGCGCGCAGGCTTGTTCTCAGCGGTCTGCTCGGTCATGCGGCACCATCCTCGTTGTCTGCGCCCGGTGCCGTTCGGATCCCGAGCTCGCGCTCGCGGACGACGGTGTAGATCCGGGCAATGTCCTTCTTGACCGTGCGGAGCCGACCGTGGCTCTCCAGCTGGCCGGTGGCCGCCTGGAAGCGGAGGTTGAACAGCTCCTCCTTGGCCTCACGAAGCTTGGCCTCGAGGTCGGTGCCGGTCATCTCGTCGAGCTCGTGAGCGGCCATACCGTTGCTTGGCATCAGAATGCACCTGCCTCACGGGAGAGGAAGCGGCACTTCATCGGGAGCTTGTGCATCGCGCGGCGCATGGCCTCGCGGGCCGTTTCCTCATCCACACCGGAGAGTTCGAACATGACGCGGCCGGGCTTGACGTTGGCCACCCACCACTCGGGGGATCCCTTGCCTGAACCCATGCGGGTCTCGGCCGGCTTCTTGGTCAGCGGGCGGTCGGGGTAGATGTTGATCCACACCTTTCCACCTCGCTTGATGTGACGGGTCATCGCGATTCGCGCCGACTCGATCTGTCGGTTGGTCACGTAGTGACCCTCCATCGCCTGGATCCCGAAGTCGCCGAAGGCGAGGCTCGTTCCGCCCTTGGCAGCACCGGTCCGACGGGGGTGGTGCTGCTTGCGGTGCTTGATTCGACGGGGCATCAACATGGTGGTCAGCCCTCCTTGCCGGACGACTCGGCGGCGGGAGCGACAGCCTCCGCCGGGGCCTCGGCACGAGCAGGAGCCACGGGGGCAGCCTCGCCGGAGCGGTCGGCGCGGGTCGGACGCTCGCCGCGCGAGCCACGGCCCGGACGGTCGCCGCGCGACGGCCGGCCACCACGGCCGGGTACGCCGGCGCGGGCCGCAGCCTGCGCCTGGCGCTCGGCGCGCGTGCCGGCGACCTCGCCCTTGTAGATCCAGACCTTCACACCGATCCGGCCGAAGGTCGTCTTGGCCTCGTAGAAGCCGTAGTCGATGTCGGCGCGCAGCGTGTGCAGGGGCACGCGGCCCTCGCGGTAGAACTCGGTGCGCGACATCTCGGCGCCGTTGAGGCGGCCGGAGCACTGGATCCGGATGCCCTTGGCACCGGACCGCATCGAGGTCTGCATCGCCTTGCGCATGGCGCGACGGAACTGCACCCGGCCGGCGAGCTGCTCGGCGACACCCTGGGCGACCAGCTGCGCGTCGATCTCGGGGTTCTTGACCTCGAGGATGTTCAGCTGGACCTGCTTGCCGGTGAGCTTCTCGAGCTCGCCGCGGATGCGGTCGGCCTCGGCGCCGCGGCGACCGATGACGATGCCCGGGCGCGCCGTGTGGATGTCCACGCGGACGCGGTCACGGGTGCGCTCGATCTCGACCTTGGAGATGCCGGCCCGCTCCATGCCCTTGGACAGCAGCTTGCGGATCGAGACGTCCTCACCGACGTACGACTTGTACAGCTTGTCGGCGTACCAACGGCTCTTGTGGTCCGTCGAGATGCCGAGGCGGAACCCGTTTGGGTTGATCTTCTGGCCCATCAGGCAGTCCGTCCCTTCTTCTCCTCGACCACGGACGCCGGTTGGACGGCGAGCGTGATGTGGCTGGTGCGTTTCAGGATCCGGGTGGCCCGGCCCTGGGCGCGGGGGCGCCAACGCTTCATCGTGGGGCCCTCGTCCACCTGGGCGACGGAGAGGACCAGGTCGCCGGTGTCGAGACCTTCGGTGGTCTCGGCGTTGGCGACGGCGCTCTCCAGCACCTTGCGAACGGTCTCCGCGGCGGACTGCGGCGCGAACGCCAGCAGTGCCAGCGCCTCCTCGACCCGCATGCCGCGCACCATGTCGACGACACGGCGAGCCTTCATCGGGGTGATCCGCACGAAGCGTGCGCTCGCGAAGGCCCCCGGCTGGTCGCCGAGCAGCGACTCGCGGCGGGCGCTGGTGCGCCTGCGCTCAGTAACGCTCATGGCTATCTCTCCTTTGCCGCGCCGCGTCAGCGGCGGCGAGCCTTCCGGTCGTCCTTCACGTGCCCGCGGTAGGTGCGGGTGGGGGCAAACTCGCCGAGCTTGTGGCCGACCATGGAGTCGGTCACGAACACCGGAACGTGCTTGCGGCCGTCGTGCACGGCGATCGTGTGGCCGATCATGGCCGGCACGATCATCGAGCGACGCGACCAGGTCTTGATCACGTTGTGGCTGCCCTTGTCGTTCTCCACGTCCACCTTCTTCATCAGGTGGTCGTCGACGAAGGGGCCCTTCTTGAGGCTGCGAGGCATCTCGTCTCTTCCCTACTCAGCGCTTCTTGCGGCGGCGACGGATGATCTGGGCGTCGGAGGTCTTGCGCTTGCGCGTGCGACCTTCAGGCTGACCCCAGGGGGACACCGGGTGGCGACCACCCGAGGTCTTGCCCTCACCACCGCCGTGCGGGTGGTCGACCGGGTTCATGACGACACCGCGGACGGTCGGGCGCTTGCCCTTCCACCGCATGCGTCCGGCCTTGCCCCAGTTGATGTTCGACTGCTCGGCGTTGCCGACCTCGCCGATGGTTGCGCGGCAGCGCACGTCGACGAAACGCATCTCGCTCGACGGCATCCGCAGCGTGGCCCGAGAGCCCTCCTTGGCGACCAGCTGGGCGGAGATGCCCGCCGAGCGGGCGATCTTCGCCCCGCCGCCGGGCCGCAGCTCCACGCAGTGGATGGTGCTGCCGACCGGGATGTTGCGCAGCGGGAGGTTGTTGCCGGGCTTGATGTCGGCGTTGGGGCCGGACTCCACCGCGGCTCCCTGCTGCAGGCCGCGCGGCGCGATGATGTAGCGCTTCTCGCCGTCGACGTAGTGCAGCAGCGCGATCCGGGCGGTCCGGTTCGGGTCGTACTCGATGTGGGCGACCTTGGCCGGCACGCCGTCCTTGTCGTAGCGACGGAAGTCGATGATCCGGTAGGCGCGCTTGTGGCCGCCGCCCTGGTGCCGGGTGGTGATCCGGCCCTGGTTGTTGCGGCCGCCCTTCTTGGGGAGCGGACGGGTCAGCGACTTCTCCGGCGTGGTGCGGGTCACCTCGGCGAAGTCGGCGACCGAGGAGCCACGACGGCCCGGGGTGGTCGGCTTGTACTTGCGGATTGCCATGTCAGTTCGTCCTTAGCGCCCGGTCAGGAGACCGGACCTCCGAAGATGTCGATGCGGTGCCCTTCGGCCAGGCTGACGATCGCGCGCTTGGTGTTCACGCGCCTGCCGATGCCGTACCGGGTACGCCGCGTCTTGCCCTTGCGGTTGATCGTGTTGACCGAGGTGACCTTGACGTTGAACACCTTCTCGACCGCGATCTTGATCTCGGTCTTGTTGGCGTCGGGACGCACGAGGAAGGTGTACTTGTTCGCGTCGAGCAGGCCGTAGCTCTTCTCCGACACGACCGGGGCGAGCAGGATGTCGCGGTGGTCCTTGTGCAGGGTGCTCACTTGTCAGCCTCCTCGGCGGCGGGCTTCTCGGCGGCCTTCTTCGCCGGCGCCTTCTTGGCAGCAGCCTTCTTCGCCGGCGCCTTCTTGGCGGCAGCCTTCTTCGCGGGCGCCTTCTTGGCCGGCGCCTTCTTGGCGGCAGCCTTCTTCGCCGGCTTGTCGGCTGCCGTCTCGGTCGTGGCCTTCTTGGCGGTGGCCTTCTTGGCCGCGGGCTTCTCCTCCGCGGCGTCCTCCGCCGGGGTCTCGACGACCTCGGCCTTGCGCTCCGTGCCGGCGCCGGTGCCGCTCACGAACGCGTCGTAGGCGCCCTTGGTGAAGACCACGTCGTCGGCGGACAGCACGTCGTAGGTGTTGAGCTGGTCCACGGCCACGATGTGCACTTCTTGTGCGTTGCGCAGCGAGAGCCAGGTGACGGCGTCACTGCGCTCGAGCACGACGAGGTACCGGCTGCGGTCGCTCAGCCCGGCCAGCAGCCGCCAGGGCCGCCTTGGTCGACGGCGCGTCGCCGGAGACCAGGCCCTCGACCACGTGGACGCGGTCGTTGCGTGCCCGGTCGGACAGGGCACCGCGCAGGGCGGCGGCCTTCATCTTCTTGGGCGTGCGCTGGTCGTACTTGCGGGGGTGGGGACCGTGGACGACGCCACCGCCGGCGAACTGCGGTGCGCGGATCGAACCCTGGCGGGCGCGGCCGGTGCCCTTCTGCTTGTAGGGCTTGCGGCCACCGCCACGGACCTCGCCGCGGGTCTTGGTGGAGTGCGTGCCCTGGCGGGCCGCGGCCTGCTGGGCCACGACCACCTGGTGGATCAGGGGCACGTTGACCGAGACGTCGAAGATCTCGGCCGGCAGGTCGACCTTGACGGTCTTCACGTTGCTGGTCGGGCTCACTTGGCGGCCTCCTGGATCTTCTTGGCAGCCGAGCGGAGGACCACGAGGCCACCCTTGGGGCCGGGAACGGCGCCCTTGAGCAGGATCAGGCCCTTGTCGGCGTCGACCGCGTGCACGGTGACGTTCTGGGTGGTGACGGTGTCGTTACCCATCCGGCCGGCCATCCGGACGCCCTTGAAGACGCGACCGGGAGTGGCGCAGGCGCCGATCGAACCGGGCTTGCGGTGGTTCTTGTGGGCGCCGTGGGAGGCGCCGACGCCGTGGAAGCCGTGACGCTTCATCACACCCGCGAAGCCCTTGCCCTTGCTGGTGCCGGTGACGTCGATCTCCTCGCCTGCGGCGAAGGTGTCGACGGCGAGCTCCTGGCCCACCGAGTAGGAGGACGCGTCGCTGGTGCGGATCTCGACCAGGTGGCGACGGGGGGTGGTGCCTGCCTTGGCGAAGTGGCCGGCGCGCGGCTGGTTCACCTTGCGGCCGTCGATCTCGCCGAAGCCGAGCTGGATGGCGTTGTAGCCGTCGGTCTCGGGCAGGCGGACCTGGGTGACCACGTTGGTGCCGGCGGCGACCACGGTCACGGGGACGACGCGGTTGTTCTCGTCCCAGAGCTGGGTCATGCCGAGCTTGGTGCCCAGCAGCCCCTTCAGGTTGCGTTCAAGAGTAGTCATTGGCTTCGCTTCCCCGACTAGAGCTTGATCTCGATGTCGACGCCGGCAGGCAGGTCGAGCCGCATGAGGGAGTCGACGGTCTTCGGCGTGGGGTCGATGATGTCGATGAGGCGCTTGTGGGTGCGCATCTCGAAGTGCTCGCGCGAGTCCTTGTACTTGTGGGGCGAGCGGATGACGCAGTAGACGTTCTTCTCGGTCGGCAGCGGCACCGGGCCGGCGACCTGGGCACCCGTGCGGGTGACCGTGTCCACGATCTTGCGCGCCGAGGTGTCGATCACCTCGTGGTCATAGGCCTTGAGCCTGATGCGGATCTTCTGTCCCGCCATAGGTCTCTCTCGTCCTTACGTCTGTCTGCACCCTGGGGTGCCGCGTGCCGTGTCATCCCGAGACCTCCCCGGGTGAGGTGGTCCCGCCCTTGCTCCACCACACTTGCGCTCCGACCCCCGCGGTCGGGCGTGTCGGACCATGCCGACGCACAAAAACCTCGAAGATCCTGCTGTTGTTGGTGGCGCCCGACGGGTTCGTCGGGCTGATCGGGTCTCCTGGATCGGTGCGGCCGCACGCCAACCACTGATCGTTCGTGAGAACCCGATTCAGTAGTCAAGATGTGCCGCACCCCGGCAACCCGCCGGAGCAACCGGACCATCTTGGCAGACACCCCCGCGCAGCGCCAAATCGAATGCCGCTCCTTGCCCGCCGGGCTGGCCGAGCCTACCGTCGAACCATGGGCTCGTGGGTGGGCCAGGGTTTCGTCGTGGCCCTCGCGCTGGCGTGGCTCCTTGCCCTGAGCCCCGCCGCCCGCCGCCTCGCGCTCGCTCCTGGGCGACGGCTGGCGGCTGCAATCGCCGCCGCCCGGGCGGGCCCCGAGCTGGAGGCGGTGCCCGAAGGGCGGCCGATCGAGGTCATCGCCAGGGAAGCCCGGCGGCTCGGTCACCGGTTCCGGGAGACCCGGCACGGCGTCTCCTTCGCCAAGGCCGAGGGGGTTCGCCGCGCGTACGACGGAGTGCTGTCCGAGGCGTGCGCCGCCCTGGGCCTTCCCCACCTCCTCGCCGTCCTCGGGGACGGGCCCGAGCTGGACGTGGAGCGCCAGCGCGTCGAGCGGCTGCTGCACATCTGGGGCCTCCAGCAGGACGACGCCGCCTGACCCGTGGGGCACCATGGCGGCGTGATCGACACCGGCTCCATGTGGGACTTCGACGACCCAGCCGGGTCCGAACGAAGGCTGAGGGTGGCGGCAGAGGGCTCGGCCGGCGCGGAGCGCGACGCCTGGCTCACCCAGGTCGCGCGGGCCCTGGGTCTCCAGGGCCGTTTCGAGGAGGCCCATGCCGTGCTCGACGGGCTCGAGGAAGCCGACCCGGAGGTCGGGACCCGGCTCGAGCTCGAACGCGGCCGCCTGCTTCGAACCGCTGGGGAGGCCACAGCGGCCCGGCCGCACTTCGAGTCGGCGGTGCGGCTGGCCCGCGCCGCGGGCCTCGAGGAGCTGCTCGTCGACGCGCTGCACATGGTGGCGCTCGTGACGGCGGGCGAGGAGCGGGCGGCCGCCCAGCAGGCCGCTCTCACCGCAGCCCGCACGGCCGCCGACCCGAGGGCGCGCGACTGGGACGCCTCGATCCTCAACAACATCGGCATGGACCATGCCGACGCCGGGGACCACGACCGGGCGCTGGTCGTGCTTCGGAGAAGCGCTCTCGGCGCGGGAGCGGATCGGCGACCAGGCGAACACCCGGGTGGCTCGGTGGATGGTGGCCTGGTCGCTGCGCCACCTCGGTCGCCGGGACGAGGCCCTCGTCGTCCAGCGCCGGCTCAAGGCGGAGCTGGAGGCAGCGGGTGAGGTGGATCCCTACGTCGACGAGGAACTGGCGCTCCTCGAGGACTGATGTGCGCCCGGCTGTGAGCCCGTCCCCCGGCCTCACCTGAGAGGATGTGGCGCGTCGCCATCCAGGGCCATGAGGGGGAGTCGATGTCAGGCAGCGAGTGGTACCCGCCACCGGGCCACGGGCGCCCCGCCGTCGGGTCCACCACCCCCTGGCCCGGCCGCTCCACCACCCGGTCACGGGCCACAGCCGCCCGGCGCTCAGGCGGCACCGGGGTGGGCGCCGCCTCCCTGGATGCTGGGCGCCGCCCACAAGCCGGGAGCGATGCCCCTGCGCCCCCTGGGCCTCGGTGACATCTACGACGCGGCATTCCGGATCATCCGGTTCAACCCCAAGGCCACCGTGGGGTCGGCGGTGCTCGTCGCCGCGGTCGCGATGGCGCTGCCGCTCCTGGTCACCGCGGCGTTCACCTGGTCGGTCGACCTGTCTCTCCAGCCGAGCGGGAGCGGTCTCGGAACGGCCGAGCTCGCGTCCACGAGCGCCCTGGGCCTCGGGCTGGTGCTGCAGTGGGTCGGCACGATCCTGGTCACCGGGATGATCGCCCACGTCACCGCCGCCGCCGCCGTCGGACGGCGGCTGACCCTCAGCGAGGCGTGGCGCGCGACCCACGGAAAGCGCTGGCGACTGATCGGCACGTCACTCCTGCTGGCGCTGGGGTGGACAGCCCTGCTCGCGGTGTACGTCGGCGCGTGGTTCGTCGTGGTCCTCGCGGCGGACGGCGCGTGGCCGGTCGTGCTCTGGGGCCTGCTGACCGTGCCGGCCTTCATCTGCCTGTTCCTGTGGCTCTGGATCCGGGTGGGCTACCTGCCCGTCCCGGCGCTGATGCTGGAGCGGATCGGCGTGTTCGCCGCTCTCGGGCGCGGGTTCCGGCTCAGTCATCGTCAGTTCTGGCGGATCTTCGGCATCGCCCTCCTGACCGTGCTCGTCACCGGGCTCGCGAGCCAGGTGCTCGCCATGCCGCTCGCGCTGATCGGCGAGGTGGCGAGCGCCGCCCTCGGCCCGCAGTACGAGTTGCTCGGCCTGGTCGTCGTTCAGGCCGTCACGACGGTGCTGGCGGCCGCCTTCGTCGCGCCGTTCAGCGGGGCCGTGACCTCGCTGCAGTACCTCGACCAGCGCATCCGCAAGGAGGCCTACGACGTCGAGCTGATGACGCAGGCGGGGATCACCGCGTCGTGATCGCGCTCCTCCGCGCCGTGCCCTCTCCCGCCGATCCGCCGCTCGACCCGTCGGCGGGCGAGGCACGGTCCTGGCTGCAGCGCGAGCTGTTGAGGCCGGAGTACCAGCAGAACGTTGTCGAACGGCTGATCACCTGGATGGAGCGACAGATCGGTCGCGGGCTGGCCGCCGCGGGGCAGGCGTCGCTGCTGTCGACGCTCGCCGCCATGCTGATCTTCCTGCTGCTCGTCGGCGGTCTGGTCTGGCTGTTCTCGCGCATCCGGGCAACGCGCAGGGCCAGGACCTCCGTCGGGCCCGTTCGCGACGACGAGGTCGTCACCGCGGCCGAGCTGCGGGCCCGGGCCGAGGCGGCGCTCGCGGGCGGTCGGGCCGAGGATGCGCTCGTCGACGGCTTCCGGGCCCTGGCCGTCCGTCAGGTCGAGCGCGGCCGGATCGAGGACTCCCCCGGCGCCACGGCCCACGAGGTGGCGATGTCGCTGGCCACGCGAGTATCCCCAGCACGGCGAGCGCGTCGGCGACAACGCCCGGCTGTTCGACCTCGTGCTCTACGGCGATCGTCCGGCGACACCCGAGCAGGCCACCGGCGTCCTGGCGCTCGACGACGAGCTGGCGGGGGCGCGATGACTGCGCCCTCCGGATCGACCGACACCCGCGTCGCCCCGTCCTGGCAGGGCTTCGCGGCCCGCCACCGGGCCGCTCTGGTCGTCACTCTGGGAGTCGTGGCTGCGCTTGCCGTGGTCGTCCTGCTCGGCGGAGGCATCCAGACCGGAACACCCCTGGACCCGAACAATCCCGGTCCGGACGGCACCCAGGCACTCGCCCGGGTGCTCGATGACCAGGGCGTCGACGTCACCGTGGCCCGCGACGCCGAAGCGCTGGAGGCGACCGCGTGGCCGCCGACACCACCGTCGTCGTCACCTCGACCGAGCTCCTCGGCGAGGCGACTGCCAGTCACCTGCTCGCCCACACCCGCGGCGCGCCCCTGGTCCTGGTGGATCCGGGGCCTGGGCTGGTCGACACGATCGGAACCTCCGAGCCGCCGTCCGTTGTCACGCAGGACGACGGGTGGGAGGCGCAGTGCTCCGATCCCCTGTTCGCCGACCTCAGGGTCGAGGTCGACCGGGCGCTCGCCTACCCGGGAGACGGGTGCTTCCCCGATGAGGACGGTTCGCTGGTCGTGGAGAGCGGGGACGTCACGATGTTCGGGCTGTCGGAGGCGCTCACCAACGACCAGATCCTCCGCGCAGACAACGCCGCGGCCGCCGTACGCCTGCTCGGCCAGCAGCGACCGACTGGTCTGGTACGTCCCCACCCTCGACGACCTCCAGGCGCCGACCGGTAGGTCTCCCGAGTCCCCGGCCGCCGGCGGAGTCAGCCTCGAGACCCTCCTCCCCCGCTGGATCGCACCCGGCCTCTGGCTGGTCGCGATCGCCGTCATCGCACTCGTCGTGTGGCGGGCCCGACGGCTCGGGCCGCTCGCCACCGAACCCCTGCCGGTCGTGGTGCGGGCGATCGAGACCACGCGGGCCCGCGGACGGCTCTACCGCAAGGCCCACGACCGACCCCACGCGGCCGAGGCGTTGAGGCAGGCGACCCGCGCCCGGGTGGCGACCCGACTCGGCCTGTCGGGCCCGAGGACGTCGCCCTCGTCCGCGAGGTGGCCCGGCACACCGGCCGCGGCGAGGCCGAGGTGGCCGCGCTGCTGGAGCCGGGCGAGCCGCCCGGCTCCGACCGCGACCTGATCACGCTGGCCCGAGGGCTGGCACAGCTCGACAGAGAGGTACGACGCACATGACCGAGCCCGTCTTCCACCACCGCCGGGCGGAGCGGCAACCACGACGCCGCCCGCGAGAGGTTGGCGGCCGTCCGGACCGAGGTCGCCAAGGCGGTCGTGGGCCAGGACGCCGCCGTCTCCGGCCTGCTCGTCGCCCTCCTCTGCCGCGGGCACGTGCTGATGGAGGGGGTGCCCGGGGTGGCGAAGACCCTGCTGGTCCGCACCCTGGCCGCCGCCTTGTCCGTGGACGCCCGGCGTGTGCAGTTCACGCCCGACCTGATGCCGGGCGACATCACCGGCTCGATGGTGATCGACAGCAAGCAGGGCGAGCTGTCGTTCCGCGAGGGGCCGCTGTTCACCAACCTCCTCCTGGCCGACGAGATCAACCGGACACCACCCAAGACCCAGTCCGCGCTGCTCGAGGCGATGGAGGAGGGCCAGGTCTCGGTCGACGGCGTCTCGCGCCGCCTGCCGCGCCCGTTCCTGGTCGCCGCCACCCAGAACCCCATCGAGTACGAAGGCACCTACCCGCTCCCCGAGGCCCAGCTCGACCGGTTCCTGGTCAAGGTCGTGCTGCCGATCCCCGACCGGGAGGACGAGCTCGAGATCCTGCGGCGGCACGCCGAAGGGTTCGACCCGCGGGACGTCTCCGCTGCCGGGGTGGGCGCCGTCGCCGGGGCGGCGGACATCGAGGCCGGTCAGGTCGCCGTGGGCGAGGTGACGATCTCACCCGATGTCGCCGGGTACGTCGTCGACATTGCCCGCGCCACCCGCGAGTCCCCGTCACTGAGCCTGGGCGTCAGTCCCCGCGGCGCCACGGCCCTGCTTCGTGCGGCCCGCGCCTGGGCCTGGTTGAGCGGCCGGGACTTCGTGACTCCCGACGACGTGAAGTCCCTGGCCCACGCCACGCTGGTGCACCGGCTGGGGCTGCGCCCGGAGGCCGAGCTGGAGGGCGTCGACGTCGACCAGGTGCTCTCGTCCGCCCTCGGATCGGTCCCGGTGCCCCGGTGACGACGAGCTGATGGCTCTCACGGGCCGGGTGCCCCTCCTCGTGCTGCTGGGGCTGCTGCCGGTCGTGCTTCGGCCGACCCGGGGCACCGTCTGGCTGTGGCTCCTCGCGGTCGTCGTGCTGATCCTCGTCGACTGGGCGCTCGCACCCCGGCCCGACGGGTTGTCGCTCACGCGCCGCTCGCTCGACACCGTCCGGCTCGGCCGGCCCACGGAGACAGTGCTGGTCGCCACCAACGACTCCCGCGGCTCGATGCGCGCCCGGGTGCGGGACGCGTGGCAACCGAGCGCCGGTGCCTCGGACAACCGGCACCGGATCCGGCTCGCGGCGGGCGAGCGGACCCTGCTGCGGACACCGCTCCTGCCGCGTCGACGCGGTGACCTGCGCGCGGTGGGGGTGACCGTACGGGTGCCGGGACCACTCGGGCTGGCGTCGCGACAAGCCACCCGCCAGGTGCCCGGGACGGTCCGATCCCTGCCGCCGTTCGACTCGCGCAAGCACCTCCCGAGCCGACTGGCCCGGCTGCGGGACCTGGACGGCCGGGCGGCGATCAGGGTGCGGGGCCAGGGCACCGAGTTCGACTCGCTCAGGGAGTACGTCCGCGGCGACGACGTGCGCTCGATCGACTGGCGGGCCACGGCCCGCTCTCCCGGCGTCGTGGTGCGGACCTGGCAGCCGGAGCGGGACCGACGGGTGGTGCTGGTCCTCGACACGTCCCGCGTGTCGGCCGGCCGGGTCGACGACGTACCCCGGCTGGACTCGGCGATGGACGCCGCGCTGCTGCTGGCGGCCCTCGCAGCCCGGGCGGGGGACCGGGTCGACTTCCTGGCCGGCGACCGCCGGGTCCGCAGCCGCCTCCGGTCGACCGGCGGCCGCGACGTCGCCCACCACCTGCAGGAGGCGATGGCCGATCTCGAACCGGTGATCGCGGAGGCCGACTGGTCCGCGCTCGCCGGAGCCGTCACCGGGCTCGGCCGGCGCCACGCGCTGGTCGTGCTCCTCACTCCCCTGGAGCCTTCCGCGGTCGAGGAGGGTCTGCTCCCGGTGCTGCCGACCCTGACCCACCACCACCGGGTCGTCCTGGCCTCGGTCCGGGATCCGGCCCTGGCACGGCTGGCGAGGGCCCGCGACGATCTCTCACAGGTGTACGACGCCGCCGCGGCCGAGCAGGTGCTGCACCGCCGACGGCGGACCGCCGAGCTGCTCCGCGCCCTTGGGGTGCACGTCGTGGACACCGACGCCGAGCGGTTGCCGCCGGCCCTGGCCGACCACTACCTCGACCTCAAGGCCCGCGGGCTGCTGTGACCAGGGCACCATCAGCAGGCCGGCCCCGGGCGTCGTCCAGTACGTGGGTCGCCTGTCCGGGCCCAGCAGAATCGGGAGCGCGGCGAGCGATTCCACAGGATGGAGGGCGCGGAGCCACGCCCAAGGTCCCGAACACGAGGCAATCGCCCGCCCAACGGCCGGAATCGGTCGTGCCGGTCGTCGTTCGCCTCGCGGAGTGCCCCCGACAACCTCGAGCGGATCACCCGCGACGCGCCGCTCACACCTAGGCCTGGGTGGCGACCCGGTCCTCCAGGAGCGAGGCGTCGAGGTCGCCGGTGTGCCCGCGTCGTACCGCCGCCCGGCCCAGGACGAAGACGTAGGCGAAGAAGACGGCCTCGGCCAGTACGCCGATGCCGACCCTGGCCCAGGTCGGCAGGCCGGAGGGGGTCACGAACGCCTCGATGACCCCGGAGATCATGAGCACGACCGCGAGCCCCAGCACCACCGTCCCGGCGGTGCGTCCCTCGCGGGCCATCGACTGGGACCGGGTCAGCTCGCCCGGCTCGACCCACGACCAGAACAGCCGCAGTCCCACCCCTCCGGCGACGAACACAGCGGTCAGCTCGAGCAGCCCGTGCGGGAGGAGCAGGCCCCAGAAATGCCCGCCGTGGTCGGCCCGGTGCATGATCGACCCGATGATCGCGATCCGGGCGACGTTCGTGAACAGCAGGTAGACGACCGGGAAGCCGAGGACGCCCAGGGCCACGCAGAGCGCGGCCACCCAGGCGTTGTTGATCCAGACCTGGGCGGCGAAGTGGCTCGCGGCGTGCTCGCTGTAGTAGTCCTCGAAGTCCTCGTTGACGAGGTTCTCGATCTCCGCGGGAGACATCATGCTCTGCTCGACGCTCGGGTGCTGCAGCAGCCACAGCAGCATCACTGCGGTGACCACGACGTTGGCCACGAGCACCCCGATCCACCACCAGCGCTGCCGGTAGAGCGCCGCCGGGAACCGCTCGGTGAAGAACGACGCGACACTGCGCCAGGTGGTCACCTGCGTGCCCGAGGCCCGGTTACGGGCACGCGCCAGCAGCGAGGAGAGGTGGGCGACCAGGGACGCGTCGGCCGCGGAGGTGCGGACGACGGACAGGTGAGTGGCCACCTGCTGGTACCGCTCGACGAGCTCGTCGCTCTCGGCGCCGCTCAGCCGCCGCTGCCCCACGAGCGTCTCCAGGCGTTGCCACTCGTGTGCATGCGCCAGGACGTAGGCGTCGAGATCCACGTCGGAAGCCTAGGACAACCGTGGATCCGCAGGGTTTCGAAGGACCTATGCTGGAGCGCGATGTCGGCCCACGAGTTCGCCACCCTCACCACCGACGATCTCGTCACCGGCGAGGCCGTCGCCCTCGACCTCCCTCCGGCCGGCCTCGGGACGCGGATGGTGTCCGGCCTCATCGACGTCCTGGTCACGCTGGTGCTGCTCTTCGCGGTGGTCATGGTCTTGCTGACCGCGAGCCTGCAGACCGACGCGGCCCTGGTGTGGGTGGCCTGGGTGGGCACCCTGATCACCGTCTTCCTCGTCTTCCCCACCACCATGGAGACGCTGACGCACGGAAAGTCGCTGGGCAAGCTGGCCATGGGTCTGCGCGCGGTCCGCGACGACGCCGGGCCGGTCTCCTTCCAGCAGTCGTTCGTCCGCGCCCTGATCGCCGTGGTCGAGGTGTACGCCTTCACCGGCGTCCCGGCGTTCTTCTGTGCGCTGCTGAACTCGCGCGGCAAGCGGTTGGGCGACCTGGCTGCCGGCACGTACGTCGTGCGCGATCGGGTGCGGCTGCGACTGGCGCGCCCACCGCAGATGCCGCCGCGGCTCGCCGGCTGGGCGAGGTCGGCCGACATCGCCTCGCTCCCGGCCGGGCTGGTGCTGGCCGTGCGCCAGTACCTCGGCCGGCTGCCGACGATCGACCCGGAGTCGCGGGTGAGGATCGGCGTCCGCCTTGCCGAGCAGGTCTGGCCGTACGTCTTCCCCGCCCCGCCGGCCGGCACCGCTGCCGGAGGACTTCCTCTGCGCCGTCCTCGCGTCCCGTCGCGAGCGCGACTCGGCCCGGCTGGCCCGGGAGGCCGCGCTGCGGGCACGCCTGACCGCCCGCCGCTGAGTCGCGCTGAGGCGCATTGCGGGCCGTGGGTGCCCGGACCTACCGTCGAAGCATGCTGGACGGCCCGGTCGGGGGGGTGCTCGCGATCGCCATCGCCACCGCGGTCGCGATGGTGGCGTTCGGCGCGGTCTTCTACTCCGGCGAGATGTTCGCTCTGACGGTGCGGGTGGGTCGGCTCCTGGGCATCATTCCCCCGCCGCCGCCCGCCCCGCTCGGCATGCCCCTGGAGCGGATCGCGGCCGACCTGCGACGGCTGCGCGTGGAGGCCAGTCGCCATCCGCCCGGCATGTCGATGGCGAAGTACCGCGGCGCGGTGGCGGCGTACGACGACGCGTTGCTCGACGCCTGCCGGGCCCTCGACCTGTCGACGGACCTGTCGACCCTCCCCGACGGCGTGGAGCGGGAGTCAGAGCGGCTGCGCGTCGAGTTCGAGCTCGAGCGCGCGGGGATCAACTTCCGCGAGGGCTGACCCCCGCCTCGCGTCGGGTGTAGGCGAGGTCGGTGATCTCGCGACCCGCGGCGAGGCCCTTGCGCTCGAAGCGGGTCACCGGGCGCTCGTCCCAGCGGGCGGTCACGCCACCGCGACAGCAAGGGCTCTGCGTCCAGCACCTCGCGCATCTGCTCGGCGTAGTCGGCCCAGTCCGTGGCCAGCCGCCAGGTCGCACCGGGCGCCAGCCGGGTCGCGGCGAGGTGCGCGAACCCGGCGTTGACCAGTCTCCGCTTGTGGTGGCGCTTCTTGGGCCACGGGTCGGGGAAGAAGCTCCACAGCCCGGCCAGCGAGTCCTCCGCGACGCAGGTGCTCCATCGACCAGACCGCGTCGACCGAGCAGAACCTGACGTTCGTGACCCCCGCCTCGGCGACCCGGCCCAGCCCGTCGGCGACGCCCGGGAGCCACACCTCGAGCGCCAGGACGTCGTACGACGGACGGGCCGCGGCCAGCGCCGCGGTCGACTCACCGATCCCCGACCCGACCTCGACGATCAGCGGAGCCTCCCGGCCGAACCAGGTGCTCCAGGCGAAGCCGGGATCGTCCAGCGCCTCCTCGGGGATCACCCACCGCTCGTGGTGCGCCTCCCAGGCCGCTGCCTGGGTCGGGGTGAACCGGCTGCCCCGGCGCGAGTAGGTGAGCACCTCCCGCATCCGGCGGCCGTCGTCGGTCAGCCGCTGGTGCGGTCGCGCAGGACGGACTCGTTCCTCGGCCATCCGGCCATCCTCTCAATAGAGTCTCGTCATGATCGACCGAGACCGGCTCCGTTCCCTGCGCGAGGACGAGGACGCCCGCTTCACCGAGCTCCACCCCGAGTCGGCCGCCCTCGCCGAGCGTGCCCGCGCGCTCGCTCCTGGCCGGCGTGCCGATGCCGTGGATGACCCGCTGGCCCGGCAGCTTCCCGCTCTTCGTCGACCGGGCGTCCGGGGCCCGGCTGATCGACGTCGACGGCCACGAGTACGTCGACCTCTGCCTCGGCGACACCGGCGCGATGACCGGTCATGCGCTGCCGCAGGTGACCGAGGCACTGACCGCACGCGCGGCCCGCGGCATCACCACGATGCTCCCGTCCCCGGACTCGGCCTGGGTCGGCGAGGAGCTGACCCGCCGGTTCCGGCTGCCGCTCTGGCAGCTGGCGATGTCCGCCACCGACGCCAACCGGTTCGTGCTGCGCTACGCCCGAGCGCTGACCGGGCGGCCACGGATCGCGGTCATGGACTGGTGCTACCACGGCACCGTCGACGAGACCCTGGCCGTCCTCGACGGCGACCGGGTCGTCCCCCGGCCCGGCGGGCTCGGCCCGCAGGTCGACGTCGCGCTCACGACCGCGGTCGTGCCGTTCAACGACGCCGAGGCCCTGGACCGGCGCCTGGCCGAGGGCGACGTCGCCTGCCTGCTGATGGAGCCCGCGCTGACCAACATCGGCATCGTGCTCCCAGAGCCGGGCTACCTGGACGCGGTCCGCGAGATCACCCGCCGCCACGGCGTCCTGCTCGTGATCGACGAGACGCACACCCTGTGCGCCGGACCGGGTGGCTGCACCGCCGCGTGGGACCTCGAGCCCGACTTCGTGGTCATGGGCAAGCCGATCGGCGGCGGCATCCCGGCGGCGGCGTACGGCATGACCGCCGAGATCGGCGAGCGGCTCCTCGACCCGATGCTCGGCCACGAGATCGACGTGGCCGGCGTCGGCGGGACGCTCACCGGCAACGCCCTCGCGCTGGCCGCGATCCGGGCGACCCTGTCCACGTGCCTGCGTGAGGAGGACTTCGCCGTCGCCGTGCCCCTGGCCGAGCGCTTCACCGACGGCGTCGCCGCGGTGATCGACGAGCACGGCCTGCCCTGGCACGTGCAGCGCCTCGGCTGCCGCGCGGAGTACTGGTTCTGCCCGCCCCCGCGCGACGGCGCCGCCGCGGCCGCCGCCGTCGACGAGGACCTCGAGGGCTTCCTGCACCTGTGGTGCCTCAACCGTGGCGTCCTGCTCACGCCGTTCCACAACATGGCGCTGTTCAGCCCGCACCACACCGAGTCCGACGTCGACCGCCACACGGAGGTGTTCGGCGAGGCGGTCGCCGCGCTCGTCGGCTAGGGCGTGTCCGACCTCGGCCGAGGGATACACGCCCTCAGTACTCCAGCGGCACCGCGGAGTGCTCGTGGGCGGAGACGCAGAACTCGTTGCCGTCGGGGTCGGTGAGGGTGACCCACGGGAAGTCCCTCGCCGCGTCGCCCGACGACCGCGGCCCCGGCCGCCACCAGCTCGTCGACCGCCGACGCGAGGTCGTCGGTGACCAGGTCGAGGTGCAGCTTGTTCTTGCCGGGCGTCGGGTCGTCGACCTTCTGGAACGACAGGAGCGCCGGCAGGCCGCCGCCGGCGAGCACGACGTACCAGCCGCCGTTGGTCTCGGTGACCTTGGCTCCGAGCTGATCGGCCCACCATCCGGCCAGCCGCTCCGCGTCCGTGGTGTCGATCGTGACCATGCCGAGCCTCAGCGTCATCGCCCGACCGTACGGCGTCGCGCCGCCAGGTGGCCACACGCAGATCGGCCCCGGACCGTGAAGGTCCGGGGCCGATCCGGTTGCTGCGTCAGATCACTTCGTGATCTCCAGCTCGCTTCGCTCGCTGGGATTACTTCAGTTCGGAGCGGATACGAGCAAGCTCGATCCGCCGGTCCTCACTTCGTGATCTTGGTGACCCGGCCGGCGCCGACGGTGCGGCCACCCTCACGGATCGCGAACCGCAGGCCCTCCTCCATGGCGATCGGCTGGATCAGCTCGACCGACATCTCGGTGTTGTCGCCCGGCATGACCATCTCGGTGCCCTCGGGGAGGGTCACGACGCCGGTCACGTCCGTCGTCCGGAAGTAGAACTGCGGGCGGTAGTTGTTGAAGAACGGCGTGTGACGGCCGCCCTCCTCCTTCGAGAGGATGTAGACCGAGGCCTCGAAGTTGGTGTGCGGGGTCGTGGTGCCCGGCTTGATGACCACCATGCCGCGCTCGATGTCCTCGCGCTTGGTGCCGCGGAGCAGCAGGCCGACGTTCTCGCCCGCCTGGCCCTCGTCGAGCAGCTTGCGGAACATCTCGACGCCGGTGACCGTCGACTTCTGCGACTTCTCGCGGATGCCGATGATCTCGACCTCCTCGTTGACCTTGACGATGCCGCGCTCGATGCGACCGGTGATCACGGTGCCGCGACCGGTGATCGTGAAGACGTCCTCGACGGGCATGAGGAACGGCTTCTCGGTCTCGCGCTCCGGGGTCGGGATGTAGTCGTCCACGGCCTGCATGAGCTCGGCCACGGAGTCGCCCCACTTCTCGTCGCCGTTCAGCGCCGGGAAGGCAGCCACCTTGACGACGGGGATGTCGTCGCCGGGGAACTCGTACTCGGAGAGGAGCTCGCGCACCTCCATCTCGACGAGCTCGACGAGCTCCTCGTCGTCGACCATGTCGCACTTGTTCAGCGCGACGACCAGGGCGGGAACACCCACCTGGCGGGCGAGCAGGACGTGCTCACGCGTCTGGGGCATCGGGCCGTCGGTGGCCGCGACCACGAGGATCGCACCGTCCATCTGCGCCGCGCCGGTGATCATGTTCTTGATGTAGTCGGCGTGACCGGGGCAGTCGACGTGCGCGTAGTGACGGCTCTCGGTCTGGTACTCGACGTGCGCGATCGAGATGGTGATGCCGCGCTGACGCTCCTCGGGTGCCTTGTCGATCTCGTCGAACGGCGTGAACGGGTTCAGGTCCGGGTACTTGTCGTGCAGGACCTTCGTGATCGCTGCGGTCAGCGTCGTCTTGCCGTGGTCGATGTGACCGATGGTGCCGATGTTCACGTGCGGCTTGGTCCGCTCGAACTTCGCCTTAGCCACTGTGGGCTCCTCCTGGTGTGGTTGATACCTGACTCGTGTTGCGTTTACTTGTGCCGAGGATCCTGACGAGGCTACTCGCCGCGGACCTTCTTGATGATCTCGTCGGCGATGTTCGTGGGAACCTCGGCGTACGAGTCGAACTCCATCGAGTACGACGCCTGACCGGAGGTCTTCGACCTCAGGTCGCCAACGTACCCGAACATCTCGGACAGCGGCACGAGGGCACTGATGACCATGTCACCGTGACGCTCCTCCTGTGCCTGGATGTGGCCGCGGCGGCTGTTGATGTCACCGATGACGGTCCCGAGGAAGCTCTCGGGGGTGATCACCTCGACGGCGAACATCGGCTCCAGCAGCACGGGCTTGGCCATGCGGGCGGCCTCCTTGAAGGCCTGGTTGCCGGCGATCTTGAACGCGAGCTCGGACGAGTCGACGTCGTGGTAGGCGCCGTCCTCGAGCGTGAACTTCACGTCGACCATGGGGTAGCCGGCGAGCACGCCGAACTCCATGGCGTCCTGGCCACCCTGGTCGACCGAAGGGATGTACTCCTTCGGCACCCGACCACCGGTGACGTTGTTGGCGAACTCGTAGCCCGCTCCGGCGCCGGTCTCGGGGTCGATGTTGGGGCCGAGCGAGACGACGACCTTCGCGAACTGGCCCGAGCCACCGGTCTGCTTCTTGTGGGTGTAGCTGTGCTTGGTGACCTCCTTGCGGAGGGTCTCGCGGTAGGCCACCTGCGGCTTGCCGACGGTGGCCTCGACCCGGAACTCGCGCTTCATGCGGTCCACCAGGATCTCGAGGTGCAGCTCACCCATGCCGGCGATGATCGTCTGGCCGGTCTCCTCGTCCGCCTTCACCGTGAAGGTCGGGTCCTCGTCGGAGAGGCGCTGGATCGCCATGCCGAGCTTCTCCTGGTCACCCTTGGTCTTGGGCTCGATCGCGACCTCGATCACCGGGGCCGGGAAGGTCATGGACTCGAGGATGACCTGGTTCTGCGGGTCGCTCAGGGTGTGACCGGTCTTGGTCTCCTTCAGGCCCATGACGGCCACGATCTGGCCGGCGCCGACCGACGCGATCTCCTCACGCTTGTTGGCGTGCATCTGGTAGACCTTGCCGATCCGCTCCTTGCGGCCGTTGACCGAGTTGACCACGGTCGAGCCTGCCTCGAGCTTGCCCGAGTAGACGCGCACGTAGATCAGCTTGCCGAGGTGCGGGTCGGAGGCGATCTTGTAGGCCAGGCCGGAGAACGGCTCGTCGTCGGAGGGCTTGCGGATGATCTCCTCGTTCTCGTCCTTGACCGAGTGGCCGACGATGCCCTCGATGTCGAGGGGCGAGGGGAGGTACCTGCACGACGGCGTCGAGCAGGGGCTGGACGCCCTTGTTCTTGAACGCGGTGCCGCAGAGGACCGGGTTGACCTTGTCGGCCAGGGTCGCGCGACGGATCGCGGCCTCGAGCTCCTCGACGGTGAACTCACCCTCCTCGAGGTACTTCTCCATGATGTCGTCGTCGGCCTCGGCCAGCGTCTCGAGGAACTTCTCGCGGTACTCGGCGACCTGCTCGGCCATCTCGGCCGGGATCTCCTCGACGTCGTAGTCCTCGCCCATCTTGGTCTCGCCGCGCCAGGTCAGCGCACGCATGCCGACCAGGTCGACCACGCCGAGGAAGTCGGACTCCGCGCCGATCGGGAGCTGGAGGACGAGGGGCGTGGAGTTGAGGCGGTCGACCATCATGTCGACGCAGCGGAAGAAGTCCGCGCCCGTGCGGTCGAGCTTGTTGACGAAGCACATGCGGGGGACGGCGTACTTGTTGGCCTGCCGCCACACGGTCATCGTCTGCGGCTCGACGCCGGCCACCCCGTCGAACACGGCGATCGCGCCGTCGAGGACGCGCAGCGAGCGCTCGACCTCGGCCGTGAAGTCCACGTGACCGGGGGTGTCGATGATGTTGATCTGGTGGTCCTGCCACCAGCAGGTGGTCGCGGCGGAGGTGATGGTGATGCCGCGCTCCTGCTCCTGCTCCATCCAGTCCATCGTGGCCGCGCCCTCGTGGACCTCACCGATCTTGTAGGTGATGCCGGTGTAGAAGAGGATGCGCTCGGTGGTCGTGGTCTTGCCGGCATCGATGTGCGCCATGATGCCGATGTTGCGGACCTTGTTCAGGTCCGTGGTGATGTCGACAGCCACTGTCAGCGTTCCTTAGGAAGTGGGTGGGGTGGTCACGCGCGCGGCGGGACCCCTGACGGGGACCGCCGGTCGCGATCACCAGCGGTAGTGGGCGAAGGCCTTGTTCGACTCGGCCATCTTGTGGGTGTCCTCGCGCTTCTTCACCGCGGCACCGAGGCCGTTGGAGGCGTCGAGGATCTCGTTCATCAGGCGCTCGGACATCGTCTTCTCGCGACGGTCCTGGGCGTAGCCGACCAGCCAGCGCAGCGCGAGCGTCGTGCCGCGCGTGCCCTTGACCTCGATCGGGACCTGGTAGGTGGCACCACCGACGCGGCGGGACTTCACCTCGATCGCCGGCTTCACGTTGTCGAGCGCACGCTTGAGCGTGACGACCGGGTCGGTGCCGGTCTTCTCGCGGCAGCCCTCGAGCGCGGTGTAGACGATGCGCTGGGCGACCTGCTTCTTGCCGTCCTGGAGGCACTTGGAGACCAGCTGGGAGACCAGCTGCGACCCGAAGACCGGGTCGATGTCGATCGGCCGCTTCGGTGCGGGACCCTTGCGCGGCATCAGCTCTTCTCCTTCTTCGCTCCGTAGCGGCTGCGGGCCTGCCGACGGTTCTTGACGCCCTGGGTGTCGAGGGAGCCGCGGATGATCTTGTAGCGGACACCGGGGAGGTCCTTCACCCGGCCGCCGCGGACGAGCACGATCGAGTGCTCCTGGAGGTTGTGGCCCACGCCCGGGATGTACGCCGTGACCTCGATGCCGCTGGACAGGCGCACGCGGGCGACCTTGCGAAGGGCAGAGTTCGGCTTCTTCGGGGTGGTGGTGTAGACGCGGGTGCAGACACCGCGTCGCTGGGGCGAACCCTTGAGGGCAGGTGTCTTGTTCTTCGACACCTTGTCCTGGCGGCCCTTGCGGACCAGCTGGTTGATCGTGGGCACCGGGTGGTTCCCCTTCTTGTCCTCTAGTCAGAACCCGACGCTTTGCCGGGCACGATGATGCTGCTACTTCGCTGTGCCTGTGGTGTGCGCCCGGATGCGCTCCTCGGCCGGCCGTGAAGTCGGATGGGCGGTCGGAGAGCTTTTGGGCACGCGCAACGGTCTGGTTGTCCCAGACACGATGAACGAGGTTACTCGCTCCCCCATCGGGGGTCAAAACGCCCCTGACGTGGGCAAACCACAGCGCAGCAAGGCTGACGCCGAGGGCCGTCGCCAGCCCTCCGAGGATCAAGGTCCAGCGGGCTCCGGCCACCTCGCCGATCCAGCCGATGAGGGGCGCGCCGAGCGGCGTCCCGCCGATGAAGATCATCATGTAGAGGGCCATCACCCGGCCCCGCATGCCCTCGTCGGTGTGCAGCTGCATGTAGGCGTTGGCGGCCGTGATCATGGTGAGCGCGCTCAGGCCGAGCAGCGGGGTCATGAGGGCGAAGGTGAGGTACGACGGCATCAGGCCGGCCGCGATCTCCACGACCGCGAAGACGAGCGCCGCCGCGATCACCAGGCGCTGCCGGACGTAGGGGCGGCGCGCGGCGACCAGCGAGCCGGTCAGGGACCCGACGGCCATGAACGTGCCGAGCAGGCCGTACTCGGTGGCGCCCTTGCCGAAGACCTGGGTGGCCATCAGCGCCGAGGTCATCTGGAAGTTGAGGCCGAAGGTCCCGGTGAAGAACACGATGGCCAGGATCAGCATCAGGTCGGGCCGGTTCCTCACGTAGGCGACGCCGGCCCGGATCTGGCCCGGCTCGCGCCGCATCGGCTCGGGCGTGCGCAGGGCCGCCGGGTCGAGCCGGCGCAGGGTGAGGATCGGGGCGGCGTAGGTGACGGCGTTGGCCAGGATCACCCAGCCGGTGGCCACCGCTCCCCCGCCGAGGGCGGCGATCAGCACACCGGCGACGGCCGGGCCGACGATGCGCGCGGCGTTGAAGCAGGCGGAGTTGAGGCCGACCGCGTTGGCGAGGTCGTCCGGGCCGACGATCTCGGAGACGAACGACTGGCGCGCGGGTGCGTCGAAGGCGGCGGCCGTGCCGAGCGCGAGCGCCAGGACGTAGACGTGCCAGATCTCGGCGGTGCCGGTCACCGCGAGGAGGCCGAGCACGAGCGCGGGCAGCGGCCATGCCCAGGTTGGTCAGCTGGAGCAGCCGTCGCTTGGGGATCCGGTCGGCGACCAGGCCCGCGAAGGGCGAGAGCAGCAGGAACGGCAGGAACTGCAGCCCGGTGGTGATGCCGATGGCGGCGCCGCTGTAGTCGGTGAGCTGAAGCACCAGCCAGTCCTGGGCGACGCGCTGCATCCAGGTTCCGACGTTCGACACGACGCCGCCGACTGCGTAGCGGCGGTAGTTGGGATTGGCGAGAGAGCGGAACGTAGGGCTCAAGTTGTGTCGGTCAGTCCTTCTGGGAAAGTTCTTCGAGAATGGGGGCCGCCTTGCGGAGCACGGCACGCTCCTCGGCGGTGAGGTCCTTCAGCTTCCGGGCCAGCCAGGCGTCGCGACGGGCGCGGTCGGCGAGCACGGTCTCCCGGCCGAGGTCGGACAGGACGACCACGACCTGGCGGCCGGTCGGTGTCGTGGGGCCGGCGGGCGACGTACCCGCCGTCCTCCAGGCAGTTGACCGTGCGGGTCATGCTCGGCGGCTGCACCCGCTCCTGCGTCGCGAGCTCACCCACGCTCAGCTCGCCGTTGCGGTAGAGGCAGCCGAGCACCGCCATCGCGCCGAGGCTGAGCTCGTTGTCGGGGTGGCGCTCGTTGGCCAGCCGTCGCCGGAGCCGCATCACCGAGACGCGGAGCTCCGCCGCCAGCCCGGCATCGGTGCGTGCGGCTCTCGAGACAGTGGGCATGTCCTTAGTTTAGGTCATTACCCTTGCTAATCAAATCCGCTGAGCCGTCGCGAGCTACCACCAGAACCCGGTGAGCCGTCGTGAGTTGCCGGTAACTCACGACGGCTCGGCGGGATGTGGCGGTAACTGGCGCCGGGTCGGCGTCAGGTGAGGAGGGCGGTGATCGGCTCGATCGCGAAGTAGACGGCGAACATGGCGGCCACGATCCACATCAGCACGTGGATCTCGGCGGCCTTGCCGCGCACCACCTTGACCAGGACGAAGGCAAGGAAGCCGGCGCCGATGCCGACGGTGATCGAGTAGGTGAACGGCATCAGGACGATGGTCAGGAACGCCGGGATGGCGATCTCGAGGTCGTCCCAGGCGATCCCGCTGATCTGCTGCATCATCAGGAAGCCGACCAGGACCAGGGCCGGGACGGCCGCCTCGCTGGGGATGATGTTGACGAGCGGGCGCGAGCAGCATGGAGAACAGGAACAGCACGCCGGTGACCACCGAGGCGAGGCCGGTGCGGGCGCCGTCGCCGACGCCGGAGGCGGACTCGATGTACGACGTGTTGCTGGAGACGCCGGCGGCCCCACCCGCGGCCGCGGCGACCGAGTCGACGATCAGGATCCGCTCGGTGCTGGGCGGCGTGCCCTCCTCGTCGAGCAGGCCGGCCTCGGCACCGATCGCGGTCATCGTGCCCATGGTGTCGAAGAAGTCGGCCAGCATCAGGGTGAACACCAGGAGCAGCGCGGAGACGACCCCGACGGACTGGAACGACCCGAGCAGGGAGAACTCGCCGAGCGTGGCGAAGTCGGGCACGTCGACGAGCGAGTCCGGCAGCCCCGGAACGTTGAGGTACCAACCGCCGGTCGGGTTGTCCTGGGCCGACCCGAACCCGCCAATCGCCTCGACGACGATCGCGAGGATCGTGGTCGCGAGGATCGAGATCAGGATCGCGCCCTTGACCCGCAGCACCCACAGGGCGATGACCAGCGCCAGTCCGACCACGAACACGAACGTCGGCCACCCCGCCAGCTGGCCGTCCGGGCCCAGCTGGACGGGTACCGGGCTGTTGGCGGCGTCCGGGATCCGGCGGACGAAGCCGGCGTCGACGAAGCCGATCAGGGCGATGAACAGGCCGATGCCGACCGAGATCGCGATCTTGAGCTGGGCGGGCACGGCGTGGAAGACGGCCTCACGGAACCCGGTGAGCACCAGCACCAGGATGACCAGCCCCTCGAGCACGACCAGGCCCATGGCGTCGGCCCAGGTCATCTGCGAGGCGATCGCGAACGCGACGAAGGCGTTCAGGCCCAGACCGGCCGCCAGAGCGAGGGGGAAGTTGGCAACTGCGCCCATGAGGATGGTCATCACCCCGGCCACCAGCGCCGTGCCGGCCGCGATGGCCGCCAGGCCTGAGCCTGGCACGGTTCCACCACCGAGGTAGTTGCCGTCGATGTCCGGCGCGAACCCGAGGATGAGGGGGTTGAGCACGATGATGTAGGCCATCGTGAAGAACGTGACGACGCCGCCGCGGATCTCGGTGGACAGCGTCGAGCCACGCTCGGTGATCTTGAAGAATCCGTCCAGGCCGCGGCCCGTGGGCCCGGCGCCGGCACTCCGGCCGGTGGTGGTCTCGCTCACGAACTGCAGCATGGCAGAGCCCGGCCCGGGGTTGGGGGATGGCGCGGCCCTGCCCGGCTCGAAGGCGGCGTCTCGGTCAGTGGGCTAGCGTGAGGGTGTGGAACTGCGCGACGAGCAGCCGAGGAAGCACGAGATCGGCAACCGCACCTACATCGTCGCCGACGTGGAGCCGCTCGACGTCGACGGCGTCCGCACGGTCGAGGTCGGCACCGGCCTGTGGTTGCTCGGGTTCCTGGCCCTGATCCCCTTCTACGGACGCCTCCAGGACACCGGGCACCTGTGGTGGATCTGGACCTGCCTGGCCGGCTTCGGGCTCGGCCTCTTCGGGCTCGAGTACTGCCGCCGCCGCAGGAAGGCCAGGGCGCGGGCCCGCGAAGCCTGACCGCAGGGTCAGCCCAGCGTCAGAAGGTCTCGATCTCGTCCACCGCGACGGTGTCGAGCACGTGGTCCGGCACCGGCTGGGGTTCGTGCTTGCGGGCCAGCTGGACCTCGGAGTGCGCGCCGCAGCCGTGGTCGAAGGAGACCGCCCGGCCGTCGTCGTTGGCGTTGCCGTTGGCGCAGACCCCGAACATCTCCGAGAGCGGTCCGGCGATCCGCAGCAGGAATCCGCACGACGCGCAGGTGCCGGGAGCTGCCTGGGCCAGCGCCGAACCGGGGCCGGCGTCGCTGTCGTACCAGCGTTGGGCGGCGAGGTCGCGTCCCTCGAGCGAGAGGGTGCGCACCCGGCCGAGACCGAGCTCGGCGGCCACCGCCTTCACCTGGGCACGGTCGTCGTCCGCGAGCGGGTCGTCGCCGAAGGAGTACGTCGGCACGAGCCGCGGGTCGTCGTCCTCGACCGGGAGCAGGTCGCCGGGAGAAAGGTCACCGGGCCGGATGCGCTCCTTGTAAGGCACCCACTCGGGGGCCACCAGGGCGCCCTCGCCCGGCATCAGCACGATCTCGTCGATGGTGACGGTCTTCTGGCGGGAGGCCCGGGCCACGGTCACCGACCAGCGCCACCCGGCGTACCCCTTGCGGGTGCAGGCGAACTGGTGGGTGACGACCCGCTCCCCCTCGGCCACGTGCCCGAGGTGGTCGCCCACGTCGGCACCGCCCACCTCGTCGACCAGGGCCGATCGCGCCTCGTCGACCGCCGCCGCGGCGACGGCGTCGGGTCGGGAGCGCAGCTTGGTCATCACGGACCGAATCATCACTCATGTTGGTGGGGAATGTCAGGTCGGGTCGCGATTCGTGTCCGTGACGCCTGCCTTCCGGTCACCGTGCAGGATGGACCCCATGACCAAGTCCGGACCCGAGTCCCAGGCCGGGGAGACCCATCGGCCGGGCCCGAACCCGGCGCCGGGCGCTCCCCCAGGGGCCTCGCGCGGGTCCGCGGCCGGAGGCGGCCGGGCCGGCGCGGTCGGACGGACCCTGGGTGCCGGGGCCAGGCTGGCCGGACGCGGCGCCCGCGGCGCCGCTCGCGTGACCGGTCGGGCCGGCCGGTACACCGCTCGGCAGGCGCGACGCGCGGCCGACGCCGAGGGCGCCGGCGACTCAGGGCTGGCCCGCCTGATCGAGCTGCACGCCTTCAACGCCGCCGGTGACACGGCCGTGGCGATCTCGCTCGCCGGCACCCTCTTCTTCCAGGTCCCGACCGGCGAGGCCCGCGACCAGGTCGCCCTCTTCCTCGGCCTGACGATGCTGCCGTTCGCGATCGTGGCCCCCCTGATCGGCCCGTTCCTGGACCGCTTCAGCCACGGCCGGCGCTGGGCCATCGGAGCGACGATGGCGCTGCGCGGCTTCCTCTGCTGGGTCCTGGCCACCGCCGTGATCACCGGGTCGACCTGGTTGTTCCCGGCCGCCCTCGGCGTGCTGGTCGCGTCCAAGGCGTACGGCGTCACCCGCGCGGCCGCCGTACCCCGCCTGGCGCCGGCCAACCTGCCGCTGGTCAAGGCGAACGCGCGCACCTCGCTGGCCGGCGTGGTCGGAGCCGCGCTCTCCGCCCCGATCGCCGGGCTGCTGGCCACGGTGGGCTCGGAGTGGGCGCTGCGCTACGGATTCGTGGTGTTCGTGCTGGCCACGATCTGGGCGATCCGGTTGCCCGCGAAGGTGGACTCCAGCCTCGGCGAGGGCACGCTCGTGCTCATGCCCGGCGCCTCGGCGACCGACCAGCAGGGGCGGGGTCGGGCCCGCGCCCGGATCCCGGGTGCGGTGGCCTTCGCCCTGCGCGCGAACTGCGGCCCGCGGTGGCTCTCCGGCTTCCTGACCATGTTCATGGCCTTCCTGCTGCGGGAGAACCCGATCGGCGACTGGCAGCCGGAGGTGCTGCTCGGGCTGGTCATCGGTGCCGCCGGGCTCGGCAACACCCTCGGCATCGCGGCGGCCTCGGTCCTCAAGCGGCTGGACCCAGCCGTGACCGTGGTCGTCGCCGTACTGGCCGACGTCGTGATGGTGCTGGTGGCCGCCCTGTTCTACTCGCTGCTGCCGCTGATCCTGCTCGGCCTGACCGCCGGGCTGGCGCAGTCGCTGGCGAAGGTGTCACTGGACTCCACGATCCAGCGCGACGTCGACGAGCGGATGCAGTCCAGCGCGTTCGCGCGCAGCGACACCACGCTGCAGCTCGCCTGGGTGATCGGCGGATTCATCGGGATCGCGATGCCGCTGATCCCGAGGCTCGGGCTGGGCGTGGCCTGCGCGATCCTCGCCGCCTGGGCATTCTTCGTCCTGGCCATGCCGGGGCGGCGTACGACGGCCGGCGCGCCCGCGCCCTAGAGCTGCTCGGCCATCAGGTTGGTGACAGGCGGGGGCCTGTGGTCGTCGAGGGGTCGCCCACGAGGCGAACGTCGCCTGAGGCCACTCTTTGCCGCGGTCGCCAGGCTGATTGCCTCGTCTGCGGGCCCTGTTCCGGGGCGCGTCACCACCGGCGGGACCCGCGCCGTGGTCACCGTGCCTTCACCGGGTGACCTCAACCCGCCGGCGCGGCCGCGCCTAGAGATCCAGCTCGTCGGCCAGGGCGCGCAGCAGCTTCGCGGCCGGCTTGGCGGTGCGTGACTCGGGGTGCCGGCCCCGGCGGTAGGACGAGCCGATGCCGTCGAGCAGGCGGATCAGGTCCTCGACGATCGGCGCCATCTCCTCGGGCGTCTTGCGCCGGGCCTGCGACTGGTTGCGGGCCACCGAGGCGGGGGCGTCGAGGACGCGGACCTGGAGGGCCTGGTCGCCGCGGCGACCCTGAGCGATGCCGAACTCGACGCGGGTCCCGGCCTTGAGCGTGGTGACTCCTTCGGGCAGCGCCTCCGTGCGCACGTAGACGTCAGGCCCTTCCTCCTGGGACAGGAAGCCGAAGCCCTTCTCCGGGTCGAACCACTTCACCTTGCCACTGGGCACGGCCTGAACCTCTTCCTCGTCTGCGTTCTGACTGCATCGCTTGCCACGACGGGCGCGGCGGCAACGGGCAAGCCTATGCCGCCGGAGCACGGTGGCGCCAACGACTTGGTTCGTCGACGGTCACGGCTCGACCAGGGCCTCGTTCATCGATCCGGACCGGAACCCCTTCGGGTCAAGGTCGGCGACGTCGAACCCGGAGCGGCGGACGGCGTCCAGTACGGCGTCCGCGGCGGCGGTCCCCGGAGCGAGGTGGTCGAGCAGCAGAGCGGCGTCGACCTCCACCGAGGCGTGGTCCCCCAGGTCGCGCACCCGCAGGTCGCGCAGCGGGATCCCGGCGTCGGCCAGCGCCTGACGACAGGCCGCCTCGGCCCGCTCGACGCGGGCCAGCCGGAACGGCGTGACCTCGATGCCGTAGGCGACCCGCGAGGACAGGCAGGCCGCCGCCGGCTTGTCCCAGGTGGGCAGTCCCCAGCGGCGTGAGGCCTCGCGGACCTGCGCCTTGGTCAGGCCGGCGTCGCGCAGCGGGGTGATCGCCCCCCGCTCCGCCGCGGCGCGGATCCCGGGACGGAACCCGGCCACCGCGTCGTCGGCGTTGGTGCCGGTCGCGACGAAGTCCAGCCCGCGCTCGGCGGCCAGCGGGAGGAGCACGTCGAGCAGCTCGGCCTTGCAGAAGAAGCAGCGGTCGCCCGCGTTCGCGCGATAGCCCTCACGGTCCATCTCGTGGGTCCGCGGCGTGACCACGGCGACCCCGAGCGACTCGGCGAGCTCGCGCGCCGGATCCCGCTCGGAGCGCGGCAGCGAGTCGGAGTAGCCGGTGGCGGCCACGACCCGGTCGGCGCCCAGCGCCCGGACCGCAGCGGCGAGCAGGAACGCGCTGTCGGCACCGCCGCTGTAGGCCACCATCACCGAGCCGCGATCACGGAGGTCGGCCTCGAGGGCCGCCAGCCGGGTGGCGAGCAGGTGCTCGTCCAGCCACGCCGGGAAGGCAGCGAGGTCGTCGAGCACCACGTGGGTGCCCGCCTCGAGCAGCTCCTCCCGCGTGCAGCCACCGGTGAGCACCGAGACGCTGACGGCGTCGGCGGCGAGCGCGCCCTCCACGTCGTGGACGTGGTCGCCGACGTAGATCGACACGCCTTCGCGCCGCAGGACGTCGGCCTTGCCGGCCCCCCAGACCCACCCCTCGAGCAGGTCGAGGTCGAGCGCCGAGGTGGTCGAGGTGGAGCTGCGCGTTGGCGGCGGTACTTGCCGGTGACGACGACGACGCGGCCGCGGTGCCGGCGTACGTCGGCGATGGCCTCGGCGGCGCCGGGCAGGAGCGGGACCGAGGTGATGGCGAGGTCCGGGTAGAGGGCGCGGAACCGGTCGACCGCGGCCTCGATCGGCTCCTCGGGCAGGTGCGTCGGCCAGGGAGGCGTCCGAGCGGAGGGCCCAGACGGGACGTCAGCTCCTCGACCGCGAACTCCACCCCCAGCTCGGTCCCGAGCGCGCGCAGCGTGGCCCCGAACCCCGGAACGGTGTCGATCAGGGTCATGTCCAGGTCGAAGCCGACCACGAGCTGACGCATGTGGTCAGGGTAAGAGGTCTGCACCCGGACGTTGCACCCCCTGCGCTCGCCTGCGACGCTGGGAGCGTCTGTGCCTGCCCCACCGGCGGCACCCGGACCGAAGGGAGTCCTGGGATGGCGACTCGGCGCGTCACTGGAACCCTCCTTGCCACCGGCCTGGTCGTCGCGCTGGTCGGCGCTGCTCCACCCGCCCCGGCCGACGACGCCGATCGACACCGAGCTCCACCTGGTCACGCTCGACGGTCCCGGTACGGCGGGCTACCGCGGCGCCCTGCCTGCCCGGGCCTACCGCGCGACCCTGGAGAACGCCCAGGACGACCTGCTCGCCGAGGTCGGCGCCGAGCCGGTCTACCGCTGGACCACCGCTCTGAACGGCTTCGCCGCCGAGCTCACCGACGACCAGGCCAGCCTGCTGCGCTCCGACCCCTCGGTGCGGCTGGTCGAGGAGAACGCCGTACGACGTCTCGCCGGCGCCCCGGTCAGTGGCAGCCCGGCTGCCCCGGACGGCTCCCGCGGTGGTGCGGGCGTGGTGGTGGGGATGGTCGACACCGGCATCTGGCCCGACAGCCCGCTGTTCGCGTCCTCCGCCGACCTCGGGGCCTCGCCGCACCACTTCCGAGGCGCCTGCCGGGCCGGTGAGGACTGGGAGGCGGACTCCTGCAACCGCAAGCTGGTCGGTGCCCGGTGGTTCGTGCACGGATTCGGCGAGGACCAGCTGCGCAGCTCGAGCTCCCTCTCCTCGCGCGACGACCACGGGCACGGAACCCTGCTGGCGTCGATCGTCGCCGGCAACGCGGGGGTCTCGGTCCAGGCCCGCGGCCAGCGGTGCCGCGACGTACTCCGGCCTCGCGCCGCAGGCGCGGCTGGCGGTCTACAAGGCGTGCTGGACCGCCCCGGACCCGGTCGACGACGGATGCGCGACGGCCGACCTCGTCACCGCGATCGACCGCGCCACCCGCGACCGGGTCGACGTGCTCAACCTCGCGGTGGGCGGTCCCCCCGGCTTCGACACCGTGGAACGCGCACTGCTGGGCGCGGCCGAAGGGGATGTCGTCGTGGTCGGTGCCGCGGGCAACCGCGGCCGGGACGCCTTCGCCGCCCACCCGTCTCCCTGGGTGCTCTCGATCGGCGCGACGACCGGAGCCCGCCGCCTGGGCGAGGTCGTCCTGGGCCGGGGCGCGACCGTGACCGGGGCGATGGCGTCATCGCGCCCGGTCGGACCGGCCCGGCTCGTCCTCGCCGAGGACGTCGCGGCCCGAGGGGCCACCCGCGAGGAGGCCCGGCTCTGCACACCGGGCAGCCTTGACGCCTCCGCGACCTCCGGCGCCGTCGTGCTGTGTCGGCGCGGCGGGATCGGGCGGGTCATGAAGTCGGCGGCGGTCCGCCAGGCCGACGGGCTCGGGATGGTGCTCCTCAACACCCGACCCGGCACGGTCGAGTCCGACCTGCACTCCGTGCCCACGGTCCATGTCGGCCGATCCGCAGCCGCCGAGATCCTCGATCTTCACGCCGACCGGCCGCACGCCCGGGTCAGCCTCCGCCCGCTCCCGACAGAGCGAAGCCCGGCAGGAGTCGCACACTGGTCCGCCCCCGGTGACCCGACCGCGACCTTGGTCAAGCCGGACCTGGTCGGACCCGGCTCGGGAGTCCTCGGCGCCGTCCCGCCGTCGGCGAGCCAGACCCGCTGGGACTTCGCCTCCGGAACGTCGGCGGCCACCGCCTGGACCAGCGGCCTCGCGGCCCGGCTGGTGGCCCGCACCCACTGGGGTGCCGACCGGATCCGCTCGGCCCTGGTCACCTCGGCCGACACGGTCACCGGGAGACAGTCGGCGCTACGCAGCGGCGCCGGACGGGCCCGCGCGGAACGGGCCGAGCGCCCCGGCCTCGCCTACCTGGTCCGTCCCGGCGACTACCGTGCCTGGCTCGAAGGCGACCTCGACCGCGACCTGAACACCCCGTCGATCCTGCTCTCCGAGCACGGTGCCCCCGTGCGCCGGACCGTGACGAACGTGAGCCGTCGGGCGGCGTACTTCTCGGTCCGGGTGTCCGGGTTCGAGACGCACGACGTGAGGGTCACGCCCGTCGCGCTGCGGATCCCGCACGGCGAAAGCGCCAGCTTCCACGTCGAGGTGACCGGCCCCGACCGGGCCCATCCGCTCGACGACGGCTGGATCACGTGGCTCGGCGCCGACGGGACCCGTACCCGGATCCCGGTCGTGCTCAGTCGTTGAGGCCCAACCCCAGCTCCGCAGCGCTCTTCTCGCGCATCTCGACCTTGCGGACCTTGCCGGTCACCGTCATCGGGAACTCGTCGACGACCATCACGTAGCGCGGGATCTTGTAGTGGGCCAGCCGGCCCTCGGCGAACTCCCGCACTCCCCGCGCGTCCAGCGGCTCGGCCCCGGACCGGAGTGTCACCCACGCGCAGAGCTCCTCGCCGTACTTCTCGTCGGGCACGCCGACCACCTGGACGTCCTCGATGTCGGGATGGGTGTGCAGGAACTCCTCGATCTCGCGCGGGTAGATGTTCTCCCCGCCGCGGATCACCATGTCCTTGATCCGGCCGACGATGTTGCAGTAGCCGTCCTCGCGCATCTCGGCGAGGTCACCGGTGTGCATCCAGCCGTCGGCGTCGATCGCCTCGTCGGTCTTCTCCTGGTCGTCCCAGTAGCCGAGCATCACGGAGTAGCCGCGGGTGCAGAGCTCGCCGGGCTCACCGCGCTCGACGTTCTCGCCCGTGGTCGGGTCGACGACCTTGATCTCGACGTGGGGATGGACCCGGCCGATGCTGGCGGTACGCCGCTCGAGGTCGTCGTCGGCGCGGGTCTGGGTCGAGACCGGGCTGGTCTCGGTCATGCCGTAACAGATGGACACCTCGGCCATGTGCATGTCCTCGATGCACCGTTTCATCACCTCGACCGGGCAGATCGACCCGGCCATCACGCCGGTGCGGAGGGTGCTCAAGCTTGATAGGGGGAACTCGGCGGAGCCGAGGAACCCCTGCATGGCGATGAACATCGTCGGGACGCCGTAGACCGCGGTGCACCGCTCGTCGGCGATGGTCCGCAGCGTGATCTCGGGGTCGAAGCCGGGGGCCGGGATCACCATGGTCGCCCCGTGGGTGGTGCAGCCCAGGTTGCCCATGACCATGCCGAAGCAGTGGTAGAAGGGCACGGGGATGCAGAGCCGGTCCTGCTCGGTGAAGTTGATCAGCTCGGTGGTGAAGAAGCCGTTGTTGAGGATGTTGCGGTGCGACAGGGTGGCGCCCTTGGGCCGGCCGGTGGTGCCCGAGGTGTACTGGATGTTGATCGGGTCGCCGGGGTCCAGGCTCGCGAGTCGCTCCGCGACCGACTCGGGCGGCACCGCTTCGCCTTCGCGCACCAGATCCGCCCAGTCGTCGGTGTCCAGGTAGACCACGCGGTTCAGGCCCGGACACTCATCGCGCACCTCCTCGACCATCGCGCGGTAGTCGCTGGTCTTGAAGCTCGACGCCGAGACCAGCAGTGACAGGCCGCTCTGGTTGACGGCGTAGGCGAGCTCGTGGGTTCGGTAGGCCGGGTTGACGTTGACCAGGATCGCCCCGATCTTCGCGGTGGCGTACTGGATCAGCGTCCACTCCGCGCAGTTCGGCGCCCAGATCCCGACCCGGTCGCCCTTCTCGACCCCGGCCGCGACCAGACCGCGGGCCAGCGCGTCGACGTCGGCGCCGAGCTCGGACCAGGTCCACCGTCGTCCGCCGGCCACCTCGACCAGCGCCTCGCGGTCGGCGTACGACGCCACCGCGCGCTCGAAGTTGGCCCCGATCGTCTCTTCCAGCAGCGCCGGGGTGGACTCTCCCTGTGCGAACGCTTCCATGCGCGCCAACCTAGGGCATGTCTCCCTGCCCTCGGCCGTCGCGAGCGTCGTCCAACGCGTGCGATGGCAAGACGGAGGAGGGAGGCGGGCCGGAGGCCCGACGACTGACGACAACGAAGCCAGCGTGCGTGGTGGGCGGCGCGCAGCAGGCCATGGGGCAGGGTGACATGCCCTGTGGCCGGACCCCCACGCCCCGCCAGCGCCGCCAGCGGGGCGCGGAGCCCCCGCTTCAGTCGAGCAGGTGCTGCAGCGACCGGGCCACGAAGTCGTTCCGCTGGGCCGGAGCAAGGCCCTCGGCCCCGAATCCGGCGTAGACGGTGTCGTCGGTGACGACGACCGCGCCCTCCTCGAAGGCGAGCTGGTCGCGCTGCCAGTCGTTGTTGTTGGGCTCCGAACCTGGCGGCGCACCGGACACCGTCCAGCCACCCAGGTCGGTCTCGAAGGACGTGGTGGACGCTCGGCGCCGTCGACGAGCACGGTCGTGTCGTCCACGAACGACGCCCAGGCCCTGGGTGCCCCAGTCGCTGGCGTAGGAGATCGAGACCTCGACCTGCTCGCCGGCGTAGCCGGTCAGGTCGATCGACCACTCCTGCCAGCCGTTGGAGTTGCCGGTGGCGGCGTGCCAGCTCACCCGTGGAGCCGGTCGGCGAGCAGTCCGCGCCCTGGTAGTGGCTCCAGGAACGGGTGCAGGTCGTGCCAACCCTCGGCACAGCTGTCGCCGGTGCCCTGGGTCGTGTGCCCGTTGGCGTCCGGCAGGGTCGTCCAGTCGTCGCTGCCCACCGGGTGCGCCTCGACGAACGCGTAGTCCCAGTCGGCCTCGAGGTCGTAGGACGTCCAGAAGTCCAGCGATCCGGTACTCGCCCCGGTCAGGTCGATGGTCCTGGTCAGCCGCTTGTAGGAGACGTCGTCCTGCTCGGCTGTAGGCGTACCAGTCGCCGGTGTGCGGGTCGAACGGCGCTCCGCCCGGGCGGAGCCAGTCGACGGCCGCCGAGCTGGCTCGAACTGCGGGAACTCCGCCGGCGGCAGGAAGCTCGACGTGGTCAGGAACGACGGCCGTGTGGGCCTGGTTCTCCGCCGACCCGGCAGCGTTCAGAGCGCCCTCGAAGCCCGTCGAACGCGCCGCCGGCTCCGGCGAGCGGGTAGGGGTTCCCGTCGGGGTCCGGTGCCTCCGTCGTCGACATAGGTGAAGGCGCCGAGCCAGTACTGCAGGAAGTCGTTGAACACCGGCAGGCACGGGTAGGTGTCCACCGTGGTGCACTCCGGCGGGGCGTACGGGTTGTAGTCGTACGACGCCGTCCGCGCCCTGCGGCGAGCGCGGTTGTTCTGGCCGCTCGACCAGCAGCTTGCCGCCCTCGTTGAGGTAGTCGCGCACCGCGAGCTCGATGGCGAGGCGAGTTGTCGTCGTCGGTGCCGCCGGGCTGGCCGGGCGACGCGCGGGATGATGTCGTCGCCGGTCTCCCAGACGACCGCGTCGTAGTGGGAGAGCACGCCGAGGTGGTGCGGCGCGGTCCGGTTGTTGGCGTCGACGTCGTACACGTCGGCGGTCGTAGCCGGCGGCCTCGACGGCTGCGACGTGCTCGCCGGCGTACTTGGCGCGCGGTCACGCCCTGGGCCGGGCGAGATGCCGGTGTAGTCCTCGGCGGCGAGCACCAGCACGTCGCCACCGATGTCCTGGGCCACCGTGTAGGTGAAGGGCTTGGTGGTGACCCCGCCCTGGCCCCGGCTTGACGCCGGAGAACCGGACCTGGACCTCGTCGCCCGGCGTCGGTGCCGCGCACCACGCCGCGGAACTCGGCGTAGTAGTCGTCGTTGGTGTCGCCGTAGCGCTCGCCGCCCTCCCACTCGGAGACGCCGGTCGACCTCGTGGCGACCGCCGTTGACGGTGTAGCGCATCTGCGAGCTTCGCGACCTCACGGTCGGCGGTCGACGGCCACCGGCTGGGTGGTCCCGTACGAGACGGCGAAGGGGTCGGCCACCAGGTCCGGCGCCTTCTGGCCGATTGAACGTCACGGGGTCGGCCGGGTCGTCGGCGGACTCGGCGACCGACAGGGCGAACGGGATGTTCTTCTCGAACTCCTCGGTGATCAGCTGGTCGTCGTCGGGGAAGTTGAAGCCGCTGACGCAGTCGTCGGCTTCCCACTCGTCGTCGGGGTGACTTGGCGGAGGCCGTCTCGCAGGTGGTCATCTCGGGGGTGAAGCCGAGCGTGCCGAACTCGACGGTCATGTGGGAGTCGGTGTCCCCGTTGGTGGTGTAGAGCTCGGCGGAGATGTCCGGGTCGTAGCCCGGGCACGGCCGGGCTCCTCGTCGTGCCGACCATCGGCACGTGGATCGGTGTCGTCCGGCGCCGGGGTGCTGACCTGCCAGCCGATGCCGTAGAGCAGCAGCTCGGCCGCGGAGTGGTAGTTGATGAACTGCTCGAACCCGACGCGGGCGAACAGGTGCCTCGAGCGCCTGCGACTCGGGCTCGGAGTTCGGGTCCGTCGCCGCGGTAGGTCTGGCTCGAGAAGGCCGGCGACGACCCCTCGTTGTCCCAGCCCCACTTGGTCGGCGAAGTTGCGGTTCAGGTCGACGCCGTCGTTGCCGGTGATGGTGCGCGTCGCCGTCGTTGTCGTGGAGGTTCTTGCGCCAGAGCCGGTTGTCACCGGTGAAGGTGTAGTCGTAGCCGTCGGGGTTGGCGACCGGGACGAACCACAGCTCGGTGGTGTTGACCAGCCGGGTGATCTGGGCGTCGGTGCCGTAGTTGTCGAGGAAGTGGTGCATCAGCCGGCGCACCATCTCCGGGGTGATCCACTCACGGCGTGCTGGGCGCCGAGGTACATCACAGCGGGGCGGGACGCCGTCCTGGGACTTCCCGGCATTCTTGGTCACCTTCAGGGCGAGCATCTCCTGCCCCTGGACGGTGGTGCCGAAGGGGACGAGCTTGGCCAGCTTGGGGTTCGCGGCCGCGGTTTCCCGCAGCTCGTCGGCGATCCCGCCGTCCTCGCTCCAGGAGCGGAAGCCCTCGTAGCCGGAGCGGTTCTGGGCCAGGGCCACCCGTGAGGCAGCCTTGCCGTTGACCTTCTTCACCGACAGCTGGACGCCGTCTGCGGCGAGCTTGGAGGCCTGCCGGGCGTTCATCACGACCTCGACCGCGACCTTGCCGCCGGGGGCCTTGCCAGTCGCCACGTCCTCGTGGTCGAGGCCGGCCAGCTTGAGCTTCTCGATGTCAGACGGGTCGACCTGTCCGACGTAGACCTCGAGTCCCCCGCCGCCGCCGCGGTCAGCGGCCCGGCCGGGTTCGGCCTGGGAGGAGAGGGGGGCGCCGAGTGCGCCGAGGAGGAACAGGACCACGAAAACTGCAAGGCTGCGCCGCTGCATGCGAACTCCCGAGAATGAGTCACCTGGCCACGTTCCGCGGCCCTCGGTCAACGTACGTGACGTGGCTCACATGTCAAGGTCCCTAGGGTGGGACCCGTGGACACCGACGCCGTACTGACCCTGCTGCAGGATGTCGCGGACGAGGTGATCAACCCGAGGTTCCGCGACCTGGCCTCCGAGGAGATCACGGAGAAGAACCCCGGCGACCTCGTGACGATCGCCGACCACGAGGCCGAAGACCTGATCACGAAGGCGCTGGCCGCGGCGTACCCCGACGCACTGGTGCTCGGCGAGGAGGCCGAGGCGAGCGACCCGACGCTGGAGGAGCGGTTCCGGGCGGCGGAGCACGCGTTCACCGTGGACCCCGTCGACGGCACGAAGAACTTCGTCAAGGGCTCCCCCGACCACGCCCTGATGGTGGCGGAGATCAAGAGCGGCGCCGTGGTCCGGTCGTGGATCTGGCAGCCGCAGCACCAGCTGTCGTACGTCGCCGAGCGCGGCGCGGGCGCGTGGCGCAACGGCGAACGGCTGGAGCGACCGCCCCTCGGCGACCTGCTCCGCGGCGTGACGTCACGACGTTCCTGGGTCGGCCGGGCTCTCGGCGCGCTGAACCGGCTCGAGCTCACCTGGGTCTGCTGCGGCGTGGACTACCCGAAGCTGGTCGAGGGCGCCGCCGACTACGCGCTCTACCACAAGGCCAGCCCGTGGGACCACGCTCCGGGCTCGCTCCTGCTCTCCGAGGCCGGCTGCTTCCTGGGGACGTTCGACGGCGAGGCCTACCAGCCCCAGGCGCCGCGTCCGGCCGGCCTCATATCGGCGGCCGACCGGACGACGTACGACCTCGTGCAGGGGCTCCTGTCAGACCTGCGGCCCGGCAGGTGACGACACCGGCTCAGTGACGTGGGCGTCGCGGACGACCCGGTCGTGTCGCAGGGAGCTTCCGCGGGTCTCCTTCGCCATCAGCACCGCGATCACGCTGATCACCGAGGCGATGGAGACGTAGATGCCGATGCCCGTCGGGTCGCCGTCGTTGGCCTTGAGGATCGCAGTGGCGATGAGCGGGGCCAGGGCCCCGGCGAAGATCGACGCCAGCTGGTAGCCCACGGAGGCGCCCGTGTAGCGCACCGAGGTGCCGAACAGCTCGGAGAAGAACGCCGCCTGCGGGGCGTACATCAACGAGTGGAAGAACAGTCCCACGACCACCGCGAGCAGCACCTTGCCGGAACTCTGCGAGTCGATCAGGCCGAAGAAGACGAACGACCACACGCCGACGCCGACGGCTCCGGCGAGGTAGAGCGGACGGCGCCCCACCCGGTCCGACAGCGCGCCCAGCGCGGGCACCATGAAGAACTGGATGGCCGCACCGATCAGCAGCATCTGCAGGATCAGGTCGGTGCCCACGCCCAGGAAGTCAGTCGCGTAGGCCAGCACGACGATGGTGAAGATGTAGTAGGAGATGTTCTCCGCCATCCGCATCCCCATCGCGATCAGGACCTCCTTGGGGTAGGTCTTGATCACCTCCATCAAGGGCATGTGCGACTCCGCGTGCTTCTTCTCCGCGATCTCGGCCTTGGCCTCCTGGAAGACCGGCGACTCCTCGATCTGCAGCCGCACGTAGAGGCCGATCAGCACGAGCACGGCGGACAGCAGGAACGGGATCCGCCAGCCCCAGGCCTCGAAGTCCGCGTCGGTCTGGAAGGCAGCAAGGGCGAACAGGACACCGGTGGCCATCAGGTTGCCCAGCGGTACGCCGGCCTGGGGCCACGAGGACCAGAAGCCGCGACGTGCCTCGTCGCCGTGCTCGGCGGCCATCAGGACGGCGCCGCCCCACTCGCCGCCGACGGCGAAGCCCTGGGCCAGTCGGCAGACCAGCAGCAGGATCGGAGCGGCAATGCCGATGGTGGCGTACGTCGGCAGCAGGCCGATCGCGAAGGTCGCGACCCCCATCAGCATCAGGGCCGCGATGAGCATCTTCTTCCGGCCGACCCGGTCACCGAAGTGGCCGAAGACGATCCCGCCCAATGGCCGCGCGGCGAAGCCGACGGCGTATGTGCCGAACGCGAGCAGCGTCGCGTTGACCGGGTCCGCCTCGGGGAAGAACAGGGCGCCGAACACCAGGGCGGCGGCGGAGCCGTAGAGGAAGAAGTCGTACCACTCGACGGCGGTGCCGACGAGGCTGGCGAAGACGACCTTGACGATCGAGCGTGTGGAGCGTTGCTCGACCGGGAGTGACTGGGTGGACATGGTCTTCCTTTCAGGCGGCGGTCCAGCCGCCATCCATCACGAACGCCGATCCGGTGATCGAATCGGTCCCTGGGCCGCAGAGGAAGCAGACGAGTTCGGCCACCTCCGCGGGCTCGACCAGTCGTTGCACTGGCGTCCTTGCCAGCAGTACCCGGTCGAGTACTTCTGATTCTTCGATGCCGTGGGCTAGCGCCTGGTCGGCGATCTGGCCCTCCACGAGCGGGGTCCGCACGTAGCCGGGGCACACGGTGTTGCTGGTGACGCCGCGCCCGGAGCCCTCGAGCGCGATGACCTTGGAGAGGCCTTCGAGCCCGTGCTTGGCGCTGACGTAGGCGGACTTGTACGGCGAGGCACGGTGGCCGTGGACGCTGGAGATGTGGACGATCCGGCCGAACCCTCGGTCGTACATCCCGGGCAGCAACCGACGGGCGAGCCGGAACGGCGCCTCGAGCATCAGCCGGTGGATCAGCCGGAACCGCTCGGGCTCGAAGTCCTCGAGCGGAGCGACGTGCTGGATGCCTGCGGAGTTGACGAGGATGTCCGCGTCGGCCTCCAGGCCGTCGATCGCGTCGCCGTCGGTGAGGTCGATCCCGGCGTGGTCGCCGCCGATGATGGCCGCCACCTTGGCGGCCTGCTCCTCGTCGCGGTCGAGCACCGTGACCTGGGCGCCGAGCTCGGCCAGCCTCGTGGCCACGGCGGCGCCGATGCCGCTGGCCCCACCGGTCACCAGGGCACGGCGACCTTCGAGCGTGGAGGAGGCAGCGGGGGGTGGCATGCGACACACGCTAGGTGGAGGGGTGGAGGCACGAACATGGCCGTCCGGCACACAATTTCTTCACCGACATGTGCCTCCACCACGCGTGGGGGCGCACCCTGTCAGGGGGCTGTCGGTTCGTGAGCCGTCACCGCTGACGGTCGGCCCGCGCCTCGTCGCGCTCGGCCTTGATCACCGCGGTCACCGCGTGCACCAGCGCGAGGTGCGTGAACGCCTGCGGAAAGTTCCCCAGGTGTCGGCCGCTGTGCGGGTCGATCTCCTCGGCGTAAAGCTGGAGCTGGGTGGCGTACGACAGCAGCTTCTCGCACAAGGCACGGGCGCGGTCGAGCTCGCCGATGGCGACGAACGCGGAGACCAGCCAGAAGGAGCACATCGTGAACGTGCCCTCCTCGCCGGTGAGGCCGTCGTCGGTCACGTCGACCCGGTAGCGAAGGACGAGGTCGCCCTCGGTGAGCTCTTCCGCGACGGCGAGGACGGTTTTGCGGACCCGCTCGTCGTCCCAGGGCAGGAATCCGAGCAGCGGCACGAGCAGCACCGAGGCGTCGAGTGCCTTCGTGTCGTAGTGCTGGGTGAGGACGCCTCGTTCGTCGACGGCGTGGCTCAGCACGTCCGTCCGGATCTCCTCGGCGCTGGTGCGCCACTCGGTGGCCAGCTTGGTCTCGCCCCGGCCCTCCGCGAGCCGGGCGCCGGCGCTCGCGGCGTACCAGCACATCACCTTGGAGGAGGTGAAGTGCTGAGGGCCTGAGCGGACCTCCCAGATCCCCTGGTCGGGCTCACTCCAGTGGTCGAGGGCCTCCTCGACCAGGGTCCTGACCATCATCCACATCCTGTCGTCGAGGCGTTGGTGCGATGTGTAGAGGTCGATGGCGCCGACGACCGCGCCCCAGACGTCGTGCTGTCTCTGCGACGTAGGCGGCGTTTCCGACGCGCACCGGTCTCGCGCCGTCGTACCCGGACAGGTGGTCGAGGATCCGCTCCTCGAGGACACGTTCGCCGTCGACGCCGTACATCAGCTGGAGGGAGCCGCTCTCAGCCGTCACGACGTCGACCACGAACTGGAAGAAGTCGTTGGCCTCCCAGTCGAGGCCGAGCGTGTACAGCGCGGCGAGCGTGCCGGCGGTGTCGCGCATCCACGTGTAGCGGTAGTCCCAGTTGCGCACGCCGCCCGGGGTCTCGGGCAGCGACGTCGTGGCCGCCGCCGCGACGGCACCGCTCGGTGCGAAGGTCAGCCCCTTCAACGTCAGGGCGCTGCGCTGCAGCAGGCTTCGCCACGGGTGGTCGGGGAACCGGCCCCGGTCCAGCCAGTGCTGCCAGTGGTGGCACGTCCACGTGAGCCGTTGGCGCGCCTCCACGAGTGTGCGAGGAGGTGGGTGCTCGCTCCATGACAGGGCGACGAATCGGCTGTCGCCTTCCTTCAGGAGCGTCCGTGCAGTCGCCAGTGGGCCTTCGAACCCGACGTTGAGGTCCGTCGTCAGGCGGAGCTGCAGGTCGTCCCCGTCTCCCGTGGCGACCGCCTCGTGGTAGTCGGAGCTGCCGTAGTCCCACTTCGCTCGGATCAGCCCGTAGTCGAAGACCGGGGTGCAGTCCATGCGGACCTGCACCTGGCCACTCACGCACTTGATGAGCCGAAGCAGGACGTGGTCGGCGTCGTAGTCGGTCGGCGGTCTTCGGTGCGTCCCCGAGCGATGGTCTTCGTGGTGCCACGGGCCGATGAGCAACGCGTCGGTGACGACCAGCCAGCCGCCAGGCGTCCACCAGCTCGTCTCCAGCACCAGCGTGCCTGGAATGTAGCGCCGGGATGACGGAACGTGTACGCCGGTCGGGCCGACGCGGAACGTCCCGGCATCTCGGTCGAGGATCGCTCCGAACGCGCTGGGCGAATCCATCCGGGGTAGGCAGAGCCACTCGACCGCACCGTCCGGAGCCACCAGCGCCGTCGTCTCACAGTCGGACAGGAACCCGTAGTCCCCGATGGGCGGGAATCGCCCACCGGGATGGACGCCGTTGGCAGACGTGACCGTCATACAGTCCAGTGTGTTCCCCTCGCCCCGACCGGTCTAGCGACGGTGCCTTGAGGCTGCGTCCTTCCGCCGCCTGTCGGATGGCCGCCGACAGTCGTAGCGCCCGGACAACGCCGTTCCAGCGGCGCCGGCATTGCAGGCCCCGACGACATCCGGGGCTAGCATTCGCGCTCAGCCCCGAGAGGACCTCTACATGGCCACCGACTACGACGCATCCCGCAAGACCGAAGACGAGCAGAAGGAAGAGAGCCGGGAGGCCCGCCGCCTCACCTCGGGCGAGCAGGACAAGACCTCGGGGAAGGTAGACGAGGACGAGACCGAGCTAGCCGAGTCGTATGAGCTCCCCGGAGCGGATCTCTCCCACGAAACCCTCTCCGTCGAAGTCACGCCAAGGCAGACCGACGAGTTCACCTGCACAGCCTGTTTCCTCGTTCAGCACGAATCTCGACGGGCCTCGCCGGCCGCCGACCTCTGTGGCGACTGCGCCTAACGATCGACGGCTCATCCCTGGGCGCGGGCGCGGTTGCGTCCGTCCCCTCGGGCGGAGCCAGGGGCCGACTAGGGGACGATGAGGAACTTCTCGCCGGTGGCGGTGCGTGCGGAGCGCCGCAGCACGTCGAGCTCGAGCACCTGGTCCAGTGAGATCTCCTCGGTGAAGCGGCTGGCGAAGGTGGTCGTCAGCTCAGCGGCGATTCGGTCCTTGAGCCGCACGAGGTCCTCGACTGCCAAAGAGGCGAGGAACGGCATGAGGAGCCACCCGCCGATCCCCCAGGCGAACCCGAAGCCTCGCCGCAACTCGGTCGGCCGGCGGTCCAGGCCGCCGTACACATAGACCTGCTTGGGCACCTCTGTGCCATACCGGCTGTACGGCGCGGCCGGGTCGGTGACCGCTGCCTCCATCGCGTTGAGGATGTCGCTCGCGAGCCGGCCACCGCCCACGGCGTCGAAGGCCATCGTCGCCCCTGTCGCGCGGATCGCCTCGACCAGGTCGGCCATGAAGGACTCGGCGCTCGAGTCGACCACGTGACGGGCACCCAGATCGCGCAGCAGGTCGGCCTGCTCGGGTCGTCGGACGACGTTGACCAGCTCGATGCCGTCCGCGAGACAGACCCGGATGAGCATCTGGCCCAGGTTGGACGCGGCAGCGGTGTGGACCAGCGCGGAGTGGCCCTCCCGGCGCATCGTCTCGACCATCCCCAGCACAGTGAACGGGTTGACGAAGGACGAGGCGCCGTCGGCCGCGGTGGCGCCCTCCGGCAACGGGAGGCAGACCTGTGCAGTGGTCAACGCGTGCTCCCCGTAGGTGCCCTCACCCGGGAACCCGACCTGCTTGCCGAGCAGGGCCTGCGCCTCGGGGGTGTCGCCCGCAGCGACGACGACACCCGCGCCCTCATTGCCGACCGGCATCGACCGGCCCAGCCGGGCCCTGAGGCTGGGCATCACCGCCTCGGGGACTGGGGCCGCGACGACGGGACCGCCGGGGGTGTCCTCGGCCTTGGCGGTGCCAGGATCCGCCAGCGCCAGCAGGAGTGCCAGGTCGGAGGGGTTGAGCGGAGCGGCCTCCACCCGGACGAGGACCTGGTGTGGCTCCGGCTGCGGGGTGTCCACCGTCTCCACGGAAACGCGGACCTGTCCGTCCTCGGTGACGAGGGAGCGCAGCTGGCGGGTGGTGGCGGGGACGTTGCTCATGCGTCGATCCTGTCAGCCAGGTGCTGCCGCAGGAACCGCGACTTCGCGCTGGATGACCCCGGATGACAGGCGTCCGGTCGGACCGGGACGGCCGACCGCTTCCCTTCCCCTGCCATCAGGAAGGGAAGCGGCTAGTCACGCTGGGCGGGCCCGTGGGCGTCATTGTCAGCCTGCGGGGGCGGGAGAAGGGTGGGCGGCGAACTGTGGCGCCACACAGAGGCGCCGCTCCGGTAGAGAGGGGAAGAGCATGTACGCACGTTCCAGCACGTTCCGGGGACGGCCCGACTCGCTGGACCCTGGCATCGAGTTCGTGCGCAACGAGGTGCTGCCAACGATGTTGGTCATGGACGGGTGCATCGGGCTGTCGATGCTCGCCAACCGCGAGACCGGCGTGTGCATCACGAGCAGCGCCTGGCAGTCGCTGGAGACGAGGAAGGACAGCGAGGGGCAGGTAAGCCGGCTGCGCGGGCAGATCGCCGATCGCCTCGGCGGAGCGCCGGAGGTCGAACAGTGGGAGATCGCGCTGCTGCACCGCGACCACTGGTCGCAGGAGGGTGCCCGGGTGCGCGCCACGTGGGTTCAGACCGACCCCGCGGAGATCGACCGCCTGGTCGACTTCACGAAGGCCACCACGCTGTCGACACTCGAGGAGGTGCCTGGCTTCTGCAGTTGCAGCGTGATGATCGACCGTGGCGCCGGGAAGGGAGTCGTCGCGGTGAGCTTCGATACCCCGGCTGCCGAGGAGAACAGCCGCGAAACGGCGCGAGACCTCCGCGAGCGGTTCGTCCACGAAACCCGCGAGCAGATCCTCGACGTTGAGCAGTTCGACCTGGTCCTGGCACACCTGCACGCCCCGGAGCTGGTCTGAACAGGCCCGACGGCCTAGACGAAGGATTGCACCATGTCGGACAGGGAAGGTCTGCCGCGGTCGGAAGCGTGGAATACGCGGTTCTCCTGGTGGAGATGTCCGTCGTGCGGTTCACGCGCAGCCGTCTCAGCAGTTAGGCCGCCTTGAACCGGGTGGAGAATCGCTCTCATAGCCGCAGACAGCGAGCGCTGCCGCCACCCGGAACAAGTAGCCGCGAGTCGTAACCCATGCTGGTCCCGTGAAGATTGACTTCAAGAAGTCGCACGACGCATACCAAGCGCGGAGCGGCGAGTTCCGGGTCATCGACGTCCCTGCGATGCAGTACCTGATGGTGGACGGCCATGGCGACCCCAACACTTCGAAGGACTACGCCGACGCGCTGGCAGCCCTGTACCCGGTGGCCTACAGGCTGAAGTTCGCCAGCAAGCGCGACTTGGAGCGCGATTACGTCGTGCCACCGTTGGAGGCCCTGTGGTGGGCAGCGGAGATGGCCGCCTTCACGTCCGCACGTGACAAGTCGCAGTGGTACTGGACAGCGATGATCATGACGCCGAACTGGATCACGGCCGAGTTGTTCGCCGACACGGTGACGGCGGTGGCCGCGAAGGATCGACCGGCCAGTCTCGGCAACGTGCGCCTGGAATCCCTCGAAGAAGGTCGATGCGTCCAGACGCTGCACATGGGTCCGTACGACGACGAAGCAGATGTCCTCGCCGCCATGCACGATCACGTCATTCCGGAAGCCGGGCTTCGGATGACCGGAAAGCACCACGAGGTCTATCTCAACGATGCTCGGCGGGTCGTTCCGGCGAAACTGCGAACGATCCTCCGCCAGCCCGTCGAGGCGTTGTAGAACCCCGCTCGAACCGCGCTCACGTGCCGGCGGTCGCCCGGCTACCTGGCGAGGGGCGCGTTCCAGTCGAGGCATTCCAGACGCCGCTCAGCGTGCACATCGCGAGGTGCGCCTTACCGCCGCGAATGGGTCGGCCATCCATCGACCGGGCGGCGCGACGGCCGACTGCCTCTGCGTCTCCGTATCGACGTCGCCTGCAGCAGGTCAGGAGCCGCGGGCCGCGTCGATCTGCGCCTGCGCGCCTGCGAGCAGCTCCACGATCCGGGCACCGAAGGCGACGTCGACCTCGTGCGGCCCGCCACTGCGGGCCGACTCGACGAGCTCCTGGGCCGCGATGGCCAACAGATCCGACGAGGAGCGATCGGGGCGCGGGGGCATGGGGGACACGCCGACGTCGCCCCACACCGCGGCCTCGAACCCGGCCGCAGCCGGTGGCGCGAAGACTGTGAGCGAAGCGGTGCTGGTCACGCCGGACTCATGACGAATCACCAGCGTCACCAGGTCGCCTTCACCACCCACGGCGGTGAGAGACCTGGCCGGGCCGAGGGCAGCACTCAACGTCGACAGGGCATGCGGGCCGATGTCCCACAGGGCGCCGCTCTCCCACCGCCACGGCGAGGAACCGAACGGGTTGCCTTGCTCCTGCAGCGAGCTGAACCACCGCAACCAGCCGCCACCCCAGCCCTCTGTCGCCCGGACATCCCGGAACCACGCCCGCGACGTGTCGACGAAGCGGTCGGTGAAGAAGACCACCGAGGCCACACCAGCCGCACTGGCGGCGTCACGCAGGGCATGCGCGGCGGCAACCGTCATGGCCACCGGCTTGTCCAGCAGCAGGTGCTTCCCAGCCTTCGCGGCCATCAGCGCGAGCTCTGCCTGGACCTCGGGAGGCACGGCGAAGGCGACGACGTCCACATCCGCGAGCAGTCCCTCGAAGTCGTCATAGGCCGAGACGCCCAGCTCCGTAGCCAGAATGCGCACCCTCTCCGGGCTACGCCCCCAGACACCGACCAGCTCAACACCCTCGGCTGCCATCAGCCCCGGGCCATGCGCAATGCCCGCCCAGGGCCCCGTTCCTACCAAACCGAATCGCACGTCGGCACGCTACCTGTAGACCTACCCTGAGTCGTGGGCACGCGTCCGGAACCAGCCGAGGCGGGGCCCTCGGCCGCCGGGCCGCCGGGTCGGGGGATCACTCGCACGAAGGTGGCCGGCGCAGTTGTCGCGGGCGCGGCAGTCGGCTTCGTTGCCGCGGCGGCAGCATTTTTCGTCGGCTTCCAAAGAGCGCTCAGTTGGGGTGAGACCGCCGTCGTGTTCACGGTCCTCGCGCTGGCACCTGCCGCGCTCCTCGCGGGGCGTGGCAAACGCTACTGGCGGGCCGCCGGTCTCGGATTGGCTGGATTCTGGCTCGCCCTGGCCGTCCTATGGTTCTGGGCGCCCGGAAGCTGCGCCCCTGACGACGCGCCCGATGCAGGCCCCGGGTCTGAGGGCGGCTGTCCGCCGTTCTGAACATCGGTTGCCGGGCGTGCCGGCCTGCGTGAGCCGGGCACCTCGACAGCTCTCCGTCGACCACGACTGCTGGCGGGCGTATTCAGCGGCGGTCTGCGTGCTCCTTTGCAGGTATCCGCCGGATCTCGGGCGTCGTGACTCTCTGTTTCCTCGATGCCCGGGACCGCAACGACCACAGGAGGGACGAATCGCATGAACAAGATCCGCTACGGAGTCGCGGCCGCTGCGTCAGCCGCCGTACTTGTCGCATCGGGAGGGACCGCCTTCGCCAGCGGGGTGACTCCCAACGTCGACCAAGCCGCCGACCCAGGTGAGGTGATTCACCTGTCCAAGACGGTTTCCACGCCGCCCATCCCGCCGAAGCCGGACATCGTGCTCCTGGTCGACAAGACCGGAAGCATGGGCGGGGAGCTCGCCAACGTGAAGGCGAACTTCAGCTCGATCGTGTCCCAGGTCAAGGCGATGCAGCCCGACGCACAGTTCGCCGTCGCGGCGTACTGCGACTTCGGGGACCCTGCCCCCGCGTTCCAGCGCTTCACCGACCTGACCGGCAACGCCGCCGCCCTCGCGACGGCGATCAACAACGTGAACCTCTGCAACGGCGGCGACACCCCCGAGGCACAGATCAATGCGCTGTGGGAGATCGGCGATGGAGGAGACGCGGTGACCTTCCGGCCCGACTCCAGCCGGATCGTCGTGTGGTACGGCGACAACCCCGGCCACGACCCGTCCGGCGGCCACACCGAGGCCGCCGCCACGCAGTCCCTCGTGGACGTCGAGGCAAAGGTGCTCGCGATCAGCACCGGCGCTGCCAACAACCTCGACGGCACCGGCCAGGCCACCCGAATCACCAACGCCACCGGCGGCGACCTGCTCTCCGGTGTGGCGGCCGGCGGCGTCTCGGACGCGATCGTGGCGGGCCTGCAGAACCTCGATGTGACGGTCGCCGGGTCACCCAGCTGCGACCCCGGCCTGAGCATCGCGCTCAGCCCGGCCAGCCAGACTGTGCAGAGCGGCACCGATGCGGTGTTCGACGAGACCATCACGGTCGCGCCCGACGCACCGCAGGGCGCCACCCTGCAGTGCACCGTTCCGTTCACGCTGAACGGTGCGGACGCAGGTCCGGCGTTCACCCAGACGGTGAGCATCGACGTCAACGACGTGACACCACCGACGGTCGCCTGCCCGCCGGGACCCAACCCCGCCGGTAACGTGCCGAGCGCGGACAACGAAGACGGCTTCTTCCGGATGGTCGCCAGCGACAACGTCGACGCCTCGGTCCCGATCTACATCAAGGACCTCGGCTCCGGCACGGTCTTCGGGCCGTACCCGTCACGGACGACGTTCAAGCTGACCCAGGCGCCCGGCGCACCGGTCAAGGTGAAGGCCTTCACCGGCGTCGTCAACTGGAAGTTCACCTTCACGGGTGACGCCCAGCTGATCGCGACCGACGCCGCGGGCAACACCGCGACGGCGACCTGCCTGGTCCCGCCGAACGACTGACCGGACACCTGACGGCGACGGCCCCGTGCGCGCAGCACGGGGCCGTCGTCCCATCAGACCGAGTAGCCCGCGTCGGCCAGGACGTTGCGACCCACGGCCAGGCACCTGGCTCGTCTCTCCGGCATGGTCGTCCAGTAGTACCAGATCATCAGGGTGATGGAGAGTGCCCATGCGCGGCCGCGCAGCCAGGTCGCGTCGTCGACGCCGACCTGCCTGCGGAAGAGCTCCCTGGCGGGGGGATCAAGGACTTCCCAGGCCACGACAAGGTCAACGGTCGGGTCGCCAACCGACAGGCCCCCGAAGTCCAGCACCGCGGCCAGAGCCCCGTCACGCACCAACAGGTTCTCGGCCGCCAGGTCGCCGTGGTACCAGCGCGGCGTCGTACGGTCGGCGACTCCGGGCAGCTTCATGGCTTCGGCCCACATCTGCTCGGCAGCGTCGAGGTCGAACCCGAAGTTCTCCAAGGCCCGGCACCGCGCGATGTTCTCTCGCGTCCCTTGGTCCATCGTCGCGAGCGGCTCGCCTCGGTAGGACTGCAGGTGCGGGATGTTGACCGCCCCCGTGGGTACCTCCGCCTGCCTCAGGGCGTGAACGAGTGTGGCCAGGTTCTTCGCCAGGTCTTCGCGCTGTGGGTCGATGGATGTGTCCGGATCGACCACCTCGGGGTGTGCACCATCGATCCAGCGGACCACCGACCAGCGCTCCGGGTACTCGCGATCGGGTTCGAACACGGCAACCACGTCAGGCATGGAGACGGGCAGCAGTGGCCCCAGCACCGGCAGCCAGGTGGCCTCTTTCGAGATGGTCGCCGATCCTCCGGGTTGACGCGGCAGCCGCACCAGGAGGTCCTCACCAAGGCGGAACAACGCGTTCGTCGAGCCGCTCGATGCCAGCCGGCGAATCGGCGCGTCAGCGTAAGCAGGCATCGCCCGGCTCACCAGTCCGCGGACCAACTCGGCATCGATCGGAATCTCATCGGAATGGAGAGCGCGAGCCACCCCTGGACTCAATCCCACCGATCAGTGACACCGCAACCGACTTCAGACGCACGAGATTGCCGCAGACAGCGTGCGCTGGGGCCAGCCGGAACTGCCGCGAGGTGGGAGCTGACGGTCCTCTGGGTTCAGGCTCCGGCGTAGAACTGCGCGAGCACCGCCCGGAACTGGGCGGCCGCGCCGGCTGAGTTCGGATGCGCGGGCACCCCGACGGCCGGTCCGTTCACAGAGGGACCGAGGACCTCGGCGTACCGCACGTTCGGCGGCTGGCAGATGTCGTGGCCGATCGTGGGGCTGTAGGAGTCGACGAACTCCGCACCCCCGGCGGCTGCCGCCCGCTGCACCATCGCATTGAGCCGCAGCATGGTGGCGTGCAGGTAGACCATGTCCTCCTCGCTGATCGGCACCGTCGGGTAACAGGCGTGCTCGGGCACCGCCGCGAAGTAGTCGATGATCAGCACCCGGGCGTCCGGGCTTCGCCGGTGGACCTCCTGGAGCGCCGCCACCACCTTCGGCTCGGCCTCGAGGATCTGCCGGGCGAGCTGGTCCTCACCACCTTCCGGCGCGTACTTGTCCTTGCAGCCGCCGGTCGGCACCGGCTCGGGCGCCGTCCCAGGAGGCACCGTCTCGTCGTCAGGGAACAGACCGAGACAATCCGTCGCCGCGCCGGCGATCCCCGCGTCGTTGCCGCCGATACCGACCGTGACCAGGTCGGTGGTGGGACTCAGACGGTCGAACTGCGCCGGATTCGTGCCACCCGGTTCGACACTCTGCGGAGCGTAGAAGTCATCGGTCTCGGCCCCACCGCACGTGGCGTCCCGGAAGTTCGAGATTCCGAGCTCCTCGGCCAGCAGCTTGGGGTAGTTGGTGTGCGACTGCCCGCAGCCGATCGGTGCGTGAGTCGTGTCCGGTGTGCCGTTGGCGTCGGCAATCACCACGTCGGCGGACCAGGAGTCTCCCAGCGCGACGTACTCGTCGTAGACGCCGTCGGCGGGGGCGGCCGCTGCGTTCGACACGGTGAGGAAGGGCACCGACAGGGCGGATACGGCGAGGACGACCGTCAGGAGATTTCTGGGGCGCATGCCCTGTCAACGCGAGAACCGTGACTCGGTCACGCTCGTGACAGGTGGCCCGGGACCCGTCGGCATATGCTGGGCCTGCTCGGCACCTCCGGCGAGGTCGTCGAAAGCGCGACGGCGCCAGCATGCCCAGACCACGTGGCGGCGCACACTCGCTCTCTTTGAGAGCGCGCGTCAGCCGGTGGAGTCGGTGATCCTGACCAGCCCGCCGAGCACCCCGACGTACGCCGCGCGGTCCGGCCCGATGCTCACCGGCGCGTAGTTCACGTTGTAGCCGAACCCGGTGCCGTACCTGGTCTTGTAGACCAGCCGACCGGTGCGGAAGTCCAGCGCGCCGAGGTACCACGGGTCTTCGCTGCCCGCCGGGTCCTTGAGCACGGTGTAGACCAGACCGTTGGCAAGGGACAGCTTTGGCACCGACGACGGCGAACGCTGCGTGGTGTTGCGCCACACCGTGTGGCAGCCGCGGCCGTCGCGGTCGATGTCGACCCGCTCGACGCCGGGCTCGGTGACGCCGCCCTGCATCGTGGCCGTGGGGCCGGAGTACCCGTAGTTGTTCGTTACCACCAGCGCCCGTCCGGCGGCGATCAGCGAGTTGTCGGTCGCGCTGGCCCCCTTGCGGAACACCGGCACCGTGCACACCTCTCGCTGGCCGGCAACGCCGGTCCCGCGGCGGTAGACGACGACGTTCATCCGGTCGGCGTTGTCGGTGATCGCCACCCACTGACGACCCATCAGCGTGGGCGTCGTACCCGAACCCGCAGACGTCTGCCCGGGTTTCTGGACACCGGAGTTGCGGTAGACCTGCCGCCAGGTCGTCCTCGGACGGCCCGCCGCGGACACGTCGATCCGGTAGAGCGCGGCGGTAGTGACGACGTAAACTCCGCCGGTCTCGTCGGTGGCGATCGAGTTCGTGATGCGCTCGCCCAGGTCGAGGGTCCGCACCGTTCCGCTCCCCGGACGAATCGCGCCCACCTTCCCCTGCTCGGTGACGAACACCAGCCGCCCCGACCAGTCCGGAAGGACCGACACAATCTTGTCCTCCGACCCGATGGCCGGTGTCAGGTCATAGTCGCGATGCAGCTCGAAGCCAGGACCCGCGGTCTGCGCCACGACGTACACGTGGTTGTCGGTCGTCGGGATCACAGCACGGTCGCGGTGGTCGAGGTAGAAGTAGCCGCCGCCGCTGAAGTCGTTGAACGTGCCGGTCCCGGGTCGCCGCGGCGGCAGGTTGTACGAAGCCAGCTCCTCCAGCGTCGTCGGGTCGAAGAGCTTCAAGGTCACGGTGTTCGTGCCGACGCAGACCGTCTCGAGCCGGTTCCGCCGGTCGAAGGTCAGGGATGCGCACTCGGCGGCCTGGAGGGTCGAGGTGGTGACCGGCTGCCTCCCGAGCGGCCCCATCCGCTGGTAGGCGTCGGTCATGTACGCGTCGTTGTGGATGTTGTTGCCGGGGTTCGCGGCCATGAACGGGTGCTGCGGCGGGGCCGCCACGTCGACCGGTTTCGGCGTCGCCGGCGCTCCGACGTACGCCGGGGACTGCGGCGGTCGCGGGTCCGGGGGGATGGGTACGGCGGACGCGGCCCCGGCCCCCACGCAGAGGGCGCCGGCGAGCAGGGCGGTCGTGACTACGCGGCGGGTGGCCATGATGGTCGGTCAACGACCTCGGTCCGCCACGGGTTACGTCCTCCGCCCCGGACCCCGCATCTACCGGACGCCGAACGTCCGCAATCAGGGGTACGTTGCCGGCATGTCCGACTTCACGATCAAGGCGCTCACGCCGGAGACGTTCGACGACTTCGCCGCTCTCGTCGAGCGGAACAAGGGCATGTTCGCCAGCTGCTGGTGCACGCATTTCCATCCCGACTGCGCGGAGAAGGGCCAGAGCGCCGAGGGGAACCGGGCGCTCAAGCAACGTCTGGTGGCCGACGGGATCGCGCACGCGGCGCTGGTCTACGACGGCGACCGGGCCGTCGCCTGGGCGGAGTACGGATCACCCGAGGAGCTGCCCAACATCCAACACCGCAAGGAGTACGTCGCCACTAGCCGAGCGACTGCCCGACTACCGGGTCACCTGCATCCTGGTCGAGCGCGGCGTTCGCGGTCAGGGCCTGGCGGCGATCGCCCTGCGCGGAGCCGTCGAGCTGATCGCGCAGGCCGGCGGCGGCCTGGTCGAGGGCTACCCGCACGACACCGGCGGGGTCCGGAAGAAGAACTCGTCGTTCCTCTACAACGGCACCCGCACGATGTACGAGCGCGAGGGCTTCACCTACGACCGGCCCAAGGGCCAGGGCAACTGCGTGATGGTGCGCGAGGTGGCCCCGAGCACGCGCGACTGAACCGGTCCAGCGGTCCCTTGGACCCAGTGTGGACGGCAGCCGGCCGATCACCGATTGGGGTCCCGCACCGGCACGCTCCGCGTGACCATCCTCAGCGGAGCGCCTCTCCGCGACTATCGGGTTTCGCGGTCAGCTCTGTTCAGCTCCTCGGCGAGCATCACGATGATGCCGCTGGGGCCGCGGACATAGGTGAGCTTGTAGACGTCCCCATAGGTCGCCACGCCGCGCAGCGGGTGGCAGCCGTGCCTCGCGGCGATCTCGAGGGCCTCGTCGATGTTGTCGACCGAGAAGGCAACGCGGTGCATGCCGATCTCGTTTGGCCGGGTGGGCTCCGTCTCGATCGCGTCGGGGTGGATGTACTCGAAGAGCTCGAGGCGACCGTTGCCATCTGGCGTCTGGAGCATGGCGATCTTGGCGTGGTTGCCGTCGAGGCCGACGGCGGTGTCGGCCCACTCTCCACTGACCGTGTCCCGGCCCAGGACGGTCAGCCCGAGGTCGGTGAAGAAGGCGATCGTCGCTTCAAGGTCGCGGACGGCGATTCCGACGTTCTCGAACTTGATGGGCATGCGCCGCACGTTACCGAGTCGCGGCGATCTGCTCAGGCCGACGCTTCCCCAACGGTGCGCAGCTCGACGCTAGTGCCAACTGCGCTCCCCCTAGGCGCAAGCTCGACCAGCGCGGGCGTTGGAAGGGCCTGGCGAGCGAACTGCCCCCAGAACACAGCCGATCAGCAGCTGTCCGGAGGTCGAGTAGCCGGCGCCGAGGGGCGACGCGCTCCAGGAACGGCGGGTCAGCGTGCCCGCAGACGGTGCACGCGCAACGCGAGCTGCACGTCGAGACTGCGGGCGGGGTCGCGCCAGTCGGCGCCGAGCAGCTCGCCGATGCGGGCCAGTCGCTGGGAGACGGTGTTGGGGTGCACGTGCAGCCGGGCGCCGGTCTCCTTGAGCCGTCCGCCGGTGGCGAACCACGCCTCGAGGGTCGCCACCAGCTCGGTCCCCCGGGCGGCGTCGTACGCCAGGACCGGGCCGAGGGTCGACTCGAGGAAGCCGGCCAGCTCGTCGGGGCCGTTGTCCCCCAGCAGCAGCCGGGCCAGGCCCAGCCCGGCCGGGTCGCTGACCTCGCCGGAGCGGCCGAGCGTCAGCAACGTGTCCAGGCAGCGGCGCGCCTCGTCGTACGCCGGCCGGAGGTCGTCTGCGTTCGCGGCGGCCACGCCCACGGTCGCCGGCCCGCCGGCGCGCTCCAGGGCGGACCGCACCTCTTCGCCCACTGCGAGGGGGTCGTCGGCGCAGGCGAGGAGGACCACGGTGCCGTGGTACTCCCCGACCAGACCGCGTCCGTCCCCGGCGAGCCGCGCCAGCGCGCGTACGCGCGGCGTACCGGTCGATGCCATCCGTGGCCGCGACCGCCACGGCCAGCGGCGGCTCCAGGGCGACGTGCTGGCGTCGCGCCCGCTGGCGCAGTGCCGGGTCGCCGGCCTTGCCGTCGAACAGGTCGCTGAGCAGCTCACCGCCCAGCCGGTTCTCGGTCTCGGCGACGGTGCGGGCGAAGAGCAGGACCAGTGCGGTGACCATGGCGCCGCGCTCGAGGGTGCGTCGCTGGGCCAGGTCGAGCGACCCGGCGTCGTGCAGGACCAGGGTGGCGACGTGCTCGGTGCCCGCCAGGGCGGCGACCACGTAGGAGTCCGCCACCCGGACCGAGCGGCCGGAGGTCACCGACTCGGCGACCGCCTCGTCCCAGTCGCCGGTCGCAGCCTCGCCCGCGATCAGGTCGCCGCCCGGGTCGTGGACCGCCAGCCGGCCGGACAGCTCCTCCGAGAGCACCCGAGCCACCTCGGCCACCCCGCCGCCGTGGAGCAGCAGGTCGGTGAGTCGGTCGTGCGCCCGGGCCGCGCTCTCGACCGCCACGGTGTGCTCGGTCATGGTCCGGTTGGCCCGGTCCAGCGCGGCGAACAGCCGAGCGTTCTCCAGCGCCACCGCGGCGTGCGCCGCGAACGACGTGAGCAGGCTGACCTCCGACGGCGGGAACGGCCGCACCGTGCGGTGCACCGCGAGCAGGGCGCCGATGACCTGGCCGTCGACGACCAGGGGTACGCCGAGGATCGCCCGGATCCGTTCTCCGGCGACGGCCTCGTCGATGTAGCCGCGGTGCAAGAACCGCTCGTCGGACTGGTAGTCCGGGGTGAAGTACGGCGCCCCGGTCTGGGCGACCAGTCCGAGCAGCCCGGTCCCGAGCGGGAGGCGAAGCCGTCGGAACTCCGGCGTCAGCGCTCCGTCGGTCACCTTCATGTACGACGCACCCTCGGCCTCGTCGTTGAGCGACAGGTAGGTCATGTCGGCACTGAGCAGCTGACGGGCCCGCCGCACGATCGCGGCGAGGATGTCGTCCACGTCGCGGATCGCCGTGAGGTCGCTGGCGGTGTCGTAGAGCGCGGTCAGCTCCGCCTCACGTGCGCGCTGGCGGGCGATCAGCTCGCGCAGCCGGGTGGCGACGTCGTACTCGCGGCGGAGCTCGGCCAGCTCGGCCTCGGAGGCACCCGACCGCTCGGCGTCGGCCACCACCTCATCGAACGCGGAGCGTGGTGCCTGGTCGTAGAGCAGGTCCAGGAAGGATCGGGTCACGGGTCGGCTCTCATCAGGGCTCCCGCGCCACCGTCATCCGCCGGTCGCCGAACGCGACCTGGTCCCCGGGCAGCAGGGTGGTCGGCCTCCCGGCCAGCAGGTCCTTGGGGACGCCCTTGCGGATCAGCACCGAGCCGTTCGTCGACCCGCGGTCCATCACGACCAGCACTCCGTCGGGCGCGACCTGGAACTGCGCGTGGGTCTTGGACAGGGACATGTCCTCCGACCGGAGCGGGACGACGTGTCGGACCTCCTCGCCCGGTCGCGGCTCGGGCCTGCGGCCGACGACAGCGAGGCCTTCGACGACGAACGTCTCCCCGGAGTCGAAGCTGACCCGCCAGCGGGCGAGCGGGGGGATGGCACGGTTGCGGACCACCGTTCGCTCCGGGGACGGCTCGCGCAGTGTCGCCGGCACCAGGCGCATGGCGGTGAGGTTCACGATCTGGCGCGGCGGCTGCTCCGTGACGGCCGGCGCCTCGGGGACCGGCCGGACGTCGACCACAACCGCATCCGTGACCAGGTCGTGCCAGCCGCGCCGCATCCGGCTGGCGTCCATCACCGCGGTCCAGGCCAGGGTCGCGACGCCGAGACCGAAGGTCGGCAGCGTGGCCACACCGAGGATCAGGGTCCGCTGGATCGCCGGCAGCACCCCGATCGGCGTGCCGGTGCCGAGGTGCACCACGCGCAGCCCGAGCGCGGCCTTCCCGGGCGACGTACCGACCTTGCCCAGCACCACGGCGAAGACCAGTCCGACCAGCAGCAGCGCGCCGAGGATGACCAGGATCCCGGCGCCGACGCCGCCGCTCGAGATCAGGAAGGTGTACGCCGCCCAGGCGACGGCCGCGACGATCGACCAGGCGATCAGCCGGTCGAGGACGAACGCGTAGAACCGGCGGTCCAGATCGGCCGCGGGAAGCATCGTTGCGTCGGTTGCCGCCGTCATCGTCATGTCATCGCCAGCCGGCTGGCTCACGGGTTGGTGACCTGGATGGTCACCCCGTCACCCAGGTCGATGATCGCCCCCGGGAGCAGCTGCACCGCCACCCCCGGCTGCAGGTCCTCGGGGGCCAGCCCGGGCTGCACCAGCACCGTGCCGTTGGTCGAGCCCAGGTCGGTGACCACGGCGCTGCCGTGGTCGGCACCCGAGCCCGCCCGCACCTCCAGGTGGGTGGACGAGATCTCCTGCTGGGGGCTGGGCACCGTCACCAGCCGCGCCTGCTCCGACGCGGCCGCCTGCGCCGCGGGCGCCCTGCCGACCAGCACCGGCCGGTCGACCTCGACCGTCTCGCCGCTGGAGAACACCAGCCTCGCGACCGGCCGGGCCGCCACGTCTGGGGCGGGTGCCTGCCCCGGGATGCCGGGTGGCGGGAGCCGGCCGGCATCGCTGGCCCCGGACCGGGTCAGGCCATCGTGGTCGGGGATGTAGGTCTCGGCAGTGTCGGGCTCCGCAACCTGCTGGAAGGGGGGCTCCTGGACGCGCGACACCCGCACCAGGCCGTTCTGGACGGTGAAGTCGGGGCCCTCTCCCTCTCCACCCAGCTCGATGACCAGTCCGGTGACTCCGGTCATGGACTGCTCGACCCAGGTGGTGGCGGCGGAACCGGCGAGCTCGACCTCGCCGTCGGGCGTCGAGAAGCGCGCGGTGGCCGGTCCGCGGACGACCACCTTGGTGTCGGCGTCGGACTCGCTGACCAGCACGAAGCCGGGCAGCTCGCGCAGCCCGTCGGAGATCAGGGCGTCGAGGACCTCGTCGAACCCGGCGCCGTCGTCGACGAGCTGCCACAGCTGCGCCACGCGGCCCTTCTCGGAGGGAGGCAGCACGACGATCGCGTGGTCACCGAAGATCCCGAACCACGTACCGGGACGGTAGGTGCGCGCGATCAAGGCAAGGCCCCCAGCTTCTCTTCCAGGCTCTCCCGCTGCCGCCGGGAGTCGTAGGCGCTGTCTGCCGCCAACCCCACCACATCGACCACCACGGCGGTCGCGTTGTCCTCACCCCCGGCCGACACCGCAGCCGCCACCAACCGGTCGGCTGCGTCCCGAGGGTCGTCGGTCTCGCGGAGGATGGTCTCCATCGCGGCGTCGTCGATCATCCCGGTGACGCCGT
>CAWKEX010000012.1:0-126476 GCA_963848795.1 uncultured Actinomycetota bacterium
GCTGCTGAACAACTACTACTTCAACCCCAAGCGCTACGACCTCGCCAAGGTCGGCCGCTACAAGATCAACAAGAAGCTCGGGCTGACCGAGGCCTTCGACCAGCAGACGCTGACCGTCGACGACATCGTCGCCGCGATCAGGTACATCGTCGCGCTGCACGACGGCCGCGACCCAGGTCGAGTCGGCCCAGGGCACGCTCGACATCGCGTCCGACGACATCGACCACTTCGGCAACCGCCGGATGCGCACCGTCGGCGAGCTGATCCAGAACCAGCTCCGCACCGGCCTGGCCCGCATGGAGCGCGTGGTCCGCGAGCGGATGACGACCCAGGACGTCGAGGCGATCACGCCGCAGTCCCTGATCAACATCCGTCCGGTCGTCGCGGCGCTGAAGGAGTTCTTCGGCACCTCGCAGCTCTCGCAGTTCATGGACCAGACCAACCCGATCGCCGGGCCTGACGCACAAGCGTCGCCTCTCCGCGCTCGGTCCCGGTGGTCTGTCCCGCGACCGCGCCGGCATGGAGGTCCGCGACGTCCACCCGTCGCACTACGGCCGGATGTGCCCGATCGAGACCCCGGAAGGCCCCAACATCGGCCTGATCGGCTCGCTGGCCTCCTACGGCCGGATCAACCCGTTCGGCTTCGTCGAGACGCCGTACCGCAAGGTCAAGAAGGGCAAGGTCACCGACCAGGTCGACTACCTCACCGCCGACGACGAGGACCGCTACGTCATCGCGCAGGCCAACGCCGCGCTCGACGACAAGGGCCGCTTCGTCGAGGAGCGGGTCCTGGTCCGCCAGCGGCACGGCGAGGTCGACGCGATCCTGGCCGACGAGGTCGACTACATGGACGTCTCGCCGCGCCAGATGGTGTCGGTCGCGACCGCCCTGATCCCGTTCCTCGAGCACGACGACGCCAACCGCGCGCTCATGGGCGCCAACATGCAGCGCCAGGCCGTGCCGCTCATCAAGAGCGACTCGCCGCTGGTCGGCACCGGCATGGAGTACCGCGCCGCGGTCGACGCCGGTGACGTGGTCGTGGCCGACGAAGGCCGGTGTGGTCAAGGAGGTGTCCGCCGACGTCATCGAGACGATGAACGACGACGGCACCTACACGACCTACAAGCTGGCCAAGTTCCGGCGCTCCAACCAGGGCACCTGCATCAACCAGCGCCCGCTGGTCGCCGAGGGCGACAAGCTCGAGGTCGGCACGCCCGATCGCCGACGGTCCGTGCACCGACAACGCCGAGATGGCGCTGGGCACCAACCTGCTCGTGGCGTTCATGCCGTGGCAGGGCCACAACTACGAGGACGCGATCATCCTCAGCCAGCGCCTGGTGCAGGAGGACGTCCTCACCTCGATCCACATCGAGGAGCACGAGGTCGACGCCCGCGACACCAAGCTCGGCCCCGAGGAGATCACCCGGGACATCCCGAACGTCTCCGAGGAGATGCTGGCCGACCTCGACGAGCGCGGCATCATCCGCATCGGCGCCGAGGTCACCACCGGTGACATCCTGGTCGGCAAGGTCACGCCCAAGGGCGAGACCGAGCTGACCCCCGAGGAGCGGCTGCTCCGCGCGATCTTCGGTGAGAAGGCGCGCGAGGTGCGCGACACCTCGATGAAGGTGCCGCACGGTGAGTCCGGCACGGTCATCGGCGTCCGCGTCTTCGACCGCGAGGACGGCGACGAGCTGCCCCCGGGCGTCAACCAGCTGGTGCGCGTCTACGTCGCGCAGAAGCGCAAGATCTCGGTCGGCGACAAGCTCGCCGGCCGCCACGGCAACAAGGGCGTCATCGCGAAGATCCTGCCGATCGAGGACATGCCGTTCATGGAGGACGGCACCCCGGTCGACGTCGTGCTCAACCCGCTGGGTGTGCCGCGACGGATGAACATCGGCCAGATCCTCGAGCTCCACCTCGGCTGGCTGGCCAAGCAGGGCTGGGACCTCAACCTCCACGACGACAAGTCGGACTCCGACTGGAAGCAGCGCCTGATCAAGATCCACGCCGACAAGGCCGAGCCCGGACACCAAGGTCGCGACCCCGGTGTTCGACGGTGCCCGCGAGGACGAGATCACCGGCCTGCTCGGGGCGACGCTGCCCAACCGTGACGGCGTGCGGATGATCGACGAGAACGGCAAGGCCAACCTGTTCGACGGCCGCTCCGGCGAGCCGTTCCCGGAGCCGGTCTCGGTCGGCTACATGTACATCCTCAAGCTGCACCACCTCGTGGACGACAAGATCCACGCCCGCAGCACCGGCCCCTACTCGATGATCACGCAGCAGCCCCTGGGCGGTAAGGCCCAGTTCGGTGGCCAGCGGTTCGGCGAGATGGAGGTCTGGGCGATGGAGGCGTACGGCGCCGCCTACGCCCTGCAGGAGCTGCTGACGATCAAGTCCGACGACGTGCCCGGTCGCGTCAAGGTCTACGAGGCGATCGTGAAGGGCGAGAACATCCCCGACTCCGGCATCCCCGAGTCGTTCAAGGTGCTCGTCAAGGAGATGCAGTCGCTCTGCCTCAACGTGGAGGTGCTGTCCCAGGACGGCTCGGCCATCGAGATGAAGGACGCCGAGGAAGACGTCTTCCGGGCGGCCGAGGAGCTCGGCATCGACCTGTCCCGCCGCGAGCCCAGCTCGGTCGAAGAAGTCTGAGCCACCTGCTCAGTCCCAGCTTGAACCAACAGTTTCGGACAGAACGAGGGAAGCAGCCAAAGTGCTCGACGTTAACTTCTTCGACCAGCTTCAGATCGGCCTGGCCACCGCGGACGACATCCGCACGTGGAGCCACGGCGAGGTCAAGAAGCCGGAGACCATCAACTACCGCACGCTCAAGCCCGAGCGTGACGGCCTCTTCTGCGAGAAGATCTTCGGTCCCACCCGGGACTGGGAGTGCTACTGCGGCAAGTACAAGCGGGTGCGCTTCAAGGGCATCATCTGCGAGCGCTGCGGCGTCGAGGTCACCCGCTCCAAGGTGCGCCGCGAGCGGATGGGCCACATCGAGCTCGCCGCCCCGGTGACCCACATCTGGTACTTCAAGGGCGTGCCGAGCCGGCTGGGCTACCTGCTCGACCTGGCCCCGAAGGACCTCGAGAAGGTCATCTACTTCGCGGCCTACATGATCACCGCCGTCGACGAGGACGCCCGCCACCGCGACCTGTCCTCGCTCGAGGGCAAGGTCGGCCTCGAGCGCGAGCGCCTCGAGAAGCGCCGCGACGGCTCGCTCGAGGACCGCACCAAGAAGCTCGAGGAGGACCTCGCCACGCTGGAGGCCGAGGGCGCCAAGGCCGACGCCCGGCGCAAGGTCCGCGACGGTGCCGAGCGCGAGATGAAGCAGCTGCGCGACCGCGCGCAGCGCGAGCTCGACCGCCTCGACGAGGTGTGGAACACCTTCAAGTCGCTCCAGGTCCAGGACCTCATGGGCGACGAGATGCTCTACCGCGAGATGAAGACCTGGTTCGGCAAGTACTTCGAGGGCCACATGGGCGCCACGGCGATCCAGAAGCGCCTCGAGAGACTTCGACATCGAGGCCGAGGTCGAGTCGCTGCGCGACACCATCGCCAACGGCAAGGGCCAGCGCAAGGTCCGCGCCCTCAAGCGGCTCAAGGTCGTCGACGCGTTCCGCAAGACCGGCAACCAGCCGATCGGGCATGGTGCTCGACGCCGTACCCGGTCATCCCGCCGGACCTGCGCCCGATGGTGCAGCTCGACGGTGGCCGGTTCGCGACCTCCGACCTCAACGACCTGTACCGCCGCGTGATCAACCGGAACAACCGGCTCAAGCGCCTGCTCGACCTCGGCGCGCCCGAGATCATCGTCAACAACGAGAAGCGGATGCTGCAGGAGGCCGTCGACTCGCTGTTCGACAACGGTCGTCGTGGTCGTCCGGTCACCGGCCCGGGCAACCGGCCGCTGAAGTCGCTCTCCGACATGCTCAAGGGCAAGCAGGGCCGCTTCCGCCAGAACCTGCTCGGCAAGCGCGTCGACTACTCCGGCCGCTCGGTCATCGTGTCCGGTCCGCAGCTGAAGCTGCACCAGTGCGGTCTGCCCAAGCAGATGGCGCTGGAGCTGTTCAAGCCGTTCGTGATGAAGCGCCTCGTCGACCTGTCGCACGCGCAGAACATCAAGTCCGCCAAGCGGATGGTCGAGCGCGCCCGCCCGGTCGTGTGGGACGTCCTCGAAGAGGTCATCACCGAGCACCCCGTGCTGCTCAACCGCGCGCCGACGCTGCACCGCCTCGGCATCCAGGCGTTCGAGCCGCAGCTGATCGAGGGCAAGGCCATCCAGATCCACCCGCTCGTCTGCACCGCGTTCAACGCCGACTTCGACGGTGACCAGATGGCGGTGCACCTGCCGCTGTCGGCCGAGGCGCAGGCCGAGGCCCGGATCCTGATGCTGTCGACCAACAACATCCTCAAGCCGTCCGACGGCCGTCCGGTGACGATGCCGACCCAGGACATGATCATCGGCCTGTTCTTCCTCACCACCGACCGCGAGGGCCAGCCCGGCGAGGGCCGGGCGTTCTCGTCGCAGGCCGAGGCGATCATGGCGTTCGACCGGGGCGAGATCTCGCTGCAGAGCAAGATCCGGATCCGGCTCGACGGCATCGTGCCGCCGCTCGAGCTCGAGCTCGGCGAGCTGGGAGGAGGGTCAGTCGCTGACCCTCGACACCACGCTGGGCCGCGCGCTGTTCAACGACACGCTCCCTGCCGACTACCCCTACGTGAACTACGAGGTGGGCAAGAAGGCTCTGGGCGCGATCGTCAACGACCTGGCCGAGCGCTACACCAAGGTCGAGGTCGCCGCGTCGCTGGACGCGCTCAAGGACACCGGCTTCCACTGGGCGACCCGCTCCGGTGTCACCGTCTCCATCGAGGACGTCGTCACGCCCTCCGAGAAGGCCGAGATCCTGGCCGACTACGAGGGGCAGGCCTCGAAGGTGCAGAAGCAGTTCGAGCGCGGCCTGGTCACCGACGACGAGCGTCGTCAGGAGCTCATCGAGATCTGGACCCAGGCGTCGAACGAGGTCGCCAAGGTGATGGAGGCGAACTTCGACCGGTCGAACCCGATCTTCATGATGGTCGACTCCGGCGCGTCCGGAAACATGATGCAGATCCGGCAGGTCGCGGCCATGCGTGGCCTGGTGGCCAACCCGAAGGGCGACATCATCCCGCGGCCGATCAAGGCCAACTTCCGGGAGGGCCTGTCGGTGCTGGAGTACTTCATCTCCACCCACGGTGCCCGCAAGGGACTGGCCGACACCGCGCTGCGTACCGCCGACTCGGGTTACCTGACCCGTCGTCTGGTGGACGTCTCGCAGGACGTCATCATCCGCGAGGACGACTGCGGCACCGAGCGCGGTCTGCCCAAGCGGATCGGTGAGCGTCGCGAGGACGGCACGGTCGTCAAGCACGAGAACGCCGAGACCGCGGCGTACGCCCGGTCCGCGGCGACCGAGGTCACCCACCCGGAGACCGGCGACGTCCTCGCCGGTGCCGGTGAGGACCTGGGCGACGTGAAGATCGGCGAGCTGGTCGCGGCCGGGATCGAGGAGGTCAAGGTCCGCTCCGTGCTGACCTGTGACGCCAAGACCGGCACCTGCGCCAAGTGCTACGGCCGCTCGCTGGCCACCGGCAAGCTCGTCGACATCGGCGAGGCCGTCGGCATCATCGCGGCCCAGTCGATCGGTGAGCCCGGCACGCAGCTGACGATGCGTACCTTCCACACCGGTGGTGTGGCCTCCGCGGACGACATCACGCAGGGTCTGCCCCGTGTGGTCGAGCTGTTCGAGGCCCGGTCGCCCAAGGGTCGTTCGCCGATCTCCGAGGCCGCCGGCCGGGTCGAGATCGAGGAGACCGACAAGGCCCGCAAGGTGCTGGTCACCCCCGACGACGGCTCCGAGGTCCAGGAGTACCCCGTCTCCAAGCGCTCGCGCCTGCTGGTGGGCGACGGCGACCACATCGAGGTCGGCCAGATGCTCACGGTCGGTACCCCCGACCCGCAGGACGTCCTGCGGATCCTCGGGGTCCGGAAGGCCCAGGAGCACCTCGTGGACGAGGTCCAGCAGGTCTACCGCTCGCAGGGTGTGTCGATCCACGACAAGCACATCGAGATCATCGTGCGGCAGATGCTGCGCCGGATCACGGTGATCGAGTCCGGTGACACCAACCTGCTCCCGTCCGACCTGGTCGACCGGGTCGTCTTCGAGGAGGAGAACCGTCGCGTGGTCTCCGAGGGCGGCAAGCCGGCCTCGGGTCGCCCGGTGCTCATGGGCATCACCAAGGCGTCGCTGGCGACCGAGTCGTGGCTCTCGGCGGCCTCCTTCCAGGAGACCACCCGCGTGCTCACCGACGCGGCGATCCACGGTCGCTCCGACTCGCTGCGCGGGCTGAAGGAGAACGTCATCATCGGCAAGCTGATCCCGGCGGGCACCGGCCTCGAGCGGTACCGCAACATCCGGGTGGAGCCCACCGAGGAGGCCCGCGCCGCGGCGTACTCCGTGACCGGCTACGACTCCTACGACTACGAGTTCGGCGCCGGCACCGGCCAGGCCGTGGCCCTGGACGACTTCGACTTTGGTTCGTACCAGAACTGAGCGCGCCAAGCGCTGAGCTCTCGGCCGGACAGAGCCAGGTTGAGGAGCGTCGGCTCAGACCGCGCGTCAGCGCGGGATGCGTGACGCGTCTCGAAACCCGGTGACTGTGGGCAGGGCGGCGACCAACCGTGGTCGCCGCCCTGCGCAGGTCCGGGGGTTTCGAGGCGGTCGCTGCGCGACCTCCTCAACCACCGGTGAGAGGATCGGGCCGTGAGCGCACCCCGGCAGACCGACGTGCTGGTCGTGGGCGCCGGCCCCGCCGGGTCGGCCGCGGCCGCGTGGGCCGCCCGCGCAGGGCTGGACACGCTGCTCGTCGACGCCGCGGTCTTCCCGCGCGACAAGACCTGCGGTGACGGGCTGACCCCGCGCGCCATCCACGAGCTGCAGCTGCTCGGGCTCGAGGACTGGCTGCGCGCCCACACGGTCAACCAGGGACTGCGGGCGCACGGCTTCGGTCAGACGCTGCTCCTGCCCTGGCCGGGCGGCATCGCTGCCCGACTGGGGCTCGGCCGTCGCCCGCACCGAGCTGGACGACCACCTCCGCACCACCGCGATCAAGGCGGGCGCGGCCGCGGTCGACGGCGCCCGGGCGGTCGACGTACGCCTCGAGGGCGGACGGGTCGCGGCCGTGACCTTCCGGCGCGACGGCGAGGTCTTCGACGTCTCCTGCCGGCGGCTCGTGGTCGCCGACGGGGTCCGCAGCCCGCTCGGCAAGCTGCTCGGCCGGGAGTGGCACCAGGACACGGTGTACGCCGTCGCGGGCCGCTCCTACCTCGCCTCGACGGAGTCGGACGACCCGTGGATCAGCAGCCACCTCGAGCTGCGCGGCGAGGACGGCGAGGTCCTGTCCGGGTACGGCTGGATCTTCCCGCTCGGCAGCGGCGAGGTGAACCTCGGCGTCGGCACGCTCGCCACGCAGCAGCGGCCCGCCAAGGTCGCGATCCGGCCGCTCATGCAGCGCTACGCCGACGAGCGGCGCGCGGACTTCGGGCTCACCGGTGACCTGCGTGCCCCGACCTCGGCCCTGCTGCCGATGGGCGGTGCGGTCTCGCAGGTCGCCGGGCCCAACTGGGCCCTGATCGGCGACGCCGCCGCCTGCGTCAACCCGCTCAACGGGGAGGGCATCGACTACGGCCTGGAGACCGGGCGCCTGGTCGTCGAGGTGATGGGCGAGCACGACGACCTGTCGTCGGTGTGGCCCGACCTGCTGCGGGACAGCTACGGGGAGGCGTTCTCGATCGCGCGGCGACTGGCCGGCCTGGTCACCCTCCCCGGACTCCTCCGCGCCCTCGGGCCGGCCGGCATGCGCTCGGACTGGCTGATGACCCTGGCCCTGCGCTGGATGGGCAACCTGGTGACCGACGACGACCGCGACCGGGCCGCGCGGGTCTGGCGCTGGGCGGGGCGGCGATCCCTGGCACGGGACCAGCGACCGCCCTTCTCGTGACGGACCGGCTGCTCGGCGCGTCCTGGTCCACTAGGTTGAGGGCGTGGGCAGCCTTCCGAAGCGGCAGCGGGTCGCGGCGTACGCCGTGATCCTGCGGGTCGGCCGGGCACGGACGGTGAGCAGAGATCCTGCTGAGCCGGCTGCGCGGAGCGGATCACCACCGACGAGCTGTGGACCCTGCCCGGCGGCGGCCTCGACCACGGCGAGGACCCGCGCGACGCGGTGCTGCGCGAGGTCCGGGAGGAGACCGGGCTCGACGCCGACGTCGGCGAGACCGCCCGCGTCTACTCCGCCCACCTGCCCGGCGTCTGGCGCGACGGCCGCCGGGTCGACGCCCACGCGCTGCGGATCGTCTACGACGGCTGGGTGCCCCGGATGCGCCGGAGCCCCGGGTGGTCGAGGTGGACGGCTCGACCGTCGGAGGCCGCGTGGCATCCGGTCGCCGACGTCGTCGACGGGACGCGTGCCGGTGGCGCCGCTGGTGCTGCGAGGCGCTGGCCGACCACCGCCCGTTCCGCCAGCAGCGGGTCGGCGGCCTACGCCCTGATCCGGCGGCGCCGAGCTGGCGGGAGCGACGTGCTGCTCGTGCAGTTCTCCGCGCGCGGCTACCACACCGGGTCCTGGAGCCTGCCCGGTGGCGGGGTCGGGCACGGCGAGTCGCCGCGGCCCGCGCTGGAGCGCGAGGTGCGGGAGGAGTGCGGCGTGGCCTGCGCGGTCGGCGAGCTGCTCGCCGTCCACGACGAGGCACTTCAGCGGCACCGCGCCCTCCGGTCGCTTCGAGGACTTCCACGCGCGTGCTACCTGATCTTCGCGGCGACGGTCGACCCCGACGCCGAGCCCCGCGTGGTCGAGGTCGGCGGCACCACCGAGGCGGCGGCCTGGGTGCCGGTGGCCGACGTCGAGGGCCGGGACGTCCGGTGCTCGACGTGGTCCGCCACGCGCTCGACGCAGCGGGCAGGATGGGCACCGATCCGGCGTGAGGAGCCAACCATGAGCGAGACCGTCTTCACCTACGGCGCCCCGGCGCTCAAGTTCGGCCCGGGGGCGTCGGCGGAGATCGGCTACGACCTGCTGCAGGCCGGCGCCCGGCGGGTGCTGCTGGTCACCGACCCGGGCGTGGCCGCCACCGGGCACCCGGCCCGGATCGCCGAGCAGATGGCCGAGCCGCGGGCCTCGAGGTGACGACGTACGACGGCGTGCACGTCGAGCCGACCGACGAGTCGCATGGCGCGACGGCGGTCGACTTCGCCCGCGACGCCGGGCCGTTCGACGCGATCGTCGCGGTCGGCGGCGGGTCGGCGATCGACACCGCCAAGGCGGTCAACCTGCTCATCACCAACCCCGGCGAGCTGATGGACTACATCAACGCGCCGGTCGGCGCGGGCCGGCGCGCCGAGTCAACCCGCTGCTGCCGCTGGTCGCCGTGCCGACCACGACCGGCACCGGCAGCGAGAGCACCACGATCTGCGTCCTCGACGTGCTCGTCGCTCAAGGTGAAGACCGGCATCAGCCACCCGCGGCTGCGGCCGACGCTGGCCGTGGTCGACCCGGACGCTGACGCTGACCCAGCCGGCGATGGTCACCGCCGCGGCCGGGCATGGACATCCTCTGCCACGCGCTCGAGAGCTACACCGCGCGCTGGTACGCCGACTTCGACGCCAAGCAGCCCGAGCAGCGGGTGCCCTACTGCGGCGCCAACCCGATCGCCGACATGTGGTCGGAGAAGGCGCTGTCGCTGCTGGCCGGCGCGTTCCGGACCGCGGTGCGCGACGGCTCGCGACCGCGGACGCGCGCGAGCAGATGGCGATGGCCGCGACCTTCGCCGGCCTCGGCTTCGGCAACGCCGGCGTGCACATCCCGCACGCCAACGCCTACCCGATCGCCGGCCGGGTCCGCGACTACCGGCCCGACGGGCTACCCCGAGGACGAGCCGATCGTGCCGCACGGGATGGCGGTCTCGCTGACCGCGCCCGCGGCGTTCCGGTTCACCTTCGAGGCGGCCCCGGAGCGGCACCTGCACGCCGCGCGGCTGCTCGACCCCGACGCGTCCGCGCGACGGGCCGGACGCGCTGCCCGGCGTGCTGCTCACGCCTGATGCGCGACATCGGCCTGCCCAACGGCCTCGCCGAGGTCGGCTACGGCGACGCCGACGTCGACGACCTGGTCGACGGGTCGCTCAAGCAGCAGCGGCTGCTGGCGACCGCGCCGCGGGAGGTGACCGGCGACGACCTGGCCGGGCGTGTTCCGCGGGTCGATGGAGCTCTGGTGACCGGTCGCGACCGGTCGCCGACCTCTGGCGGAGCTGCGCCGCCGGGGCGTCGCCGACGTCGACGACTCGATCCTCGACCCGGGCGCTCTACTCCTCCGACGCCTCGCTCTACCGGGTCGTGCCGCAGGTCGTCGTCCGGCCGCGGCACCCCGACGAGCTCCACGCCATCCTCGACGTCGCCCGCGCGCTCGGGGTGCCGGTGACGATGCGCGGGCGCCGGTACGTCGATCGCCGGCAACGCGGTCGGGCCCGGGCATCGTCGTCGACACCGCCCGCCACCTCGACCGGGTGCTCTCGCTCGACCCCGAGGCGCGGACCGCCGTGGTGCAGCCCGGCGTCGTGCACGCCGTCCTGCCAGCGGGCGGCGGCGCCGCACGGGCTGCGGTTCGGCCCCGACCCGTCCACCCACACCCGCTGCACGATCGGCGGGATGATCGGCAACAACGCCTGCGGGTCGCGGGCGCTCGGCTACGGCCGCACCAGCGACAACGTGGCCGGGATGCGGGTGGCGTTCGGGACGGCGAGGTCGCGGTCGGCGCCGGGGTCGACGGCCGACGGCCCGGCGCGGCTGGCGGCGCTGGTCGACGACCACCTCGGCCCACGTCCGCACCGACGTTCGGTCGGTTCGGCCGGCAGGTCAGCGGCTACGCCCTCGAGCACCTGCTGCCCGAGAACGGCCGACGGCTCGACCGGTTCCTGGTCGGCTCGCGAGGGCACGCTGGCGGTGGTGCTCGAGGCGACCGTGCGAGCTGGTCGCCGACGAGCCGCGCGGCGGCTGGTCGTGCTCGGGCTACCCGTCGATGGTCGAGGCCGCCGACGCGGTGCCCGACGCTGCTCGGCCGGCCGGGCGAGCGGCCGGCTGGTGGCCTGCGAGGGGCTCGACGCCCGGATCGTCGACCTGGTCCGGGCCGCGGGCGGCGCGTGCCGGACCTGCCGCGCGGCGCCGGCTGGCTGTTCGTCGAGCTCGCCGGGGCGAGGGCGCGCTGGTCCGAGTCGTCGCTCGCGCGGCCGGCGAGCTCGGCACCGCGCGTGGTCGACCGACCCGGCCGAGGCCGCCGCGCTGTGGCGGATCCGCGAGGACGGGGCCGGGCTGGCGGCGCGCAGCCTGACGCCGGCCGGCGTACTCCGGCTGGGAGGACGCCGCCGTCCCGCCCGAGCACCTCGGCGCCTGGCTGCGCGACTTCGACGAGCTGCTGCGCGAGCACGGGCTCGACGGCGTGCCCTACGGCCACTTCGGCGACGGCTGCGTGCACGTGCGGATCGACTTCGAGTTCGACGACGGCGGCGCGCCGGTTCCGCGAGTTCCTGGTGGCCGGCGCGCAGCGCGCTGCGCGCGCTACGGCGGCTCGCTGTCGGGCGAGCACGGCGACGGCCGGGCCCGGTCGGAGCTGTTGCCGCTGATGTACGACGACGGAGTCGCTGCGCCTGTTCGCCGCGGTCAAGGCGATCTGCGACCCCGACGGCCTGCTCAACCCCGGCGTGCTCGTCGATCCGGCGCCGGTCGACGCCGACCTGCGCCCGGCCCGGCCGCGCGCCGGTCCGCACCGCGCTGCGGCTCACCCACGACGGCGGCTCGCTCGGCGACGCCGTGCACCGCTGCACCGGGGTCGGCAAGTGCGTCGGCCCGGCCACCGGCGGCGTGATGTGCCCGTCGTACCTCGCCACCCGCGACGAGAAGGACTCCACCCGCGGCCGGGCCCGGGTGCTGCAGGAGGCGCTCGACGGCTCGCTGGTGCGACGGGCTGGCCGACCCGGCGGTCGCCGAGGCGCTGGACCTGTGCCTGTCGTGCAAGGGCTGCGCGCCGACTGCCCGACCGGCGTCGACATGGCGACCTACAAGGCCGAGGCGCTGCACCAGCAGTACGCCGGCCGGCGTCGGCCGCGGTCGCCACTACACGCTCGGCCGGCTGCCCGAGCTGGGCCGCGGCTGGCGGCGCCGGTGGCGCGGGCCGCCAACCGGCTGGCGCGCGGGCCGCTGGCGCCGGGTGGCCAAGGCGGCCGCCGGGATCGACCGGCGGCGGTCGCTGCCGGCGTTCGCGCCGGTCGACGCTGCGGCGCGGGTCGTCGACCGTCGACGCGCCCGGGCGCCGCGCCCGACGTCTGGATCTGGGCCGACACCTTCACCGACCACTTCCTGCCCGCGGAACGCGCGAGGCCGCGATCCGGGTGCTGGCGGCGGCCGGGCTGACCGCCGGGTGATCCCGGAGCGACGCCTGCTGCGGCCTCACCTGGATCACCACCGGCCAGCTCGACCAGGCCCGCGCGATCGTCGGCGCGGACGGTCGCGACGCTGGCGCCGTACGTCGCGCAGCGGCGTGCCCGTGGTCGGCCTCGAGCCGTCCTGCCTGGCGACGCTGCGCACCGACGCCGTCGAGCTGACCGACGACCCGCGGGCCGCCGAGGTGGCGGCCGGCGTGCTGACCCTGGCCGAGCTGCTCGACGCGGCTCGACTGGCACGCCGCCCGACCTGACCGGTGTCGAGGTGGTCGCGCAGCCGCACTGCCACCACGCCTCGGTCCTCGGCTGGGAGGCCGACGAGCGGCTGCTGCGCCGGGCCGGCGCGACGGTCACCCGGGTCGCCGGCTGCTGCGGGCTGGCCGGCAACTTCGGCATGGAGAAGGGGCACTACGAGGTGTCGGTCGCGGTCGCCGAGACCCACCTGCTGCCGGCCGTCCGCGCCGCACCCGGGCGCCGTGGTGCTCGCCGACGGGCTGTCCTGCCGGCACCAGCTCGCCGACCTCGCCGGCGTCCGGGCGCTGCACCTGGCCGAGCTGCTCGCCGCTAGACTCGCGGGCATGAATCCCCGCCACCGCCGCCTGGTCATCCCGGTGGCGCTGGCGGGCTGCTCTCATCGTCGTCGTCGCGGCCTCTTCAAGGTGACCCGCCGTGCATGACCGAACCCCTCCTCCGCGTCCTCGCCCGGATGCGCGGCCACCTGCTCGACCCCGACGCGCTGGTCCGGGCGGTGGCCTCCGGCCGCCAGAAGGGCCAGCAGCCGCGGTGGAGGCGGGTCGAGCTGCGCTACGTCGACCTCAAGGCCGGCCGCCACCTGCAGGTCACGGCGTACGACGACACGCAGGCCCACACCGCCAACCACGCCGGCTCGGCGACGCAGGCGCGCGGACGCGGTCGACGAGCTGCTGGACGAGCCGTTCGGCAACTGGCACGTCGAGACCACCACCGAGATCCACCAGCTCCGGGTGACCAAGAAGCTCGAGGCGGTCGTGCACACCCGCGAGCGGGACGACGAGGTCGAGGTCGACCGCGGCCACGACCGCGACAAGGAGCGGCTGCTGCCCGAGGACGACCCGGTGCTCGTGGCGCTCGGGCATCTCCGACCAGCGAGGGCCGGATCAAGCCGAGCCGGCAGGCGAAGTACCGCCAGGTCGAGGAGTTCCTGCGGATCCTCGACGCCGCGATCACCGAGGCGATCGAGCAAGGGCCACCTGCGCCGCCCGACCGCCGAGGACCCGCTGCGGGTCGTCGACCTCGGCTGCGGCAACGCCTACCTGACCTTCGCCGCCCACCGGTTCCTGACCGCACGTGCGCGGGCTGCCGGTGCGGCTGGTCGGCGTCGACGTGCAAGGAGCAGTCGCGCGACCACAACAGCCGCGGTCGCCGCCGAGCTCGGCATCGACGCCGAGCTTCGTCGTCGGCATCATCGGCGACGCGCGCGCTCGACCCGGCGCCCGAGGTGGTGCTCGCGCTGCACGCCTGCGACACCGCGACCGACGAGGCCCTCGCCCGGGCCGTCGAGTGGGAGGCGCCGCTGGTGCTGGCCGCGCCCTGCTGCCACCACGACATCGCCGCCCAGCTGCGCCGCAACCCCACGCCCGCGCCGTACGCCATGCTCACCCGGCACGGCATCCTCCGCGAGCGCTTCGCCGACACCCTGACCGACGCGCTGCGGGCCTCGCTGCTGCGGCTGCAGGGCTACCGCGTCGAGGTGATGCAGTTCGTCGAGAGCAAGCACACGCCGCGCAACACGATGCTGCGGGCGGTGCGGACGGGTGCGCCGGTGAAGGGCGGCGGCGTCCGCAAGGAGTACGACGACCTGGTGGCGACGCTGGTCCGTGCATCCCCGGCTCGCCGAGCTGCTCGACCGAAACCCCGGGCGTCCTGATGCGTGAGCGGGTGGCGCTCGGTGTGGTCGTCGCTGCCGTTCCTGGTCGGTACCGCTGCCGCGCCATCGCCGGACGACGGACGGGTGGTGTTCCGGTTCCAGGACCCGGCCATCGTGGAGTCCAGCGGACTGGTGGTCCAGGACGGCCTCTTCCTCACGACCAACGACTCCGGTGACACCGGCCGGGTCTTCGCGGTCGACCCGGACACGGGCCGGACCACCGGGGTCACCACGTGGGCAAGCGAGCCGCAGGACGTCGAGGCACTGGCCCCGGCCGGCGGCGGCGAGGTCTGGGTCGGCGACATCGGGGACAACGCCGAGGAGCGCGACTCGATCCGGGTCACCCGCGTCCCGGTCGGCGCGGGGGACCGGGCCGGGTCCGGGACGTCGTACGACCTGGTCTTTCCCGGCCCGGCCCGGGACGCGGAGTCACTGCTGGCGACCCGGAGACCGGCCGGCTGTTCGTGGCGAGCAAGGAGATCTTCGGTGCGGCACTGTTCGCCGCGACCGACCGAGCTGTCGCCGGACCAACCGAACCGGATGAGGCGGGTCGGCCCGACGCTCACGTTCGCGACCGACGGCGCCTTCTTCCCGGACGGGAGGCACCTGGTCGTGCGCAACTACGGCCAGGCCGTCGTCTACACGTTTCCCGGCCTCGAACGGGTCGCCGGGCTGTCGCTCCCCGACCAGCAGCAGGGCGAGGCGATCGCGGTGTCGGCGGACGACCGCGTCTTCGTGACGTCCGAGGGCGCACACCAGGCGGTGATGGAGGTGAGCCTCCCGGAGTCCGTGCGCGAGCGGATGCACCGTCCCCGGAAGAGCTGCCGCGACCGCGAGCACCCCGACCCTGCAAGCCCCGGACGAGCTGCCGCGAGGAGGCGGCCCGACCGAGCCGGGACCCATGGCAGTGGGTGCTGGGCGCGGCGCCTGTTCGTCATCGCCGTCGTGGTGCTGCTGCTCGCGGTGCGCCCGAATGTGCGCAGAAACATCCCCGCCGCTAGCATCCGCGCATGCCCCGGCTGCGCAGGACGTCTCCCGAGGACCCGGGCTGGACCCGGCGCCGGGCCGGGAAGGGCTTCGTCTACCTCGACGAGTCCGGCAAGCGGCTGTCGGCCAGGCGGGCGCAGCGGGTCAAGGACCTGGTGATCCCGCCGGCGTGGGAGGACGTCTGGATCACGCCCCACGAGAACGGCCACCTGCAGGCGGTCGGGACCGACGAGGCCGGGCGCCGGCAGTACCTCTACCACCCCGACTGGCGCACCCGTCGCGACGCCGCGAAGCATGACCGCGTGCTCCAGTTCGGCCGGGCGCTGAGCCGGGCGCGGGAGAAGGTGCTGACCGACCTGGGCACCGCGGGGATGTCGCTCGAGCGGGCCTGTGCGGTCGCCGTACGCCTTCTGGACCTCGGTTACTTCCGGATCGGCAACGACGTGTACGCCGACAAGCACGGCAGCTTCGGGCTCACCACCCTCGAGCGGCAGCACGTGCGCAAGCAGGGCAAGGTGCTGGTGTTCTGCTTCGTCGGGAAGTCCGGGGTCGAGCACCGGGTCGAGATCGACGACCCCGCGGACCGTTGCGGCGCTCGAGACGATGCGTCGCCGGCGCGGCGACGACGACGGCCTGCTGGCCTGGAAGGACGGCCGCACCTGGCGGAGCCTCGACTCCGCGCGGGTCAACGACTACGTCCGCGAGTACGACCGGTCTGGACGCGACGGCCAAGGACTTCCGCACCTGGCACGCCACCGTCCTGGCCGCGGCCGCCCTGGCCGAGACCGACGAGCCGGGGGAGTCGAAGGCGTCACGCAAGCGGGCGGTGTCGGGGGCGATGAAGGAGGTCGCGGAGTTCCTCGGGAACACGCCGGCCCAGGCCCGCGCGTCGTACGTCGACCCGCGGGTGGTCGACGCCTACGAGGAGGGCGAGACCATCCACGGCACCACTCGTCGGCGCTACTCGAAGGCCGACGACCGGCAGGCGGCGCTGGAGCGGGCGGTCCTCCGTCTGCTGAAGTAGAGCCATGCAGATCACAGTCTGGTCGAGGGTGACATCACCACCCAGGAGGTCGACGCGGTGGTGAACGCCGCGAACTCGCGGATGCGGGGCGGCGGCGGGGTCGACGGGGCGATCCACCGGGCCGGCGGCCCGGCTGTCCTCGAGGACTGCAAGAAGCGCTTCCCCGACGGGCTGGCCACCGGGGACGCCGGCTGGACCACGGCCGGCGAGATGCCAGCGCGATGGGTGATCCACGTCGTCGGGCCCAACTACCGGGCCGGCCAGACCGACCGGTCACTGCTGACCTCGTGCTACGCCCGCGCGCTGGAGGTCGCCGACGAGCTGGGCGCGCGCACGGTGGCCTTCCCCCTGGTCAGCGCCGGGATCTACGGCTGGCCCCTGCGACGACGCCGTCGACGCCGCCGTGGCGACGCTCCGGGACGCGCAGACGCAGGTCGAGGAGGCCCGGATCGTGGCCTTCGGCCGGGACACCGCCGACGCGATCCGTCAGAGGCTGTCGACCACGTAGTCGATGCAGCCGGTGAGCGCCTCGACGTCGGCGGGGTCGATCGCCGGGTACATCGCGATCCGCAGCTGGTTGCGGCCCAGCTTGCGGTAGGGCTCGGTGTCGACGATCCCGTTCGCCCGCAGGGTCGCCGCGATGGCAGCGGCGTCGATCGACTCGTCGAAGTCGATCGTGCCGATGACCAGGGAGCGGTGCTCGGGGTCCGCGACGTACGGCGTCGTGTACGCCGTCTTCTCGGCCCACCCGTAGAGCGCGTCCGACGATGCGGTGGTCCGCTCCACCATGCCGGTCAGGCCACCCTGGGAGTTCATCCAGTCCAGCTGCTCGGCCATCAGGAACAGCGTCGCCACCGACGGCGTGTTGTAGGTCTGGTTCTTCCCGGAGTTGTCGATCGCCGTCGGCAGGTCGAAGAAGGCCGGGATGTGCCGGTCGGACGCGGCGATCTCCTCGGCCCGGGCCAGCGCGCGCGGCGACATCAGCGCGATCCACAGGCCGCCGTCGGAGGCGAAGCACTTCTGCGGGCGCGAAGTAGTAGGCGTCCACCTGGGTCAGGTCGACCGGCAGGCCGCCGGCGCCCGAGGTGGCGTCGACCAGCACCAGCGCGTCGTCGTCGGTGCCCTCGGGCCGGCGTACCGGCGCCATCACGGCCGTCGAGGTCTCGTTGTGCGCCCAGGCGTAGGCGTCCACGCCCTCCTCGGCGACCGGCTCGGGCCGGGTGCCGGGGTCGGACTCGATGACCGACGGGCTCGGCCAGCCAGGGCGCGGCGGCCGCGGCCTTGGCGAACTTCGAGGAGAACTCGCCGAAGGACAGGTGCTGGCTCTTCTCCCGGATCAGGCCGAACGTCGCGATGTCCCAGAACGCGGTGGCGCCGCCGTTGCCGAGGATGACCTCGTAGCCCGTCCGGCAGCGAGAACAGCTCGGCCAGGCCGGCGCGCACCCGGCCGACGGTGTTCTCTGACCGGCGCCTGGCGGTGCGACGTGCCGAGCAGCGACGAGCCGGTCGCGGCCAGCGCGTCCACGTGGCTGGTCTGGATCTTGGAGGGCCCGGCGCCGAAGCGCCCGTCGGCGGGCAGCAGGTCGGTCGGGATCCGGAGGTCTGGGGCGTCGGCCATGGTGCACCCTTCGGTTGTGGGGGCGGTGGTGTTCTGCGACGACGCTGTCAGCGCCGCCTATTCTGGCAGCCGCCGCGGGCCCGCGGAAATCGAAGGGGATGGGCATGGACATGCAGTTCGTCCGGGTCGGTTTCGGCCACCCCGACGCGATGGCCATGATCGCCGCGGTGCAGGGCGAGTACGTCGCACGCTACGGCGGCGAGGACGAGACCCCGCTGGACCCGGCGATGTTCGACCCGCCCCGCGGCAGCTTCTTCGTCGGCTACCTCGACGGCCGCCCGGTGGCCTCGGGCGCCTGGCGCCGGCGCGACGACGTCGAGGCGCTCGGCAGCACCAGCACGGCCGAGATCAAGCGCATGTACGTCGACCCGGCCGCCCGCGGGCACGGTCTGGCCCGGGCCATGCTCGCCCACCTCGAGCGCACCGCGGCCGAGGCCGGGGCGGCGGTGAGCATCCTCGAGACCGGCACCCGGCAGCCGGAGGCGATCGAGCTCTACCAGTCGTCGGGATACGTCGAGGTGCCCAAGTTCGGCTTCTACTGCCACGCCCCGATGTCGCGCTGCTACGGCAAGCGCCTCCCCGGTGGTTGCAGGAGCCCTCGTCGACAACGCCGAAGGGCGCCTGCCTTGACGAAATCTTGCGAATCCCCGGACGCGCCGCCTGACCCCACGTAGCCTCCTGCCGCGTGACCCGAATCCTGAGAACCGGTCTGGCCGCGCGTGGCCGCCGTGGCGATGCTGCTCGCCCTGGCGGGGCCGGCGGCCGCGGCGCCGGTCGAGGACTACGCCGACTACCAGCCGCAGCAGTACTGCAATCCCAAGGCGAAGCCCGGCACCAAGGCGCTGGCGCGCTGGCTGGTGAGCCGCGGGGGTGGCTACGGCCCGATCTCACGCAGGTGCCGGGTCGGCGGCGTCTCCGAGCACAAGGAGGGCCGGGCGTTCGACTGGATCCTCGACGCGCGGAGAACCAAGGACCGGCGGATCGCCCAGTCGTTCCTCGACGCCGCCTTCGCGACCGATCCCGGCGACAACGAGCACGCCCTGGCCCGGCGGATGGGGATCATGTACATCATCTGGAACGACCACATGTACTCCGCGTGGGACGAGTTCGAGCGCGAGGACTACCTCAGCTCGAGCTGCAAGAGCAGGCGGAAGTGCTCCCGGACGCTGCGCCACCGCGACCACATGCACATCTCGCTGAGCCGCCCGGGTGGTCGGGGCGAGACCAGCTGGTACGAAGGCCGTCTCCCAGACTGACGCGACGACTTTGGTTACGGCAAGTCGTGGGTCGCCAGCCCCAGGACGAGATAGCGCTCGTCGTCGATCTCCCGGCCCCAGTACGCCGCCTCGGGCAGCATCCGAAGCTCCGCCTCCCGGCCGACCGACTCGACCAGCTTGACGGTCTCGGCCGCGGTGAGGCCGGCGCCGGTCGTCCAGCTGCCCTCGACCAGCACCAGCCGTCCGCCGGGGCCGAGCAGACCGATCCACCGCCGCAGGGCCGCGGCCGGGTCGGGCATCGCCCACAGGACGTGCCGGCACAGGACGACGTCGTAGGCCCCCGGCTCGAGCGGCGGGTCGTCGGCATCGGCCTCCGTGAACGTGACCTGACCGACCGGTGGCTTCTCCCGCGCCCACCGGATCATCTCGGGCGAGAAGTCGACCCCGTCGACGGCGTACCCCTCGGCGGCGAGCAGCAGCGCCAGGGTGCCGGTCCCGCACCCGAGGTCGGCCACACGCGCCGGCCCGTGCGGCAGGACCGAGAGCAGCAGGTCGCGCCAGGCCGCGCGCACCGCCGGGTCGCGCAGGCCGTGGTCAGCGGCATCGTCGAATGTCGCCGCCTCGTCGTTCCAGAGCTCGACCGGGTCGCTGGGAGTCATGGATCCAGCCAAGCAGTCGCCGCCCACGGGTGACTGAGCGGGCCCGCGGGGCCTAGCGTGGCGGCATGATCACCGCCCTGCACACACTCCTGTACGCCGAGGACCCTGACGCCGCCCGGGCGTTCTTGCGGGACGTCCTCCAGTTCCCGGGCGTCGACACCGGCGGCGGCTGGCTGATCTTCCGGACCGGCCCCAGCGAGACCGGGGTGCATCCCTCGTCGTGGGAGTACGAAGGGACCTCGGGCAGCACCGACCAGCGGTTCGACGTGTCGCTGATGTGCGACGACCTGGCCGCGACCATGGACGAGCTGCGCGGCCGGGGCGCACAGTTCGAGGGCGAGGTGACCGAGGAGCCGTGGGGATCGACCATCCAGCTCGTGGTTCCCGGCGCGGGCACGATCACGCTCTACCAGCCGAAGTACGCCTCGCCCGCGATCGACGAGGACCTGCAGCCCATGTGGTGACCTCGCCCGGGGTCACTCCCCGAGGCAAACGGCGCCCGAGACGGCGGGTTGCGACGTGAGCGTGGGGCGTTTGCCTCGTGGAAGGTCCCTTGCCTCAGGAGTAGGCCGAGCGGGTGAGCTCGTAGACCACCTCTCCCCGCTCCCAACCGGGGATCGGGTCGTCCCAGTCCCCGACGTAGGTGTCGACTTGGGTCATGCCGAGCTTGGCCAGGACGGCCCGAGACGCGGTATTGACCGCCATCGTCGACGCCACGACCTTCTCGACGTACGGCGCGGCGAACGCCGGCTCGACCATGAGCCGGCCGCCCTCGGTCGCCAGTCCGCGTCCCCATGCCTCGCGCCGCAGCCGGTAGCCGACCCCGGACATCGTCGAGTCGTCCGCGAACGAGCTCGCCGACCACCACCCCGACGAACTCGTCACCGGCGAAGCCCGCCCAGCAGCCCAGGCCACGGCCCTCGTCGGACCGCGGGCCGCGGCGCTCCGTCCACTCGGCGTCGGTCTCCTCGGGCGTCATGGCGCGGCCGGTGACAAACGCCATCACCTCGGGATCGGAGTTCAAACGCGTGAAGTGGGCGAGGTGAGCATCGGTCACCGGCTCGAGTCGGAGCCGCGCCGTGGTGAGGAGCGGCCGGCTCAGGACGCGGACCAGGCGTCGTTCCAGCCGTCGACGTCGCTCGCCCGGCGCTCGGCCGGGCCGGTGTAGATGGCCGAGGGGCGGATCAGGCGACCGGTCCGCTTCTGCTCCAGGATGTGGGCCGACCACCCGCCGGTGCGGGCGCAGGTGAACATCGAGGTGAACATGTTGGCCGGGACCTCGGCGAAGTCGAGCACGATCGCCGCCCAGAACTCCACGTTGGTCTCGAGCACCCGGTCGGGCCGGCGTTCGCGCAGCTCGGCGAGCGCCGCCTTCTCCAGCGCCTCGGCGACCTCGTAGCGCGGCGCGTTCAGCTCGCGGGCGGTACGACGGAGCACCCGGGCGCGCGGGTCCTCGGCCCGGTAGACCCGGTGACCGAAGCCCATCAGCCGCTCGCCCTTGTCGAGCAGGCCCTTGACGTACGACGTCGCGTCGCCCTGCTTCTCGACCTCCTCGATCATGCCCAGCACCCGTGAGGGCGCCCCGCCGTGGAGCGGGCCGCTCATCGCGCCGATCGCGCCGGAGAAGGCCGCGGCGACGTCCGCGCCGGTGGAGGTGATGACCCGGGCGGTGAACGTGGAGGCGTTCATGCCGTGCTCGGCCGCGGAGGACCAGTAGGCGTCGATCGCCTTCACGTGGCTGGGGTCTGCCTCGCCCTTCCAGCGGATCAGGAACTTCTCGCCGAGCGTGCTGCCGGCGTCGACCTCACGCTGAGGGATCACCGGCAGCTGCAGCCCGCGCGCGGCCTGGGCGGCGTACGACAGCACCATGACCGCGACCCGGCTGAGGTCCTCGCGCGCCTGCTCGTCGGAGATGTCGTAGGTCTGCCGGAAGCCGAAGGCCGGCGCGAGCATCGCGATCGCCGCCTGGACGTCGACCCGGATGTCGCCGGTGTGGACCGGGAGTGTGTAGGCCTCGGCCGGGGGCAGCCCGGGCTCGTAGGCGCCGTCGATCAGCAGGCCCCAGACGTTCTCGAACGGGACCCGCCCGACGATCTCCTCGATGTCGACCCCGCGGTAGCGCAGCGCGGAGCCCTCCTTGTCGGGCTCGGCGATCTCGGACTCGAACGCGATCACGCCCTCGAGCCCGTGGTGGACCTCGGTCATGGGGAATCCTCCGTCTCGGGGCCGACCGCGCGGTCGAACCCTCCGCATTCTGCCGCGTCTCGACCGACGTGTCGTAGTGTCGACGCCATGGATCTGGCGGCGCTGCGCGCGGAGTACGCCCTGGGCGGGTTGCACGAGTCCGACCTGGCCCCGGATCCGGTGACGATGTTCCGGGCGTGGATGGCCGACGCGGGCGCCTCCGGCATGCACGAGCCCAACGCGATGGTCGTGGCCACGGTGTCCGGCGACGGCCTCCCGTCCTCCCGGATGGTCCTGCTCAAGGGCGTCGACGAGGGCGGGTTCCGGTTCTTCACCAACCTCGGCTCCCGCAAGGGCGCCGAGCTGTCCGCCAACCACCGCTGCTCGCTGCTGTTCCCCTGGCACCCGCTCGAGCGCCAGGTCCGCGTCGACGGCGTCGCCGAGGAGCTCGCCCGCGAGGACGTGGCGGCGTACTTCGCGACCCGGCCGCGGGGCGCCCAGCTCGGTGCCTGGGCCTCGCGCCAGTCCCGCGAGGTGCAGCTCGCGCGAGGAGCTCGACGAGGCGTTCGCCGCGATGGAGGCGCGCTTCCCCGACGAGGTGCCCCTGCCGGACTGGTGGGGCGGGTACGTCGTGGTCCCCGACGTCGTGGAGTTCTGGCAGGGACGGCCGGGCCGGATGCACGACCGGCTGGTGTACCGGCGGTCCGGGCCCGACTGGACCACGAGCCAGGCTCGCTGCCCTGAAATCCCTTGAGCGGGATCTGGCCCGCCACATACGGTGGTGCCACACGGGAAAGGAGGTGGTCCGAAGAATGAATTCTTGTTGGACGCGTGAGGTGGCTGCCCGCTAGCAGCTGAGGCTGCTGGCGAATACCAGGCAGCCACCCGACCCGCAGGTGATCCGGTAACCACGTCCACCGGAGCGGACCCCGAGGACTCGTTCCGACGGCCACGCCTGCGGGTCGCTCCATTTCGGATGATCGAGTCCGGGGATTGGGACCGAGGCTGATCGGAGATATGGTTGCCTTCGTCAACCTTTTCGCCGATCGAGAGGACACCAGTGACCCAGCCGACCGTCGCCGCAGAGCAGGCCGGCCAGATGACCCACCGCGAGGTCCTGGAGGCGCTCAGCGGCCTGCTCCTCGCGATGTTCGTGGCGATGCTCTCGAGCACGGTCGTCACCAACGCCTTCCGCGGATCGTCACCGACCTCGACGGCAGCCAGACCGGCTACACCTGGGTCGTCGTCGCGACCCTGCTGACCATGACCGCCAGCACCCCGATCTGGGGCAAGCTCGCCGACCTGTTCAGCAAGAAGCTGCTCGTGCAGTCGGCGCTGGTGATCTACGGCATCGGCTCGCTGATCGCGGGCTTCGCGCCGAGCATGGAGGTGCTGATCGGCGCCCGCGCCGTCCAGGGCCTCGGCGTCGGCGGCCTGACCGCGCTGGTGCAGGTCGTGATCGCGTCGATGGTGAGCCCGCGGGAGCGGGGCCGGTACTCCGGCTACATCGGCGCAACCTTCGCCCTCGCGACGGTCAGCGGCCCGCTCATCGGCGGCCTGATCGTCGACGCCCCCGGCCTCGGCTGGCGCTGGTGCTTCTTCCTCGGCCTGCCGGTCGCCGTTCTCGCCTTCCTGGTGCTGCAGAAGACCCTCCACCTCCCCGTCGTACGCCGCGAGGTGCACGTCGACTACCTCGGCGCGACCCTGCTCATGTCCGGCGTCTCGGTGCTGCTGGTCTGGGTCTCCCTGGCCGGCAACCAGTTCGCGTGGGGCTCGGCCACCAGCGTGGCGATGATCCTGGCCGGCCTGGCGATCGTGGCCGCGGCCCTGTACGTCGAGGCCCGCGTGGCCGTCGAGCCGATCATCCCGCTGCGGCTCTTCCGCGACCGGACCACCTCGCTCGCCACCGCCGCCTCGGTACTGACCGGTCTCGCGATGTTCGGATCGACGGTCTACCTGTCGCAGTACTTCCAGCTCGCCCGCGGCATGAGCCCCACCGAGGCCGGCCTGATGTCGGTCGCGATGGTCGGCGGCCTGCTGGTCTCGAGCATCGTCAGCGGCCGCATCATCACCGCCACCGGTCGCTGGAAGCGGTTCCTGGTCAGCGGCAGCGCGATGGTCGTGGTCGGACTGTCGCTGCTCGCCACCATCGACGAGGCCACCCCGCTGCTGCTGGTCGGCGGCTTCATGGCCGTGCTCGGGCTCGGGCTGGGCATGACGATGCAGAACCTCGTGCTCTCGGTCCAGAACAACGTCGCCCAGTCCGACCTGGGCGCCGCCAGCTCCGTGGTCGCGTTCTTCCGCTCCATGGGCGGCTCGATCGGCGTCTCGGCGCTGGGCGCCGTGCTCAGCCACCAGGTCGCCGACGGCGTCCGCGAGGGCCTCGCCCGGCTCGGGATCCAGGGCGGTGGGCACAGCACCGGCTCGATCCCCGACCTCGCGACGCTCCCCGCGCCGATCCGCGCCGTCTTCGAGCACGCCTTCGGCGAGGCGACCGGCCACATCTTCCTGGTGGCGGTGCCGTTCGCGGTGCTGGCACTGGTCTGCGTGCTGCTTCATCCAGCGAGGTGCCGCTGCGCACCACGATCCTGCGTGCGGACGAGATGGCGCCCGACGCCACCCGGACCCCGCGCTGGGACGACGCGAGCGGTGATGACCGTGCCCCGGGCCGAGACCGTGCGGGCGCTCGAGCACGAGGTGGGCGTGCTGATCCGGCGGGTACGCCGCGCGATCGGTGAGCGTGCCCGGGCCGTGCACCCCGACCTCCAGCCGATGTCCTACCTGATGCTCGCGCACCTCGCCGAGTCCGGTCCGCTGCGCTCGTCGGCGCTGGCGGAGACCTTCGGGGTCGACAAGGGCGCCGTGAGCCGCCAGGTGCAGCACCTGGCCGACCTGGCCCTGCTGGACAAGACACCCGACCCGGACGACGGCCGGGCCACGCTGCTCTCGCCGAGCGAGGACGCCCGCCGACGGCTGGGCGAGGTCAGGCAGCAGCGTCGCCGCGGCTCGACGAGCGCCTCGGCGACTGGTCGGACGCGGACCTCGACGCCCTCGTGGCCGCGCTCGGCCGCTACAACCGCACCCTCGGCTGACCACTTCCGCGCAACGTCAGGCGGACGGAGCAACTGCCTGCTCCATCCGCATGACGTCCGGTGGTCAGGCCAGCCAGGCGGCGGTGTCCGGGGGCAGCAGGCCCTCGGTCGAGCGGGCCGCTGCTGTGCAGCACCTCTCCGGCCGGCAGCTCGACCGGCGTCTCGCCGCAGTTGAGCACCACCGTCAGCGGGCCGCGCCGGAAGGCGAGCACGTCCTCGCCGCCGTCGAGGAGCTCGACGACCTCACCGGCCGGGGTCGCGTGGCGACGCCGGTGGTCGAGCGCGGCGCGGTAGAACGACAGGGTCGAGCTGGGGTCGTCCTGCTGCGCCTCGACCGTGAGCGTCTTCCACGAGTCGGGCTGCGGGATCCACGGCTGGCCGCTCGCCCGGCCCGAAGCCGAACGGCGGCTCGGCGCCGGACCAGGGGATCGGCACCCGGCAGCCGTCGCGGCCCGGCTCGCGGGTGCGGAACCAGGCCGGGTCCTGCCGGTGCTCGGGCGCGACGTCGATCTCCTCGAGACCCAGCTCCTCGCCCTGGTAGAGGTAGACCGCTCCGGGCAGCGCCAGCATGGTGAGGGTCGCGGCGCGGGCCCGCGCAAGGCCGCGCTCGCCACCGCCGTACCTCGTGGGGTGCCGGACCACGTCGTGGTTGCTCAGCACCCAGGTCGGGGAGGCCCCGACCGACCCGGTGGCCGCGATGGTGCCGCGGATGACCTCGGCGAACGCGGGGGCCGACCAGTCCGCCAGCAGCCAGGAGAAGTTGAACGCCTGGTCGAGCTCGTCGGGGCGCACGTACGCCGCCATCGAGGGGCCGTCGGGCACCCATGCCTCGGCCACGGCCATCCGGTCCGGGCCGTACTCGTCGAGGATCTCGGCCCAGCGCCGGTAGACCCCGTGCACCTCGGGCTGGTCCCACATCGGCTCGTCGTCGCCGAATGCGGACCCGAGCATGTCCTCGACCCGGCGCAGCCGCGGGTCCTTCTGGTTCGGCAGGCCCTCGACCTTGTAGAGGCCGTGCGCCACGTCGATCCGGAACCCGTCCACCCCGCGGTCGAGCCAGAAGCGGAGCACGTCCTCGAACATCGCGTGCACCTCGGGGTTGCGCCAGTCGAGGTCGGGCTGGGTGGAGTCGAAGAGGTGGAGGTACCACTGCCCGTCCTCGGTGCGGGTCCACGCGGGACCGCCGAAGACCGACTGCCAGTTGTTCGGCGGGCTGTCCGTCTCGCTGTCACGGAACAGGTATCGAGCCCGCTCGGGACTGCCAGGCCCGGCCGCCAGGGCCTCCTGGAACCACCGGTGCTCGTCGGAGGTGTGGTTGGGGACGAGGTCGACGATCACCCGCAGCCCGAGGGCGTGGGCGCGCTCGATCAGCTGGTCGGCGTCCGCGAGCCGGCCGAACAGCGGGTCGACGTCGCAGTGGTCGGCGACGTCGTACCCGTGGTCGTTCTGGGGGGAGGGATAGAACGGGGTGATCCAGAGGGCGTCGACGCCGAGGTCGGCCAGGTACGGCAGCCGGGAGGTGATCCCGGGGAGGTCGCCGATGCCGTCGCCGTCGCTGTCGGCGAAGCTGCGGACGTAGACCTGGTAGCAGGCGGCGTCGCGCCACCAACCATTGCTTTGATCGTTCAAAGGCATGCGCTCCATGATCGAGAGGTCCTCCGACCCGGTCAAATCGCACCGGAAGGCGGCGCGGGATCGACAGTCACCCACAGGTGCTCGGCGAGGGCGATCGCGCGGCCGTCGGCGTCGTACAGGGTGGCGGCGGTCCAGGTCTTGCGCCCCTCGGCGCCGCGGGCCTCGCCCACGACCACGTGCTCCTCGCCGATCACCGGCAGCGTGTGCACGCGGGCGGTGATCCGCGCCAGCACCATCATCCGGTCGGTGAGGTCGCCGGCCCAGCCGCCGACACAGTCGAGCGCCGCCCAGGCGACCGGCAGCGAGGCGCGGGGATGGTCGTCGTGGTAGGTGTGCCAGTCCTCGAACAGGCTCGGGTGCGGGGTCCAGGTGGCCGCGACCCTGGTGCGGCCCTCGGCCTCCACCGGGCCTGGGAAGATGCGCAGGCCGTCACCCTCCTCGCGCTCGGTGCCGCAGCCGAAGCAGGTCGGGAACGGGTGCTGCCGAAGGCCGGGGTACGACGCCATGGCCGCACGCGCCGCGTCGGCCGGCACCGGGTCGACCGCCACCGGGGCCTGGTCGAGGACCTCCGCGCGGGCGACGACCGCACCGTCGAGGCTGGCCACCGTCGCGCCGTCGTCGTCGGTGACCGGCATTGGCGTGTCCAGCGGCGGCGGCTGCCGCAGGGAGACCGCGATCGTCGGCCACCGGGCGGCGTGGTCGGCGGGCACGTCGTGGTCGACCAGGGCGGCCAGGGCGCCGGCCGTCCAGCCGCCGTTGCCCGAGGACCGGGGGCCGCGGAAGCGGCTCGGGACGATCAGCTCGCGCACGGACGGATCCTCTCACCCCGGGTGCCGCGCCCCATCCGCGGATCTGCCCCCACCGGCGGAACGCCCGGGCATGGGACAGAATGACGGGGTGAGCGATCTGATCGACACCACCGAGATGTACCTCCGGACCATCTACGAGCTGGTCGAGGAAGGGATCATCCCGCTGCGTGCCCGGATCGCCGAGCGGCTGCACCAGAGCGGGCCGACGGTCTCCCAGACGGTCGCCCGGATGGAGCGCGACGGCCTGCTGACCGTCGAGGGCGACCGCCACCTCGAGTTCACCGACGAGGGCCTGCGCCTGGCGACCCGGGTGATGCGCAAGCACCGGCTGGCCGAGCGGCTGCTCACCGACGTGATCGGTCTCGACTGGGAGCTGGTGCACGCCGAGGCCTGCCGGTGGGAGCACGTGATGTCGGAGACCGTCGAGCGGCGCCTGGTCGCGCTCCTCGACCATCCGACCGAGTCGCCGTACGGCAACCCGATCCCGGGCCTCGACGAGCTCGGGGAGTCGGAGCTGGGCGAGCAGTTCATGGAGGGCGTCGAGCCGCTCTCCGCCGTCGTCGGTGGCGGCGAGACCCGGGTCCACGTCCGCCGGATCTCCGAGGAGATGCAGAAGGACGAGACCCTGATGAGCGCCCTGCGCCGGGCCGGCGCCCTCCCCGACAAGACGGTCACCGTCGCCCCCACCGCCGAGGGGATCCTGGTCGGTTCAGGCGGCGAGACCGCCGAGATCGTGCTCGAGGCGGCCGATCACATCTTCGTGCGCAAGCTCTGAGCCTCGAGATCTAGGCCTCGGCCAGCGTGGTCAGGAACTCGCTGCAGCCGGCCTCGAGCTTGTACGTCGCCAGCTCGTCGCCCCGGGTCTGCGCCCCGGTTGACGATCACCACCGGAGTCCCGGCGCGGGCCGCGCGGCGGACGAAGCGGAAGCCGCTCATCACCGTGAGTGACGAACCGGCCACGAGCAGCGCGCCGCCGTTCGTGCCCAGCGCGTCGACGGCGGCGTAGCACCGCTCCACCCGGGCCGCCGGGACGTTCTCCCCGAAGAACACGACGTCCGGCTTGAGCACGCCGCCGCACTCGCCACACCCCGGCACCCGGAAGGACGACGTGTCGTCGAGCTCGACGTCGCCGTCGGGCCGGACCCGCACCTCGGCGTGCCGCTCGGCGAAGCCGGGATTGAGCTCGGCGAGCCGGGCCTGCAGGGCCGACCGCGGCGACGTCGTACGACACCCGAGGCAGACGACCTGCGAGATCCGGCCGTGCAGCGCCACCAGCCGCCGCGACCCCGCTGCCTCGTGCAGGCCGTCGACGTTCTGGGTGATCAGCAGCTCCGGATCCAGCCGCGCCAGTGCGTGGTGGCCGGCGTTGGGTACGGCGCCCCGCATCCGGCCCCAGCCCAGGTGGCTGCGCGCCCAGTAGCGCTGCTGGGCGGCCGGGCCCGAGCGGAACTCCGCGATCGTCATCGGCATCCGCGACGGGGAGCCCGGCCCGCGGTAGTCGGGGATGCCGGAGTCGGTCGACAGGCCGGCTCCGGTGAGGACCACGAGCGGGCGGCCGACGAGCAGGTCGAGGGCCGGCTCGACGAGGGCGTCCGCCGCGGGGCGCTCGACCAGGGGTGTGGTCACGTGCCGTACCGCAGGGCGGCCCTGGCCCGCGCCTTCTCGGCCTCCACCTCGCGGTTCTTCGGCGGGGCGCTGGTGACCAGGTCGTCGAGGAGGTGCTGGGTGACGTGCGCGATCTCGCTGGACCGCGCGGTCGAAGGCCTCCTGGTTGGCGGCCGACGGACGGGTCGAGCCGCTCACCTTGCGCACGAACTGCAGCGCGGCGGCGGTCACCTCGTCTCGGGTGGCGGGCGGCTCGAAGTTGTGGAGCGTACGGATGTTGCGGCACATGCCTCGAAAATACGTCAGAAGTGGAAGAACGGCACCGTGTCGGCCGCCCGGCACCCGGACGGCCGGTGACGACGCCCGTGGTCGTCGAGTGCCACGATGGCGGCATGCCCAACCAAGAACGTGAGTTCGACATCGTGCTGTTCGGGGCCACCGGTTTCACCGGCGCGCTCACCGCCGAGTACCTCGCCCGCAACGCCCCGGCCGGCCTGCGCTGGGCCCTGGCCGGGCGGAGCCCGCAGAAGCTGGAGAAGGTGCGCGCCGACCTGGCCGACATCGATCCCGAGCTCAAGCAGCTCGAGCTGCTGCACGCCGACGTCTCCGACCCCGCCTCGCTCGCCGACGTCGCCCGCCGGGCGCGGGTCGTGATCACCACCGTCGGGCCCTACCTGACGTACGGCGAGCCGCTGGTCGCGGCCTGCGCCGAGGCCGGCACCGACTACGTCGACCTCACCGGCGAGCCGGAGTTCGTCGACCGGATGTACGTCGCCCACCACGCGACCGCCGAGAAGAACGGCGCCCGGATCGTGCACGCCTGCGGCTTCGACTCGGTGCCGCACGACCTGGGGGCCTACTTCACGGTCAAGCAGCTGCCGGCCGACCAGCCGATCACCCTGCGCGGGGTGGTCCGCGCCAGCGGGATGTTCTCCGGCGGCACCTTCCACTCGGCCGTGACGGCGCTGTCCCGGGTCCGGCAGATGAAGGAGGCGGCCGCGGCGCGGCGCCGTGCCGAGCCGCGGCCCGAGGGCCGCTCCTCCCGGGCGGTCGGCGCGAAGCCGCACCGCGACAGCGTGCTCGGCTACTGGCTGCTGCCGCTGCCCACCATCGACCCGCATGGTGGTGGCCCGGAGTGGCGCGGCCCTGGCGTCGTACGGCCCGGACTTCCGCTACTCCCACTTCGCCGGCACCAAGACCCGCCGGTTCGCCGCGGGTGGTGCCGCTGGCGGTCGCCACGATCGGCGCGGTGGCCCAGGTGAAGCCGCTGCGGAACCTCCTGCTCGGCCGGATCAAGCAGGGCGAGGGTCCCGACGAGAGCCGCCGGGAGAAGTCGTGGTTCCGGGTCGACTTCGTCGGCAAGGCCGGTGGCCAGACCGTGCACACGCGGGTGTCCGGCGGGGACCCCGGCTACGGCGAGACCGCCAAGATGCTGGGCGAGTCGGCGCTCTGCCTCGCCTTCGACGACAACCCGCCCACGGCCGGGTCAGGTGACCACCGCCCAGGCGATGGGGGAGAACCTCCTGTCCCGGCTCCAGCTGGCCGGGATCAGGTTCGAGGTCGTCGACTGAGGTGTCGACCAACTGCTCGTGAGACCGGCCGGCGCCGAGGTGTCAAAGCACCCTGACGCCGGCCGGCAGCACCATCTCGAGGTTCCGGTCAGGGAGTCACGGCCTCCAGGGCGTCGACCATGCCCTCACCGGCGTACCCGTTGTCCTCGACCGGACCGACACACGCCGGGTTGGCCTGCGTGCTGGGCTGCGGAGCCTCGCAGGCCTTGTCGTCGGCCTGCGCCTCAAGTGCCGCCGACAGCTGCGTCGGCGACCAGCCTGGGTGCTGTCCGGCGAGCAGCGCGAGTACGCCGGCCGCGTGCGGCGAGGCCATCGACGTCCCGCTCTTCAGGCCGTAGCCGTTGTCCTTGACGATCGTGGACAGGATGGACGAGCCCGGGGCGCCGACGTCGATGATGCCGAGGCCGCGGTTGGAGAAGCTCGACAGCCAGGTGTCCAGCGTCGTGGAGCTCTTGCGGGCGAACGAGGACACCGTCACCACGCCCGGGAGCTCGGTGGGGATGTCGATGCAGCCGTCGTTGATGTCGCGCCGGATCGGCGTGCTGTCATCGGGGCTGGTGGTGTCGACGGTGTTGTTCGTCAGGTCGGTCCGGGCATTGCCGGCCGCGGCGGCGTGGACGACACCCTCACCGGTCGACCACTGCACGGCGCGGTTGACCGCCTCCTTCGCAGCGGACTGGTCGGCCTGGTCGGAGCAGTAGTACATGAACGGGTCGATGTAGTAGCTGTTGTTGGTCACGTCCATGCCCTGGAGTCCGGCCCACATGAATCCGCAGATGGCGTACTCGGGATAGATGAAGCCGTCGTCGTTGACGACCTTCACCGATGCCATGCGGGCGTCGGGGGCCACCCCGACGATCCCGACGCCGTTGCGGGCGGCGCCGATGGTGCCGGCGACGTGGGTGCCGTGGTCGCTGGTCGTCGGGTGCCACCCGGCCGCGGACCGGTCGACCCGGCCGGCGTCGGTGCAGTTCACCGAGGACGCGGTGTCGATGTTGGCCGCGAGGTCGGGGTGGTCGGGGTCGATGCCGCTGTCGAGGACGCCGACCACGACGTCACGCGAACCGTCGCTGAGCTGGTGGGCCTGGTCGGCCTTGATGACCTGCATGTCCCACTGCTCGCCCTCACGAGGGTCGGCGGCGACGTCCTCGGCGGCGGTGTTGGCGAACTCTCCCTGGGCGCCGCCACGGGCGAGCTGGGCGTCGGAGAGGCCGGTGGCGGTGCCGGGGGTGCCCTCCTTGACCGCGACCGTGCGGGTCGCGCCGACGGAGGCGACGTTGTCGCCACCCTCCTCGGCGACGTCCGCGCGGAAGGTGTCGTTGGTGGAGTGGACGATGAAGACGCCGATCTGGGGCCACTCGGCGACGACGTCGCCCTCGGCGCGGCCGATCGCGCGGCGGACGTTGGTGATCTGCTGGTCCTTGACCTTGCGGACGTTGACGACGTACGAGCTGATCTGCCCCTCCGGGGTCACGATCGGCACCGGGGTCGACTCGCCCTCAGCCGTGAGCGCGGTCGCGCCCGGCGCGAGGCCGGTCGTTCCGGCCACGAGGGCGGCGGTGGTGGACAGCCCGATCAGGGCTGTGCGGACATGGCGCATGGGTGTGCTCCTTCTGACGGTTCATCCCGAGCTGAACGGCCAGGCGCCCGGTCGGGCGCTCACGGAGTGACCGCGACAGCAGGCTCGACCTCATCAGGTGATCCGCGTCACGTCAATGCCAGCCCGGTGAAGACTGGGCTCAGCTCGAGAGCGGCCCCGGCCGGAGCGAGCAGGCTCTCTGGGTCAGCAGGCGTCGGCGTAGGTGCCGAGGGCGGGCAGCCCGCCGCGCACGGGCTTCTTGTTCGGCGTCTTCAGGGTGAAGTAGCGGACCGTGTCGACCTGGAGCCGGCTCTGGTTCATGGTCTCGCCAGGGACGTCCTGCAGCTGCAGGCGGAGGGCCAGCGGGATCCCTGAAAGGGCCTCCGGTCGATTCTCGACCGCCCGGGCGACACCGTCGACGAACCATGCGATCCGTGTCGGGGTGACCTCGACGCCGTAGGTGTGCCAGTAGTTGTTGGTCAGGTTCATCCGTCGCCGAACGCTGGTGAACTGGTGGTCGGGCAACGTCCGGATGTGGAAGCGGGCGGAGCTGGAGGCTTCGGGGCGGAAGCTGGCGAAGCCGATGTTCCGGGCACCGCAGTGCTGGTCCCGGTCCCCGGCGGGGATGAGCTCGGCGGCGACGGTGTAGTTGGTGTGGTCGGACTCGAGCCGCTTCCCGCGGAGTCGGATCTCCCAGCGTCCGCGATCGCGGCTGTGGCCGCGCAGGGTCACGCCGAGGCTGCCCTCCCGCGTGGACATGAGCGTGAGCATGCCGTGCTGGGTGCGGGCGACTCCGTCGCCGTCCACCTCCCACTGGCTGCTGAGCGGGTCGATGAAGTGGTCCACGAAGTCGATGGGGTACCACCAGTACTCGTACGCCGCGAACGTCTTCCCGGGCATCGTCGACTCGTCGGGCTGCGCCTGGCTCGCGTCGAGTGGGAGCACCAGGGCCGCCGTGGCGGCCAGGGCCACGAGAACACGGCCGGAGAGGCGTCGGTTGGACATGGGAACCCCGAGAGAATTTGGCGCTGGGCTGGTTGGCGCCTCTAGCGTGCAGCAACCTCGGCGTCGGCGCCGGAGAATCCGGAAAGACCCAATCGTCGGGATCGACGCTGCCTAGGTGTGGTGTCCCGGCACGTTGGTCGAGAACGTGCGACGACACGATCTGATGTCGTAGATGGGTGAAGGCCTCCCGATGTGGAGTGGAGCTGTCTAAGAAACCGCTTCACGACCAGGAGGCCTTCGTGTCACACGCTACCCATAGCAACGCTGCCCTGACCCCTCGTGCCCGGCTGCGGCTGGCGCGTCTGATCGTCGAGGGGGGCTGGCCGCCGGCCCGTGCGGCCGAGCGGTACGACGTGTCGTGGAAGACCGCCACGAAGTGGGCGGCCCGCTACCGCGCCGAGGGCCCCGCCGGGATGGCCGACCGGTCCTCACGCCCGCATCGACAGCCGCACCGGACACCTGCCCCGGTGGTCCGCAAGATCGTGCACCTGCGCTGGAAGCAGCGGCTCGGGCCGGTTGAGATCGGCGACCGGCTCGGCATGCCGTCCTCGACGGTGCACGCGGTCCTGGTGCGGTGCCGGCTCAACCGACTGACCCACATCGACCGGGCCACTGGCGAGCGGATCCGTCGCTACGAGCACGAGCACCCGGGCGACTTGATCCACGTCGACGTGAAGAAGTTGGGCAGGGTCCCTGATGGCGGCGGCTGGCGCTACGTCGGTCGCCAGCAGGGCTCCAAGAACAAGTCAGCCACTGTTGAGCGCACAGGAGCGCCCCGCAACAAGTGGAGCAACCCACTGATCGGGACCTGCTACCTGCACACCGTCATCGACGATCACTCCCGGGTCGCATACGTCGAAGCCCGTGACGACGAGACCAAGGAGACCGCGACCGACGTGCTTCGCAACGCCGTTGCCTGGTTCGCCGATCGCGGCGTGACGATTCAGCGGGTCCTGTCTGACAACGGCAGCTGCTACAAGTCGCATCTGTGGCGCGACACCTGCGCCGACCTGGGAATCACGCCGAAGAAGACCAGGCCCTATCGGCCACAGACCAACGGGAAGATCGAGCGCTTCCACCGGACCCTGGCCGAGGGCTGGGCGTTCAAGAAGTTCTACACCTCCGAGGCCGCCCGACTCGCCGCTCTGCCAGCATGGGTCCACGAGTACAACCACCACCGGCCCCACTCAGCAATCGGGAAGCGCTCACCCATCACCAGGTTGGACAACCTCGCTGGGCATCACACCTAGGGCAGGGTCACCAGGCGCCGGTAGAGGTAGCGGTCAGTGAAACACTTCCCGGCTGGTTTCTTCATGTAGTAGACCCAGAACGACTTGCTGCTCTCGGAGCTGGACCCGTTGCGCCCGATGATCGACCCGTACCCGTAAGCGACCGGGAGACCGTTGCGGCCACATGGCCTGTGCCAGGCGCTCTCGGTGAGCCCGGTCCTCACGATCTGCCGCAACGGAGTCCAGCTCATGCGGTCGGTGGACTGGAACAGGAAGGTGCCGGCGATGTCGACCTTCACCGCCAACCAGCGGTCCAGGTAGGAGTTGTACGAGATGCCCCGCGCCGCGGCTGGCAGGCCCGAAAGGGCCGACGACTGGCCACCGAGGCCGGGCTCGGTGAACGCTCCCTTGAAGAACTTCGTCCACGCTCCCGGCTTCCCCTTGCTGCGCAGTGAGGCTCGGGCGATGGTCATCTCCTGGAGGGTTCCCGAGGTGCGGTTCGTGGCTCGATGGTAGAGGTACATGAACTTGCCGGCGATGACCAGGCGGGGACTGCCAGCATCATCGGTTGCGTAGGACCAACGACCGGCCGGAGTGCTCAGCAGCCCGCGATCTTGGGTGATGACCTGGCCTCGCTTCAACCAGGTTCGGCCGCCGTTGAACGTCTCCATCCGGACGATGCTCCAGCGGGTGTGCCGGTCCCAGTGGTTGCATTTCCCGCCGTCAACTGGCGCGGCCCTCTCCGCGTGGTAGAACGTGATCCAGTGCGAGCCCCTTGCGGCTGGGTCCTTGTAGATGGTGCCGACCGGGTGCACGCCGCACTGGTCGACCGAGCCGCGCCCGCCACCGGACATGATCTGGCGAGGGTTCGTCAGTGAGCCATTGGCCCGCTGGTCGTACCACATCACCTTGGTGTTCGAGAGGTACCCGTGGAGCTGTCCCTTGTTGTCCCGGACGGTGGAGTACAGCGAGTCGACGAAGGGCGACGGTCCAACGAGTTTCCGGGGGGCGTCGACCGTGATCTTGGCCACGGCATCGGTCGGAACTGCCGCGGCCGGACCAGGCGTGAGGAGCAGGACCAGGAACGCTGTCAGGAGGGCAGCCCAGAACTTGAGCATGGGGCCCAACTCCTCGTCTGATTCGGGCGCTTCGTCTCGATGAAACGCACCCGCCACCCGACGCCAAACTTACAGGCTGCGCCACCGGTACGAGGTCGAACCTGAACTTGATGGCATGGTGCCCCAGGCAGGAGTCGAACCTGCGACCTTTCGCTTAGGAGGCGGCTGCTCTATCCGCTGAGCTACTGGGGCCCGGCAGGAGTTTAGGCGAGACGGGCTGCTGGGTACCTTGCTCTCCCACGGCCGAGGCTGGTGGACTCGGAGTAGCCAAGGGAACGCAAGGGTGAACATGACGACTGCACCGCACTCGTTCGGTGCGCCGGACACCGCCTTGCGCAAGGACATCCGGCTGGTCACGACGATCCTCGGCGAGACGCTGGTCCGCGCCGAGGGCCAGCAGCTCCTCGATCTCGTCGAGCAGGTGCGGGCCCACTCGAAGGGCGACCGCCTCGAGGATCTGCCCGAGTTCGACCTGGAGACGACCATCCGGCTGGTCCGGGCGTTCACCGCCTACTTCCACCTCGCCAACGTCACCGAGCAGGTCCACCGGGGCCGGGCGCTGTTGCGGCGCAGCGAGGCCGAGGGCGGCTGGCTCGAGCAGACCCTCGCGCGCATCGAGAAGGCCGGCGTCGAGCGCCGACGACGTCGAGGAGGGGCTTCGACACATCGCGGTCCGGCCGGTGTTCACCGCCCATCCGACCGAGGTCGCCCGCCGGTCGACGATCGACAAGCTGCGCCGGGTGGCGGCCCTGCTGGAGGAGCCGGAGGGCCGTCGACGCACCAGACGGCTGGAGGAGGCCGTCGAGCTGCTCTGGCACACCGACGAGATCCGCGTCGAACCACCCGAGCCCATCGACGAGGCCCGCAACATCGTCTACTACCTCGAGGGGCTCTCGGCCGCCGCCGTTCCCGACGTGCTCGACGAGCTGCGGGACCAGCTGGCTGACCGGGGCGTCGAGCTGCCTCCGGACGCCCGCCCGCTGTCGTTCGGGAGCTGGGTGGGCGGTGACCGTGACGGCAACCCCAACGTGACCCCGGAGACCACGCGCGACGTGCTGAGGCTCCAGGCCACCCACGGGATCCGGATGCTCCAGCGGAAGGTCGACGCGCTGCGCCGCGACCTGTCCATCAGCGAGCAGGTGTCCGAGGTCGACCCCGAGATCCACGCCCGCGTGGACGAGCTGCTGCCCGGCCTGCCGGAGGTCGAGCCGCGCTACCGCCGGCTCAACGCCCAGGAGCCGTACCGGCTCTTCCTCACCTGCGTGCACGTCCGGCTCGCGCTCACCGAGCGGCGCATCGCCTCGCGGCGAGCCCCACCGGCCGGGGCGCGACTACCGCGACGACACCGAGCTGCTGGACGACCTGCGCCTCCTGCACGGCTCGGTGCTCGCCCACCAGGGTGCGCTCCTGGCCGGTGGCGGGCTCGAGCGGCTGGTCCGCACCGTCGCCGCCACCGGGCTGAGCCTGGCCACGCTCGACGTCCGCGAGCACGCCCAGAAGCACCACGACGCCGTCGGGCAGCTGCTCGACCGCCTGGGCGAGCTGACCGTTCCCTACGCCGAGCTCGACCAGCCCGCCCGGCTGCAGGTGCTCGCCGAGGAGCTCGCCGGTCGTCGTCCGCTGGCGCCGCGGCCACTACCCCTCGACGAGGATGCCCGCGCCACGGCGGAGACGTTCGACGTGATCGGCTGGGCGCTCGACACCCTGGGTCGCCCGGACCATCGAGAGCTACATCGTCTCGATGACCCGCGACGCCGACGACGTCCTGGCCGCGGTGCTGCTCGCCCGCGAGGCCGGCCTGGTCGACCTGGCCGAGGACACCGCCCGGATCGGCTTCGTGCCGCTGCTCGAGACCGTGGAGGAGCTCGAGCGCACCGAAGAGATCCTCGACGCGTTGTTCCGGGAGCCGTCGTACCGCCGGCTGCTCAGCCTGCGCGGCGACGTGCAGGAGGTGATGCTCGGCTACTCCGACTCCAACAAGTCCGGAGGCATCGCGACCTCGCAGTGGCAGATCCAGAAGGCGCAGCGCCGGGCGCGCGACGTGGCCCGCCGACACGGCGTCCGGCTGCGCTTCTTCCACGGCAGGGGCGGCTCGGTGGGCCGCGGCGGCGGGCCGACGTACGACGCGATCATGGCGCTGCCGTCGGGCACCGTGGACGGCGAGGTCAAGGTCACCGAGCAGGGGGAGGTGATCAGCGACAAGTACGCCCTCCCGGTCCTGGCCCGGCAGAACCTCGAGCTGACCCTGGCCGCGACCATCGAGGCCTCGGTGCTGCACCGCATCGACCGGCGTCCGCCGGACCTGGCCCACGGCTGGGACGACGATGATGGACAAGATCTCCGCAGGCGGCCCACGACCGCTACCGCGGGCTCGTGGAGCACGACGGGCTCGCCGACTACTTCTTCGCCGCCACGCCGGTCGACCTGCTGGGCGCCCTCCACATCGGGTCGCGTCCCGCGCACCGGCCGGGCTCCGGAGGCGGGGTCGAGGACCTGCGCGCCATCCCGTGGGTCTTCGGCTGGACGCAGTCCCGGCAGATCGTCCCCGGCTGGTTCGGGGTCGGGAGCGGCCTCGCGGCGGTCGCCGACGCGGGGGAGGAGCTGCTCGGGCATGTACCGCGACTGGGCGTTCTTCCGGACGTTCATCGACAACGTCGTCGATGATGCTGGCCAAGACCGACCTGGACATCGCCGAGCGGTACGTCGCACTCGCGCCCCCGCCCCTGCGCGGGCTCCTCGACGACATCCGGGCGGAGTTCCGGCTCACCGTCGAGCAGGTGCTGGGCGTCACCGGTGACACCGCGGTGCTCGACCGGGAGCCGACCCTGCGCACCACGCTGGAGATCCGCGAGAACTACCTCGAGCCCCTCCACCACCTGCAGACGCAGCTGCTGGCGCGGCAACGGCGAGGTGAGGACGGCCCCACGCTGGAACGAGCCCTGCTGCTGACGATCAACGGGATCGCGGCCGGCATGCGCAACACGGGCTGAGGCTCTCCAGCCACTTCCTGTGAGGCCGTGAGGACAAGTTGATCCCGGTGAGACGGCGACCTGTCCTGCCCGACACATCGGGTCCCGAGGATCTCCAGCATGACGCTGACGACCTCGCCTCGACCCGTCACCGCCCCGCGCCGCCGCACCGGCCGGTGGATCGACGACTGGCGGCCCGAGGACACCGGGCCAGTGGGAGAACGGCGGTCGCCGGATCGCGCGCCGTAACCTCGTCTGGTCGATCTTCGCCGAACACCTCGGCTTCTCCGTCTGGCTGATCTGGAGCGTCTCCTCGGCGTTCCTGCTCGCGCAGGGTTTCGAGTTCACCCCGCAACAGCTGTTCCTCCTCGTCGCGTTGCCAAACCTGGTCGGGTCGCTGCTGCGGCTGCCCTACACGTTCGCGGTGCCGAAGTTCGGCGGCCGCAACTGGACGATCGTGAGCGCCGCTCTGCTGCTCGTCCCGACGCTGCTGTTCGCGATCGCGGTTCAGGACCCGTCAACGCCGTACTGGGCGTTCTGCCTGATCGCTGCGACCGCGGGCTTCGGCGGCGGCAACTTCGCCAGCTCGATGGCCAACATCAACTTCTTCTACCCGGCCGACCGCAAGGGCACGGCGCTCGGCCTCAACGCGGCCGGTGGCAACCTCGGCGTCTCCCTGGTCCAGCTGCTGCTGCCGGTGATCGTCGGCGGCGCCGGCATCTTCGGCCTGGTCAAGGCGGCTGACGGCGGCATCCACCTCGAGCGCGCCGCTTACGTGTACGCCGGTCTGGCGATCGTCGCGGCCCTCGCGGCGTACTTCTTCATGGACAATCTCGGGACCGCGGTCTCGAAGCCGCGCGAGCAGCTGCGGGTGCTGTGGAAGCGCCAGACGTGGGTGATGTCCTTCCTCTATATCGGGACCTTCGGCTCCTTCATCGGCTACTCGGCCGCGATGCCGCTGCTGATCAAGCTCAACTTCTGGGTGCCGGAGCCGGCGCCGCTCGGCACCGGGATCTTCTTCGCCTACTACGCGTTCCTGGGCGCCGCCATCGGCTCCGCGACCCGACCTCTCGGCGGCTGGCTGGCTGACCGCCTCGGCGGCGCCAGGGTCACGCGTGGGCGCGTTCGCGGCGATGATCGTGTTCACGCTCGCGGTGCTGTGGACCGTCTCGCAATTGGCCCCGAACCCCACAGCAGACCCGGTGATCGCGACCGGGAACCAGTCGTGGTTCCCGTGGTTCCTCGGGTTCTTCTTGTGCATCTTCGCCGCGACCGGGATCGGCAACGGTTCGACGTACCGGATGATCCCGGCGATCTGGCGCACCGAGGCCGAGCGGTCGACGACCCCGAACTCACCTGAGCGCGCTACGGCCCTGAGCAGGGCGACCCAGCAGTCGTCCGCGGCGCTCGGCGTCATCGGCGCGGTCGGGGCGATCGGCGGCTTCCTGATCCCCATCGCCTTCGCGTCGCCGTGGGTCGCCGACCCGCTGACGGCGACCAAGGCGGCGTTCGCGGCATTCGCCGGTTACTACGTGGTCTGCGCGCTCGTGACGTACGGCGTCTTCCTGCGAACGCCCTCACACGCAACCAGCCTCGCGCGGGCCGGGATCTGACCTCACCGATGACCAGAACCCACTGCCCCTACTGCTCGCTGCAGTGCGGCATGACCCTCGAGACCCCCCGGCGGGGGACTCTCGAGGTGGCGCCGTGGCCAGAGTTCCCGGTCAACGAGGGGGCCCTGTGCCGGAAGGGGTGGACGGCGACCGGGCTGCGTGGCAGCCGGGAGCGGCTCACGACCCCGCTGGTCCGCGACCGGGTCACCGGCGAGCTCCGGGCAGCAGCCTGGGACGAGGCGCTCGACCTCGTGGCCGACCGGCTGGCGGCGCTGCGGTGCGACCACGGCCCGGACTCGGTTGCCGTGTTCGGTGGCGGCGGGCTCACCAACGAGAAGGCCTACGCACTGGGCAAGTTCGCCCGGGTCGTCCTCGGCACCAGCCAGATCGACTACAACGGGCGCTGGTGCATGTCGTCGGCGGCGTCGGCGTCCACCAGGACGTTTGGGATCGACCGTGGTCTGCCGTTTCCGATCGCCGACGTGGAGGCCACCGACGTCCTCGTGCTGGTCGGCTCCAACCTCGCCGAGACCATGCCGCCGGCGGCCCGTCATCTCGACCGGCTCCGGGATCGGGGCGGCAAGGTGGTCGTGGTCGATCCCCGGCACACCCCCACCGCCGAGAGGGCGGACGTGGTCGTCCAGCCGGTGCCGGGCACGGACCTCGCCCTCGCGCTCGGTCTGCTGCACCTGATCGATGCAGCGGGCGCGGTCGACGAGGAGTACGTCGCCACGCGCACGACCGGCTTCGACGACGTACGGCGGTCCGTGGCGACCTGGTGGCCGGAGCGGGTGGAGCGGATCACCGGGGTGTCAGCCACCGAACTGCGCGACCTCGCCGACCTCCTCGCCGACGCCGGAAGGGTGATGGTCCTGACCGCCCGCGGCGCCGAGCAGCACAGCACCGGCACCGACACGGTCTCGGCCTGGATCAACGTGGCGCTGGCGCTCGGCATGTGCGGAAGGCACGGCGCCGGCTACGGCTGCCTGACCGGGCAGGGCAACGGCCAGGGCGGCCGGGAGCACGGGCAGAAGGCCGACCAGCTGCCCGGCTACCGGCTGATCGACGACCCCGTTGCCCGAGCCCACGTCGCCGGGGTCTGGGGCGTCGAGGCCGGGTCGCTGCCGGGCCGAGGCCGCTCGGCGTACGAGCTGCTCGACGCGCTCGGGACGGACGAAGGGCCGCGCGCCCTCCTGGTGCACGGCAGCAACGTCGTCGTCTCCGCCCCGAACGCCACCCACGTCGCCGAGCGGCTGGCCGCCCTCGACCTGCTCGTGGTCGCGGACCTGGTGATGTCGGAGACCGCCGCTATCGCCGACGTTGTCCTCCCGGTGACCGAGTGGGCCGAGGAGACCGGCACGATGACCAACCTCGAGGGCCGGGTGATCCTCCGCGAGCGCGCGGTGGCGCCGCCGGCAGGGGTTCGGACCGACCTCGAGGTGCTCGCTGCGCTGGCCGACCGCCTCGGCCACCCCGACACGATCGGGACCGAACCGGAGAGCGTGTTCGCCGAGCTCGGGCGGGCCTCGGCCGGGGGAGCCGCGGACTACGCCGGCATCGACTACGACCGGATCCGAGACGAGCACGGCGTCTTTTGGCCCTGCCCGGCCCCGGACCACCCAGGAACGCCCCGACTCTTCGCCGACCGCTTCGGCACGCCCGACGGCCGAGCCCGCTGCATCGCCGTCGAGCACCGCGGGGCCGCAGAGGTCCCCTGCGACGACTACCCCGTCCACCTCACGACCGGACGGGTACTGGCGCAGTACCAGTCCGGAGCCCAGACCCGCCGGGTCCGGGAGCTACCCGACGTCGGCCCGTTCGTCGAGCTGCACCCGCTGCTCGCCGACCGGATCGGAGCCCGCCACGGCGACCCGGTCGTGGTCACGACCCGGAGGGGCGAGCTCAAGGCACCCGCCCGGGTCGTCAGCACGATCCGCCCGGACACGGTGTTCGTGCCGTTCCACTGGGTCGGGGCCAACCGGTTGACCAACGACGCGCTCGACCCCTCCAGCCGGATGCCGGAGTTCAAGGCATGTGCGGCGCGAATCGACACGGCTCGCGACTCGGGTCACGCCGAGGTCCTGCAAGCCGAAAGCCCTCGGGTGACCTCTCCCTCGGCGCAGGTGCGCGCATGAGAGTGGTTGTGGCCGGCGCCGGGATGGCCGCGGTCCGCCTCGCCGAGCGGTTGGCGGGCCGCGCGCAGGTCACGCTGCTCGGTGACGAGGCCCACCCGCCGTACAACCGGATCCTGCTGTCGGCGGTGCTCGAGGGCACCCATCCCGTCGACAGCATCACGATGCGCGTGCCGGACGACATCGACCTGCGGCTCGGGGCGCGGGTCGCGGAGATCCGCCGCGCGGAGCGCGAGGTCGAGCTGATCGACGGCAGCCGCGTGCCCTACGACGCACTGGTCCTCGCCACAGGCTCGATCCCGACCCTGCCGCCGATCCGAGGGCTGGTCCGGCTCGACGGCCGACTCCACGAGAAGGTGCACGCGTTCCGAAGCCTCGACGACTGCCAACGCCTTGACGCCGCGGTGCCCGGCGCCCGGAGAGCGGTCGTGGTCGGGGGTGGGCTCCTCGGCCTCCAGGTGGCCCGGGCTCTGAGCGTCCGCGGCCTCGGCACCGAGATCGTCGAGGGCGGCGACCACCTGCTCCGCAGCCAGGTCGACGAGAAGGCCGGCAGGATCCTCGCCCGGGACCTCAGCCGCCTCGGCACGACCGTCTACACCGGCGCCCGGGCGGTACGCCTCACCGAGGCCGGCCTCGTGCTCGACAACGGGTTCACGCTCGACACCGACCTGGTCGTGCTCACTGCCGGCGGCCGGCCCTCCACGGCCCTGGCCCGCCGCGCCGGCCTCGACCGTCCGACGCGGCATCGTCGTCGACGACGGGCTCGCCTCGGTCGACGACCCGACGATCCACGCGATCGGCGACTGCGCCGAGCACGGTGGCCGGACCACCGGGTTCGTCCCGCCGGCGTGGGAACAGGCCGGGATCCTGGCCGACCGGCTCGCCGGCGGCGACGCGACGTACGACGGCAGCCGCACCGTGGCCCGCCTCCGCGCGACCGGACTGGACGTGGCCGTGCTCGGCGACCCCGAGCGCACCGACGGCGAGGTCGTCGAGGTCACCAACCCCGTGCTCGGGTCGCATCGCAAGCTCGTCGTCCGCGACGGCGTGATCGTCGGGGCCACCCTGGTCGGCGACCTGTCCCGGATCGGGCTGCTCACCCAGCACTTCGACCGCGGCACCGTGCTCGCCCCGACCGAGCCCGGAGCCCTGCTCATGGGTGACCGGCCCACCCGCCCGTCGGCGCTGCCCGACGACGCGGAGGTCTGCGCCTGCGCCGGCGTCACCGCCGGCCGGGTCCGGGCCTGCACCTCCCTCGAGGACGTCCGGTCCTCGACGCACGCCACCACGGGCTGCGGCGGTTGCGCCGACACGGTCCGCTCCCTGCTCGCCTCCCGCACCCTGGAAGGAACACACCGATGAGTCCTCATCTCCGCAAGCAGCTCGTCGTCGTCGGCCACGGCATGGTCGGCCACCGCTTCGTCCAGGCCGCGATCGAGCGCGGCCTCACCGAGACCCATGACGTCGTGGTCGATCGGCGAGGAGCCGCGGCCTGCCTACGACCGGGTGGCGCTCACGTCGTTCTTCGAGGTCGGCGCCGACGCCCTCTCGCTCCTGCCCGGCGGCGGGTACGACGACCCCCGCGTCCGGCTCGTCCTGGGCGCCGCCGTCAAGGGCCTCGACCCCGACAACCGGACGGTCCAGCTCGACGACGGCGAGGTGCTGGCCTACGACGACCTGGTGCTCGCCACCGGTGCCGCGCCGTTCGTGCCGCCCGTCCCCGGCCACGACCTGCCCGGCTGCTTCGTCTACCGGACCATCGAGGACCTCGAGGCGATCCGGGAGGCCGCGGCCGGCGGCGACGACCGGCGCCGTGATCGGTGGTGGCCTGCTCGGCCTCGAAGCCGCGAACGCGCTGCACCAGCTCGGCCTCGACACCCACGTCGTCGAGATGGCGCCCCGGCTGATGCCGGTGCAGGTCGATGACGCCGGCGGCGCGACCCTGGCCCGGCACGTCGAGGCGCTCGGCCTCACCCTGCACACCGGTGCCGCCACCGAGCGGGTCCTCGGCGAGGAGCGAGCGACTGGGCTGGCGCTGCGCGACGCGGAGCCGGTGGAAGCCGAGGTCGTCGTCTTCTCCGCAGGCATCCGCCCCCGCGACGCGCTGGCCCGCGCCGCCGGCCTCGACCTGGCCGAGCGCGGCGGCGTGCTCGTCGACGAGCAGTGCCGGACCTCCGACCCGCACGTCTGGGCGATCGGGGAGTGCGCGGCGCCGGCCGGCCGGATGTACGGCCTGGTCGCTCCCGGCTACGCCATGGCCGAGGTCGTGGTCGACGCGATGCTCGGCGGCCCGGGCACCTTCACGGACGCCGACACGTCCACCAAGCTCAAGCTCCTCGGCGTCGACGTGGCGTCGTTCGGGGACGCCCACGCGGTCACCGAGGGTGCGCTGGAGCTGGTCTTCGCCGACGCCGTCGCCGGGGTCTACAAGAAGCTCGTCGTCTCCGAGGACGGCCGGCGCCTCCTCGGCGGGGTCCTGGTCGGAGACGCCACGGCGTACGGCGTCCTCCGCCCGATGGTCGCCAGCGGCATCGACCTGCCGGACAACCCCGAGGAGCTGATCCTTCCGCCCAGCCGCGGGGGCGCGGACCTCGGGCTCCCGGACGAGGCCGTCGTCTGCTCGTGCAACAACGTGTGCAAGGCCGACATCGTCGACGCCGCCGAACAGGACACCAGCACCCCTGCCGGCAGCACCTGCGGCTCCTGCAAGCCGGTTGTGAAGCGGATCGTCGAGGAGTACTTCGCTGCTCAGGGCCGGGTCGTCGACCGCAGCCTCTGCGAGCACTTCCCGCTGACCCGGCAGGAGCTGTTCGACGTGGTGGCCGTCCACGGCTACACGAGCTTCGACCAGGTCGTCGAGGCCCATGGCACCGGCCGGGGCTGCGACATCTGCAAGCCGGCGCTGGCGTCGATCTTCGCCAGTCTGATCGGCGGACAGGTGCTCGAGGGCTCGACCCGGGCGCTCCAGGACACCAACGACGCCTACCTCGCCAACATCCAGCGCAACGGGACCTACTCGGTCGTCCCGCGGATCCCGGGTGGCGAGATCACGCCCGAGAAGCTGATCGTCATCGGCGAGGTGGCCCGCGACTTCGGGCTCTACACGAAGATCACCGGGGGTCAGCGCATCGACCTGTTCGGAGCCCGGATGGAGGAGCTGCCGGCGATCTGGCGGCGGCTGGTCGACGCCGGCTTCGAGTCCGGCCACGCCTACGGCAAGGCGTTGCGCACCGTGAAGTCCTGTGTCGGCTCGACCTGGTGCCGCTACGGCGTGCAGGACTCGGTCGGTCTCGCCATCGACCTGGAGCTCCGGTACCGCGGACTGCGCTCGCCGCACAAGCTGAAGGGCGGCGTCAGCGGCTGCGCCCGCGAGTGCGCCGAGGCCCGCGCCAAGGACTTCGGCGTGATCGCGACCGAGCAGGGCTGGAACCTCTACGTCGGCGGCAACGGCGGCGCGACCCCGGCCCACGCCCGGCTGCTGGCGGGCGACCTCGACACCGAGACCCTGGTCCGCTGCCTCGACCGGTTCCTCATGTACTACATCCGCACCGCGGACCGGCTGCAGCGGACCGCCCCGTGGATCGACTCGCTCGAGGGCGGGTCTCGACCGGCTGCGCGACGTGGTCGTCGACGACGTGCTGGGGCTCGGTTCGGAGCTGGAGGCGGCGATGGCGCGGCACGTCGAGGACTACCGCGACGAGTGGGCCGACACCCTCGACGACCCGGAGAAGCTGGGCCGCTTCGTCTCGTTCGTGAACGCGCCCGGGACTCCCGACCCGCACATCTCGTTCCGGGCCGAGCGCGACCAGGCCGTCCCGGCCGACTCCGACGGTCCCGTGGTCCTGGGCACGACCATCCCGGTGGGAGCCCCGCGGTGACCGTCGTCTGCCGCTACGCCGACCTCGAGGTCGAGGTGGGTGTCGTCGCGCTGGTCGAGGGGGAGGCAATCGCAATCTTCAGGACCCACGACGGCAACATCCACGCAATCTCCAACTACGACCCTTGTGCCCAGGCGTCGGTGCTGTCGCGCGGGATCGTCGGGACGCGGGAGCGAGGTCCCGTTCGTGGCATCACCGATGCACAAGCAGGCGTTCGACCTGCGGACGGGACAGTGCCTCGACGACGCGGCGGTCCGGGTTCCGACGTACGACGTCGCGGTCACTGACGGCCTGGTCCTGGTCGGTGGTCGCCGGGAGGGCTGAATGGACGACCAACCGCTCGCCGGCTTCAGGATCGGCGTGACGGCGGCCCGCAAGGTCGAGGAACAGGTGGCGCTGCTCGAGCGCCGTGGCGCCCGGGTGGAGCGGGCGCCGGCGCTGTCGCTCGACCCCAACCACGTCGACGACGAGGACCTGCGCGCGGCGACCGCGGACGTCGTGTCGCGGCCGGTCGACCTGTTCCTCGCGACCACGGGCATCGGGATGAAGACATGGTTCGCCGCCTGCGAGCGGTGGGGGGTGCTCGATGAGCTGCTGGCGTCGATCGGGTCGGCCGAGATCCTGGCCCGCGGTCCGAAGAGCGTCGGTGCCCTGCGCAGCCGCGGGCTGCGGGAGGTGTGGGCCCCGCCGTCGGAGTGCTTCGAGGACGTCCTCGAGCACCTGCGCGGGCGGGACCTCACCGGGCTGCGGATCGTGGTGCAGGAGCACGGCCAGTCGCTGTCGATGGTCGCTCATGCGCTGCGACGCCGGGGCGCCGACGTCACGACGCTGACGGTCTACCGGGTGGCGAGCGCGGACGACCCGGAGCCGATGTTCAGGCTGGTCGACCTGATCGCTGACCGGGCTCTGGACGCGGTGACCTTCACCTCCGCCCCTGCCGTGGCCGCGCTGATGGAGGCGGCCGGGGTGACCGGCCGCCGGGACGAGGTGGTGAGCGCCTTCCAGGCCGACGCGGTCGCGGCCTGCGTCGGGCCGGTGACAGCGGCCGCGTTCGAGCAGTGGGGGGTCCCGACGATCTTCCCGGAGCGCTCCCGACTGGCCGCGATGGTCAAGCAGCTCGGGGACCGAGCTGCCCTCGCGGCGTGCGGGACTGGCGATCGAGCTCGTGGGCGGCCACCAGCTGCTGCTGCACGGCGACGCAGGTCCTCCTGGACGGGATCGAGGTGAGGCTGTCGCCGGCTCCCGCGGCCGTCCTCCAGGCGCCTGGTCGCCAACCCGGGAACGTGGTGTCGCGCCGGGCGCTGCTCGCCATTGCTTCCGAGCGGACAGGCCGGGTCCGAGCACGCCGTGGAGATGGCCGTCGCCCGGCTGCGGGCAGCCGTCGGCACCCGTGCCGTCCAGACCGTGGTCAAGCGGGGGTACCGGCTGGCAGTCGAGGAGTGGCCGGAGCGCGGGATTTAGACGAAATCGGGTACGAACCGTGATACTGGAAGCTTCGGAGGGCTGGGTTCGCCCGCCCTCCGCAGGTCCCCGACCCCCTGAGGTACCCATGTCCGACCATGCGGCGCGCGAAGAGACGCGGCAGCCGCCTGACGCGCCCAAGCGGCGCGGACGGTACGCCCCGCAGGCACACCATCGGCCGGGTGCTGATTGCCAGCGCCGTGGTGCTCGCCCTCGCGACCGGGCTGGGTGTGGTCTACCTCTACCGGCACCTCAGCGGCAACCTCGACGTCGTCGACGTCACCGGGCAGCTCGGCGACGACCGCCCGGAGAAGAAGGGCGTGACCGGGCCGCAGGAGCCGCTCAACGTTCTCGTCATGGGCTCCGACGACCGCGACGCGGCCGGTAACAACATCGACAACCAGGAGCTCGGCAGCACGCGACCGCTCCGACACGACGATCCTCATGCACCTCTCGGCGGACCGGAAGCGCGCCTACGGCGTCAGCATCCCGCGTGACTCGCTCGTGACCCGCCCGACCTGCAAGACCGAGGACGGCGAGGACATCCCGGGCGGGACCGACGTCATGTGGAACGAGGCGTTCGCGCTCGGCGGCCCGGCCTGCACGATCCGGCAGTTCGAGAAGAACACCGGCGTCTTCGTCGACCACTACGTCGTCATCGACTTCGCCGGCTTCGAGGGCATGGTCAACGCCATCGACGGCGTGCCCGTCTGCATCCCCGAGGACATCGATGACCCCGCGCACGGCATCAACATCCCGGCCGGCACCCGCGAGGTCGAGGGCCGAGAGGCCCTGAACTACGTCCGGGCCCGCTACACCCTCGGCGACGGCTCCGACATCAGCCGGATCAAGCGCCAGCAGGCCTTCATCGCCGCGATGGCCAACAAGGCGATCTCGGCCGGAACCCTCGCCCGCGTCGACCGGCTCGTCGGCTTCCTCGACGCCGCCACCAACTCCCTGCAGGTCGACCCCGGCCTCGACAACGTCATCAAGCTCGCCAAGATCGGCGTCGGCTTCCAGGGCATCGGCCTCGAGAACATCCAGTTCGTCACGGTGCCGTTCGAGTACGACCAGCGGCCGGAGTACAGCGGCCGGGTCGCCTGGCTACCCCAGGCCGACAACCTCTGGGCCAAGATCGCCGCCGACGAGCCGCTGACGAAGCGGCTCACCAGCGACGCGATCAGCGCCGCCAAGCCCACCGGGTCGGACAGCAACAAGCCGTCCTCAAAGCCGTCCTCGAAGCCGTCGCCCTCCGTCTCGCCGGAGGAAGCCGAGGAAGCGGAAGCGAACGGGCTGTGCGCATGAACACCCCGGACGAGTCACCCGAGGAGCGTCGCCGCCGGATCGCTGCGGTGTTCGGTGAGGTGCTGCCGGACACCACCGCCGACGAGCGGGACCCCGAGGGCCCCGACGACCGCGGCGACGGCGACCGCTGGCTGCGCGCCCAGGTGCCGCCGCACCACGGCTGAGCCGTCCTCAGACGCCGGATCCCCCGGCTTCGTGCCGCCCTCGCGACCGGCGAGCAGGTCGCGGATCTGGGTCAGCAGCTCGACGTCGGCAGGCGTGCCGGGCTCGTCGGCCGGGAAGTACTTCTCCTTCGCCTTCGTGTAGGGCACGACGATGAGGAAGTAGACGACCGCGGCCAGGATCAGGAACGAGATCACTGCCGTGATCCACGCCCCCACCGAAACCCCGCCAGGCGTGTAGTTGGAGAAGTCGGGCTGGCCACCGACCTTGCCGACGATGTCCATGACAGCGCGACGGTGGCCGTGACCACGGCCGCGAAGGCGAGGCCCATGATGAAGGCCACGGCCAGCTCGACCAGGTTGCCCTTGAGGATGAAGTTCTTGAATCCAGTCATCGCTCAACGCTAGTGGGAGAACGCGTAGGTCAGGAAGAGTCGCACGCCGGCGTCGGCCAGCCGGGTCACCTCGGTCGGTGCCGCACCCACGACCACCAGGCCGCCGGGCTGACCCGATCCATCGGTGTCCGACGACGGTCGGGGGAGGGCCAGGACCGGCACGCCGGTGGCCACCACGGCAGGCGCCTGAGCTCTGCGGGTCGGTGCCGATCAGGTCGATCCGGTCACCCACCTCGAGCAGCTCCACCATCCCGGCGTCGGGCAGGCGGACCGGTACGGCGGTCAGCTCCGGGTCGCCGGCCGTCAGCGCCGGCCCCACGAGCCGCACGTCGGTGACCGGCTCGCCCCGCCGAACCGGTGCGGCGAGGGTCCGGCCCACGACGTCCGAGGCGGCCCCGCTCGGGACCGAGCCCGGGGCGAAGTCGACCGTGACCAGGTCGTCGCCGCCGATCACCGCCCCGGCGGGCAGGTCCCGCGCGGCGGTGAGCACGCCGACCGCCGGCTGCGGGGGTGCGGTCGCGGCCTGGACACCGGCCGCCACGGCGACCCCGGCCAGCAGCGCGGCGAGCAATCGGCGGCGAGCCAGCACGACACGGCGCACCCGTCTGAAGACGCGGGCCAGGCGGGTGGCGGCGGGGAGCTGGACCATGGCCCGACGCTAGGAGAGATCCGTGCGCGCTGCCGGCGTCATCCACAGCCCCGCCGAGCCGTCGTGGGTTACGCCGGCGCCGAGCCGCGTGGGTCAGCCAGGACGCCGAGCCGGCGCGAGTTACCAGGCCAGGGACGCCGAGCCGGCGCGAGTTACCTCCTCCGCTGCGCTCCTCCGGTAACTCGTGCCTGCTCGGCTGTCAGGAGGTTGCGGTTTCCTTGGGCTTCTGCGCCGCTGTGGGTCTCTGGCTTGGGGGAGTCCGGTTTCCGTGGAGCGTCCTTCTTGGGGCCGGACTCGGACTTCTCTGCCGGGCGGGAGTCGGTGCGGTAGAAGCCTGAGCCCTTGAACACCACACCCACGGCGTTGAAGAGCTTGCGAAGCCGGCCCTCGCACTCGGGGCACACGCTCAGCGTGTCGTCGGAGAAGTTCTGGAACTGCTCGAAGGCGTGCCCGCACTCGGTGCAGGCGTACTGGTAGGTCGGCACTGGTCGGATCCTTTGGGCTTCTGGTGGCGACCGGGCGAGGGCTGGCACTCACACCGGACGACTGCCAATGGTACGGCACAATGTCCAGCACCATGACCGACCAGACCGAGTCCTCCTCGAGGGACGACGCCGATCCAGAAGGCAGAGGCTGGCGGCAGACCTTCCGCAGCTGGCCGGGCTACGCCCGGGCCTCGGTGTACGTCGTCGTGGTGCTGGTGCTGCTCCTTGTCGCCGGCCTGGTGACCGGCTTCATGCTGACCCACCGGTCGATCCCGCAGACCACCGGCGAGCTCGAGGTGCCGGGACTGGCCGGCGAGGTCACGGTCGTCCGCGACGAGTTCGGGATCCCCCAGCTCTACGGCGACTCGATGGACGACCTGATGCGGGCCCAGGGCTTCGTGCACGCGCAGGAGCGGTTCTACGAGATGGACATCCGGCGGCACCTCACCGCCGGGCGGCTCTCGGAGCTGTTCGGCGAGACCGCCCTGGAGACCGACAAGGTCATCCGCACGATGGGCTGGCGCCGGGTCGCGCGGAAGGAGCTGGCGCTGGTCGGGCCCGACACCCGCGCGGCCCTCGAGGCCTACGCGGAAGGCGTGAACGCCTACATCGCCGACCGGGCACCGAGCGAGCTCGGCCTCGAGTACACCATCCTGCGCGCCGGAGGCCTCGACTACCGGCCCGAGCCGTGGCGGCCGGTCGACTCGCTGGCCTGGCTCAAGGCGATGGCCTGGGACCTGCGTGGCAACATGACCGACGAGATCGACCGGGCGCTCGCCCTCGCCGAGCACACGCCCGCAGAGGTCAGGCGGCTCTACCCGCCCTACCCCTACGACGAGCACGCACCGATCGTGCGCCAGGGCGCCGTCGTCGACAGTGTCTTCGAGCAGGACGCCACCGAGCCGGCGACCCGCCTGCCCCAGCGGCCGGCGTACCCGTCCGGGGCCAGCGCGGCGCTGCGGGACCTGCACGGTCTCGCCGACCGGATGCCCGCCCTGCTGGGCCGCGGCGACGGGATCGGCAGCAACGCGTGGGCGGTCTCCGGCGACCACTCCGCTACCGGCGAGCCCTTGCTCGCGAACGACCCGCACCTCGGGGTCTCACTGCCGGGGGTCTGGATGCAGATGGGACTGCACTGTCGCACCGTGTCCGAGGACTGCCCGCTCGACGTCGCCGGGTTCACCTTCTCCGGCGTCCCGGGCGTGGTGATCGGCCACAACGCCGACATCGCCTGGGGCTTCACCAACCTCGGCCCGGACGTGAGCGACCTCTACCTGGAGCGGGTCGACGGCGACCGCTGGCGGTACGACGGCAGGTGGCGGCAGCTGCGGAGCCGCACCGAGACGATCGAGGTGCGCGACGGCAGCGACGTGGAGCTCACCGTGCGCTCGACAACGCACGGACCACTCCTCTCCGACGTGTCCGAGGAGTACGAGCAGGTCGGACAACAGGCGCCGGTCGACCATCCCGAGCGCGCGCGGGGAGGGGTACGCCGTGTCCCTGGCCTGGACCGGCCTCGAACCCGCGCCCGACCGCCGACGCGATCCTCCGCCTGAACCTCGCCACCGACTGGGACTCCTTCCGGAGGGCCGCGGCCCGCTTCGACATCCCCGCCCAGAACATGGTCTACGCCGACCGGGAGGGGCACATCGGCTACCAGGCGCCGGGCCGGATCCCGATCCGCAAGTCCGGCAACGACGGCAACCTGCCCGCCGAGGGCTGGCGGCCCGACGACGACTGGACCGGTGACTACATCCCGTTCGAGGGGCTGCCGAACGTCCTCGACCCCGACGAGGGGTTCGTCGTCACCGCCAACCAGGCGGTGGCCGGGCCGGAGTACCCCTTCCACATCACCGACGACTGGGACCGCGGCTACCGCTCGCAGCGGATCCGCGACGTGATCCTCGAGAAGGACGAGCTCTCGGTCGCCGAGATGGAGGAGCTGCAGTTCGACGACCGCAACCCGATCGCGCCCGCGCTCACCCCCTACCTGCTCGAGATCGAGCTGCCCACCTCCTACTGGGACGACGGCCAGCAGAAGCTGCGCGAATGGAACTTCTCCCAGGACGCCGACAGCCCGGCGGCGGCGTACTTCAACGTGGTGTGGCGGACCCTGCTGGAGCGGACCTTCCAGGACGAGCTGCCCGAGGAGGTCTGGCCCGACGGCGGCCAGCGCTGGATGGCCGTCGTCTCCCGCCTGCTGCGCCGGCCGGCCGACCCGTGGTGGGACGACGCCACCACCGACGGTGAGGTGGAGACCCGCGACGACATCCTCGAGGACGTCCTCCGCGAGGCGCGGGACGAGATGACCCGGCGCCAGGCCCGCAACGCCGACGAGTGGACGTGGGGCCACCTGCACCACCTCGACCTGGTCAACCAGACCCTCGGCACGTCCGGGGTCGGCCTGGTCGAGGCGCTGGTCAACCGCGGTCCGTGGGAGGTCGGGGGCGGCGGCTCGGCCGTCGACGCGACCTCGTGGGACGCGGTCGAGGGGTACGACGTCACCGCGGCACCGTCGATGCGGATGGTGGTGTCGATGCGCGACCTCGACGAGTCCCGCTGGATCAACCTGACCGGGGTCTCGGGACACCCGTTCAGCGACCACTACACCGACCAGACCGACCTGTGGGCCGAAGGAGAGACGCTGCCCTGGGCGTTCTCGGCGGACGCGGTCGAGGCCGCCGGCACCGCCACCCTCAACCTGGTCCCCGGCGAAAGCGAGTGATCCCGCCCGGCGTCGCCGCCGCCGCCACCGCCCGGTCGTGCGCCGCGACCGGGAACGTCGCGGCCGACCTCGCCGTCGTAGAGCAGCACGCAGGTGAAGGTGCCGGACGGCACCCGGGCCAGCGCCCGGTCGTAGCTCCCGCCGCCCCGGCCCAGCCGCACCCCTTCGCGTGACACCGCCAGCCCGGGGACCAGCACCACGTCGGCGGTCGCGACCGCGTCGACCCCCAGGCGACGGCCGGCGGGCTCGAGGATGCCGCGCCGCGCGGGCAGCAGCGCGCTCTCGCCCTCGTAGGCCGCCCAGTCGAGGTCGTCGTCGGGCAGCAGCACCGGCAGGATCACCCGCTTGCCCGCCTCGACCAGGGCGTCGAGCAGGATCCCGGTGCCCGGCTCGGACGCGGTCGAGACGTAGGCCGCGACCGTCGCCGCGCGGCGTACCTCCGGCTCGGCGAACAGGTGTCCGGTGATCGCGGTGCCCGCCGCGCCCAGCTCGGCGACGGCCAGCCGGTTGCGCGCGGTGAGGATCTGGTCGCGCAGCGCGAGCTTCGCCGCGTCGGGCCCGGTGGCCGAGTCGCGGGGCCGATGTGGTTCTGCCACGCCGCCAGCCTACGATCGGGACCATGGGAAGCGCTGGGCTGAACACGGCACGCGACAAGATGATCGAGGCCGGCATCGACGAGACGGCGATCGAGACGTTCGCCCACTACTACCGGCTCCTCGAGGCGCGGCGAGACCGGCATGATCCCGGAGTCCGCCATCGAGCCGCTCGACATGGAGCGGCTGGTCGACGTCGAGGTCACCGACGAGGACGGCGCGGCGGCCATCGCGAAGACCGCCATCATCAAGCTCAACGGCGGCCTCGGCACCTCGATGGGCATGGATCGGGCCAAGTCGCTGCTGTGCGTGCGCCGGGGGCTCTCCTTCCTCGACATCATCGCCCGCCAGGTGCTCCATCTCCGCAAGCAGTACGACGCCCCGCTGCCGCTGATCTTCATGAACAGCTTCCGCACCTCGTCCGACACCCTCGAGGCGCTGGCCCGCTACGAGGACCTGCCGGTCGAGGGCCTGCCGCTGGAGTTCCTGCAGAACAAGGAGCCCAAGCTCCTGGTCAAGGACCTCTCGCCGGTCAGCCATCCCGCGTGATCCCGAGCTGGAGTGGTGCCCGCCCGGCCACGGCGACCTCTACACGGCCCTGCACGGCATCGGCCTGATCGGCCAGCTGATCGAGGCCGGCTACGACCGCGTGTTCGTGTCCAACTCCGACAACCTCGGCGCGGTGCCCGATCGCCCGGGTGGCCGGCTGGTTCGCCGACTCGGGTGCGCCGTTCGCGATCGAGGCCGTGCGACGCAACGCCTCCGACCGCAAGGGCGGCCACTTCGCGCGCCGCCGCACCGACGGCCGGATCGTGCTCCGCGAGACCGCCCAGACCCTCGACGAGGACAAGGACGCGGTCGCCGACCTCGAGCGGCACCGCTTCACCTCGACCAACAACCTCTGGTTCGACCTGCGAGCGATGCAGGCACGAGCTCGAACGGCGCGGCGGGATCCTCGGGCTGCCGCTGATCCGCAACGTCAAGCACGTCGATCCCGGCGACTCCTCCACGCCCGAGGTGATCCAGATCGAGACCGCGATGGGCGCGGCGATCGAGATCTTCGAGGGCGCCCGCACCATCGAGGTCGGCCGCGACCGGTTCGTGCCGGTGAAGACCACCAACGACCTGCTGCTGCTGCGCTCGGACGTCTACGACCTCGGCTACGACTTCGTGCTCGACCAGGCGGCCGACGACGTCCCGTTCGTCGACCTCGACGGCAGCTTCTACAAGCACGTCGGCGAGTTCGACAAGCGGTTCCCCGAGGGAGCGCCGTCGATGAAGGAGGCGAAGTCCCTGACCGTCGACGGCGACTGGACCTTCGGACACGGCGTGCGGGTGGTCGGCAACGTGTCGCTGGAGGCCGACTCCGCGCAGCGGGTCGCGCCCGGGACGGTGCTCACGGATGGGTGACCGCGTCGCCACCGTCGACCAGCTCCTGGACCGCATCCTCGACCACATCGAGCCGCTGAAGGACTTCCCCCAGCCGCTCCTCGAGGCGCTCGACCTGCCCTCCGCCGAGGAGGTCATCGCCCCGATCGACCTGCCGTCCTTCGACAACTCCGGCATGGACGGGTACGCCGTCCGGCTCGCCGACGTCGTCGGGCGCGACCGAGGAGTCCCCGATCCACCTGCCCGTGGTCGGCGAGATCGGGGCCGGCCAGGCGGGCATCCTCGCGATGTCGCCCGGGACCGCGGTCAAGATCATGACCGGCGCCCCGATGCCCACGGGCGCCGACTCGGTGGTGCCCTACGAGTGGACCGACCGGGGCGTGGCCCAGGTCCGGATCGTCCAGGCGCCCACCGAGGGCCAGCACGTCCGCCGGGCCGGTGAGGACGTCTCGGTCGGCGACGTCCTGATCGAGCACGGGAGCGTGCTCGGCCCGCGTCACCTCGGCCTGCTCGCCAGCGTCGGCCGGGCGACGGTCCGGTCCCGGCCCCGACCGCGGGTCGTGATCCTGTCGACGGGCTCGGAGCTGCGCGACCCCGGGACGCCGCTCGGGCCACGACTCGATCTACGACGGCAACTCCTGGCTGCTCGCCGCCGCCGCCCGCCGGGCCGGTGCCATCGCCTACCGGGTCGGAATCGTGCCCGACGAGCCCCGCGCGTTCATGGACGCGCTGAGCGACCAGCTGGTGCGCGCCGACGTGGTCGTCACCAGCGGCGGCGTCTCGCAGGGCGACTACGACGTGGTCAAGGAGGCCCTCGCGCCCACCGGGTCGGTGTGGTTCGGGTCGGTGGCGATGCAGCCGGGCAAGCCGCAGGGGTTCGGGCTGGTCGGTGAGGAGCGGGTCCCGATCTTCACCCTGCCGGGCAACCCGGTGTCGTCGTACGTCTCCTTCGAGACGTTCGTGATGCCCGCGATCCGCAAGCTGATGGGCCGGACGCCGTACTCCCGCCCGACCACCCGGGCCCGGCTGACCCACCCGATCTCCTCGCCCGAGGGGCGCCGGCAGTTCGTCCGGGGCGCCTACGAGGTCGACCGGGGCGGGCCGTTCGTCTCGCCGGTCGGCGGTCACGGCTCCCACCTGATCGGTGACCTCGCCGGGTCGAACGCGCTGATCGTGGTGCCCGAGGACGTCACCTCGGTCACGGCGGGGGAGCAGGTGCAGGTCGCGCTGCTGGACGAGGACTTCTGATGGCCGATCGCGGAGGCTCGCCTCACCCACGTCGACGAGGCCGGCGCCGCCCGGATGGTCGACGTGTCCGGCAAGGACGTGACCGCCCGGGTCGCCAGCGCCTCGGGCCGGGTCCTGGTCTCGGCCGAGGTGATCGGCCTGCTGCGGGGTGAGGGCGTGCCCAAGGGCGATGCGCTCGCGGTCGCCCGGCTGGCCGGGATCATGGGCGCCAAGCAGACGCCGTCGTTGATCCCGCTGTGCCACCCGCTCGCGATCTCCGGCGTCACCGTCGACCTCACCGTGGGCGACGACTCCGTCGACATCGCCGCCACCGTCCGCACCACCGACCGCACCGGCGTCGAGATGGAGGCCCTGACCGCGGTCTCGGTCGCCGCGCTCACCGTCGTCGACATGGTCAAGGCGGTCGACAAGGGCGCCGTGATCACCGACGTCCGGGTCGAGTCGAAGTCCGGCGGCAAGTCGGGGGACTGGACCAGCGGATGAGCCTGCGTGCCGAGGTCGTGGTGGCCTCCAACCGCGCCGCGTCCGGGGTCTACGAGGACCAGACCGGGCCGCTGATCGTGTCGTTCCTGCAAGGGCCTGGGATTCACGGTCGACGCGCCGGTCGTCGTACCCGACGGCGAGCCGGTGGGCGCCGCGATCTCCGCCGCCGCATCGGGCGGGGCCCGCCTGGTGCTGACCACCGGCGGCACCGGCCTCACCCCGACCGACCGCACGCCCGAGGAGACCCGCGGGCTGCTGGACTTCGAGGTGCCGGGCATCGCCGACGCGATCCGGGCCGCCGGCGTCGACGCAGGGGTGCCCACCGCCGTGCTCTCGCGCGGGGTCGCGGGCGTGGTCGGCGACTGCCTGGTCGTGAACCTCCCCGGGTCGCGGGGCGGCGTGAAGGACGGGCTGGCCGTGCTCGAGCCGATCCTGGTCCACGCCGTCGAGCAGGTCGTGGGGAGCGACCATTGAGGCCGTGGCCGGCCCGGCTGCACGACGGCGAGGTCACGCTGCGACCGCTCAGGTACTCCGACCAGGCCGCCTGGCGGTCGGCGCGCGAGCGCAACGTGGCCTGGCTGGCTCCGTGGGACGCCACCGCCCCGCCCGGCGCGGCGAGCCGGCCGGCCACCTTCCGCCAGCTGGTCCGCCGGCTGCACGCGCATGGCGCGGGACGGCACGGCGTACCCCTTCGCGATCGAGGTCGACGGCTCCTTCGCCGGCCAGGTGACGGTCAACAACATCGTCCGCGGCTCGGCCCAGTTCGGGTCGCTGGGCTACTGGCTCGACCGTGAGTACGCCGGCCGCGGGGTGATGCCGCGGGCGGTGGCGATGGTCATCGACCACTGCTTCTTCACCGCCGGCCTGCACCGGATCGAGATCGCGATCCGGCCCGAGAACAGCAACTCGCTGCGCGTGGTCGAGAAGCTCGGCCTGCACGAGGTCGGCTTCGCCCCGAACTTCCTCCACATCGACGGCGCCTGGCGCGACCACCGGATCTACGCGGTCACCGTCGAGGAGTGCCCCGACGGGATGCTCGCCCGGCTGTCCTGACCGTCTCTCGCCGGACGTTCCGAGCACCGCGACCACACCAGTCACACGAGTAGTTTTGCGACACACCTATGGACATCCGTCCCACCTTCGGCTATCGAACCTAGCCTTACGAACCGTGGACCTCAGCGCGTTGATCTTCGTCGCCCTCGCCGTGGCGTGGGCCGTCTACCTGATCCCGAAGGCGTTGCGGCACCACGACGACGTCGTCCGAAGCCGTTCGGTGGAGCGCTTCTCCCACACCATGCGGGTCCTGGCCCGGCGCGAGCCGGTCAACCGCCGCGACGCCCGCCTCGTCGTCGCCCCGGCCCGGGCGAAGTCCGCTCCGGTCGTCACCACCAAGGGACCGGTCCGGGCCGCGCCGAACCGTGAGACCGCGCAGCGTGCCACCCGCCGGCGCCGCCGGGTGCTCGGCCTGATCCTGCTGGCCAACGCCGCCGTCGTCGCCGTCGCCGCGTTCGCGCTCATCGACTGGTGGTACGTCGCCATCCCGGCCGGCCTGCTCGTCGCCTGGCTGGTCGCCTGCCGGCTGATGGTGCGGCGGGAGCGGCCGGTCCAGCTCAAGCGCGACCGTGCCGTGTCGACGCCCGTCGATCCTGCTGCCGGCGAGCCGATTCCGGACGAGCCGATGGTCGAGGCCGAGTCCTGGGACGACGACGCTCCGACCGGTCAGACTCCCGCGATCGCGGACCCGAGCCTGTGGGACCCGATGCCGGTCACCCTGCCGACGTACGTCGGAAAGCCGGCGGCCGAGCGTCGTACCGTCCGCACCATCGACCTCGACTCCACCGGCGTCTGGACCTCCGGCCGCACCGAGGCCGACGCCAAGATCGCCCGCGACGCCGACGATGCCGCGCGCACGTCGCGTGCGGGGCGCAAGGACGACGACGGGCGCCGCGCCGTCGGCTCGTAGCATCCTCCGCCGCTACCGTGGAGCCATGGCAGCCGTCGTGCATGCCGAGGCATCCCGCAGCGTCCCCGTCCCGATCGAGCAGGCGTACGACGCCGTGCTCACCGGGCCGCTGGCCGTCATCTTCTCCCGCCGCTACGGCCCGCTCCCGCCCATCCGCGAGGTCCGCGACCAGGCAGGCGAGTGGGGTGCCGGAGGGGTCGGCCAGACCAGGACGATCGTCACCGCCGATCGCGGCACCATGCTGGAGGAGCTGACCGTTCTCGACCCACCGGACCGCTTCGGATACACACTCTCCCGGATCACCGGGCCGATGAGGCCGCTGGTTGACCTCGTCGAGGGCGTGTGGAGCTTCTCCCCGGCTGGCACCGGGACCCGGATAGTTTGGACGTGGACCTTCCACCCCGCCAATGGGGCGGCGGGGCTGGTGCTCCCCGCACTCGCGCGGATGTGGCACGGCTACGCCCGGCAGGGGCTCGAGGAGATCGAGAAGTCGCTCGTCTGATCGATTCGGCTCGCCCTCCGGGCTGGTGCTAACGTTTCCCCTCGCTTGGGGCTGTGGCGCAGTTGGTAGCGCGTCTCGTTCGCAATGAGAAGGTCAGGGGTTCGAATCCCCTCAGCTCCACCAAACCCGCTGGTCAGAGGCCGTGCCCGGATCCTGAAACAGGAGAACGGCATGGCCTCTCAGCGTTTAGTCAGCACAAAGTCGGCCCATTGGCCACGTTTCTCGGCTCGTCTGGACCCCTCTGGGGCGAGTTCGGCGCGCTTGGCGCACCTGTGCGGCATGGATACCGCAGCGCAGCGCCAGACCCGCAGTCACGCATCCCCTGAGCACGGGCAACTCGAGGGATCCGCCGGGCGCTGCTGCACATCCGGACATAGCCGTATTGAGTGCGGGCCGCTGGAGGCTACTTCGGGTAGCAAGCAGGATCCGCGCGGGGAGGGCGGATCGTCGCATCGCTACCCCGAGGTGCCTCGGAGAGGGAGCATCATGACCGGCACCCAGCGCCCGCAGACGGTCAGGGCCGCGGAGATCCGCGACAAGAAGCTGCGTGCCCACTCCAACCAAGCGGTGGTGCTGTTCAGTCAGGCCCAACAGGTTGCCGACGCCCTCATCGAGGAGGCAGTGAAACGCGCTCGGGAGATGTTGTTCGAGGCACACGCTCGACAGCGAGAAAACGTCTGAGCGAACTCCACTGAACGGAAGCAACTCTGCCGATCATCGAAAGTACGGTCTCCCTTCGGCCTAGCGCCAGGAATCCACTGGCGGAACGCCCGAAGCGGCGCGACGCGGATGTCCGCCAGCAGCCGCGATCCGCTCGTAGACGCGGAGTTCGATGCGTCGTCGGATCATCGACCACCTGGCCGCCAATCGTCCAACCCAGGTCGGCAGGCTCGCCCGTGAGCTCGGGGCACGGGTTGGCAGCATCAGCCACCTTCTCCGGATGCTCGAACGAACCGGCGCGGTCGAACGGGCCCGGAGCTGGCCACGGACCACAGGGCTTGGTGGCGGCTGATCGGAAGGTCGTGGTCCTGGACGGCCGAGGGCTTCGACGCTCCTGCCGGAGAAGCCGGCGGCCAGCCACGGGTACGCCGCGGACGCGAGGAGCACATCGCACCACCGCGTCTGGGCCACGACCCCGTTCGCGCCTGGCTCGACGATCCCGACCCGCACCTGGCCGACCTCGATCTCTCCCGGGCCCGCGTGGTCCCCTCGGGGTCCCGCCTGGCGCCCGGATACCGGACGCGACCTGGGTCTGTGGGGGGCGCCTCCAGCGTGACTTGGTGTCGCCCGGCTCGTTGGTCGTGGAAGAGGGGATTCGTCGCCCTCGCGCAGTCCGCCTCACCCCACGCAGGGAGATTCCATGATCTACCGATCACGCCGCTCTCGCGCGGTACTCGCCGCGGCGCTCACCACAGCGCTGCTCGGTCTCACGCCCTCGGTCATCACCGGGCCCGCGCAGGCCGTCGACACCAACACCGACACCGCCTTCGCCCCCAAGCTCGTCACGGTGGACACCCCGACCCGTGCGGACAAGGAACTGCTCCAGACCCTGGGTCTCGACCTCACCGAGCACGCCGGACACGACTACATCGAGGTCGTGCTGCACACCGGGTCCGACGCAGCAGCCCTCCAGGAGTCGGGGCTGGCCTACGACGTGCGCATCGGCAACCTCCTCGAGCGCGAGGCACGCAACAACCAGGCCAACGCGGCGTACGCCGCCGCGACACTCGAGTCGCCGCTCCCGTCGGGACGCGACAGCTACCGCACGCTCGACGACTACAACAACGACATGCGCCAGCTCGCGACCATCCGGCCGAACATCGCCAAGGTGTTCGACCTGCCGCACCCGTCACTCGACGGCAAGACCGTCCAGGGGATCGAGATCGGCGCCAACGTCCGGGCGCCCGAGGACGGCCGTCCCGTGTTCCTGCTGATGGGTGTGCACCACGCCCGCGAGTGGCCCTCGGGTGAGCTCGCGATGGAGTTCGCCTACGACCTGGTGAAGAACTACGGACAGGACGCCCGCATCACCGGGCTGCTCGACAAGGCCCGCGTGCTCGTCGTGCCCGTGGTCAACGTCGACGGGTTCGACCTCTCCCGCACCGACGGCGGCCTGGTCGACCTGCGCGAGGCGGACAACGGCGGCACCGTGTCGATCCTCGGCACTCCCGGGAACGCGTACAAGCGGAAGAACTGCCGCGTCGTCGACGGTCAGGACACCCCCGACGGCACCTGCCGCGCCTTCTCGGCCACCAGCCCCGGCGGCTACGGCACCGGCACCGACCTGAACCGCAACTACGGCGGCTTCTGGGGCGGCCCGGGCGCCTCGGCGACGTTCGCCGACCCGACCTACCGCGGGTCCGGACCGTTCTCCGAGCCGGAGACGCAGAACATCCGTGAGCTGGTCAGCAGCCGACAGGTCACCACGCTGATCTCCAACCACACCTTCTCCAACCTGGTGCTGCGACCCAACGGAGTGCACCCCGACACGATCGGTCATGACGGCCACCCCGTCGGAAACGCACCCGACGAGGAGGGACTGAAGGCGCTCGGCGCGGAGATGACCGCCGCCAACGGCTACCGGAACATCCACGGCTGGGAGCTCTACGACACCACCGGCACCACCGAGGACTGGTCCTACAACGCCACCGGCGGGTACGGCTACACCTTCGAGATCGGCCCCAACGAGTTCCACCCGCCGTTCCCGCAGGTCATCGACGAGTACCTCGGCGCCGGGGAGTACGCCGGCCAGGGGAACCGCGAGGCGTACCTCGACGCACTGGAGAACACCGTCGACACCGCGACGCACTCCGTGATCAGGGGCAGCGCCCCGAAGGGCGCCACGCTGAGGCTGCGCAAGCAGTTCTCCACCCCGACCTGGGAGAGCTCCTTCACCGACACCCTCAACACCACGATGCAGGTGGGCAGCAACGGCAAGTTCACCTGGCACATCAACCAGTCGACCCGGCCGGTGGTGCAGGACAAGCTGGTGGAGATCACCGAGGACCAGCCGGTCCGCTCGCAGTCCTACCAGGGCGGCCCCACCACGATCGGCCAGCACGTCGACCACCCGTTCACGATCACCGAGACCGGCATCGACGTACTCCAGGTGGACCTCGACTGGCCGTCTCCGGACGACCTCGACCTCGAGGTCTACAAGAAGAACGCCGACGGCTCGCTGACCGAGGTCGGCTCGTCGGGCAACTTCGTCGGTGAGAAGGAGCGTGCCGAGATCGGCGCCCCCGAGCCCGGCGACTACGTGCTGCGGGTGATCAACTTCGCCTCGACCACCCCGACGTACGACCTGACGGCAACGCTGTTCGACTCGACCGTCGTGTCCTCGGAGGAGGTGCCGGGCCTGATCGAGAACTGGACGCTGACGTGCGAGGTGGGCGGTCAGGTCCTCCAGCAGGTGCCAGTGATCATCGACCGGGGCGAACAGTCCAAGATCGATCTGAGCACCTGCATCAACAGGTCGAGGAACCTGAGCTGACCATCACTGGGTGAGCTGTCACAACCAGACGCCCCGGCTGGGCTACACCCCGGCCGGGGCGTGGGCGTCCTTGTGATCGGACCCGTCGAGGACACCATCGTGAGCGACCGCCTATCCGCGACCGAGCTGATCGACCTCGTCCTCAACGTCGGGTCCCTCCGTCTACTGGTACCCACCACCGACGCGATCGCATGCAGTGTCGAGTGCTGCGTCCTTCTGGGCTAGATGACGCAAGCGACCTTCGGTACGACCGCAAGGGTCTGCGGCAAGTCCGGATGGCCGCAGCGCACGCTATCTGCGGCAGACATCCGGGCGGTTCAGGTTGAGGCAACCTGGCGTTGGATAGTGCGCAACATGTGGCGCACGGCAAGCACGTGTCCTCGGGTCCCCATCAAAGCCCGCGGTAGAGCCGACCGTGGGCGCCCGGGAACGCAGCGAAGGACAGGATCGAGAGCTTGGTCGCATGGCTCGGCTCCGCATCCAGTTCGAAGACCAGGCGATAGCGTGCGAAGCGGTGTCGGCCGGTCAACACCAGGCGTTCGCCCTCGACCTCTTCTGCAAACTCGAAGCCCGACCTCGGGTCCATGCCGAGAACCCGGCCAAGCACGACGTGGTCGGATTGTGCCAAGCCGCACGCGTATCGCCTAACGGCCTGCCAGACCGCCGATTGGCTGGCGTGGAGGGTGGCGCTGTGCTCATCGAGAAGCGGAAGCGACATGACCCCATCCTGTCGTGGGGCGCTCAGCGCAACTGCTGGGCACCCCCTTCGTCTTGGCGCCGGATCAGTGCGCAGCTCCCGGACGAACCGTCCTCCGGGTCGCGGCGCTGATGCGGGCGGCCTCGAGAACGTCGGCCGTGGCCACGGCATCCGCCGCCTCGACGGGCAGAGACCCCTCACCGCGCACCGCCCGGGCGAAGGCCGGGTAGAAGGTGTCCCACGCGCCGCGTTCCAATGAGACCGGGGCCGAGCCCGAGGTGGTGTGGATCCGGTCGAGGTCGGAAGTCGCCTCGACCCCCCAAGGGTCCACCGTCGCGGGCATGGCGCCGGTGATCAGCACGTCCTCCTGAGTGTCGCCCGTCGTGATCACCAGCGAGGCATCAGTGCCGGTGACCCGGAAGCGTGGTCCCGGGGCGTGCTGCAACCAGCTGCCCCAGAGGTGTGACACGGAACCGTTGCTGTGGCGCAGCGCGACGAAGACGTCGTCATCGAGCCCGGTCTCCCGGGTCCGGAGCTCGGCGTGGACCTCGTCGACGGGGCCCAGGAGCTGAAGGGCCTGGTCGACGAGGTGGGGTCCGAAGTCGAGCAGGGTGCCGCCGCCCGCCGGGGCGGGCCCGTCCTCCGGGGCGTACCGCTCGAACCGCGACTCGAACCGGCGTACCTCTCCCAGCGAACCGTCCTCGACGAGGGCGCGAACGGTGAGGAAGTCGGAGTCCCAGCGACGGTTCTGGTAGGGGCTGAGGGTCACCCCACAAGCCGAGGCGAGCGCGAGGGTCTCGCGTGCCGCGTCCGGGTCAAGGGCAAACGGCTTGTCGCAGACGACCGACAGCCCGAGCTCGATCGCCTGATCGGTGAGGGGTGAGTGGGTGTCGGCGGGGGTCGAGATGGCCACAGCCTCGGCGCCTGCGTCGGCCAAGGCTTCGAGCGAGTCGTACGTCGCGACTCCCGGATGCTCCTCGGCGACGAGCGCGCGACGTTCATCGGACCTCGTGACGACACCGATCAACGCACACTCCTCGGCCGAGGCGATCAGCGGCGCGTGGAAGTACCTGCCGCCGAAGCCGTAGCCGACCAGACCGAACTTGACGGAGTCCATGGGGCAAGTCTCCCTGAGGAAGGCCGAGAGTTGCGCAGCGTTGCTGGAGGGCGCTCTTGTGCGGGCCCTGCACAGCGGGATACTTGATGGACGACGACGGTACGAAATAAGTGGAGAAGGGTTGAGGTCTCTCACCTCCACGGGACGGTCCCGCGCGAGTCAGGCGTGGGCGGGTTCGAACAGCTCGACGAGGTTGCCAGCAGGGTCAGCGAGCAGGATCTGGCGTCCACCGGGCCCGGACACGACGTCGCTGACGAAGGGCAGCCCCGCGGCGCGTAGGTCGTTGACCTCGGAGTCGAAGTCGTCGAGGACCAGGTGGATGCGGTTCCTGCCGGCGGCGGCGTTCTCGTCGGGCGTCGATCGGGCTCCCGAGCTGGTCGGGCCGGAGAGCAGGAGCCGCAGTGGTCCGCGGACCACGTCGGCGAACGCGGACCCTGCGCTGAAGCGCACCGTGAACCCCAGGTGGGTGGTGTAGAAGTCGACCGCCGCCTCGACGTCGTCGACGATGTATCGCACGCTGGCGAGCTGGTCTTCCGTGGTCATGCGGGAACCTCCCGGGTGTCGGCGGTGGACAGGACGTGGAGCAGGTGTCCGATGCGGGCGTCGATGTCCTGCGCCGTACGCCGGACGGCTGCCTCGGCGGCCCGGCCGCGGCCGTCCTGGGTGCCGGGGTCGGGGATGCTCCAGTGGATGTGCCGGGGGTGGCCGGGGAACTCGGGGCAGACCTCCCGGACCTTGTCGCACAGAGCTGATGACGTAGTCGAAGCGTCGGCCGGTCGTGGAGTCCAGGTGCCGGGTCCGTCTGCCCGGCGATGTCGATGCCGTAGTCGTCGGCCAGGACCCGGACGACGCTCGGATGGATCCGCTCCCTCGGGTGGCTCCCGGCGCTGGTCACGTCCACGGCGCCTCCGTGCTCGGTGACGCAGCAAGGCCTCGGCGATGGGTGAGCGGGCACTGTTTCCGGTGCACGCGAACAGGACCCGGAGGCGTCGCGACCTGGCCGGCCGGTGGTGCCGGTGGTCCTGGCCGGTCGGACGGCAAGGCGGGGTGCACGGCGGTTCCGGCCGCGGCCAGCAGGTCCGCGCAGCGGTCGAGGTCGAGGTGGTAGTAGCTGTCGCGGGCATCGAAGCTGCTTCGCCGCTTCGTGACGAGCTCGGCATCGCGGAGCAGCCGCAGGTGGTAGGACACGAGGTTCTGTGGCTGACCGACCGACGCCACCAGCTCGCGCACCCGGAGGTCGCTGGCCGCGAGCTCGCCGAGCAGCTGCCACCTCAGGGGATGGGCGGCCAGCCGCACGAACGGCGGAGGCGCGGAGCCGACGGCACGGCCCTCAGATTACATCAAACCAGTTTGATGCATGACGAATCTTGTCACTGGCTGCAGATCGGGCTCGTTCGTCGAGCCTACGTTGACGTCTTAAAGCACAAGGTAAGGTCGGTTGCTTCGGGTGGACGGGTCTCTTGAGGAGGCCCCCGTGGCGATCGACGTGTCTGCTGGCTTGCCCGCCCCTCGCACCACACTCGATCCCTGGCTGATCGCGTTGTCCTCCACCAGGCTCAGATCCGCGAAGTACGCCTACACGACCCGGTACGTCGCTGAGTCGATCGCGCGGCAGCCGAACGGCTACTTCCTCCAGGCCGCACCCGACACCCGGCCGCGACCGGGTGATGTGGTGCTGGCGGAGGTGGTGGAGCTCGGCCATCACAGGAGGCTGGAGAGCCCGCTGAGCAGAAGAGCACAGATGTTCGTCGGCGACGAGATCGTCGTCGCCTACGGAGACCGGTACGCGCCGGACCAGTACGAGGCGGAGGTGCCGGACAGCCTCGAGGAGGCTCACCTGGTCGCGGCCGGCGGCGTCGTCGGCCTGATGACCGCGATCCGCGAGGGCCTCGATGACCCGACGATCGTGCGGCCACTGGGCCTGCTGTGCGACGGCCACGGCGCGATGTCCCTGAGCAGGGTCGCACCGAAGGTCCCACTGCCGCCGCTGGATCAGGTGGCACCTCACACGACACCGCCGCGGCCGCCGGTCGTTGCGCTGGTGGGCACGTCCATGAACTCGGGCAAGACCACCGCGCTGGCGTCGCTTTCGCTCGGCCTCACCCGATCGGGGATGCGGGTCGCCGCTGGCAAGGCCACAGGCACGGGGGCCGGCGGCGACCCGGGGATGTTCCGCGACGGGGGTGCACAACCGGTTCTCGACTTCACCGACTTCGGATACGCGTCGACGTACCGACTGGACCACGCGTCGGTCGTGGCGGTGTTCACGTCGCTGGTCGACGAGCTCGCGAGCAGCGGTCCCGACGTGATCCTCGTCGAGATCGCCGACGGTGCCTACCAGGTCGAGACCGCACGCCTGCTCGATGACCCGGTGTTCACCCGGTACGTCGACCAGGTGATCTTCACCGCCGGGGAGGCACTCAGCGCGGTCGCCGGGGTCGAGCTCCTTCGTCACCACGACCTCCGCGTCGCCGCAGTGAGCGGCCGTCTCACGTCGTCCCCGCTGGCGGTCCGCGAGGCGCGGACCGCCCTTGATGTTCCGGTCATCGACACCCTGGACCTGTGCGAGCCAGAGGTGGCCGTCGCCATGCTGCCGGCGCTGAGAGTCCCCCAATGAGCGACGTGGCCCCAGCCCAGGCGATGCCCAGGCTTCTCACCGGGGTCCGACGAGGATTCCTGGCCATCCTGGTCCTCGTCGGCGTCGCGCAGGCCGGTGCTGCGGGAGCGACGGTGCTGCTGCTGACCCGTGGCCTGGAGGCTCGCACCACGGAGGCTCGCGTCGTCGCCGTGCTGCTGCTCGCGCTCGTCGCGCTGACCATCGGCTGGCTGCGCTCGCGCGAGCGGTTGCTGGCCGAACGGCTTGGCCAGGACTACGTGCACGAGATCCGGTTGCGCCTGGTCCGCCGGGTGCTGGACGGGAGCAGCCCACGTTCACTGGGCGCAACCCTCACTCGCGCCAGCAATGACCTGACCGCGGTGCGAAACTGGGTGGCGCTGGGCATCGCACCCGCCGCCGTCGGAGTCCCCATGCTCGTGGGATGCACCGTCGTGCTCGGGATGATCCATCCCGCGCTGGCGATTGCCACGCTGGCTCCCCTGCTCGCGCTGGCGATCATCCTGCTGGTGGCCAGTCGGACTGCCTACGAGGAATCCCGGAAGGTGCGCCGCGAGCGCGGCCGGCTCGCGGGACACCTGGCCGACACGCTGACCGCCACGACGGCGATCCGGTCCGCCGGAGGCGCCTACCGCGAGATGCGCCGCCTCGAGAGTCGCAGCGCCAGGGTCGTCCAGGCCGCCGTCGACCGGGCACGTGTGTTCGGTCGAATCCGGGGTGCGGCGGCTTCGGCAGCCGCGATGGCCACCGTCACCGTGATCGCCGGCAGCCTGTTCGCGGGGCTCGACGGTGCCGCACTGGCGGCGGGACTGACTGTTGCCGGGATCCTCGCGACTCCCGTCCAGGATCTGGGCCGAGTGGTCGAGTACCGACAGGCCTACCGGGCCGCACGCGGCATGCTGGTCCCGGCGATGGCACCGGAGCGCACCGGGTCCTCCGGGCACCACCCGGCGGCCGAAGCGGGTGAGGAGACGCCCACGAAGTCCAGCTCGGGAGCGGCCTTCTTCGGCAAGGCCGGCCTCCTGGTGGAAGGTCTACGGCTCGCAGATCGACCAGAGGTCGAGCTGCCCGCGCTGTATGCCCGCGCGGGCGAACGGGTCGTCGTACGGGCGGTCGACCGTGAGCGAAGCACGGCAGCTCTTCACGCGCTGGTCGGCGTCCGGCGGCCGGCGGCGGGCGTGGTGCGCATCAACGGCCGGGATGTCGGCGCCGTCGGCTTCCGCGAGCGACGAAGGCTCTTCGGGTACGCCGCCCAGGGCATGCGGTTGGAGCGCACCACGATTGCGCGCGCGGTGCGATACCGGGAGCCGGACGCGAAGGTCCCCGACGTGGGTCAGGCGCTGACCCGGGTCGGACTCACCGAGAAGGTGGCGACCCTGCCACGAGGCGAGCACGCACTGCTTCGACAAGGGGGAGAGCCGCTCGCCACGCCCGACCGTGCCCTCCTGCTGCTCGCCCGAGCGATGTACGGCGACCCGCCTCTGCTGGTGCTCGACCATCTCGACGACGAGCTGGGCGAAGCCGGCCGCGAGCGGCTGCGTGGACTCCTCGCCAGCTACCCCGGGATCGTGCTGCTGGCGAGCGACACCCCCGAGGTCGTCATGGCGCCCACGAGGCGTTGGGTCGTTGACTGAGGCATGGGCCGACGACGACCGCTGACGGCGTTCCTGCTGCTGGCGTACGGCATCGGCTGGCCGGCCCTGATGGTTCCGGTCGTCACGGACCTCCCCGCCGAACCGTTCCTGCTGGTCCTGCTGTTCCTGGCGCTGCTCGGCCCGGCTCTCCTGGTCACCCGGTGGGTGGACGGACCGGGAGCGATCCGGCGGCTGCTGGGCAGGACATTGCTGTGGCGCTTCGGCATCGGCCGCTGGGCCGTGGTCCTGCTGGCGATGCCGGTGCTCACCCTCGGTCTCGCCGCCGGCTCCGGCACCCTCGAAAGCCCCGAACGGGGATGGGTCATCGAGGTGGGCCTCTACCTGTTCAGCACCCTCATCTTCGGGGCGCTGGTCGGGAACCTGTGGGAGGAGACCGCCTGGGGCGGCTTCGTGCAGACCCGGCTGATGGCACGACACGGCCTGCTGGTCGGCTCCCTGCTGACCGCCCCGCTGTTCGCCGCGATCCACGTGCCGTTGCAGCTGGGCGACGGTGCGTCCTGGTCCGAGTCCGCCGTTCGGCATCCTCGTCGTGTTCGTGACCGCCCCGTTCTACCGCTACCTGCTGGGCATGCACCTGATGGACACCGGCGGCAGCATCCTCGCGATCGCCGTCCAGCACGCCGCCTGGAACGCGTCGGGCAACCTCGAGGCCGTCGAGGGTGAGTGGCAGGTCATCGTCGCGGCCCTGCTGCTCACGCTCCTCGTCGCCGGATGGCGGCAGGCGCGGCCTCGGCAGGACGCTCCCCGTGGGCTGGCCGAGGAGAAGGCGGCGGCGGCCACGTGGACGGCCGTCGACCCGGGGCTCAGATCCAGCGGTCGAACCAGATCCGGTCGAGCCACTCCGAGTGCGTGAGCAGCCCGTCGGTCCAGATCGGCCAGAACCACGCGAAGTTCAGCAGCACCAGCACGAAGAACGACCCGGCCACGACGACGCCGAGGGTACGACGGCGCGACGGGGCCGACGAGGGGCCGATCAGCGTGCCCATGCGTCAGCGTCAGCGCCAGGACCAGGAAGGGCAGGATCAGCACGGCGTAGAACAGGAAGATCGGCCGGTCGTCGTACATCAGCCAGGGCAGCCAGGTCGACCCGGCGCCCACCACCGCGAGCCCGTAGCGCCAGTCGCGGCGCCCGACCCACATCACCACCGCGAACAGCAGGGCGATCGTGCCGCCCCACCACAGCGCGGGCGTGCCGAGCAGGATCACCTGCCGGAGGCAGTCGCTGCCGCGCGGGGCGTCGCAGCCCTGGGTGCCCGGCTGGATGTCGACGTCGGCCTCGACGCCGACCGGGCGGTTCAGCAGCAGCCACCCGGACGGCCGCGACTGGTAGGTGTGGTCGGAGCAGTTGAGGAAGTGGGCGTGGAAGGCGTAGACGTCCTGGTGGTAGTTCCACAGCGAGTGCAGCGACTGCACCAGCTCGCCGGGCCCGGAGGCGTCCGGCTCGCGAGCCGAGGGCCACCGGTCGTCGCCCGCGGACACCGCCTTGCAGCCCTCCTGGTGGTCGTAACGGGTGTACTGCGTCGAGGAGAGGTGGTCCTCGTACTCGTGGGCGTTGACCAGCCAGCCGGTCCAGGTGGCGACGTAGACCAGCAGGGCGACGCCGACCAGCTGGAAGAACGCGGGTACGCCGTCCACGAGCGCCGATCGGAGCACCGCGCGTCGGACCCCGAACAGGCGCCGCCCGCCGCAGCTCCACGCCCAGGCCAGGAGGCCGAACGCGGCCAACGGGAAGAGGGCCGTCCACTTGGTGCCGACCGCGAGCCCGAACGACACCCCGCCGAGCAGCAGCCACGGGCGGAGCAGCACGCGGCGTACCGGCCCGAAGCCCTGCCGCACGCCGTCCGGCGCCAGGCGGCCCAGCCGGGCGCGGAACCAGTCGCGGTCGTTGACCAGGCAGGCGACGCCGCAGAGCACGAAGAACGCCACGAAGATGTCGAGCAGGGCCAGTCGGGAGAGCACCAGGTGCAGCCCGTCGAAGCACAGCAGCAGCCCCGCGACACAGCCCAGGGTGGTCGACCCGGTGAGCCGCCGGGCCAGCCGGACCATCACCAGGACCATCAGCGCGCCGACGACCGCCGAGGCGATCCGCCAGCCGAACGGGTCCATCCCGAACGCCTTCTCGCCGAGGGCGATCAGCCACTTCCCGGCCTCGGGGTGCACGACCAGCGACGGGTCGTCGGTCCAGATGCCGGTCGTGCGCCCGTCGAGGACCAGCTTGTCCGCCTTCTCGACGTGATCGCGGACGTAGCCGTGGTTGAGCATCGACCAGGCGTCCTTGGCGTAGTACGTCTCGTCGAACGAGAAGTCCCGCGGCGTGCCCAGGTGCCACACCCGCAGGCCGAACGCCAGCAGGGCCACCCCGATCGCGACAGCCCAGCCGACCAGCGGGTCCTCGCTCCGGATCCTGGCCAGGGCCCGCTCCCGCGCCGGTGGTACGCCGCCCCCCGCGGTGGTGCCCGACGGACCGGCGAGCGGTCGGTCCGGCGCACGGGTGGTCACGGTCGGAAACTGTAATCGGCTGCTCCTGACATGATCGAAGCATGACCCAGCCCGGTGTGCTCGTCCTCGCGGCGACCCCGATCGGCCGGGTCGCCGACGCGCCGCCGCGGCTCGCCGAGGAGCTGGCCGCCGCCGACGTGATCGCGGCCGAGGACACCCGCCGCCTCAAGCGGCTGGTGGGTGATCTCGGCGTCACCGTCCGCGGTCGGGTGGTGTCCTACTTCGAGGGCAACGAGGCCTCCCGCACCCCGGCGCTCGTCGAGGCGCTGCTGTCGGGCGAACGCGTCGTGCTCGCCACCGACGCCGGAATGCCGAGCGTCTCCGACCCCGGCTTCCGGCTGGTCGCGGCCGCGGTGGAGCAGGGCATCACCGTCACGGCGGTCCCGGGGCCGAGTGCGGTGCTGACCGCCCTGGCCGTCTCGGGGCTGCCGGTCGACCGGTTCTGCTTCGAGGGGTTCCTGCCGCGCAAGGCGGGTGAGCGCGGCCGCCGGCTCGCGGGGCTTGCCGGCGAGGAGCGGACGATGGTGTTCTTCGAGGCCCCGCACCGGACCGTCGGCCGCGCTCGGCGCGATGGCGGAGGCGTTCGGCGGCGACCGCGCGGCGGCCGTCTGCCGGGAGCTGACCAAGACCCACGAGGAGGTCCGCCGCGGCCCGCTCGGTGGAGCTCGTGGCCTGGGCCGAGGATGGGGTGCGTGGAGAGGTGACGATCGTGGTGTCCGGTGCCGTCCCGGTCGCCGCGGTGTCCGACGACCCCGAGGCGCTGCGGACGTCCGTGGCCGAGCTGGAGGAGGAAGGCATGAGTCGCAAGGACGCGATCGTCGAGACCGCCCGCCTCGCGGGCGTCCCGAAGCGCACGGTCTACAACCTGGTGCACCAGACATGAACCCGACGGCTCACCTCCTACTACCGCGACGGGCTCACCTTCGACGTCCGCGACGAGGGACCGCTCGACGGGCAGGTCGCCGTCCTTCTCCACGGCTTCCCCGAGCGCAGCAGCTCCTGGCGCGACGTCGCGCCGGTCCTCCACGCGCGGGGCATCCGCACGCTGGCGCCCGACCAGCGCGGCTACTCGCCCGGCGCCCGGCCACGTCGGCGCCGCGACTACCGGATGCCGTTGCTCGTCGACGACGTCGCCGCCCTCGTCGAGCGGGTCGGCGGGCCGGTGCACGTCGTCGGCCACGACTGGGGCGCGATCGTCGGGTGGGGACTGGCGGCCACAAAGCCGGACCTGGTGCGGACCCTCACCGCCGTCTCGGTGCCGCATCCCGCCGCGTTCCTGCACGCGATGCTGACCTCCGGGCAGGGGCTGAAGTCGCGGTACATGCTCATGTTCCAGCTCCCGTTCCTGCCCGAGCGCCTCGCGCGGCACCCCGGCGGCACGCTTCGACGAGCAGCTCCAGCACGGCGGGATGACCGCCGACGACGTGGCCCGGTTCCGCCGCGAGATCGTGGAGTACGGCGCGCTGCCGGGCGGGCTGGGCTGGTACCGCGCGATGCCGCTGACCGACCCCCGGGCGACCCGGGGCCGGGTCACCGTCCCGACGACGTACGTCTGGAGCGACCGCGACGTGGCCGTCTCCCCGCAGGCCGCCGAGCGGTGCGGGCGGTACGTCGACGGGCCCTACCGGTTCGCCGTCCTCGAGGGCGTGACCCACTGGATCCCCACGCAGGCCCCCGAGCCACTGGCTGCCCTGATCCTGAGCCGGATCGCGGGCTCGACGCCATGATCACCCCATTCGGATGCTCACTCCGTTCCGCTCCGAACGGGGGCCCCGAAAAAACATGACCGACGGCCCCACCCGCGCACGCTCCGCCACCGCCGAGGACGGCGGCGGCCGCAACCGAGAGCGCCCGCCGGCCCCCGAGCCGCTGCCGCACCCGGTCGTCGACAACCACTGCCACCTCGACATCGCCGACGGGGAGGACTGGTTCGCGACCGACGAGGCGATCGCCGCCGCCATTGCGGTCGGCGTGACCCGGATCGTGCAGATCGGCTGCGACCTGCCCGGCGCCCGGTGGGCGGTCGAGGCCGCGGCGTCGTACGACGCCCTGGTGGCCGCGGTCGCCCTCCACCCCAACGAGGCACCACGCCAGGCCGCCGCCGGCACCCTCGACGACGCCCTGGCGGAGATCGAGGCGCTGGCCTCGTCGCACGACAAGGTCCGGGCGGTGGGGGAGACCGGGCTCGACCACTACCGCACAGGGGAGGACGGTCGGGCCGCACAGGTGGAGTCCTTCCGCCGCCACATCGACCTCGCGAAGCGGCTCGACAAGGCCCTGGTCATCCACGATCGGGACGCCCACGACGAGGTGCTGGCCGTGCTCGACGAGGAGGGGGCGCCGGACCGCTGGGTGATGCACTGCTTCTCCGGCGACGCCACCTTCGCGAGGGCCTGCCTCGACCGGGGCGCCTACCTCAGCTTCGCCGGCACCGTCACGTTCAAGAACGCCCAGCCGCTGCGCGACGCGCTCGCGGTCACCCCCCGGGACCGGGTGCTGGTCGAGACCGACGCGCCCTTCCTCACGCCGACGCCCTACCGCGGCCGCCCCAACGCGTCGTACCTCGTGCCGCTCACGATGCGGTTGATGGCGGAGGTCCGGGGCGACGACCTGGGGGAGCTGTGTGCGGCTGTCGACGCCAACACCGAGGCTGTGTTTGGCGGCGCTTGGTAGCGGGAAGGACCCTTCTCGTGCCTACGAGAGCCTCGTCACTTTGTCCACAAAATGGGGGTTGGGGGTTTGGCGAGTCGCAGGAGCCTCGTTATCGTCCTGTGACTGTTGGCCGGAAATCGGGATTGATATCTGACCAGCGCCAGGCGTGGCCGCCACCAGCGGCCGCCCATGAGATCCCCCGTCTCGCAGCGTGACACCCACCGGTGACTTGCGCGCGCACGGGTGCGCTGGCAGCCCGTGAACCGGGAAGTACAACGTTCGGAGAATCGTGCCCAGTAATGAGCACAGCAAGCTAGCAGCCATCTTCAGGAGCCGAGGCGTCCTGATCGGTCTCGTGACCGCCGTGATCGTCGCCCTCGCGGGCACCACGGTCGGGTACGCCGCCCTCAGCAAGTCGGTGACCGTCTCCCTGGACGGTGAGCCGCGCGAGGTGACCGCCATGGGCGGCACCGTGGGCGACGTCCTGTCGTCCGAGGGCATCGAGGTCGGCAAGCACGACATCGTGGCGCCGAGTGTCGACGAGCAGGTCGACGAAGGCAGCCGCATCAGCGTGCGCTTCGGTCGGCCCCTCGAGCTCAGCGTCGACGGCAACGAGACGACCCACTGGGTCACCTCCACCGACGTCGCCGCCGCGCTCGGCGAGATCGGCTCGCGCTTCCTCGGCGCCGACCTGTCCACCTCGCGTGGCGCGGGCATCGGCCGCGACGGGATGGCGCTCGAGGTCGTCACCCCCAAGAAGCTCGAGCTCAAGATCGGTGCGAAGAAGCCGGTCAAGCGGGAGCTGACCGCGCTCACCGTCAAGGACGCCCTGAAGGAGATGGACGTCAAGGTCGAGAAGCGCGACATCGTCAAGCCCGGCCTCGGCAAGGAGCTCGACGACGGCGACCGCGTGGTCTTCACCGACATCCGCGTCGTGACCAAGCGGGTCAAGGCCGAGACCGCTCGACTTCGACACGATCGAGCGCGAGGACTCCTCGATGCTCGAGGGCAAGACCGACGTGATCCGCGCCGGCGACGAGGGCTCGCGCGACGTGACCTACAAGCGCACCTTCCGCAACGGCAAGCTGGTCGCGACCAAGGTCCTCAGCCAGAAGGTCCTCGAGGCGCCGCGCGACCGGATCGTCGCCGTCGGCACCAAGGACCCGGAGCCGGCACCGTGGCCAACTACGCCTCCGGCGGCACCGTCTGGGACCAGCTCGCGCAGTGCGAGTCCGGCGGCAACTGGGCGATCAACACCGGCAACGGCTACTACGGCGGCCTCCAGTTCTCGCTGAGCACCTGGCAGTCGTACGGCGGTCCGGGCTACCCGCACGAGAAGAGCCGCGAGACCCAGATCATGATCGCCGAGCGGGTCCGCGCCGCCGACGGTGGCGGCTACAGCTCGTGGCCGGCGTGCTCGCAGTCGCTGGGGCTGCCGCAATAGGTCAACAGCCCGTTGGCCCAACCGGTTCGCGCAGCGACCGCGGCGACACGGGCTAACGTTCACGGCATGACCACCTCCGCCGGGCCGAGACTTCTCGGCCCGGCGGACGTGCGTTCGCTCGCCGCCTCCGTCGACCTGCGACCCACCAAGCAGCGTGGGCAGAACTTCGTCATCGACGCCAACACCGTGCGCCGGATCGTCCGCGCCTCCGGCATCACGCCGGACGACGTGGTGCGTCGAGGTCGGGCCCGGGCTCGGCTCGCTGACCCTCGCGCTGCTCGGCGCGGCGAAGCGGGTGGTGGCGGTCGAGGTGGACGACCAGCTGGCCGCGCTGCTGCCGTCCACCGTGGCCTCGCACGCACCCGACCACGCCGACCGCTTCGAGCTCGTGCACGCCGACGCGCTCCGGCTCTCCGCCCTGCCGGGTCCGCCGCCGACCGCCCTGGTGGCCAACCTGCCCTACAACGTCTCGGTGCCGGTCCTGCTGCACCTGCTCGCCCTGCTGCCCTCTCTGGAGCGCGGCCTGGTCATGGTGCAGGCCGAGGTCGCCGACCGACTGGCCGCCGGCCCCGGCTCGAAGGTCTACGGCGTCCCGTCGGTCAAGGCGGCCTGGTTCGCCGACGTACGCCGCGCCGGCACGGTCGGGCGGACCGTCTTCTGGCCGCCGCCCAACGTCGACTCCGGCCTGGTGGCCTGGACCCGTCGCGACCCGCCGACCACGACCGCCTCCCGTGCCGAGGTCTTCGCGGTGGTCGACGCGGCGTTCGCCCAGCGACGCAAGACGCTGCGCGGCGCATTGCGCGGGCTGGCCGGATCGGCCGACGCAGCCGAGCGGGCCCTGCTCGCCGCCGGCGTCGACCCGGTGGCTCGCGGCGAGGTGCTCGACATCGGTGCGTTCGTGCGGATCGCCGAAGCGCTGCACGGGGTGGAGCAGTGAGCACCGTGCGTGCCCGGGCGGCCGCGAAGATCAACCTGCACCTCGGGGTCGGCGCGGCCCGCGACGACGGCTACCACGAGCTGTGCACCGTCTACCAGGGGATCTCGCTGTTCGACGAGGTCGCCGCCACACCCAGTGACGGCTGGCGGGTGGAGACGCGCGCCGAGCCCTACGTCGACCGGGCCGCGGTCCCGGGGGTGGGCGACAACATCGTGACCCGGGCCGGCGCCCTGCTGGCCGACCTCCACGACGTCGAGCCGCAGGCCGATCTGGTGGTCGAGAAGGCCATCCCGGTCGCGGGCGGGCTGGCCGGCGGGTCGGCCGACGCGGCCGCGACACTCGTCGCGCTCGACGAGCTGTGGGACCTGCAGACCCCCCGCGCCGCGCTGATGGAGCTCGCGGTGCAGCTCGGCAGCGACGTACCCTTCGCGCTGCTCGGCGGCACCTGCCACGGCAGCCGGGCGCGGCGAGCTCGTCGAGCCGGTCCCCGATCCCGGCGAGTGGTGGTGGGTCGTCGTACCCCAACGGGACGGCCTGCCCACGCCGGACGTCTACCGCCACTTCGACGACATGGTGCCCCACGCCGGGGCGCCGGCGTCGGCCGACGACCTGATCGCGGCGCTGGCCACGGGCGACCCGCGGGAGCTCGCCGCCGTCCTGCACAACGATCTGCAGCGACCGGCGTTCGACCTGCGGCCGGAGCTGCGCGCCCTGATCTCGCTCGGTGAGTCGGAGGGCGCGCTGCGGGGCATGGTCTCCGGCTCCGGGCCGACCTGTGTCTTCCTGTGCGAGGACGAGGCGCACGCCGACACCGTGGCCGACGGCCTCCGCTACACCGGTCACGTCACGTCGCTCACCGCGACCGGCCCGGCCCCTGGCCCAGCGGCGGATTCAACGGCTGATGGCGAACCTGCTCAACCTGGAGCGCGTCTCCAAGGCGTACGGCGTCCGCGCGCTGCTCGACGACGTCTCGCTGGGGATCTCCGCGGGACAGCGGATCGGGATCGTCGGCCGCAACGGCGCCGGCAAGACCACCCTCCTCGAGGTGATGACCGGTCTGGAGGAGCCGGACTCGGGCCGGGTCTCCCGGGTGCGAGGACTGACCGTCGGCTACCTCCACCAGGGCGACGCCCTCTCCGACACCCACAGCGTCCGCGAAGCCGTGCTGGCCGGGCGGTCCGACCACGAGTGGGCGGGGGACCCGCGCACCCGTGAGGTCGTCGAGGAGCTGCTCGCCGGGATCACCCTGGACCGGGCGGTGCTCGGGCTGTCCGGCGGTGAGCGCAGACGTTGTTCCCTGGCGGCCCTGTTGCTGGGCGACCACGACCTGGTCGTGCTCGACGAGCCGACCAACCACCTCGACGTCGAGGCCGTGGCCTGGCTGGCCGGCCACCTGGTCGAGCGGCCCTGCGCGCTGGTCGTGGTCACCCACGACCGGTGGTTCCTCGACGCCGTGTGCGAGGCGACGTGGGAGATCCACGACGGTGTCGGTGGATGCCTACGAGGGCGGCTACGCGGCGTACGTGCTGGCCCGCGCGGAGCGCCAGCGTCAGGCCGAGGCCACCGAGGCACGCCGGCGCAACCTGGTCCGCAAGGAGCTGGCCTGGCTGCAACGCGGCCCACCGGCTCGCACCTCGAAGCCGAAGTTCCGGATCGAGGCCGCGAACGCCCTGATCGAGGACGTGCCGCCGCCGCGGGACCGGCTCGAGCTCCAGCGGTTCGCGACCCAGCGGCTCGGCAAGGACGTGGTGGACGTCGAGGACGTCGACCTCGCCCGCGGTGACCGGGTCCTCCTCACCCACGCGACCTGGCGCCTCGGGCCCGGGGACCGGATCGGGATCGTGGGCGTGAACGGGTCCGGCAAGTCCTCGGTGCTCGCGCTGCTGACCGGGGAGCTGGCGCCCTCGGCCGGGAAGGTGCGGCACGGGCGCACCGTCGCCCTGCAGCACCTGACCCAGCACGTCGAGGACCTCGACCCCGCGGCGCGGGTGCTGGAGACGGTGGAGTCGATCCGGCGGGTGACCCGCACCGCCGACGGGGAGATCACGGCCAGCGCGATGCTGGAGCGGTTCGGCTTCACCGGCGACCGGCTGACCGCCCGCGTCGGCGACCTCTCCGGTGGGGAGCGGCGCCGCTTCCAGCTGCTCCGGCTGCTGCTGACCGAGCCCAACGTGCTGCTCCTCGACGAGCCGACCAACGACCTCGACATCGAGACCCTGAACGTGCTCGAGGACTTCCTCGACGGCTGGCCGGGCACCCTGGTGGTGGTCTCGCACGACCGCTACTTCCTGGAGCGGGTCTGCGACTCGATCTGGGCGCTCCTCGGCGACGGCCAGATCTCGATGCTCCCGCGCGGGGTGGATGAATACCTCGAACACATGGCAGCGAGCGCGGCGCGAGGAACGAGCGTCCGCGTGGGCGCGCGGAGCGTCGCGCAAGCGTCGCGACCGAGGCACGAGGTCGCGCGAGCCGGTCGACCCAGTTACCAGAGCAAGCCGCGAGCCGGGCAGCGCGGAGGAGCGGGCGGCCCGCAAGACCCTCGCCCGGATCGACAAGCAGCTCGAGCGGCTGGCCGAGCGGGAGAGGACGCTGGACGCCGAGATCGCCGCTCACGCCCACGACCACGTGCGGTTGACCGAGCTCAGTGCCGAGTACGCCGTCGTACGGGCCGAGCGGGAGGGGCTGGAGCAGGAATGGCTCGAGGCGGCCGAGCTGCTCGAGTGATCCCCGTCCGTGACGATCGAGCTGTGGAAACCCGCCGTCACCGCTGATCGTCACGGACGGCGGTCAGCTGAAGGGCGCGAGCAGGGTGCGCAGCAGACCGGCGAGCCGCTTGCGGTCGCGGACGGGCAGTCCGGCGAGGAGCTCGGTCTCGGCGGCCAGCAGGGCCTCGAACGCGCCGTCGACCGACTCCTTCCCCTCGGCGGTGAGCCGGACGATGACCCCGCGCCGGTCGTCGGGGTCGGGGTAGCGCTCCACGAACCCGCGCGCCGCCAGCCGGTCGACCCGGTTGGTCATCGTCCCGCTGGTCACCAGCGTCTCGCGGAGCAGCCGGCCGGGGGAGAGCTCGTACGGCGCCCCGGCGCGGCGCAGCGCGGCCAGCACGTCGAACTCCCACGACTCGATCCCGTGGGTCGTGAACGCCGCCCGCCGGGCGAGGTCGAGGTGGCGGGCGAGCCGGCTGATCCGGCTGAACACCGCGACCGGCGCCAGGTCGAGGTCGGAGCGCTCGCGCGCCCACGCCTCGGTCAGCTCGTCGACCTCGTCCCGCATGCCAACATTCTAGACCCATGTCGAGAATCTTGACATCAAGATAAGGTCGATGCAGGATCGTCCCATGCCGCACACGTGGGACCCGGACCGCTACCTCGCCTACGCCGACGAGCGGGGCCGCCCGTTCCTCGACCTGATCGCCCGCATCGACGCCGAGTCGCCCCGCCGAGGTCGTGGACCTCGGCTGCGGGCCGGGCAACCTGACCGGGCTGCTCGCCCAGCGTTGGCCGGACGCCGACGTGCTCGGTCTCGACTCCAGCCCGGAGATGATCGCGCGGCGCGCAGGCCCCGGGCGTCCGCGTTCGCGGTGGCGGACCTCCGCGAGTGGGTGTCGGACGAGCGGGAGCAGGTCGACGTACTGGTCTCCAACGCGACGCTGCAGTGGGTCCCGGACCACCTCGAGCTCCTGCCCGAGCTGGTCGAGCGGGTGCGCCCGGGCGGCTGGTTCGCGTTCCAGGTGCCCGGCAACTTCGACGAGCCCAGCCACACGATCCGTCAGGAGCTGGCCGCCGAGGAGCGGTACGCCGCGCACACCGCCGGCGTGGCGGTGCCCGACAGCCACGACCCGGCGACGTACCTCGAGGTCCTGGCCGCGGCCGGCTGCGCCGTCGACGCCTGGGAGACCACCTACCTCCACGTGCTCACCGGCGAGGACCCGGTGTTCACGTGGGTGTCCGGGACCGGCGCCCGGCCCACCCTCGAGGCGTTGCCGACGGAGCTGCGGGAGGAGTTCGAGGAGGAGTTCAGGGCGCGGCTGCGGGCGGCGTACCCCCGCCATGAGTACGGCGTCGTGCTGCCGTTCCGCCGGGTCTTCGTGGTGGCGAGGGTCGGCGGCATGAGGCTGCACCACGTCCAGGTCGCCTGCCCGCCCGGAGGCGAGGACGGCGCCCGCCGGTTCTACGGCGCCGGGCTGGGATGACCGAGGTGGAGAAGCCCGAGGCCTGCGCACCCGCGGCGGCGCGTGGTTCCGCTCGAGCACGGGCCGAGATCCACGTCGGCGTCGAGGACCCGTTCGTCCCGCGCGCAAGGCGCACCCGGCGCTGCTGCTGGCCGACTGGCCGAGCTCGAGGCGGTCGGTGCGCGGCTGGCCGGCCTCGGCTTCGAGGTGGACTGGAGCCAGCGCGAGACCTTCCCGGCCACGTGCGGTTCCACACCTCGACGCCACGGCAACCGGGTGGAGCTGCTCAGCCCCGCGTGAGCAGCTCCGGCTGCTGCTCGAGCCCGCTCAGGCCGTTCCAGGCGAGGTTGACGAGGTGGGCGGCGACCACGTGCCGGTCGCGGCTGGCGCGTGTCGAGCCACCACTGGCCGGTCGTGCCGACCATGCCGACCAGCATCTGGGCGTACATCGGCGCGGTCTTCGGGTCGAGCCCGCGGCGCTTGAACGCGTCCACGAGGATCCCCTCGACCCGCGTCGCCACGTCGCCGATGATCGACTGGAACGACGCCGAGGTGCCGATCGGGCTGTCCCGGACCAGGATCCGGAAGCCGTCGGGGTGCTGCTCGATGTAGTCCAGCAGCGCGATCGCGGCCTGCTCGAGCAGCTCGCGCGGACGTACCGGCCGTCAACGCCTCCCGCATCATCGAGAGCAGCAGGGTCGACCTCCCGGTCGACCACGACGGTGTAGAGCCCCTCCTTGCCGCCGAAGTGCTCGTAGACGACGGGCTTGGAGACGGCGGCCCGGTTCGCCACCTCCTCGATCGCCGAGCCCTCGAAGCCGCGTTCGGCGAACAGGCCGCGGCGCGACCCCGATCAGCTGCTCGCGGCGCTCGGCCGCGGTCATCCGGGTGCGGGGGGCCTTGGCAGGTCTAGCGCGACTCGCCACGTCAGGCTGCGCGTTTTCGCTCGACGCGCTCGGGGTCGGGCCAGCGCACGTCGTGGACCCAGCCGGCCTTCTCGAGGAGCCAGATGACGCGGGCCGAGGAGTCGACCTGCCCGCGGAGGACGCCGTGCCGGGCCGAGGTGGGCTCGGCGTGGTGCAGGTTGTGCCAGGACTCGCCCATCGACAGGACCGCCAGCCACCAGACGTTGCCGGACTTGTCGCGGGAGAGGAACGGCCGCTCGCCCACCGTGTGGCAGATCGAGTTGATCGACCAGGTGACGTGGTGCAGCAGGCTGACCCGGACCAGGCTGCCCCAGAAGAACGCGGTCAGCGCGCCCTGCCAGGACATGGTGACCAGGCCACCGATCAAGGGCGGCAGGAGCAACGAGACGCAGGGTCCACAGCCAGAACAGCCTCGAGACCAGGACGATGTCGCGGTCCTTCATCAGGTCGGGGGCGTACTTGTGCTGCGGGGTCTGCTCCTCGTCGAAGAGCCAGCCCATGTGGGCGTGCCACAGGCCCTTCCAGAGCGCGCCGACCGTGTCGCCGTACTTCCAGGGGGAGTGCGGGTCGCCGTCCTTGTCGGAGAACTTGTGGTGCTTGCGGTGGTCGGCCACCCACCGCACGACCGGCCCCTGGATCGCCATCGAGCCGAGGACGGCGAGGGCGATCTTGATCGGCCGGTTGGGCTTGAAGGACCGGTGGGTGAAGCCGCGGTGGAAGCCGACGGTGACGCCGCCGCAGGTGAGGAAGTACATCGGGACGGCGATCGCCACGTCGGTCCAGCCGAGCCAGCCGCCCCAGGCGACGGGGACCGCGGCGAGCAGCGCCGCGAACGGCACCAGGATGAACAGGGCGAGCGCCACCTGCTCCTTGCGGGACTGGGTCTCGCCGCCCAGCGTGGCGCGTGGCCGGGGTCGTGGTGGGCTGGGGGTCCTGCAGGGTGGTGGTCATGGGTCTCCTCGGAGGCGTTACCTACGGTACCGTAACCAGAAATGGCCGACCTCTAAACCTGCGGGCGCGAGACGACGGCCGGACCGCCCGGCCGGCGCCGGTAGCCTGCCGGCCATGCCCGCCGTACTCGACCTCTGGCAGAAGACCAGCCGACTGCCCCAGGGGAAGCGGATCTTCTCGATCGCGTTCAGCCCGGAAGGCGCCGTACTTCGCGACGATCCGGCCGCGCTTCGTCGACATCCGGCCCAACCACGCGGAGCTGGTGATCCCGAAGCGCCGGGCCGTCCACAACCACATCGGGACCGTGCACGCGATCGCGCTGTGCAACGGACTCGAGGCCGCGATGGGGGCGCTGGCCGAGGCGACGATCCCGCCCGACAAGCGGTGGATCCCCAAGGGGATGGAGGTCGCCTACACCGCGAAGGCCGACTCCGACGTCACCTGCATCGCCGAGACCGACCCCGAGCAGTGGACCGGCGACGCTTGCCGACCCGGGGGGCGACCTGCCGGTCCGGGTCCGCGGCGTGCGCCGGGACGGCGAGGTCGTGATCGAGGGCGTGATCCGGCTCTGGGTCACCCCCAAGCGCTGACCCGCCCGAAACTGACCGCCAAACACGCTGACCCGCCCGAAACTTTCGGGCGGGTCAGCGTCAGGTGAGGAAGATCGGGTTGGTGAGGGCCACCATCTGGGCGGCGGGCATGTCGTCGACCGGGCTCACCACGACGTCGTCGGGGCGGCGGATCTCGGCGCGGACGAACGGCGCGGTCCCGGCCGGCACCGACGCGGTGACCTCGACCCGCCCGGCGTCGTCGGCCACCCCGCCGGCCAGCACGCCGGCCGGCCCGCGGATCTGCGCCACCGAGCCGGGGACGCCGGACGCCGTGAGGCGTACGTCGACCAGGTCGGTCGGCTCGGCCCCGAGGTGGTCGCCGCACGAGACGGTCCGGTCGCCCAGCGTCGCCTCGAAGGCCAGGTCGACGCCGGCGGACTCGGCGACCCACGCGCGTCCGCGCCGTGATCGCGGCGATCACCTGCGCGGTCGACAGCGTGGACAGCCGGACCACGGTCTGCGCCAGCCCCACCGTCCTGGCTGTCGACGTGGGAGTCGGAGTTGCCGACGATCGGGATGAACGTGCCCGCAGGTCAGCATCGCGTGCCAGTGCTCGACGGCGGTCTGGTCGTCGCCGGTCCACGGACCGTTCCAGACCTCGATCGCGTCGATGCCGGCGAAGTCGTAGCCGAACTCCCACCGGATGCTCGGCACCGGGTTGAACGGGTGCGCCGCGATCGCCAGCCCGCCGACCGCCCGCACCTGGTCGGTGAACCGCTGCAGCTGGTCGTCGCCGGCGCGGTAGCGCCAGTCGATCCAGGTCCCGGCCGGGAGGCCGGTGGCCAGCCAGTGCCCACTGCGGGTGGTGACCTCCTCGCCGTTCATGACCAGGAAGTCCGGTGGCGTGTGCCGCCCCCAGGTGTACGACGCCGAGCTGGTGCTGTGGTCGGAGGAGCCGATGAAGTCGAGCCCGGCCGTGCGGGCCGCGGCGATCATCTCGGGCTGCGTGCGCTTCCCGTCGGAGTGGACGGTGTGCAGGTGCAGGTCACCGCGGTACCAGCCCGGACCCGTCCCGGGCACCGACCCCGGAGCCGGCGTGGCGACGAACCGCGGCCCGGGGTCGCCGAAGCGGAGCGTGACGGTGACCTCCCACTTCGTGCCGGGCGGCACGATCGCGTAGGGACCGAGCACGATGTTCCAGACCCCGGCCGTGATCGGGCCGGCGAGGTAGCCGGGCGTCGCCGACCCGCGGGAGATCCGGAAGCTGCGCCGCGAGCCACCGGACCATCCGCGGAAGCCCTTGGCGTTGCCCAGGTCGTGGCCGGAAGGGTCGAAGATCCCGATGTCGACCACGTTGTAGCTGAAGCCGATCCCGGTGTCGGTCGGCTGGAAGTCGTAGGAGACCTCGATCTCCCTGACCCCGCCGGGCACCTTGATCGGCAGGTAGTGCCAGTCGGGTGTCGCGGGGCTGGTGAACTCGCCCCGGAAGGTCTGGGTCCGGACGGCACCGGCGGCTGCGGGCGCGAAGGTCGCCAGGGCGCCGACGGTGGCCACGCCCGCCCCCGCCCGCAGCAGCGAGCGCCGGTCGAAGGCGTGGGAGTGGCACATGCCGGTGCAACGAGCGCTCCCGAGGGACGGTTACGTGATGCGCGGACGTTCGGGGGCGAGGCCGTCGTCGAGGTGGCCGACCATCGACACCTCGAGCGGCTTCTTCTCGCCGACGAACCTCTTCTGCACCCAGGTGGCAATCGCGGTGAGGACCAGATTGATGCCGATGTACATGGCGGCCAGGACGATGGCGGTCGGCACCTGGTTACCGAACCCGTTGTAGATGAGCCGCCCGACGGCCGTCAGGCCGGGTGCGGCGACGGCGTACCCCAGGCTGGTGTCCTTGAGGGCGACCACCATCTGACTGATGATCGCCGGCAGCATGATCTTGACCGCCTGCGGGAGCAGGATGATGTTCATGACCTGGGTCTTGCGCATCCCGACGGCGTACGCCGCCTCGGCCTGCCCGCGTGGGACCGCCTGGATCCCGGCCCGGAACACCTCAGCCAGGACGGCTCCGTTGTAGAGCATCAGGGCGATCACGACGGTCCAGTAGGCGCCTGTCTCTCCAGCGTTGATGCCGTAGGAGAAGAAGATCAGGACCATCAAGAGCAGGACCGGAACCGCGCGGAAGAACTCCACGACCGCCCAGCACGGCCAGCGGATCCAGGCGTGGTCGGAAAGCTTCCCGGTGCCGAAGATCAGCCCGAACACCACGGCGAGCAGGACCGCGCTGAACGCCATCTGCAGGGTGACCAGCAGCCCGTCGACGAGCAGCGCCTCGATGTAGGCGGGCGTGACGAAGGGCTCCCACAAGGCGTACTCGAGCTGGCCGTCCTCATAGAGCCGCCACACGACGTAGGCCAGCACCCCGACCAGGCCGAGGGCCGCGACCACCGTGTAGATCCGGTGCCGGGCGATCGTCGCCGGCCCGGGGGCGTCGAAGAGGACGCTGCCAGCCATCAGGCGATCCTCCAGCGTCGCTCGAGACGGTTCGCGAAGAAGGAGACGATCTCCACCAGGAACACGAAGATCAGGGCGAAGGAGAGGAAGATCCCGACCCGCTGACCGGGCTCGTCGTTGGTGAAGAAGGCCATCCGGAAGTACGCCTCGGCGACCCCGAAGACGCCGCAGAGGGTGGTGTTCTTGAGCAGCGCGATCTGCACGCTCGCCAGGGGTGGGACCGACGCCCGGACCGCCTGGGGCAGCACCACCTGGGTCATCGTGCCTCCGAACGGCAGCCCGATGGCGCGGGCTGCCTCGGCCTGGCCGAGAGGCACCGCGTTGACGCCGGAGCGCAAGCGCCTCGCAGACGAACGTGGAGGTGTAGACGGTCAGCGCCGCGACGCACGCGGCGAAGAGCCGGTTGATGCGGAAGTCGCCGATCACGATGTCGACGAAGTCGAACTCGAGGCCGACCTTGGGCCCGGCGATCCGGAAGAAGATCAGCACGACCAGCAACGGCGTGTTGCGGATCATCGTGACGTAGACGCCGGCGGCCTTGGCGAGCACGCCGATCGGGCCGACCCGCATCGCTGCGAGCACGGTGCCGAAGACCAGCGAGAGGACGCCCGAGATCAGGAAGAGCAGGATGGTGTAGGGTGAACGCGCGCACCACCAGGTCGAGGTTGTCGAGCACGACCTCCACGTGGTCAGCCTCCTGTTCCTGTCACTGGTGGAGCTTGCCGAGACCGCGGGGTGGCCGGTCGCACCGGCCACCCCGCCGTCATTACTGCCTGGTCAGGCCTGGCACTCGTCCAGCGCCGGGGGCTCGGGCGTCTCCGCACCGCCCTCGCCGAGGGTCGCCTCGAAGGCCTCGGCCCACGAGCCGTCGTCGAACGCCTCCTGGAGCACACCGTTGATCCACTCGCACATCTCGGTGTCGTCCTTGGGGTAGCCGACACCGATCCGCTCCTCGGAGAACTCCGGGCCGACGACCTTCATCTCGCCCGGGTTCTGGGCGGCGTAGCCGAGCAGGATCGCCCCGTCGGTGGACATCGCCTCGACGGTGCCGTTGAGGACGTCCTCGACGCACTGCGAGTAGTCGGGCGCTGCCGCGGGCACCATGCCCTCGGCCTCGACGTTCTCGATCGACGTCGAGCCCGTCTGCCGAGCAGACCTCTTCGCCTTGCAGGTCCTCCTTGCCCTGGATGTCGCTGTCCTCCGCGACCAGGATCTGCTGGCCGGTGACGAGGTAGGGACCCGTCTGGCCGACGATGGCCCGGCGCTCCTCGGTGATGGAGTACGTCGCGAGGACCAGGTCGACGCGGCCCTCCTGCAGGTAGGGCTCGCGGTTGTCGGAGATCGTCTCCTCCCAGGTCACGCCGTCGGACTCGGGGTCGATCCCGAGGTCGGCGACGAGCAGCTTGGCGACCTCGACGTCGAACCCGGTCGGGATGTCGGACGCGGCGTCCTTGAAGCCGAGTCCGGGCTGGTCGAACTTCACGCCGACGGTGACCTCGCCGGCCTCGGCGAGCTCGGCCATCTTGGAGCCCTCCTCGAACTTGCCCGATTCGACCTCCTCGGCCTCGACATCCGAGCCCTCGCCACTGCCGGCTTCGCCGCAGGCGGCCAGGCTCAGCGCGAGACCGATGCCGGCTACCGCCGCCTTGGTCTTGATGAGTCGCATCTTCTTTCCCTTCTTCGTGGGCTGTTGCTGTGTCAGTGCTTGAGGATCTTGCCGAGGAAGTCCTTGGCGCGATCCGACTGCGGGTTGGTGAAGAACTCCTCGGGGGTGTTCTCCTCGACGATGGCGCCGTCGGACATGAACAGCACCCGGTCGGCGGCGGTCCGTGCGAAGCCCATCTCGTGGGTGACCACGATCATCGTCATCCCCTGCTCCGCGAGGTCGACCATGACGTCGAGGACCTCCTTGATCATCTCGGGGTCCAGGGCCGAGGTGGGCTCGTCGAAGAGCATCACCTTCGGGTCCATCGCCAGCGCTCGGGCGATCGCCACGCGCTGCTGCTGGCCGCCGGAGAGCTGGGCGGGGTACTTCGCCGCCTGATGCCCCACACCGACCCGGTCGAGGAGCTCCTTGGCCCGCTTCTCGGCCTCGTCCTTCTTCTTGCCCCGGACCTTGATCGGCCCGAGGGTGACGTTCTCGAGGATCGTCTTGTGGGCGAAGAGGTTGAAGCTCTGGAAGACCATGCCGACCTCGGCCCGCAGCGCCGCGAGCGCCTTGCCCTCCTGGGGCAGCGGCTGGCCGTCGAGGGTGATGGTGCCCTCGCCGATCGTCTCGAGCCGGTTGATCGCCCGGCACAGCGTGGACTTGCCGCCGCCGGACGGCCCGATGACCACCACGACCTCGCCGCGCTTGATGGTCTGGTTGATGTCCTTGAGCACGTGCAGGTCGCCGAACCACTTGTTGACGCCCTCGAGGACGACGAGCGGTTCGCCCGTCCGGGCGGTGACCGTTTCTTGATCCTGCGCCGTCATGGTGCGCAACCTAGCGGGAATGGCCCGACCGGGCCATGGTGAAGCGGCGAGCCGGGCCAAGGGTGACTGTTCCGTGACTTTTCCCCAGCACCCCGTAGCCCTTCCGCGCGCACCGTTCGGACGATTGACCGGGCACCGAGGCGGCCCCACCCTGATACTGCGGGGCACGAGGGGAGACGGTCATGAGCACGACACCGAGGCGTTCGATTCGTCGTGCGCTCGGCACGCTCGCCGTCGCCGTACTGCTGTTCACGGGTTGCGCCGGCGCCGACGGCGAGGCCGAGCCCTCCGAGCCCAGCACCGGCAGCCAGAGCGCGTCGGAGGACGCCGCTGCCGATCTGGAGGCGAGTGCCCCGGACGGGAAGTACGCCGCGTCGTACGTGGTCACCTCCGCCAACATCCCGGGCGCCAAGGTCGGCTTCAAGTCGACCAGCACCTATGCCTTCAAGGTCGGCGAGTGCACCGACACCGAGTGCACGGGGACCGTCAGGGCGCCCGCCAAAGGAAGCTGGACCTGGGACGGGACCGAGCTCGTCATCACGTTCGACAAGCTCGACAAGGTGGATTCGTGCGTCGACGAGGCTGGCGAGAAGGTCAAGGGCGACACGTTCCGGGTGCGCACCGAGCACCAGGCCAGGCTGACCGCTGCCGGGGAGGGAGAGGGCGAGGGGACCCCGGCGATGCTCGAGGGGAACTACCAGCAGGAGGCGGTCTACAGCGAATTCCGTAACGGCTGCACGCCTGACGGCCCGAAGCGACAACGTGCCGAGCTCACCCTGACGCTGCGGCGCAAGTAGCCGCCAGCATTCCCTTCGGCCCGGGGTGCCGCCGTACCCTTGTGCGGTCATGACTGGAGCAGCAACGCGCACCTACGAGGTCCGCACCTACGGGTGCCAGATGAACGTCCACGACTCCGAGCGGCTCACCGGGCTGCTGGAGGACGCGGGCTACGCCGCCTCTCCGGACGGCGAGCAGGCCGACGTCGTCGTCTTCAACACCTGCGCGGTGCGCGAGAACGCCGACAACAAGCTCTACGGCAACCTCGGACACCTCGCGCCGGTGAAGGCGAAGCACCCCGGCATGCAGATCGCTGTCGGCGGCTGCCTCGCCCAGAAGGACCGCGCCACGATCGTCGAGAAGGCGCCGTACGTCGACGTCGTGTTCGGCACCCACAACATCGGGTCGCTGCCGGTGCTGCTCGAGCGGGCGCGGGTGCAGGAGGAGGCGCAGGTCGAGATCCTCGAGTCGCTCGAGGTGTTCCCGTCGACGCTGCCGACCAAGCGCGAGTCGGCGTACGCCGCCTGGGTGTCGATCTCGGTCGGATGCAACAACACCTGCACGTTCTGCATCGTCCCGGCACTGCGCGGCAAGGAGCAGGACCGCCGGCCCGGCGACGTGCTGGCCGAGATCCGCGCGCTGGTGGCCGAGGGCGTCAGCGAGGTGACGCTGCTGGGGCAGAACGTCAACTCCTACGGCGTCGAGTTCGGCGACCGGGCCGCCTTCTCCAAGCTGCTGCGCGCGTGCGGGGAGATCGAGGGGCTGGAGCGGGTGCGCTTCACCTCACCGCACCCGGCAGAGTTCACCGACGACGTGATCGCGGCGATGGCCGAGACGCCGAACGTGATGCCGCAGCTGCACATGCCGTTGCAGTCCGGGTCGGACCGGGTGCTGAAGGCGATGCGCCGGTCCTACCGCCAGCGGAAGTTCCTCGGCATCATCGACCGGGTCCGTGAGGCGATGCCGGAGGCGGCGATCACCACCGACATCATCGTCGGCTTCCCGGGCGAGACCGAGGAGGACTTCCTCGAGACGATGCAGGTCGTCCGGGAGGCTCGGTTCTCGGGCGCGTTCACGTTCCAGTACTCCAAGCGGCCCGGCACTCCGGCCGCCGTGCTCGACGAGCAGGTGCCGCCGGACGTCGTCAAGGACCGCTACGAGCGGCTCGCCGCGCTGGTCAACGACGTCGCCTGGTCGGAGAACAAGAAGCTGGTCGGCCGCCGTGTCGAGCTGATGGTCTCCGAGGGTGAGGGCCGCAAGGACGCCGCCACCCACCGGCTCTCCGGCCGCGGCCCCGACAACCGGCTCGTGCACTTCACGCCGGACTTCTCGCTGGTCGGGCCGGTCGAGGCCGTGCGGCCCGGTGACAGGGTCACGGTCGAGATCACCCGCGCCGCCCCGCACCACCTCGTCGCGGACGGCCCGGTGCTCGACCTGCGTCGTACTCGCTCCGGCGACGCGTGGGAGGCCCGTCGCGTCCACGCCGGAGCCTGCCGGGGTCTCGCTCGGCATGCCGGCGATCGGCGTCCCCGCTCCGCTCCCCGACGCGCCGGCCTGCCGTTGAGGCGTCCAGGAGGTCATGCGTGCCGTCGGCAATAGCCGCCGGAACGTATGACGCTGCGGCCGGCTACGAGTCCTTCGAGCGCGGGTCGACGCTGGAGTAGCCCGACTTCGGCGGCAGGCCTTCCGGGTTCTCCTCCGGGTTGCCGGGACTCTGCTCCGGCGGGGTGTCCTCGTCGTCCGAGCGGATCGGCGCGGGGTGACGTCGCGGACGCCGTCGGTGGAGTCCTGGCCCGGACCGGCGGGGCCGGTGCGCTCGCTGCTCACGCCCATCCCGCCGGCCGCGCCGTCGGGGCCGTTGGCGTTCGGGTTGGAGTCACGGATGTCGGTGTCCGGCTGTTCCTTCTCGCCCATGTGCGCCTCCTCAGGCTGGGGGCTCGGTCGGCTGGTCGGCGTTCTCGCCGGTCTCGTCGTCGGGCTCCTGCTGCTTGTCGTCGGCCTCGGCGATCTCTTCGGGCATCTCGTCCTCGACAGCCGGGTTGTCCTCGGGCTGGAGGTCGCGCGTGGCCGGCCCGCCAGGGGTGTCACCGTACTTTCCGGTGTCGTCGATCGCGTCCGCGCCGCCGGGAAAGTGCTCCGGGGTCTCGGTCTCCGGCTCGGGCTTCGCTCCGATGTCGTCGTCACTCATCTCTGGCCTCCCTCAAAACCGTGGGTGAGGTACTTGGTGCCCGTACCCAGCGACCGCAGGGCCATGAGTTCGTGCGGCACCACGGGGTCGGGCAGCGCGTCGAGCGGGCACCAGCGCAGGTCGGCGCACTTGTCCGGCTCGAGGATACGGGGCTCGCCGGACCAGGCCCGCGCGCTGAAGAAGAAGTCGACCCGCTCGTCGATCGGCTCGCCGCCGCGGGTGCGCTGCATCGTGAACTCGAAGACCGGCTCGATCCCGGTCAGGCCGAGCTCCTCGAGCGCCTCGCGGCGCACCGCGTCGTACGCCGTCTCGCCGCGCTCGACGTGACCGGCGGCGGCCGCGGCCCAGTGGCCGTCCATGTAGCCGGTGTTCTGGCGGAGCTGGAGCAGCACCTCGTCGTCGCGCAGCAGGAAGAGGTACGACGCCGGGACGACGACGAAGCGGTCGGTCACTCGCCGCCGGATCCGTCGGAGGGCTCGTCCAGGGAGGTCGCGGCGTTCTCCTCCTGCTGGTCGCGGTGCTTCTCGTCCTGGGTGGGCTCGTCGGATTCGGCCGGGCCGCCGCCGACCGGCTCGCTCCCGTGTCGGGTGGGCTCACCGGGGTCCGGGGCCGCCTCGCCGGGGGTGTCCGGGCCGGCGGGCGCGTCGGCGCGCTGCGGCCCGCCGGGCGGGGCCGGAGCGTCGATCCCGCCCTTGCCGTGCGGGTCGGTGGGTCCCTGCGGGGCGTCCTTGGGGTCGTCGCTCACGGTAGTCCCGGCTCAGCGGGCCGACCGGGGCCGCCGAGGTCGCCGTCGTTCTTGCCGTCCAGCTTGTCGAGGGCCTCCTTGGTCTTGCCGGTGCCCTGCTGGATCTGGTCGGTGTACTTGCCCTTGGTCTTCTTGTCGGCCATCGCGGCGGCCTTGTCGATGCCGCCCGCGATCTTGTCGCCGTGCTGGTCGACGGCGGTCTTTGCCTTGCCCTTGAGCTTGTCCAGGAAGCCCATGCCTGCTCCTTCACGTCGATGCCGCACCGGTGTCGGCCCGGCGCTTTGCCAGACTAGCCGCATGTCCGTCGTCCCGATCGTGGCCGTCGTCGGACCCACCGCGTCGGGGAAGACCGAGCTCTCGCTCGACCTGGCCGAGGGTCTCGGCGGGGAGGTCGTCAACACCGACGCCATGCAGGTCTACCGCGGGATGGACATCGGGACGGCGAAGCTGCCGGAGGCGGAGCGCCGCGGGATCCGGCACCACCTCCTCGACATGCTCACGGTGCGCGACCCGCTCGACCGTCGCCGAGTTCCAGCAGCAGGCCCGCGCCGTCATCGCCGACCTGCGAGAGCGCGGGGCCGCGCCGGTGCTGGTCGGCGGGTCGGCGCTCTACACCCGCGCGGTCGTCGACCGCTTCGAGTTCCCCGGCACCGACCCCGAGGTCCGCGCCCGGCTGGAGGCCGAGCTCACCGAGCTCGGGCCGCACGCGCTGCACGACCGGCTTCGCACGCCTGGACCCCGAGGCGGCCGACGCGGATCCTGGCCGAGAACGGGCGCCGGATCGTGCGCGCCCTCGAGGTCATCGAGATCACCGGACGGCCGTTCACGGCCAGCCTGCCCCAGCTCGAGTACGTCGACCCGCTCACGATCCAGGTCGGCGTCGAGATCGACCGGCCCACGCTGGACGCCCGCATCGAGCGCCGCGTGGACCACATGTTCGAGGCAGGGCTGGTCGACGAGGTGGAGCGGCTGCTCGGCGAGGGACTCGCGGAAGGGCGCACGGCCTCCCGCGCGATCGGGTACCGCGAGGTGGCGTCGTACCTCTCCGGCGACCTGTCCCTCGACCAGGCCCGGGAGCGCACGCTCGTCGCCACCCGACGGTTCGCCCGCCGGCAGGAGTCGTGGTTCCGCCGCGACCCCCGCATCGTGTGGGTGCGGTACGACGACCCGGAGCGCGCCGACCGGGCGCTGGCGGCGGTCCGGGAGCTGGGGTAGGCCTCGACAACGGTCGGTCGCGTCGGGTGAGGGTGGCGGATGCCCACATCTCCTCGGGAAGTGTCCAGGCTCCGCGGTCGCGCGCGTTCGTCGCGCTCACCCTCGCCGCGACGGTCCAGGTCCCCGCCGCCGGCGTGGCCGTCACTCAGACCCGTGCCCCGGCGTCGGCCGCTGCTGACGAACCGGCGAAGGTCCCCACTGCCAGGGGATCCGGCGGCGCGGTGTCGTCGGTCGACCCCTACGCCACTCGGATCGGGCTGGAGGTTCTTCGCAACGGTGGCAACGCCACCGACGCTGCTGTCGCGACGGCCGCCGCTCTCGGGGTGACCGAGCCCTACAGCGCCGGCGTCGGCGGCGGCGGGTTCTTCGTGCACTACGACGCCGACACCGGCGAGGTGCAGACGATCGACGGCCGGGAGACCGCGCCGATGGGCATGCCCGACGACGCCTTCGTCAACCCCGAGACCGGCCAGCCCTACAGCTTCAACGACCAGGTCAGCAGCGGCCTCTCGGTCGGAGTGCCCGGAACCCTCGCCACCTGGCAGCGGGCGCTCGACCGGTGGGGGACGCGCAACCTGTCCCAGTCGATCCGCCCGGCGACCAGGCTCGCCCGTGAAGGCTTCGTCGTCGACCAGACCTTCCGCCAGCAGACGGCCGACAACCAGGCGCGGTTCGCGCAGTTCACCTCCACCCGGGAGCTGTTCCTGCCCGGCGGCAGCCCGCCGCCGGTCGGGTCGACGTTCCGCAACCCGGACCTCGCGGACACCTACGAGCTGATCGCCGAACGCGGCCTGCGGGCGTTCTACCGCGACGCGCTCGGCCCGCGACATCGTCGCGACCGTGCAGGACCCGCCGACGACGCCGAGTGCCACGCTCCCCGCGCCGCCCGGGCTACATGCAGCGGTCGGACCTCGAGCGGCTACCGCGTGCTCGACCGGGCGCCGACGCACTCCGGCTACCGGGGGTACGACGTCTTCGGCATGCGCTCCTCCTCCAGCGGCGGCACGACCGTCGGGGAGGCGCTCAACATCCTGGAGCGCTACGACCTGGCCACCATGTCCGACCAGGACGCCCTGCACCGCTACCTCGAGGCCGGCGCGCTGGCCTTCGCCGACCGCGGGAAGTACTTCGGCGACGAGCGCGTTCGTCGACGTCCCCGTCGACGACCTGCTCTCCGACGTGTTCGCCGACGAGCGGGCGTGCCTGATCAACCCGACCCAGGCGATGGCGAAGCCGGTCCCCGCGGGCAGCGTCGACGAACTACGACGGCGACTGCTCGACCCCCAACACCGATCCCGCCCGTGACAACGACACCGAGGGACTCTCCACGACGAACCTCACCGTCACCGACCGGTGGGGCAACGTCGTCGAATACACCCTCACCATCGAGCAGACCGGTGGCGCCGGCATCGTCGTACCCGACCGCGGCTTCCTGCTCAACAACGAGCTGACCGACTTCACCACGACGGTCTATCCCGTGCCGGAGAGCGACCCCAACCGGCCCGAGCCGGGCAAGCGGCCGCGCAGCTCGATGTCGCCGACGATCGTGCTGGAGGACGGGCAGCCGTTCGTGGCGCTCGGGTCACCGGGCGGGTCGACGATCATCACCACCGTCCTGCAGATGCTCTTCAACCGGATCGACCAAGGCATGACCATCGAGCAGGCGATGGCGGCGCCGCGCGCGTCGCCAAGAAACGCCAGCCCGGTGCAGGCCGAGCCGGCGTTCCTCAGTGCGTACGGCGCGCTGCTGAACGCCTATGGCCACGAGTTCGCCAGCATTCCTGAGATCGGCGCCGCCACGGCGATCGAGTTCGGACCTGGTGGCCTGCTGACGGCGGTCGCCGAGCCCACCCGGCGGGGCGGCGGGTCCGCCGCGGTGGTGGCACCGACACCTTGACGGCGTACCTTGGAGTGGTGCCCTCCAGCTACCCCTTCCTCAAGGGCCACGGCACCGAGAACGACTTCGTGCTGCTCCCCGACCACGACGGGTCGGTGCACGGCGACCTGGCCGCGGCGCGCGTGACCGCCCTCTGCGACCGGCGTGCCGGCATCGGTGGCGACGGGGTGCTGCGGGTGATCCGCACCGCGGTGGCGGACCCGAGCCAGGCCGCCGACGCGGAGTGGTACATGGACTACCGCAACGCCGACGGGTCCCTGAGCGAGATGTGCGGCAACGGCATCCGGCTCTTCGCCCGGCACCTCGTCGACGAGGGGCTGGCCGACCCGCGCGGAGGGCCATCCCGATCGCGACGCGCGACGGCGTCAAGCTGCTCACCGTCGAGGGCGATGCGGATCACCGCCGACCTCGGCAACCCGAAGGTGCTCGGCGAGACCATGATCGGGATCGGCGACCGGTGCTGGCCGGCCCGGCACCTCGACATGGGCAACCCGCACGCGGTGGTCTTCGTCGACGACCTGGCCGAGGCGGGGCCGCTGCTCGACCCTCCCGTGCACGACACGGCCGTCTTCCCCCAGGGCGTCAACGTGGAGTTCGTCGTCCGACGCGCCGACCGGCACGTCGCGATGCGGGTCCACGAGCGCGGGTCGGGGGAGACCCGTTCCTGCGGGACGGGAGCCTGTGCCGCGATGGTCGGGTCCGCCCTGGCCGACGGCCGCACGCCCGGCGACGACCTGGCCTACCGGGTCGACCTGCCCGGCGGGACGCTCACGGTCACCTGGACCGCCGGCGACCAGGTCCTGCTCACCGGGCCGGCAGTCGTCGTCGCCCGCGGCACCACCTCGCTCTAGGGGGTCGTGTGCCTCAGCGCGCGCTGGGGCGCACCTTCAGGCACACGACCCGACTCACTAGGATCGAGCGCCATGGACATCACCGGATCCTCAGCCCTCGTCACCGGCGCCGCCTCCGGCATCGGTGCCGCCGTCGCCCGCCAGCTGGCCGCTGCCGGCGCCAAGGTCGTCGTCGCCGACCTGCAGGCCGACAAGGGCGAGGCGCTCGCCCAGGAGATCGGCGGCGCGTTCGTGCAGGTCGACGTCACCGACACCGAGCAGATCAAGGCCGCGGTCACCCGGGCCGCCGAGCTCGGCCCGCTCCGGATCCTGGTCAACTCCGCCGGGATCGGCTGGGCCCAGCGCACGATCGGCCGGGACGGCGAGTTCGACTCCGCCCACGACCTCGACGCCTTCAAGAAGGTGATCGCGATCAACCTGATCGGCACCTTCGACGCCGTCCGGCTGGCCGCCACCGAGATGAGCAAGCTCGAGCCCACCGAGTCCGGCGAGCGCGGCGCGATCGTCAACCTCGCCAGCGTGGCGGCGTTCGACGGCCAGATCGGCCAGGCGGCGTACTCCGCCTCCAAGGGCGGCGTCGTCGGGATGACCCTCCCGGTCGCCCGCGACCTGTCCGCCGCCGGCATCCGGCTCAACACCGTGGCGCCCGGCCTGATCGACACCCCGATCTACGGCGAGGGCGAGGCGTCCGAGGCGTTCAAGGCCAAGCTCGGCGAGAGCGTGCTGTTCCCCAAGCGGCTCGGCGACCCCGAGGAGCTCGCGTCGATGGTGGTCGAGTGCCTGCGCAACACCTACATGAACGGCGAGACCGTCCGCGTCGACGGCGGCATCCGGATGCCACCGAAGTAAACCCGCGTGCGTGCACCCGACGGCCGACCTAGGCTGGGGTGCAGGATGACGAACGCATCAGACTTCAACCTCGACGACGAGCTCTCCAAGACCAGCGACTGGGACACCGACGACTGGGAAGACGGGGAGCTCGATTCGAGCGAACCCGAACGCCTGGACCGACCAGCCCGACCCGGAGGAGGCCGACGAGCCTCACCGGCGGTGACCACGACCTCGCCGAGCGGCACGCCCTGCGCCGGGTCGCGGGGCTGTCGACCGAGCTCGAGGACATCACCGAGGTCGAGTACCGCCAGCTCCGGCTCGAGCGGGTCATCCTCGTCGGGGTGTGGACCTCGGCCGCCGTCGAGGACGCCGAGAACTCCCTCGCCGAGCTCGCGCTGCTCGCCGAGACCGCCGGCTCACAGGTGCTCGACGCGCTCTACCAGCGCCGGCAGAAGCCCGACCCCGCGACGTACGTCGGCCGCGGCAAGGTCGACGGCCTGCGCGAGATCGTCCAGGCGACCGGGGCCGACACCGTCATCTGCGACGGGGAGCTCGCGCCGAGCCAGCTGCGCAACCTCGAGGACCGGCTCAAGGTCAAGGTGGTCGACCGGACCGCGCTGATCCTCGACATCTTCGCCCAGCACGCGAAGTCGAGGGAGGGCCAGGCCCAGATCGAGCTGGCGCAGCTCAACTACATGAAGCAGCGGCTCCGCGGCTGGGGCGGCCAGCTCTCCCGCCAGGCCGGTGGCCGGGTCGGCGCCGCCGGGGGCGGCATCGGTGGCCGTGGCCCCGGTGAGACCAAGATCGAGACCGACCGGCGCCGGATCAACACCAAGATCGCCAAGCTGCGCCGGCAGCTGAAGGAGATGAAGGGCACCCGCGACACCAAGCGCCAGGAGCGCCGTCGCCACCACATCCCGAGCGTCTCGATCGCGGGCTACACCAACGCCGGCAAGTCCTCGCTGCTCAACCGGCTCACCGACGCCGGGGTGCTGGTCGACGACTCACTGTTCGCGACGCTGGACCCGACCACGCGGCGTACGACGACCACGGACGGCCGGGTCTACACGATGAGCGACACCGTGGGCTTCGTCCGCCACCTGCCCCACCAGCTGGTGGAGGCGTTCCGCAGCACGCTGGAGGAGGTGGCCGACTCCGACCTGATCCTGCACGTCGTGGACGGGTCCCACCCCGACCCCGAGGGCCAGCTGACCGCGGTGCGCGAGGTGTTCGCCGAGATCGGCGCCGACCGGGTGCCCGAGCTGGTCGTGATCAACAAGGCCGACCTCGCCGACCCGATGGTGATCGCCCGGCTCCGGCAGCGTGAGCCGCACTCGGTGGTCGTCAGCGCCCGGACCGGCGAGGGGATCACCGACGCCCTGGCCCTCATCGAGGACGAGCTGCCGAGGCCCGACGTGGAGTTCAGCGCGCTGCTGCCCTACGAGCGCGGCGACCTGATCAACCGGCTGCACCAGCACGGCGAGATCGCCTCGATGGAGCACACCGCCGACGGCACGCTGGTCTCCGGTCGGGCCAACGAGGACCTCGCGGGCGAGCTGGCGGCGTACTCCGTCTGACCCTGCAAATAGGCGATAGTCCGTGACGTTCCGGTCGTTGATCCCACCCAATCACGACTGAAACGTCACGGACTATCCGTTGGGGGCCAAGAACAGGACGAGCCGGGCCCGCGCGGTCGGGGGCAATCCCGCGCAGGCCCGGCTCTGTTCTGGGTCGTTCAGCGACCTTCGACGATGCGGAGCGCCAGCCGAGGGCAGACCTTGACGGCCTCCTTGGCGTGGTCCATGAGCTCCTTGGTGACGGGTCCCTTCACGATCGGGTAGCCCCACTCGTCGAGGTCGACCAGCTCCGGGAGCACCTCGTGGCACAGGCCACGGGCCTCGCAGGAGGGCCAGTCGACGCGCAGTACCTGGGCCATCACGCCACCTCGAGGATCCGGGTGAAGCTGTCGCCGACCAGCTCGCGGCTGCCGTCCTTGAGGCCGCAGCGGCCGTGGGCGTGTGCGTGCACCTCGTCCGGGAAGGTCGAGAGCATCGAGTTGATCAGGCGCACCGTGCCGTCCGGGTGGGCGCAGGCCCCGCGTCGGACGACGAGGTTCGTCAGCTGGTCGACCCGCTCGAGGCCGCCGTGACCGTCGTGGACGGCGGTCAGCGCCTTGGCCAGCGCGGGGAGGCCGTTGAAGCAGGGGCCGCAGCGTCCGGCGCTCTGGCCGGCGAGGTACTCGACCGTGCGGGTGGTGAGGGTCACCGGGCAGTCCGGCGACGACAGCACGAGGCCGGCGCCGAGCGCGTTGCCCATGGCGCGCATCCCGTTGACCGACACGCGGGCGCTGGCCAGGGTCTCCCAGGTCGCCCACGCTCCGTGGAACCCACCGACCATGGCCGGGAGGCCGTGCCGGTCGTGGGGGATGTAGTCACGCAGCCGGTCGCCGTACGCCGCCTCGCCCACGATCGGAATCGAGCCGGGCATGTTCATGGTGAGCAGGGTGGCGCCGGGCTCCTCGGCGGTGCCGATCGACGCGTACTCCTCCTCGCCGCGCAGCACGAGCAGGCCGACGCGGGCCCAGGTCTCGCCGTTGCTGAGCAGGGTCGGGCGGCCGTTCAGCCCCTTGATCGCCTCGGGGGCCCAGGTGGTGGCCGGCAGGTTGGGTCGTCCCGAGAGCAGCTCGACGACCGCGCGGGCCTGGCCGGCGACGAATCGCGAGGAGGCGGTGCTGGTGTAGATGTTCACACCGTCGTTGCGCTCGGCGATCGCGGCCTTCATCGCCTTGGCCGCGCCCGGCCGCTCACCCGGCAGGACGACGTGCACCTTGCGGGTGCGCAGCGCCTTGGCGGTCGCGACCACGCCGTCCAGGACGAGGTGCGGGCGGGTGAGTGCCAGCGCGTGGTCCTTGGCGCTGGCCAGCTCGCCCTCGCTCAGGTTGACGACCAGGACCGGGCGGGACCCCTTGAGGATCGTCTCCAGCTTGATGGCGAAGGGGAACGCCGCGCCGCCTCGTCCGCGGACCTGCATCCGCTTCACGAGTGCGTGCAGCTCCTTGCCGGTCAGGTGCGGGATCTGGCCGTACTGCCGGCGGTGGGCGGCGAGCGACGGGCCGTTCTCGATGCCGGCGAGCAGCGCCGGGCCGGGACGGACGGTCACCTCCATGGGCGCCGGGACCGGCGAGGCGGGACGCCCGTCCTCTTCACGCGTCAGGTGGGGCTCCAGGTAGGTGGTGGTCACTTCAATCCTCCAGGGGTGGTTGAACTTGTCGAGGTGCGGTCGATTACGAGGCGGCCCAGTCGAAGGGCCGCGGCGAGCGGTACGGCGATGGCGCAGACCACGGTCAGCAGCCACATGCTTTCGGTCATGTCGGTGCCCACGCCGATGCCGTGTCCGATGGCGAGGGCCCACAGGCCGTAGGTGGTCACGTGCAGCCCGCGCCAGAGGTTGTGGTTCATCCGGGTGCGGAACAGGCTGGTGACGACCACGACGATCATCAGGTCAGTGGCGATGGCGCCGAAGCCGACCCAGAGCGGCTCGTAGGAGCCCACGAACGGGATGAACACCTCATACCAGCGGATCTCCACGAACTCGTCGAGCACCGCCGTGACGAGGTGGACGACGAGCAGCAGGACCGAGAGCAGGGCGACGTTGCGGTGGAACGCCTGGGTGACGAACCGGGGGACCCGGCCGGCGGGGCGGCCACCGATGGCGAGCACGCCGAGGACGGTGGTGACCGTCAGCAGGACGATCGAGACGACCCCCGTGCTGCGGTTGAGGTACCAGAGGACGGGGCCTTCCAGTCCCAGGCTCTCCATCAGGCTGGAGATCATGCTGCGCTCCTTTCGAGGTCCTCGGCCGGCCAGTTGCCGGTGCGGGTGACGTTTCCGTGGGCGTCGACGAGTCGGGCGGTGACGCCCAGGTCGCCGAGCCAACCCGTCGCCTCGTGCCCGAGGACGATCGACGCCGTGCTGGCGGTGTTGGCGGCGGTGCAGCTCGACCCGATCGCGGTCACCGTGCGCCAGACCTCGGAGGCCGGTGCGCCGGTGCGGGGGTCCAGCAGGTGGTGACGGACAGCTCCGCCGCGCTTCCAGCGGCGGACCTGGGTGCTCGAGGTCGCCAGACCTCCGGCAGACCAGGCCGACCAGCGCGTCGGCGGAGGCTCCGGGCCTCTCGGAGATCGCGACGTGCCAGGGGTCCCAGTCGGGGCAGGCGATCCGGATGTCGCCGCCCAGGCTGACGATCGCGGGGACTCCGAGCTGCTGCTCGATCCCGGCCGCGATCATGTCGGAGGCCCAGGCCTTGCCGACCGAGCCGAGGTCGAGGGCGGTGCCGTCCGGCACCCGGATGGCGCCGGTGTGGTCGAGCCCGATCTCCTGCCAGCTGTCGAGGGACGGGCCGGGGTCGGTCCAGGGGAACTGGAGCGTGTCGGCTCGTTCGCTCAGCTGGTCGAAGTCCCGGTCGTAGCCGAGCTGGACCATCGGCCGGCCGAGCAGCGGGTGGACGAGGCCTCCGCTCTGCTTGGCGGCGTCGCACGCGGCCTCGACCGCGGCGATGAGCAGCGGGTCGACCTCGACCCACTTGCCCGCGTTCCGGTTGGCCCGGGTCAGGTCGGAGTCCTCGCGGAACCTGCTGCAGGTCGCGTCGATGTCGGCCAGGACCCGCTTCGCGAGGCGAACGGTGTCGGCGAGCCCGCCGGGACGGCGTACCGCCAGGAAGGCGTAGGTGCCGAGGGCGTCGAAGCGCGCGTGCGTCGTGGTCATGTCAGGAACCGCTGCTCGGTGCCGGCGGCGGGGGCGGCGGGGGCGGAGCCGGTGCGGGTGCCGGGGCGGCGGGGGCTGGAGCCGGGGCGGCGGGGGCCGGTGCCGGGGCGGACGCCGGGGCGGCAGGAGCGGCCGGAGCGGCGGCGCCCGCCGAACCAGTGCTGACCGGAGCGACGGCGCCGCCCGATCCCGGCGCGGCGCTGGTCGCCGCGGCCTGCACGTACTGTGTGGTGGTGCGGGTGACGTAGGGACGCTGCTTCAACGTCGCGGAGGCGGCGGCGGTGGCCTCCGCGTACTTGGCCTGCTGGCGTGCGTACTTCTTGGCCCAGGCCTTGGCGGCCTTCGCCTCCTCCGCGGCCTTGGCGGCCTGTTGGTCGGCGAAGTCCTGGGCGGTGACCCCGACCAGCCACCCGGTGGCGGTCAGGGCACCGACCGTGCCCACACCGGTGACGGCGGTGACGGCGAGGCGGTAACGGTCTCGGTGGCGGTGGCTGTAGCTCATGCCACAACAGTCCTCGGGCCGGGACAAGGGCGCCTCAACGTCACGTTAAGACTCTGTTATGCATCGACCGGCTTAAGGAAGCCTTGATGTTACGGAGATGTGCCCATAGGGAATGTCCATGTGACATCAACGCCATGAACCTCAAAAGCATGCTCGTCGCAGGAGCCGCCACAGTCGCCGGAGTAGCCGGCGGCGTCGCGGTCTACCAGATCACTGCACCCGCGGAAACGGAGCACCGAGGCCGCCCCCGAGGCGGTCGCGGCGACTCCCAAGGCACGTGCCGCCAAGGGCGAGACACGTTATGCCCCCTGCCGCCCACCCTCGGTCCTCGAGGGCGGGAAGTGCGTCACCACAGCCGTTCAAACCGTCACCCTGCCGGCACCGGCCGCCGCGGCGCCGGAAGCGGCGGCGCCGTCGCGTCATCCGGGGCCGCCGCGCCATCGGCCCCGGCCCCGGCTCCCAAGGCAGCCGCCCCGGCAGCTCCGGCACCGGCTGCTCCTGCCCAGCAGCCGGCCCAGCAGCCGGCGGCGGGCCACCCCGCGGGAGGTGGGCACGTTGACTACGAGGACAGCGACTGCCAGAAGTGGCACGAAGGCGATGCCGACGACGAGGAAGAAGCGCAGGACGACTACGAGGACTGCATGGAGGACAGCGCCGAAGAGCGTGAGGACGCCAGGGAGGATCGTCGCGACCGCGATGACGACGCGCGCGACGACGACTGACGCCGTCGTCAGCCGGCGGCCAGCGGCAGGGTCACCTCGACGGTGGTCCCGCCCTCCTGACCGGGGCCGAACGTGAGTTCACCCCCGGAACCGGCCGCCGTACGACGAGCGATGTCGAGGCCCAGCCCGGTCGACCCGAGCCGATCACCGGCTCGGGTGGCCGGGCCCGGCCCGTCGTCGGAGACCACCAGCCGGACCGTCCCGTCCTCCTCCGCGAGGCTGACCGCGAACGGGGTCTGCTCCGGGGTGTGCGCGAAGACGTTGTCGATCAGGCAGTCGACCAGGTCGGCAAGGTCGTCGGATGCCACCGGCACCGGCAGCTCTCCGTCGGGGATCGAGATCTCGGTCGGCCGGTCCTGGTCCTCGGCGAGCACCTGCCAGAAGTCCGTGCGCTCACGAACCGTCGCCGCGAAGTCGCCGACGGTCGGCAGGTCGGTGCGCACCGGTCGGCGAGCCTCATGGACGATCGCGTCGATGCTGCGCTGCAGGACCGCGATGTGATCACCCAGTCGCCGGGCCAGCGCCTTGTTCTCCACCGCCTCCGCGTCCAGCCGCAGCGCCGTGACCGGCGTCCGCAGCCGGTGGGAGAGGTCGGCGACGGCGGCCCGCTCCGCCGCGAGCAGCTCGCGGATCCGCTCGGCCAGGCCGTTGAGCGCCCGGGCCAGCTCCTCGGTCTCCTCGGTTCCCCGCACCCGGGCCCGCGCCGCGAGGTTCCCGCCGCGGAGCTCGTGGGCGATGCCGGCCACCTCGCGGAGCGGCTCGGCGAGCCGCGCGCCCTGCCACGCGGCGGTGGCGCCCGCCAGCGCCAGCAGCAGCACCCCCAGCCCCACGATGCCGAGCCAGGCGCTGGTGACTCCTGCGTGCAGGTCCTCCGGCGCGACGCTCGTGCGCACGACCGCCGTCCCTTCGTCGTTCACCACCGGCAGCAGCACCCGCCCGCCGGAGTCGTCCACCACCTCGAACGCCTCGCCCCCGAGGGCGCGCTGCACCTCCGGGTCCTCGGGGTCGATCTCTCCGGTGCCCAGCACCTCGCCGGTGACCGTCAGGACCGCCGTCTCGGCGGGGCCGCCGGCCGTTGAGGTTCTCGACCACCTCGGCCACCTGCTCGTCGTCGACGAGCCCGGTGACCAGGATGGCGACGTTGCGGGCCTCCTGGTCCGCCGCGGCCATCGCCCGGTCCTCGGCCAGGGTCTGGACGAGCAGGCACAGCGGGATCACGAACGAGACGACCACGGTCGTCGTGGCCGCCAGGACCAGCCATGAGATGTGTCGACGCATCAGTCCGGCTCGTGCTCGGGGTCGACCAGGCGCACCCCGACGCCACGCACGCTGTGCAGGTACCGCGGCTGGGCGGCGGACTCCCCGAGCTTGCGCCGCAGCCACGAGAGGTGGACGTCGACGGTCCGGTCGGAGCCGCCGTACGCCTCCTGCCAGACCTCGGCCAGCAGCTCCGCCTTGGTCACGACCTGGCCGTGCCGCGAGGCGAGGGCCAGCAGGAGGTCGAACTCCTTGCGGGCGAGCTCGAGGCGCTGTCCGTTGAGCGTGGCCATCCGGCTGCGTTCGTCGATGACCAGCTTGCCCACCCGCAGCGGCTCGGCGACGGTGCTGGGAGCGGCCCCGGAGCGCCGGAGCACGGCGCGGATCCGGGCCGCCACCTGCTCGGTCCCGAAGGGCTTGACGACGTAGTCGTCGGCGCCGTTGTCGAGCGCCTCCACCATCGTCGGGTCGTCGTCCTGTGCGGTGATCACGATGATCGGCACCTCGGACGCGGCCCGGATCATCGAGATCAGCGCGATCCCGTCGACGTCGGGCAGGCCGAGGTCGAGCAGCACCACCTGCGGGTCGCCGCTGAGCACGAGCTCGAGGCCGGTCAGCCCCCGGGCGGCCGTGGCCACGGCGTGGCCGGCCTCGGTCAGGCCGCGCCGGCAGGCGATGCGGATCGCCTCGTCGTCCTCGACGACCAGGATGCGGGCCATGCCTCCACGCTATCGGCTGAGCGTCTGGAGTGGCGGTCCATTGGCCTCGCGCCGCTGTCGGCTGGGAGGATGGCGCGATGAGGATCAACCGCACCTACGCCCTGGCGGGCTCCGCCTGGCTGGTCCTCGTCGTGGTGGGGGCGGTGCTGGTGTGGGCCGTGATCTCCCGGGTCGGCGAGGGTGTGGTCACCCAGCCCGGCGCTCCGATCGGGGAGGCCGCGCCCATCACCTCGCCGCCTGCGTCCGAGCGCACCGACCGGCCGAAGTCTCCCAAGCCGTCGAAGCCGCGTCCCTCCAAGTCTGCGTCCGCCTCGCCGCGCGGGTCCTCCTCCGGTCCGTCCGAGCCGCGCTCACCGTCGGGCACGCCCAACTCCGGTCCGGCGCCGCCGGCACCGACCTCGTCCGGCGCCGGTTCCGGTCCCGGTCCTGGTCCTGGCCCCAGTCCCGGTCCGCGTCCTTCGTCGTCGCCGAACAACCCGCCGCCGTCCTCCTCCCCGCCTCCGCCGAAGCCGACGCAGGACCAGGGCGTACGACGGACCTGGCAGGGGAGCGCCGGGGTCGTCACGGTGGAGTGCCGTGGGGCGATCGATCTCGCTCAAGGGCGCCCAGCCCAACAGCGGGTGGTCGATCGAGGTCGAACGAGCGCGGGCCCGAGGAGGTGCGGGTCGACTTCGAGAGCAACGACGGTGACCGTCGTACCCGCGTGCAGTCGGAGTGCGTCGGCGGCACCCCGAGGTTCGACGTCGACCAGGACGACTGAGCTCCGGGCTTGCCCTCGCCGTCCGTGACGAACGAGCGGTGAACTACCGGGTTCCACAACTCGTTCGTCACGGACGATGGGGCTTCCTCGAGCCGTGGCGCTAGACGCCGATCTCCTGCCACGGCCCCCAGATCGCAAAGGTCATGCCGGCCGACGCCTGGATGTTCACGAACAGCGTGTGGCCGTCCGGGCTGAAGGTGGAGCCGGCGAACTCGTCGTTCGACCGGTCCGTCCCCGTCCTGGAGCGCAGCCGGTTGAGGGCGATATCGAACAGCTCGCCGTCGGTGGTGAGGCCGCGGGCTCCCACTCAGGGCGATCCTCACGATGTCGGTGGGCGCGGTTAGTGTTCGCAGGTGCCCCTGACCGCCCCGAGCGAGACTGCCGGGGACACCGCTGCCCGGCCGGCGACCGTCGAGGAGGTCCTCGCGACGGCGGTGGAGGCCCTCGGCGGCGAGGAGCGACCGGGCCAGGTGGCGATGGCCGAGGCGGTGGCGACGGCGATGTCGAGCCGCCAGCACCTCCTCGTCCAGGCCGGCACCGGCACCGGCAAGTCGCTGGGCTACCTCGTCCCGAGCCTGCTCCACGACCGCCGGGTCGTGGTCGCGACGGCGACGCTGGCGCTGCAGCACCAGCTGGTCGAGCGCGACATCCCGCGCCTGGTCGAGGCGGTCGGTGACCGGGTCGACGCGAGCTACGCCGTGCTCAAGGGGCGCTCCAACTACGCCTGCCTCCACCGGATCCGCGAGGGCGTCCCCGACGACCAGGGCACGCTGGTCGACGTGCCCGAGGGGTCGACGGGCAAGAAGGTGCTCGAGCTGCGGAAGTGGGCCGAGGAGGAGGCCGAGGGCGGCGGCAGCGGGGAGCGCGACCGGGCCCCGCGGCACACCGACCGCGAGTGGCGGCAGGTCAGCGTCAGCCACCGCGACTGCCTGGGCGCCGCGAAGTGCCCGTTCGGCGCCGAGTGCTTCGCCGAGCTCGCGCGGGAGAAGGCGCACCGCAGCCACCTGGTCGTCACCAACCACTCGCTGCTCGCGATCGACGCGATCGAGGGCGTGCCGATGATCCCCGACTACGACGTGGTGGTCATCGACGAGGCCCACGAGCTGGTGGCCCGGGTGACCCAGGCCGCCACCGACGAGCTCGCCGTCTCCGACGTCGAGCGGGCGGCCCGGCGGTCGCAGCGCCACGTCGACGGCTCCGAGGCCGACGACCTGGCCGACGCCGCCGACGCGCTTGCCGACGCCATGACCGCCGCGTCACCCGGCCGGTTCGACACCATTCCCGAGCAGCTCGCCGACGCGCTGGTCCTGGTGCGCGACGCCGCGCGCGCCTGCCTGTCGGCGTACCCCAAGGACTCCGACGAGGCCGACGCCGGGCTCACCCAGGCGAAGGGGTCGGTGCAGGAGGTCTTCGTCAACGCCGAGCGGATGGCGGCCGACCGGGAGTCCGACGTGCTGTGGCTGGCCGAGGGTGGGGAGCGGTTCCCGCCGAAGCTGTGCGTGGCGCCGCTCCAGGTCTGGGGCGAGATGCGCGACAAGCTGCTCTCGGACAAGACGGCCGTGCTCACCTCGGCGACGCTGATGCTCGGCGGCGACTTCTCCGCGGTCGCGACCAGCGTCGGGCTGAAGCCGGCCGAGCGGGTGGTCGACTCCGAGCCGGTGGTCGAGCCCGGCGACGACGCCCTGCCGTGGCGGGGCCTCGACGTCGGGTCGCCGTTCGACTACGGCCAGCAGGCGATCCTCTACGTCGCCCGGCACCTCCCGCCGCCCGGGCGCGACGGGCTGGGGGAGGCCCAGCTGCGCGAGATCGCCGAGCTGGTCGACGCCTCCGGGGGCCGCACGCTCGGCCTGTTCTCCTCGCGGCGCGCGGCCGAGACCGCCGCCGAGGCGGTGCGCGAGCAGCTGCCCCACCTGACCACGCTCGCGCAGGGCGACGCCCAGCTGCCCGAGCTGGCCAAGCAGTTCGTCGAGGACCCCCACACCTGCCTGTTCGGCACCCTGAGCCTGTGGCAGGGCCTCGACGTGCCCGGCGAGACCTGCCAGCTGGTGATCATCGACCGGATCCCGTTCCCGCGGCCCGACGACCCGCTGATGTCGGCGCGCCAGCGCGCGGTCGAGAAGGCCGGCGGCAACGGCTTCATGCAGGTCGCGGCCACCCACGCCGCGCTGCTGCTCGCCCAGGGGTCGGGCCGGCTGATCCGCACCTCCACCGACCGGGGCGTGGTGGCCGTGCTCGACCCGCGGCTCGCGACCGCGCGCTACGGCGGCTTCCTCAAGGCGAGCCTGCCGCCGATGTGGACCACCACCGACCCCGACGTCGTACGCCTGGCGCTTGAGCCGGCTCGCCGACGGCCTGATCCGCTCCGAGGAGATAGTCCCCGAATCTCGGGTTGCTCGAAAGTGCGGATTCAGGACCAAAGATTCGGGGACTATCGGAGCCGCGGTCGCGTCAGAGCCGGTTGTGGCCGTCGTACCCGCCCGATGGCCGCCCGACGCCGAAGAACGCCCCGACCGTGGGCGCGACGTCGACGGTCCGGGCCTGCGCGGACGAGGCGGTGCGACGCGGCACGACGGGGTGGCCGCCGCCGATGAAGAACGGGATCGGCCGGGTCGCCGGGTGGCCGTGGTTGCCCGGGATCGGGTTGCCGGAGGGGTCCGGCTCGGTGAACCGCCACCCGGCGCGGCAGTAGACCACGACCTCGCCGGCCTCCGGACCGAGCCGCAGCCGCGGGCATCGGCGGTCGTGGGCGCGCGAGCACGCCGGGGACGTCGGCGGCGACGGCTCGCATCCGGCGGACCGCACGGTCCCGGTCGGCGGCCGGCCCGGTCCAGTAGAGGAGGTCGGCGCCGCCGTTCTCGGCGATCTCGACCTTGCCGGCGAGGAACGGGTCGGCCTCGAGCGGCCCGGTCAGGCTGATCACCTTGTCCGGGTTCGACCAGTCCATCGAGTGGTCGGCCAGCACGATGACGACCGAGTCCTTCCAGCGACCGCTCGACTTCAGCAGGTCGACGAGCCGGGCGACCTGGGCGTCGGTGTCGGCGAGCGCCGCCTGGCGCAGCGGCCTTGAGCGTCGACCGGGCCGGTGAGGTCGGCGTGCCCCATCCGGTCGACGTCGCCGAGGTTGACGAAGACCAGGTTGGGGTCGAACTCCTCGATCATCGACGAGCGTGGCGTCCATGGTGAACACGTCGGGCGCGTGCCCGGAGACCGGGACGATCGGCTGCGGCTCCCAGCGGTGCGTGGCCCGGTCGCCGAAGATGCCGTAGAGGTACTCCTTGCTCAGCACCGTCCCGGTCGTGAAGCCCGCCCGGTTGAGCCGGCCGATGACGGTGCGGCACCGGATGTCGCGCGGCCGGTCCATGTCGCGGGTGTCGCCGAGCGCGCGGTCGTAGATCGCGTTGGCCGGCACGCCGGTGCGGTCGGGCCGCAGCGCCGGTCATCATCATCACGTGGTTGGGGATGGTCTCCATGACCGGCAGCGACGACGCCCGCGGGTAGTCGAGCCCGCCGTCGCGCAGCGCCGCCAGGGTCGGGGTCAGCCCGGGCGTGATCTCGTCGGGCCGGCAGCCGTCGACCACCAGCACGTAGGCCCGCTTGCGGCCGCGCGGCCGCCGCGGTCGCCGGTGACGGCCAGCGAGGAGAACAGCAGCCCGGCGGCACCGGCGGTGACGAAGGTACGCCGGCTGGTGCGGCGCGGCGGTCGCGCTCATCGTGCGTCCCCGACCGGCCGGTCGACGGCCTCGATCCGGCCGGTGCCGGACCGGGTCACCCACGACGCCTCGTGCCGTGATCGTCGCGTCGCGGTCGGCCCGGTCGCTGATCACGAACCAGTCCATCTGCGCCCGCTGCGGCGTCAGGTCGAGGACCGAGAAGCCGTGGTCGTCGAAGTTGAGGTACTTCACGTGCCGGTTGTTGGCCTTGATCCCCTCCTCGACCGCGACGCTGGTCGTCCGCGGCGGCGAGCCGGTGATGTCCTTGAGGTTGTTGGAGGTCACCGAGCTGCACACGAACTCGACGCCGGCCGAGTCGCCGACGCGGGTAGGTCGACGGCGTCGTACGGCAGCTCGCAGGCCCAGCCGGAGTGGATGTCGCCGGTGACGAACAGCGCGTCCTTGACGCCGCGGTCGCGGATGTGGCGCGAAGACCTGGCGGCGGTCGGCGGTGTAGCCGTCCCACTGGTCGACGTTGTACGGCGCCCCGTCCTCCGGGAGCAGGCCGGTGACGTCGTTGACCGGGCCGACCAGGTCGTCGGGCAGCGAGGCGAAGTTGACCGGCGCGATCATCACCGGGTTGCCGATCAGCTTCCACTGCGGCCCGGTCGGTTGTCGAGCGAGTCCTTCAGCCACTCCAGCTGCTGGTCGCCGGTGATCGTGCGGTCCGGGTCGCTGATCTCGCGGGTCGGGGTGCGGGCGCCGGGAAGGCGGGCTGCTCGACCTGCTTCGACGCGGTAGGTGCGCAGGTCGAGCATGCTGATCTCGGCGAGCTGGCCGAACCGCAGCCGGCGGAACAGCCGGGTCGCCGTCGCCCAGCGTCGGCGGTGCCGTCCATCCGCACCGGCATCCACTCGTCGTACGCGCGGTGGGCGCGGGCCCGGCGCCGCAGGTAGTCGCCCTCGTCGGGCTGGTGGTTCTCGGCGCCGTCGCCGCCACTGGTCGTTGGTGACCTCGTGGTCGTCCCAGGTGATGATCCAGGGGAACTTCGCGTGCAGCGTCCTGCAGGTCGGGGTCGGTCTTGTACTGCGCGTGCCGCTGCCGGTAGTCGGCGAGCGACGACCATCTCGCGGGCCGGGTCGTGCGGCCGGATGTCCACGTCGCCCTGGCCGTAGCCGTACTCGCCGGGGGCGTACTCGTAGAGGTAGTCGCCGAGGTGCAGCACCGCGTGCAGGTCGTCGCGCGCGGCGAGGTCGCGGTAGGCGCTGAACCAGCCGGCCTGCCAGTTGGCGCAGGAGACGACGCCGAAGCGGAGGTTGCTCGGGCAGTCGCGTCGGCGCGCCGGCGCGGTGCGGGTGCGGCCGACGCGGCTGGTGACGCCGTCGCAGCGGAACCGGTAGAAGTACCAGCGTCGCCGGCGCCAGGCCGGTCGACGTCGACCTTGACCGTGTGGTCGCGGCTCGGGGCCGGTCTCGAACCGTGCCGCTGGCGTACGACGTCGCGGAAGCCGCGGGTCGCGTGGCGACCTGCCAGCGCACCGTGACCCGCGGGCCCCGGCCCGGAGCCGGGCGTGCTCTGCGGCGGTGGGCGTGACCCGGGTCCAGAGCAGGACCGCGTGGGGCGTCGGGTCGCCGGAGGCGACGCCGTGCCGGAAGACCGCGTCCGCGGCCCGGCCCGACCCGGGCCGGTGGCGGACAGGCGTCGTGACCGGCGAGGGTCGGCGCCGGCAGCGCCGGCGGCGAGGACGGTGCGGCGGGGGAGCTGCGGTGTGTGTCGGTCACGCCCAGAGCAACGACGGCGGTCGCGGCGGCGACACGGCTCCTTCCTTGTGACCTCCGTCTGTTCACCGACCGGTTACTGCGTGGCCACCGCCCGGACCCGTGCGGTGAGGTTGTCGTCGCGGGGGATGCCGAAGCAGGAGTACGGCGAGAGGGCGTCGCGCCAGCAGCTGGTGCGGGCGCTGGCGTTGACCAGCGTCACCTCGACGCGGGACACCTCGTCCTCGACGAACGGGCACGGTGAGCGCGCCGACTCCGATCCGGTTCAGGCTGACCAGCGACACGACCGGCAGGCTCGCCGACCGGATAGGTCGTCACGACCGCGACGCGAGCCGCGGCTCTTGTCGGCCAGGTCCACGTTGACCCGCAGCCGGGACGTCGGTGAGACCAGACCCGTGGGGGTGAACCGGAGGGTGGCGCTGGTCAGGTGGTCGAGCTCGCGGGAGATCCAGCCGGAACCGTCACCGCGTCCGAGGACGCGGCTGGCGCTGAGCGGGGCGCTCGGGTAGGCGTTGTCGGCGCCCTCGTCGTACTCCTCGGCCGGCCTGCGGTTGGCGTCGGCGAACCGGGCGAACCGTCGCGCGAACGACTCCCCCCGAGCGGCCAGCGTGGCGCGGACGGCCTGCAGCGAGTACATGTCACGGGCACCGGCCGAGCCGTCGGCCCGCTGCCACATCTGCCGCACCAGGGCCGGCATGCCCCCGGCCCGTGGGGAACTGCTCGGTGAGGTAGCGGAAGAAGATCCAGTCGCCGTACTGGTGCAGCCCGCCGAGCTCGAACTTGTCGAGCGGGACCTGCGGCCGGCGGAGCGGTCCGCGGCGGAGGTACTGCAGGTTGTCGTTGATGTCGTCGAAGATCTCGTCCTCGGCCCAGGTGGCGGTGGCCTCCATGAACCAGGAGTCCTCGAACGCGTCGTAGGCGAACTGGACCGCGTGGAAGTACTCGTGGGCGGCGGTCACCTGCATGTTCTCGAGCGGGGTGAGGGCCGGGAACTGCCCGCGGCGGTAGTCGTTGTCGAGCACGCAGTAGGCCCAGGCGTCGAAGGGTCCGTTGGCGCGGAACCGCTTCTCGGTGGTGCAGAAGCCGTAGAGCCCCTGCGCCCCCACGTCGCGGATGTAGATGTCGGTCTTGTGGTTGCCGCCCCGGGTGCCGTCGCGTCGTGGCGGGCGGTAGCCGGCGGCGACGTACCGCCGGTGCACGGCGTCGACCGTCGCGCGCACGTCGTCGATGTAGTCGGAGATGCCGTTGTCGTCGGTGTCGGCGCGTCTGACGGTGGCGGGGTTCCAGTGCACGCAGATGCGTGGTGTGCAGGTGCGCCTGCTGGCGGCGGGGCGGGCGAGGAGGCGGTCCGCCTCGCTGTCGCGCGGCGCCGGTGAGCTCGCCGCGCACCCGCATCAGGTCGCGCAGGGCGAGGGTGGCGTCCCGGCTGGTGTGCGGCGCCGCCCGGCGGGCGGCGGTCGCGTCGTGACCCTCGAGGAGCGCGCGCACGTCGGCGAGCGCCTGGTGAGCACGGTCGGAGGCCGCTGCCGGCAGCTCCGCGCGCGGTACGTCCTGCGGGACGGCGTACGTCGGCAGGGCGAGGCCGATCACGAGCGCGGCGGCAATGCCCGCTCCCATGGCCGATCCGATGCGCATGCACGAATCCCCCTGCCCCCGTGGCGTGGGACGATTGAACCGGTGGCGGAGCAACGAAGCGTGAAATCCGGAATGGACCAGTGGTCCACTGTCAGCCAGCCGGGCGGACGAGGCCGGACTCGTAGGCGAGGACCACCGCCTGCACCCGGTCGCGCACGCCGAGCTTCATCAGCAACCGCGCGACGTGGGTCTTCACGGTGTTCTCGGAGACGAACAGCTCGGCCGCGATCTCGGCGTTGGAGAGGCCGCGGGCGACCAGACGGAGTACGTCGTGCTCGCGGTCGGTCAGCCCGGTGAGGTCCGGTGTCCGGCGCGGCGCCCGCTGGGCGAACTCCTCGATCAGCCGCCGGGTCACCGACGGCGCGAACAGCGAGCCCCCCTCGGCGACCACCCGGATCGCGGTGGTCAGCCGCTCCTCGGGGGCGTCCTTGAGCAGGAAGCCGCTCGCGCCGGCGCGCAGGGCGTCGTACACCACCTCGTCGAGGTCGAACGTCGTGAGCACCAGGACCCGCGGCGGGTCGTCGGCGGCGGTGACCTCGCGGGTGGCCTCGATCCCGTCGACCTCGGGCATCCGCACGTCCATGAGGACCACGTCGGGCGCGAGGTCGCGGCACACCGCGATCGCCGAGCGGCCGTCGGTCGCCTCGCCCACGACCTCGAGGTCGGGCTCGGCGGAGAGGATCATCCGCAGGCCGGTGCGGACCAGGGGCTGGTCGTCGGCGATGACGACCCGGATGGTCACGAGACCTCCAGGGCGTAGGGGAGCGTGGCCCGGATCTCGAAGCCGCCGTCGGGGCCTGGGCCGGCCACGACCTCGCCGCCGACCACGGCCACCCGCTCCTGGATGCCGATCAGGCCGTGCCCGCCGCCGGGCTCCACGTCGAGCGGCCCCGGAATGCCGTCGTCGGTGACGGTGACGTCGAGCCGGTCGGGGCGGTAGTCGAGCACGATCCGGACCCGCGCGTCGGCGGAGTGCTTGAGGACGTTGGTGAGGGCCTCCTGGACGATGCGGTACGCCGACAGGTCGACGCCCGGCGGCAGGTCCCTGTGGGTCGCCGTCGACGTCGACCTCGACCGGTACGCCGGACTCCCGGACGTGCGTGACCAGCCGGTCGAGGTGGGCCAGCGAGGGCTGCGGGGCGTGGTCGTCGGTGGCCAGGCCTTCGGGCTCGGTGTCGCGGAGCACCGCCAGCAGCCGGCGCATGTCGCCCAGAGCCGCGGTGTTGGTCTGCTCGATCGCGTCGAGGGCCCGGCGCGCAGCCGCGGGGTCGGTGTCGAGGGTCGCGCGGGCTCCGCGGGCCTGGAGGACGGTGACGGAGATGGCGTGGGAGACGACGTCGTGCAGCTCGCGGGCGATCCGGGACCGCTCCTCGGCGACCGCGCGGGCGGCCCGCTCCTCCTGCTCGCGGCGGAGGCGCTCGTTCTCGGCGTTCAGCTCGGTCTCGCGCTCGCGCCTCAGCCTCAAGGTCAGCCCGGCGGCCCAGGGAGCGCCGGCGAAGACCAGGACGAAGGCGATATCACCGAGGTCGGCTTGCGCGAGCCCGCCTTCGCTGTTGACGAAGATCGCCATCGTCAGGACCAGCCCGCCCACACCCAGCCACGCCTCGATCCCGGTGGCGTGCCTGCCCAGGGAGTAGAGCGCCACGAAGAACGCGACAACGAAGGTCATCGAGTCGTTGTCGAAGCCGGGCTGGAACTGGGTGAGCAGCTGGATTCCGCTCATCACCAGCAGGAAGGAGACGAGCGGGGCCTTGCGCCGGAGCGCGAAGGGCAGGGTCGCCAGCAGGCCGGCCCCGATGGCGGCCAGCCAGCTCGTCGTCCGCCCACGCGAGCAGCTCGAGGGTCATCGACAGCGCGAGGACCGCGGCGAGCGCCAGGTCGCCGTACTTCTGCAGCGCGGTGCGCAGGTGCATGGGATGACGGTAGGACCGTCAGCCGGTCCACGTAGTCACTCTCAGGAATGACGTCGGGTTCATCCGTGAGGTGGTGCGGGATCGCTCCGGTGCGTGACGACGCGGACCGGTCCCCGGCCGAAGACTCGTGGTCACCAGATCCACCACCACGAGAGGAACCGTCATGACCACCATCACCGCCAGCCGACCCACCACCTCCCGAGGCGCCGTCGCCGGCATCGGCCTCGCCTCCGCCCTCGTCGCCGCGGCCGGAACCGCCTTCGGCGCCCACGACTGGGGCGAGATCGCCGTCGTCTGGGGCGCCATCGCCGTCACCACCGTTCTGGTGTTCGGCCTCGTCGTGCCCAAGGCCCTCCGCAAGGAGAGCGCAGGCGGCACCGCGCTGGGCCTCTCCATCCCGGCGCTGGTGCTGTTGCTCCCGGCGTTCTGGTCGGGGCTGCCGCTGGTGCTCGGCGTGGCCGGCGTCGTCGTCGGCAACGCCGGCCGGAAGGCGCCCTCCGGTGCCGGCAAGTGCATCGCCGCCGTCGTCCTGGGCACGCTGGCAGCCGTCGGCTACCTCGCGATCTACATCTCCGACGGGATGAACGGCGGGGCCGGCTTCCTCTTCAGCTGAACCGATAGTCCGTCACGAAAAGCTCCACCTGAGACGTCTCAGGTGGAGCTTTTCGTGACGGACTATCTCGAAGGCGAGGCGTCAGACGCGGCGGAGGACCGCCTGAATCTGCCCGACCTCGCACGAGTGGCGACTTGGTGCAGTGGCAGGGCGGGATTCACGCACCCAACTCGCCACTCGCCCCGAAACTGGCCTGAAATGACGCTGACCCGCCCGAAAACGTTCGGGCGGGTCAGCGTTGCTGTGGGTCAGACGCGGCGGAGGACCGCGGTGACGATGCCGAGGATGGACGCGTCGGTGCCGTCGATCGGGTCGTAGGCGTCGTTGTGGGGGAGCAGCCAGACCTTGCCGTCCTTGCGCTGCAGGGTCTTGACCGTCGCCTCGTCGTCGAGCAGGGCGGCGACGATCTGGCCGTTGTCGGCGGTCTGCTCCTTGCGGATCACGACGTAGTCGCCGTCGCAGATCGCGGCGTCGACCATCGAGTCGCCCTTGACCTCGAGCAGGAAGAGGGTGCCTTCGCCGACGAGCTGCTTGGGCAGCGGGAAGACGTCCTGGACCTGCTCCTCCGCGAGGATCGGGCCGCCGGCGGCGATCCGGCCGACGACGGGGACGTAGGACGCCGCGGGCATCGCGTCGCCCACACCCGTCTCGTCGATCGACGTCTCCTCGGCCGAGGACATCGAGCGCCGGGCCGCCATCACCTCGGGCAGGAACACCTCGAGCGCGCGCGGCCGGTTGGGGTCGCGCTTGAGGAAGCCCTTCTCCTCGAGCACCTTCAGCTGGTGGGCGACGCTCGAGGAGCTGGTCAGCCCGACCGCCTGGCCGATCTCGCGCATGCTGGGCGGGTAGCCCCGCTTCTCGATGGAGTCCTTGATGTGGGCGAGCACCCGCAGCTGGCGCGGGGTCAGTCCGGTGGCGTCGGGAGGACCATCGGGGAGCTCGGTCACGGTCTTCTTGGGCATGGGCACAAAGTAGCCCCGCGACCGGCCATTTTCAAACATCTGTTCGAACGGCGTGTCGCGGTCGTCGGCCCCTCGAGAGAGCTGGCGAGCGGGTCGAGAGGTCCCGCAGACGACACGGATTGCGCGGTGCGTGATCATCCGGTCGCCGGGAGGGTCCAGGCACCGGACGATCGAACACTGTGCACGTGGTTCCCCGACGACCGCCGCCCGGGAGCATCGACCGGATGACGAGGAGTCGCGGTCAGGTCAGCCCACGCATCCGCAGCGCCGCCTGCGTGCGGTCCCTGACCTGGAGCTTGGCGAGCACGTTCGAGACGTGGTTCTGGACCGTCTTCAGGCTCAGCCCGAGCTCGCGGGCGATCTCGGCGTTGGAGCGTCCGTCGCCGAGCAGCGCGAGGACCTCCGACTCGCGTGCGGTGAGCCCGGTCCCTCCGGCCGGACGATCGAGCAGCCGGGCGGCGACTCCGGGACCGAAGACGGCCCCACCGGCGGCGACGGTGCGGATCGCCGCGAGTACCTCGTCCTGGCCGGCCTCCTTCAGGACGTAGCCCCGCGCCCCGACCCGCATGGCCGCGGCGATGCTGGCGTCGTCGGCCAGCATGGTCACCACGAGTACGGCGCACGCGGGCGCCGCCGCGACGATCCGGCGAGTGGCCTCCAGGCCGGGGGTGCCGGGAAGGTTGAGGTCCATCAGGACGACGTCGGGCTGCAGCTCGATCGCCCGGGAGACAGCGGTCTCGCCGTCACCGGCGTCGCCGACGACGACCAGGTCGGGCAGCGTCTCGAGCAGGGCGGTCAGGCCGTCGCGGAACAACGGATGGTCGTCCACCACCAGGACCCGGATCATGCCGGCGCCCCCGTGCGCAGCGGCAGCCGGATCGTCACCGACGTACCTCGGTCCCGGCTGCGGACGTCGACCTGCCCGCCGATCTCGCGTGCCCTCTCCTGCATGGTGTGCATCCCGACCCCCCGCCCGGCCCCGGCGCCGCCGCGACCGTTGTCGCTCACCTCGAGCACCAGCGCGTGGTCGGAGAGGGAGCCGGCGACCCGGCAGCGCGAGGCGTCCGCGTGCCGGACCACGTTCGTGAGCGCCTCCTGGGCGATGCGGTACGCCGCCGCCTCGACCGCGGCGGGCAGGGCCGGGGCGTCGCCGGGGAGCTCGACGGCGAGCTCGAGCCCGGTCCCGCCGGACAGCTGGTGGCCGAGCTCGGCCAGGGCGCCGAAGAGACCGAGGTCGTCGAGCGCGGGCGGGCGCAGCCCTTCGACGATCCGGCGCACCTCGGCCACGGTTCCGCGCAGCCCGAGCTGAAGGGTGTCGAGCCGGTCCTCCACCGGCTGGCCCGCAGCGAGCAGGTTCGCCATCGCGTCGACCTGCAGGCCGAGCCCGGCGAGGGAGGGGCCAAGGCCGTCGTGCAGGTCGCGGCGGATCCGACGGCGCTCCTGCTCGCGGGCGAGGACCAGCGACTCGCGCGCGTCCCGCAGCTCCTCGACCAGACCGACCGTGTGCACGGCGCCGCCGATCTGGTGGGCCACGTCGACCAGCAGCGACCTCTCGTGCCCGCTCAGCGGCGGGCCGGCCCAGTGCAGCGCACCGACCGGGGCGCCGTACGCCGCGAGCGGCAGGCGTTCGGTGGCCTGGGCGTCACTGCCGGAGCGGGCCAGGGTGCGGCCGCTCGCGTCGCGGATCTCGGCGCTGGACAGCCCGAGCCCGTCCACCAGCTCGTCGGTGAGGGCGCGCAGCAGGGCAGGCCCGTCGGCCGCGTCGGCAAGCCGGCGTCCCGTGTCGGCGAGCACGGCGGCGGGGGCGGACCAGCGCCCGTAGACGAGCTGGTTCGCGGCGCCCTGCAGGGAGTCGCGGAGGGGAGCGAAGGCCACGGCCACCACCCCGGCAGCCGCCCACGGCAGCCAGGCGGCGCCGCGGTCGTCGAGCATCACCCCGGCGCCGCCGACGACGAGTGCGTAGACGCCGGCCAGGACGGCCGAGAGCGCGGCGTAGGTGAGCGTGCGGTTCACCGCCAGCTGGAGGTCGTAGAGCCGGCGCTGGAGCAGGGCGACCCCGACCGCGACGGGCACCGGGAAGCGTGACCAGCGCAAACATCCAGGGTTCGGCGAGCGGGGTGGCGACCAGCGGCAGGAACAGCAGCGGCAGCGCGAACGCGACCCCGAACACGAGCACCTGCTGGCGCTGAAGGTCGTCGCCGTGCCGCCAGCGACGTACCAGCCCGGCGACCGCGACGACCAGGCAGACGAAGGCCAGGGCGAGCGAGCCGACGGCCAGGAGGTCGGCGGGCCACTGCCAGGAGGGGGGCAGGCCGATGGGGTTGTCGGTGCCGGCCAGCCGCTCCTCCAGCGGGACCGGCGCGAGCAGCGCGGCGAGGGTGAACGCCACGATGCACCCGGCGACCAGACGCCCGGCCCAGGGCCAGGGCGGTCGGCCGTCGGGGAAGACGAGGGGTACGGCGAGGACCAGCAGCAGCCAGCCCAGCCCGCGCAGGGCCGAGCCGACGACGGCGAGCAGCGCGTACGTCGACGCGTCCCCGCCGCCCTCGAGCCCCGCGATGCCGACGGAGAGCACGCCCTCGCCGATCCCCCACGCCGCGGCGCCGGCGAGCATGAGCCGCCCGACCCGCTGGCCGGGCCGGGCGAGCTCGATGACGAGGGCGACGATGGCGTAGGTGGCGACGACGAGCGTGATCGCGACGTCGTCGAACCGGTCCCGGGAGCCGGTGGCCACGACCCCGGTGACCGCCCCGGCCACGGCCAGGGCGGCGACCAGGGTGGCGGCACCCGGCCGGATCACGCGCATCGACTCACCTCGGCTCTCGGGTCAAGAGTGCCCGATCGCGACCTGCTCGCGGGGCGATTCGACGGGTGCCGGGTCGCGGTGCCGCAGCAGCAGGACACCGACGCCGACGAACCAGACGAGGTGCACCAGCCCGCCCCAGTCCTGCTGCCCGATCCCGGCCAGCGGCGTCGAGGCGAGCAGGGCCACCCCGGTGACGATGCCGAAGCCGCCGATCCAGCGCCGGTGCACACCGTCGGCGAGCGCCGAGATCGCGATGCCGAGGGTGCTGCCGCCGAGCAGCAGCAGGCTCAGGAAGTAGCTGAAGATGCGGACGTTGTTCAGGGCGAACGCCGCGTCGACGTCGAGGCCGTGCTGGGCGCCGTACATCGCGGCCGCGCCGGCCGGGAAGCCGACCGCGAAGGTCACGGCGACGTAGGCCAGCCCGCACATGAGGCCGGTCTGGGCGGCCCAGGCGCCGGCCTCGGTACGACGACCGAACGCCCGCGCGAGGAAGACCAGCGCCGGGATCAGCAGCAGGAAGCCGAACGCCTCGAGGATCCCGCCGGTGAAGGTGCGGGTGAGGTCGCCCTCGACGTAGGACTCGACGATGCCGTCCCGCCCGTCGCTGAGCAGGGGACCGCCCTGCAGGGCGATCCCGATCGGGATCAGGACGACGTGGGCGATGGCGAGGGTGCCGGCGATCTGCCAGAGCCGGCGAGGGATGGTGGTCATGGGTGCTCCTCCTCGGTGGTGGCTGTCCCGACGAGCGTCGCCCGGATCGGCGTCGCGCACATCGGGCGGCTTCCCGGGCTGGTCGGGAAGAACTCCCGGGTCTGCCAGAATCCGCGCCATGGACACCAGCTGCGTCGTCACCGGAGGAGCCCGCGGGATCGGCCGCGGCATCGCCGAGCGGATGGTCGAGCGCGGTCACCGGGTCGTGCTCACCGACATCGACGGCGAGGCGGCGGCCGCCACGGCCGCGCGAGATCGGGGCCGCGGAGGGGATCGCGCAGGACATCCGCGAGCCCGGGTCGCACCGCGAGGTCGCCGCGGCGGCCGCGCGCCACGGCGTACTCATCGCGTGGTTCAACAACGCCGGCATCTGCCACGACGGCCTGCTCGCCGACATGCCGGAGGAGGTCACCCGGCGCCAGGTCGAGGTCAACCTGCTCGGCACGATCTGGGGGATGCGCGCGGCGATCGAGGCGTTCGGCGAGCACGGCGGCGACATCGTCAACACCGCGTCGCTGTCCGGGCTCGGGCCGGTGCCGGACCTGAGCGTGTACGCCGCCACCAAGGCCGCGGTCGTCTCGCTGACGATGTCGGTCGACGCCGAGACGCCGAAGTCGGTGCGGGTGCACGCGGTGTGCCCCGACGGCGTGCAGACCGCGATGCTCGACGCGCAGACCCCCGACTCGCTGGCCACCCGGCTCGTCCACTCCGGCGGCCGGATCCTCAGCGTCGACGAGGTGGCCCAGGAGGCCGTCGACCTGGTCGGCGCCCGGCGGGTCGTGCTGAGCATCCCGCGCTGGCGGGGCGCAGTGGTGCGGGGCACGGCCCTCGCGCCGTCGGTCGCCAAGCGCGGCATCGGCCTGATCGCGGCCCAGGGGAAGCGCCGCATCAAGAAGAGCGCTGACCGCTCCGGTGGTTGAGGAGGTCGCGCAGCGACCGCCTCGAAACCCCGTAAGAACTCTGGGGCCTATTCGAACATTCGTTCGGCGCGCCGCTTGATTCTGTTCGAACACCTGCTCTAACGTCGCACACGTGTTCGATCGAAAGTCTGATCGAGCGGTGATCGGCGAAGGGCTGTCGGTGGCCGCGGTTAGACATAGCTCGGACGTTGACCGACAGGCCTGACCGCCACTTCCCCAGGAGGTCCCGATGAGCACCATGACGATCGACCAGATGATGAGCAGCAGCCCGGCGCCCGTGCGGCCGTCGGTGCGGCTGACCCGGCGCGGCCGGCTGGTGGTGTTCCTCGGCACTCTGATGCTCGTGCTGCTGCTCGGCATCGTGTGGGGCAGCGGCTCGGTCGCCACCGAGGCGGCCGGCACCCCCGAGCCGACCCGGGTGGTCATGGTCGGCCCCGGCGACACCCTCTACGACCTCGCCGCCGAGGCCACGCCCGCCGACGGCGACGTCGCGGCGATGGTGGAGCGGATCCAGCGCCTCAACGCCCTCGACTCCGGCATGCTCGTCGCCGGCCAGGAGCTGCGGATCCCCACCGACGACTGACACTCAAGACTTCGCCCGCCGACTCGACCCCGGCTGGCGAGCCGGGGAAGACGAGGGGCGGAACCTACGCGGTTTCCGCCCCTCGCGGCATTTCTTCTGCGGGTCTTTGGGTGCACCTGGCTTCGGGACGTCATACGGTTCGAGCGCCATAGGCGACGTTTCGTATGACGTCCCGCAACAGCTCAGCGCATGCCCGGCCGCCCAGAGTGGCCAGTCACGAGCAGCGAATGCTCCCGAGCCGCGCCAATCCCTCGAGATCGCCCGGGCCGTACGTCGTCACGCCGGCCTGCTGCGCGTGCATCAGCTCGCGCGGATCGTTGACGTGATCCAGTCCCACGAGGTGCCCGAACTCGTGGTCCACGATTCCTTGCGCGTCCGACTGGTTTGCCGGGTCGTCGTCGAGGTCGTCGAACAACTCCTGGTCCAGGACCACGGTGCCGGTGACGTACTCCATCCGACCCGGCCGGAGCTCGATCGCCGTGCTGCCGCCGAGACCGGCGACGTCCCCCGCAAGTTCAGGCACCTCCTCGGCCGTCGCCCAGCCGACGAGCACGGGCTCGCCCCGGCGGGCGAAGCCGCCGTACCGATCCAGGAAGTCGCGCTCGTCGCTCGTGCCGGCCAGGTCGATACGGAGGCCGGTTGCCTCTTCGGTGTGGCGAATCGCGGTCTCGAGGAGCTCCTGCGCGTTGGCGGGAGCGTTCTGCGGGTTGTGGACGACGCGGATCGGCTCGCAGGGGTCGTAGCCGACGGGCTGGTTCGAGCCGGGTTGAGTCATGCTGAACCGGTAGCTGCCGACGCCGCGCGGTGCGTTCGGTGCCGTCCCGCGCCGCTCCTCACCGATTCCGAGAAGTCCGCGGGCGTCCTCGAACTCGGCGCTGGGAGAGAAGGCGATCGCCCCCACCACCACCAGCCCCGCAATGAGGAGGCCCGGAAGCGCTCCGCCGGACGTACGCCGGCGGTGCGGCTCGAACTGGGTCACCCGCGCATGGCCCGCCGGCCGCCCGGGACGCGGGGCTGCTCGAGGGTCGTCTTGTTCGGAGCCGGTCGAGCTGCCGGCGGGTGGCTTGGTGAGCCGACGGAAGACCTTCGCGACCAGGATCAGGCCGACGAAGAGACAGGCAACCGCGCCGAGCGAGGCGAGGCCCAGGAACAGCCAGGCGTCCGACTCGCCACCACGCGCGCTGACGCCGAAATCGATCGCGGATTTCACGAGGTAGCCCCAGGCGACGACGCAGAGCGTCACGCCCAGAGCGAGGAGGAGCAGGACGGCGTCGAAGCGGCGTTTGCGCCTCGCTCCGACCCGTTTTCCTGACCCCACCAGCACATTGTGACCGATGCCGCGACACGCCGTGCCGGGAGTCCGCGACACGCGGGCCGCCGAGAGCAAATTTCCGCGACGACAACGGCCCTGACCTGCGGTTTCTCGACGCCTGTGACCCAGGCCGCACAAACTTTTCAGGTTCGCTTGCGCGACCGTCACCCCCGGCGTACGGTTACCACTACATCTAGTAGTTACACCGTTGTGGTTTTCCACATCTAGTTCACAGAACCAGGTGCCGCCACACACAGGAAGCCGCTGGATCTCCACAGGAAATACCGATTCGTCCACAGGCGTTGACACCCTATGAGGGTGTTTTTCGCTGCGCCCGGAAGGAGGCCCGGAATGCACTGCCCGTACTGCCGCAGCACCGACACCCGGGTCCTCGACTCCCGCGTCGCCGACGACGGCGGGTCGATCCGGCGCCGCCGTACCTGCTCCGACTGCAGCAAGCGCTTCACCACCCTCGAGCAGATGCAGCTGATGGTGCTCAAGCGCTCCAGCGCCACCGAGCCGTTCACCCGCGAGAAGGCCGTCTCCGGCGTCCGCAAGGCCTGCAAGGGCCGCCCGGTCTCCGAGGACGACCTGGCCCGCCTGGGGCAGACGGTCGAGGACCTGCTGCGCAGCCAGGGGTACGCCGAGGTGCCGGCCCACGAGATCGGCCTGGCCATCCTCGGCCCGCTGCGCGAGCTCGACGAGGTCGCCTACCTCCGGTTCGCGAGCGTCTACCGCGCGTTCGAGTCCGCCGACGACTTCGAGGACGAGATCGCGCTGCTCAGAGCGCGAGCGGCGCCGCGGCCGACGTACCCAAGCCGTCGCCCGACACGCGCCGGACTCGCCGGCCGAGCTCGTCGAGACCGCACCACCTCAGCCCCGCACGGGCTGACCCACAGACCGCCCGGTGCGTAGTGGGGAAGCTGCGCACCGGGCGCACCAATGTCGGTGGCCCCAGAGAAATGAAACTGGGCACCATGGAAGTAGCAAGAGCAGGACCAACGGGAGACAGGGGAACCATCGATGACCGAGACGGCGAGCGGCAAGGCCGGCAGCCACACCCGCAGGACAGCGGGGGACTGAAGATCGAGCGGGTCTTCAGCACTGCCGGCAAGCATCCCTACGACGAGATCACCTGGGAGCGTCGCGACGTCGTCCAGACCAACTGGAAGACCGGTGCGACGGTCTTCGAGCAGCGCGGCGTGGAGTTCCCCGCCTCCTGGTCGGTCAACGCCAGCACGATCGTCACCACCAAGTACTTCCGCGGCGCCGTCGGCACCGACGCCCGCGAGTGGAGCCTCAAGCAGCTCATCGACCGGGTCGTGAAGACCTACCGCCAGGGCGGCGAGGACCACGGCTACTTCGCCAGCGAGGTCGACGCCGAGCTGTTCGAGCACGAGCTGACCTGGCTGCTGGTCAACCAGTACTTCTCCTTCAACTCCCCGGTCTGGTTCAACGTCGGCACCCAGAGCCCGCAGCAGGTCTCGGCCTGCTTCATCCTGTCGGTCGACGACTCGATGGACTCCATCCTGAACTGGTACAAGGAGGAGGGCTTCATCTTCAAGGGCGGCTCCGGCGCCGGCCTCAACCTCTCCCGCATCCGCTCCTCCAAGGAGCTGCTCTCCTCCGGCGGTACGGCGTCCGGCCCGGTCTCCTTCATGCGCGGCGCCGACGCCTCGGCCGGCACCATCAAGTCCGGCGGCGCGACCCGCCGCGCGGCGAAGATGGTCGTCCTCGACGTCGACCACCCCGACATCGAGGAGTTCGTGCAGACCAAGGCGCGCGAGGAGCACAAGATCCGCGCCCTGCGCGACGCCGGCTTCGACATGGACCTCGGCGGCGTCGACATCACCTCGGTCCAGTACCAGAACGCCAACAACTCCGTCCGGGTCTCCGACGAGTTCATGCGCGCGGTCGAGGACGGCACCTCCTTCGGCCTGCGGGCCCGCAAGACCGGCGAGGTGATCGAGGAGGTCGACGCCCGCGACCTGTTCCACAAGATCGCCGAGGCCGCGTGGGAGTGCGCCGACCCGGGTCTCCAGTACGACGACACCATCAACGACTGGCACACCAACCCCGAGACCGGCCGGATCACCGCGTCCAACCCGTGCTCCGAATACATGTCGCTCGACAACTCCTCGTGCAACCTCGCCAGCCTCAACCTGCTGAAGTTCCTCCGCGACGACGACACCTTCGACGCCGAGCTGTTCGCCCAGGCGGTCGAGGTGATCATCACCGCGATGGACATCTCCATCTGCTTCGCCGACTTCCCGACCGAGGCGATCGGCGCCACCACGCGCGACTACCGCCAGCTCGGCATCGGCTACGCCAACCTCGGCGCGCTGCTGATGGCGATGGGCCTCGGCTACGACTCCGACGGCGGCCGCTCGATGGCCGCGGCGATCACGTCGCTGATGACCGGCGTCTCCTACAAGCGCTCGGCCGAGCTGGCCGGCGTGGTCGGCCCCTACGCCGGCTACGCCCGCAACGCCGACGCCCACAAGCGGGTGATGCGCAAGCACCAGGCCGCCAACGACACGGTCCGCACCCTCCACACCGAGGACCGCGCGGTGCACAAGCTGGCCACGGTCGCCTGGGCCGACGTACAGGAGATCGGTGCGGCCAACGGCTTCCGCAACGCGCAGGCCTCCGTGCTCGCGCCGACCGGGACCATCGGCTTCATGATGGACTGCGACACCACCGGCATCGAGCCCGACTTCTCGCTGGTGAAGTTCAAGAAGCTGGTCGGCGGCGGCTCGATGCAGATCGTCAACCAGACGATCCCGCGGGCGCTGCGCAAGCTGGGCTACCAGCCCGAGCAGGTCGAGGCGATCGTCGACTACATCGCCGAGCACGGCCACGTGATCGACGCCCCCGGCCTGCAGCCGGTCCACTACGAGGTCTTCGACACCGCGATGGGCGCCCGGTCGCTGAAGCCGATGGGCCACGTCCGGATGATGGCGGCCGCGCAGCCGTTCCTGTCCGGCGCGATCTCCAAGACGGTCAACCTGCCCGAGTCCGCCACGGTCGAGGAGATCGAGGACGTCTACCTGCAGTCGTGGAAGCTGGGCCTCAAGGCCACCGCGATCTACCGCGACAACTGCAAGGTCGGCCAGCCGCTCTCCGACGGCAGGCGGCAAGGCGAACAAGGACGCAGCCGACAGCGACGCCGCCGCCGACGAGGCCGAGACCAAGGTCGTCGAGAAGGTCGTCTACGCCCCGACCCGCAAGCGGCTCCCGAAGTCGCGGACCTCGCGCACCACGTCGTTCACCGTCGGCGGCGCCGAGGGCTACATGACCTCCGGCGCCCACGACGACGGCGAGCTCGGCGAGGTGTTCCTCAAGCTCGGCAAGCAGGGCTCCACCCTGGCCGGCGTGATGGACGCCTTCTCGATCGCGGTCTCCATCGGCCTGCAGTACGGCGTCCCGCTGGAGACCTACGTCTCGAAGTTCACCAACCTGCGCTTCGAGCCCGCCGGCCTCACCGACGACCCGGACGTGCGGATGAGCCAGTCGATCATGGACTACATCTTCCGCCGCCTGGCCCTCGACTACCTGCCCTTCGAGTCCGCGCTCGGCCCTGGGCATCTACTCCGCCGAGGAGCGCCAGCGCCACCTCGAGACCGGCTCCTACGAGCCCATCGAGGAGACCGGCTCCGCCGTCCGAGCTCCTCGAGGCCGCGTCCGGTGGTTGAGGTGCGAGCGAGCGCCAGCGACGCGTCGTCGAAACCCCGGAAGGTGAGGCAGGGCGCGCGACGCCGACGTCGTCGAGACCAAGGTCAGCAAGGGCACCGGCAGCGCGAGGTCCCGCCACCGAGACCAAGCAGGCCCACACGTCCGCCGAGCTCCTGGAGAAGATCACCGGCACCGCCGTCGACTCCCCGCTCTGCTTCACCTGCGGCACCAAGATGCGGCCGGCTGGCTCCTGCTACGTCTGCGAGGGCTGCGGCAGCAC
>CAWKEX010000013.1:0-101130 GCA_963848795.1 uncultured Actinomycetota bacterium
CGGCCACCGGGAGCGCAAGACGGGGGTGACCGGGATCTCCCTCACGGCCGACCCTGCAGACTCGACCTGTCCAGACGTTCGCTGATAAAGTCAAGCGAAACACCCGAGATACTGTCCTGACACCACTTGTCTCCGACCGTCCGGTGCGTCATCGCCGGACAGCCGAAGGGGTACTCCAGCAATGCGCAAGCTCATCGTTCTCGGACTCGTCGGCCTGATGGCCCAGCTCATCGACGGCTCGCTCGGCATGGCGTACGGCGTCACGTCGTCCACCCTGCTCCTGGCGACCGGGGTGGCACCCGCTGCCGCGTCGGCCGCCGTCCACTTCTCCGAGATCGGCACCTCGTTGGTCTCGGGCATGTCCCACCACAAGCTCGGGAACGTGGACTGGCGGACGGTCGGCATCCTTGCCGTCCCCGGGTTCGCCGGGGCCTTCGCCGGCGCGACGCTCCTGTCCAACATCGACGGTGAGTCCGCCGCGCCCTGGGTGGCCGGGCTCCTGCTCCTGCTCGGCGGCTATGTCATCTTTCGCTTCCTGGCCCTCAACGGCCGCCGGCCGCGGATCAAGGCCCATCCGTCGCCCTTCTTCCTCGCGCCCATGGGCGTGGTCGGCGGCACCATGGACGCCATCGGCGGCGGCGGCTGGGGCCCCGTGGGCACGACCAGCCTGCTGTCCTCGGGGCGGCTGGAGCCGCGCAAGGTGATCGGCTCGATCGACACCTCCGAGTTCGTCGTCGCCATCGGCGGCTCGCTGGGATTCCTCTTCGCCCTCGGCTGCCAGGGCATCCTGTGGGGCTACGCCGGCGCGCTCCTGATCGGTGGTGTGATCGCCGCCCCGATCGCGGCCTGGCTGGTGAGCCGGATCCCGCGCCGCGTGCTCGGGTGTCGCGGCCGGGGGTCTGATCGTGGTCACCAACGCCAAGACCATCCTCGAGGCCGTGGGGCTGGGTCAGTCGCCGGTGCTCCTCATCGCGGCGTCATGGTCGCGCTCTGGATCTCGGGGATCGTGTGGGCGGTCCGGCGCCACCGGGCCGGCATCGCCGTGGTCGTCGAGGAGCGGGAGCCGGTCCCGGCCTGACGCGCGCGGCGGTTGGTCGAGTGTTCGCATCGACATCTGAGACACTGCGCCGCATGCGTGTATCCGCCAAGTCCGACTACGCCCTGCGGGCGCTGATCGAGATGGCGTCGCGGGACGACGGGGCGGCGGTGAGCGCCGAGGAGCTGGGCAAGCGGCAGGACATCCCGCACGGCTTCCTGCAGGCGATCCTGGCCGACCTGCGCCGGGCCGGCATCGTGATCTCCCAGCGCGGCCAGTCCGGCGGCTGGCGGATGGGTCGCGCGCCCGGCGAGGTCTCGGTCGCCGACGTGATCCGCGCCGTCGACGGCCCGCTCGTCTCCGTCTACGGGCTGCGCCCCGAGGCGGTCACCTACAACGAGACCGCCGACGTGCTCCAGCACGTCTGGATCGCGGCCCGCCGGTCGCTGCGCGACGTCTTCGAGCAGGTCTCGATCGAGCAGCTCGCCGAGCATCGGCTGCCCAAGGCGGTCACCTCGCGCACCGCCGACGAGGACGCCTGGCAGCCCCACTGACGCGCCGGTCGTTCGAGCGCGCAGCGAGTCTAGAACATGTTCAGTTCGCGTACATCGGCGCATGAGCGCTCCGATGCCATCACCTGGAACGCGCCGAACGGCGAGCACCCCGCCCGCGCCGCGTCCCAGCGCTCCTACGCCGCCGTCGCCCGCGGCGACCTGGAGCGAGTGGCTGGACGGTGTACGCCGAGGACGCGGTCATCGAGGACCCGGTCGGCCCGTCGATGTTCGACCCCGAGGGCAGGGGTCACCACGGGCACGACGGGATCCGGGCCTTCTGGGAGCTGGCGATCGAGCCGATCGAGACGTTCCGGTTCCTGATCCACGACTCCCACGCCAACGGCAGCACCTGCGCCAACATCGGCACGATCACCACGACCTTCCCCGACGGCGGCATGGTCGACACCGACCTGGTGATGGTCTACACGCGTCGACGAGGACGGCCGGGTCGCCTCGATGCGGGCGTACTGGGAGCCCGAGCGCGCGATGGCGACCTACCGCAAGGAGGTGACCGCCTCACTCGGCGTGGGTGTCGGCCACCCACTCGACCAGCGGGCGGAGCGCGCGCCAGTCGTCGCGGACCCGGTCGAGCACATCCGGGGAGTCGAGGCCCTCGAAGCCGAAGGACTGCCCGCGCGAACAGCTGCTTGTGGCGGAGCAGGTCGATCCGCGGGTGGTCGGCGTCGTAGCCCGCGCGGGGTGGTCTTGAGCTGCTCGCCGCTGATCTCGAAGCCGTTCTTCTCGAGCTTGCGCAGGATCCGCTGCAGCCGCGGTCCCGACTTGTCGTCGGCCATCGCCTCCCGGATCCGGGCCAGGCGCTCCCCGGACGCCTCGTAGAAACCCGGCCCCGACCCGCAGGCCCCGGGCGGAGATCTCGACGTACCACCCGGTCGCCGGGCCGGCCGCCACGAAGGCGCCCTGGTGGGTCTTGTACGGCGTCTTGTCCTTGGCGAACCTCACGTCGCGGTAGGGGCGGAAGACCTTGGCATGTCCGTCGGGGCCGAACTCCGGGCGCGAGCGCGTCGCACAGCGCCGTCATCGGCGCCTGACCGCCTCGTCGTAGACCGGCTTGTGCTTCTCCCAGAAGGACTTGGTGTTGTCGACCTCCAGGTCGTCGTAGAAGTCGAGGGCAGCGTCGGGGAAGCCGGTGAACGCGGACACCGGTGCAGGGTACGACGCGCTGGGAAGCGTCGGTCGGGTGAGGTTGGTGCGGTCGATCGCGCGGTCAGCCGACCGGTGCGCTGACCTGCTCGTCGCCGGACTCCGCGATGGCCGTGACCGTGACCCGGTCGCCCCCGCACCGCGGCTCGGTGAGGAATGCCGGACCGCGACCGCGGGTCTCGTAGACCACCTCGAGCGTGCGGTCGGCCGTCCACCGCAGCAGCCGGGCGGGGTCGCCGTCGCGCTGCGGGTCCTGCGCGAAGTACGCCGCTCCGGCGCACCAGCGCCAGCGTCCCGGAGGTGCCGGGTCCGAGGTCGAAGTACTCGTCGCCGTCGCGCGCGTAGTAGTGGGCCGCCTCGATCCGGGTCTGCTTCGGCACCACCGACCACACGGCTCCGTCGTCGCTCAGCAGGCCCTCCCAGCCCAGGCACTCCTGCACCCCCTCGTACGGGACCACGTCGCCCCCGGTAGACTTCCACCACCGTCCTGCAGGACGGCTGCTGGTCGTCGAAGGTCATCAGGGAGGTGCCCGCGGGTGTGATCCGGGCGCCGTTGAAGCCGTGTCGCTTCTGGGCGCACCAGGTCCTGGCCGAGGTCTGCTTCTCCAGGTCGACGGTGGCCAGGCAGTAGCTGCGACCCGGGCCGATCGTGGCGTGGACCAGCGTCCCGTCGCCCAGCGCCCAGGTTCCGCCGGTCGTGGTCGGGACCTTGGAGGAGCCATCGACGGTGAAGTCGCCGCCGCTCCCGCCGAGCCGGACGATCTCCGCAGTCGCCGGCTGCGTCTCCTGCTCGTCCTGGAAGACGATCGCGGCCCATTCGCCGTCGATCAGGCCGTCGGAGATCCGCTTGCTGCTGTCGGCGACATACGACTTGAGACCACCGGGACCCTCGAGGGTTGCTCGACTTCCACCCTCGGCGACGGAGAGCGTCCATGGGCCGCTGCGGGTGACGGTGGCGGTTGCCGGTCCCGGCACTCGGGTCCACTGGAGCCGGTTCGTGGTCGACTCGACCGGAGCAGGCGAGTCGGCGCTACCGCCGTCGAGCGCGCTCTCCTCCGTGCTGGCGGGGGCCGAGGTCGGCTCCCTGGTGGGAGCCTCGCTCGTCGGTGACCTGCTCGGCTCTGCGCTCGCACTACGTGTCTGGTCGTCGGTGCAGCCGGCCATGCTCCCGACGAGGACCGCCGCGGCCAGCGCCGCAAGCCCTCTGTGCATCAGACGCCGATGTTGTGCTGGAAGTGCGCCCTGTTGGCTCGGTAGCTGCGGTAGGCGTCGCGCCACTGAACCCGGGCGATGTAGGGCTCGGAGGGGTCGAAGCGCTGCTGGTTCCACGGTTCGAAGTACCCGAGCTTCAGCGGCCCGTCACCGTTCTTGTCGTAGCCGCGGCCGACCTGGAAGTGACCAGAGGCGTCGTCGTCGAGGTAGGGGTAGTACCTCTTCAGCAGCACCGGATGCAGCACCAGCGGGGCCCGGTAGTCGACGACGTGGCGCATGTTGAGCAGAGCCCACTTCGAGAAGGACCAGTCGGAGATGTCCAGAGTGATGTAGGTCCCGGCTCGGCTCGCGCTGTCGTAGCCGGTGGCGCTGTTGACCACGCGCACCATGTCGGTGATCGCCGTCCCGCTGGTCGTCGTACCGAGACGGTCCGCCCAGTGCGTCTGCCGCTTCTTCACGGCCTGCCAGCCCCACGCGATCATCTGCATGGTCGTCGGGCCGCACCAGTAGGTCCTGTGCTGCTCGGTCACCCGCTGCGGGTTGAGCACCCGGCCGATCTGGGGGTAGTCGGCGGCGGTCTTGGTGCTGGTCGAGCGCGTCGTACCGGTCCGGGCCGACAGGCCCGCCTCGGGGTGGCGCTCGCTGAAGTCGGCGGGCAGCGGCACGCCCTGGACCTCGTGCCGCAGCATCCACACCTTGGCGACCGACCGGGCGGCCGCGGTGAGCTCCAGCCGTTCCGTGGCCGCCCGCTCGCTCGGGCTGAGCGCGGCGGCCCGGCGCAGGGTTGCGGCCAGGTCGAGGTCACCGGTCGTCTCGACGTCGGTGGCCCGGCGGGTGGCGAGAGTCCGGGTTGCGGTGGCAATCCGCGTGCGAACCTCGGCCTCGGTGCCGGTGGTCCACCCGGTGTGAAGGCAGTACCGCTGACCGTCGAACTCGGCACAGCGCACGAGGTTGCCCGCGAGCTGGGTGGGCGACTGCCTGGCCGACACCGCGCCGATCTGGCGTCCGGCAGCCACGACCCGGTCGATCTCGCGCCGCATCGCAGGGGTGAGGGCGCCCGGGTCAGGGGCCGGTGGCTCGGCGAGCTCCCGCTTTCCGGAAGGACGGATCTCACCGTCGGAGTCGTCTCCGCGCGGGATGAACGGGGTCGCCGCCAGCAGCGCGACGAACGCGCCAATGGCGAGCTTGCGGGCGCGGGACATGGGTGCACCTCAGAGTGGGACGACAGTCCTGACGTCCCACTGTCCCCATCAATCACACATGACGTCAAGTTTCACACGCGCAACAGGCTCGGCGGGCGGTGCAGGGAGGCGGGCGGGAGCATGGTCACGGGGTTGGCGGACCCTCGTGACGGTGTGGGTTGAGGAGGGCGGGCATGTCACCGGGTTTCGAGACGGCTCACTCATCCGCGAGCAAGCTCGCGTCTGAGTCGAGGCCTCCTCAACCTTCGCGGCCCTTCGCTTCGCGCTTCGCGCGAAGCGGCCGCTCGAGCGGATGACGAGATTCGAACTCGCGACATCGACCTTGGGAAGGTCGCGCTCTACCAGCTGAGCTACATCCGCAGGCCGGCCCTCGGGCGCGGCGGACGCGATGCTACCCGAACGTGGGGCGGGGGTAGGTTACGACCCGTGCTGATGAGCGACCGCGACATCCTGGTGGAGATCGACAAGGGCCGGATCGTCCTCGATCCCTACGACCCGGCGATGATGCAGCCGTCCTCGATCGACGTCCGGCTGGACCGGTACTTCCGGGTGTTCGAGAACCACCGCTACCCGCACATCGATCCCGCCGCGGACCAGTCCGACCTGACCCGCGAGGTCGAGCCGGAGGGGGACGAGCCGTTCATCCTGCACCCGGGCGAGTTCGTGCTCGGGTCGACGTACGAGGCGATCTCGCTGCCCGACGACGTCGCGGCCCGGGTCGAGGGCAAGTCGTCGCTCGGGCGGCTGGGCCTGCTCACCCACGCCACCGCCGGCTTCGTCGACCCCGGCTTCTCCGGCCACGTCACCCTCGAGCTGGCCAACGTCGCGACGCTGCCGATCAAGCTCTATCCCGGGATGAAGATCGGCCAGTTCTGCTTCTTCCGGCTCTCTTCGCCCTCGGAGCACCCCTACGGCTCGGCGAAGTACGGCTCGCGCTACCAGGGACAGCGTGGGCCGACGCCGTCGCGCTCGTTCCAGAGCTTCCACCGCACCCCCATCTGAGACCCACCAGATGAGGTCAGTCCAGAGGCACTGGCTGCTCTGGTCGATAAAGAGCAGCTACTTGCCACTGGACTACCCGCCCGGAATGTTCAGTTGTCGATGCGGTCCGCGAACCGGCGGAGGCGGTCGGCGAACCGGTGCCGACGGGGTACGCCGGGAAGCTGCGGCCGGCCGGCGCCGGATGACCCGCTCCTGGATCTGGTGCCGGGCCTGGGTCTCTACGATGGCGCTGGTGTCGTTCATGGCGTGCTCCTTCTTGGTCGATCGGGCTGGGTCGGTCGGGTGGTGGTCAGACCTGGGTGAGGACGATGTCGCCGCTGACGGTCTTGGCCCGCAGCTCGACGTGGTCGGCCCCCTCGGCCGGCTCGCCGGCGCTCTCGAGGTTGGACCGGATGGCTCCGGAGAGGGTGGAGATGTCGGTCCACACGGGGAGCCCCGCGGGGATCCCGATCGTGCACGTCGCCGGAGGCGCCCTTCATCGTGAAGCGGCCGCGGTGCGCCGTACCGACAAGGAGGTCGCCGCTGCCGGTGACCAGTGAGACGTCGGTGCTGGCGTCGACGACCCTGAGGTCGCCGGAGCCGGTCTTCACGGCGGCGGGGCCGTTGGAGGTGCCGATCTCGACGTCGCCGGAGCCGGTCGAGACCGCGACCGCGGACTCCGCGTGCCGGACGCGTACGCTCGCCCGACCCGCTCTTGATCCGAAGCTCGGCGTTGGCGACCTGGATCTCCACGTCGCCGGACCCGGTCTCGAGCGAGGGCGGGGCCGGCGAGGTCGCCGGCGCGGACGTCGCCTGACCCGGTCTTGATCTCGGCTCGTGCCGACCGTGCCGGTCGACGTTGACGTCGGCGCTGCCGGTCGTCACGGCGAGGTCGCTGCGCAGCGGGACGGTGACGGTGACGTCGAGCCGGTTGTCCCCGCCGAAGAACCCGGCACGCTGGCGCGGGGCGACCACGCTGATCCGCTTGCCCGACTGCTCGACCTCGACCTCGTCGGCGTCGCGCCCGGAGATCTCGACGCGGGACTCACTGGTCTCGGTCGCGTTGATGTCGACCGTGCCCTTGCCGATCTCGACGTAGAGGTCGACGGGCTCGTGGGTCTCGAACAGGTGCTGTGTCATGGCTTCTCCAGGGTGTGTGCGTCCGCCGGGCCGGCCTGCCGCCGGTCCGTCGAGTGGTGGTAGGTGCCGGGTCAGACCCAGCCGGTCATGCGGCGATTGCCGCGACCCTTTCCTCCGAACGGGTCTACGTCGCCGAAGAACGGGACGCTCGAGAGGTCGATGTCGACGTTGATCGCGTTCTCGCGGGTTGCGGTCCGCACGACGTTGACCAGCCAGGTGTTCAGCGAGTGGCCGGACCTGGCGGCGAACTCCTCGGCCTTGGCTTTGACCGACTCCGGGATCCGCAGCGTGACGCGGGCCAGGCCGCCCTCCTCCTCGGCCTCTTCCGGCGTCGGCGGAATCGGTGGGGGCGGGGGAGTCGGCGCGTTGACGGGAGCGGTCTCGACGACGAAGTCGAGCTCGCGTCCGTTGAGACGTACGTCGACTCCACCCGACCTCATCTCGGTGGTGATCTCGGATGCGGCCTGGGAGATGGCCTCCATCAGCGCCAGCCGGGCCGAGGGCTCGAGGGACAGGGCCAGCCGCTCGGCGGCCTGCTTGATCTCCGGCCCCCCGGCCTCGGCGGCGGCGACGAGGTCGCGGCGGAGGCTGTCGACGTACGGCGCGATGTCCATGTGCATCACTATGACGTCAATATGACGTCATGTCAAGCATCAAGTGACGCCACGGTTTGACGTCGCCCAAAATTGGCTACGAGTGTCGTGGACATCAGCACGCTCAGGTTCGGAAGAGTGCCCCCATGGCCCATGCTCAGATCACCGTCCTGGCCGACACCCTGATCGACGCTGACCCGGTCGACTTCGCGATCGTCGCGATCTACTTCGCGTTCGTCCTCGGCATCGGCTTCATGGCGCGGCGCAGAGTGTCCAACTCCGTCGACTTCTTCCTCTCGGGCCGCTCGCTCCCGGCGTGGGTGACCGGCCTTGCCTTCATCTCGGCGAACCTTGGCGCGGTCGAGATCATGGGCATGTCGGCCTCCGGCGCGGAGCTGGGGCTCCCGACGGTGCACTACTTCTGGGTTGGCGCCATCCCGGCGATGCTGTTCCTCGGCGTGGTGATGATGCCGTTCTACTACGGCTCCAAGGTGCGGTCGGTGCCGGAGTTCATGCTCCGACGGTTCGGGCCTGGGGCGCACCTGGTCAACGCGATCTCGTTCGCGGTGGCGCAGCTGCTGATCGCGGGCATCAACCTCTTCCTGCTGGCCTCGATCCTGGAGGCACTCCTCGGCCTGCCCATGTTCTTCGCCCTCCTCCTGGCGGCCGGAATCGTGCTGTCGTACATCACGCTCGGCGGCCTCTCCGCCGCGATCTACAACGAGGTGCTCCAGTTCTTCGTGATCGTGGCTGCGTTGCTCCCGCTGACACTGCTCGGCCTGCACCGGGTCGGCTGGTGGGACGGACTCACCGCCCGGATCACGTCCGCGGCTGCGGACAACCCCGCCGGCCCGACCGCCGAGCAACAGCTGAACTCCTGGCCGGGGCAGGCGCTCTCCGGCTTCGACTCCTCCATCTGGTCGGTCGTCGGAATTGTCTTCGGACTCGGGTTCGTGCTGTCGTTCGGCTACTGGACCACCAACTTCGTCGAGGTGCAGCGCGCACTGGCCTCCGACTCGATCTCGTCGGCCAGGAAGACCCCGGTCATCGGGTCGTTCCCGAAGATGTTCGTCCCCTTCATCACGATCCTGCCCGGCATGATCGCGGCGGTCCTCGTCGTCGAGATGGCCGACCTGAAGGCGGGAGGCACGCCGTCGGGCGGCGCGAGTGGCACCGTGACCTACAACGACGCACTGATCCTGATGATGCGAGACCTCTTGCCGAACGGCCTGCTCGGGCTGGCGATCACCGGACTGCTGGCCGCCTTCATGGCCGGGATGGCTGCCAACATCTCGGCCTTCAACACCGTGTTCAGCTTCGACCTCTACCAGGACTACATCTACAAGGACGGGAGCGACGACCACTACCTCGGCGTCGGCCGGATCGCCACCGTCGCGGCGACCGTGATCGCGATCGGCACGTCGTACTTCGCCGCGGGGTTCCCCAACATCATGGCGTACCTGCAGACGCTCTTCGGGTTCTTCAATGCGCCGCTGTTCGCGACGTTCATCCTCGGCATGTTCTGGAAGCGGATGACGGCCACGGCCGGCTGGGTCGGCCTGGTGGCCGGCACGCTCGCGGCCGTGCTGGTCGCCTACCTCAGCGAGGACGCGTTCGGCTCGTTCAGCATCGGCGTGATCCCGCTCGGAGGCCAGGGCGCAGCATTCCTGGCCGCCTCGGTGGCCTTCATCGTCGACGTCGCACTGAGCATCGTGATCTCGCTGGTCACCAAGCCGAAGCCGGAGGGCTCGCTGGTCGGTCTCGTCTACTCCGAGACGCCGGCGGACGTGCGCACTGACCCGAAGGAAGCCAGCTACCCGTGGTACCGGCGTACGGTCCCGCTGGCCGGTCTGTCGCTGGCCATGGTCATCGTCCTGAACATCATCTTCTAGAGGAGCTCGCAATGGACGACAAGAAGGCCAAGAAGACCGCCGGTGCGCTGGACGTGCGCAACATCATCGGAATGCTGATGGCGGTGTACGGCGTGATCCTGGTCGTGCTGGGGATCTTCAGCGACTCCACAGCAGCGAAGACCGGCGACGTCAACGCCAATCTGTACACCGGCCTGGCCTTGCTGGCGGCAGCCGCGGTGTTCATCGGCTGGGCGCGGCTGCGACCCCTCGTGGTTCCGAAGGACCTCGAGCAGGAGACCAGCACGACACCCGGCGCCCCGGGGGAGCCGCACTGATCAGGTCGGGCTACAGGTCGAAGAGGGAGCCCGACTCGTTGATGTCGACGTCCGTCTTCGGCTGGTGCGCCTCGCCGCTTGATGCCGGCTGCCGCTGAGCAGGCTTCTGCTTCTCGGGCTCCTCGTCCTGCTCCGGCTCCTCGGCCTCGGGCTCCTCTGTCCGGCCTGAGGCGTCGGTGTCACCCGCCGGCTCGCCGTCGCCGGCCGCGACGGTGGCGGCCTGGCTGAGGGCTGCTCCGGAACTGACCTGGTCGCTGGCTTCCGTCTCCGGCTGCTCCTGGGGCTCGGTCCCGGATGCCGCCGACTCTGGCTCCTCGCGCTCGGGCTCGGTTGCCGCGGCAGCCGGAGCGGGCTCCTCGGGGGCCTCGATGTCGAACAGCGAGCCGCCCTCGGGGATCTCGGTGCTGGGGGCGGTCGAGGACGTGGTGTCGGTCGGGGCCGCGTCCTCGGCCGACTCGACCTGAGCCTGCTCAGCCTGGGCCGGCTTCTCGTCCTCCTGCTCCGACTCGGCTGCCGGGGTCTGCTCGGCGCTCTGAGCCGGCTCCTCGGGGGCCTCGATGTCGAACAGCGAGCCGCCTTCGGGGATCTCGGTGCTCGGGGCGGGGGACGACGTCGCCGATGTGGTCTCTGGTTGTGCCTCCTCCTCGACCGGCTCGGCCCCAGCCGTCGAAGGCTCTTCAGAAGAGTCGTCCTTGGCTGCCGCGGGCTCCTCGTCCGCCTCGATGTCGAAGAGTGAGCCACCTCCCGAGATCTCGGACTTCGCCTCGGCCTTGTCCTCCGCTCGGGCGGCTCGGCTCGGCTCGGGCTCGGCCTTGGCTCCTCCGCGTCCCCGCCGATGTCGAAGAGCGAACCACCCGACTGCTGCGGCTTCTCCGCCTCCGCCTCGGTCTTGGCCGCAGTCGGCTCCGGGGCCGTGTCCTCCTCCACGTCGAACAGAGATGACCCGCCGGAGGCCTTGGCCGCCGCGCCCACCTCGGCGGTCTCGGTGACCGTCTCCTCGGTCTGGGTGGCGTCGCCGGGCTCGGGTTCGTCCTTGGTCGCCTCGTCGCTCTTCGCCTCGGCAGGCGCGGCCGCGGGGGCGCCGTTCGAGGCCGCCTTCCTCGCCTTGGTCGCGGACTCGCCCTTGACCGAGGCGAGCAGCATCTGCGCCACGTCGAGGACCTCGACCTCCTCGCGGGCGTTGCCGTCGGCCTGCTCGGCGGTCAGCCCGTCGGAGAGCATCACCCGGCAGAACGGACAGCCGACCGCGATCTGGTCGGCGCCGGTCGCGACCGCCTCCTTGGTGCGGTTGACGTTGATCCGTGAACCCAGGTTCTCCTCCATCCACATCCGGGCGCCGCCGGCGCCGCAGCAGAAGGAACGTTCGGAGTTGCGGGGCATCTCGGTGAACTCGGCTCCGGGCATGACCTGGAGGAGCTCGCGGGGCGGCTCGTAGACCTGGTTGTGGCGGCCGATGTAGCAGGGGTCGTGGTAGGTGATCGAGCGCTTCGCGGCGCCCGCTCCCTCGGCGACGGGAGTCAGCTTGCCCTCGCGCACCAGCCGGTTCAGCAGCTGGGTGTGGTGCACGACCTCGAGCTCGATGCCGAACTCCTTGTACTCGTTCTTCAGGGTGTTGAAGCAGTGGGCGCAGGTCGAGACGACCTTCTTGACCTTGTGCTCCTTGAACGTCTCGACGTTCTGCTGGGCCAGCCCCTGGAAGAGGAACTCGTTGCCGGCCCGGCGGGCCGAGTCACCGGTGCAGGTCTCGCCGTTGCCCAGGACCCCGAAGGACACGCCGGCCAGGTCAAGCAGCTCGGCCACGGCACGCGTCGTCTTCTTCGCGCGGTCCTCGTAGGCGCCGGCACAGCCCACCCAGAACAGCCAGTCCACCTCGTCCAGTGACTCGATCGAGTCACCGACCACCTTCACCTCGAACGGCAGGTCCTTGGCCCAGTCGAGCCGGGCGGACGCCGAGAGGTTCCACGGGTTGCCCTTGTTCTCCATCCCCTTGAAGAGCTGGTTGAGCTCCGCCGGGAAGTTCGACTCCACCAGGACCTGGTAGCGACGCATGTCGACGATGTGGTCGACGTGCTCGATGTCGACCGGGCACTGCTGGACGCACGCGCCGCAGGTGACGCAGGACCACAGCACGTCGGGGTCGATCACGCCGGAGCCGTCCTCGGGCATGTAGAACCACTCGTCGCCCGTGTCGCCGACCAGCGGTCGCTCGGTCTCCTTGACGAGGGTGTCGCTGCCCTCCAGCATCGCGGCCCGCTTGTCCGCGGGGGCCAGGGAGTAGGGGCCCTTGGCCATGGCGTGGTCGCGCAGCGCCATGATCAGCAGCTTCGGGGAGAGCGGCTTCTCGGTGTTCCAGGCAGGGCACTGGTCCTGGCATCGCCCGCACTCGGTGCAGGTGTTGAAGTCGAGCAGGCCCTTCCAGCTGAAGTCCTCGATCGAACCGACGCCGAGGGTGTCGTCCTCGTCCAGGTCGTCGATGTCGTCGAGCGTGACCGGCTTGCCGGCATTCATCAGCGGCTTGGCGGAGCCCAGGGCGACGGGCTGACGCTTGAACAGGACGTTGAGCGGGGCCAGGAAGATGTGCAGGTGCTTGGAGTGGAGGACGTCGATCAGGAAGACCAGCATCACGCCGATGTGGAGCAGCAGGCCGACGCCTTCCATCACCTCGAGGGTGGTGTGGGAGAGGCCGTCGAGGAGGTTGCCGAGCCCGATGGAGATGAACGCGCCGCTGTCATAAGGCAGGTTCCCGAGGGCCGAGGCAGCACTGCGGAAGAAGAAGAGCGTCCAGAGGACGTTGAAGATCATGAACAGCACGAGCCAGGCGCCGCCGGTGTGGGACCGGTCGAAGCGGGACTTGCGACCCAGCCGCTGGGGTGACTGCTGGACCCGGAGGACGGCGAAGGTGACGATGCCGAACAGGCACATCACGGCGATGAAGTCCTGGGCGAAGCCGACGATCGGCCAGGTCCCGATCACGGGGATGTGGAAGTCAGGGCTGAACAGGGCGCCGTACGCCTCGACGTAGACGCTGCCGAGGATCACGAACGCCCAGAAGACGAAGAAGTGCGCGGCCCCGGGGACCGACCACTTGAGGAGCTTGCGCTGGCCGAACACCTCCACGAGCTGGGTCTCGCACGGCCCTGCCGATGCGGCCGGTGACACCCTCGACGCGGTCCGGTGCCGGTTGTCCGCTCGTGATCAGGCGGTACAGGTAGGCGGCCCGTCGCCCTGCGAAGGTGAGGGCGATCGCGGTCATCGCCAGCCCGATGATCAGTACCCAGGTCACTCGTCACTCCCAATCTGCGGGCCGGCGGCCGCGCTTGCGCGTCGCGAGCCTATTGGTCTGCGCGGGGGGCGTCAGCCCTGCGCCGCGTGCCGAGATACTACCTGCGAGTAACTTGCTGGCGGGGGTGCGTCCCAGACGGCCGGGACGAATCGCCCCATTTTCCCGGCCCGATCGTGACCGCGGCCTCATGCCGAGGGACAGCACCCTGACGAATCGTCTGGACCAGCGGTGAAGGGCACCGCGTGGGTCGGCCTCAGTCGAGGCCGGCGACACCAACAGATCCGGGGTGGTCTCTCATGAACCGAATGCATCGACTCGCTGTCATCACGGCGGTGGCGCTGACCCTGGTGGCCGGCGCCACCAGTCCGGCGCAGGCCGCGGCGCCGGCCAACGACCGGCTCGGCTCGGCCAGGACGGCAACCGGGATCGGCTACACGGACTCCGTCAACGTGTCGCAGGCGACTTCAGGACGGAGTGATCCCAGGAACTGCTCCAGCAACGTATCGGTCTGGTACAGGTACCGGGCGAGCACGACCGAGACGATCAACGTCAACACCAGCGGCAGCAACTACGACACCGTCATCGGTGTCTACACCGGCAGGCCCGACGCGTTGACCGCGGTGAGATGCGTGGACGACAGCTTCAGGGTCCAGGCAGGCCTGGACCTTCAGGTCGAAGCGGGCACGACCTACTTCTTCATGGTCGCGGCCTGCTGCGGAAGAGGTACCGACGGACAGGACTTCGGGCGGCGCCTGCGGCTGCAGTTCCACATGCTGGCGCCGCTGCGCGTCGACCAGCTCGCGGCCGCGGACACCGGCACCGTCGACCGGGCCGACCGTGAAGCACACGTCGTGGTTTCACGCGGGTGCGACCAGGTTGCCGACCGGGCCTTCGTGGAGGCGAGCCTGCTGGCAGCTTGTCGGCGAGACCTTCGTCGCCAGGGGTTCCGTGTTCAGGCGAGTCTCCTGCGGTACGCCGTCCTCCGACGTGACGCTGAACTTCCGGCCCAACGGAGCCATTGCCTTCGGCGAGGGCTCGGCCACCGTGACCCTGCGCATGACCGCGTGCTGGGAAGCGACCGGCACGTGCACGCGGCGCAGGGTCGCCGAGGACGTGGTCCTCGCCTTCCCGTAGACCTCGGGACCGCTGTGATGTCCAGCCAGGCCCTCACCTGGCTGGAGATCACGGCTAGAAGCGCTGGGGCACGAAGGTCTGCTCGTGGATCGGCGGCCGGACGTACGGGACCTCCTGCATCGTCGGCAGCTTGACCACGTCGGGGGAGACGTCCTCGTAGTCGAATCGGCTGAGCAGGTGGGAGATGCAGTTGAGGCGGGCGGCCCGCTTGTCGTCGGACGGGACGACGTACCAGGGGGCCTGCTTGATGTCGGTGTACTGGAAGGTCGTGTCCTTGGCCATGGAGTACTTGACGTAGAGCTCGTGCTCGGCAAGATCCATGTCGGAGAGCTTCCACCGCTTCAGCGGCTCGGCGTTGCGCGCCTCGAACCGCCGGCGCTGCTCATCGAAGGAGACCGAGAACCAGTACTTCAGGACGACGATCCCCGACCGGACGAGCATCCGCTCGAACTCGGGGCAGCTGCGCAGGAACTCCTGGTACTCCTCCTCGGTGCAGTAGCCCATCACCCACTCGACATTCGAGCGGTTGTACCAGCTGCGGTCGAACAGGACCATCTCGCCGGCTGCCGGCAGGTGCTCGACGTACCGCTGGAAGTACCACTGGGTCTGCTGCCGCTCGGTGGGCTTGGGCAGCGCCACCACCCGGACCGTGCGCGGGCTGGTGCGCTCGGTGATCCGCTTGATCACGCCGCCCTTGCCGGCCGAGCCTCGGCCCTCGAAGATCACCAGCACCTCGCAGGCCCTGGCTCTGGATCCAGTACTGCAGCAGCACGAGCTGCTCCTGCAGCCGCTCCATCTCCCGCTCGTAGACCCGACCCTTCAACCGCCCCTTGCCGGTGTAGTCGTCGGAGTTTCGTTTGCGAGCGGCCGGGGTCGCGTCGTCCGCCCCGGCCGGGGGTGTGGTCGACGCCATGTGACCACGGTCCCGCGAGGCGGGCGGGGGAGCAAGGGGTAACGACCGGCACCCGACGAGCTGGACTCGTTGCCTGCCGTGGGCGTCGGGCTACCCGGGTCGCTCCCGGGACGACTCGCCCGGACCGGTTCCCGGTCTCGGGACGCCCGTCCCGTCACCGGGATGCCCTGCCGCGACTTCCCGGACCGGACGGGACGGCGGCCTCAGGTCGCGGGACACGCACTCGTCGAAACCTGACTCCAGGGAGGGCCAGGGGCGCCTCCCGAGGGAGAGGAGCAGGGCGATGAGGACCACGCGCAGACCGGCACAGGTGACCAGGATTCTCAGGAGCGGGCTCACCGCGAGCCTGCGCGTTGGGGCTGCTGCTGACCGGGTGCGCGGGGACATCGGAAACAGCCGAGGACCGGGCGGCCGGGGCCGCCGGGGGGCAGAGCCCGCGCACCGACGGGGGACCGGGGAGGGTGACCGTGTCACCAGCCTCGGTCGGGTTGGATCGCGTTGGGCTCTTGTCCCCGGCCGCCCCCTCGGAGGCCGAGGAGGCCGGGAATTCCGAGAGGGCCCCGCAGGGCGCGCGCGGCAGCGAGAGATGGCGGGTGCGGAAGCCGGCAGCCGGACGCATCGCCGGCTACTCGACTGCAGCCAGCGGGCCGGCGGGAACCCGGGTCGGGCTCAAGGTCTCGACGTCCGCCGCTCGCTACCGGGTCATCGCCTACCGGTTGGGCGCCTACAACGGCGGCACCGGGCGCCAGGTCTGGGGCTCCGCCGTACTCCCCGGCCGGGAGCAGGCCGCCCCCGTCATGCGTCCGGCCTCGACCCGCACCGTCGTGGCGCCCTGGGAACGCGACCTCACGGTCGACACCGCGCGGGTGGCAGCCCGGGTTCTACGTCTTCAAGCTGCGTACGGACCAGGGCAATGAGATGCTCGTCCCGTACGTCGTGTCCTCCGCATCGGCGGCTGGCACGGTCGCGCTCGTCGCGCCGATCACGACGTGGCAGGCCTACAACGAGTGGGGCGGCTACAGCCTGTACGACGGTCCGGCCGGCCAGCGCAGCTGGGCGGTGAGCTTCGACCGGCCCTACAACGGTGCCACCGGCGCCAACGACTACCGCACAGCGGCGGTTCCGATCATCGTGCGGGCCGAGGAGCTCGGCATTCCCGCTCTCCTACTTCACCAACGTCGACCTGCACACCACGCCCGGCCTGCTCGACGGCGCCCGCGGCTACGTCTCGATGGGCCATGACGAGTACTGGACGACGACGATGCGGTCGGCCGTCACGCGAGGCACGGGACTGCCGGGACGAACCTGGCCTTCCTCGGCGCGAACACGATGTACTGGCGGGTCCGTCTGGAGGACAGCGAGACCGGGCCGGCCCGGGTGCTCGTCGGGTACCGCTCCGACGCCGGCCTGGACCCCCTGCGCGACGACCGACCGCTCGAAGCCACGGCGCGGTTCCGTGACGCCCCGATGCCGAACCCTGAGCAACAGGTGACGGGAATGATGTACGAGTGCTTCCCGGTCGACACCGACTACGTCGTTGCTTCGCCACAGTGGTGGGGCTTTCGCGGAGCGGGCGTCGCGCGGGGCGACCGGATCCCGGGCCTGGTCGGCCCGGAGGCCGACCGGGTCTACCCCACCGGCTCGCTCCCGCGGCCGTTGCAGATCCTCAGCCACTCGCCGTACTACTGCGGTGGCGTGACCACGGTCGCCGAGTCCGTCTACTACACCGCCCCCTCGGGAGCGGGGGTCTTCAATGCCGGCACGCTGCGCTGGGGGTGCGCGATGGTGGATCGGTGCGAGCGACCTCTGGGCACGCGGACCGCGAGGTTCGTCGAGGTGGTGACCGGCAACGTGCTGCGCGGCTTCGCCGCGGGGCCTGCAGAACGTCGGCACCCGGCCCGGGACAACGTCCAGGACTTCGACCTTTCGCCGGCCAACGCGGTGTCGGCCAGCTGAAGTTGCGGCGATCCGACATGATGGGCCTCATGGCCGGAACCGGCGGAGGAGCCCGTCGCGCGACCGGAGCAGCGGTCCTGCTGGTCTCCGTGGCGCTCGGTGGCTGCACGGCGGAGCAGCCCGACCGCCCGATATCGCAGTCCTCAGCGGAGTCGGTGGCATTGCGGGTCCGGACCGTCCACGGCGACACGAACCTGACTCCTGACGCGCGTGCCGAGGCCGAGGGAGCGGTCGGCGACGTGTTGTCCGACTACGTCGTCCGCGCCTTCCTGGGCGACTACCCGCGAGAGGACTTCGTCCGCGCCTTCGAGTCGTTCACCGGCAGCCTGGTCCGGGAGCGCGGCCGCGCGACATCGACCTGCTGACGGCGAACCGCTTTCGGGAAGCCGAGGCGGTCCGCGCGACCAGGCTCGGCGCCGACCTCTCCTTCGTCGTGCACGGACTCCGACATGATCGGGGCCACCGCGTCCGTGCGGTTCGCCTTCGAGGCGACCGTGAACGGCGAGGAGCGAACCATGAGCCTGCGCGGCCGACTCATGCTGGTCGAGGACGACGGCGCCTGGTCCGTGTTCGGGTACGACGTCGCCACCGACACCGGTGACACGGTCGACGCGGAGGTGTCGTGATGAGCGGCCCTTCGGGTCGCGGCACGGGTGACGCTGATGCTCGCCGCTGCTGCCCTGGTGGTGCCGGGCGCGACCGTCCACCCGACCACGCTCAGCCTGAGCCGAGGTCGAGAGGGCCAAGAGCGTCGACTTCCAGGACGGCGTGGTCTGGGTGCTGGTGCTCGGCTCGGACGCCGAGGACGGCACCACGTGCGGGAAGGCGACACCGACGCCATCGAGCTGCTCGGCCTCGACTATCGAGAGCGGCGCCGCCGCCGGTATCGGCATCCCGCGTGACGCCTGGGTCGACCTTCCCCAAGGGGACGGGTTCGACCGGATCAACCCGGCCTACAAGGACGGGGCGTCCCGAGCTGGCGGCGCAGGCAGTCGACGAGCTCGTCGGCATCACGCCGGATTTCGTGCTGGTGACCGGCGTTCGACGGCTTCCTCTCGATGACCGAGACCGTCGGCGGCGTCGACGTCGTGCTCGCCCCAGCGCGTTCGTCACCGACGACGGGGCGATGCTGGTCCGACGCGGCAACAACCACTTCGACGGCGACGAGGCGCTCGACTTCGCCGCCACCAGGAGCAACCTGGCGAGGACGACCTCACTGCGTGGCAGGAACCACCAGGCCCTGCTGCTCGGCTTCCTGCGCAAGCTGCGCCAACGCGAGGACGAGGCCGGGTTCATGGAGCGGGTGACCAGCTCGCCGCACTCGGCGGTCTCGCAGACCGATCTGCCCCCCACCGACCTCTACCGGCTCGCCCAGGCGGTCACTCAGGTCGATCCCGAGAAGGTCACCGGATGCATCGTCACCGGGACGTTCGCGCTCCGGGGCGACGAGCGGGCCAGCGTGGTCATCCCGAACCGCGCCCTGGCGCGGCGCCTCGGCCGCGACGCGAACGAGGATGCCGAGCTCGAGCGGGGCTGTCAGGGCTAGGTCAGCCGAGCCCGGCCTCGCGGGCCCGCACGATCGCCTGGGCGCGGTGCGCCACCTGCAGCTTGGCGAAGATGTTGCTCGCGTGGTTGCGCACGGTCTTGACCGACAGACCCGAGCTCGCGGGCGATCTCGGCGTTGTCCAGGCCGTCCGCGATCCGTCCCAGGACCACCCGCTCGCGCTCGGTGAGGTCGGGGAAGACCTCGGCCGCCGCCGGACGCGTTCGAAGGCCTCGGAAGTAGGTCATCATCCGGTCCGCGATGCCCGGGCCGAAGATGACTTCGCCGGCCTCGACCGCCTCGATCGCCCGCACGATCTCCTGGCGGCGCGCACCTTTGAGCAGATAGCCGCGGGCCCCTGCCCGGACGGCAGCGAACACCGAGTCCTCGTCGTCCATCATCGACAGGACGAGGACGCTGATGTGGGGGGAGGAGGCGACGATCCGGCCGGTCGCCTCGACCCCGTTGAGCCGCGGCATCTGCAGGTCCATGAGCACGACGTCGGGCTGCAGCTCCAGGGCGAGGTCGACGGCGCGGTCGCGCCGTCGGAGGCGCTGCCGACCACCTCGACACCGTCGGTGGCGCCGAGCAAGCGCCTCGAGGCCCTTGCGGAACTCGTCGTGGTCGTCCACCACCAGGATGCGCAGCGGCCTCCATGTTCATGATTCCCGCTCCCCGGTAGAGCGGCAGCCGGGCCTCGACCAGGGTGCCTGTGCCGCTCGACGTCACGGTGCAGGTGCCGCCGAGCTCCTCGGCGCGCTCGCGCATCGAGGCCAGACCTACACCCGCGGCGGGGCTCGCCGCCAGACCCCGTCCGGTGTCGCGGATCCGGAGCAGCAGCGCGCCGTCCTCGCGCGGAGGGAGACGGTGCAGCGTCTCCGCACCGCTGTGTCGCAGGGCGTTGGTCACCGCCTCGAGGGCGATGCGGTACGCCGCCACCTCGACCGCGGCGGGCAGCGGCTCCACGTCGTCGGCGGCCTCGACGGTCCAGGTCATCCGGCCTCCGGGTGCGCCGGGCAACGCGGTGTCTCCGTCGGCCCGCTGTCGCAAGGCGGACACCAGGCCGAGCTGGTCGAGGGCAGGTGGGCGCAGGCCGTCGACGAGCCGGCGGACCTCGAGCGATCTCGGCTCGGGCCTGCTCCGAGAGGGTGTCCGCCAGCTCGGCTGCGCCGGCGGGATCTCGGCTGATCAGGTCGGAGACGGACTCCAGGCGCATGGCCAACGTGGCGAGGGCGGGGCCCAGTCCGTCGTGGAGGTCACGCCGGAGACGCCTCCGCTCCTCCTCGCGGGCGGTGACCAGGTGCTGCCGGGAGCGCTGGAGCTCGCGGTTGACCAACACCGCCTGCACGAGCCCGCCGACCTGGACGCCCACGTCCTCGAGCAGGCGCCGGTCACCCGGCCCGAACGGGTCGCGCTGCGGCGCCACCTCGAGGTGCAGCCGCCCGAAGTCGGCCCCACCGGCGACCAGGTCGACGGTGACGGGGTTGCCGCGACTCTCGCCGATGGCCACCTGCAGGGGTTCGGCACCGGCGGGGGGCCGGACGTCGATCGCCGCGTAGGAGAGCCGGAGCCGTCTGGCCAACAACGACAGCGTCTCGGACAGGGCGGCCTCCGGAGCGGAGGTCGTCTCGAGTCGGCGGAGGTCGGACACGATCCGACGCGGGAACTCCCGGTCCCCGTAGACGGCTCGCCGCAGCAGGCGCTGAAGTGCCACCGCCAGGGGCAGCACCAGCAGGGCCAGGACGCCTCCGGCGACGAGGGATCGCAACCCGATGTCAGACGCCTGGCCGACCGCCGCAGCGACCAGGACGAACGAGGTTGCGACCAGGCCGACGGCGAGCGCCTGCACGACGGCTCGACGTACCTTCGGCTCCACTTCCTCCAGACGTGCGCCGTCCACGGCGACCATCACGCAGCCGAGGACTGCTGGCGTGATCAGGAGGACCAACACCCCCCACGGAAGCAGCGGGTCGCCGGACAGCCTCTCCGGCAGGTCGCCGAGCAGTACCCGGGCCACCAGTCCACCCAGGATCCCGACGAGGGCCAGGCGGGTGGCCAACGTCGTGGCCCGGTCGTCGCTGCGGGCATAGCGCCAGCAGAGCAGGGCGACCACGGTCGGCAGGGCGACGAGCAGGGCGGGCGGTACGACGGTCACCTGGGCCTGCAGCCGGGCAGCATCGGTGGTCAACCCGCGGGCGGGGCCGACCAGCCAGACGGCGTACCCCACCAACGGGAGGATGGCGAACACCGCCAGGACCGACACCCGGGGCCGGGGGGCGGAGTCCGGTCGGGCAAGCGTCATCGCGGCGACCGCGGCGGCCCCGAGACCGAGTGCGCACAGGAGCCCGCCGACGAACGGTGGCCAGATGCCTCGGGAACCGGCCAGGTCGATGACGCCGGGCCCGAGGGCGGAGGTGGTGAGCCACGCCGGGAGGAGCGCGGCTGCCGCGAGGAACGCCCGCTGCGCAAGGCCGTCGGATCGACGCCAGAACACCAGGGTGGCGGCCAGCAGCAGAAGCCCGAACGCGAACAGGGGCGCCGCATGTCGGCTGACGCCCTCGACCGGGTAGCGGGTGAGGGTCACCTCCACATCCAGGTCGCGGTCCAGGTCGGGGGCCGGACGCAGGATCTCGTACTGCACGGTCTCCCCGACGGCGCGCTCCTTGGAAGCCTCACCGGACACCCAGGCGCCGACTGGACGCCCGTCGATGGACCTCACCACGTCGCCCGGTTGCAGGGGGCGATCGCCGATGACGTCGACCACCGTGACGGTGCTGCCCCAGCGGCCGGAGTCGTCGAGGGCCGAGGAGGAGATCACGGTTCCGTCCGACGGGCCCGCGAGGAGGGCGCCAGTCACCCACGCGACCGGGAATACCCAGGCCGCGAGAACCACCAGGACCCGTCCGGTGCGCGACATCGTGCGCCCATCGTGCACCGCGCGGGGGCGGCCCGGGGTCAGGCGCGCGAAATCTCCGTCACCCGGCCGCTGTCACCGAAGGTGACCCGCATGGTGACCTCGGGCTCGGTGGCCGTCCTGGCGCAGAACGTGAAGGCGTTGCCGAGGCGCGTGTAAGGCTGACCGACGGCTTCCATCACCTGGCGGGTGGTCATGCCCGCGCGGATCAGGTCCATCACCGCGGCCTCGCGCTTGCGCAGCCCGGGGTTGCGACAGGAGTCGGGCGCGATGCCCTCGGCCCGCTCCCAGGTCTGGAGGTACGCCTCCGCGCCGCGCGCCATGTCCTCGACGATCGCGTCGCCCTCGGAGCCGCCCGCGATCATCCGCAGGTCCTCGATCCAGTCGGGGTAGAGGCCGTACTGCGCGACGCCGTCGGCGTTGATGTCGTAGACGCGCTCGCCGGCCACGCTGCTTGCTCGACGGTGACCCCGCCGATGCCGGTGAAGGGGTAGGTCACCGGGTTGGCCACGTCGGCGCCGCGGGGGTCGCCCTGGGCGCCGAGGCCGTTCATGTCGGCGCCGTACCCGAAGCCGAAGTAGTAGCGCGGGTCGGCCCAGCCCAGGTGGGCGCGCCACTTCTCGACGAAGCCGGTCGAGTCACCGGCGTACGGCGCGATGTAGCCGCCGAGCTCGTAGATCCGCGGGTAGGCGTCCTCGGTCGACCAGGAGTGGCTGGACAGGATGCCGGGGTAGCCCATCTCCTCGACCTGGTCGAGCGCGGCGTTGCGCGCCTTGACGCTCATGTGGTCGGGGTCGAACAGCATGTGGCGCTCGGCGAGGCCGGCGATGGTCTGCTCGCCCAGCGTGGTCAGGCCGCGCTCGTTGCAGTGGTCCGGCGGCGGGTAGAGCGGCAGGGCCGGTCCGGTCGCGCCGAACAGCTCGCCGATCGCGCCGAACAGGGCGTCCTGCTGGTCGGCGCTGATCTCGGGCGCCGCGAGCTGGTTCTTGTCGTGGGCGTCGGGGTGCTCCGGCTCGCAGTGCCGCATGTCCCAGAACGAGTTGGTCTCGCGGAAGTTGGCGGCGTTGACCGCGACCCCGACCTCGCCGTTGTCGCCGGCGACGCCGGACAGCGCGTTGTCGAACTTGTTGACCAGCTCCATCTGGCGCACGCCGAGGTCGTGCACCTCGTCGAGCTGGCGGTCGATCGACGCGGGGTCGCAGGTCGGCTTGGCCGGGTGGGACGTGCAGCCGAAGGGCACGCTGGTCTCGATCCCCATGACCACGGCCAGCTTCCCGGCGTTGATCACCCGGCGGGCCTGCCACGGGCTCTTCACGATCCGGTAGAAGCCCTCGCCCGGGCCGCCGAACTGGGCGTCGATGTAGTCCTGCATCTCGTACATCCGCTTCGCCTGCAGGCGGACCGAGTCCATGTCGTCGCAGGAGTTCTTCTCGTTGGCGGCGGCAGCGGGTAGAGCTCGCAGAGCTGGTTGTTCTCGACGAGCAGGTTGACGAACAACCGCTGCCCGCCGCGCCAGGACCGCTCGAGCCAGCGGTAGTAGGTGCCCTCGTGGGTCAGCGAGTTGGGGGCCGGCCAGTCCTTGAACGTCGGCCAGCCGACCGGGTCGTGGCTGGGCTCGCCGGAGAGGATCGACTCCAGGACCGCGCCGCGGCCGTCGGTCTTGGAGTGGTCGTCGCAGTCGACGAGTGCGTACGGCGCGCCGTACCGGTTCCAGGGCTGGCCACAGTGGACGCCACCGCCGAGGAACTCGAAGGCCATCCCGTGGGTGTGGGCGTCGACGTAGCCGCGCACCTCCTGGTAGGGCGTCGTGCCGGCGAACGGTGCTCCGGAGACGCCGATCGCTGCCTCGGGGTAGCGCGGGCAGCCGCTCGTCGTGCTGAGGGCGAAGCGTCGGGGCTCGTCCCCGGCGGTGAAGCCACCGCCGGCAGTGGTGAGCCACCGGCCGTCGGCAAGGCGGAAGGTGTAGCGCCCGTCGCGCCCGGCGGCGGTCCAGTCGGCGTTTTCGGATGGCTGCTCGGCGAGACCGTCGGCGCTCACGAACGACTCGTCGCGGGTGTAGAGCAGGTAGGAGCCGAGGTCGGTGGCCTGGAACCGGATCGGCTGGCCGGCCATGGAGTAGCAGCCGCCGGCCATGGCGTAGCGGTCCTCGGGCACCGATTGCCGGGCCTCGCGGACCGGGGTTGTGGTCAGCTCCGGGTCAGGTGTGTTGCGGTTGTCGGCGACGTAGGCCGCGTTGGCGCGCCGCTCCGCGGCGGTCGTCGGGTCCTGGGTGGCCTTGCCGAGGGAACCGGCTCGGGAGATGGCGTTCTTGGTGGCGCGCTCTGCGCGGACCGCGACCGCGACGTCCTTCGAGGCGCTGTAGGCGCCGTGCAGGTTGCCGAGTCGGCCATTGGTGGAGAAGGCGCTGATCGCGGTCGCGACCACGGCCACCGCGACGACCGTCGCGCACAGCAGGCGGGGAAGGGGAGTTCGGGTCGGGCGCACGGTTCTCCTCTGGCTGGATGCGGTTGTACAACGAGGATCTGGCCCCGAAGTCACCCTTTCCGCGGCTGTGACCCGGCAAACTCATCGCATGCAGGTCGACGACGCGGTGATGACGGCGCGTGCGCTCGTGGCCGAGCGCTTCCCCGACGCGCGGGCCGCGTGGTTGGCGGGCAGCGTCGTGTCGGGCACGGCCACGCCGACGTCGGACCTCGACGTCACGGTCCTGCTCCCGGGGCCGCCGGCACCCTTTCGGGAGTCGCTGGAGTACGACGGCTGGCCGGTCGAGCTCTTCGTGCACTCCCGGGAGACGGTCGCGCGCTGGATCGCCAAGGACCTCGAGCGCCGCCGGCCGACACTGGTGCGGCTGATCTCGAGCGGCGTGGTCCTGCTGGACGTCGACGGAACCGGGGAGGCGCTCGCCGAGGAGTGCGATGCCATCCTCTCCGCCGGACCGGGCCCGCTCCCCACCGCCGACCTGGACTTGATGCGCTACGGCCTGACCGACCTCCTCGACGACCTGGCCGATTCCACCGACCCGGTGACGACCGCGGCGGTGGCGGTCGCGACCTGGGAGGCGGCGGCCAGGCTGTTGCTGGCGGCCGACGGACGCTGGTGGGGCACGGCGAAGTGGCTGGTCCGCGAGCTTCGCGAGTACGACGCCGTCCACGGGACGTCGTACGCCCTCCGGTTGCACGCCGGACTGGCCGCTGCCCTCGATCGGGACGCCGTCCTGCTCGCGGTCGTCGTCGAGGAGGTCCTCGACGGTGTGGGCGGGCGGTTGTGGGTGGGCTACCGCGCCGAGGGATGAGCGCCCGGATTCAACATTTTCCCAGATCCGCCGTTCTTCTTGCCCGCGGTAGTTGAACGGTCACACACTTGAGCGACGGGCGAGGGTGAGCCCTCGCCATTCGGAGGGAGCCCCACATGCGCAAGTTGCTGACCCTGTTGTTCGTCTTCCCGTTCCTGGTGCTTGCCGCGCCGCCTGCGCAGGCCGCGACGTGCACCATCGACCCCGCTCCGGCGGAGCCCGTGCCGGGCCAGGTCGGTGAGGTGCTCTCGTTCACCATCACACTGACCGGCTGCGAGTCATCCAACAAGATCCCGTCCTTCAAGGTCGTCGACGGCAGCCTGCCCACGGGCACGAAGGTGTTCTCCTTCGCTGGCAGCAGCGGGCTGGTCTTCGGTACGCCCAAGACCGCAGGAACCTTCACTGCCACGATCCAGGTCAAGGACGAGACCCGGGCCACCGACACCGAGATCTTTGAGTTCGAGATCCTCCCGGCCGAGGCGCCGACGATCACCACGGAAGCGCTGTCCAGCGGAACGGTCGGCGAGTTCTACTGCTGCGGCAACCTGTTCGCCAATGGCGGGGTCCCGCCCTACACCTGGTCGGTGGTCGCCGGAACACTCCCTCCGGGCCTGGAGTTGCCGAGGCGCGAGAACACCATCTCCGGGACGCCCACCACGGCCGGAAGCTTCACGTTCACCGTCCGCGTCACCGACGACCTGGGCGCCTTCAGCGAGAAGGAGTTCACGATCACGATCAGTTGAGTGCGGTCGCCCGCCGTCAGATCGATCGTGCGTTGACCGCCCGGCCACCGAGCCGGGCGGTGAGCGCCTCGGCTGCGCGGCGGACGGCCATGGTCGGCGGCTGCTCGTCGGTCGGGGTCGGGAAGGTGACGGCAAGGCCGGCCACGGGATGGCCGTTGGGGTCGAGAACCGGTGCGGCGACGCTGGCGAAGCCCGGGGTCACCTCGCCGTCCTCCACGGCGTAACCGCGTTGCCTGGTCTCGGTGAGCAACGTACGAAGCGCGCTGAGGGTGGCTGTCCCCTTGCCATGGCGGTCGACGAAAGCGCTGCGGTCGGGGTAGAGGGCCCGCACCTGAGGCGGTGGCAGCGCGGCCAGGATGGCGCGACCGCTGGCGGTCAGGTGGGCCGGCAACCGCACCCCGACGTCCGTCACCAGCGGCGGTCGTCCGGGCGCCCGCTCCTCCACCACGTACAGGACGTCCCGTCCGTGGAGAACCGCGAGATGGGCACTGTGGCCGGTGGCATCGACCAGACCTGCGAGCAGTCGGCGGGCGATCCGCTGCAATGGCCCCTGCCGTGAGTAGCCGCTGCCGACCTCGAAGGCGGCAACGCCCAGGCCGTACCTCTTCTCCTCGACGAGGTGGATCACGAAGCCCTCGTCGACCATCGTGCTGAGCAGGTGGTAGGCCGTGCTGCGCGGCAGGTCGACGGCTCGCATGATTCGGTCGAGGGGGACGGGGTCGGGCTGGCTGGCCAGGAAGCGGAGCACTCGCAACGCGCGGGTAGCGGCCGGGACCTGGCTCATCGACGAGGTCCCGGCGTTGCGGTCTCCCGGACACGACTCCGCGCCGCCCCCGGAACGGTGGCGGCGCGGAGGTTGAGCATGAGGTCACATTACGGTGCGCGGTGGGCGCCACCGGGCTCGCTCGGGTCCTCGACCGGACGCCCGTGCTCATCGACCGGACGACCGTGCTCGTCCACGCGGGTCGTTCCCGTCGTGCCGGCCGTCTGCGTCGGGTCGGTGGTGCCGGCCGTCCCGGTCGTGCCGGTGGTTCCGGTCGTGCCGGTCGTGCCGGTCGGTGCCGGTGGTGCCGGTCGTCCCGGTCGTGCCGGTGGTTCCGGTCGTGCCGGTCGTGCCCGTGGTGCCGGTGGTCCCGGTCGTGCCGGTGGTCGTCGTCTCCCTGGTCGCAGGGTCGACCCGGCCGGTCTCGTCGTACGCCGGCGCACCGGTCTCGGTGGCTCTGGTGTCGGGGTTGTAGTCCTCGGCCCGGTGGTCGACGTTCGGGTCCAGACGGTCTGCCTCGCGGAGCTTGTCCTCGTGCAGCGCCCGCTCCTGGCTGACGCCCTGGTGGGCGCGGGCCGCCTCTTCCTCCGCGCGCTGGGCCTGGAGGCGGGCCTGCTCGGCCTTGGCCTCGGCCTCCCGCGCACGGACCTGGGACTCCTGAAGACCACCCGCGTGAGCCGCGGCCTCCTGCCGGATGCGCTCCGCCTCCGCGTGGCGGTGCTCCCTCTTCTTCTTGTTGCTCATCCACGCGGCCAGCCCGATCAGGATCAGGACGATGACGGCGATGACGATGATGAGGACGATCGTTGCGGTTGACACGGGTGTCTCCAGACTCTCGGCCGAGGGCGCGCGGAATGCACCCTCCCTGCGACCGACACGTACCCACCTCATCGAGGCTCATGCCGCCCTGCCGTCGCCGTGGCATCCAGGCATTCCTGACCGTTCGTTTCCGCCGTGGGTGAACGCCGGGAAGCAGACTCGACGCGGCCAGGCGTTCCACGCTCATGAACGACGACGCGGCCAGGAACGACCAAGGCCCGCTCGACGCCTACTCCGCAGTGGTCGTCGGGGTGGCGGAGCTGCTGACGCCGCGGGTGGCGTCGCTGCGGATCCGGGGGCGCCGCGGCGAAGCGGCCGGCTCGGCCGTCGTCCTGAGCAGCGAGGGCCACCTGGTGACCAACGCCCACGTGGTCGGCGAGGCGGCGAGAGGGGAGGTGGCCTTCTCCGACGGCACCATCGCGACCTTCGACGTCGTGGGCCGGGACCCGCTTTCCGACCTCGCGATCGTGCGGGCCGACCGCGCGGTGCCCGCGCCGCCGGAGTACGGCGACGCGGACCGGCTCAAGGTCGGCTCCCTGGTCGTGGCCGTCGGCAACCCCCTCGGGCTGGCGGGAAGTGTGACCGCTGGCGTGGTGAGCGCTCTCGGGCGCAGCATGCCGGCACGCGGACGGACGACAGCCCGCCTGATCGAGGACGTCATCCAGACCGATGCCGCGCTCAACCCCGGCAACTCCGGAGGGGCCCTGGCCGACGCCAGCGGACGGGTGGTCGGCATCAACACCGCGGTCGCCGGCATCGGGCTGGGGTTGGCCGTCCCGGTCAACGCCACCACCAACCGGATCATCTACTCGCTGCTCCACGACGGCCGAGTACGCCGCGCCTACCTCGGCCTGGTCACCAGCCCGGCCCCGTTGCCGCCCGCCTGGGCCGACCGGTCCGGCCAGCAGACCGCCCTGCGCGTGGTCGAGGTGGTCGAGCACAGCCCCGCCGAGGTCAGTGGCCTGCGGCGCGGCGACCTGATCCTCGCGGTGGGCGGAACGACCCTGGGTGATGCCCAGTCCCTTCAGCGACGTCTGCTCGACGACGCGATCGGGACCCGCATCGAGATCACGGTGCTGCGCAACGGGGCGCTGGTCGACGCCGTGGCGGAGCCGACCGAGCTGGTGGACTAGGTCTCGGATCCGAGACTGCCGGTTGGTGGGGGCACTGGTGGGCAGCCGTGCCCGGGGCGTTGGATTGATGCATGGTCTCCACAAGCGCTCCCGAGGTCCGGGTCGGCACCGGTCCGGTCTCGTTCGACGACGTGGTGGCGGTGTGCCGAGACGGTGCCGGCGTCGTACTGACCGACGAAGCACTTGTCGCGATCGAGAGAGCGCGCACCGTCGTCGACGAGCTCGCGGCCGCACCGACGCCGGCGTACGGCATCTCGACCGGCTTCGGCGCCCTGGCGACCCGGCACATCCCGACCGAGATGCGAGCACAGCTTCAGCGGTCGCTGGTGCGCTCCCATGCCGCGGGGTCGGGTCCCGAGGTCGAGCGCGAGGTGGTCCGCGGGCTGATGCTGCTGCGCCTCTCGACCCTCGCCACCGGGCACACCGGGATCCGCCCCGAGACCGCACAGCTGTTGGCCTCATTGCTCACCCACGGGATCACGCCGGTGGTGCGGGAGTACGGCTCGCTCGGCTGCTCCGGCGACCTCGCGCCGCTCGCACACTGCGCGCTCGCGCTCATGGGCGAGGGTGAGGTTCGCGACGCGTCCGGCTCGCTCGTCGACGCCGCGGACGCGCTGGCCGCGGCCGGGCTCGCGCCGGTCGAGCTCGCCGCGAAAGAGGGGCTGGCGCTGATCAACGGCACCGACGGGATGCTCGGGATGCTGGTGCTGGCGATCCACGACCTGCGCCGGCTGCTGCAGACGGCCGACGTCGCTGCCGCAATGTCGGTCGAGGCCCAGCTCGGCGACCGACCGGGTGTTCGCGCCCGAGCTGCAGGCGATCCGTCCGCACCCGGGGCAGGCCGTCTCGGCGGCCAACCTCACCGCGATCCTCGCCGACTCCGGCGTGGTCGCCTCGCACCGCGGACCGGACTGCAACCGGGTGCAGGACGCCTACTCACTGCGCTGCTCGCCGCAGGTGCACGGCGCAGCGCGGGACACCGTCGAGCACGCGGCGCTGGTGGCCGGGCGCGAGCTGGCGTCGGCCGTGGACAACCCGGTGGTCCTGGCCGAGGAGGGGCGGGTCGAGTCGAACGGCAACTTCCACGGAGCGCCGGTCGCGTACGTGCTCGACTTCCTGGCCATCGTCGCCGCCGACGTCGCGTCGATCTCGGAGCGGCGGACCGACCGGTTCCTCGACAAGGCCCGCAACCACGGGCTGCCGCCGTTCCTCGCCGACGACCCGGGTGTCGACAGCGGGCACATGATCGCGCAGTACACCCAGGCCGCGATCGTCTCCGAGCTCAAGCGGCTCGCCGTACCCGCCTCGGTCGACTCGATCCCCTCCAGCGCGATGCAGGAGGACCACGTCTCCATGGGCTGGTCGGCGGCTCGCAAGCTGCGTCGCTCGGTCGACGGGCTGACCCGGGTGGTGGCCATCGAGATCCTCACCGCCGCGCGGGCGCTCGACCTCCGCGCACCGCTCGAGCCCGCGCCGGCCTCGCGGGCCGTCGTACGACTGCTGCGGTCGTCCGGGATCGAGGGACCCGGACCCGACCGCCACCTCTCACCCGAGATCGAGGCCGCATGCTCGCTGGTCTCGTCGGGCGCCGTCCTCACCGCCGTCGAAGAAGCGATCGGAGAACTGTCGTGAGCACCAACCCCCGCCTGCCCATCCATGCCGCCACCGGCACCGAGCTGTCCGCGAAGTCGTGGCAGACCGAGGCGCCGCTGCGGATGCTGATGAACAACCTCGACCCCGAGAACGCCGAGCGTCCCGAGGATCTCGTGGTCTACGGCGGCACCGGCAAGGCGGCTCGCAGCTGGGAGGCGTACGACGCCCTGGTCGCGACCCTGCGCACGCTGGAGGACGACGAGACGATGCTCGTCCAGTCGGGGAAGCCGGTCGGGGTGATGAAGACCCATGAGTGGGCGCCGCGGGTGCTGATCGCCAACTCCAACCTGGTCGGCGACTGGGCGAACTGGGAGGAGTTCCGTCGGCTCGAGGACCTCGGGCTGACGATGTACGGCCAGATGACGGCCGGCTCGTGGATCTACATCGGCACCCAGGGCATCCTGCAGGGCACGTTCGAGACGTTCGCCGCGGTGGCGGACAAGAGATTCGAGGGGACCCTCGCGGGCACGATCACCGTCACCGCCGGCTTGGGCGGGATGGGCGGCGCGCAGCCGCTCGCGGTGACCATGAACGAGGGCGTCGTCATCTGCATCGAGTGCGACCAGTCCCGGATCCAGCGCCGGATCGACCACCGCTACCTCGACGTGCAGGCGTCGTCGCTGGAGGAGGCGGTGGAGATGGCGGTGGCCGCCCGCGACGAGCGGCGGCCGCTCTCGATCGGCGTGCTGGGCAATGCCGCGGAGATGCTGCCCGCGCTGCTGGAGATGGACGCGCCGATCGACATCGTCACCGACCAGACCTCGGCCCACGACCCGTTGTTCTACCTGCCGGTCGACACCGCGTTCGAGGACTGGGAGCGCGAGCGGACCGACGACCCGGTCGGCTTCACCAAGCGCGCGCAGGCAGTCGATGGCCGCGCACGTGCGGGCGATGGTGGAGTTCCAGGACCGTGGGGCCGAGGTCTTCGACTACGGCAACTCGATCCGCGACGAGGCCAGGAAGGGCGGCTACGACCGGGCCTTCGAGTTCCCCGGCTTCGTGCCGGCCTACATCCGCCCGCTGTTCTGCGAGGGCAAGGGCCCGTTCCGGTGGGCCGCGCTGTCCGGCGACCCGGCCGACATCGCCGCCACCGACCGGGCGATCCTCGAGCTCTTCCCCGACAACGAGCGGCTGCGCAAGTGGATCACCATGGCCGGCGAGCGGGTGCACTTCCAGGGACTGCCGGCGCGGATCTGCTGGCTGGGGTACGGCGAGCGACACCTGGCCGGCCTGAAGTTCAACGAGATGGTGGCCTCGGGAGAGCTCAAGGCGCCGGTCGTGATCGGCCGGGACCACCTCGACTGCGGATCCGTGGCCTCGCCGTACCGCGAGACCGAGGGGATGCTCGACGGCTCCGACGCGATCGCCGACTGGGCGCTCCTCAACGCGATGGTCAACACCGCCTCAGGCGCGTCCTGGGTGTCGATCCACCACGGCGGTGGTGTGGGCATGGGCCGCTCCATCCACGCCGGCCAGGTGTGCGTCGCCGACGGCACCGACCTGGCAGCGCGGAAGATCGAGCGGGTGCTCACCAATGACCCGGGCATGGGCGTGATCCGGCACGTGGACGCGGGCTACGAACGGGCATCCGAGGTCGCGGCCGAGCGTGGCGTGCGGGTCCCCATGTCCGAGGCCTGAGCCCGCGGGACGTCATACGGTTCGAGCGCTATAGCCGCCGAAGCGCATGACGTCCCGAGGAGTTGTTCCGTCGGGAGAGCTCAGCCGGCGACGACCCAGCAGGTGTCTCCCGGAACAGGACGAGAGGGGCGGTGGCCACTGGGCCACCGCCCCTCTCGGTCCGCCTCGCGCTCGGGGGCAAAGGCGAGGCGATCTGGGGAAGACCTGGTTGCTATCCCGAGCCACCGCTCGAGCCGACGGCACCGAGGGCGACATGGCCCCGGCACACCTCGCCGGTCTTGGCGTTGGTCGCACGGGCGACAAAGGTGTCCGTTCCGGTCCGGTCGGCGAGCATCCTGTCCACCGAGAACGACCGGCTGATCCGGTTGGTCATCCTGTTGCCGGAGAACACGAGCGCACCCTGGTCCTTGACCCGGACCGACCAGACCTGGCCGGCCCGGTTGCTGTCGACGCTGAACTCCATCTCGATCCGACCCGTGTCGTGCTTGGCCTTCATGACCCAGGTGGAGCCCATCGCGCACGTGCCGGTCTCCTCGGTGAAGTCGCCGCCACCTGCGTACGCCGGGACTGCCGCCACGACGCTTCCCAGGAGCACGGCTGCGCCGATGGCGGCCGGGTAGGTGTTCCTTGTCCTCATGACGTCCCTCCGAGGCTCGGGGCACCTCCCTCGGGTGCCTACGGACCAATGTCGTGGCGCGGAGGTACACCCCACAATCGGACGATGGGACTAGTCGCCTGGACGGGCCACGATCGGGCCTCGTTCGGTCTCCACCCTTGACAGGCCGTTACTAAACCGGTTTAGGTGAAGCGTGCCCCGGCCCACCATCAACGACGTCGCCCGCGCTTCGGGGGTCTCCAAGGGCGCCGTCTCGTTCGCGTTCAACAACCGCACGGGGCTCGCCCCGGAGACCAGGGCCCGGATTCTCGCCGTCGCCCAGGACATGGGTTGGACGCCCAGCTCACGTGCCCGTGCCCTCTCGGTCTCCCGGGCGCTCGCCGTGGGGCTCGTGATGGCCAGGCCGCCCGAGACCCTGCGGGCGGACCCCTTCTTTCCCTCCTTCATCGCGGGCGTCGAGAGCGAGCTCGCCCGCCACGACTACGCGCTGCTGCTCCAGGTCGTGCCCGAGCACGAAGGCGAGCAGCAGAGCTACCGCCGGCTCAGCGACGAGGGCAGGGTCGACGGCGTCTTCGTCACCGACCTCTACGTCGACGACCCGCGTCCTGCGCTTCTCGCGGAGCTGGGTCTCCCCGCCGTGATCGTGGGCCCCGCACTGACGGAGGCCTACTGGCCGGCGGTCGGCGTCGACGACGGTCCGGGGATCGTCGCTGCCGTGGAGCATCTCCTGGCCCAGGGGCACACCCGGATCGCGCACGTGTCCGGCCCGACCCGAATGGTGCACGGCCGGTCCCGACGCGCGGCATGGGCGGCCACCCTGCAGGCGGCGAACCTTCCGGAGGGCCCCTGCGTCGAGACCGACTTCTCCGCCGAGAGCGGGTCGGCCGCCACCCGGAAGCTGCTGGACCTCGCCGAGCCCTCCGACCGCGATCGTCTACGCCAACGACCTGATGGCGATCGCGGGGCTGGCCGTCGCCTCCGCGCGCGGCATCGACGTTCCCGGCGACCTGTCCGTGACGGGCTACGAGGACACCGAGCTCGCCGCGCACCTCCAGCCCTCCCTGACCACGGTGTCCAGCGACGTCATCGGCTGGGGGCGGGCCGCCGCGGCGCGGCTGCTCGAGCTGGTCGACCAGCGTCCCGCCACCGACATCCAGCTGCCGCTCGCCGCGGCTGGTCGTCCGCGACTCCAGCGGCCCCGTTCCCCCAGCACGCACCCCTGAGCAACCCAGTTACGACCCGCAGCACACGAATGGAGAAACAGATGAGATCGAAGGTCGCTGCAGCAATGCTGACCATGCTGGCGCTCGGCATGACCGCCGCGTGCGGGGGTGACAGCCGGAGACTCCGAGGGCGCCACCACGGCCACCGGCCCGATCAAGGTGTGGCTGTCGAACAACCCCGAGGAGATCGCCTGGGGCAAGGCGATGGTCGAAGGAGTGGAACGCCGATCACCCTGACGAGGAGGTCACCGCCCAGGAGATCCCCGCGGGCAAGACCTCCGAGGAGGTCATCGGCGCCGCGATCACCGCCGGCAATGCGCCCTGCCTGGTCTTCAACACCTCGCCCGCGGCCGTGCCCCAGTTCCAGAAGCAGGGCGGCCTGGTCGCCCTGGACGAGTTCGATGGCGGCACCGACTACGTCGAGTCGCGCAGCGGCGACGTCGCCGAGCAGTACAAGTCGCCGGACGGGCAGTACTACCAGATCCCCTGGAAGTCGAACCCCGTGATGATCTTCTACAACAAGGACCTCATGAAGAAGGCGGGGATCGACCCGGAGAACCCGCCGCTGGCCACCTACGACGAGTTCCTCGAGACCAGCCGCAAGATCGTCGACAGCGGTGCCGCGCAGGCCGCCATCTGGCCGGCACCGAGCAGCGAGTTCTTCCAGTCCTGGTTCGACTTCTACCCGATGTTCGCAGCCGAGACCGGCGGCCAGCAGCTGATCGAGGACGACGAGGCGACCTTCGACTCCGAGGAGGGCACGGCCGTCGCGGAGTTCTGGGAGACCATGTACGACGAGGGTCTCGCTCAGAAGGAGGTCTACAACGGCGACTCCTTCGCCGACCAGAAGGCGGCCATGGCCATCGTCGGCCCGTGGGCCATCGCGGTCTACGGCGAGTCGGTCGACTGGGGCGCCGCTCCTGTCCCGACCTCGTCCGGCACCAGCCCGGAGGACACCTACACGTTCTCGGACGCGAAGAACATCGGGCTCTACTCGGCGTGCGAGAACCAGGGAACCGCGTGGGAGGTCCTGAAGTTCGCGACCAGCGAGGAGCAGGACGGCAAGCTCCTGGAGATGACCGGTCAGATGCCGCTGCGCAGTGACCTGCAGGGCACCTACCCGGACTACTTCGAGCAGAAGCCGGAGTACGTCGACTTCGCCGACCAGGCCTCGCGGACCGTCGAGGTTCCCAATGTCGCGAACTCCATCGAGATCTGGCAGACGTTCCGTGACGCGTACTCCGAGTCGGTGATCTTCGGGAAGGCGCCGGTGGACGAGTCGCTCTCGCAGGCGGCCGACGAGACCTCGGACCTCGCGAGCCAGTCCTGAGCCGATCCGACGATGACCGACACCGAGACCGTGACCCGGAAGCCTCCGGCACGTTCCCGCTCGAGGCTGGCGGCCCTCCTGGGCCGCCAGCCCCTGGGCATCGTGTTCTCCGCGCCCTACGCGGTGTTCCTCGCCGTGATGTTCGCCTACCCCCTCGGGTTGGCGGTGTGGATGAGCTTCCACGACTACTTCTTCGCCGCACCCGGCGTCGGACGTCGAGCGGCCGTTCGTCGGGCTGGAGAACTATCGGGACGTCCTCGGCGACCCGGCGGTCAGGGAGTCTTTCCTGAACGTCGTCGAGTTCCTGCTGATCAACGTCCCGGCGACCGTGTTGCTGTCACTGGTCCTGGCCTCGGCACTCAATGGGGCCATCCGGGGCCGTACCTTCCTCCGGGTCGCCTACTTCGCTCCCTACGTGACCGCCAGCGTCGCGCTGGTGGCGGTGTGGCTCTTCCTGTTCAGCCAGAACGGGATGGTCAACCAGGTGCTCGGGCCACTGGCGCCGGATCCGTCATGGCTGATCAACAGCACCCTGGCCATGCCGGTGATCGCATCCTTCGTGACCTGGAAGCAGCTCGGCTTCTTCGTGCTGCTCTACCTGGCGGCGTTGCAGAACGTGCCGAAGGAGCTCTACGAGTCCGCCGCGAGTGACGGCGCCGGAAAGCTCGGCACGTTCTGGCACGTGACGGTTCCCGGGGTCAGGCCCGCGACCACGCTGGTGCTGATCCTGGCCACGATCACCGGCGCCAACCTGTTCACCGAGCCTTACCTGCTCACCAACGGCGGCGGGCCCAACGGCGCCTCGACCACGCCGGTGCTGCTGATGTACCAGAAGGGCATCGAGCAGGGGAACCCCGACACTGCAGCTGCCATCGGCGTGATGCTCGTGATCGGCGTACTGCTGATCGCGCTGGTCACCAGGAAAGTCGTGGAGAGGGACTGACGATGAACCGAATCCTGCGATACCTGGTGCTGTTCGGCGGCGCCCTGCTGTTCGTCTTCCCCTTCTACTACATGCTGGTCAGCTCGTTCCAGGAGGAGCCCGACACGTCGCTGAAGGGAGCGTTCCCGACCAGCGGGTTCACGCTGGACAACTACATCGCGATCAACGAGCGGGTGGACCTGATCCAGTCGCTGCTCAACTCGGCGATCTTCACCGGCGGGGTCCTGCTGGGAACGGTGGCGTTCGGGGTGCTCGCCGGGTATGCGCTGGCGCGGCTGCACTACCGCGGGCGCCGGCACCCTCTTCGCCGTCATGCTGCTGGTGCAGACGATCCCCTTCCAGCTCCTGATCATCCCGATCTACGTGATGATCGTCCGCACCTACGGGTTGGCCGACTCCTACCTCGGGATGATCGCGCCGTTCGCGATCAACTCCACCGCGGTGTTCATCTTCCGGCAGTTCTTCCTGAACCTCCCCGAGGAGCTGTTCTCCGCCGCCAGGCTCGACGGCGCGAGCGAGATCCGGATCCTGTGGTCGATTGCCCTGCCACTGGTGCGACCGGCCCTGGTGACCGCGAGCCTGCTGACCTTCATCGGACCGTGGAACGAGTTCCTCTGGCCCTTCCTGGTCACCAAGGAGGCCGACCTGCAGCCGCTCGCGGTCTCGCTCGCCAACTACATCAGCACCGTGGCCGGGCGCGCCGCGAACCCGTACGGCGCCATCCTCGCCGGTGCGGTGGTGCTCTCGGTTCCCGCGGTGGCGCTCTTCGTCGCGTTCCAGAAGCACTTCACCGCCTCCGACATCGGGTCGGGGGTCAAGGGATGACCGACGGGACCTGCGCGGCGCCGGTGCTCGGCCTCGGGGTCGTCGGGGCGGGCGGCTTCGCCACCTTCCTCGTCGGGGCCACCGCCTCCATCCCGGGGATGGCGGTGCGGTCGGTCACCGACGCCTGCTCCGAGGCCGCACGGCGACTGGCGGACGCCCACGGCGCGCGGGTGGTCGGGTTGTGGACCGACCTGCTGACCGACGACACCGTCGACGTCGTGGTGGTGGCGACCACCCCCGACAGCCACGCCTCCATCGCCCGGGCCGCGCTCGAGGCGGGCAAGCACGTCTTCGTCGAGAAGCCGCTCGCCCTCGACGACGCCGAGGCCCGCGAGCTCGTGGACATCGTCGAGCGCACTGGCCAGGTGCTCGTCGTCGACCACGTGCTGCGCTACAACCCGCTGCTGCGTGCGCTGAGCCGGCTGCGCGGCTCCCTGCTCGGGCCGGTCCAGCGCTTCTGCTTCGAGAACGACGCCAGCGACCAGGACCTCGACCCGGGCCACTGGTTCTGGGACGAGGCCCGCAGCGGAGGCATCTTCGTCGAGCACGGGGTGCACTTCTTCGACGCCGCCGCGATGCTGATCGACAGCGCAGCCACCTCCGTGCAGGCCACGGCCGCCCGTCGTGCCGGACGGACCGGTGGACCTGGTCTCGGCCACCGTCGCCCATGGCGACGCCCTGGCCACGCACACCCACTCCTTCACGCACGCCCACCGGTGCGAGCGCCAGCTGATGCGGCTGGACTGCGGGGCGGCCGAGGTCCGGGTCGAGGGCTGGATCCCCGTGCACGCCGTGATCGACGCGTGGACCGACGACGCCGGCCTGACCGTGGCGGAAGGGCTGCCCGCCCGGACCGACGAGCTCCTCCACGTCGACGGCTTCCGTCGCGGACCCGAGGCCGGGATCCGGGTCTCGTGCCAACCGAACGCCGCGCCTCCCCGCGCCCGAGCCCGGGGGCTGACCCGCGAGATGCCGCACCGGGTCCGTGTCGAGCTCACGCTGGGCGGGCACGAGGCCAAGCCGGCGGCGTACGCCGAGAGCGTGCGCGCCGCGATGACCGACCTCGCTGCCCGGATCGCCGACGGCGGTGCACCCGCCAGCGGCGTCGCGGAGGGCGCCGCCGCCGTGGCGCTGGCCACAGCCGCCACCCGAGCCGCCCAGCACGGGCGAGCCGAGCCGCTCTCTGCCCGCACCTGTTACCGCCGGTGATCGGAACTGACCGGCTCGCCCAGATCGCCCAGACAACCCACCATCAGAGAACGAGGAAACATGTCCACACAAGCCAACCCGCACGCTGAGTTCCCACTCGGACCCTTCCGGCCCTATGCGCAGAACCCGATCCTCAAGCCGCAGGGCGACGGGTGGGAGTCCGCGAGCGTCTACAACCCGGCGGCGGTCGTGAAGGACGGCAAGGTGGTCCTGCTCTACCGCGCCCACGCCGACGACATCGTCTCGCACGTCGGCCTCGCCACCAGCGAGGACGGCATCAACTTCGACCGGCACCCGGAGCCCGTGCTCTCGCCGACCGAGCCCTACGAGGAGTTCGGCGCGGAGGATCCCAGGGTCACCGAGATCGACGGCACCTACTACCTGACCTACACCGGCTGGGACCGCACGACCGCCCAGCTCTGCCTGGCCACCTCGACCGACCTGTTCACGTGGACCAAGCACGGGCCGCTGTTCCCGGAGTTCAACACGTTCCTGCCGCAGGGTCACGGGCAGGACGGGCCGTGGAGCAAGGCCGGCGGCATCCTGCCGGTGCCTATCGACGGTCGCTACCTCATGTACTTCGGTGAGGGCTCGATCTATCACGCGTGGTCCGACGACCTGATCACCTGGAAGCCGTGCTCGAACGACGAACCGCTGATGGTCCCCACCGGACCCGGCACGTTCGGAGAGTTCCTGGTCGAGGTCGGCCCGCCGCCGATCATCACCGACAACGGGCTGATCCTGCTGCTGCACAACGCCGCGGTGAAGAATGCCGACGGGACGGTCCGCTACACCTGCGGCCAGCTGCTCTTCGACCCCGCCGAACCAGACACGATCCTCGCGGAGATGAAGCGACCGTGGCTGGAGCCGTCGACCTACGAGGACACCCACGGCCTGGTGTCCAACGTGACGTTCGTGGAGGGCCTGGTGTTCTTCGACGACACCTGGTTCGCCTACTACGGCCAGAGCGACTCGACGCTCGGGGTCGCGACGTACCGGGTCGGCGACCGCTACTCCGCGCTCGGCTCCTGATGGCCGGCGCGACCCCCTGGCTCGCCACGGCGGCCCACGGGCGCTGGCTGGAGGCCGAGGGGGACCGGCTGCTCGACTTCAGCCGGGCCTCCCGGCACCCGGCCGGGGGGTTCGCCTGGCTCGACGTGGGTGGCCGTCCCGAGCTCGAGCAGCCGGTCGAGCTCTGGATCACCTGCCGGATGACGCACGTGTTCGCGCTCGGCCACCTGATGGGCCGGCCCGGCTGCGGGCCCCTGGCAGACCACGGCCTCCGCGCGCTGGCTGGACGCTTCCGCGACCCAGTTCACCGGGGCTGGTACGCCGCGGTCGACACGGACGGGCCGACGGGTCGCGAGAAGAGCGCCTACCCGCACGCGTTCGTGGTGCTTGCGGCCGCGAGCGCCACGTGCGCCGGCCGCCCGGGGGCCGCCACGTTGCTGGACGAGGCCCTCGGGGTGCTGCTCGGCCGGTTCTGGAACGACGAGCACGGCATGGTCGTGGAGGAGTGGAACGAGTCGTTCTCGAAGCTCGACTCCTACCGCGGTGTCAACGCCAACATGCACTCGGTCGAGGCGTTCCTGGCCGCTGCTGACGCCACCGGGGACCACAGCCTGCTCGACAAGGCACTGCGCATCGTGAGCCGGGTGGTGCACGACCTCGGACGCACCAACGACTGGCGGCTGCCGGAGCACTTCGACGAGCAGTGGACCCCGTTGCTGGACTACAACCGCGACGCCCCGGCCCACCCGTTCCGGCCGTTCGGTGCGACGATCGGCCACGGGCTGGAGTGGGCGAGGCTGGCGCTTCAGCTCCGGGCTGCCCTCGGGCCCTCCGCCCCGGGCTGGCTCCTGGACGATGCCATCCGGCTCTTCGACGCATCGGTCCGCGACGGGTGGGCGACCGACGGCTCCGACGGCTTCGTCTACACGGTGGACTGGGGCGGCGAGCCCGTGGTGCAGGAGCGGATGCACTGGGTCGCGGCGGAGGCCACGGCCACCGCGGCGGCGCTGCACGCGGCGACCGGTGAGCCGGCGTACGGCGTCTGGTACGCCACCTGGTGGGACCACATCGCCGAGGCTTTCATCGACACCGAGCTGGGCTCCTGGCACCACGAGCTCGACGCGCAGAACCGGCCAAGTGACAGGGTCTGGAAGGGAAAGCCGGACACCTACCATGCCTTCCAGGCGACACTGATCCCGCGACTGCCGCTGACACCGACCTTGGCGGCGGCGCTGCGCGACGGGCTGCTCGACCGGACGTGACGTCCGCCCCGGGGTGATGCCCTGGTCCGGTGCGAGCCGGTACCGGGGGTGGGCGAGGTCGATTTCCGTCCGACCCGGGTAGGTGGACCGTGGTGAGTTCGGGGCCGCACTCTGAATGATGCCCACCAGGATCAGCCGGCGTACCGGAGTTTCGCTGACCACCGCCTGCCTCTGCGTGCTCGCGTTGGCGAGTTGCGGGAGCGACCGTCAGGTCACCACGGGGGACTCCAGTCGTGCTGAGCCGGCCGCGACCGGCCAGGCGATCAGCGCGCACTACACGCTGCCCGAGGGCGAGATCGGACTTCCTCGGGTGCGGGTGACGACGGCCGGGCCGAACCTCATCCGCTTCGAGTGGGACATCCTCGAGGACGTGCCACCGACGCACTGGCTCGTGATCTACGACGGGGATCGGCTCTTCGCGCACCTCACCGACTTCGAGGACCCCTACCAGCTCTACGACTCCCCGGAGGAGTTCGGCGGCTTGTTCTACGACTACGTGCGCTCGTGGGTGCTCCTCCCGGGCAGCGCGAGACTGGCCGAGGCGTGTCCTGCTGCCGAGCAGCTCGGCACCCGGTCGATCCTGGGGCGTACCGCGGTCGGGTACCGCTGTGGGCGCTCCCAGGCCGAGATGGTGACGGCGCGTCAGATGTGGGTCGACCGGGCCACCGGGCTGGTGCTCGAGGCGGGGCGGGTCGTCGCGGACCAGGTCGACCCGCACCCCCGGATCGACGCGTCCACGTTCTCCACCACCCCGCCGGAGGGGGTGGACGTGAGGCACTTCCCGGCCAGGTGAGGGCCCGCGCGGTCAGGCGCTCATGGCGGAGATCGCCTCGTGGATGCTGAGCGTGCGGCGGGCCGACTCCACGTGGAGGTTCTCGATCATCCGGCCGTTGTAGGTGACCACGCCCGACCCCTTGCCGTCCTCCCAGGCCTGCAGGATGCCGCGGGCGTCCTCGACGGCCTGCTCGCTCGGGGCGAACGCCTCGTTGGCGCCGTCGACCTGGCCGGGGTGGATCAGCGTCTTGCCGTCGAAGCCCATCTCGCGGCCCTGCCGGCACTCCGCGAGGAAGCCGTCGGCGTCCTTCACGTCGTTGTAGACGCCGTCGAGGATCGCCTTGCCGGTGGCCCGCGCGGCCAGCAGCGCGAGGCCGAGCCCGGCCAGGAGCGGCTGGCGGCCCGGGACGTGCTCGGCGTAGAGCTCCTTGGCCAGGTCGTTGGTCCCCATCACCAGGACGGTCAGCCGATCGGAGGCCGCGGCGATCTCCTCGGCGTGCAGCATCGCGTACGGCGTCTCGACCATCGCCCAGAGCTTGGTGTGCTCGGGGGCGTCGTGGCCGGCCATCGCCTCGACCAGCTCGAGCACGGCGTCGGCGCTGTCGACCTTGGGCACCACGATCGCGTCCGGGCCGGCCGCGCAGGCCGCCTTCAGGTCGTCGGCGTGCCACTCGGTGTCGGCGCCGTTGACCCGGATCGTCAGCTCCCGCTTGCCGTAGTCACCCGAGGACGCCGCGGCGCAGGCGGCCTCGCGGGCGGCCGGCTTGGCGTCGGGGGCGACGGCGTCCTCGAGGTCGAGGATCAGCCCGTCGCAGGGGATCGACTTCGCCTTCTCCAGCGCGCGCTCGTTGGAGGAGGGCATGTAGAGGACGGAGCGGCGGGGGCGGAAGTCCGCGCTCAGTCGCGTCGTCCTCGATCGCGTCGTACTGCTCCTTGAGCTCCGGGTCGATCGCCGCCAGCTGCTCGGCGAGCTCGACCAGCACCAGGCACTGCTTGAGGGAGGCGTCGTCCTCCATCTTGCCGTCGAGCATCACCGCGCCGGTGCCGTCGCCCATGGCCGCGACCACGCGGCGGGCGTGCCGGATGTCCTCGACGCTGGGGCTGAACACCCGGTTGGCGATCGCGATCTGCTTGGGGTGCAGGCTCCAGGCGCCGACGCAGCCGAGCAGGAAGGCGTTGCGGAACTGGTCCTCGCACGCGATCTCGTCGGAGATGTCGCCGAACGGCCCGTAGTAGGGGTAGATCCCGTGCATCGCGCACGCGTCGACCATCCGGGCGATCGTGTAGTGCCAGAGGTCCTGCTGGTAGCGCGGTGCCGGGCTCGGCGGCCGGCTGGTCCGGGTCGGGGTCCTCGCGGACGACGTAGCCGGGGTGCCCGCCGCCGACGCGCGTGGTCTTCATTCGCCGGTCGGCGGCGAGGTCGGCCGGGCCGAGGGAGAGACCCTGCATGCGAGGTGACGCGCCGCAGATCTCCTCGACGTTGACCATGCCGCGGGCCGTCTCGAGGATCGCGTGGACCAGGATCGGCCGGTCAAGCCTGGCCTTGGCCTCGAGCTGGGCGAGCAGCCGGTCGACGTACTGGATGTCCTCGGCGCCCTGCACCTTCGGCACCATGATCACGTCGAGCTTGTCGCCGATCTCGGTGACCAGGGTGGTCAGGTCGTCCAGGACCCACGGGCTGTCGAGCGCGTTGATGCGGGTCCAGAGCTGCGTCGGCGCGAACTCTGTCTCCTGCGCGATCTTGACCAGGCCGGCGCGGGCGGCCTCCTTGTTGTCGGCCTTGACCGCGTCCTCCAGGTTGCCGAGCAGCACGTCGACCTTGCCCACCATCTGCGGGACCTTGGCCGCCATCTTCTCGTTGCTCGGGTCGAAGAAGTGGATCGCCCGGCTCGGCCTGGCCGGGATCTGGTGGAGGGGGTCGGGGGCGCCGACCGCCAGGGGCCGGAAGAAGTCCTTGGCACTACGCGATGAGCTTGGCATGCGCGGAACCTATCGCGGCCCGAGGTCGGCCGGGTATGACCGATCTAACGGCGGAACCAGCCGCGTCTGCGGGGCTTCTCCGGCGACCGCTTCGCAGCGGGGGGCTCCGGCCGGGCCCGTCGTGCGGACCGGCGTGCCTGCCAGGCCGCCACCTCGGCATCGACGTCGCGGGGCTGGGTGATCAGGGGCGGTCCGTCGACCGGCGTGTAGCGGGCCCTGATGACCCGGGCGTTGAACTCCGCGACCTCCTCGCGGACGTCGGCCGGTGTGTGGAGCGTGTCGAGGTAGTCGTCGAGCTCGGCGTCATCCTTGCGGAGCTGGAGCGCGGGCGGGAGGACGCCGGTGATGTGCTCCCGCTCGATCAGCTGCTTGACCCACCAGTCGGGATCGTGCTCCGCACCGAGTCCACGGATCGGCTTGCCGGCACCGGGCAGGTTGTCGAACTCGCCCCTGGCCATGGCCTGCTGGATCGTCAGGTCGACGTACCGCGTCTGGTTCTGCATCCGGTTGTGGGCGGCCGCCCGGCCGGTGCGCACGTCCCGTTCGCGATCGGGACGCTCCGGCTGCTTCTCCGTCATGCCCATCTCACCTCGTCAACACGATAGTCCCGAACAAGGTGGCGACCCCGGACGGCGTGTCGACAGCCATTTCGTTCGGGACTATCGGATTCCGTCGTTGTCTCGGATGCGAGAGGACCGTGCGGGGTGGGTCGTTGACCGGTGCCCCGCCGACCGGTGGACTTGGAGGGTGTCAGCCCTTCCCGCCCCAGTGTCCGTGGTGGACCACCTCGGCGGGCGTACGACGCGGCCGTACCGCGGCAGATCCCGGGCGGCCCGGGTCTTCCACGCGATGGCCGATCGTGATCGCCCCGATGGGCGTGTGGTCGCGCGGGCACGCCGAACTCCTCGCGGAAGGCGGCGATCCGGTCCGGCGGGATGCCGAAGAAGCAGGCGCCGAGCCCTTCATCGACGGCGGTCTGCAGGATCAGCAGGGCGGCCATGCCGGTGTCGATGTGCCAGTAGGGGACCGGCCAGCGGGTCTCGTCGCGGTCGGTCCAACCCTTGTCGGGCTGGGCGTAGCGGTCGAGGTAGGCGTCCTTGTGGGACAGCGGGACGATCACGACCGGTGCCGTGCGCATCCCGGCGAGCCAGGCGCTCATGCTCTCGACGTACTCCTCAGGAGTGGTGACTCGCCAGAACCGCTCCAGGTCGTCCGGGCTGTCGAGGCGCAGGAACGCCCAGCCCTGGCTGAAGCCGGCGCTCGGCGCGTGCACGGCGTGCTCCAGCATCCGGTCCACCACGGCCGGGTCGACCGGCCGGCCGTCGTACTTCCTGACCATGCGCCGCCGGCGCACCACGTCCCTGAACTCCATGGAGCCGATCTTGTCGTTTGAGCAGATGTGGCGCGACCTTGCGCCGGTGGGCCGTTCGTCGTCCAGCGGTGGCTACTTCCGGCAGCCCTACGAGTCCGCCGAGGGCGAGCTGCGGGCGTGGTTCGTCGAGCAGGTGACCGCGCGCGGGTTGAGGGTCGAGTCCGACGACCTCGGCAACATCGCGGCCTGGTGGGATCCGGCGGAGGGGCTGTCGCGAAAGGGCGTGCTCACCGGGTCCCACCTCGACTCGGTGCTGGACGGCGGGGCCTACGACGGGCCCCTGGGTGTCGTGTCGGCGCTGGCCGCGATCGACCTACTCCGCGAGCGCGGATTCGTCCCGTCGAAGCCGATCGGCGTGAGCGTCTTCGCCGAGGAGGAGGGGTCACGGTTTGGCCTCGCCTGCCTCGGCTCACGGCTCGCGGCGGGCGCGATGGACTGGTCGAAGGCGCGGGAGCTGCGGGACCGGGACGGCGTCTTCCTGCCGGACGCGCTCGGTGCCGCCGGGCTGGAACCGGACGACGGGGACAAGTCGTGGGGGCTGGCCGACCGGATCGGGTGCTTCGTCGAGCTGCACGTGGAGCAGGGGCGGGACCTGGTCGACCGGGGCGCCGCGATCGGCGTGGGCAGCGAGATCGGGCCGCACGGGCGCTACCGCTTCGACTTCGCCGGGCAGGCCAACCATGCCGGCACCACGCGGATGGAGGACCGCCGCGACCCGATGCTCACCTATGCCATGACCGCCCTCGCGGCCAACAAGCAGGCGCGACTCGCGGGTGAGCGCGCCACCTTCGGGCGGGTCGAGGTCTTCCCCAACGGCACCAACGCCGTCCCGTCGCGGGTGACGGCGTGGCTGGACGCGCGGTGCGAGACCGACGACGGGCTGGCCGACGCTCGTCGCGGCCATCGAGAAGCAGGGCGGGGAGCGCGCGGACCGGGACGGAACGACCGCTCGCGGTCACGGCCGAGTCCGTCTCCGGCGCCGTGGCCTTCGACCCGGCCCTGGCCCGGCGGATCGCGGCCGACCACGAGGAGGGCGACTGGCCGATCATCCCGACCATGGCCGGCCACGACGCCGGCATCCTGTCCGCGGCCGGGATCCCCACCGCGATGCTGTTCGTCCGCAACCCCACCGGGGTGTCGCACTCTCCGGACGAGCACGCCGAGATGGCCGACTGCCTCGTCGGGGTCTCCGCGCTGGCCGACACCCTCGAACGGTTGACCTCATGAGCTCCCTCCTGCTCGAGCGGGCCTGGGTCGACGGGTCCGTCCAGGACGACGTACTCGTCGAGATCGAGGACGGCCGCTTCACCTCCGTCGACGCCCGGCGCGCACTCCGGAGAGCGCCTCGCCGGGCTCACCATCCCGGGTCTGGCCAACTGCCACAGCCACGCGTTCCACCGCGCGCTGCGCGGACGCACCCAGCGCGAGCGGGGGTCGTTCTGGACCTGGCGCGAGCAGATGTACGCCGTCGCCGGGCGCCTCGACCCGGACGGCTACCACGAGCTGGCCCGGGCGACCTACCGGGAGATGGCCGCCGCCGGGATCACCAGCGTCGGCGAGTTCCACTACCTGCACCACCAGCCCGACGGGACGCCGTACGACGACCCCAACGTGATGGGCACGGCCCTGGTCGAGGCGGCCCGCGAGGCGGGGATCCGGATCACCCTGCTGGACACCTGCTACCTCAGCGCGGGGTTCGGCGACCCGCCCCAGGGCGTGCAGGTCAGGTACGCCGACCGCGACGCGGCCGCCTGGGCGGAGCGGGTCTCCGCTTCTGGAGACACCCTCGGCGGGCGCCGTGGTCGGAGCGGCCGATCCACTCGGTCCGGGCCGTACCGGCCGAGCAGCTGCCGACCGTCGGCGAGTGGGCAGGGGGCACGAAGCCCCTCCACGTGCACCTCTCCGAGCAGGTGGCGGAGAACCGGGCCTGCGTGTCGGCGTACGCCCGCACTCCCACCGAGGTGCTCGCGCTCCACGGCATCCTCGGCCCGATGACCACCGCGGTCCACGCCACCCACCTGACCGAGGGGGACATCAGGCTCCTCGGCAGCACCGGCACCCACGCCTGCTTCTGCCCCACCACCGAGCGCGACCTGGGCGACGGGGTCGGTCCGAGCCGCAGGCTGCACGTGGCCGGGGCACCGCTCACCCTCGGCAGCGACAGCCACGCCGTGATCGACCTGTTCGAGGAGATGCGCGCCGTCGAGCTCGACGAGCGGCTGGCGACCCAGCAGCGCGGGCACTGGTCGGCGCCGGAGCTGCTCGACGCAGCCACGACGACGGGACACCGCAGCCTCGGCTGGGACGACGCCGGCGCCATCGCCGTCGGTCAGCGCGCCGACCTGGTCACCATCGATCCCGCGAGCCCGCGGACCGCCGGCACCGGTCGCGACGAGGCCAGCGTCGTCTTCGCCGCCACCGCGGAGGACGTCACCCAGGTGATGGTCGACGGCCGCATCGTCGTCCGGCAGGGTGACCGCGAGGAGATCGGGCGCGAGCTCGACGAGGCGATCGGGAAGGTGTGGCAATGATCACCCCATTCGAATGCTCACTTCGTTCCGCTTCGAACGGGGACCCCGAATGACCAGCACCCTCGTCCACCACATCGGCGAGCTCGTCACCAACGACCCCGCCCGCGACGGCCTGCTCGGCATCGTCGAGGACGCCGCGGTATTGATCGAGGGCAGCACCATCGCCTGGGTGGGCGCCTCCGCGGATGCGCCCCAGGCCGACGAGGCGTACGACGCCGGCGGACGGGCCGTGCTTCCCGGCTTCGTCGACAGCCACAGCCACCTGGTCTTCGCCGGCGACCGGGCGGCCGAGTTCGCGGCCCGGATGGCCGGTGAGTCCTACGCGGCTGGCGGCATCCGCACCACCGTGGCCGCCACCCGCGAGGCGACCGACGAGCAGCTCACCAGCCACGTGGCGCGGCTGGTGCAGGAGATGAACCGGCAGGGCACCACCACCCTCGAGATCAAGAGCGGCTACGGCCTGACCACGAAGGACGAGGCCCGCAGCCTCGCGGTCGCCCGCCAGTTCACCGACGAGACCACCTTCCTCGGAGCGCACGTCGTACCCGAGGGGAGCGACCCGGCTGCCTACGTCGAGCTGGTCACCGGCCCGATGCTCGAGGCCGCCCGCCCGCACGCGAGGTGGATCGACGCGTTCTGCGAGCGAGGGGCGTTCGACGGTGACCAGGCTCGCGCGGTCCTCGAGGCGGGTCGGGCGGTCGGGCTGCAGGGGCGGCTGCATGCCAACCAGCTGGGGCCCGGGCCCGGCGTCCGGCTGGCGGCCGAGCTCGGTCTGCTCGCCGTCGACCACTGCACCTACCTCGACGACGCGGACGTCGACGCCCTGCGCGACTCCGGCACCATCGCCACGTTGCTGCCCGGCGTCGAGTTCTCGACTCGCCAGCCCTACCCCGACGCTCGGCGGCTGCTCGACGCCGGCGTTCGGGTCGCGCTCGCCAGCGACTGCAACCCCGGCAGCTGCTTCACCAGCTCCATTCCCTTGTGCATCGCGCTCGCGGTCCGCGAGATGGGGATGACGCCCGCCGAGGCGGTGTACGCCGTGACCCATCGCGGTGCCGAAGCACTGGGCCGCGACGACGTCGGCGCACTCGTCCCCGGTCGCCGGGCCGACCTGGTGCTGCTCGACGCACCGACCCACGTGCACCTCGCCTACCGCCCCGGCGTACCCCTCGTCTCCGGCGTCTGGCAGGGCGGTCGCCCTGCCTGACCGAGCACAGCCTCAGAAGTCGACCGGGTCCCGGATGATCGGGCACGTCATGCAGTGCCCCCCGCCACGGCCGCGACCGAGCTCGGCGCCGACGATCGTGATGACCTCGACCCCGGCCTTGCGCAGCAGGGTGTTGGTGAGGGTGTTGCGGTCGTAGGTGAACACGACGCCCGGCTCGAGCGCCACCGCGTTGTTGCCGCTGTCCCACTGCTGCCGTTCCGACTGGTAGACATCGCCACCGGTCTCGATGACCCGGAGCTCCGGAAGGCCGAGTGCGCGAGCCACGACGTCGACGAACGGAGTGCCTCCCTCGTCAACCACCTCCACGCCCGGGGATCGGTCCGAGGGCAGCAGGGTGAAGACGTGGACGGCATCCATGATGGTCGGGTAGAGCGTCACGACATCGCGGTCGGCGAACGTGAAGACCGTGTCCAGGTGCATCGCCGCGCGCAGCTTGGGCATGCCGGCGACGATCACCCGGTCCGCCGCTCCCTTGCTGAACAGCGCCTCCGCAACCTGGGTGATCGCCTGGCGCGAGGTGCGCTCGCTCATCCCCATGAGCACGACGCCGTTGCCCACGGGCATGATGTCGCCACCCTCGAAGGTGGCCTGGCGCCACTCCTTCTCGGCGTCGCCCCACCAGACCGTCGAGCCCACGAAGTCGGGGTGGAACTCGTAGATCGCCTTGTAGATGAGCGTCTCGTCCTTGCGCGCCGGCCAGAACAGCGGGTTCATGGTCAGGCCTCGATACAGCCAGCAGGTGGTGTCTCGGGTGTAGAGGGTGTTCGGCAGCGGGGGCATGAGGTACTCCCGCACCCCGGTCTGCTCCCGGGCGAGCCTGACGTATCCGGCGCGGAAGTCGTCGGGCAGATCCTGGGTGGCGAGCCCGCCGATGAGGTACTCCGCCAGCGTGGTCTCGGAGAGCGTCTCGAGGTAGGCGCGGGTGTCGTCGACGAGGCCGAGGCCCACCTGATTGGGGATGATCTTGCGGTCGAGCAGCCAGTCGCGGGCCTTGTCCACCCGTAGCGTCTGCGCCAGGAGGTCGTGCAGCTCGACCACCTCCACGCCACGCTGGGTCATCTTGTTGACGAAGTCGGCATGGTCGCGCTGGGCGTTCTCGACCCACATCACGTCGTCGAACAGCAGGTCGTCGCTGTTGGTGGGCGTGAGCCGGCGGTGGGCGAGACCGGGTGCGCAAACGAGCACCTTGCGCAGCCGGCCGACCTCGGAGTGGACCCCGTACGTGGAGGAAATGCCCTCGTGGGCTGGCTCGGTCATGTCGGTCCCTTCTTCTTCAGGCCGGAGGCTCGGCTGGGCTTAGAGAGCAATGCGACCGGTCCACAGTCCGATCGAGCCGATGGCGGCGCCCACGAGGATCAGCACGAACAGCCCGATCTCGGCGGGTGTGAACAACCGGCGGCCCCGCTCGCTGCGGGCCTTGATGTAGAGCAGCGTGGCCGGCGCGAGGATCACCGTCATCAGCAGCACGAACTTCAGCCCCGCCGCGTCGAAGAGGAAGCTCGTGTACGCCGTGGCTACGCCGGCGATGATCGTCTCCTTGCGCCTGGGCTCGCTGATCGCGTGGGACATGCCCGTGCCGGCGATCGACATGCTGCCGACAACCATTGCGGTGAGCGTCGGGACACTCAGCTTGGCGACCACGCCAGCAGGAGACGGTGTGACCGCTTGTTCGGTGCCCATGCTCCCTCCGACCACTGCCCCGACCTGCCGGTCAATCCAGCATGAACCCGGTCACCTCCCTCTGCAACCGTCGCTGGACGCCGTGGTCGGTGCGGATCAGGGCCAAGCAGAAGCAACCATCAGGTCCGCGTGGGTACCTAAGGCACCTCCACCGGCGTGGGCCCGCGAATAAGGCACTTGCCCGATGTGCGGGCCTACCTCAGAGAGCGAATCTCGACTCACCAACCAACCGAGGAGTCGAGATGTACGACCCGAAGCTCACCTTCCTGCAGTCCGAGCTCACCTACCGCACCGACCGGCTCAGCTCCGGTCTGGCGGGCAGGAGCCGGCGCCACCACCGCCGGTCTCGGGTACGCCGGCCGGCAGCGGCCGCCCGCCACGCCCTGTGAGCGCGGGAGCGGCCGTTCGCGACATGATGGATGCCGTGCCCGGACAATCCAGCAGGACCCTGGTCGGACGGGACGCCGAGCTGACGGAGATCACCTCCCTGCTCGGCGTCCGTCCGCGTGCGGACGAAGGCGCCGGCGACGGCGAACCCCGTGCCGTCCTGCTCTCCGGTGACGCCGGCGTCGGCAAGACCCGGCTGCTCACCGAGCTGCGTGACCTCGCCAACTCCGACGGCTGGCAGGTCTTCGCCGGACACTGCCTCGACTTCGGCGACAGCGCCCTGCCCTACCTCCCGTTCTCCGAGGTGCTCGGCCGGATGGCCGCTGCCCTGCCCGACGTCGTCGACACCGCCGCCGGGGTCCACCCCGCCCTGAGCCGACTCCAGCCGGGCCGTCGGGTCCTCTCCTCCCGCGAGGAGGGTGAGCCATCGTCGCTGGACCGGGCCGACCTGTTCGAGGCCGTGCACGAGCTGCTCGAGGAGGCCGCGGAGAAGGCGCCGGTCCTGCTGGTCATCGAGGACACCCACTGGGCCGACCAGTCGACCCGCGACATGCTCAGCTTCCTGTTCTCCCGTCCCTTCCAGGGTCCGGTCGCGGTCGTCGCGTCGTACCGCTCCGACGACCTGCACCGCCGGCACCCGCTCCGCGCCCAGGTCGCCGAGTGGTCACGGATCCGCGGCGTCGAGCGTCTCCAGCTCCAGCCTCTGGAGGCCTCCGACGTCCGCACCCTCATCTCCGAGCTGCACCCCGCTCCACTCGGTGCGGAGGAGGTCGACGACATCGTCGACCGGGCCGAGGGCAACGCGTTCTTCGTCGAGGAGCTCGTCGGGGCCGCAGCCGGGCCGGGCCGTTGGGTTCCGGCCGAGCTGGCCGACGTGCTCCTGGTGCGGCTCGACCGCCTCGACGACACGGCTCGCCAGGTGGCGCGCGCCGCGAGCGTCGCCGGGCGCCGGGTCTCCCACGAGATGCTGGCCGCGGCCGCCGGCCTCGACAGTGCGGCACTCGACACCGGACTGCGCGGCGCGGTGGAGACCAACGTGCTGGTGGCCGACGAGCGTGGCTACGCGTTCCGGCACGCCCTGCTGGGCGAGGCGGTCTACGACGACCTGCTGCCGGGCGAGCGGGTACGCCTGCACGCGGCGTACGCCGAGGCGTTGGGCAGCGGCGCCGCGCCCGGTACGGCGGCCGAGCTCGCCCGACACGCCCGGCTGGCCCTCGACCTCGTCACCGCGCTGACCGCCGCCATCCGGGCCGGCGACGAGGCCCGGGCCGTCGGCGGGCCCGACGAGGCCGCGCACCACTACCAGCAGGCGCTCGAGCTGATGGCCGACCCCGAGCGGGCACGGGACGTCGACGTGGACGTGTCGAAGCTGGTGGTCAAGGCGGTCGAGTCGCTGACCGCGAGCGGACATCCGATCCGCGGAGCCGCCCTGGCCCGGGAGCAGCTCGACCGGCTGCCTGCCGACTCCCCGCACGAGTGCCGGGCCCGGATGCTGGCCGCCCGGGCCGACGCCATGATCATGACCGAGACACTGGAGGACCCGGCCGAGGTGTCGGCCGAGGCGCTGGCGCTGGTGCCGGAGGGCTTTCCGCAGCTTCGGGCCAAGGTGCTCGCGTTGCACGCGCGGATCCTGTCGGCCATGAGGCGCGACCACGATGCCCAGGCGGCTGGCCTCGAGGCGCTGGAGCTGGCCGAGAAGCTCGACCTCACCGAGCTGGCCTCCGACGCCATCACCACCCTCAGCGGGCTCAAGCGCACGGGTCCCAAGGAGGGCCTGCGCGACGCCCTGATCGAGGCGGTGGCCAGGGCGGAGGCGGCCGGCGCGGTCGAGGCCGAGCTGCGCGGACGGGTCCTGCTCGGACGCTCGTTCCAGGACTGGGCGGAGTTCGCCGAGTCCGATCGATGGTTCCGCAGTGCGATCGACCGGGGGAGAGCGGCGGGGCTTCCGTGGGCACCGTGGTCGTTCGACGCTCGCTGGCACCTCGCGTGGGTGTACCGCACCCGGGGCGACTGGGACGAGGTCATGGAGCTCACCGACGTCGCCGGCCAGGAACCACCCCCGTTGGCCCGGGCCATGCTCCAGATGCTGTGGGCGAGCGTGGCGATGGCTCGCGGTGAGGACGTCAGCGGTCTGCTGTCCGATCTGCGCGGCTACTGGCACAAGGAGGGCCTGCTCCCCATCCACTCCAGCCCGATGGAGATGGAGCTCGCCGGTCGGGCGCGGCGACGCAGATGGCGTGCTGTCCTCCTACGACGCCGCCGTGGAGACGATCACGCGGATCTGGCATCCGTGGTTCAGCGCCCGGATCCGGCTCGCCGCCCTGGCGATCGGGGAGCTGGCCCGGGTGATGCCGCAGCTCCCCGCCTCCGAGCGTCCGACGTACCTCGAGCACACCGCGCGGCTGCTCACCGACGGCCACACCGTCCTCGAGCGCTACACCGACCCGGCGGAGACCTGGGGTCCGGAGGGGCGGGCGTGGTTCAAGCGGCTCGACGCCGAAGCGCTGCGCGTCCAGTGGCTGGCCGGGGTCGAGCCGCCACCGCTCGAGGAGCTCGTCGCGACCTGGCAGGAGACGGTCTCGCTCACCGAGGAGTTCGGCGACGTCTACGAGCTGGCGCGGGTGCGGGCCACGCTGGCCGGCATCCATCGCGCTGCCGGCGACACCGCCGCCGCGCGGGAGCTCGGCGACCTCGCCCGGGCGACCGCCCACGAGCTCGGCGCCCATCCGCTGCTCGAGGACCTGCGCGCCATCGGCAGCGCCCCGACCCGAGGAGCTGCGGCGTCCGACGCGCTCACCCCGCGCGAGCAGGAGATCCTCGGCGTTGGTGGCCGAGGGGCGCTCCAACGGCGAGATCGGCCGACAGCTGTTCATCAGCACCAAGACCGTGAGCGTCCACGTGTCCAACATCCTGGCCAAGCTCGGTGCCTCCGGGAGGACCGAGGCCGCCGCGATCGCCCGGCGCAGGGGCCTGCTCGACTGACCGACATCGCCTCGTAGCACGCTGTTACCCGCTCTTCCATGCCGTTGCCGCGGCGCCGAAGTCCCGGTAACAGCGTGTTACAAGTGGAAGTGCGTGGGGTACCTACGCGCTGGACCGGGGGCTTGCCCCGCGACCCCTGCCGGAGAAGACTCGCGGCAGGATCGAACCAACCAATCGCAGGAGGAAATGGATGACCCCCGAGGAGCCCCTGGGCGACGACGACATGACCACCAGCCCCGCCGGGGCGCCGCAGGAAGGCCTCGGTGGCGGTGACGCCGACGGGACCGACGGCGACGCGACCGACGGCACCGACGGCGACACCACCGACGCTGACGGCACGGATGCTGACGGCACCGACGCCGACGGCACGGACGCCGACGGCGACCGACGCCGACGGCACGGACGCCGACGGGACCGACGGCACCGACGGGGACGCGTCCTGAGCGCTCTCGACCTGCTCAGCGGTGACGCCCAGACCTTCCTCGACAAGGTCTGGGCGTCCCGTGTGCACCTGCACCGGAGCGACCCGGACGAGCTCGTCGGGCTGCTCGACCTCGACGATGCCGATCACCTGCTGACGTCGAGACGCGATCCGTACCCCCTCGATCCGGCTGGCGCGCGAGGGTGCGGTCCAGCCGGAGTCCGTGTTCACCCGCCGCGCGACCCTCGCCGGCCAGCCGCTCTCCGGGCTGGTCGACCCGCGCAAGGCTCTCGCCGCCTTCGACGACGGTGCCACGATCGTCTTCCAGGGGATGCACCGCTACTGGCCCCCGCTGACCCGCCTGATCGCCGAGCTCGAGCTGGAGCTCGGCCACCCGTGCCAGGCCAACGCCTACCTCACCCCGCCGGACTCGCAGGGCTTCGCCGTTCACGAGGACACCCACGACGTGTTCGTCTTCCAGACCGCAGGGCTCCAAGCTGTGGGAGGTGCACACCCCGGACGGGGTCGAGGAGGTGCTGCTCGAGCCGGGACTGTGCGATGTACCTCCCCACCGGCACGCCCCACGCGGCCCGCGCCCAGGACGACCGTCTCACTGCACGTCACCCTCGGCATCAACCAGCTGACCTGGCGGGGGCTGGTCGAGCGCACGGTGCAGCGATCTGCTCGCCGAGGTGCCCGACGACGCACCTCCCGGCCGGCTACCTCGAGGACCCGGCGCGCTCGCCGACCGGCTCGCGCCGCCGGCTGGACGCAGGTCGCCGACGACGTACGCGGCGTCGACGCCGACCGCCGCCGTCGAGGCGGAGGTCCGACGGTTCCTGACCGGCCGTGGCTCCCGGCTCGCGGGGGACTGCGCGACGTCCTCGCCGCGAACGGGCTCGACGACCGACCCTGCTCCGCCGGCGACCCGGCCACCCGTGCGTCCTGCTGCCGACCGACGGCGACCGGCTGCGAGGTGCTGCTCGGCGACCGCTCGCTCGACGTGCCCGCGCGGCTGCGGCCGGCCCTCGAGGAGGTCCGGGCCCGTCCCGAGCTGCGACCCCGCCGACCTGCACGACCACCTCGACCCGGAGAGCCGGCTGGTGCTGTGCCGCCGACTGGTCCGCGAGGGGCTGCTCGGGGTCGTCGGGTGAGCGCAGCCCTCCCGGGCGAGCCGGCCTTCCGCTGCGCCCGCTCGAGCGTCCTGCGCGACGAGGCCGTCGCCGGGAACGGCCTCGACGGTCCGTGCGTTCCTCCTCATCGAGCACCCCGGCTCCTGGGGCGACGACGCGCTGCGCGACGCCCGGCTGCCCGACGGCCTCGGGCCGGAGCTGCGGCGTCGTGCGCTCGAGGCGCGGGTCCGGGTGCTGCTGGTCCGGCGTACCGGCCGTCGACCGGCCAGCGACGGAACGACGGTGTTCGCGGCCCACGCCGACCCCTACCGGCCCTGGCTCGAGCGCGGCACCGTCACCGACCCGGCCGACGTGCTCGACCTCGACTTCTTCGACCTGCGGGCGGGTCGCCCCACGCTCTCTGACGCCGCACGAGGAGTCCGCTGTTCTGCGTCTGCACCCACGGCCGCCACGACGCCTGCTGCGCCGAGCTCGGCCGCCCCGTCGTGACCGCGCTCAGCGAGGCCCATCCCGAGGAGACCTGGGAGGTCTCCCACATCGGTGGCGACCGGTTCGCGGGCAACCTGCTGGTGCTGCCGCACGGCCTCTACTACGGGCGTCTCGACCCGCGACCGCCGTCGCCGTCGCCGGCGCCCACGCTGGCCGGCCAGCTCGACCTCGACCACCTGCGCGGCCGCTCGGCGTTCCCGATGCCGGTGCAGGCGGCGGAGATCGCGCTGCGCCGGCAGCTCGGCGAGACCCGGGACGCGGTGCGCTCCGCCTGGACCGCCGGCACACGGAGGGCGTCGACACCGAGGCCGTGTTCGTGGTCGGCGGCGGCGAGTACGTCGTCGCCGTGCGCACCCGCCTGGAGCGAGCAGCCGCCAGCGGCTGACCTGCCGGGCCGAGCGGGACAACGCGATCCCGCGAACACACCGTGGTCGGCATCCGCCGGCGTCTGACACCGCTGAGACGGCGGTGGCCCGCGCGTCGACGTACTCGTAGTATGCAAAGTCCGGCGTACCCGACGTGAGGCAGCCATGAGCACCATCGACGACAGAGTGACCGCGCTGACCGAGCGAGCGGTTCGAGCGGAGTGCGGCCGTTCGGTGGTGACGACGCCGCCGCCGGTCGACACGAGCAAGCTGCCGCCCGGCCCGCGGTGGCCGGTCCTCGCCCAGAGCGCGGGCCTGCTCCGGTTCCGGCACCGGTTCGTGCCGTGGGCGCACCGGAAGTACGGCGACGTCTTCACCGTGCGGATCATTCCGCGCGGCCGCCCGCTGGTGCTGTTCACCCGGCCCGAGCACGCGAAGGAGATCTTCGCCGGCGACCCCGAGGTCTTCCACGCCGGCAAGGGCAACGCGATCCTCGGCCCGATCATGGGCGAGCACTCGCTGCTGCTGCAGGACTCCGCGCGAGCACAAGCGCGCCCGCAAGCTGCTGATGCCGGCCTTCAACGGCCACGCGCTGCGCGAGCTACGAGGCGCTGGTCACCGAGGTCGCGCGGGCCGAGGTCGCCCGGTGGCAGGACGGGCGAGGAGTTCCGCTCGCTCGACCGGATGAACGCCCTGACCCTCGAGGTGATCCTGCGGGTGGTCTTCGGCGTCACCGACGAGCGGCGGCTGGCCGAGCTGCGCCCGCGCGTCCGCAGGACCGTCGACGTCAACCCGGCGATCCTGCTCGGCTGGGGCTGGCCGTGGCTGCAGAAGTTCGGCCCGTGGAAGGGGACGGTGCGAGAACCAGCGACGAGCTCGACCGGCTGATGTACGCCGAGATCTCGCGAGCGTCGGCAGGCCCCCGACCTCGCCGACCGCACCGACGTGCTCTCGCGGCTGATCCGCGCGCCAGGAGCGGCGGCGACCCCTGACCGACGAGGAGCTGCGCGACCAGCTGGTCACCCTGCTGCTCGCCGGCCACGAGACCACGGCCAGCGCCCTCGCCTGGACCCTCTACGAGATCGGCCGCGACGCGGAGCAGCGCCGGCGGGCGCGTGAGGCGGCGACCAACGGCGACGACGCCTGGCTCGAGGCCGTGCTCAAGGAGTCGATGCGGCTGCACCCGGTCATCGCGATGGTGGTGCGCACGCTGATGAAGCCCGCGACCGTCGGCGGCCTCGACCTCCCGGCCGGCACCACCGTCGGGCCGTCGATCCTGATCGCGCACAGCCGCCCCGACAACCACCCGGACCCGCAGGCCTTCCGGCCGGAGCGATTCCTCGGGCAGAACCCGCCCACCAACACCTGGATCCCCTTCGGCGGCGGCGTGCGCCGCTGCATCGGCGCCGGGTTCTCGCTGATGGAAGGTGTCGCGGTCCTGCGCGAGGTGCTCGTCGGCGTACGACGTCCGCGCCGTCGCCGACGACGAGCCGCAAGGTCCGCAACATCACCAGCGTGCCGCGGCGGGGTGCGCGGGTCCGCGTGACCGCCCTCGGCTGAGCCGGTGTCAAGGAAATCCCGGTGCGGCCCGGCTCGTCGGGTGGCACGCTAGTCGTTCGTGAGCTGGCGAGATCGACTGCGCGCGATGCGTATGGACATCACGCCTCTGCGCGACTCCCGCGACTTCCGGCTGCTGTTCGCGGCGGGCACGGTCTTCTACTTCGGCGCGATGGTGTCCTACGTCGCCATCCCCTACCAGATCTACACGATCACCGGCTCCAACTTCGCCGTCGGCGCGATCGGACTGGTCGAGCTCGTGCCCCTGGTCGTCTTCGGCCTGTACGGCGGTGCCCTGGCTGACCACGTCGACCGCCGCAGGCTGCTGATCGGGACCGGCATCGCGCAGGCGGTGTTCACCGGCGTGCTCGCCGTCAATGCGTTCCGCGACGACCCGAGCGTCCCGCTGATCTTCGTCTTCGCCGGCCTGCTGGCGGCGTCGTCATCGATGCAGCGGCCGTCCCGCGAGGCGCTGATGCCGCGCACCGTCCGGCACGACCAGATCGTCGCCGCCAACAGCCTGACCAGCTTCGGCATGCAGGTCGGGCGTGCTGGTCGGGCCGATGGTCGGCGGCCTGCTGGTCGCCTACGTCGGCATCGGCTGGTGCTTCGTCGTCGACATCTGCGGGCTCGCCGTCGCGACCATGCTGTTCGTCGCGATGCGCCCCTACCCCCACCGCGCCGAGACCACGCCGCCGAGCCTGGCCGGCATCCGGCAAGGGCTGACCTACGCCGTCTCGCGCCGCGACCTGCTCGGCACCTACCTCGTCGACATCGCCGCCATGCTGCTGGCGATGCCGGTGGTGCTCTTCCCCGCGCTCGCCGAGGAGGTCTTCGACCGTCCCGAGCTGCTCGGGCTGCTCTACTCCGCCGAGACCGTCGGCGCCCTGGTCGCCACCGCGCTCAGCGGCTGGACCTCGCGGGTCCACCACCACGGCCGCGCGATCGTGATCGCCGCGGCGGCGTACGGCGCCTGCATGGGTGTGGCCGGACTGATGCCGAGCGTCTGGCTGGTGCTGGTCTTCCTGATGCTCTCCGGGGCCGCGGACATGATCTCGGCCGTCTTCCGCAGCACCGTCTGGAACCAGACCATCCCCGAGAACATGCGCGGCCGGCTGGCCGGCATCGAGATGCTGTCCTACTCCCTCGGTCCGCTCGGCGGCCAGGTGCGGGCCGGCATCACCGCCGACCTGTGGACCGTCCGCGGCGCGATCGTCCAGCGGAGGGTTCGCCTGCGTGGCCGGGGTCGCGATCACCGCCGGCGATCCTGCGCGACTTCTGGTCCTACGACGAGCGCACCGATCCGCACGCCGAGGCCGAGCGGGCGGCCCGGGCCGCTGCGGCCGACGCCTGATCCGAACGTGACATCCCGATAGTCCCCGAACCTTTGGCCCTCATGGGGGCGTTCTGAGGCCCGAGGTCCGGGGACTATCGGACCAGACCTCAGAACGCGGCCCGGACCTCGGCTTCGGTCGAGCCCGTAGTCGTCGAGGGAGTAGGCGTGCTTCGGCCGCCTGCCACCGCTGCGGGACTCGGCGTCGAGCGCGGTGACGGCGGCGTCGACCTCCGGCGTCCAGTCCAGGCCGAAGGCGTCGTAGATGTGGCGGGTGGTGCGCACCGGATCCGCCACGAAGTCGTCGTACTCCACGTCGACGAACTGGGCCGGGTCGTAGGCCGACCGGGACGAGACGAACGTGCGCCAGGACCGGGACAGCATCTCCAGCTGGGTCCGCCCGATCGTCTCGCCCACGAACGTGGTGGAGGTGCCGGCCGTGGCCTCGGCGGAGAGTGAGCAGGCCGAGGCGATCGAGACGACCGGGTCGCGATGCGTGCACACCACAAGGGCGTCGGGGTACACCTTCATCAGCGAGTCCAGCGCGACCAGGTGGGAGGGGTTCTTGAGCACCCAGCGCTTCTCGGGGTCGTTGAGCCCGATCAGCTGCAGGTTCGCGCGATGCCGCTCGTAGGCGTCGGCCCAGTCCTGCTCGGCCAGCCAGGCCGAGTAGCGCGGGACGTGGGCCAACGACTCGTAGCTGATCGACTTCCCGGTCTGCCGCAGCAGCCGCCAGCACTCCTCGACCGACGTCGCATCCATGTAGTGGATCCCCATGAACTCGGGGTTCTCGACGTGGTGCTCGGAGAACGCCGCCTGCATCGCGGAGAAGATCGGGTCCTGCTCCCAGCTCTGCGCGCGGCGGTCGCGGCTGCGGGTACTCGGTCAGCCACAGCTCCAGACCCTGGTGACGCGGGTCGGCGTGCAGCAGCCGGTGCAGGGCGGTGGTGCCGGTGCGGGGCAGGCCGACCACGAAGATCGGCCGCTCGACCGGTACGTCGGCGTGCTCGGGATGCTCGGTGAACCGCAGCTGGGTCAGCAGTCGGCCGACCAGCGCGCTCTTCACCTCGCGCCGGTGGAAGCCGTTGCCGAGCGGGGTCAGCCCGGCCTCGGGTGAGGCCAGGTCGTCGACCAGGATCCGCAGCCCCTCCTCGTGGGCGGTGCCGCCGAAGTCGTCGAGGCTCGTCGTGCGCACCGCCGCCGCGGCGATGTCGTCGTACGAGCCGATGTCGTCTCTCGGGTGCGTCATGTCAGTTGTCGTGGAACTCGCCGCAGTCGACGTTCAGGACGATCCCGGTCACCGCGCTGGCGAGGTCGGAGGCGAGGAACAGCGCCGCTTTCGCCACCTCGTCGGGCGTCGCCAGCCGCTTGAGGTCGGTGGGCTCGGCCTTCTCGCGGTAGATGTCCTCGTGGGTGACGCCCCGCTCCTCGGCCAGCCAGTCGAAGTAGGCCTTGTTGACGTCCTCGTAGATGTACGACGGCGCGACGCTGTTGACCCGGATCCCGCGCGGCCCGAGCTCGGTCGCCAGCGACGAGGCGAGGTGGGCCAGCGCGCCCTTGGAGAGCTTGTAGCCGGAGTACTCCGGCTGCGAGCTGTAGACGACGCACGAGTTGAGCATGATCACTGAGCCGCGCGACTCGGCCAGCGCGTCGGCGAACAGCGCGGACAGCCGCAGGGGGGCGAACACGTTCGTCTCGTTGGCCGACCGCAGAGCGTCCAGGTCCAGGGTCGAGAGCGGCTCCATCGGCGGGATCCCGAAGGCGTTGTTGATCAGGCAGTCGACCTTGCCGAACTCCTCGAGGGCCGCCACGACCAGTCGCTTGCGCGCGTCCTCATCGGTGATGTCGGTCGGTACGACCAGTGCCCTGCGCCCGTGCGACCGGACCACCTCGGCCATCTTCTCCAGCCGCTTCTCGGTGCGGCTCGCCAGGACGAGGTCGGCGCCCATCCGGGCCGCCTCCTCGCCCAGCGCCCGGCCCAGGCCCGGTCCGACGCCGGACAGGACGACCACCTTGTCCTCGAGCAGGTTCACGAGAGCATCCTCCGGGCCACGGCGCGCTGACGGGCGGCGATCCGGGCCTCGTAGTCGGACGGACCGATCCGGGTCGCGGCGTAGTGCGGCAGGCGGGCCGGCAGCTCGTCGAAGGGCACCACCTCGACGATCGGTCCGTCGGTCTCCGTGAGGTCGCGCTCCAGGCGCTGCCAGCGCAGCATGATCGGTCCGGTCTGGTGGCCGGTGGTCTCCAGCCAGTTGGCGATGCCGGGGTCCTGCGCGGAGATCACGTAGCGCAGGACCCCGTCGGGGTCGACCGCCGACTGCGCCTTCGTGAGCGAGGTCTGGTGGGTCTCGTAGTCGGTGGAGGCGTACCAGTCCGAGCCGATCTGGATCGCCTGGTAGCTGCAGTCCTCGCAGACCGGCACGGTCACGATCATCGCCTCGTCGTCGGCCAGCTCGTAGTGGCCGATCGACGAGCGCTGCGACTCCAGCCCGCCCGGCGTGGAGGCCGGGACGGTGAGGGTGTTGACCGGCTCCTGGTACTGGAAGAACTGCGGGAAGGCGAACCAGGTCTGGATCGACCCGGTCAGCAGCTTGCCGGCGATCTCGTACTTCTTCGCCAATCGCTGTCTCGTCGGCGGGGTTGCGGGCTTGCCGACCCGGTCCGTCCGCTCGATCCAGAGCGAGCCGCGCTCCTCGGTGTCCCAGTCGTTGTAGACCTCGCGCACGATCAGGGTCTTCGCACCGGGCAGCGGCCCGAACCGCCACTCGAAGCTGCCGTCCGGTGCGACGTCGAGCTCCCGGTCGTCAAACGCCGCGAGCGACTCCGGTGCGCTGTCGGCGGAGTAGGTGCCCCCCATGATCTGGAAGGACAGGTCGGCCGTCGTCCCGCGCCGCCCGCGGACGACGTACTCCGCGTCCTCGGTGAGGTACGCCGACCAGTAGAGCGCGTCGGGGTTGTCGAGGCCCTGCCGGGCGAACTGGTGGGTGGAGCTGATGAGCACCGGGCGCTCGAGGTCGTGGTCGAAGGCCATCTGGAGGGAGGCCCGGATCCGGCCGGCGAGGTAGGCGTAGCCCTCGTCGAGGTCGGCATCGGTGCGGATGAACTCCGCGCCGCGGATCAGCTCCTCCGCCTCGGCGATCGCCTCGGTGAACGGCCGCGTGAGCTGGTCAGACACGGGCGATCACGGACTCAGCGTAGGACTCGAGGTGAGCCACCTTCTTCTCCAGCGGCTCGGTGTCCGGGCCCTTGATGTAGGGCACCCGGAAACCGACGATGCAGTCGGTGACGCCCTTGTCGGCCAGCCGCCGCACACCGTCGGGGTCGTAGGCGTCGTAGGAGATCACGTGCACCTCGAAGTGGTCGCGCTCGTCGCCCTCGGCCTTGCGGATCTCGGCCAGCCGGGCGAGCAGCCGGTCCAGCTCCTCGCCGTCGCCGCCCGCGTGCATCCACCCGTCGCCCTTCAGCACGGCCCGACGCAGGGCCGCGTCGCTGTGGCCGCCGACCAGGATCGGGATCGGCTCGGTCGGGGCCGGGCTCTGCTTCAGCGGCGGGAACGAGTAGAACTCGCCGTCGTACCCGAAGTAGTCACCGGTCGTCAGCCCACGCAGGATGTCGATGCACTCGTCCATCCGCTTGCCGCGCCGCTCCCACGGCACCCCCAGCGCCTCGAAGTCCTCAGGCCACGGGGAGAGACCCACGCCGAGGCCGAGCCGGTTGCCGGAGAGGAACGCGATCGACGCGGCCTGCTTGGCGACCAGCACCGGCGGGCGGACCGGCAGCTTGAGCACGAACGGCGTGAACCGCAGGGTCTCGGTCTTCGCGGCGAGGTGGGTCACCAGGGTCATCGTCTCGACGAACTCCTTGTCCTCGAGGAACTCCCGGTCGCCGGTGTCGGTGTAGGGGTAGGTCGAGTCGGACTCCTTGGGGTAGATCAGGCTGTCGGCCACGGTCATGCTGGTGTAGCCGGCCGCCTCGGCCGCCTGGGCCAGCGGCGCGTAGTAGGCAGCCTGCGTCATCGCCTCGGCATAGGTGAACCGCATCGCTCCTCTTTCGGTAGGTAGAGCCCTGTCGAGAATAGAACGTGTTCCAGTTTTCTGCCAGACTCGTCCCATGGACCTTCAGGAGCTGAGCGACCGCCAGGAGATCGTCGACCTGATCACCCGCTACACCCGAGCGGTCGACACCCGGTCGTGGGACGACCTGGACCGGGTCTTCACCGAGGACGCCGTCCTCGACTACTCCCCGGTCGGTGGCCCGGCGGACGTGCCGGCCGTCGTGAAGCCATGGATCGCGCAGGGGCTGGAGGGCTTCGACCGCTACCAGCACGTCATCGGCCAGGTCTCGATCGAGCTGGACGGGGACGAGGCGCGTGCGACGGCGTACTTCACCAACCCGATGGTCTCGGTCGGCCCCGACGGGAGCGAGAAGCTGTGGGAGGTGGGGGGCTACTACCGGCACGAGCTGCGGCGGACTGCGGAAGGATGGCGATCGACGAGGATGCTCGACGACGTCATCTGGACGAGAGGATTCTGACCATGTCCGAGCCGAAGCCCCGCCCGAAGGGGCTGGAGTCACCCATGACGCAGAGGGTGATGAAGTACGCCGGACGCGCCCACGTGTGGGTCTACCGCGTGACGAAGGGGCGGATCGGGGCGAACTTCCGGGTCGGGTCCGCGCTGCGCAAGCCCGCGCCGACGCTGCTGCTCGACCACGTCGGCAAGAAGTCGGGCCGGACCTACACCTCGCCCCTGCTCTACCTCCTCGACGGCCCGAATGTCGTGGTCGTCGCCTCGACGGGTGGCATGGCGAAGGACCCGCAGTGGTACCGCAACCTGATGGCCCATCCGGACACCCAGGTCCAGATCCGCGGCGAGGTGCGCCCGGTGCGGGCCCGCACCGCCGCGCCCGAGGAGCGCGCCGCACTCTGGCCGCGGCTGGTCGAGATGTACGCCGACTACGACAACTACCAGTCCTGGACGGACCGGGAGATCCCGGTGGTGATCTGCGAGCCGCGCTGACCGCGGTCTCCTGTCCGCCCGTCGTCGGGATTGGTGCCGCGTTGGTCCGTCAGGGACAATGGCGGGGAATCCCGACCTCGAGTGCAGGGGAGTGAGCCGCACGTGCCAGACCGTGGCCTGCCGGACAGCGAGAATCACCCCGTGGCCGCGGGACTCCTCGCTCTCGTGGGCGTGGGCCTGGTCGTCGGCCTGATCGCCGGTCTCGCCGCACTGGCGGGCACCCGGATGCTGGGGCTCGGCGGCGAAAATGCTACTGCGCAGGCCACGTCGGAGGAGTCGCTCTTCCTCCCGCGGCCCGAGAAGACGACCGGCTCGAGCGGTCCGCTGATCACCCTGGCCCCCGGCGCGCCGGAGTCCCCGTCCCAGGAGCCCTCGCAGGGGCAGTCCTCGAAGCCGGCGAAGCCGCCCAAGAAGGAGATCTCGCTCTCGGCCTCCCAGACCTCGGTCGCGCCCATGGAGCAGATCGACCTGACCGGGGTCTACCCCGGCGGCGAGGGCGCCATCCTGCAGGTCCAGCGCTTCACCAGCGGTTCCTGGCAGGCCTTCCCGGTCACGGCCTCGGTCAGCGACGAGACCTTCACGACCTATGTGCAGACCAGCCAGAGTGGCCTCAACCGGTTCCGCGTCACCGACACCGACAGCGGGCTGGTGTCGAACGACGTCAGCGTCAGGATCGGCTGACCGCCCCGCCGTCACCCGCGGGCGAGCCCCGGTTGACGTCCAGCCGGTGGGTCCAGTAGCCCACCCATCCCGTCCCGAGCAGGCCGAGCACCCCGATCACCAGGCAGGCGGCCGCGAGGGGCGCGACTGCGGCGACGGCGCTGACGAGCAGTGGTCCGCCGCTGTTCCCGATGTCGCCGCAGAGACGCCAGCCGCCGAGGTACTGCGCGCGCCCGACCTCCGGCGCGGTGTCGGCGCCGAGGGTCATCACGATCCCCGAGCCGAGCCCGTTGCCGACCGCGACCAGCACCATCACCGCGGTCACCCCGGCCGCGGTCGAGGTGAGTGGGAGCAGGAAACAGGCGACGGCAACGGACAGGACGACGGGTACGGCGACCACCGCCCGGCCGCGGCGATCCATCAGCCATCCGCCGGGGAAGAAGAACAGGACGTCGATGAGGGCGGCCACCGCGAAGATCAGCGAGGTGGTGCTGGCCGAGATGCCGACGCCCTCGGCCCAGAGCGGCAGCAGGCTGGCGCGAATCGACCGGGACGCGCCGATCACGATCACGGCGACCCCCACGGTCAGCAGGATCTGCCGGTGGGCGACCAGCACCGACCGCACGGACACGTGCCCGGCCTCGCGTTGCGCCGTACGGCTCTCGACGCCGAGGTCGGGCATCACCAGGGCCAGCAAAGCCGCGAGCACCGAGGTGGCGCCGGAGAGCAGGAACACGGAGCGGATGTCAGCCACCGAGATCAGCAGCGCGCCGATCAACGGGCCGACGAGGACACCCACCCGGAAGGTCCCGCCCAGCAGCGACATCGCCCGCGCCCGCCAGTGCATGGGCACCGCGTCGATGAGATAGCCCTGGCGGGCGATCAGGAAGGCCGTCCACGCGGCCCCGCTGACCGCGACGCACAGGCCCAGCTGCCACACCGTCGTGGCCAGGAAGGCGCCCACCATGGCCACGGCATCCACGAGCCCGGCGAGGAGCAGCGTGGTTCGTTCCCCGAGACGGGCGACCACAGCGCCCGCCGGCAGCGAGGTCGCGAGCATGCCGAGCGGCCACAGCGCCACGACGAACGCCGCCGTGCTCACGTCCGCCCCGAGGGCCCGGGCCTGTAGCGCGAGCACGGGCATGATCGCGCCGTACCCGATCGCGCTGACCGCCGAGGGGCCGTAGGCCGCGACCGCGATGTCTCGCAGCCGGAAGTCGCCGTCCCTGGTGGTCGTCACCCGACCGATTGTCGCGCGTCAGCCGGTTTCGACGCCCAGGCCCTCGATCCGGACGGTCTTCCCCGAGGTCACCACGACCACGCTGACCTTGCCAGTCCTCGCGACGCCGAAGCTGCCGATCGGGATCAGCTGGCGCTTCTGGAGGTTCGTGGCGGCGAGGTTCACCCGCTTGAGGACGGTCGATCCGAGCTTCACGTCCACCTTGCCGAATCCGGGGCCTTTCGCGGCCACCAGCGCGAGCTCGGTCATCCCCGACACGCTTCTGGTCAGGGCCGCCCCCGTCCTCGTGGTCTGGGAGTAGCCGTCCAGGTAGTAACCCGACCCGGACTTCTTCGTCCACCCGCTGCTGTGCGTCAGCTTGGTGTTCTTCAGCGGGACCGTCCAGGTCCGCTCGGCCGCAGACGGGTCGGCGTCCCCGGCCGCGTCGGTCGCCCAGACCCGGAACCGGTGCGTGGCCTGGCTCAGCCCGGTGTAGGGCTGGGGAGCGGTGCACGACCCGCCAGTTCCTTCATCGAGGGAGCAGGTGAACGTGCTGCCGGCCTCGTCGGAGGCGAAGCCCGGGGTGGCCGTGTTCGTGAGCGCGAAGCCGCCGTCGGAGGGGCCCGAAGAGATCGTGGTCTCCGGTGGCTCGGGGCAGCCGTCGCCATTGGCGTCCGCAGCACCGCCGGGCACGGTCACGCACGCATCGGTGCCGTCGGAGTCTCCGTCGCCATCGAAGTCACCGGTGGTGGTTCCAGGACCACCGAGGATGGATGCAGCCTGGCCGAACGCGCCACCCGGCGCCCCTCCGGAACCCGCCAGGTTCTGCGCGACGGTCGAGCCGGGGAGGACGCTGACCGTCGACGTCCCGCCCCGGAGGACGCCGGCGCTCGGCCCGCCGGACCCACCGCCGCCACGTCCGCCGGAGCCGCCCCAGCCGCCCTTGCCGCCGTCCCCGCCGTTGCCGGCGGTCATGCCGCAGTCGGTGCGGGCCGAAGCGCCGGAGCCGCCGTCGCCGCCCTCTCCGCCGGAGCCGCCGATGCCACCGGGGCCGCCGTTGCCGCCGATGCCCGCTAGGACGGTCGACCCGCTCGCGATCAACACGTGGGAGTTGTGTGCGTAGACGCCGAACGAACCGCCGCCCCAGCCCCCGCCGAAGCCTCGGCCACCGCCGGCGCCACCGTCCCCGCCCTGGCCGCCACCGGGGCCTGCGCCCCAGCCGAACCAGGCGCCGCTGCCGGCGCCGCCGCCGCCACCACCGCCGCCGTAGCCCGGATTGCCGTTCGTGCCGTCAGTGCCATTTCTTCCGGACCAGGTGGGGCCGGTGGCGCCGAGGTCGTTGCCGCCGCCGGAGCCCTCGTTGCCGGCGGTGCCGTTGTTGCCCGGAAGGCCGTCCTTGCCCGCCTTCACCCCGGCCGGCGTCTCGTGCTCGCCTGCCTCGTCGACGCCGCCCGCGCCGCCGTCACCGCCAGGCGAGCCGCCCCCGCCCTCGCTGCCGGCTACGCCGTTCTCGCCGTCGTTGGTCTCCTCGCCGCCCCGGCCGCCGGCCCCGCCGTCGAAGCCATTGCCCCCCTGGAAGGCGCCTGCGCCGCCGGTGCCGGAGGTGTCGCAGTTGGGGGCTTGCGCGCCGTTGGCTCCGCTCGCCGCCTTGCTGGGCGTCGAACCGCTGGCGCCCGTGCTGCCGGTGCCGCCGTTCCCGGACGTCACCTCGACGTCGATCAGCGCTACCTCGGAGCCGCTGATCGCGCGTACGCCGTAGGCACTCAGGCTGCCGCTTCCCTGCCTCCCATGGATCACAAGCAGCTGGAGCACGACGTCCGTGGCGCCGTCGAGGATGACCCCCTCCGGAGATCCCTCGATCCTGGTCGGCGAGGTTCCGGGCCGCGTCCAGGTCGCCCCCGGCTGGTAGCCGCCGTAGATCCCCACCCCATCGGACGTGGTCCCGAGCGACACCCGCTCGGGGTAGGCGCCCATCGCGGCGTACACCTGGCGCTGGGTCGGGCTGCTCGTCGCGGCGGTGACCGCTCGCTGCACCGTCTTGAACGGCTGCGCCTGGGTGCCGGGATTGGCGTCTGCGCCAGCGGGCGCGACGAAGAACGCCTTCGCCGCATCGCCGTCGACCCCGTCGCAGTTGGTGTCGAGGCCGTCGAGATCCGGAAGGTCAGTCGCGGTCGGATGGACGGCCGGGTTCAGGGGCTCGCAGTCGGCAGGTGCGACAACCCCGTCGCCATCGATGTCGACCTCGTCGGCCGCATCCGCGGGACGCTGCGCGGCCACCCCCTGGGTGACCAGCAGCGCGAGTGCGAGCAGCACGACGAGAGCGGCGGCCGTCCACCAGCGCCGGGATTCGGGCCTGGGCAGACGGAAGTGGACGGTGTGCGACACGAGAGCCCCCTCGGCAACGTCAACGTTGGCCCGTATCTAACAGCGCGAGGCAGGTTTCGCGGGGCAATTCGGCAGAATCGGTAAGTCGGCCGGGGGGCTCCGTTCAGTCAGGGATCATGTCGAACGTGTCCGGATGGGGACCGCCCCGACCCTCCTCACCCCGGTCGAGCGCGGTGATCGCCGACATGTCGTCGTCGGAGAGCTCGAAGTCGAAGATGTCGAAGTTCTCCCGCATCCGCTCCGGGGTGACCGTCTTGGGGAAGACGATGTCGCCGCGCTGGACGTGCCAGCGGAGCGCGACCTGGGCCGGCGTACGCCCGAGGCGGTCGGCGATGCCGGTGATCGTGGCGTCCTCGGCCACCTTGCCGCGGGCGATCGGAGCCCACGCCTCGACGGCGATGTCGTGCCGGGCGCAGGCCGCGCGGACGTCCTCGTTGCCGAAGAACGGGTGCACCTCGACCTGGTTCAGGACCGGTACGACGCCGGTCTCGGAGACGATCCGGTCCAGGTGGTGTGGCTCGAAGTTCGAGACCCCGACCGACGTCACCCGGCCGTCCTCGACGAACTCGGCCATCGTCCGCCAGGTCGTCACGAAGTCGCCGTCGTAGCGGGTGGGCAGCGGCCAGTGGATGAGGAACAGGTCGACGCGGTCCAGGCCCAGGCGATCCAGCGACTCGTCGAGCGAGCGCCGGGCGTCCTCGGGACGGTGGTAGCCGTTGTTGAGCTTGGTGGTGATGTAGAGCTCGTCGCGCGGGATGCCCGAGGCGGCGACGGCCTCGCCGACCCCGGCTTCGTTCGCGTACATCTGGGCGGTGTCGATGTGGCGGTAGCCCACCTCGAAGGCGTTCAGCACCGTCTTCGCCGTCTGGTCCGGTGGCACCAGGAACACGCCGAATCCGAGCTGGGGGATCGTCGTCTGGTCGTGGAGGGTGATGGTGGGAACGGTCATGGGTTCAGCCAATCATGCCCGCGTCGAGACGCTCGACCACCCGGGCGAGCAGGCGGCGCAGCTCGCGGGCGTCGCCTGCGTCCAGCCCCAGGGTCGAGAACAGCTCCAGCGGGACCCCGGCCACCCTGTCGCGCAGCCGCCAGCCGGCCTCGGTGACCTCGACCCGGACCCTGCGCTCGTCGGCGGCATCACGGCTGCGGGTGACGTGGCCGGCCTGCTCCAGCCGCTTCAGCAGCGGGGTCAGGGTGCCGGAGTCGAGCCGCAGCCGGGCTCCGAGCTCGCCCACGGTCATCGGCCGCTCGGCGCCCCACAGGGCCAGCAGAGCGAGGTACTGCGGATAGGTCAGGCCGGTCTCGGCCAGGAGGGCGCCGTAGGCGCGGGTGACCGCCCGTGTCGCGGCGTACAGCGGGAAGCAGAGCTGGGCGTCGAGGTCGAGCTGTGGATGCGGGGTGTGCTCCATGTGACGGAGCATACCCTTGCCACAATTAGATTGTGCACAATACAATCGCATCATGAAGACGATCTACACGACCTCGGCCGTCGCCTCCGGGAACGGCCGCGACGGCCGCATCGCCTCGCTGGACGGGCTGCTCGCCGCCGACGTACGGATGCCGCCCGAGCTGGGCGGCCAGGGCGGCGCGACCAACCCCGAGCAGCTCTTCGCCGCCGGGTACGCCGCCTGCTTCCACTCCGCCCTGAAGCTGGTCGCCGGCGCCGACGACGCCGACACCTCCGACTCCGAGGTGGTCGCCGACGTGTCGCTCGGCGCCCTCGACAGCGGGGCGTTCGGGCTGGCCGTGAGCCTCGAGGTGTCCCTCCCGGCCCTCGAGCCGGCCGACGCGCAGGCGCTGGTCGAGCGGGCGCACGAGGTCTGCCCCTACTCCAACGCGGTGCGCGGCAACGTCGAGGTCAGCCTGAGCGTCGCCTGACGTCCTAGGGTCTGCCGCATGAGCACGGTGGACATCCGCCCGTTCGAGGCTGGCGACGCCGACGGCATCGCCCGGCTCTCCACGACCGTCCAGTGGCCCTCGCTGACCGACCCCGACGTGGTCCGCCAGGTCTGCACGGCACCCGGCGCCACGGCGTACGTCGCCCTCGGCGGCGACCGTCTCGTCGGCTGGGCGCAGGCGCTTGGCGACGGCGTCCTCCAGTCGCACCTGAGCTTCCTCGCCGTGCATCCGGACCACCGGCGCCGCGGCATCGGCCGGCTGCTCGTGATGGCGACGTTCCAGGCGACCGGGACGAAGCGGATGGACCTGGTGACCGACGCCGCCGCCCAGGGCTTCTACGAGCGGTTCGCCCACAAGCCGATGGTCGGCCTCCGGATCTACCCGGGAGCCGACCATCGACTCCGCTGAAACAGCTCAGCCGAGCTGGGTGTCGAAGAACCGGATGGTGCGGTCCATCGCGGCGTTGAAACTCGGGCCGAACGCGTGCCCGTCGTCGTACCACTCCAGCTGGGAGTTCACGCCCGACGACACCAGGGCCTGTTGCGTCGCGCGGGCCCACCGGGGTGGGCAGGTGTCGTCGAAGTTTCCGTGCACCATCAGCACCGGCTCGCTGATCTCCTCGAAGTAGGGGCGTGAGGAGTTCTGGCGCCAGAAGCCGGGGTTCTGGGCCGGGGTCCCGTGTCGGCGGATCAGCTCGCTCCGGACGTCGGCGTCCTCGGGGTCGTCGGCCATGAACTGCCGGTAGTTCTGGGCCTCCAGGGAGGACACCGACGCCCAGGGAGCCGCGGCCTGCACCAGACCGGGCTCGGCGACCAGTGCCTTGAGGATCACCCCGCCGCCCATCGACCGTCCGAACAGCGCCATCCGGTCGTCGTCGACCGGCACCTCCCGGGTAGCGCGCAGCGCCTTGACCGCGTTGATCACGTCGGCGCTGTAACCCAGCCGCATCCGGTTCTGGTAGTTCGGGTCGTCGTCGGACTCCGCGTGGTTGCGGTAGTCGACGTGCAGCGCGACGTACCCGCGAGAGGCGAGGTAGCCGCGTTCGCGGGTCATGCCCTGGCCGCGCACGTAGAACGCCGGGTCGATGTAGCCGTGGGCCAGCACGACGGCCGGGAACGGGCCGCGCCCCGTCGGCACGTTGAGCACGCCGCTGATCGTGTAGGCCTCCTCGCCGCCCTGGCGGGGACCGGTGGTGCTGCGGCTGCGGTAGGTGATGTCGTACGACGTGTAGGCGGCCGTCTGCTCGCGCACCGCGCCGAGTCGCAGCCGGTCGCCGCGGTGTTGCTGCTCGGCCAGCCCGGGCACCGACACCGCCGGGGCAGCCGGCTCCTGCTCCGGGGTCTTGGTGGCCTCAGGCTCGGGCGCTGGCGTCGAGGGCGAGGTCGAGGTCGAGGCCGGCTCCTGCGGGCTCTCCTCCGAGGGAGCGGGGTCGGTGGAAGGTCCGCCCGTGCCGGAACATCCGGCCACCACCAGCACCAGGCTCGGCAGCAGGGCGGTGAGCAGTCCCGATCGCACGTGTCCATTCTGGGTGACCGCTCCAAGCGCCGGGTCAGAACAGGAACAAAGTCGGGTCAGAACAGGAACAAAGCCGACCACCCCCTCGTTGAGCCACGTGACAGAGTTGAGTTGAAGCGACTCAACTTATTTGCCAGACTCGCCGTCCGCGGCGCAGGATGGCCCCTGATCTGAACATCTCAAGTGGAGGTAGCAAGCAATGGCACGTGCGGTCGGCATCGACCTCGGGACGACCAACTCCGTCGTCTCCGTCCTCGAAGGTGGCGAACCCACCGTCATCGCGAACGCGGAAGGCGCCCGCACCACCCCATCGGTCGTCGCCTTCGCCAAGTCCGGCGAGGTGCTGGTGGGCGAGGTTGCCAAGCGGCAGGCCGTCACCAACGTCGACCGGACCATCCGGTCGGTCAAGCGCCACATGGGCAGCGACTGGTCGGTCACGATCGACGACAAGACCTTCACCGCCCAGCAGATCAGCGCGTTCGTGCTGCAGAAGCTGAAGCGGGACGCCGAGGCCTACCTCGGCGAGCCGGTCACCGACGCGGTGATCACCACGCCGGCGTACTTCTCCGACGCGCAGCGCCAGGCGACCAAGGAGGCGGGCGAGATCGCCGGGCTCAACGTCCAGCGCATCGTCAACGAGCCGACCGCGGCCGCGCTGGCCTACGGGCTCGACAAGGGCGACGACCAGACGATCCTGGTCTTCGACCTCGGTGGCGGCACCTTCGACGTGTCCCTGCTCGAGATCGGCGAGGGCGTCGTCGAGGTCAAGGCGACCTCCGGCGACAACCACCTCGGCGGTGACGACTGGGACGCCCGCGTCGTGGAGTGGATGGTCAAGCGCTTCAAGGACAACAACGGTGTCGACCTCGGCGCCGACAAGATCGCGAAGCAGCGCCTGCAGGAGGCCGCCGAGAAGGCGAAGATCGAGCTCTCCAGCAGCAGCGAGACCACGATCCACCTGCCCTACATCACCCACGGCGAGTCGGGCCCGCTCCACTTCGAGGAGAAGCTGACGCGCGCCGAGTTCGCAGAAGATGACCGCCGACCTGCTCGACCGGACCAAGGAGCCGTTCAAGTCGGTGCTCAAGGACGGCGGCGTGGCGGTCGCCAACATCGACCACGTGGTGCTGGTCGGCGGCTCCACCCGGATGCCCGCCGTCACCGACCTGGTCAAGGAGCTGCTCGGCGGCAAGGAGCCCAACAAGGGTGTCAACCCCGACGAGGTCGTGGCCATCGGCGCCGCGCTCCAGGCCGGCGTGCTCAAGGGCGAGGTCAAGGACGTCCTGCTGCTCGACGTGACCCCGCTGAGCCTGGGCATCGAGACCAAGGGCGGGGTGATGACCACCCTGATCGAGCGCAACACCACGATCCCCACCAAGCGCAGCGAGATCTTCACGACCGCCGACGACAACCAGCCGTCGGTGGAGATCAAGGTCGCCCAGGGCGAGCGCCAGATGTGGGCCCAGAACCAGCCGCTCGGCAACTTCGAGCTGACCGGGCTGCCGCCGGCGCCCCGGGGCATCCCCAAGATCGAGGTCACCTTCGACATCGACGCCAACGGCATCGTCCACGTCTCCGCCAAGGACCAGGCGTCCGGCCGCGAGCAGTCCATGACGATCTCCGGCGGCTCGGCCCTGGGCAAGGACGAGATCGACCGGATGGTCAAGGAGGCCGAGCAGTACGCCGAGGAGGACGCCAAGCGGCGCGAGGCGGTCGAGACCCGCAACCAGGCGGACCAGCTCGTCTACTCCACCGAGAAGTTCCTCGAGGAGAACGCCGAGAAGATCCCCGACGACGTCAAGACCGAGGTCCAGGCCGACGTCGACGCCCTCAAGGCCACCCTGGAGAACGCCGAGGCCTCGGCCGAGGAGATCCAGGCCGGGGTGACCAAGCTCGGTGAGTCCAGCCAGAAGATGGGCGCCGCGATGTACGCCGCCGCCGAGGCCGACCAGGCCGCGGCCGGCGGGTCCGACGGCTCCACCGGTGCGGCCGACGAGGACGTCGTGGACGCCGAGATCGTCGACGACGAGCCGGGGGACACCGCGGCCGAGGGTGACAACAAGTGACCCAGGCCCATCCGACTCCGGAGGGCTCCGCGGGCGACCAGTCCGCGGACATGCCCCACGAGGCCGAGGTCGAGGAGGAGCCGGCCGCACCGGCCGGCGGTGGACGAGGACGTCGGACGTGGACGTCGTCCCGCCCGGTGAGGAGGAGGTGGACGAGCTGACCGCGACGAAGGCCGCGCTCGATGAGCGGACCGCCGACCTCCAGCGGCTGCAGGCCGAGTTCCTCAACTACAAGCGCCGGGTCGACCGTGATCGGGAGCTCGTGCGGCAGAACGCGACGTACCTCGCGCTCGCGCCGATCACCGAGGTCCTCGACACCGTCGACCGGGCCCGCGAGCACGGCGACCTCGACCCCGGCTTCCAGGCGGTTGCCGAGCAGCTCGAACGCATCGTCACCGGTCTCGGGCTCACCAAGTTCGGAGAGGTCGGCGACCCGTTCGACCCGCGGATCCACGAGGCCCTCTCCCACATCGGGGAGGACCCCGAGGTCGAGGTGACCACCTGCAAGGTGGTCGCCAAGGCGGGCTACCGGATCGGCGACCGGGTGGTGCGAGCGGCGCAGGTGCTGGTCGTCGACCCGCCGAGCGGACCCACCGCACCCGACGTGCCGACCGAGGAGCCCCCGGCCGAGGGACGCGGGACCGACTGACGAAGGGAGGTGCGCGTGAGCACCAGCGAAGGCATGCGGGCCGACTGGGCCAGCAAGGACTTCTACGGCGTGCTCGGCGTCAAGAAGGACGCCACGGCCGAGGAGATCAAGAAGGCCTACCGCAAGCTCGCGCGCGCCAACCACCCCGACTCCAACCCGGGCGACTCCGCCAAGCACGACCGGTTCAAGGCGGTGGCCGAGGCCTACGACGTCATCGGGGACCCCGAGAAGCGCAAGAAGTACGACGAGATGCGAGAGGTCTACTGGGTCCAGGCGGCTTCTGGCTCCGGGCATTACGGTGGCCAGGGCGGTGGCGCCGGCTTCGACATCAACGACCTGCTGCGCGACCGTGCCGGCGGCGGCTTCGGCGACATGTTCGGCGACCTCTTCGGAGGTGGCCGGGCCCGCCAGCAGCCGCGCCGCCCGCAGCGGGGGGCCGACGTCGAGACCACCGCGACGATCGGGTTCAACGACGCCATCGAGGGCGTCACGATCCCCCTGCGGCTGACCTCCGACGCCCCCTGCCCCGACTGCCAGGGCACCGGGGGCAAGCCGGGCACCAAGCCCCACATCTGCCCCGAGTGCGAGGGCGCGGGCGTCATCGTCGCGTCGGTCGGCGGCGCGTTCACGATGAACGAGACCTGCCCGGCCTGTGGCGGCCGGCAGCTCGTCTACGACGAGCCGTGCCCCACCTGCCACGGCAGCGGCCGGGGCATGTCCGCCCGCACGATCCAGGCCCGGATCCCCGCCGGCGTCAAGGAAGGACAGAAGATCCGGCTGCGGGGCAAGGGCGCTGCCGGCGAGAACGGCGGACCGGCCGGCGACCTCTTCGTGAACATCAAGGTCAGCCCGCACCGGCTCTTCGGCCGGAAGGGCGACAACCTCACCCTCGACGTCCCGGTGTCGTTCGACGAGGCCGCCCTCGGCGCGGAGATCAAGGTCCCGACCCTGGGCGGTGCCCCGGTCACCTCAAGCTCCCGCCGGGCACGCCCAACGGCCGCACCTTCCGGGTCCGCGGCAAGGGGGCGAGGCGGTCCGACGGGACGACCGGCGACCTGCTCGCCACGGTGCAGGGTGCACGTGCCCGCGGTCCTCGACGGCGCCGCCCGGGAGGCGGTCGAGTCCTACCGTGCGGCCACCGCCGGGAAGCCGTTGCGCGCCAACCTGTTCGAGGGCTCGTCATGACGACCCACTTCCAGGCCCCCGAGCCCGACGCTGCGGTCTATGTCATCAGCGTCGCCGCGGAGCTGTCCGGACTCCACCCGCAGACCCTGCGGGGCTACGAGCGGCTGGGCCTGATCACGCCCGGCCGGACCATCGGCGGAGGTCGCCGCTACTCCCACCGGGACATCGAGCTGCTGCGAACCATCGCCGAGCTCACCGCGGCCGGCATCGGCATCGAGGGGGTACGCCGGCTCCTCGACCTGGAGCACCAGCTCACCGCCCTGCGGGCGCGCAACGAGGAGCTGGTCGCCGAGCTGGAGGCCACCCGGGAGGCCCTGCGCCAGACCGCGAGCGCACGCGTACCGAGGGCGGGGTGTCCAACCGGCTCCCGGTGCTCCGCCAGCCGTCGCCCGTCCAGTCGATGGTCGTCTGGCGCCGCCGCCACTGACCGGCCCACCGGTGGTTGAGGAGGTCGCGCAGCGACGCGTCTCGAAACCCCGGAAGACTTAGCAGGGTGGTGACCCCGCGCCGCCCTGCCCACGTCCAGGGGGTTTCGAGGCTCGGGCCCTGACGGCCCTCGCACCTCAACCACCGGGCAGGGGTGTGAGCCGGCCGGGCCTGGGTATGTGTGGCCCATGCTCACCGTTGACCCCCAGGGCCTGACCGACGCGGCCGGCCAGGTCGAGACGTCCGCGAGCGTGCTCGCCGGCCTCGACGTGGCCGGGCCCTTCTCCACCGTCTCCGACGCGCTGGTCGGTTCCCGCACCAGTCAGTCCTGCCTGTGGGTGTCCACCCGGCTGGGCGCCGCGGTCCAGGTCTACTCCGAGGGGTTGCAGGCGCTGGCCGGAGCTGCGCGCACCAGCGCCCGCGACTTCGCCGGCACCGACCACGGGGTCGCCTCCGGATTCGGGCCGGTCGGCCCATGAACACCCCACGAAATCGCTCCGCTGGCGCTCCACGATTCCGCGGGGGCCCCGAGTGAGCACCCTGACCATCGCCCAGGTGAGGTCATGGCGCCCCGGCGAGCTGGACTCCGCGGCCAGCGCCGTAGGTGAGGCGTCGACCAGGGTGGACGAACAGGCCCGGGCCCTGTCCCGGACCCTGGAGCAGGCGCTGACCGAGGCCCGGGGCTACTGGGCGATGGCGGCCAGTGAGCGGGCGGCCGAGGAGGCGCGGACCGGCGCCCGGCTCGCCGATGCCCTCGACCTCGCCCGTGCGGCCCTCAGCACGGGGGCCACCGACATCGGCCATGCCCGGACCCAGCTGCTCGACACGATCGCCGGCGCCGAGGCCGAGGGCTTCACCGTCGGTGATGACGGCAGCGTCACGGCGCCCACCCTGCCGCCGGTGCTGACCTCACCCGAGAACGCCGCGGCCGCGGCAGCCGACAGGAATGCCGAGCAGGGTCGGCTCAACGACCGCGCCGGCGCCCTCGCGGGCGACATCGGCGCCGCCCTGACCGGGGTCGGGACTGCCGACGCGGCGACCGGCGAAGCGCTGGGCGGGATCGACATCCCACAGACCCTGGAGTCCGCGGTCGAGGCCTACATCGAGCGGGCGATCACCAGCCGTGACCTGCTCGGCGCCCTCGGCACCGCCGGCGGCGCGGTCACCCTCGGCCTGGTCCTGAAGAAGTCGGTGGGCCTCTTCGGGCGGTCGAGGTCCTTCCTCGACTTCCTCCGGGCCTCCTCGGCGCCGATCACCGACTACCAGACGTTCCTGCGCAACATGGGCGCCAGCGACGACGCACTCAGGGCGTTCATGAACGGCAAGGCCGACGGTGGCCTCGCGCGCTTCCTGATCGGCAGCCGCGCGGCCCGGATCGCCGGCAAGGCGTTCCTTCCCCTCACCGTCGCCACCGGCGCCTTCGACGCCGTCACCGGCGGCGGGTACGACGGTGCGCGCGGCTGGGCGACCCGCGGCTTCGGGCTCGCCGGCGCCGCGGGCGGCGGGGCGCTGCTGGCCAGCTCGGCCGGCCTGATCGCACTCGGTCCGGTCGGGGTCGGCATCGCCGGTGCGGCCGTCCTCGGCTACGGCGCCTGGACCCTCGGCAACTACGTCTACGACCACTGGGACGACATCACGGCGTTCGGTGGCGCCGCCCTGGAGTGGACCGGCGACCGTCTGGGCGATGCCTACGACGCCGCGAGCGCGGCGACCGACTGGGCCGGCGACCGGCTCGAGGACGCGGGGGAGACCCTCCAGGACGTGGGGTCCTCGGCCCTGGACACGGTCAGCTTCGGGTTGCTCTAGGTTCGTCCCCGTGCCAGCCACCGAGTCCGACCCTGTCTTCGTCGACGTCCTGACCGACGAGGAGCTCTCCGTCGTCGCCCGGCCCGGCGCGATGCCGGTGACGCCGTTCCTGGACGACCTGGCCGAGGCGGACCGGGAGACCGCCCGCCGGTCGGCGTACCGCTCCCTGGTCGCCCGCGGCGTCGTGGAGCCCCCGACCCCGGAGGCGATCGCGGCCGCGACCGCCCTCCGTGACGGCAGCGTCGAGCTGATGGTCCGCCAGGACATCCGGTCCGTCGTCGCCCTGCGCGAGGCCGCCCAGGTGGTCGTCGCCGTCGCACGGACGACCGCCGCCACCCAGGACTTCTGGTACGCCCACCTCGTCGACGACGTCGTCCTCCTCGAGGAGGTCAGCCGGGACGGGATGCACCGCTTCGCGCTGGCGGAGGACGCCGCGCTCGTGGCGCTGGCCGTCGGGGCAGCCGTCCACCCCGACGCGGGCGACGGCGACGGGCCGGCGCTCCCGGTCGAGGCGGCCGCGGGCGATCCGACGCCGCCCGACGCCGTCCTCGAGCGACTGGGCGCGGCCTTCCTGCGGGCCGACGTCGTGGTGCGCCGCCCCGGGGACGACCAGCCGCCCGTGTTCGCGCTGCTGTCCGGCCCGGACGGGTGCTGGTGCATCGAGGCCGGCACCCAGCCGCTGGTGGCCGAGCCGCTGGCCGCCGACGCCGCGCGGAGGAGGATGGCCGACGCGGTGTCCGCGGTCCGCGCCGAGGCGGTGACCCTGCGTGGCTGAGCGGATCCCGGTCCCCCGGCTGCTCAGCCGCTCAGCCACGATGTGGCTCTCCGTCGCCGCCGCCGCACTGGGCGTCCCGGCGGTCGTGGTCTGGGCGTTCCTGACCCAGCCGGTCGGCAACCGGGTCGCGGCCGTCGTCGTCGGCGCTGCTCTTCCTCGGCTTCGTCGTGTTCCTGGTGACGCGCCGGTCCTGGCTCGACCCCGACCGTGGACTCCTGGTCCGCGAGGTCGCGGGGTGTGGCGACGCTCGGTGGCCTGGGCCGACGCCTCCGAGGTCCGGGTCAGGAGCAGTGGCGGCCAGGCAGCTGCTGGAGGTCCGTGGCGCGGGGCGGCGTACGCCGACGTACCTCGCCGCTGGTCGCGGTCGACCTGGGCGGCGACCGCAGCCTGTCTCCGGAGTTCCTGCGCACGCTGGCCGACCAGATCGAGCGCTGGGCGCCGCAGCGGGGAGCCGTCGTGAAGCTGCTCCGGGCGCAGGCCGACCACGTCGCCGCCGGTGGCGCTGTGCGGGAGTCGCCGGTGGCGCGCGCGCACCTCGTCCGCGGACGCTGACCCCGACGCCCTGCACACGTGCGGGGGGCTCAGGCGCCAGGGCGCCTTCGCACCTCAACCACCGGGCCAGCCCTCGAGCGAACCGATACCCTGCGAGCGGAGGACGACCCGACAGGGGGTGGCGCAGTGATCGGGGAGTTCTTCCGCGACATCGACTGGCTCCACTTCCTCACGATCCCCGTCTTCACCGGCGTCGTCGGCTGGCTGATCAACTGGTCCGGGCTGGTGATGCTCTTCAGCCCGGTCCGCTTCCGCGGGGTGAGGATCCCCGGCATGCGCGAGCTGGCCACCGTGCTGCCCCGCAAGGTGCAGGAGGTGCCCGGAGTGCTGCAGGGCGGCATCGGGTGGCAGGGGATCATCCCCGCCCGGGCCGCGAAGATGGGGAGCATCGCGGTCGACAAGGCGATCGCCAAGCTGGGCACGCCGTCGGACTTCTACCAGCAGCTCGAGCCGGACCAGATCGCCGAGCACATCGTCACCGTCTTCCGTCCCGAGATCCCGCAGCTCGTCGACGAGGTCATGCGCAAGGAGCACCCACGGCTGTGGCGCGACCTGCCCCGCCCGGTGCGCGAGGCGGTGGTCGAGCGGGTCCAGGCCCAGCTGCCCACGGTCGTCGGGCGGGTGACCGACGAGATCGGGAACCACATCGACCAGCTGCTCGACCCGAAGATCATGGTGATCGACCACTTCCGCAACAACCCCGCACTGGTCGTCCGGATCTTCCGCGACTTCGGTCAGCGGGAGCTCAACCTGATGGTGGCGTTCGGGTTCGTCTTCGGGTTCCTGCTCGGCATCCCGGTCGCGTTCGCCGACCACATCTTCGGCCAGTGGTGGCTGCTGCCCGTGCTCGGGGTGATCGTCGGATGGGTCACGAACGCGCTCGGCATGTGGCTGATCTTCGAACCGCCGGAGGAGCGCCGGATCCTGGGGGTGAAGGTGCACGGGTTGTTCCCGCGCCGCCAGGACCAGGCCGCCGAGGTCTACGCCCGGATCATCGCCGACGACGTGATCACCCTCGAACGGATCGGCGACTTCCTGCTGGACGGACCGCGCGGGGACCGCACCCGGCAGATGCTGGCGACCGCGCTCCGGCCGGCGATCGACAAGGCGGCCGGACCGGCGCGGGCCGCGATTCGCGTCGCGGTCGGGCCGGACAGGTTCGACACGATCCGGGAGTCGGTGGCGCGCGAGGCCGTGGGCCGCACGATCAGCCCCTTCAAGGACGAGGCTTTCGGCAAGCGGCAGGCCGAGAAGATCCGGGTCCTCGTGGCCACCCGGACCAAGGAGCTGCCGCCGCGTGACTTCGTGGAGATGATGCGGGCCGCGATCCGCGAGGACGAGTGGATGCTCTACGCCCATGGCGCGATCATGGGACTGGGAGGCGGGTTCCTGCACCTGTGGATGTTCGGAGTCGGTGGATGACCGAAGACGAGTTCGAGGAGGTTCGCGAGATCACCCCGGTCTCGCGCAACGGCAGCGCGCCCCCGGGCTTCGTCCCCGCCGTGGAGGCACTGCCGGGGCTGGCCCGGGTCGCCGCGGCCGCCTGCTGGCACAGCACGGAGTGGGGTGTCCGTACCACGGCCCGCGCCGGACGCCGGGTGATGCGCGCGGTGAGCGACCCGGTCGAGGCCGCGGCGCTGGCCAGGGACGCCACCGAGGCGGCGTCGGTGATCGGCGGGTTGGCCCGGGCGGTGTCCTCGGGCGTGCCGCTCGCGAGGGCCCTGACCTCGGCCGGGGAGTCGCTGGGCGAGCTGGCCGAGCCGCCCGAGTACGACAGCGGCGCCGACCGCCACGACGGGCTGACCCTCCGGGAGCGCGGTGCCGAGCTCCTCGAGCGCTCCCGCGACGTGTGGGACGACGACGTCGCGCACCCGGCGTACGAACGCATCCTCGAGGAGCTGGCTCCTGACGAGGCCCGGATCCTGGTGCTCCTGCTGCAGGGAGGGCCGCAGCCCAGCGTCGACGTGCGCACCGGCGGTCCGGTGGGGATGGTCCACAGCCAGCTGGTCGCGCCCGGGATGTCGATGATCGGCGGCCGGGCCGGCTGCCGTCACCTCGACCAGGTCCCGTCGTACCTCAACAACCTGTTCCGGCTCGGACTGGTCTGGTTCTCCCGGGAGGCGCTGCGCGACCCGATGGAGTACCAGGTGGTCGAGGCGCAGCCGGACGTGCTGGCCGCGATGCACTCGGTGAAGTTCTCCAAGGTCGTGCGCCGCAGCATCCACCTCACGCCGTTCGGTGAGGACTTCTGCCGGACCTGCCTGGTCGACGAGGACCCCGACTCCGGTACGTCGTTCCCGCCGCACGGCATGCCGCCCGAGGCTGACCCCGGGGAGTCCCCCGTCGTCGGACTAGCGCGACCGGCGTGTCGAGACCGGCTAGGGGTAGACCTTGAGCGGGAACGGCTCCACGACCTGCGCCTCGGGGGCGCGGGCCACCTCGTGCAGGTGCGCGACGACGTTCTTCATCGAGACGCCCTTCTCGACGAAGCCCACGGCTCCGCGCTGCAAGGCCGTCTCGGTCACCTGGCTGTTGCACTGGGCCGAGAACATGACCACCTTGGCCTGCGGGCAGTGCTCCCGGAGCAGCGGCAGGAGGTCGAGGCCGGCCATCTCGGGCAGGTTGACGTCGAGCAGGATGATGCCCGGCCGGTCGTGCTGCGCCATCGCGAGCGCCTCCCGGGAGTCGCCGGCGGAGCCGACGACCTGGATGTCGGCGCGGGCGAAGGCGATCCGGAGCAGCCCTCGCACGTCCTCGTTGTCGTCGACGACCAGCACGCGCAGAGGGCCGGTCTCGCGCGGTCGGCGGCTCCGGCTCGCGTGACGCGAGACCGGTGCCGCCGGCAGCTCGGGCGATAGCGGCGCCTCGAGCTCGGGTGCGGCCGGAGAGGGTGCCGCGGGTGGGGGGGAGAGCGGTGCCGGAGCGGCGTCCGGTGCCGGGGCGACCGGGGCTGCGTGAGACCCGGGCCGCGGTGCCGGAGGGGTCACCTCCCTGCGGGTGCCCGGGGTTGCGCGGTGCTTGGGCTGCACCCGCTTGCCGAACGTGGCCATGCGCTCCCCCTCCCGAGATCGTCGTGCGACACAGCGCCGTCTTGAATCTTAATCTCCCGGAGCGAGTTCGTGGGAGGGATTCGGAGCAGATCTCCCGGTGATTCCGAACGGGCACACCAGGGCAAGTTGAGTGGAACAGACTCAACTTCTGGTGCGTTGAACGGGTGAGGACGACACTGGTGCCGTCCTCGAGCCACGACCACGCCGCAGGAGCAACATGAGCCAGTTCGGGATCGAGAAGTTCACCACCCGCAGCCGGGAGGCGATCGAGGCTGCCCAGCTGTCGGCCACCAAGGCCGGCAACACCGCCACCGAGCCGGTCCACCTGCTCGTGGCGCTGCTGGACCAGTCCGACGGCACCACCCGCAGCCTGGTCGCCAAGACCGGCGTCGACCCCGACCAGCTGAAGGCCCGGGCGCAGCAGGTGGAGGCCGCCCTGCCGCGGGCCACCGGCGCCACGGTGCAGCAGCCCGGGGCCTCCGCGGCACTCACCCGGGTGCTCGCGGGTGCCCTCGACCTCGCGGCCTCGATGAAGGACGACTACGTCGCCACCGAGCACCTCCTGATCGCGCTCGCCGGCACCCAGAGCCCGGCTCAGCAGGTGCTGCTGGACGCCGGGCTGACCGAGGCGGGGTTGCGAGAGGGTCTGACGGCGGTTCGCGGCAACCGGCGGGTGACCAGCCAGGAGGCCGAGTCGACGTACGACGCCCTCGAGAAGTACTCCGTCGACCTGACCGAGTCGGCGCGGGAAGGTCGCCTCGACCCCGTCATCGGGCGGGACGCCGAGATCCGGCGGGTCATCCAGGTGCTGAGCCGGCGGACCAAGAACAACCCGGTCCTGATCGGCGAGCCCGGGGTCGGCAAGACCGCCGTCGTCGAGGGGCTGGCCCAGCGCGTGGTCGCCGGTGACGTCCCTGACTCGCTCAAGGGTCGCCGGGTGCTGGCTCTCGACCTGGCCGCGATGGTGGCGGGCGCGAAGTACCGCGGTGAGTTCGAGGAGCGGCTCAAGGCCGTCCTCGAGGAGATCAAGGACGCCGGCGGCCAGATCATCACCTTCATCGACGAGCTGCACACCGTCGTCGGCGCCGGCGCGGGCGGAGACTCCGCCATGGACGCCGGCAACATGCTCAAGCCGATGCTGGCCCGGGGCGAGCTGCACATGATCGGCGCGACCACGCTCGACGAGTACCGCGAGCGGATCGAGAAGGATCCCGCCCTCGAGCGCCGCTTCCAGCAGGTGTTCGTCGGTGAGCCCAGCGTCGAGGACACCATCCAGATCCTCCGCGGCATCCAGGAGAAGTACGAAGCGCACCACGGGGTGCGGATCACCGACGCCGCGCTGGTCGCGGCCGCGACCCTCTCCGACCGCTACATCACCGGCCGGCAGCTGCCCGACAAGGCGATCGACCTGATCGACGAGGCGGCGTCCCGGCTGCGCATGGAGCACGAGTCCAGCCCCGAGGAGATCGACCAGCTCCGGCGGGTGGTGGACCGGTTGAAGATGGAGCAGTTCGCGCTGGAGAAGGAGCGTGACGACGCCTCGGTCGAGCGGCTCGAGAAGCTGCGGGCCGATCTCGCCGATCGGGAGGAGGAGCTCCGCAGCCTGGAGGCGCGCTGGGAGCAGGAGAAGTCGTCGCTGGAGGGTGAGGGCGAGCTGCGTCGTCAGCTCGACCAGCTCCGGATCGAGGCCGACCGCAAGCTGCGCGAGGGCAACCTCGAGGCGGCCAGCAAGATCAACTACGAGTCGATTCCCGAGCTGGAGCGAAGCTGAAGGCGGTGGTCGACCAGGAGAAGTCCGAGGTCGAGCCGCTGGTCGGCGAGGAGGTCGGTGCCGAGCAGATCGCCGACGTGGTGGAGGCCTGGACCGGCATCCCCACCGGCCGGATGCTCCAGGGCGAGACCGCCAAGCTGCTGGAGATGGAGTCGGTCATCGGCGAGCGGCTGATCGGCCAGCGGGAGGCGGTCACCGCCGTGAGCGACGCCGTACGCCGTTCGCGGGCCGGCATCAGCGACCCCAACCGGCCGACCGGCTCCTTCCTGTTCCTCGGCCCGACCGGGACCGGCAAGACCGAGCTCGCGCGGGCGCTCGCGGACTTCCTGTTCGACGACGAGCGGGCGATGGTGCGCATCGACATGAGTGAGTACTCCGAGAAGCACTCGGTCGCCCGCCTGGTCGGCGCCCCTCCGGGTTACGTCGGCTACGACGAGGGCGGCCAGCTCACCGAGGCCGTGCGCCGGCGGCCCTACTCCGTCGTGCTGCTGGACGAGGTCGAGAAGGCCCACCCCGAGGTCTTCGACATCCTGCTCCAGGTGCTCGACGACGGTCGCCTGACCGACGGCCAGGGCCGCACCGTCGACTTCCGCAACACCCTGCTGATCCTCACCAGCAACCTGGGGTCGTCGTACCTCGTCGACCCCACCCTGGAGCCGGAGCAGAAGAAGGAGTCGGTGCTGGCGATGGTGCGGCAGTCGTTCAAGCCGGAGTTCCTCAACCGGCTGGACGAGATCGTGCTCTTCGACGCCCTCACCCAGGAGGACCTCGCCCGGATCGTGGACCTGCAGCTCGCGCTGCTGGAGAAGCGGCTGGCCGCTCGCCGGATCACGGTCACGGTGACCGACGCGGCCAGGGCCTGGCTGGCCGAGACGGGCTACGACCCGGCGTACGGCGCCCGGCCGCTGCGGCGGCTGATCCAGACCGCGATCGGCGACCCACTCGCGAAGCTGTTGATCTCGGGTGAGGTGACCGACGGGTCGCAGGTCGAGGTCGACCGCTCGACCGACGGTCTCGTGCTCACCCCCGCGTGATGGAATCACCCGATGAGTGAGTCGCTTCCACGCCCGCGCCAGGTGACCATGGCCGGCTGGATGATCATGGGCGGCTCGGTCCTGGTCGTCGCCACTGTCTTCGAGACGATCACCAGCCTCAACACCCTGGAGACCCGCGAGGCGGTCTCGCAGTTCCTTTCCGAGCCGCCGGGCGAGGGACTGGGCCTCGACGTCCCCGGCGCCCTGCTCGTGCTGCGGACGGTGTCGATGGTGGCGGCGGGGTGCGCGGCCGTCGCCGCGGTGCTCGGCTTCCACGTGCTCCGGCGCAACCGCAGCGCGCGGCTGGGAGTCACGGTGGTGGCGATCCCGCTGTTCTTCACCGGCATGGTGACCGGCGGCTTCCTCTCCTCGGTGGTCGCCGCGTCCGCGCTCCTGCTGTGGCTCGAGCCGGCGCGCAACTGGTTCGACGGCGTGCCGGCCCCGCCGTCGCCGGAGCGAGCCGCCGCCGGCTGGCCGCCGCCCACGCCTCAGTCTCCCGAGCCACCGCCCTCACCTCCCGCGCCCCCGCGAGCAGGCGCCGGCAACGGCGCCCAGGCCGCAGCAGGGCTTCGGGACGACCGCTGCGCCCTCCGCGGTCGAATCCGGCCGTCCGGAGCGCCGCCCGGTCGCCGTGATGTGGGCGTGCGTCCTGACCTGGGTGCTCTCCGGGACGGCCGCGGTGATGATGGCGACTCAGCGCCCTGGTGATCGCGCTCCAGCCCGACCTGGTCTTCGAGGAGCTGCGCCGGCAGAACCCCGAGCTCGGTGACCAGGGGGTGACCGACCGTGCGGTCCAGGTCGCCACCTACGTCACCGCCGGGGTGACGGTGGCTGGGCCCTGGTGGCGGTGGTCCTGGCCGTGTTCGTCCTACGGCGGGCGGGGTGGGCCCGGATCGCCCTGCTGGCCTCCGCGGCCGGCGCCGGTGCCGCCTGCCTGGTGGCGTCGCTGGGCTCGGTGCTGATGGTGCTCCCCGCGTTCGGCTGCGCGGTGACGTTTGCGTTGCTGCTGCGCCCCGAGGTGCGGGCGTGGTTCGCCCGCCATGATCCAATGCACCCATGAGCGACTCCAACAGCGGCGACGAGGGCGGGTCCCCCTACGGTCCCCCGCCCAGCCAGAACCCCTACGGGCAGCCACCCTCCGGCCCGCCCGCGAGCCCCTACGGTGAGCAGCCGGCGCAGCAGAGCCCCTACGGCGACCGGCCGCCGCAGCAGCAGAACCCCTACGGCCAGCCGCCCAGCCGCCCCCCTACGGCCAGCCGGCCCAGCCGCCCCCGTACGGCCAGCAGCCGCCGGCGTACGGAAGCAGCAGCCGGCGTACGGACAGCCCGGCTACGGGTACGGCGGCCCCGCCAGCGACAAGCGACCGGGGTCGGTGACCGCTGCCGCGGTGATCACCCTGATCTTCTCGGGCCTGTCCCTGCTGCTCTACGCCTTCGCCCTGATCGCGCTGGTCGTCGCGAGGAACGAGGTGCTCACCGCGATCACGGAGGAGCCCGGGTTCGAGGACTTCGGAGTCTCCGCCGATTCGGCGTTCGGGGCGATCGTCGCCTTCGTCTCAGTTTTCCTCGTCTGGTCCCTGATCGCCTGCGTCCTGGCGGTGCTGGTCCTGCGCCGATCCAACGCGGCCCGGATCACGCTGGTCGTGTCGTCGGCGGTGACGGCGTTGTTCAGCCTGCTCGGCATCACCAGCGGCGTCTCCGCGATCACCCTGCTCGCGGCGGTGGCCGTGATCGTGCTGCTGTTCGTGGGCGGCGCCAACGAGTGGTTCAAGGGCAAGGGGCGACAGGCCATCCCGGGGATGACGCAGTACTGACCCGGCGGCGGAGTCAGGCGCGCAGCTGCGCGTCCCCCAGCCGGCGCAGGCCGTCCTCGATCACGGACGCGTCCTTGCAGAAGGCCCAGCGCACGAGGTGCCGGCCGGCGTCGGTGTCGTGGAAACCCTGGGTCGGGATCGCCACGACCCCGGCCCGCTCGGGGAGGGCGAGGCAGAAGGACAGCCCGTCCTCCCAGCCGAGGTCGCTCACGTCGGTGAGCGCGAAGTAGGTGCCCTCGGGGACCCGGACGTCGAGCCCGACCTCGCCGAGGCCCGAGCAGAGCAGGTCGCGACGCTTCTGGAGGTCGGCGGCGAGCTCGAGCGGGAAGTCGGGCTCGTCGTCGAGCGCGTGGGCGATCGCCGGCTGCAGCGGTGCGCCGGAGGTGAAGGTCAGCCACTGCTTCGCCGCGAGCACGGCGTCCACCAGCTCGGCCGGGCCGGTGGCCCAGCCGACCTTCCAGCCGGTGAAGGAGTAGGACTTGCCCGCGCTGGAGAGCGTCAGGGTGCGCTCGAACATGCCGGGCAGCGTGGCCAGCGGGACGTGCTCGTGGGAGTCGAAGACCAGGTGCTCGTAGACCTCGTCGGTGATCACCACCAGGTCGTGCTCGATCGCGACGTCGGCGACGGCCTGCAGCTCGTCGCGGTCCAGCACCGTGCCGGTGGGGTTGTGGGGGCTGTTGAGCAGCACGAACCGGGTCCTCGGGCCGACCGCCGCCCGGAGCTCGTCCACGTCCAGCCGGAAGTCCGGTGAGCGCAGGGTGACCGGTCGGCGTACTCCTCCCGCCATCTGGATCATCGCGACGTAGGAGTCGTAGTAGGGCTCGAGCACGACGACCTCGTCGCCCTCGTCCACCAGCCCGAGCAGCGCGGCCGCGACCCCCTCGGTGCAGCCGGTGGTGACGCAGACCTGGCGGTCGGGGTCGAGGTCGAGCCCGTAGTGCCGCGCCTGGTGCCGGGCGATCGCCTCCCGCAGCGCGGGTACGCCGGTGCCCGGGGCGTACTGGTTCTGGCCGCCCTGCAGCGCCTCGACCGCGCGCGCGATCACCGCGGGCGGCCCGTCGACGTCGGGGAAGCCCTGGCCCAGGTTGACCGACCCCGTGCGCACCGCCAGCGCCGACATCTCGGAGAAGATCGTCGGCGGGATCCCCTGCAGGCGACGGGCAAGCATGGGGTCGAGGCTAGCCGCCCGACCCGGAAATCGCGTGCGTACATGATGGGCGCCGTGAATGACGTGCTCCCACCCGATCCCGACCTGGCCCGCGACATCGACGGCTGCTGCCGACTGACCGGGGAGTTCACGCTGCGCTCCGGTCAGGTCGCCGGCGAGTACTTCGACAAGTACCTCTTCGAGGCCGACCCGACCCTGCTGTCACGGGTCGCCCGGGCGATGGTCCAGCTGCTCCCCGAGGACACCGACCTGGTCGGCGGGCTGGAGCTCGGCGGCATCCCGATCGCGACCATGGTGAGCAGCCTGACCGGTCGGCCCGGCGGTGTTCGTGCGCAAGAAGGCCAAGGAGTACGGCACCTGCAAGCTGGCCGAGGGTCCCGACGTCGCCGGTCGCCGGGTCACGCTGATCGAGGACGTCATCACGACCGGCGGCGCCGTACGCGACGCGACGCACGCGTTGCGCGAGGCGGGTGCCGTCGTCGAGGTGGTGGTCTGCGCGATCGACCGGAGCCCCGAGGGGGAGAACCCGCTCGCCGACGTCGGGCTCGAGGTCCGCCCGGTGCTCACGAAGGCCGAGCTGGACGCGGTCGCCGGCTAGCTGCGACTACGGCGTGCGCGGGTCGGTGTCGAACCCGGAGATGTTCCGGTCCGGCACGCCGTCGGCGTCGTTGTCCTCCGCCTCGGGACTGGTCGTACGACGGTGCCGCCACCACTCGTAGACGATCGGGATCACCGAGAAGGCGAGGATCGCGATGACGGCCTTGTCGATGTTCTCGCCCAGCGACGGGAACGCGGAGCCGAGGAAGTAGCCGAGCAGCGTGATCGAGAGCACCCAGAGGACGGCCCCGACGGCGCTCCACATGAAGAAGCGGCGCCGCTGCATCGCGGTCACCCCCGCCACCACGGTGATGTAGGTGCGCACGAACGGCACGAACCGGCCGATCACCAGCGCCTTGTTGCCGTGCTTGTCGAAGAAGGCGTGGGTCTGGTCGAAGTACTTGCGTTTCAGGATCCGGCCGTTGCGCTCGTACAACGGGGGGCCGACGGCGCGCCCGATCTCGTAGCCCGCGACGTTGCCCAGGAAGGCGGCGACCGTCAGCAGCACGAGGGCGATGGACAGCTCGACGAGGGGACTGCCCGGGAAGAGGTCGAGCCGCTCGGACGAGATGAACAGCCCCATCGCGAAGAGCAGGGTGTCACCGGGCAGGAACGGGAAGAACAGGCCGCACTCGACGAAGATGATCACGAGGCTCAACCAGAAGAATTCCTGGCCGAACTCGGCCAGGAGGTACCTGGGGTCCATCCAGTCCATGCCGAACAGGAGTGGAGTGATCTCCACGAGCGCGCCCACTGCGTCACCCTAACCGGGCGGACCAACGAGATCCTGAACGCTTAGGGTCCGGTCCATGGAGGAACCGAGCGCCGTACGACCCGATGCCGCACGGCCCCGCGGAGGTCGGCGTCGGTCCGTGGCCCGGCCCGTGGCCCGAGGGTGAGCAGTACGACGCCCGGTTGCTCGCCGACGGGGACCGGCGCAACGTGGTCGATCGCTACCGCTACTGGACCCTGGAGGCGATCCGGGCCGACCTGGACACCCGCCGGCACGAATTCCACGTCGCCATCGAGAACTGGCAGCACGACTTCAACATCGGCACCATCGTGCGGACCGCCAACGCCTTCCTCGCCGCCGAGGTGCACATCGTCGGCAACCGGCGCTGGAACCGGCGCGGGGCGATGGTGACCGACCGCTACCAACACGTCCGGCACCACGAGACGGCTGCCGACCTGGCGGCGTACCTCCACGGCGACGGGGTGCGCCTGCTCGGCATCGACAACCTTCCCGGGTCGGACCACCTGGAGACGATGGACCTGCCCCGGCGGGTCTGCTTCCTGTTCGGTCAGGAGGGGCCCGGCCTGTCTGAGCTCGCGCGGAAATCGTGTGACGGTACGTTCTCGATCGCGCAGTTCGGCTCCACCCGTTCGATCAACGCGAGCGCGGCCGCGGCGATCGCCATGCACGCCTGGATCCGGGAGTACGCCGACCTCTCCGGCAACGACGCCTGGCGTGGTGGTTCCTGAGCGGCGGGAGTCAGTTGCGGGTGCGGGAGTAGCAGGCCACGACGTGGTCACCCGCCCGCCACTGGAAGACACCGCGGTAGCGCCACGCGAAGGAGCGCTGACCCGCCCACAACCCTGCAAATCGCGCCGACCCGCCCGAAACTTTCGGGCGGGTCAGCGGTGGGGTCAGAACTTCGGCGGCACTCCGAGAAGTCGATCCACCTCACGTCGCCACGACCGATGAAGACCTGCTGCTGTCTGCAGGACCTTGCCGTTCTTCTCGCAGGTCAGCGTGTAGCGCTCGCGCTTGCCCGCGGTGTGCCGGGTGACGAGTCGAAGAGCTCCTCGGTGAGGGTGTAGCTCGGCGTCGTGGAGGCGAAGTTGATCACCCGCAGGACGTAGGTGCCGGCCGGGGCGCCGTTGAGGTCGACCCGCTCCTTGTCACCGACGAAGTTGCCGGAGCTGCCGACCTTCTTGAGCTTCCCGTCGCTCGTCTTGCGGTAGACCTCGAGGTCCAGGTCGTCCGGGGTCGGCCAGTCGAGGCTGGTGCGGAAGACGTCGGCGGGTCCGTTCAGCACGAACTCGTGGTCGACGTGGCTCGAAGGCTCGATCGGCCCGCCCTCGATGACCTTCTTGCGGAAGGGCTCGTCGCTCAGGTCCTCGTAGGGGTGCGAACGGACCACCGGCCGCGTGGAGGGGTTGACGATCCACTCGATGCCGTCGCGGCCCGCCTTGATCGCGGTGTTCACGCCGTCCTTGAACGAGGACTCCCAGGTGGGGGTGCGGAAGTTCTTCTCCAGCCGGATCGTCGCGCCCTTCGGGGCGTTCCCCCTGAGGATGCCGTTGAAGCGGGTGTCGACGGCGTGCTCGAGGGCGATCAGGTAGGCCTCACGGTTGCCCTTGCCGGCGTACTTGCCCTTGCCGAGGTACTCGTCGACGACCTGCGGGAACGGCGGGTGGAACTCGTTGGGGCCGATCTCGAAGGTGTAGCCGTAGCCGCCGGTGGCGTTGTAGGACCAGTCCTCGGTGGTGCCGGTGGTGTCGTAGAGCTGCCAGCCGTGGATGTTGGCGTAGCCGTTCTGGGCACGTCATCCTGGCACCCGAGGTGCTTGAGCCCACGCTCGTCCGGGGAGTCGCCGACGGGCTTGCCGTCCGCGCCGAGGGTGTTGGGGTTGACGCCGTTGGGACGCAGCACGAGGTTCGAGAACGTGTGGTTGCTGATCATCATCGTCGTCTGGCGGCTGGCGATCAGGTCCCGGATGTTCTTCGTCTCCGGCTCGGAGAAGGCGCTCGCACCGCGGTAGGTCGGGTCGGCCGGCCCGGCCTCGAGCGTGCTCGGGTTGGGCTCGGTCGGGGCCGCGCCCGGACCGCCCCAGAACCCGCCGTAGTTGCGGTTGAGGTCGACGCCGACGCCGAAGCCGCCGTTGCTGGTGGCGGTGGCCGCGCAGCTGCCGTCGGGGGTGTCCTCGCCGTCGACGACCCGGCAGTTCTTGCGCTTGTAGGTCTGCCCGGGCGTGGCCAGGACGGAGGTGCTGCCGCTCAGCGGGTCGTTCGGGTTCAGCTCGCGGAGGTCGGAGTACTCGCCGTCGGTGCGGGACAGGTCGAAGCCGTCAGGGTTGGAGACCGGTACGACGACCACGCGCGCCTGCCTGAGCAGGCGGGTGATCCGGTCGCTCCGGCCGTAGTTGCTTGACCAGGTCGAAGGCGAACTCCATCGCCAGCTCGCCCGAGGGCCACTCGCGGGCGTGGTGGAGGCCGAGGAGGACGAAGGTGGGCTCGCCGCGGTTGGGCTGGCGCACCCCCTGGCTGATCTCGACGCCGAAGGTCTTGTTGCCGTCGAGCGTGGGGCGCTTGAGCGCGAACTTCTGGACCAGGCCCGGGTGCTTCTTCGCGAGCCTCGTCATGTCCGCGTTGTAGTCCTCGAGGGTGCGGTAGGAGTCGCGACCCGACGGGAGGGGGACCTGGCCACGCTGGCGGCGTACGCCTCGTTGAGCTTCGCGATCTCGATGCCGCGGCGGATGAGGTCGGGGATCCGCGACGTCGTAGGTGAACTTCGCCGCCGTCAGCCGGCTCAGCTCCTCGCGCGTGTGGATCACGACCTCGACGTAGTCGTGGCCGGCGTGCTCGGTCAGGTCGAGGCCGAGCGTCTGGAGCCGCTCCTTGTCGGAGCGGAACGGGGTGTCGACGGTGACCAGCTGGGGGTGGAACGCCGCGGGCTCGCTGCTGACGGCCGCGGTGGGGACGGTGAGCATCGCGGCGCCGACGGCCAGGGTGGCCACCGCTCCGGCGAGGCGGAGCCGGGCGAGTCGGGCGAGGGGAGGACGGGGCACGGGTGACTCCTCGGGAACGTGCGGCGGGGTGTCCGCCATGCCCGGATCAACGGTCCAGCGGCCGTCTGGTCACGCGAGACGGGGGGACTAGGGTGAGGGAGAGTCCAGACCCGTCGTTCCGAGGAGACGCCCGCATGCCCATTGCCACTCCCGAGGTCTACGCAGCGATGCTCGACGCGGCGAAGGAGAAGGCCTTCGCGTTCCCGGCCATCAACGTGTCCTCGTCCCAGACGCTCAACGCCGCCCTGAAGGGGTTCGCCGACGCCGGCTCCGACGGCATCATCCAGGTCTCGACCGGGGGAGCGGAGTACCTCTCCGGACCGTCGGTGAAGAACATGGTGACCGGGTCGGTCGCGTTCGCCAGCTACGCCGCGGAGGTGGCGAAGAACTACCCGATCAACATCGCGCTGCACACCGACCACTGCCCGAAGGACAAGCTCGACGGCTTCGTCCGGCCGCTGGTGGAGATCTCCGCGGAACGCGTCTCCCGGGGCGAGGGCCCGCTCTTCCAGTCCCACATGTGGGACGGCTCCGCCGTACCCCTGGAGGAGAACCTGCAGATCGCCGAGGAGCTGCTCGCGAAGTGCGCGGCCGCCCGGATCATCCTCGAGGTCGAGATCGGCGTCGTCGGCGGCGAGGAGGACGGCGTCGCGAACGAGATCAACGACCAGCTCTACACGACCCCCGAGGACGCGCTGGCCACCGTCAGCGCACTCGGCACCGGCGACGAGGGCCGATACATGGCGGCGCTGACCTTCGGCAACGTGCACGGCGTCTACAAGCCCGGCAACGTGAAGCTGCGCCCCGAGATCCTCAAGACTGCCCAGGAGGCCGTGGTCGAGAAGCTCGGCCTGGAGCCGGGCGCGAAGCCCTTCGACCTCGTCTTCCACGGCGGGTCCGGCTCGACCGCCGAGGAGATCGCCGCCGCCGTCGACTACGGCGTGGTGAAGATGAACGTCGACACCGACACCCAGTACGCCTTCACCCGCCCGGTCGCGAGCCACATGTTCAGCAACTACGACGGGGTGCTCAAGGTCGACGGCGAGGTCGGCAACAAGAAGGTCTACGACCCCCGCTCGTGGGGCAAGGCCGCGGAGGCCGGCATGGCCGAGCGAGTGGTCGAGGCGTGCGAGCACCTCCGCTCCAGCGGCAAGTCGGTGGGGGTCTGATGAGCCACTCCGACCTGATGGCGGGGCCGCCGCCGACCCACCTGCCGGAGGACCCGGCCGACCCCGAGCTGGACTCTGGAGCGGACCCGACCGACGTCGTACGCCGCCACCCGGCGTCGCCGTTCGCGTGGGCCGCCCTGGCCGAGCAGGCACGCGACGGCGGGGCGGACGACGTGACCGTCTACGCCTACTCCCGGGTCGGCTACCACCGCAGCCTCGACCTGCTGCGCCGCAACGGGTGGAAGGGCCACGGGCCAGTGCCGTGGGAGCACGAGCCGAACCGTGGTTTCCTGCGCTGCCTCGCTGTCCTCGCCGCGCTCGGCGCGCGCCATCGGCGAGTCCGAGGAGTGGGACCGGTGCTCCGAATTCCTGCGCGACTCCAGCCCGGCGGCGTACGACGCGCTGCTCGAACGCTGACCGTCCTCAACCAGCGACGGGTCCGCGCGCCTAGGCCGGGGTCAGAAGGGAGCGGACCTGCTCCGGGCCCAGGGCCACGATCAGCGTGGGCAGTCGCGGGCCGCGGTCCTTGCCGACGAGCAGGTTGTAGAGGAGTCGGAAGAACTCCTTCTGGTCGGCCTTGACCTCGTCGGTCGGGGCGGCGTCGACGGCCAGACCATGGGCGAGCTTCGGGACGCCGTAGACCAGCGTGGTGACCGGGTCGACGTCGAGCTCAGCGGTGGGCAGCTCGTCGAGGAGCAGCCGGAGCCACGTCGGCCTCGCGGGACGACAGCGTGGCCAACCGGTCGCTGTCGGGCGTCTCTCGCACGATCGTCCGATCAGAGTCGGGCACGAACTCCGAGGTCCAGTGCATCGCCCTGGACAGGCGAGGCTCCAGGTCGTCGACGGAGGAGTGCTCGTGCCCGACGCGGCCGATCACCTCGCTGATCAGCTCCGCCGACCCGGCCGTCACGTCGGCGACCGAGGCGAGCGTGCGGAACGGCACCACCACCTGAGGGGCCGGAAGGGTTCCGGCGGTCGACGTCGCGGCGGCCCGTTCGAAGGCGAGCACCGCCACGTCCCGCTTGGTCGCAGCCTTGCGCCCCAGGGCGTCCCACTCGTCGTACAGCCGGACCACCTCGGGCCCGAAGTCGATGTCGAAGGTCTGCCGCGGCTGCCGGCGAACGTAGAGCCAGCGCAGGATCGGGGCCTCGAGGATCCGCAACGCGTCGGCGGCGGTCGGCGCCCCTCCGGTCGAGGACGACATCTTCTGCACGCCCGCAAAGCCCACGAAGTCGTAGCCGAACCAGGCCGGGCGCGGCATCCCGAAGATGCCTTCCACCAGTTCGTGGCCGACGGTGAACGAGGAGCCGGGGGTCGCGTGGTCCATGCCCGCGGGCTCGAAGTCGACGTGCTCGAACGCCCACCGCATCGGCCAGTCGACCTTCCACACCAGCTTGCCGTCGGTGTCGGAGTCGATGTCGAAGCGGCCGTGGTAGCCGCACACCCGGCAGGTGTAGGTGATGACGGGGTCGGTGAAATCGGTGATGTCGAGGGTGTCGCGGCCGCAGGAGGAGCAGTAGGGCTTGAACGGGAATCGTGCGAGCTCGTCGGAAGGACCGACCGGCGGATCTTCCTCGGCGTCTGACTCGACGGACTCCGCCTCCTTCCTCGTCCGGTGACGGGCGAGGATCGCCTCGATCTCGTCGCGCCGCTCGATCGCGGTGCGGACGGACGACCGGTAGACCCCGGCGCGGTACCGCTCGGTCTGGGAGACCTCCTCCATCTCGACACCGAGGTCGGCCAGCGCCGCGCGCAGCGGCTCCTTGAAGTGGTCGGCCCAGGAGTCATGGCACCCCCACGGGTCCGGCACGGCGGACAGCGGCCGACCGATGTGCTCCGACCACGCCGGATCGACGCCGGCCGGCACCCGGCGGAAGCGGTCGAAGTCGTCCCACACGTGCAGGTGCCGGACCTGTGTGCCGCGGCGGTGCAGCTCGTCGGCGACGAAGTGGACGGTGAGGAACTCCCTCAGGTTGCCCAGGTGCACCGGCCCGGACGGACTGACGCCGGAGGAGACGGTGACCGGCTTGCCCTCACCGGCGTGGCGGACGGCGTCGTCGGCGGCGCGGGTGACCCAGTCCGTGGGCTCGCCCTGTCCGCCTCGTGCCATGGTGTCGCTCCTGCGTCGTTCGATCGCTGCCAACGCCGAACGCTACCGGTGGGACCGGCCGCGACGCCGCGGCGGGAAGGGTGCGGAGCCGGAGCGCACATGGAAAGAGCGTCGGACCCGAACCGGAATCCAACGCCCTGCCAAGCGTCGGCCGCTTCGACTCCATCCCCCGATGTGGGTCGAGCGGCGGCGGACCACCCTGAGGCGACTCAAACGCACGCGACGCTGCGGAAAATGATGCCCTGACCCATCGGTGCCACGTGGCTCCCCGCTGCCGCTGGCACTAAGATGCCACGGTGGCGCGCCGTACTCCTGTCTCCACGCTCTCTGCACTGGGGCTGTCCCCGGAGGAGGAGCGGCTCTACCAGCGCCTCCTGCCGCTGTCGGGCAGCGAGGTGGACGTCGTGGCCACCGGCCTGCGGATCGCACCGGACGAGGTCCCCGGACAGATCGAGGGCCTGGCCGGTCGGGGCATCGTGCGGATCGAGCGCGGCCGGGTCCACGTGCTGTCCCTGTCGGCCGTGGTGTCGTCGTACGTCGCCCGCGAGGCGGAGGCCGCCGTCCGCACCCGCGAGCGGCTCGACGACATCGCCACCGCCATTCCCTTCCTCGCCGCTGCCGCCACCCGCCCCGGGCCGGGTGAGGTCGAGGACGTCCAGCTCCTCGACGGCGAAGTCAGCGCCGGCGGCAACCCCCTCCAGCTGCTGACCAAGATGATCGAGGAGAGCCGGGGAGAGATGCTGTGGTTGCGGCCCGACGCCTGGGACCTGCCGCGGGAGGCGGCCGTGGCGCAGGTGGTGGCCTCGGCGATCGCCACCGGCCGGCGCTCACGGGCGATCTACCCGGTCCGGGCGCTGCAGGAGGCGCGTGACGTGCTGCTCGCCCGGGCCCGCGCCGGAGAGAAGGTCCGGGTGATCGCCGACCTACCGACCCGGATGTTCGTGCTCGGGCTCCACCCACGCCGTCGTGCCCGAGCCGCTCGGCATGGCCGACGAGCCGCGGATCCTGGTCCGGCAGCGGGCGCTGGTGGAGGCGCTGACCATGCTGTTCGAGCTGATGTGGGAGCGGGCCGCTCCCGTGCCGGACATGGACTTCGGCGAGGCGCGCCCCGACCTGCGCCGGTTCCTGCTCCAGCAGCTGGCCGCGGGGCCAAGGACGAACAGATCGCCCGGACCCTCGGCCTCAGCCTCCGGACGGTCCGCCGCCGCGTCGCCGACCTGCTGATCGAGCTGGGCGTCGACAACCGGTTCCAGGCCGGCGTCGAGGCGGTCCGCCGCGGCTGGCTGTGAGCCGAGAGCAGCTCGGCCATTCAGGGCAGCACCATGGAGTACGCCGCCGGCTCGACGTGCCAGGTCCGGTTCCGCTCGGGCCCGAAGACCTCCCCGTCGGCGGCGCAGTAGAACTCCTCGCCGCTGATCGACACCCGCTCTCCGCGCAGGTAGATCACGTCGTCCCGCTCGTGGTGGCGGCTTCGCGCCAGGTGGGCGGCGTACCCGAACCGCGCCCAGGGTCCGATCGCGCGCGAGATCATCACGTCGACCTTGCCGTCCTCCGGGTCCGCCTCGGGTGCCAGCTCGGCACCGCCGCCGACGCTCGGGCCGTTGCCGATCGCGACCATCAGCACCGGCTGGTCGAGGTCGACGACCACCTCGCCGTCGACCTCCACCCGGAGCCGGAGGAACGGGGGCTTGACGGCCGACAGCAGGGCGCCGATGGGGTAGCCGGCGCGGCCCAGGTTGAGCTTCCCGTAGCCGATCTTGCCGAGACGTTCCTTCCAGCGGTGCCCGCGGCGACTGGCCTGCGCCCCGGCGCCGACGTGCACGTTGTTGACGACCACGCCGCCGAGCTCGTCGACGACCAGGTCGACCGGGCGGACGTGCCCGTCGACCAACACCCGGGCGGCGTCCTCGGTGTCGAGGGGGATCCCCATGGCGCGGGCGAAGTCGTTGCCCGTCCCGAGGGGCAGCAGGCCGATGACGGCCTTGGAGAGGTCGTGCCGCCGGTGGAGCGCGGCCACCACGGCGTGCAGGCTGCCGTCGCCGCCGGCCACCACGATCACCCGCGAGCCGGCCCGGTGCAGGACGCCGTCGAGCTCGCCGGGGTTGGAGGTCGCCGTCACCTCGATCGACACCCGGTCGAAGAGGGAAGCGAGCGCCCGGTCGAGGGTCTCCTCGTCAGCCGTGCCCGCGCCCTCGTTGGTGATCACCAGCAACGACTCCACGCGACGGACCCTAGCCCAACGGGCGCGACCGCCCGCAGCGTCTAAGGTGGCGGTGGTTCACCGACTGCGCCGAAGGAGTGCGGATGCCCGCGATCGTGATCCTCGGAGCCCAGTGGGGCGACGAGGGCAAGGGCAAGGCGACCGACCTGCTGGCCACCCAGCGCGAGTCGGGTGCCGACTCCATCGACTTCGTGGTCCGCACCAGCGGCGGCCACAACGCGGGCCACACCATCGTCGTGAACGGCGAGAAGTTCGCGACCCACCTGCTGCCGAGCGGGATCCTCAGCCCCGGCTGCACCAGCGTGATCGGCAACGGGGTCGTGGTCTCGCCCGAGGCGCTGTTCCGGGAGCTGGACGCGCTCGAGGCGCGAGGTGTCGACGTGAGCCGTCTGGTGGTCAGCGCCAACGCGCACGTGATCGCGTCGTACCACTCCACCATCGACAAGGTCACCGAGCGCTTCCTCGGCAAGAACCGGATCGGCACGACCGGGCGCGGCATCGGGCCGGCGTACGCCGACAAGATCAACCGCATCGGCATCCGCGTCGCCGACCTCTTCGACGAGTCGATCCTGACCCAGAAGGTCGAGGGGTCGCTCGACGTGAAGAACCAGCTGCTGGCCAAGGCCTACAACCGTCGCGCGGTCGCGGTCGACGCGGTGGTCGAGGAGCTGCTGTCGTACGCCGACCGGTTGCGGCCGATGGTCGCCGACACCGCGCTGCTGCTCAACCGGGCGCTCGACGAGGGCCGGACGGTGCTGTTCGAGGGCGCCCAGGCGACGATGCTCGACGTCGACCACGGCACCTACCCGTTCGTGACGAGCAGCAACGCGGTGGCAGGCGGGGTGTGCACGGGCTCCGGCGTCGGCCCGACCCGGATCGACCGCGTGATCGGCGTGATCAAGGCCTACACCACCCGGGTCGGCTCCGGCCCGTTCCCCACCGAGCTGTTCGACGAGGACGGCGAGAAGCTCTGGAAGGTCGGGGGCGAGGTCGGGGTCTCGACCGGCCGCGACCGTCGGTGCGGCTGGTACGACGCCGTCATCGCCCGCTACGCCTCCCGGGTCAACGGCCTGACCGACCTGTTCCTGACCAAGCTCGACGTGCTGTCCAGCTGGGAGCGGGTGCCGGTGTGCGTGGCCTACGACATCAACGGCGAGCGCCACGACGAGATGCCGATGACGCAGTCGGAGTTCCACCACGCCAAGCCCGTCTACGAGTACCTCGACGGCTGGTGGGAGGACATCTCCGACTGCCGCAGCTTCGCGGACCTGCCGAAGAACGCCCAGGCCTACGTCGAGGCGCTCGAGGAGATGTCCGGCACCCGGATCTGGGGAGTCGGCGTCGGTCCGGGCCGCGAGCAGACCCTCGTCGTCCACGACTGAGTCGGCCTCCCCGTGGGATAGTCCGTCACGGAAAGCTCCATTCCGCGGCGGAGCGTGGTGCTTTTCGTGACGGACTATCGAGTGGCGCCGGGAGCGACCAGCCGCTGGTCGAACGCGTAGACGATGGCCGCCGCCCGGTCGCGGAGGTCGAGCTTGGTGAAGATCCGGCCGATGTGGCTCTTCACGGTCACCTCGGAGATCACGAGCTCCTCGGCGATCTCGCCGTTGCTGAGGCCCCGCCCGACCAGGCGGAGAACATCGAGCTCGCGCGAGGTCAACGCATCCGGCTGGACGCCGGAGCCGGCCGGGCTGCCGGTCCGGTAGGCGTCGAGCACCCGGCCGGTGACGGCGGGGTCGAGCAGCGCGTGACCGGACGCGACCGTGCGCACCGCCCGGATCAGCTCCTCGGCGGGTGAGTCCTTCAGCAGGAAGCCTGCGGCGCCCGCCCGCAGCGCTCCGGACAGGAGCTCGTCGTCGTCGAAGGTCGTGAGCACGAGTACCGGCGGGGACTCCGGGTCGCTCCGCAGGCGTCGGGTCGCCTCGATCCCGTCGACCTCGCGCATCCGCAGGTCCATCACCACCACATCGGGGCGGTGCTGCGCCACCGCCTCGGCAACCTCCCCGCCGTCCGCGCACTCGCCTACGATCGCAAAGCCGTCCTTGCGGCGCAGGATCCGGCGCAGGCCGGAGCGGACCAGCTCCTGGTCGTCGACGAGCAGCACGCCGACCACGTCAGTCTCGGCGATGGTTCATGCCGGGTCCGGCGACGGCTGGGTTCGCTTCGGACCCCAGGGGCACCCGGACTCGTGCGGGGCCAGGACGGGGTCGCCCAGTGCCACTTCCACGACCCAGCGCCCGTCCTTCGGGCCGGCGTGGAACGTCCCGCCGAGCAGCTCGGCGCGCTCGCGCATCCCCTTAGCCCGTTTCCGCCGGGCTTCCGGACGCTCCCGGCCGCCAGCTGGTTGCTGACGATGAGGTGCTGCTCCTCGGCGCCCGCAGTCGAGCATCACGTCGGCGCCGGACCGCGGCTGGTGCTTCGCCACGTTGGCCAGCGACTCCTGGACGATCCGGTAGAGACCCAGGCAGGCGTTGGGCGGCACGGCCCCGGCGTCGCCCCGGATCTCGAGGTTCACCCTGAGGCCGGCCTGTCGGAAATCGTCGACGAGGGCAGGCACGTCTCGCAGGTCGGGAGCCGCATTCGCGACGCCCGGCTCCTGTCCCAGCAGCCCGACCGTGGTGCGGATGTCGGCCATCGCCTCGCGGCCCAGCCGTTCTCCGCGTCGCGCAGGGCTTCGACCGCCTCGTCGACGCCGGCCTCGCGATCCTCCTCGAGGCTGCGGCGAGCCGCGGTCAGGTGCAGCATGGTGACGCTCAGCGAGTGCGCGATCACGTCGTGGACCTCGCGGGCGATCCGCTGCCGCTCCTCCAGGATCGCGGCGGCCTCGTGGTCGCGGTGGGTACGGCGCTCCTGGTCGAGCCGCACCTGCTGGTAGCGGATGATCACGCCGATGTCGCCGCCGACGATCAGCGCGGCCAGCCAGAACGCCGAGCCCTCGACGAGGTCGCCGAGCGTGAGCGCACCGAGCGCCACGGCGGCGAGACTCGTGGCCAGCAGACTCGTGCCGAGCGGCTCCGTGGCCCCCATGTGACCGACCAGCATCACCCAGACCAGCATCACGAAGTCGTAGTCGACTGGGTACAGGACCATGACCACGCCGCTCGCGGCCATGGTGACGCCCATGAACACCGGCCACGGCAGCCGGATGCCGGCCAGGTCCAGGCACTGGGGGACGAGCGCCGCCGACATCAGCAGCGACGCGGGCAGGAGCGCTCCCTGCTCCGCCCGCTGGGCGGCGCCGACCGCGCCGGCGCCGATGGAGAAGGCGCCCATCGCGAGTGGGATCCACCAGGCGAACTCGGGGTAGCCCGCGCGTCGCCAGCGCGCCGTCATCGTCCCGATCACCTTCTCGGCACTCATTCCCCCAGCGTAGGGCGCAAGTCTCCTCTCCCACATCCGTCCAGGGGCGGAGCCGGGTCCACCCCTGGACGGGTGCCCAACTCCCGCCTCTGGCACGCAGAACGGACGGCACGCGCTGCCTAGTGTCGACCGCACGTCGATCCGCACCGGACGACGAGATCGGCAAGGAGGCCGACATGAGCATCGCCTGGGACACCTACCGCCGCCGGGCCACCGCACTTCGGCGCGTGATCGCCGACCTGGACCGCTCGGGGTCGTCCACGCTGCCGTGGAACGACGAGCTGGCCGCCATCTTCGACGACCCCGACGACCTCCTCGTGGCCCTGCACGACGTGTGGACCCGTCGCCTCGAGGGCCGGGTCGACCTTGCCCTCGAGATCGACGAGCAG